>NZ_CP150298.1:4800000-6875404 GCF_045040625.1 Paenibacillus sp. FSL H8-0260
AGAGGTTAATTGCGCCAGACGCGGCACCATATCCAGCACAACAAATAGAGCGATCACTCCACCGCCTACAGCAATACCACCCGCAATGCCCAGCAGCAAATTTAGTCCCAGTGCTATGGGTGCCGTCATCTTCAGTCCTCCCTATTCTCAGATTGGTTTTCACTGCGGCGCCTCATCTTGCTGTATTCCTCATTGATGACATATTGGTCGATGTTCTTCTGATACAGATACATTTCCACTTCCAGCGGAGTAGGTTCCTCATTCCACTTCTTTTTAAATAAATGGTTGAAAAAAATGACCATCCCAAACCCGATGCCCAGAGAATAAGCAATCTGAAATATATAGGGATGCTCATCCCGATGACCCGTTAGCATCTCCACAATTCGAATTTGTACCTCCAGCATATTTACATCAGCATGAAAGTTCATAATTGTCAGAGCAGACCCAAAGAAAAGCAGCAGCCACACTAAAACAAACATCGCCACCGAAGGTTTCCGTCTCTCCACCTGACTCTCAATCTGCACAATCGTCCTCCCTTCACCGATCGGTTCAATGTCCGCATTCGGTATAAGTTCATATATCCGGGGGATAACCATCAACAGATCAATCAAAATCAGATTGCCGTCACTTTGCTCCGGCTTCATTAAGAGAATTGTCTCCAACGACTCTTTCAGCTCAGGCTCCGCTATCAAAAAAGCAATATCACCCAACGTGACACCTTTACCCTTGGGAACCATCACCCGATTTTTAAGCTGTATATAGATGGTGGGAGCAGAATGTTGTTTCATCCGCATTCCTCCTAAAGGTTATGGTGAAGCTCAGGTCCAAGATAACGGTAGTATGGGAGTAAAGCCTTATTTTTACTCTTGCTGCTCTGTATCAATTTCTTGAAATACTGAAATGTTGCTTGTTTATAGGTATCAGGAAAGGCTAACCCTTCTTCTGGAAATTAAAAAGAAGACAGCTCAAGGTAATTAACCTTAAGCTGTCTTCTTGTTTCAATCCTAAATACGTCAGAATTCGAGCGAATCCAATTTCCCTCCCGCAAAATCAAACAGGGTCAGATTGGACCAACCATTCTCATGTCCCACGGACCATTCCTTTTGCGAAGGAACCCAGGCTGGCTCCCAATAATAAAACCCGATACCTTTACCGTTAGGTATATTCTCAATTACACTAATAAAATCTTTCATATACTTAGTCTGTCCCTCTACTGTAGCCGGATAACCTTCATGCAGCTGCTTTTCCTCACTTACTATTAAGGGGAAACCTTCAGGTGCATTCAGCGTCCAAGGATAAGCTGTTTCAACAACAATAATATCCTTATTGTACCGCACCGCCAATTCATTCAGGTTAGATCGCAAGTCATCCAGCGTGCCGTGCCACCAAGAATAAAAAGATAATCCGATTACATCAAAATTTACGCCATGCTCGAAAAACCGATCATAAAAGTTACGGCTGGCTGGATGATCAGCACCACGGTCAATATGGATCATGATGGACAAATCAGAAGCAACAGCTTTTGCGCCCGCTATTCCTGCTTGAACCAGTGTAATGAACTGTTCCCATTGGTCCGTAGTATCCCACTCTCCATCCACCTTGCCTTCATTCCATAACATGCCTGGAGTAATCTCATTACCGATCTGCACCATGTCGGGCATAGTGCCTTGAGATTGCAAAAACTCAAGAACCTCACGAGTATACTCATATACAGCTGATGTTAAACCCGTAAAATCAAGGTTCTCCCAAGCTTTTGGCTTCGATTGATTAGCAGGATCTGCCCATTTATCCGAATAATGAAAATCCAGCAGAAAGTTAAGTCCTGCTTCTTTAATTCGCTTAGCCATAATCAGCGTACGTTCTAGATTGCAGAAGCCGCCCGGAGGATCATTCCAAATCCGCAGCCGGATGGCATTCACGCCATTGTCCTTCAGAATGTAGAGCAAATCCTCAGCGTTCTCAACGGACTCTACAGCACCGCTGTAATACGCTCCTCCACCCTGCTCAATTTCATCCAGAAACGAGATATCCATTCCATTGATAAATGTGGTTGTCATCATTGCTACTCCTTTACAGAACCAAGTGTCATCCCTTTAACAAAATATTTTTGCAGGAAAGGATATACGATCAAAATTGGAGCGGCTCCGATAAATATTTGCGCGGCTCTCACCGTCGTCTGCGAGATCAGCTCCATTTCCTTTGGATTGATGCTCATGGAGCTCATATCCCGTTGAATGATAACCGTCTGCAGGAATGTCGCCAGTGGAAATTGCTTGGAATTATTCAAATACAATAGTCCATCGAACCAGGAGTTCCAATGGAATACCATGCTGAACAAGGCAATCGTAGCGATCGACGGCAGAGAAATCGGCAAGTAAATACTGAACAACGTACGGAAATGTCCGGCTCCGTCTATTAGCGAGGCCTCCTCCAGATCTTTTGGAATACCACGGAAGAAGTTCAGCATCAGAATCACCAAGAACGTATTTACCGCACCTGGCAGAACAAGTACCCAGAAGGAATCCATCAAACCAATCTTTTGAATCACAATGTAAAATGGAATCAATCCACCGTTGAACACCATACTGAAAACGAACAACCAAGAGTAAACATTACGGCCCTTGAAGGCTGAGTTTTCTTTGGATAACGGATAGGCTGCCAAAAAAGTAATTAAAAGTGTAAGTCCAGTCCCGAGTATGGTTCTTTGAACAGATACCCAGATGGAGTGTAGAAAGATCGGATTGTTTATTGTCTTTTTATAAGCTTCCAGAGAGAACTGCTTTGGCCATAATCCTACCAAATTGGCATCCGCTGCCGACTTCGCGCTAAAGGATACAGCCAGCACGTGAATCAAAGGTACAATACACATCAGTGCGAGCAGGATTAGAAAGCAAGTATTAAACACGTTGAATATACGATAACCTCTTGTTTTGTAATACATAAGTTGTCTCCCTCTTCCTTTGGTAGATTAGAAAATGCGATATCCTGCCCACTTCTTAGCCAAACTGTACGAGACGAGAATTAGGATCATACTAATGGCCGACTTAAACAGTCCGATTGCCGTACCAAAGCCCATCTCACCATTCAGAATAGCCGTGCGGTACACGAAGGTATCAATAATATCGCCTTTCTGATAGACCAGTGGATTGTAGAGGTTAAAAATCTGGTCAAACCCTGCGTTCAATACATTTCCGAGAGCCAAGGTACCTACCACCACAACCATTGGCAATAGAGATGGCATTGTGATAAAACGTGTCTGCTTCCAGCGGTTAGCGCCGTCTATTTCAGCAGCTTCATATAATGATGGATTGATTCCTGCTAGAGCAGCTAAGAAAACGATCGTATTATAACCAAATTCCTTCCACACATCTGTGAGAATAACTGTGAACCGGAACCAGTTGTTATCGCCTAAGAAAAAGATTGGTTTGAAGCCCATGCTGCCTAAGATCTGATTGACAAAACCATCTGTAGCAAGCAAATCCAGCAAGATCCCGCCGAGAATAACCCAAGATAAAAAGTGAGGCAAGTATACCAGTGTCTGAATAGTACGCTGTATGTATACCTTGCGAATCTCATTTAACAAAATGGCGAATACAAACGGTACAGCCAGATTGAAAATCATTTTTAGAACAGCAATAATCAATGTATTCCAAATGACCTGCATACTGTCATTACGTTCAAATAGATAACGGAAATTGTCCAATCCAACCCATGCCGAGCCTGAAATTTTAAGCCATGGCTTATAATCCTGAAATGCCATCACAATTCCGCCCATTGGAATAAAGCTGAAGATGATCAGGAATATCATCGCCGGCAATAACATCAAGTGAAAAGGCCATGTTTTTTTTAGTGTTCTCATCCTTGGTCCCCCATATCTTGTCAAGTTCTTCTGTAACCATACTCAAATTATAGCAACGCCCGAATTCCTCAAATAGCGGGCAAAACCAATATATATGGTACAAAAGCAATCTCTTTATCACATTGAAAAAAGAGGACTTCAAACGCAAACAGGGACCCTCCCTAAAGCCTAATGCTACGGCTGAAGAGACGGTCCCGTTTACTGCTTTTTACCTAGTCAAACTAAATCCAAACCTTATTTTACGCTGTCATACCATTCGTTAACTTCTTTAGTGATTTGATCGCCACCACCTGATTTCCAGGTTGCTACAAAGGAATCAAATGCATCCAGCGGTTTGTTGCCATAGATAATTTCATTAAACGTTTGGTTCTCAATTTTGTTCAGATAGTCCATCTTCGATTTCATAGTTTCGGTCGTAGGACCTGTGAACATATTCTTAAAGGATTTATCCTCTTGCGCCAGCAGAACTTTGGCAGCCGCAGGGGTATCTTTACCATAATTCACAGCTACGTCCTTCTCCAGACGGGTTGTTGGCTCTGCGCCATCTGCCAGGTTAAGGAGTGCTTTCATTTGGGCATCCGGGATCCGGGCACCGTCACGAACCAGCATATAACGAACACTATTCACATAACCGCCAGCAATTTTATCATTTTCGATCATCTTGCCGTTCGCGTCTAGCTCATAGTCATATCCTGCAAAAAGACCGTTATCCAGTTCACTGCCTGGCGTTGGATTAGCAAAGTTATCGAACAGATAGTTTTGATAAGTAAAGAAGGCTTCTGGATTTTTCATTTTCGTGCTGATCAAAGTTACACCGTTAGTGAATTGTGTGCCATGACGCATAACCTTTCCATCTGGACCCGCTGGAATTTCAATTGGAGCCCATACTGCATCTGGAGAGTTCTTCACGGTATCCTGAAGCGGCCAGCCGCTCATCCAGTAAGGACCCGGGAGAATCCCTGCTGTACCTGCAACTGCTGGTTCGGCAGTTTTGTTCTCATCCCAAAGAGCTGCTTCCTGAGGAATATAACCTTTCGCCAACCATTCCTTCAGTTTTTCAAGCCCTTGCTTCATGCCAGCATTTACTGAGCCGTATTCTAGTTTACCATCAGCATCTAGATTCCATTGCTGTGGCAAGGTTCCGTAAGCACCAAAGATCCAAGATGGATCGCCCATCCAAGTGTTCATCGTTGTTTTGAAGCCGATACTAAGTGGAGTTACCTTGTCTGGTGCCAAACCATCAGGGTTCTGATTCTTGAACGCATCCATCACTTTTTCCAGCTCATCGATCGTCTTAGGGGCTTGCATATTCAGCTTATCCAGCCAATCTTGGCGGATCCACAGAATGTAATCATGGTTATATGCATAATCGAGAACAGGCAGGCCCATTCTTTTGCCATCACGGCTGTATTGGTTCCAAACGTTAGGATCCTGTGCCATCGCTTCTTTCCAAGTATCTGAAGCATATTTATCAAACAAAGTTCCTACATCTGCATACATGCCGGAATCGATCAAATCCTGTGCAATCGTGTTGTCGGCTGTACCGATGGTTACGACATCAGGCATGTCCTGACCTGAAGACATGGATAAACGCAGCTTCGTACCAAATGCGCCGTTCGTATCTGTGATGGACCAAAGGGACTTAATATTGATGCCGAATTTTTCTTTAGCCCATTTTGTAGCCACGTTATTCTCAATGCTTTCACCGTTTTTGAATTTCAGCTCAGGGTCTACGCCCCATGCGGTTGTAAATGTCACCTCAGGATCGTATTTATCCTTGTAGGCGTTTTCAGAATTGGAAGCTGTATTTGCAGTCGCTTCACCAGCTGCTTTATCTCCAGCAGTGTCTTTACTGTTAGCAGCGTTATTGCCTGAACAGCCCGCAAGGCTACCCGCCAAAAGCATGCTCATGCACAGGAGCGGCAGCCATCTTTTTCTCTTCATCGCGCTCATTTTGTTCCCCCTTGGATTCCATAAGTGTTGGTTACATTTTAATTATAGGGAACGACGCTGAACCCGAATACGTCATTTAAACAAGGTTTCTGCACCTTTCTCAACCTCTATCCGTCCCGGAATTCATTTGGTGTCATATTGTAGTGTTTTTTGAACATCTTACTGAAATATTGCGGATTCTGATATCCAAGCTCAGAGGTAATTTCATAGATTTTTTTATTCGTATTTTTAAGCAGATAAAGTGCCCGTTCCATCCGCATCCGAATAATATAGTCCCCAAGTCCTTCCCCAGTCTCAGCTTTATAAATCTTGGACAAGTAGACTGGATGCAAATATACATGATCGGCAATGGTTTTGACGGACAGCTCATGCCCCGAATGGTTTCCTACCAGCTCATGCACCTGCTTGATAATATAACTTTTCGTATTCTGATCGCTTTCGGATAGCTCCTTCTGAAGCTTATCGAGCATATCAAACGCCCAATCTTTAAGCTTATCAAAAGAAACAATAATACTCTGCGTCAACAACGGATCTAAAGCGTATTGGTCGATCTTGGAGATGAACTGACCACTCTTATGCGCTATATACATAAATGCATTGGTTATCGATAGAAAGACCTCGTACAGATGTTCACTGGAAAACCGTGCATTCTCCATATCCCGGAACACGTCAGCAATTTTTTGCCTTGCTGAATCCCATTGTTTGGATTCCAGCAGATGAATGAGTGTAGGTGGACGATAAAGACATTCGAGCGATTTCATGCTGATCGTCTCCTGATGCTGGCGGTCATCCAAAAACAGCACGGAGCTGGATTCATCATGTGCTGCCAAATACATCGAGCTAAGACCGCTTCTATAGGCAGCCGTCATCCCCTCCGGAAAGGTGAACCACTCTGTTACAATCAGTGAAATCTCACCCTTGAGGTAATTGCTTACACTAATTCGGAAATTCGCGATCACCGCTTTTAGGATTTGCTGCCTTGCAGCTTCATAGTTAGCCATTTGCTCCAATTCCTGCTGTACTGCCGGCTTTAATTCAACAAGCAGAATCAAGCAATCATGCGGCGCTTTGCAGAACCAGACATGGAACTGTTCCTTAAAAAGCTCCTCGGCAATGTTGCCGATCGCATATTCCATGAGAGAGACCGAATGGTGATCCATTGCGGCATAATGTTTACCCAGCTGAATCAGCAGCATCGCCGCTTCAGCATCCGGCTGGAAGGAGATTTCATATTCCTTCAGCTTAATGGCTAGTGTCCGCTCAGACAGCACCCTGCCGAGAAGCAATTCATGCATCAGATTAGCCCGCAAAACACTGTAATCGGCTTTGCGATTATACAGCAGCAAATGATATCTATCATGAGCTTCCCATTCGTCTTTCAAAGATTCAATCGCACTGGATACGCTTTTGATAAACTCATCATCACTTACCGGCTTCAAAATATAATCAAATGCCTGCAGTTGAATAGCTTTTTTCGCATATTGAAAATCGGAATAACCTGTCAATAAAATGGACCGAATATTTGGCCATTTCTCGCTCACGGCTTCAATTAATTGCAGGCCAGTCATTCCTGGCATTGAAATATCCGTAACCATAATATCTATAGCCTGCTGTTCCATAATTTGCAGAGCTTCAGCACCCGATGCCGCTTGATGCACCTGCTTTACCCCGATTTCAGCCCATGGAATAGTACGGGCTAAACTTTCCGTAACATAGGGCTCATCATCAACTAACAACAGCTCTATCATTCTTTCCCCTCCTAGATGTCATTCCATTTCATTGTCTGTGTAGGGCAGCAACCACTGCAGTGTCACCTGTAATCCTCCAAGCGGAGAAGGCGAGATGCGCAAGCCAGACGTCTCCCCAAAACGCAGCCGCATTCTCTGATGCACATTCCATAGACCGCAGCCCATTTCTTCATCCATCGCCCTGCTTAGTTTATTTTCCAGTTCTATAATTTCCTCTGGCGTCATGCCCTGACCATCATCTTCAACCGTAAGCGTCATTTCTCTGCCTGCACAGGAACCCGTAATCCGCACCAGTCCCTCTTTGGCGACGGGCTCAATTCCATGTATAACCGCATTCTCCACCAAAGGCTGCAGCACGAGCGGCGGAAGCTCTCTTTTGCGCATTTGCGGTGGGATATTGATCTCATAACGAAGTCTGCTCATCCTCATCTTCTGGATCTCCAGATAATGATTCACAAATTCCACCTCTTCAGACAGCGCAACCAAATCACGTTCCTGACGAGTGGTGTATCTGTAATATCGGGACAAATTATGCGACATCCCAACGACTGCCCCCATATTATCGAGCTTCGCCATACTTGTAATAAAGGAGAAGCAATTATAGAAAAAATGTGGATTTATCTGTGATTGAAGCTGCTTTAAGCGGGCTTCGCGAACATGGATTTTCTCCATCAGCACATTCTCGATCAGCATCTGAATCTGTTCTACCATACTGTTAAACCGGCCGGACAGGAAGCTGAATTCATTCTTCCCTTTAATCTCCACTCGCGCAGAATAATCCCCTTGCTTCAACCGTTGAAAGCCTCCAACCAATAACCTTATAGGCACCTGCACTTGAACATATAATAGATAGGCTACGAGACAGCTCATTAACAACAAAGCACTGATCGCAAAATAAAATAAACGATTAGAGGTCAGGATCGGATGTAGGATTTCCGTCAGCGGCATATAGTCGATCAAATACCAGCCCATTTTGTCCGAATAGACGATATTTACACTGTAGGATTCACCTTCTATTTTGACCGTGCGATTCTCACTAGGCTTCAGCTGGGTCTCTTCCAGCCTGTCTACCAATTCTTTAGCTAACACCTTGTCGGCACTGCGGTTAAAAATAAGTCCTGTTCCCTGCTTATAATAAAAAGGATCTCTTCTGCCATCACTTTTGAATTTATCCAGCATATCTTCTATGTTCCGGCTGTCGAACTCTACCTTCATAACCGTTTTGACTTTTTCCGGAGCGAATTCTGACATAAAGGGTGTAAAAGAAAACCATGAGAATACGAAGCGGTCACCCTCCTGCCCTTCGATTTTCTCCACATGCCAGCCCGACTTCACTTCCCGCTTCAGATCCTCATCTTCGTATAACTTCGCATCATTTTCAGACACCATACGATGAATGGACGGGGAGTATAAATATAGCTTACTCTTCCAATTGGAGGAGCTTTCTTGAATGCTGATTTTGGTCTGAATCCGTTTGATCAGGTTTATCGTATCCAGATTCAAACGCCCTTTTTCCAGATAAGTATCCTTAAGGCTGAGGATATCAGGATCATGGATCAGCAGAATCGGCCACGAGGACAATAACTCCATATTACTTTCTACCTGATTCTGAAAAAAACTAAGCTGATTATTATTCGAAGTATTTAACTCCGTACGCAGCACATCCGTGGTCGTTTTATTAGAATAGAAGTAAAGGATGGTTATCGGGATCAGCATAATGACCATGATACTCACGATTTTGGTAAATAAATTATATCTATACACGTTCCTTCACTCTCCGGCTCAAATGTCATAGCCCCTATTGTACAAACAATCCCTACTTGCGAAAAGATAAATATCTAAAAAATGTGGTAAAGACAGGCCCTAACTGCCTTTTCGAGCACAGTTATTGCCTGTCTGCCTATTATTACTGCAAAAGATTGAGTATGATGTAAGCCGCTACAGCGCGTGTTGTATGGGCTTGCGGGCGGAAATTGCCATCTTCGAATCCATTGATAATCCCAGCCTGCGCAAGCGCTGTTATCCCTTCACTGGCATACAACGAGATCAGGTCTTTATCTTTAAAAGAAATAACGTTCAAATCTTTCTGACCGTTCACTTTCTCCGCCAGCTTAAGCGCACGGTATGAAATAGCTGCCATTTCTTCACGGGACAATTTATCATTCGGGCCAAAAGTGCCATCCGTATGTCCTTGTACAACACCCAATTTCCCAGCAGTATTCACAGCAGAGCTATACCACGCATCAAGGTTCACATCTTTAAAACTGCCTGTTCCTCTTTCTGCATTTAACTCCAGCGCGGACAGCAGCATGCTGACAAATTCAGCGCGTGTAACCTCCCCTTGCGGATTAAAGATTCCGTTTCCTATTCCTTGCACGATCCCTTTAGCCGTCAAGGATTCAATCGCTAACGTGGCCCAATCTGCTGCTTTTAAATCTGTGTACCCCACCTCTGCGTACCCCGCAGCATAAATGCTGAAATGACTTGGATTAAACACAATCTGTTCCGCGGTTGGGTTGTACCGCACAGCTTTGATAACTTCGAGTTTTCCATCAGCAAGTATCGAATAAACAGCAATCCGCTGGCTCTGCTCCCCGAGCTTCAGCTTGTAGTGGAAGGCTACCGATATTGCTCCTTTTTTGAAAACATCGATAGAAGTCCCGTCTACTGACACATGGATGTTATAGGCCGGATAGTCTTTTGCTCCAGTTGCCAATGGTGAAGGCAAGGTTGGCGTAGCTACCTGAACCAGTGAGAGCGTTAGTTCCTTAGCTCCCGTCTTTATAATTCCTGCACTAGCTTCCGTAGAAACCGTAACAGAGGCCGTCCCATATACAATTACTATTTGAGGATGTTTGCCCTGCTCTAGTATAGAACTCAACGGAAGATGAACGACTGCTCCCTTAAGCTCTCCCGTCGATGGCAGAACAGAAATAACCAGTTTTCCATCCGCCGGAAGCCTCGACAACGCCTTATTGATATCCTCTATACTTAGCGTGATATCAGCTATGCCGGAAATTCCTGCTTGTGCCTTCACCTGAAGTTGTCCTGCCGTTGTATGTTCGACCACTGCTTTATTTGCTGAATTTACAACGCTTGAATCTCTAACGGTGATGATAGGATCAGGATTAACCCCTGCTCCGGGTTCCTCACCAGTGCCGGGATTTCCTCCCGTTCCGGGTTCTTCACCAGTGCCGGGATTTCCTCCCGTTCCGGGTTCCTCGCCAGTGCCGGAATTCCCTCCCGTTCCGGGTTCCTCGCCAGTGCCGGGATTCCCTCCCGTTCCGGGTTCCTCGCCAGTGCCGGGATTTCCTCCCGTTCCGGGTTCCCCACCAGTGCCAGGATTCCCTCCCGTTCCGGGTTCCTCTTCGCTCCCCTCACCGGCCACCGGGGTTTTGAAGACATTTAATGAAGAGAGTGCATTCCCTGCAAAATCGAACATTGCCTGATTCTCCCAAGCATTTCCTTCGCCTACCTTCCAGCCTACACCTTGCACTGGAATCCAAGCTGGTTCCCAATAGAACAAGCCTGTTCCTTTACCATCGGGTACTTTGGACAATACATTCATTACTGTTTTGACCTCCGCCATTTGACCTGCAACCGTAGCTGGGAAGCCACTGCCGTCCAGCTGATCTTGGCGGGCGATGTTATTCTCAAAATTGTCGCCGTCCTCCAGCGTGTAAGGATACGCGGTTTCCGTCACAATCACTTCTTTACCATATCGTTTAGAGATATCGTCCAAGTTAAACTGCAGGCTATCCATCGTTCCGCTCCAATACGGATAAAAGGACGCGCCGATCACATCATAATCAAGATTCCGCTGCGTTAATTCGTCAAAGAACCAACGAAACATATCATTTTTGCCACCTTCAGCAAGATGGATCATAATTTTGATATCCTGACCTGCACCCTCGCTGTCTCTAACTCCCTTCACTCCGCTCTCCAGAAGCGGAACAACCTTCTCAAAAGCATTCTCTTGATCATAGGATTTGCCGTCAGGCCATAACAAGCCCCCATTAATCTCATTTCCGATTTGGACCATATCGGGTGAAGCTCCCTTTTCCTTTAGCTCATCCATAACATCTTTGGTATAGTCATATACCGCTTGCTTCAATTCATCATAGGAGTAATCCGCCCATGCTCCCGGCTTGTTTTGCTTTCCGGGATCAGCCCAGAAATCAGAGTAGTGGAAATCAAGCAACAGCTTAAAGCCTTTGGCTTTGACACGCTGCGCCATTTCCACAACATGCTCACGGTCATTATAGCCGCCAGCTTCCTGAGGATCATTCCATAAACGCAGCCGAATGTAATTTACACCCCGGCTTTTAAGAATATCCAGCAAATCCTTTTCTACTCCATTGTCGTAATACTTTCCACCGGCATCCTCAATCGCTTCCAGTGTGGAAATGTCCGCACCTTTTATGAACCCGGATTGCAGCACAAGCGGAGTAACCTGAATATCAGCTGTGGGTTGTAGGTCTGTCCCTGCAACTTTCCCCATTACGCTGTAAGTTCCTTCAACCGCGTACTCCGCTTCAGTAAGGTCATCCCAGGTTACAGGCAGCTGTTTGCTTGACCCATCTTCGTATATAGCCGTTACCGCTGATGGCAATAAAGCAGGCACATCCGTAATTGTGCTGACATTTATACTCTCAAATCCAACAATAGGCGTGCTGCTGTCACCTACTACCGTTACCTTCGCCACTGCCTTCTGCACAGTACCTGAGATAGAACCGCTTACTGTAAAGGTTCCGGGACGGGAATACTCTGCTGGCGGGATCACATCCCAAGCAACCTGAGCATCCTCCGTGTCAGAATTGCTATATACCACAGTTACAACACTTGGAAGCTCAGGGGCTTGCCCAATTTCCGTGTTCAACCGTACTGGCAGAACAGTTTGTATTTCACCCTGTGCCGGCTCATGCGGCGCGCTGGCTGCGGGAACACCCCAGACCTTCAGATCATTAATGGCTGCCCATTTTCCGCCGTTGATGCCGGTCAGGTTGACCCTTACATAAGAAACATTCCGCAGCTTAAAAGCATTGTACTGAGTTTGCTCTACACTGCTGCTCTGACTTTTGTTTACAACTGTTGTCCATACCTTATGATCACGTGATACTTCAATCGTATATTGATTAATGTAACTCCATGCATTCCAGATGACGGTTGCACCTGACAAATCATATGCACCTTGCAGATCTACTTCCAGCCAATGAGGAAAGCTCCCGTCATTCGCCGTCCAATGTGTGTTCCATTCATCGGAATCTACTGCGTTACCCGCTTCATATCCTGCAAGCTCACTATCGGATATAGCAGGCTTTCCTAGGGCAATATTCTCATCTCCTGCCGCTTGAGCAGACTGCCCAAACGTAAAAGGGGAAATAAGAAAGGTCAGAATCATAAATAATACAAATGATTTCTTCAATGTCTGCTTCCTCCTAAATAATTTAATCATGGATTATGTACTCAGCAGCACAGTCATTTTGTGCACTCCCTAATTGTAAACGCTTTATTAACTCTGCTATATGTTACGTTAGAAACATTTCAGCAGTTTTTGCAGTCGATTTGATCTAAGCAAGGAGTAAAATCACATACAAAAAAAGATGATCCGAAAGCCATACGGCTTCGAATCATCTTTATATAGGTAGAACCATTCCACTTCAATCTGCTCAGAGCGTTTGTGGTTTGGACTGTTGATTAGATAAAAAGAATAAAGCGACCCAGATCAAGGCAAATCCGAGAATCTGCGGGATAGTGACCAGCTGTTGGAACACGATCCAGTTAATGATTACTCCCGTCATAGGAAAGCTGAGTTCAGCCAATGTGGCGAAGGAAGCTTTCGTCGTGCTAAGTCCTTTGTAATACAACAACATACTAAGAAGTCCTGGCAGCAAAGCTTGCAGCAATAGATTAACCGCAATAGCTGCCGATGCACCAAACCCGCCATGAATCTGCCACGGGGCACCTTCTAGCGTAGTGATAACAAAAAGTAAAGGAAGCGCAAGGATAAACCGCAGCGAAGTCACTGTCTCATATTTCATAGAACCGAGCAGATAACGTCCCATGACTGTCGATCCCCCCCACAGTGCAGCTGCTCCCAAGGCCATCAGACTGCTAACCCCAATAAAGTTATTCACATGTCCGAAAGGGATACTCCAGCCAAAGGTCAGCAGATAGGTTCCTACCAGCGCCAACACAATGAGTGGTCCGAAATTTTTTGGCAAACGTTCTTTAAGAATTAAAGCAGCGAGACCGATAGCGAATATTGGCTGAAGCTTCTGCAGTAACAGCACCGCATTCAAATCCCCACTGGAAAGTGCCATCGTAAATAGGATCGTCGCCCCGGCAGAGCCTCCCCATGAAACAATCAATAAAGCACCAATCTGGCGAAATCCAATTCCTTTAAGCTCCGCCCGGTGACGCCAAAGAACAGGTGAAGCAGCCAAGAAAAGCACCACATGCTCCAGAAGAACAATTTGCGATGAGGTTAAGGATTTTAACAGGATGATACGAAAGAGCGGATCAACGCCCCATAATGCTGCACCAATCACAACGAGCCAAAATCCACTGCGTAGCGTTGATGTACTGCCAACCTTAGATGATGATGAAGCTGTAACATTACTCATAATTTCCTTCTCCTTGTCGATACAAACCCTCGATAAGAGACCAAAAACCCCCGAATTACCAAAAAGGTAAACTCGGGGGCATTATCAATAAAGACGTACAAGGATAGACTCCTAGCGTCTTTATCTTATGATCCTCTCCCATCCGGACTTTACCGTCGGCTCTGGATTTACACCAGATCAGTCACTTCTCTGCAAGCAGAACAAGTGAGTCGCGGGCTCAGTTCGCTTTGAACATTACCGCCGGTCGGGAATTTCACCCTACCCCGAGAATCTTGTATTCCGTTGTTTTTTTCACAATCTCAGAATAAACCTCTTCTTGCCATTCGTCCAGTACTTTATGAAAATGTACACATTACTTTCATGTTTCGCAGCATTTTATTACATGTTTATTCGTAATTGTTCTACTGCTTCATCCAAAAAACTTCTGTATAATGAAATTATGTTGATTTTTCCATAGTTTAGTAATCATGTCGAGGAGGTTGTTATGAAAGAAGCATTCTGGACGAAATTATTGTTCTCCATTTTTGCCGTTGGAGGAATAGCTTTTTTAGGATTCATAGGTGCTATAATTACTGCGCTTTACGGAGGACTGCTGTTTTATACCCCACTTGTGGCGATCTTAGCGATCGTATTAGCCATCTATGTTGTACTCATCATATTTAATGTATTATCCCGAAGAACAAGCAATATTGTATTGTTATCTATCCTCGGACTTAGTCTGCTCGCGACCGCAGGATATGAGATCAAGCAAGCGTACGTCAACAGAATTGCCATGGTCGATGATCGGGAGGTTAATCTGCTACAGTATGAACCCTTTGCTGAAAAGACCAAAGCAGTGAATCTGGACGAACCTTCTTCCTATCATATCGATAGCGATCTTCCAAGATTGGACGGCGCGACCGCACTTTATCCACTGTATTCAGCTTTCGTTCAATCTACTTATCCTGAGGGTTATTATAATCCGTATGATTTTCAAACAAGTCAAGTAATTTGCAGCAGCACACCTGAAGCTTACAAGAGATTAATTGAAGGAGAAACCGATATTATATTTGTAGCGGCTCCGTCAATTGCACAACAAAAAGAAGCTAAGCGCAAAGGTGTCGAACTGAAGCTAACGCCGATCGGCCGCGAGGCCTTCGTATTTTTTGTAAACAAACGAAACGACGTAACCGGACTTTCCACCGCTCAACTTAAAGATATTTACGCAGGCAAGATCACAAATTGGAAAGATGTAGGCGGAGCTAATAACCGAATCCGTGCTTTTCAACGACCTGAAGATAGCGGAAGCCAGACGATGTTGCAAAAGTTTATGAAGGACACTCCACTCATGAAGCCGCCTCAAGAAGACGTAGCGGATATTATGAGCGGTATCATTCAACAAACCTCCAGCTATCGAAACTATAAAAATGCACTGGGCTACAGCTTCTTATTTTATGCCTCAGAAATGAATCAAAACGGGGAAATAGCCCTGCTGGCCATCGATGATATCCAACCAGACAAGGAAAGTATTCGTAGTGGACAGTACCCTTTGGCAACAGAATTTTATGCAGTGACCGCGGGAAGCGACAACCCTAATATTCAGCCCTTTCTGGATTGGATTCAATCTGCTCAAGGTCAGAAATTGGTAGAGAAAACAGGTTATACATCGTTAAAATAAAATCTCTCTAGCAAATGAGAGCTATCCCAAATGTTTGGGAAGGCTCTTTTTCTATTTTTATACCGAAAATTTTCCTTTTTATCTGTTGTAGAGCGCAACTTTTGGAAACTATTGTCGTTTATACTTTATACGAGCCTTAAACGGCATCAAAGGAAGAAAAAGTAAGAATTGCTAGAGACCAATAAACGGGGATGGTAGGGATTGCAGATGAAAAAGTTTGGTTTTTTGGCGTTACTGCTGCTTTTGTTGGTGCTGGTTCATCCAGGAACTGGTTATGCCGGCTCTGCGGAAACACACATCAACCTAGACGGCAACGATCTTAAGATTTCAAAAGAAGCACAGGTACAAATTGTAAATGGCAGTGTAATGGTTCCTCTTCGTGTTGTTGCGGAACAGCTTGGTTATACCGTGAAATGGGATAATGTGACCAAGACGGCGATCATTGAGCAAAAGGGAACTACTTTAAAGCTGATCGTGGATAATACGATGGCAGAAGCTTCAGGGAAACAAGTCAAACTGGACAATCCTCCGTTTCTCAGTGGCAGCACAACCCTTGTTCCTTTAAGATTTGTTGGGGAACAGACAGGAACTACTGTCGGTTGGGACAATGTAACCAAAACCGTATATTTAACCTCTCCAGTACCTGAGATTGGGGGAAGCGATCCGGAAATTACGGTTCCACAACCCACTCCAACAGCACCTTCAGACAACGGATCAAACGGGAATACAGCAAATGAAGGGAATAGCTCAGTAGCTACAGTCACCAATCTAAGCTTCATCGATAACCAGCTGGTTATTGCAGTGAACGGCATTATAAAACCTACCGTGTTCACTATGACAGACAAAGACCGAATTGTCGTGGATTTACCGAATACTGGCTTTGGAACCGACTTCCATCAGAATCTGTCCGTAGGAAAGAACCAAAGCGGACAGTTAACGGTTACTGACTATCCTAATGTCTCTGCCGTTCGCTATTCATTGTTCAGCAGTTCCCCATCTACCATTCGGATCGTCATTGATCTAAACAGCGCTAATAGCTACAGTCTGATAAATGCTAATGATGGACTTATTATTGTGGATCTTAATGGGACTAGCGTTACGCTTCCTGAAACCACCTTACCAGAAGTACCGGTTACAACTCCTCCACCTTCTACCGGCAACACAGACAAGAAGATAATCGTCATCGATGCAGGACATGGTGGGAAAGATCCAGGGAGTTCAAGTGTTAACAAGCTTAAAGAGAAAGATTTCACCTTGCCGACAGCACTGAAAATTGCAGAATTACTAAAGAAAGAACCAAATATCGAGGTTATACTCACGCGCAGTGGCGATACATACCCAACTCTACAGGACAGATCTAACCTCGCCAACAATGTAAAAGCCGATCTATTTATCTCTGTTCATGCCAATAGTATTCCGGCGGGCAGTAAAAGTAACCCTAGTGGCACAGAGACCTATTACACACGCAATGATAGCTTATTATTCGCTCAAACCGTTCACAAATACCTTGCAGTTGCTACAGGACTGCAGGACCGAGGGGTTCGTCAAGCAAACTATCATGTAACAAGAGAAACCAAAATGCCAGCAATATTATTAGAATGTGGTTACTTAAGCAATACCAAGGATGAAGCATTGCTGTTTACCCCGGACATCCAAAATAAAATAGCCGAAGCAGTAGTTTTAGGAATCAAAGAATATTTAGGTCGTTAAAAAAATGGGTGTCCCATTAGCCGTTTAGGCTGATAGGACACCCATCTTTATTCGGTAGCAGTGTTCCAAACACTCATTCGTTCCCGCAGATTCGAGGTATGCAGCTCCAGCTGTATACCATCTGGATCTAGAAAATTGACCGTCCAGCCTATTCCCCGTTTGATTGGCCCTCTAATTATGGGCACATTCTGGGTTTGCAATCCTTGGACGGCTTCCTCAAAATGTTCCTCTGCAATACTAAAAGCGATGTGATCTACCCCGACCCCTTTATCTGCAATCGCCATATAATCAGGCTTTTCAAGAAGACATATCCAGGCACTTCCCCATTCCAGATAAGCATCAGTTTTACCTCTATGAACTAGCTGAAGGCCCAGAATTCCTGTGTAGAAATTCAGGGAATTTGCTAAATTACTGACATTTACGGTCACATGGTTAAAACCTTCTACCTGCATCTTTATTCAGCCTCTCAAACTTCTTAAGCCAGCATAGTGACAATTCTTTTGCGTTTCTCTGACTCAGGATCATAAGCTACATGCGTATCTTCATCAAAGATCAAGGTAGCCCGTTCCTCCAGATTGTATTTCGGCCATACCCTCTCTGCTGTAGCCGGATTTCCTTGATGAGCGAAAGCAATCCAAGCGTCATGCATAACTTCAGCCAACTTCTGCATCGTTGGATTAATTTCTGCCCTAAGATGGGTTAGATGAGATAGATTATTAAAGGCATAAACGATTTCTGCACTATGCACAGCTTTATTTAACAAAGGATGCCCTGGGATCGTGCCGTCAAAACGGTACATCCAGACTGGTGCATAATTCAATTGGTTTTCCGCCAGAGACACCGAGGTTGCCCAGAAGTAAAGATCCGTTAGAATTTCAGCTTGTCCCTCCCAGGTGGAAGAATAATGGTTAGCAATTTCCTTCAGACTCCCAGTACCCATCATCTGCTCCAGCGCCTTGAGTGATTCGTCAAAGTCTGCCTCAGGTGATTCTTCTCTGAAGAACAAGTTGCCCTCATCGCGATTGGTTCCGATCAATAGCGGAATACCATGTGCCGATCCTTCTGCCACAGCCTGTGCTGGTTCTACAGGAAGTATGTCCCCATCAATGACAGGCTGAAATAACATGCCAATTGAGCCACCCGTTAACTTTTTAGTCATTCTTGCGGCTGCATCGATAATTTGTTCAGAAGAAAATGTTTGCAGAAGACTGGCATCTCCATCTGGGGCAATCCCTAATTCAGCTAGCAGTGCAGCTGCAATGTACTTTCCTTGCTCGTTAGGCAGTGTCTGAGCAGCCCCACTTTGCATAATCGCGCCAGCGAACAACCCCTTCGCTGCTGGCATAGCCAAAAGGGCTGCGATACTCATACTCCCTGCTGACTCTCCGAATACAGTTACCCGCTGCGGGTCCCCGCCAAAAGCAGCAATATTCAGTTTTACCCATTCCAGCGCGGCAATTTGATCCAATAATCCTTGATTAGAAGCAAGCCCATGGCCAAATGGAGACAAATTCATGAATCCAAATGGACCCAGCCGATAGTTAATGGTCACTAAAATTACTTTGCCTCGCTCAGCGAAGCTTGTGCCGTCAAACTGCGGCTGACTTCCAGCCCCGGTCACAAACGTCCCCCCGTGAATCCAGAACATAACAGGCAGGGGCTCATCATGAACTGCTGGCGCCCAAATATTTAAATACAGACAATCCTCGGAATGAAGCGGCGTCTTGCCACCGAACCGAGTACCTCTCGTATCCGCTGGCTGATGACTAACTGGACCAAATTCAGAAGCATCTCTAATCCCATCCCAGGCCTCTGGTGGCTGTGGTGCACGAAACCGAAGTTCTCCAACAGGTGGAGCTGCAAAAGGGATCCCGCGCCAAATGTTCACGTCCCCCTCCTGTATTCCTTGAAGCTTACCGTAAGAGGTTACTGCTATTGGTCCTCCCATTACATTTCACCCTTCCACATTATTCCTTATTCTCTTCAATCTGTTTATATAAGCCGGATCGAAACCGGAACCATTCAAAAAGATGTGTAAATACCACCTTAAGTACCGCATAACCCGGAACTGCAAGGATAATCCCCAGAATTCCAAACATTTTACCTGCGAATATAATTACAAAAATAATGGTTATCGGATGAATCTTCAACGTCTTGCCCATGATCTGTGGTGAGATGAATTTCCCTTCAATCAGCTGAACAGCTGTCCACACGATAATCATCTTCAGCAGCATAAATGGAGAAGTGACCATCGCCACAATTAGGGCAGGTGTAATCGCGATTGCCGGGCCCAGATAAGGAACAACTGCTGTACAAGCAGCAGCGATAGCCAGAACGAGAGAGTACTCCAAACCAATGATTAAATAGCCAATATAGAGCAGCAGACCAATACAGCAGCTGACTATAATTTGCCCGCGTATGTAAGAGGATACCTGACTGTTCATCTCCGACATGACCATACGAGTCTGCGGCTGCAGAGAAGTAGGTACAAACTTCAGAATATAATCCGGCAATTTTTTTCCATCGCGAAGCAAGTAGAACAAAATAAATGGCGTCGTTACAACCGCCAAGACAATCTCTGTAAGGGCTCCTACAAAGCTGCCAACACCCGTCAAGGCATTATTCAGAAAAGAACTGCCCCACGCTGTTATCTTAGATGTTATCTCACTAAGGTTCGTTCCGATACTGTCTTGAACTTGCCCAAAGAACTCCGTTCCGGTCAGATCCATAAACCGTTCTTGAATTAATTCACTATACCTTGGAAAATTGTCGATCAATCCTGATAGCTGAGTCCGTATAATTGGAATGACCATAAACAAAACCAGCGTGATGATACCAGCAATCAACAAATATAGGATGATTATTGCATATACACGTTTTATTCGGGATCTTTTCTCCATCCGATCTACCAACGGATTCAGCAAATAATAAGCTATACCTGCCAGTAATAATGGTGCGGCCACGGTGTGCAGCAATACTGATATCGGCTTAAAAATAAACGGTATTTTGGAGAATACCAGAATATTAATTCCAACCAGCAGCATAATGAGCAGCACTACTACAAATTTATTATTCAGAAAAAATTTTTTGAACTTCTCTGGCCACACCTGCAGCCTCTCCATCGTACCCTCTCCCCTATAAACCATCATATATACTGTGTTATTTCATTCACTTTTTAATAGCATAGTCAACGTTAGCCCTGCAAGTCAAATTTGATGTCCTTAATTAAGCACACAGTCCTATTACGAGTCTGGTCATGATCCGATTCAATCATAATCCTCCCCTGTTTATAAATAAATAACCCTGCACGAGATATTCCTCTGTACAGGGTTAGAACCGCAACTAAAAGGTACTCCCAAGCCTTGCTATTTTTTCTTTTTCCCTTTAGCGCCCTTTTCATTTGAAGCAATCAATTGTCCATCATAGGTGTATAACACGTGACCTTCAAGCTTCTCCCCCTGTAAATGTTTCCGCACTAATGATTTCGCCAGCTTAGGTGTAATCTCTTTGTACCACACACCTTCGGGATAAGCGATCACCACACAAGCATCTGAACATCTTCCATTACAACGGGTCACAGTCGTATGTATAAGACTTTGTGCGCCCTGCTTCTCAATCTCATCTTCTATCGCTTCAGCTACCTCTTCACCTTTATGTTTCTTGCAGCTGCTACCGTTACATATTAATAAGTGACTTACAGTTCCTTGTAAATTCCAGGTCGTCATGGATGACTTCAACCCCTTCCTATCAGCTAACCCTATTCCGTTCGTGGATTATTTTAAACACTATCATAAGCATCATTATAGTCAATAGTAAGAAAGACTGTTATACTATAAATGAGAATGATTATCAATGAAAAGAAGGGGATTACTACATGCAGATCCAATCCGACGGGATGCCTTATTCATCCCATCCTTTTTATATGCCCCTTCGGGTCATCAGCTTATCGGGAAGAACCAACAGCACAACCCCGAACATCCCTTCTACTAATTCCAGCCTTATGATAATCTGGGATGGGAAAGGTTTTCTTGAAATAGACGGTAAGCTACACAAGGTCATGGCCGGAAGCTTAATAGCCCTTAGTAGTTCTTCTTTATTGAAGATGGAACCTGAATTACAGTTAAAGGGGATATGGATTGAGTATTCCTGTATACCCCAGAGTAAAGATGAGGACATTTTTATAAATGACAACTCCCCTGTCCACCATGCCTCTACACGTTTGACAGCCTTGGCAGGTGAGCTTTACAGTGCCTGGATAGACGCTGATAAGCAAAAGCCGTTTAGGGTCCAGCAGCTATTCACCCAGTTCCTAGTGGAGCTTCATAGTGAACTGACATCCCGTAAAGAAAGATCAAGCAGTTGGATGGAGCAAGTGACGGAGTATATAGAAGCTCATTACAATGAAGATATCACACGGGATCAAATGGCTGCTTTAGCTGAAGTGAGCCCTGAGCACTTTTCGCGAGCCTTTCGCAAATCAATAGGTCTATCCTTCAGTGCTTATATTACACTATTAAGAATCCGAAAAGCCCAGCAACGAATTCTCACCAGTTCCCCCAATCTGACTACTTTGGCACATGAGGTTGGTTACGAAGAGGGAACTTATTTGAGCCGAAAATTCAAGCAGCTTGTTGGCGTTTCACCTACAGCCTACCAGAATAAGAATAAACGGGTCGTTGCCCTGAACTATAATCACACCGCTAGCCTGCGAGTACTGGAAATCATGCCTCAACTCGGGGTTTATTCCGAATGGCAACATAGCTTGGAACAAGTTCCCGCTTCCAAACAGCTTCAAATGAGCGAGGGCAAATTTTCATTACTCTATGACTCAGTAGCTGCGGTAAAGCCAGATGTCATTATCGGCTACAGTCTACCGGACAATAAGATTCTGACTCCTGTTGCTCCGGTTATTGAGCTGCCCTTTATGCAAATGAGTTGGCGAGAGCAATTTGTTCTGATTGCCGAGGTTGTGAATCGACGACAGCGTGCTGAACAGTGGCTAAGTCATTATGACAGTCTTTGTCTTACTGCCAACGGGTTATTAAACCATGCAATAGGAATGGAGAGAGGTACAGCTATCGTGTGGGAGGTTAGCTCCCGATCCGCCTACTGTTTCAGTAGCAGCTTCGGCAGAGGTTGCCAAATTTTATACGGTGATCTTGGCTTCAAGCCCCCCTCCGTAATTATTGAAAAAGGGATCACCGATTCCGGATATTTAGAGGCATCTATTGAGGATATCGTATCGTTTCCTGCTGACCATATTATTATCACCAGCATCCCTTCATCTTCTGAGGGAAGACAACGTTTTACTCGCCTACTACATTCTAAAGCTTGGAAGCAATTAGATGCAGTACGTAACGGACGGGTATATATTCTGAACCAAGGTGATATGTTCTACGGATTTGACCCACTGTCCTCACAGGCACAGCTTCAAGAATTGCTACGGGTAATGACATCATAAATTTGCATAAGCTGAGATCATATCCGTCCATAGTAAATACCCGGTGAAGCTTGTAAAGTTCTTATTGAGAATGATAATCAATATACATAGGAGGAACAACAAATTGCATAATCCAGGAAAAAATAGCACCAAACAATCCCATTGGCTTCTTTTTCCCCTCATGCTGGCATTAATTCTAGTCATATCAGCTTGCGGGAATTCCAATAATTCTGTGGGGAATACAGGCAGTAACACCAGCAACACATCAGCGGCTACTACAGCACCTACCGCCGAAACTAGTCAACCAACAGAAACTACGGAAACAGCTGCTCTAAAAAAGGTCACTACTATAAATGGTGATATTGAAATTCCTGTTCAACCTAAAAGGATTGTCGCTGAGGAATACCTGGGCAGTCTGATTGCGCTAGATACCATCCCTGTTGGTGCTCCCGGATTAACACTGGAGAATATGTATTTTAAGGAGGCACTTACTGGAGTTGCAGACACTGGAACTTACGGCAAAATGTCACCTGAAAAAATCATCGCACTTAATCCTGATTTGATTATTTCTGGACAAGCTGAAAGCTATGAAGCACTAAGCAAAATTGCTCCAACCATCGTTGTGCCATATGGTGATCTGAAAGATGCTCATGCCGAATTAACCTATTTCGGAGAACTCCTTGGTAAAGAAGAGGAAGCCAAAAGCTGGCTTGCAGATTACGACAAACGGATAGCTGAAGCTAAAGCCAAAGTAGACAAAGTACTCCCTGCAGATGCAACGTTTTCCATCATGGAAGACGGCGGAAAATCCATTTGGGCCTATGGCGATAACTTTGGCCGAGGTGGACAGCCTGTCTATCAGGCGCTGGGTCGAAAGCCCCCTACAGCTGTGGCCGCAGAAATTATGGAGAAGCAATGGGCGGAAATCTCTACAGAGGCACTCGCTAAATACGCAGGAGACTATATTATCTTAACTTCCAATAACCGTACAGAAGCTGATTACAAAGCTGATCCAATCTGGAGTAGCCTACCCGCTGTCAAAAATGGCCATCTCTATGTATGGAAAGAAGAACGTTCCTGGTACTATGATCCAATTGCCGTGTTATCCCAGACCGAAGAGCTGGCTGCTTGGCTTACACAATAAAATGCGCTTAAATTAGAATCCCCTACTGCTTCCAACAACATTGGAGCAGTAGGGGATTTGTTATTTCTTTTGACTACAAAAACACTCAAGAGGTAATAATACATTTAGCCTAAGGTTAATCTAGCAAATGGAGTTGATCATTATGAAATTACTATCACTATATTTCATGCTTGCTTTTATGGGGTTGCTGATGGCAGTAATCATCGACCTTTTATCAGGAGAAACCCTCACCGCTTCAATGCGGACGATCTATGACTCCTTTGCAGCTACAAGCATACAGGAATCAATAACTATGCTCGTTTTTATCTCCTTACCTTTTGTTAATACAATTACATCCTCTATCCGAAATAGAAGCAATAAATCCATCAAATAAAATAAACTAACCTATGCTTCCTAATTTTCTGCGGATGTAATGAACGATAAACAAGAGAATAGGTACAGCGGCACAGAAATACGGCAAAATATATTTCAGAAATATCCTTCCTTCGTCCATATGTATCGGATAATTCGCTGAACTAATAAAAGCCCCGAACAAAACAACAATACCAACGGGAACAGCGAGCTTCCTGCTGTCTTGCACCTTGAATAGATCTGCAGTGACTACCATTGCAGCATAGCAATATACTGACATTTTAAAAAATACTCCAATGATTAAGGTTAAGAGCACAAGCGCGTCCAAACGTTGAATGAAATTGGCCAGGTTTACTAAGGTTATCGTAGTGAACATCGGAAAATTGGCTCTACTGTAGATTTCTGTTCCTAGAACGGATATTTCGATGGCATGGGTAAAACTGAGTAATAATCCGCATAAAGTCATTGCGATGATTCCGGTTCTTTTTGCTACCTTGGTTTTTTTGATATGAGGTAAAATCGTAGTGAAACATACCATCTCCCCGAACGGAAATAGCCATATATTCAGATAGGCTGATTTTAATGCATTCTTCCAATCCGAGGCCTGTAACGGAAACAAGTTATCTAGTTTTACAAGTCCGGCGGCAATAACCAAAAAGCAACTGGTCAAGCCCAACAATATTATAATCAGCATATAAATCTCAGCCGCCCGCGCAAACACCTCAATCCCCTTATTTAAGATGTAAATTACCGCAACAACCATCATTGCATAAATGATGAACACGGGTGTTCTGTCGTAAGAAGCAGCTATTAACAACTCACCTGATTCATGCAGATTTCTGGAGCCATTGAAGAGAAGGATTGGAATGTATGTTAAGCTTAACGGCCAGCCTATAACATTGCCCAGTATCTTTCTTGTATACCCGCTAATAATCATGCCCGGATATTGCCGGTATAAATAAACATAAATTAAATACAAAAGAAGTCCACCGGGCAAAGCTAACAGAATAGCAATCCAGACAGCATGGCCACTTTCAAGTCCAATCGGTACCACAAGGGCCGTTCCCAATTCAAACAAAAAAATCAAAGCAAATAATTGACTCGCGCTGATGGTTTCTTTTTTCATAAAGTGGCCTTCTCCCACCTTTCTCACTGAACCCTGTCATTTTTCCTTTAACAATTTTGGCTCTAACCTCATTCCTACACTGCGAATATATGCTTCCACAGAAGCGTCCACTTCTGCTTCGGCGAACACTGACTCCCAATTGTCCTTAACGGTCTCCCACGCTTTTGGGTTTATACGCTTCAGTTCATTCCCGAAATTGAAAATATCGCATTTCATAGTTTGAGCAGCCTGTAAGGCTTGGGTTATTTCCTGTTTAGTTTTAAGAGCCACTTGTTGTTCCAATTGAACGATTACCTCTCTATTACTTAGCTCAATATAACTCTGAGCCTCACTAAGTGTCCCCTCTTCCACAACATTTACATGAATGACGGGTACTTTATTGCGGAGTTCAATCTTAATTTTTGTTTTTGAATGATTAATATTCACAGCTATCGAATCCTTAACCTCATCTGAATCTACATTAATACTGGTTTCATTAATCTCGTTCTGTACCCACAGTGCCCCCCGGGCAAGAGGTCCATCCAGCCATCCCTGAAGAACCCCTTTTTTCAATACGCTAAGCCCGCTCATTGTGACAAGTGCTTTTACTTTAGTTTGCTCCATCCCGGATTTTTTAGCTCCTTCTTCAGCGTCTCCAAGAATTCTGGCTCCGGATATCACTACTGACCCTTCTCCACTGAGACCATTAATTAGCTCAAAAACATTGATATCCCGGCTTTCTCCATATATTCTAGCGGTATTTTTACTCTTTTTAATAATCCCTATTGCAGGCAGGCTTTCTACTGGAAGTAATAGTTTCAGAATAGAGGATGCTTCCGTATCTCTGGCTACAATAACATTCGTGTTGAGCCGCAGCTCATGGGACCTTTCAAAGATGTCAAAAATCCCATCAATACCGCTTTTCACTGTAGATTCGCCTAAAACTAATAGCTGCGTGTGTGCAAAAAACATCTGTCTTGCCGCCTTTTTTGAAGTCTTGCGAAAAGCGCCAAAGATCGTACGGTCCGTAGAAGAATAAATAGTGACCGTGGGTTGTCCGGTGCTAGCTCCAGCACTTGTAGCTGTTGAGGATGGATTCACAATCTGAAAAGTAACATGATATTCCTCTTTATTCGGTACTTTATCCACGCCTATACCAGTCACAATGCCTAAATTGTTTAATTCCCTACTGTTCCAGCAGCTTGTCAGCAACATTAAGCAGCATATACAAATAAATGAACGCATCATCCATCCGATCTTCATTTGCCACTACCCGGCTTTCCATCATTCACCTTAAGTCGAGTATTATTCTTTTGGCTAACAAGACGCGGCCGAGTTCTCATATATTTCAAAGGCACGCGCAGGATGGAATCCTTCTGATTCTCAGCGATAAAAGGGCCAAACGGAGACATATAGGGAAATCCCAACGATTTCAAGCTACACATATGAGCAACCATAATAAAAGTAAAGATCGTTATTCCATAAAGCCCCATAAAGGCTGCAATAAACATAATGATGAAACGCAAGATGCGTATGGAAAGAGCCATATTAAAAGCAGGAGTAGCAAAGCTGGATATTCCTGTAAGTGAAACTACAATAACCATTGCAGGTGAGACAATACCCGCTTGCACCGCTGCCTGACCCAACACTAAGCCGCCGATAATCGATACAGTTTGGCCTATAGGGGATGGCATACGAATTCCTGCTTCACGTATAATCTCAAAGGTAAATTCCATCAGCATAGCCTCAATAAAGGCCGGAAATGGAACCCCCTCCCTTTGCGAAGCGAAATTAATAAGTAGGGCTGTTGGGATCATTTCTTGATGAAAATTCAGAATCGCAATAAAGAGTGCTGGGCCAAATAACGAAATAATAAGGCAAATAAATCTCAATACTCGAATCAAAGTCGTAATATCATAACGCTGGTAGTAATCTTCAACTGCATGTAAAAACATAAAAAAGGTAGTGGGTGCAATCAGCACAAACGGGGTTCCATCCACAAAAATAGCAACTCGTCCTTCTAAAAGATTTCCAGCCACACTGTCAGGACGTTCAGTATTGTATAGTGTTGGGAATGGGGAAAAGGGAGTGTCTTCTAAAAATTGCTCAATGTATCCAGATTCCAGAATCCCGTCTATATCAATGCTTTGCAGCTTAGTTCTAAGCTCATGTAAGGTATTATCATTGACGATCCCATGGATATACATAATAGATACATTCGTTTGGGTTACGTCACCTATCTTCATCGACTCCACCCAGAGATTAGGGCTTTTTATTTTCCTGCGCACCAGAGAGATATTCGTCCCAATAGATTCCGTGAAGCCTTCCTTGGAGCCACGAATGGCTACTTGAGTTGTAGCGTCCGATACCGTTCTAACCTCACCGCCGCTTGTATTCCCTCTGATTGCTTCCCTTATCCCGTCTATCCAAAGAATGGTATCTCCAGAGAATAAAGCCTCAAAAAGCACATCCCAATCTCTAACTGTCTGTTCTTCTCCGATTCCTCTCGCCACTTCTTTCATATACAAAAAGATGTCCTCAGCCGATGTGATCACTGGGTTTTCTTCACTTAGCTTATCGAACGACATCGCATGCTCCACGAACTCATTGACCATCAATTTTTCTATTAATCCCTCAATATATACGGCAGCTACCTCAACCTGTGTGGTGGTGGATTTAATTCTACGAATAACAATATCAGGGCTATGGCCAAGTCTTTCTTGAAGCTCTTTAAGATTATCGTCCAAAATAGTAGAGTTCAAGGGTTCCATAATCAACACCTCCTGCCCATACTATTTGTTCTTGATTGCTTTTTTATGCAACTAATGGAATTTATAATCTGCCTTAGCTTGGAAAATGAATACGCAAAAGGGATGTCCCTGAGCTACTATAGCTCCGCGAACATCCCCTTTTACTCTTTTGAAATTAACTTATTGAAGAGACTTCAGCAACGTAACTATCTCATCCAGCTGCTTGTCCAGCGCATAAGCATCGGAGAGATAATAAGTTTTAAGATCGTAGGTGAATACATGACCCGCCTTAACAGCAGGTAGGCTTTGCCAGAAGACACTGTCCAGAATGTCCAGCTTATCCTGCTCCACACCACGGCTGAAGCCTTGGAAGATATAATCAGCTTCTCCTAAGTACTCGGGCAACGCTTCGAGTGAGAGGGAAGCCCAGCCTTCTTTAAAGGCTGCCTCTTGGACAAGATCAGGTGCATGCAGCCCCAATCCGTTATATATAATCTCTCCACCACGCCCATATGACGAACCATATAAATACAGCTCTTTACCGGCAATTTCAAAGATCGCCACTTTTTTATCAGCTGCGATCAGATCAGACAATTCCGCTTTCTTCGCTTCCAGCTTCTGATTGAAATCCGCCACCCACTTTACAGCCTGCTGCTCCTTGTTCAAGATTTTCCCGATCTCGATCAATCGTTCCTTATAGTCGTATTTGCCCCAAGGAATAAAGACCGTTGGAGCAATCTTGGAGATTTGCTCATAGGTATCTTCCTGATAAGTGATAATCAAGTCCGGTTCGAGGCTCGTTATTTTCTCCAGGGACACCGTCATGTCATCGCCTACTACTTCAACACCGGTCAGTGCCTCTTTGAAATATGGATGGTTCAGGATGTCATTCCCGGCAACGGCAATGGGCGTCACGCCAAGCGTCAGAAGATCACCAATAAAGTCTTGTACCGGGATCACAACTCTTTGTGGATTGCGTGGAATCTGCACCGGGCCTTTATCGCTTTCGTATGTCCAGTACTCTGCATCAGCAGCCGGCTCCGAGCTGGCAACTACAGAATCATTAGTGCTTTTAGCCACTTCAGCCGACGTGCTAGCTGGAGCATTCCCCTGATTAGCTGCTTGTCCGCATGCGCTCAACAGCAGCACCAGCGTAAGCATAACGGCTATCATACTTGTTTTTCCTAACGATATTATTTTGTACAATGTAAATCCCCCTTGAGACTTTATATTATTATGATATTGATAATCAATATCATTTAGATCTTTGTTTAATATACCGTCTCCGCGGGAAAACATATATACACGCTAATACATCAATTTTGCTATGGACGATTGTCAGCTTAAATTATGGCCGGTTAACAAATCTGTCTGTATCTCCAATTGGCGTTCGAGCGCAAGCCCTTCGCTGCCCCAAAATTCCTCAAGCTTCAGGTAATATATGCGTTCATTCCTGAATGCTGGAAGATTGCGCCAAACCGCACTTTTACTAATCCGTTTACGTGTCCTCGACATCCAGTCCTCTTGTCCTGATACAACCACAAACATATGGTCAGCCGCGTATATTGGCAATTCCGACAGTGAGATGCATAAATGATCATTCCGCTCCAGAACATCTGACCTTACCTTGTCCGGTGGAGTTAACCCCAGCATTGGATACAGATTGTACACCCCGCGGGCTGTATGATTCCAGATATAAATACTGTTATCTTGCCTGATCTCATACACCGCTACCGTTTCACCAGATTCAATTAGTGAGGACAAGCGCTGCTTGGCCAAATCTATTTTCAAATGATAGTGCCTTATCCATGCCTCTGCCCGCTCCTCTTCTCCCAGCAGTCTGCCGAATAAACGAATCTGTTCCAGGCGGTCCATTTTATCACACTCTACCGTAACTAGTGGACCCAACTTCTCCATGCATTTAAGCTGACGGGGGCTCAGATAGGTTGGTGCAATAACTAAATCGGCTTCCAGCCCAGGCCATTCTGCTTCCTCCGGACATCCCTGCAACTCAAATGATCGTACACCCGCCAGTTCCGGCAGCAAAAGCAAGGAGTAATTCATCACATCTTCTTCAACCGCGACAGGCTTCACACCCAGCGCAAGTAAATCCCCTAAAAATTGCAACGCTACTATCCGCTTTGGTTTGGGACGCAAACGGAACTCTGTTGGGGTCATCCCGGTGACTTGCTTGAATTTCCGGCTCAGATATAGTCCATCTGTATAGCCTACTTTTTGCGAAATTTCCTGTATGGTTGCTTTGCTGGACATCAAGTGTTTTTTCGCTTTATTTACTCTTAAATGCGCTACATATTCGGTGAAGCTCCAACCCGTCTGCTTGCGGAACCATACTGAGAAATAACGAGGATTGAAGCCCATCATTCGAGACATCATCTCCCGCGTAATCTCCCTTTGCAAATTCTGGTGGATAAAAGAGAGCATTCTGAAATATGAACTATCCGTAATGTCTGCTTCAGCGTCAGCCTCTACGACCAGTTGATGTAGCTGATACAGCAAGGATTGAATTCTATCTGCCTGTGCTTCTAAATTATTGGCAGCAACGTCTTCCAATTCGCTGAATAAGCGGGTTATTTTATTCGTCGTACGTATAGGTAAAATCCCATTGACCGGAAAAATTTCACGGCAAAGTCCATAGACCAATTCTTGCTCAGTGCTATTACTTAGCCCATATACCTCATAGGAGATTGCTAGAACAGAGATAACGGTCTCTAATGGAGCATTAATTTGATAAGTCGCACCTGCGCTTAGAAAAAGAATTTCACCATTTTTAAGAGCTACTGTCTCTCCTTCTATGGTTATTTGAACGATAGCTTCTATTGGTGTCAGGAAGAGTGGGGACTGGGCAATCTGGGGTTTACTAATGTGACCGCCGCCGCATTGGCGTTTTCCTGCCTCTTTTAACAGATAAATTCTATGAACCGGGTTATTATTAGATAGCTTCATTCCTGCTCCCTTCCAGACTTCTAGACTTAATAACTCATAAAATATAAAGCAAGCGTATAAGGTTTCTCTCCGCTCGAAATGGATAAGATCCCCTATACGCCTTATATAAAACTTCAGATTTTATGGTTTGAGAAGCCTCTATCCTTAGTGGTCGTCAACGACTCCAAGCGCTTTATTCTTCTCTTTGAACCGTTCATTGTGAGAAGATACGTAAGCGACTTTGGCCGCGGTTGGGTCTATGTACAGCTTAGCGCTATTAAGCGCCAGAGCCGCATCTGTGAAAGTACCTGCGATCAAACGAACCTTGCTTGCATAATCCACAAAGTCACCTGCTGCGAATATACCCGGAAGATTAGTCTCTAGCTTATCAGTTACATTCGCACACCATTCGCCCATATCAAGGCCCCATTCTTTTAACGGACCAAAATCGCTTTTCAGACCATGATTCACAATGACAGCATCCACTTCAAACTGCTCTGTTTCACCTGTCTCTATATGACTGATCGTAACCTGATCTATCGTTTCACCATTACTGCTGTGTAATTGGCTTACTGCATATGGCGCACGGACATTGACTGAGGATTCCTTCATCCGTACAATGTTTTTCTCATGCCCGCCAAACTGTTCACGGCGATGTGCAATCGTCACACTTGCAGCGATAGGCTCCAATTCATTCGCCCAATCTACTGCGGAGTTGCCTCCACCGGAGATTAGCACTCTTTTACCGCGGAACGGCTCCAGCTCTTGAACGGTATAATGAAGATTTGTCACCTCATAACGATCTGCACCTTCAATTTCAAGCTTTGCCATCTGCAGAATTCCGTAACCAATGGCCAAAATGACTGTGCGGGTCCAATGTTGTTCCCCAGTAGAAGAGGTCAGGATGTACGTTCCATCCTCTTGTCTCTCTTGATTCATAATTTGCTGACCCAGCACAATAGTCGGATCGAAGGTTTGAGCCTGCTCCTTGAGCTGACCGATTAGTTGATGACAAAGAGTTGGGGTTACGCCTCCTACATCCCAGATCATTTTTTCGGGATAGATAAGCATTCTTCCTCCGAGCTCATCCTTCGCTTCAATTAGCTTTGTCTTCAAGTCTCTCATTCCGCTATAAAAAGCTGTATACATCCCAGCAGGTCCGCCACCAATAATGGTTACATCGTATAATTCCAGTTGTTTATTCATTGTGTCCCTCCAAAATTATATTCTAGTGATCCCTTCAGCTACTTAAGCTCCAAACTGCGCTTCATGCAATCGGCTGTAAATTCCGGCAGTCTGCAGCAGTTCCTCATGCTTACCTTGTTCTGCGATGCCACCTTCCGCAACGACAACAATCCGGTCCGCATTTCTGATCGTTGCAAGGCGATGAGCAATAACAAGTGTTGTGCGTCCCTCAGACAACTCTGCGAGCGCCTCTTGTATAGCGGACTCCGTTTCAGTATCCAGTGCAGATGTAGCTTCGTCCAGAATGAGAATCGTCGGATTCTTCAAGAACATCCGGGCGATGGACAACCTCTGCTTCTGGCCGCCAGAAAGCTTGACGCCTCTCTCTCCGATCATTGTATCCAGCCCGGCGGGCTGAGATTTAATCAGTTCTTCCAGCTGAGCGCGCCCTGCAGCCTCCCAGATTTCTTCATCGGAAGCTCCCAATCTGCCGTAAGCAATGTTCTCACGGATAGTTCCGTCAAACAGGAATACATCTTGTTGTACAATCCCGATATGGGAACGAAGTGATTCTAACGTCATGGAGCGAATATCTATTCCATCAATAGAGATGTTGCCTTCGCTTACATCGTAAAAGCGTGGCAGCAAGCTGCAAAGTGTTGTCTTACCAGCACCGGATGGACCCACAAGCGCAACGGTCTCTCCTGCTGAAATCGATAAGTTCACATTGGTTAGCACCTTTTCTTTATCACTATAAGCAAAAGCTACATCCTGGAAGGTTATATTCCCTGACAGATGAGACACTGGCTTAGCGTCTTTTGCGTCATCAACATCTGGCTCCGTCTCAAGCAGTTCAAGATAACGTTTGAAACCAGCGATCCCTTTAGGATAGGTCTCAATGACCGAGTTAATCTGTTGCAAAGGTCCTAAGAAGACATTAGACAACATCACAAAGGCAATAAATTCACCGTAGGTCATCTGCTTCTGGATTACAAAATAGGTTCCGCACACAAGAACGAATAACGAGACCAGCTTCATGAGCACAAAGCTAAAGGATGAATTCCAAGCCATAATTCGGTAGGTCATTAGCTTCGTAATACGGAAGCGTTCGTTATTAACTGCAAAGCGGGAAATTTCATGATTCTCATTAGCAAAAGCTTGCACAACACGGATCCCGCTTACATTGTTCTCTACGCGTGCGTTATAGTCAGCAATGTCCGCGAACATGATGTGGAACGCTTTTGACATTTTGCGACTGAAGTACATGGATAAATAAATCATCAGCGGGACAATTACAAAGGTCAGAATAGCTAATTGCCAATTAATGCTAAGCATGATACCGAATACACCCAGCAGCGTCATCACTGCTATGAATAAATCTTCAGGACCATGGTGGGCAATCTCACCGATGTCCATCAGATCATTTGTCATCCGTGAGACCAAATGGCCTGTTTTATTATTATCGAAGAAGTTGAAAGAGAGCTTCTGTACACGATCAAACAGCTTTTTTCTCATATCCGACTCGATATTAATCCCCAGCTTATGCCCCCAATAAGTGACGACAAAATGCATAAAGGCGCTGACGATATAGATCCCCAGCAAACCGAGGCAAGAATAGAGAATCCATTTCCAATTCCCACTTGGCAGCATATCATCCACTACCCGGTTAACGGCCAGCGGGAAGACTAGTTCCAGCAGTGCAGCAGCAATAGCACAGGAGAAGTCAAGAATAAACAATCCCTTATAGGGTCTATAGTAAGCAAAAAAACGACGCAACATTGTAAAAATCCGCTCCTTCCGGTGAGTGACCATCCTCTTTCATCAAGATTTAGTACGGGCTAGCAAATACAAAAAGTATGGCGCTCCAATTACAGCAACAACGATTCCAGTGGGGATCTCAGATGGCTGTAAGATCCAGCGTCCAATGGTATCCGCTATAATGACTAGCAGTGAGCCGAGCAGCGCTGAGGTTGGCAGCATGAGCTGATGTTTGGGCCCAACTAGCCGTCGCGCCAAATGGGGACCGACAAGGCCGACAAAGCCAATCCCGCCACTCACAGCAACACTTGCCGCAGCTAGACCAACCGCAGCCGCAAGAAGCCGGAATTGTTCTTTGGTTACAGCAGCCCCAAGTCCTACGGCTGTCTGTTCACCCAAATTAAGGACGTTCATTACCCTTGCTTTATAGATGACATACGGCACGAGAATTACGATCCATGGTAGTAATGAAAGTACAAACTTCCAGCTTGTGCCCCAAATACTCCCGGCAAGCCAAGTAGCCACAAACTGATACTTCTCCGGATCCAGCCGAAGAGTCAGCACGATCATCGCTGCACTCATTCCAGCTGCAACCGCTACACCGGTCAGCAACAGGCGCATGGGTTTTATTCCTTCATGCCGTTTATAAGCTAAGACATAAATCAAGGCAGCAGTAATTGCCGCACCAACAAACGCTACCATAGGCAGCAGATACACCGGAACCGCGGTTGCCGTTGGATAAAAAGAAATTAACAGCATAACCATAATTCCTGCGCCAGCGTTAATCCCTAAGATGCCGGGGTCGGCCAAAGCATTACGAAAGACGCCCTGCATCACAGCTCCGGATACAGCCAAACCTGCGCCTATCAGAACGGAGATCACAATACGCGGTAACCGAAATTGAAACAAGATTAACTCTTGCTTATCCGTCCCTTTACCGAATAACGTATTAAGCAGCTCCATAGGTGTCAAACGTATGTATCCTGTATTCATACTAATAATAAAAGCAATAACAATCAGTACAGCTAAAATAATCATTATAACTAAGCCACGTTTATTTTTGGCGGCTTGGAAGGAATCGAATGAAGTTTTCTCTATCATTACAGTTCCCTCCTTTCTTTACGTGCAAGATAAAGGAAGAAAGGTACACCGATCAGTGCAATAATGGCTCCAAGCGGCGTTTCATTAGGGGGATTAATCATCCGTGCTGTTAAATCTGCAAATACTGCAAGCAGACTGCCGAGAATAGCTGAACATGGAATGATCCATCTGTAATCCACACCTACAAAAAAACGGGTCAAATGGGGAATGATTAGTCCAATGAACCCAACGGCTCCTACTACGGCAACTGATGATCCAGCCAGAATCAATACAATTAAAGTCCCTGCCAGCTTAACAAGCCCTGTGCGCTGGCCTAGCCCTTTAGCAACATCGTCACCTAGGCTGAGCATTGTAATCGACCGGGATAATACCATAGCTCCTATTAACGCTGCTCCTATCCAAGGGAACATGACTTTAAGCTGAATCCATTTCGTCCCAGCCACGCCTCCCGCATACCAGAAAGCCAAATCTTGCCCAATGTGAAAATATAAAGCTACCCCTTCACTCAGTGCTGACAGCAGTGCACTAAAAGCAGCACCCGCCAACACCAGACGTGCAGGAGTCAGCCCTCCCTTGGCCAATGAACCGACCCCATACACAACCCCAGCCCCTACTCCGGCACCAACGAAGGAATATAGGATCAAATACATAAACGATAAGTTCGGGAAAAATGCAAAACAAAGCGCCAGCGCAAATCCTGCGCCTGAGTTAATGCCCATCAAACCTGAATCTGCGAGTGGATTTCGGGTCATCCCCTGCATAATGGCACCCGCAACTGCAAAGCTGGCCCCTATCATGGCCCCGCCAAGTACACGGGGTAATCGTAATTCCCTAATAATCTGATGATCCATGATCTCCGGATTAAAGTGAAACACGGCTGCCCACACCACAGAAAGTTTAATATCAGCCGCTCCGAAGGAGACTGAAACAGCGATACCTAGTGCTAATAGTACCAGACCGCCAACCAAGATTAACGTGGCAGCCCAAGGACGTGAACGGAACTCTTGTATGGCTGACCCTTTATTAGGGCTAATCTTGGAAGATATCTGTTGATTCATGAATGCCACCTTATTTCTATGAAATTGATTCTCATTATCACTATGCTATTGTAAATGAGCCTTCCTAGGTTTGGCAATAGATAGATTTAATAGGAGGCATTTATTTTATTGCATTGACAGGAAATCTAGGATTTGATAAAGTTCAAATTGAAAATAATAATGATAATGATTCTCATTATTATTTGTTGGTACATATATATAGGGAGGTTTATCATGCTAAAAAGAAAGACCCTCTTCCCCATCCTGGCACTCATAATGTTATTGTCTGTATTTGTGACAGCTTGCGGGGGAACGAACAATGCTTCATCTAATAAACCAACAGCAACAACAGAAGCAACTACAGCACCAAGCACTGAGCCAACGGCTGCTCCTGAGGCTTCAGCTGCTGAAATGCGTAGCTATGAAACCACTAAAGGTACTGTACAGATACCTGTAAAACCACAACGGATTATTACAGATTATTATGGTGGGGAGTTGCTCTCCGTAGGAGCAAATGTAGTAGGTGTCGAACCTAGTACCTTTGATAATCCCTTCTTGAAAGACCTGCTCGCAAATACACAAGATGTCGGTGCTCCAGTTAACGCCGAGAAAGCTCTGGAACTTACACCTGACCTGATCGTCGTTATGTACGATGATAACTACGATGCTTTATCCAAAATTGCTCCAACCATTCATATTCCATACGGAACCGCTACAAATATCTATGAAACTGTTAAACTGTTCGGTGACATTGTAGGTGTGCCTGACAAAGCTGAACAATTTATTGCTGACTTTGAGAAAAAGGCTGCTGAAGGCCGCGAGAAGCTTAAAGGTGTCGTAAATGAAAATGATACTTTTGGAATCTATGAGCTGACTGATAAAGGGGAGCTATGGACCTTCGGAAATAATGCTGGCCGTGGCGGACAAGCCCTTTATAACGCACTTAAGCTAAAAATGCCTACTAAGAACAGCAACGACAACCAAACGTTGCAGCTGTCCATGGAGCTATTGCCAGAATATGCAGCTGACTACATGTTCCTCACCACTTATGATCCTGACAAAAAAGGGGATAAGCTGAAAGAACTGAAGGAATCTCCAGTTTGGAACGGACTTGATGCTGCGAAGAACGATCATCTATTTTACAATGATTTTGATACCTACTACCGCTATGATCCGATTGCGATTACCGCACAGATTGATCTGTTCGTAGATATGATTCTTGAACGCAACGGTAAGAAATAAACATAGGCACATACAAAAACACCCCACTTTAGGCACTGTCTAAAGTGGGGTGTTTGGCTATACATAAGAAGTTTCTGTTGAATTTATATCATCTAGTATATTCATTATACTCATTGGTGTTATTTAGTTTTTTGTACATATACTCATCATTTTTAAGCTTATAGAGCTGCCCCATCCCCGCAAATACGAAAAACAGCACTAAAATTAATCCATACGCATAGGTGAATTCACCAATATAAAAGCAAGTGACTATCGCAACAAGGGTCAAGATCATTAATGCGACTGCAATTCTGGAAAAAATCTTTTTCAAATGGAATCCCCCTACGTTTTGTGCACCAATATTATCATATTTGGGATTAAATTGAAATCCCCTTTTGTTCTATTAAAGGAATATCGAGTAGCTGAATATGTGCCAGCATATTGCGAGTGTATATTTTGGTGTATATACGATAAAAAAGGACTTGAAATAAAAGATATGCTCCGCCTACCAACAAACAAAACCACATCGGCTCCAGAGCTGTAGACATTTCAACCCTGGAAGAACTAACAACATAAAAAGAAGACAATGCAATACCTAATGCATACGGGAGAAAAAACAGCACTTTTAAAGGGCCGCCTATAATGCGGGCCACGTCCTTAGAAGTAATTCCAATCTTGTTCAGCTTCCTGAATTTGATCCGCTCACGCTCTAAATCGGTCTGAATACTGAAATGCAGCACTATCCCGGAGGCGCCGAAAAATATTAAACCAACAAATGAAATTACGAAGATTCCAAATCGGCCAGACTCCTGTAACTGTAGATAGTCACTTATTCTAGACTTCGTAGAGAATACGAGGGCCTCTTGCCGTTCATTGCCATACCAGGACTCTGTATTGTCTTTGTTATATTTGGCTAAAGCGGCATTTAATTTAGCATCTATATCCGCAGTTTTTTTCCAATCCTTAAAATTCAGGAGCTGAAGATTACCGATCGCTTTTTTATTTTCCGCTTTCAGCGCCATATAATCCTCTTCGTTTACAATGATATGAAGACCATTCATTAGATTCGGCACAGGGTTAAATACCATGTCAAATAGGATACCTTGTGAATACAGCGTATGCTTCCCGGAAGCAAGCATCAGATCAAAGGTGGGCATTTCCGGTCTTTGATTCTTCCACTCTTCTCCTTGTGCAACTATGGCCAGATTTAGAAAGTGATCTTTCTCCACATGATAATCAGTGCCGATTAATGCGTTTATATTCTGGTCCAGAAATATTTTGAAATTAAACAAGTCGATATACTCCAGCTTTTGGTGTGAAAGCAGCGGCGTGGCGCCATGATCCGTGATCTCGCTTAGTATTTTTGGTGAGATGCTATTTTTTCCGAATACTTCTGAATAGGCAATATCATATGGATTGTTTGCAACCGGAATATCCTCAGCATTCCAGGTCAAATAAAAAATAATTCCGCTTAGAGAAATCGTGATGAAGACGAGGAAGGTGATAAGAGAAAGCACTATTTTGGAGCGACCAAGGGTATAGATCAAATTGGAACTAAACAGCAGGTGCTTGTGATATGCTCTGCTTGATCGCGATATAAAAAGTTTCAACCAGTCCCCAAGTCCTGACAGCAGCAAATAAACGCCTAACATACTAATTCCCAGATTTATTAACATCATGCGAGCATCGGAAGGGTTGTAATGAGTGAGCATATTATAAACGGAGATTCCCAAGAGTAAAACTCCGATGACCCCGGTGATTTTCCCATGAATCAGGTTGCGTTCTGCGGTTCTGGACTCTTTTAAAAGACGTAAAATACTGTATCGCAAAGTTAGTAGCAAATTGACTGCAATCACCACTATGTAAATCACCGCGAAGAATTTAATGGTATACAGATAACTATCCGGCGTCAGTATAAAAGCACTGTCCCCAATATTTACAAACAGCGAAACAATAAAGAAAAAAATACCGGAGAAAACTGTCCCTGCGCCTAGACCGGTAAGAATCGAAGCTAAAGCAATCATGCTATTCTCGAACAAAATGATTTTGCGGATATTGTGGCTTGTCATTCCAAGTACCATTAATAGCCCAAAGTCGCTTTTTCTGAATTTTAAAAAGGCCATTTGAGTATATACAATAAACAGAACAGCAAACACCCTTATCACCAAAAAAGGAGCATATAAATTACCTGACACCATCCCATTCACTTGATAAGGGTCATTAAAATCAGGATTACTGTACAGCGAATAAAATGTAAAAAAGATCATGACCGTAAAGCTGCTGCATAGGAAAAATAACAAATATCTTCTAAGATTCGCCTTAAATATCTGAAATGCCATTCTCCTAAAGGTCATCTTCTCCCCCTCCAATAAAGGCCAGGTTCTCCAGAATCAGATCAAAAAATGCTCTGCGCTCTTTATTCTCTCTAGCAATCTCTAGTAGAGCCTTCCCATCTTTGATAAAAAGCACCCGATTACAATAGCTGGCCGCAAAAGGATCATGCGTGACCATCACAATCGTTGCTCCTGTTAGAGTGTTGAGCTTGGCGAAGGTTTTCATCACCGTACTCGAGGATTTGGAATCCAAATTCCCCGTCGGCTCGTCCGCAAAAATCACATCTGGATGATTAATAATCGCCCTGCTGATCGCCGCCCGCTGCTGTTGCCCCCCTGAAACCATATAAGGATATTTGTCCTTCACCTCATCCAGATCGAATAGCAATAACGTCTCATCTGTCTTGGCATTGATATCTACTACCTCTTGTTCATCCAGCACCATGGGCACCATGATATTTTCCCGTAGGGTCAGACTATCCAGCAGATTGTAATCCTGAAAAACAAATCCCATACGCTGCCGGCGAAAAAGCGCAAGCTCGTTCTTGGACATCTCACTTATACTAGTATCTGCAATTCTTACAACCCCACTATACTCCGTGTCTATTCCGCTTAGTATATTTAAAAGTGTTGTTTTCCCGCTCCCCGAGGGTCCCATAATCGCCACAAACTCGCCGCTATCCACACTAAGACTAATCCCGTTCAGCGCTCGAAACCGATTCGTTTTGCCTTTGCCTTTATATTCTTTCGAGAGATTCTCTACTTGCAGTATGGACATCCTGGCACCTTCTCATTGATAGGTTTGGAGTGAGTTACATTAAATGGAATTCAATCACTCGGTATTACTATAAAGCTAAGAAGGGCGTTCGTTTGTTAGATTGCTCACAGCGCAAAAAAAGCAGGATACCTCCTCTATAATTTCCGCTCCCGCAAAAAACAAAGGCAAACAAAACCAGTAAAAGCAAGTCCACCGATTGCTGCTAATGAGAAGGAAAACGCCCTTACATAATCCGCTAGATCTGCTTCCAAAAGAGAATGCTTTAGCGAAGCGGAGAATAAAATACCGATTAACGCCACTCCTAACGAATTTGCAAAATACATAAAGGTAGTGATCAAGCCTGAACCCGTGCCCGTGATCTTTGTGGGTACTGAACTAAGCGTAACGCTGACTAGAGGTGTAGTAGCCATTCCGAGACCGAAACCATATATCAATAATAGTAGGATATTACGAGGGTCTAGCAGCTGCGTAACGTCCACATTTAGCTCTAACATAAGCAGCAGGCTACAGCTCCCCATCATCAGCGCTCCTATCTTAAGTACACTCATCCCCCATCTTTTGACCATTCGAGAAGAGATTAGGGAAGTCAGAAAAAAGCCTATCCCTATAGGCAAGAAAACCATACTCGTATCTTGAACACTATAGTGCAAACCAAATTGCATATAATAGCTCAAAATAAAAAAGAAAGAGAACATACTTAGATAAAGGACAAGAACGGTTGCCAGACCAGCGCTAAATGTTCGATCTCTGAAAATAGACAGATCGACTAACGGTAACGTCCCCTGCTTTCCCTTTCGATTTTCAACCCAGATAAAAGTAAACAACACGAAAAGAGCTAACATTAGACAGCCAAAAATCCACAACGGCCACCCTTGTTTTTGTCCCTCTGACAACGGATAGATCAGCAGGAACAAACCGATCAGCAGTAGGAAGCTTCCAGTCCAATCAATACTGCCCGCCTGCTCAGCCCGTGTTTCAGGTACAATCGGCATTAACAGCAGGACGAGAAGTCCAAATGGCACATTGAAAAAAAATACTGTCCGCCAACCGAGATCGAACGGATTCCAATTCACAATAGTACCTCCGAGGATGAATCCGAATGCAAATCCAATGCCAATCATTGCGCCGTAAATGCCGAAAACAAACCCTTTTTCCTTTGGCAGAAAGCTGACCTGCAGCGTAGATAGAACCTGAGGTTGAATAAGCGCCGCAGCCAATCCCTGCACAATCCGAATAACAATCAGAAGTGCCGGATCTGAGGTCAATCCGCCTAACACTGCCATGACCGTAAACCCGCTCACCCCGATCATCAACATCCGTTTTCTGCCGTATATATCGCCAAGCTTTCCACTAATAATCAACGCCACAGCTAATCCTAGCGAAAATCCGGTAACGATAAGCTGTGCTTCCGAAAAGCTTGCGTTCAAGCTATATTGCATAGATGGAAGCGCAACTTGAATCATATAAGTATTTAATGAAATAAGTAATGTTGGCAGTAAAATAACCCCCAGCGCATACCACCGTCGCGAATCTACTTGTTGTTGTTCCATTGTATGACCACCTTTTTATCTGCAATCTATGAAATTATTATCATTCAGAGTGGTCTTTTTCTCTACCTGTTAAGGGAGGTTCACTCCTTGATAAGGGAGCAAACACAAAAAAACCTCAAGCATGCAGAAGATAACGTTCGATTCCGAACCCTATGTTCTAACACTTGAAGCTTTAAGCTTTCTGCATTTACAAATCTTCCTACAGCCTATTTCGTTCCAAACTCTGTTGTTCGATACGTTTTAAGTATTCGCTTGGATTGCAGCCATAATGCTTACGGAAGGTCGTCGTGAAATTGCTGACATTGCTATATCCGACCGAAACAGCTGTTTTCCCTATATTCAAACCTTCAACCTCCATATACCAGAGCGCTTTCTCCATCCTTTTTATACGTACAAGCTCGAAGATCGTCATGCCAAATAATTCGCGGAAGCCTTTTTTCAGCTTGAATTCGTTGATCCCTACCCGCTTAGCCAACTCACGTATAGATAACGGTTGTTCGAAATGGATTTGCACCAATTCATGTACCCGCTTCAGATTAGTAATATCATCATGCCGCAGCGTCATACTATCGCTAACAGAACCGTAACCATCAGACTCACCAAACAAAGCAATAAATTCAAGGGCTTTGCTCTCCATATATAAACGTCTCAATGTTCCATGATAGGTACAGTGGATCATTTCGGAGACACATTTTCGGATTGCCGCAGTATCTGGATAACGATCAATATTTCCACGATGATGTCTAAGCCAGGTTTCCATTTGCTGTGTCTCCGATAAATCTCCGGCGTAATTCAGCAGTTCACTAGGAGCAAACCGTATTTCCAGCAATTGATTGGGGACACCTGCTTTTTTCTCTTCATACACCTGAACATCCTCTAGAAAAAGGACATTGCCCATTTGTTTATCCGTGTAACTTTCCTTGCCGTTCCATTCGCAATAGATTTCTCCGCTTAGATTATAGCTTAGTTCAAACAACGGACAAGCTTCTTGAATGTGGAGCTTCATATCCTGTTCGTAAGTTATGTCCGTATACATAATCTCCATACCTGGACGAATCCGTGTACGGGTGACGCTTCCCTTACCAATATGTGAAGGAATAGTAAGCCGCTGTTCCCATTGGTTATGTTCAACATGCCCCTCTATCCGTTCTGTAAATTGATCAAAAAGATCATGAATTTCCATATTCAATATATTTAAAGTCATCGCAAACCTCTCCTTCTTCGCTCCTTGTATACGATGAGTTACATAATCTCTACTCTTGCTCCGTAAATGATAATTGTTATCACTTGAAAGTGTCAACATGAAACACAAAAAAAGCATTGGCGGATTTTATCCTGCCAACGCTTTTTTAGTAGTAAAATAAGACCGTTCAAACCGATGGAAATGCATCCCTCCGGTATCTCAGCTCCCCCGTAACCTCCATAATTTTCGAGGCTAACAAATGCGAGGGCAGCTCGTAATCCACACAACCCAGCTTCGCGGCTGCTTCAGGCATTTCACTTTCAATAGAAGTTTCTTGCGATTCTACTAGCGTTGATTGGGCGCCAGCGTGTTTGGCAGCCAGCATCCCTTTAGCGCCATCATTTCCCATTCCGGTCATTAGGATTAAATGCTGCTGTAGACCAGTTAGTGCAGATATAGACTCAAACAAGATATCGACCGAAGGACAGTGCCCATTCACTGCAGGCTTTTTCATAAGTTTTATTCTGAGATCCTGCCCCTCCTGAATAATGGTCATATGAGAATTACCTGGAGCGATATAGACGGTTCCCCCGAGCACAGATTGCTTGTCCTTGGCTTCCACCACCCGTACACTTGAGAACCGATTCAGTCGTTCCGCCAATGCTTTTGTGTACTTAGGTGGCATATGTTGAACAACCAGCAGGGGATACGGGAAGCTCGCCGGGAGCGAGGAAATTAAGATTTCTAATGCCTTCGGCCCCCCTACTCCGCATCCAATTCCCACGATCTGCTCAATAACTTCTGTACATCCACTCTTAACGTTGTTTTGTTTCTCTTGTCGAGCTTTCACTTTGGAGATGTTTATATTGTTAAGAATAAGAGTTCTTAAAGGAATTTCAGCGGCTTTCTTAATTTTGAATAATAACTCATCTTTTATGCTGTATAGACCAGGTCCATAAGATTGAGCCGGCTTGGATATGAAATCCACTGCACCATTTTGTAGAGCAGTAATGGTTGCTGTTATTCCATCCTTTGTAGCGGAGCTCAAGATAAGTATAGGTGTTGGCCGCTGAGACATTATGCTTGTGAGTGCTACCAAACCGTTCAATTCCGGCATTTCTATATCTATAGCCACGACATCGGGCCTGAGTTTTTGAACCATGCTGATCGCTTCGGATGCATTTCGAGCTACTCCAATGACCTCGAGGCTTGAATCCTCCGAAATTAGGTTCGAGATCTGTTTACGCATGGTTACTGAAGCAGCTACAACGAGCACCTTTATTTTTTGCACTACTTCTCCTCTCCTATCAATGATAATACCCCTGACACTGTTTATTTAACTTTAAAAATAGATACCAGACTATTTAACTCTTCTGCTAGCTGAGCCAAAGCATTGGCGGTCGTTGCCGTTTCACTGCTGCTTGCCGCCATTTCTTCAGTTGCGGCGGATATGCTCTCAATTGAGAACATCACCTCAGACGATTGTGCGGCCTGTTCTTCACTGGCAGCTGCAATTTCTGTTACTTTATGAGCGGTATCGTTCACCATCGTAAGGATATGTTCAAAGGCTTCTCCATTTTTTTGTGAAAAAGCTACTCCTTCTACTACGGCATTTACACTGTGCTGCGTATTCTTCTGCATTTCTTTGATAATGCCCGTGATCTGTTTCGTAGCCCCACTGCTCCGCTCAGCTAACTTTCTTACTTCATTCGCAACAACGGCAAAACCTCGACCTTGTTCACCTGCGCGGGCCGCTTCAATCGCTGCGTTTAGGGCAAGCAGATTTGTCTGTTGGGCAATATCTTCAATCACCGCGATAATCTCACCAATCTTATCGGAGTCTTCCGCAAGTCTAGACATTTGTGTATCCAGTACTGCCATTCCTTCTACGGAGTTCTTAACCACGATCCCTCCATCTTGAGCGATACGCATCGTTTGATCTGAAAGCTCAGAGGCCTGTTCAGCACTCTGGGCTACTGAATTAATCGCCGCAGATAATTCTCGGAACAACTCATTCATCGTTTGTGCTGCACTAGCTTGACTCATACTTCCACTAGCTACTTCCTCTGTACTTGCTGAGATTTGCTGTGCAGCAGCTGAGACACTTTCCGCAGAAGAGGAAATGCCGCTAACAGTGCGTCTTAGGTTCAGAACCATTTCATTAACAGAATAAGCTAGCATTCCAATCTCGTCCTTAGATTCCAGGTTCGACGTTTCGCTTAAATTACCATTGGCCACTTTACCTAGCAGGCGCATTACTTGATTTAGAGGCCGTGCTATGATCTGCGATATTAAAAGACCCAGACCAATACTGATGAGCAGCGCAACAATAGTAACGCTAAAAGTAATCAAACGAGAGGACTGATAAAGGTCATTGGCATTAACAATCGAACCTTGAGCCTGCTTCATATTGATGTCTATTAAATTTTGCAGAAAGTCAGTCAGCTCTGTTGTAGCTGTTTGCAAATCACTTACAAGCAAAAAATTTGTATATTTCTCATTACTAATATTTGTTTTATCAATTTCAATAGTATCATCAAGACTTGTGATATAACGTTGCCAGATCTCAGGATAATCTTTCATTATCGCCAATTCTTCTTCCCTCAACGCAGTCTTGCTATATTTACCCATGATCTCTTCAATACTTTGAACGTTTTTATGTATTTTATCTTCGTATTCTTTCTTTTCTGCCGCTGTTTTAGCCATCGTGTTTATATCACGGATATTGATTCTATTTGTTAAAAATAGTTCATTCGCTTCTCCCAGATAAGCTATAGGTGTTAAGCGATTTTCGTACATGTCCACGATAGAGCGGTCCATCTTACTCAAATTCGTAATTCCATAGAATCCTACAAAGCACAATATTGCGGATACTAACAGAAATGCGGAGATTAACTTCACTGCTGTCCTTAAATTATAAAACCACTTCATTTTCCTCAGCCCCTCATTGGCGTTAGTCATTTTTTAGTAATTCTTAGGAACTATTTCATCATATACGGTAAGCAGATTAAGGTAACCGAAAAAAAATAGCGCGACCACGCAAAAATATTGCGTCGTCCCGCAAAAAAAGCGCAGACCAAAAAATCCCGCCTCACAGCACCGTGAACGGGATTTTGATCTATTTGTTTGTTACGAATTTTCATAGTGAATTGTTGAAATCGGACTCCTTCAATATGCCCAGTCGTTTAGCTTTTATTGCCGCTTCAATTCTTGATTTCACATTTAGTTTTTGGAACAGACTCGTTAAACTGTATTCCAGCGATCGTTGACTCATAAGTACAATCTCTGCTATTTCCTTGTTGCTTTTTCCTTTTGCAATCTCTGTCAGCATTTCATGCTCTTTTTTGCTTATCTTCGGGTTTGCTTGGTCAATATTAATCTCCATTCCTTTAGGTGATACTTTTCTTAACTGTTTAACTAGGGTATGAGGCAAAATGACATCTCCCCTTAAAGCACAACGCACTGCTGCAACCAACTGCTCTCTATTGGTCGTTTTTGAAATAAATCCAAACAAACCCGATTCGATCATCAAGTTGAATTTGTTTGTAATTTCGTATCCGGTGTAGATTAAGATAATCGCGTCTGCGTTTATTTTTAAGACTTCCTTCGCCAAATCAATCCCATTCCCATCAGCGATATGAAGATCAAACAACATCACGTCAAACGTATGGCTACCCACCATGTTAAGCGCCTCATGGGCTGAATTGGCTAGGGTAACCTCCATATCTCCCTCTTGTTCCAGTATCATCTTAGTCCCTTCCATGACAGAGGGATGGTCGTCCACTAACAAAATTCGAATCATGCCTAATACACCCCTATCCCCTTATTATGCCCCATGATTAATCTGCAGGTATGGATATAAAGACAGCTAATCCCTTATTCTCTGGCGAAAGAAATCGTATGGTCCCATCCATACTGCGAACCCTTTCTTTCATCCCATAAATCCCCATGCTCTTAAGAGAATCCTCTCCTAAAAGGCTCATTCCAATTCCGTTATCTTCATAATCCAAAAGCACCTGTTGCCCTTCACTAGCTAAGGAGATACGTACTTCTGTGGCACAGGAATGTTTAGCTGCATTAGCCAAAAGTTCCTGCACAATACGGTACAGACCTATTAAAATCTCGTCTTTTAACTTATGCCTGAAAGCGTTTGACTCAAAATAAATCTGATAGTCGTTCCGCAGCTGAGCAAATTCAAACAACGTCTCAAGTGAGGAAGCAAGCCCCTCATTGATTAATGCTGGTGGCCTAAGCTCATTGCAGATCATCCGCAGTTCGTAGATAACATCGAGTAAACCTTCTGTGATCTGTTCTAGCTGTTCCTTTAGTTCCCCCGTAACGGATTTATCACTTAAAAAATTATCAAGCTTACGATACCAGATGATCTGTTCTTGAAGTGCTGAATCATGTAAATCTTGAGCCAGCCGTTTGCGTTCATTCTCGGATAAATTAAACATAAAGCGCAGCAACCATGTCGGAGCTTGCTCGGAAGCCGCTAACTCAAGGTCCTTAGTTAGATCTTCTATGAGCAAAAAATTATCAAATAGCACACTAACATAACGGGTAATCGTCTTCAGCCACACTCGAACAGAACTTATTTCTAATAAAATAGACTTCTCATTAATGGATAGAATATAGCTTTTTCTTCGGAACTCTCCGATCTTCAGTGAATAGCCCCGCTCGGTCTCAATAATCTCGCATATTTTATCATGGTTATCTTCAACTTCAATCATACAAATATTGGTAACCCGTAAGACCTCTCTAACTTCTTTTAGTAATCGTTGTTCCATGTGACTGATCTTCATCGCACCAAACAAATCTTGTGAGAATTGATCAAGACTCATCTGTAAGTTGAAATACCTTTCCTCGCTGTTCCGAATGATCTGCTCTGTGAGCTGTCTTTCCACCTCAATTTTTTTCCGATCACTGATATCCCTAAAGATAGAGATACATGCAACCTTACCCTTGTATAGAATTGAGCTAGCTGTTACTTCTACATCGATAATAGATCCATCTGACCGCACGACCTTTTGTTCAACAGGAGCTAATATCCGATTGGGTCCATAATAGATTTCACGCATCCGATCTCTAGCCAGCGTTATATAGTCCGGGTGGGCCCAATTAAAAATAGAGGTGCCAATCAATTGATCCTCACTGCAAACTCCAAACAATCCTAAACAGGAAAAATTCACATAAAGGAATTTATATTCACTATGGAGTACTACCGCTTCAGGTGACATATCAATAAGCAGCCGATTGAGTTCCTCGCTTTCTCTAAGTTCACTCTCCATCTGGACCCTTTTTGTAATGTCTCTCGCTACGATCACAATACTAACTACTTCTCCATCCTCACCAAGAACAGGTGTACCCAAGCATTCCAGGTCTATAATGTGACCTTTGATGTGAATAAACCGATTGTAAAACATCTTACATACTTTTGTCCGAAAAATATCCAAGATCTGTTCCCGCAACACTTCTTGTTCATCAGGATGAATATACTCCAAAATAGTTGTGTTCTTTATTGAACCTACAGGAAGACCAATAATTTTCTCACAAGAGGACGAAGCAATAATGAAGTTCCCTTGCTGATCCAGAACCCCAATCATATCCTCCATATTCTCTGTAATAAGCCTGTACTCCGCCTCCCGCTGAGCCAGCCGCTTTTCTACCTCCACAGATGCAGTGGTATCTCTTGCGATAACAAAGGTACCCACAATTTGATTGTTTTCATGTGCAGGGATGTTTTTCATCGACCAATGGTTAACTAATCCATTCTCGCGGACAGAAGTAACCGTATAATGCTGCAGAACTCCGCCAACCGTTTTATCAAAATAATCAGACATCATATGCGAATTCTCTGCGCCAAATAAATTCACAATGGATAAGTTCTCTCCGAATCTATTAAAAGCTTCGCCAGTAATTTGCTCTGCCGCTGGATTGATAGCCACAATGCTGCCCTGCAGATCCAATTCACACACGATATCTGGATTATGGTCAAACAGGGATTTGTAGCGCTGCTCACTTTTTAATAGAACCTCTTGCATCTGCTTTTTTTCCGTATGGTCGATTAAGATCCCATTGAGCCGTACCACTGCCCCTGTCTCATCCATACTGGGAATGATCCTGACTTGGACCCATCGGAGTTCACCGCTGGCATGGATGATCTGATATTCACTGAGATTGCTTATTCCTTGCCCCACTGTAGTTATAATCTCTTGAATTAAAGGCCGCTCTTCTTTAGGAGCAATTCTTAGCCAAAAGTCATCTTCCTTCGCCTGTTCTGCTGAATATCCCGTGATATTGAGAATGGCATCCGATATGAATAACATTTTCCGTGATACGTAGTCGTATGACCAAATCGCCACATCGATCGCAGCAAACATCTGCTGATACAGAGAAAAGCTACTCTCTAACTGGGCTTGAGCATTTTTTTGTTCCGTGATATCTATGATGACGCCATCTATTCGACAAACCTTATGCTCTTGATTAAAAACGGGCGTGCCTATACTTTGAACCCACTTCAGCGCTTTTGCAGGTAACTGCATACGATACTCAAGATTACATAGGTGACCAGAGTATAATTTATCTATATACGCATCAAACCGTTCAAGATCCTCACCGTACACATATTCACGTAAAAAATTGGGGTTATGCGTTAAAGTATGATCTGAACAGTCCACCCATTTCTCCAAAACATTCGACATTGTCAGCAAATTCGCTTCCATGTCAATAGACCATGAGGTCATATCCTTGTCGCCAAGTGAATGCATATTGAGATTCCCTCCACATAAAAAGCCCCCCCTTTTCGGGGCGGCTTTTTCTTCCTATTCGCTATTTCGCAAGCGTCTTTACATTTTAGCCATTATCTACTGAGCAATCTGCTCGCGGATATTCTGCAATATTTTCTTCTCCAGCCGGGATACCTGCACTTGAGAAATCCCAAGGCGACTGGCAACCTCTGACTGCGTTTGGTCACGGTAATACCGAAGATAAACAATCAGCCGTTCACGCTCGCTGAGACCTCCGATAGCCTCATTCAGTGCCAGCTTATCAAACCAGCGTTCCTGTGATTCGTCAGCGATTTGATCAATCAGTGTGATCGGGTCGCCATCATTCTCGAACACAGTCTCATGAATCGAGGTCGGTGGCTTGTTAGCTTCCTGAGCAAATACCACTTCTTCAGGGGTAACTCCCAGTGCCTCAGCAACTTCACCGATGGTAGGCAGACGGTCCAGCGTCTTAGACATTTCATCCTTCATCTTGCGGACCTTATTAGCCATCTCCTTAAGAGAACGGCTAACTTTCAAGGTTCCATCGTCGCGAAGGAAACGCTGAATCTCGCCGATGATCATCGGCACGGCATAAGTGGAGAATTTGACCTCATAGCTGAGATCGAACTTATCAACGGACTTCAAGAGCCCGATGCAACCGATCTGGAACAAATCGTCAGGTTCATACCCGCGGTTCATAAACCGCTGCACTACCGACCAGACCAACCGGATATTGCAGCTAACTAGTGTGTCTCGGGCAAGATTATCTCCGGCCTGACTGAGCGCGATAAGACGTTTGACCTCCGCATCGTCCAAATAGGTCGGCGGAGCTTTTTTTGACTCTGCATCCATGGCTCCAACCCCTAATTGTATAAAGCTTTTTTCGAAACGATGGTTTTCTTCATTGAGATCGAAGTGCCGTGTCCCGGTTCACTAGTGACTTCAAATTCATCCATGAAATTCTCCATAATGGTAAAGCCCATGCCCGACCGCTCCAGCTCTGGCTTTGAGGTATATAGCGGCTGTTGTGCCAGCTCCAAATCCTCAATGCCCCGTCCCTGATCCTCAATGGTTAAATGTACCGTTTCGTTGTCCAGCGAAGCTGAAATAGTCACAATACCTTCCGGATCACTATCATACCCATGAATAATACAATTGGTGACCGCCTCCGACACGACTGTCTTCAGATCATTCAGTTCGTCCATTGTAGGATCAAGCCTAGAAACGAACGCCGCTACAACTACACGCGCGAATGATTCGTTCTCCGAGAGTGCAGCGAACTGCACGTTCATGAAGTTACCAGCCTTACCATTTGTCATAACGCAACCTCCAAATCCGAGAGTGCAGTGCTCTCGTCGTCATATAGGGGCATGATCTTGAACAGGCCTGACATTTCCAGAAGTCGCTTCACAGGTGCCGTTGCATCACACACCACCATTTTGCCGCCTTTACTATGGATCAGTTTATACCTTCCCAGAATTACGCCGAGACCCGAACTGTCCATAAACTGCAGATGCTTAAGACTAAGGATCAAATGCGATACCTGACCCCGCATAATCGCTTCATCCATATCCATTCTTACAAAATCGGCGGCATGATGATCGAGTTCCCCAGATAAACGGACAATCAGCACACCCCTGTGATGCTCCATTTCCACATTAGAATTCATGCTTGCCACTCTCCTCTTCGTTGCTTTGAAAACTTGGCCTTAAGAGACAGTACCTATTCTCTTCAAGGACAAGGTTTCTACGTGGCAAATCAGGAATCCTGCCTCACGACAAAACTAGAAGAAAACCCCTATGAATCTACAAAGCACATGGGCGCAATCTACAAAAAAGCTCTTTTTAATCCATGCCGAACATCGAGCCTGTTGTACGTTTAAAGAGCTTCCACCAGCCTGCTTTTGCCACAGCTTCCCCTGCTTTAAGTTCATACTCTTTAATCACTTGGGTTCCTTGGTAGACAACCAGCTTGCCTATGGACTGGCCTTCAGCCACTGGTGCCTTCACGCTTTCTGGAAGTACTAGTTCGTGACGAATGCCTTCTTGGGTCACACCTTTTTTCAAAAGAACACTATACGTCTCTTTCGCCGTAATCGGCAGCTCGGACTTCACACCCTTCTCAATCTTAAGGGTACCGATAGCGTCCCCTTCTTTGTGAATAGTGTGGATCTTATATTGCGAAAAGAGATAGTCAAACATGCCCGACACTTCACTGTTACGTGTCTTCGTGTTCGGCTCACCCAGCACAACAGCAACAGCACGCAGACCGTCTCTTGCAGCCGTAGCGGATAAGCAGAATTTTGCTTCAGCGGTATATCCTGTTTTCAGTCCATCAGCGCCTGTATAGAAACGTACAAGCTTGTTCGTGTTTACCAACCAGAATGGTTTGGTGGAATCCTTACGCAGATAATCCTGATAGGAACCGGTATATTTGATAATTCTATCATGCTTTAAAAGCTCCCGGCTAATTACCGCAATATCGTAGGCTGAGGAATAGTGATTAGCAGCTGGAAGACCGTTGCAATTGGCAAAGTGGGTATCTTTCAGACCCAGCTCTTCCGCTCTTTTATTCATCAGATCGACAAAAGCGCTCTCCGAACCCGCTATTTTCTCTGCCATTGCCACAGATGCATCATTACCGGAGGCCATAGCGATGCCTTTGAGCATCTCATCCACCGACATTTCTTCACCAGGCTCCAGGAAAATTTGCGATCCGCCCATCGATGCGGCATATTCACTCGTGCGCACCTTATCCGTCAGTTGCAGTCTTCCTTCATCCAGTGCTTCCACCGTAAGCAGCATCGTCATAATCTTCGTAATACTTGCGGGAGGCAGCTTATCATGGCTGTTCTTTTCATAAATAATAGTGCCAGTGCCTGCATCCATCAAAATCGCAGAACGCGCACCAGGCGCAAGATCTACAGCGGCAGCATTACTGCCAGAATCCTTGCTTTTTTCCTCAGCATAAGCACCTGACATCGGTCCTAGAACCGACACAACGATACAGAGCACAAGCACAGCAAAACGCATTTTTCTCACAATGGTTCCCCTCCTGAACGTTAACCTTCATATCACAGGTACTGTGTTCCAGTTTCGTCAGAAAGGGTGGAAATTATTCCATTTCCAAGTAAATAACTATAATAATTTATCGCAAGAAGTAATGATGTTGTCAATAAAAAAAAGCCCAGCAGCAGTTGCAGAGCATTTTTATTATAGGGGAGATCAAAAGTTAATTCAATTTTTAAGTATTTCCAATTTTTCCGTACTCATTTAACCTCCCTTTAAAGGAAATTGGAATATTTTAACGAATGGTATTTAAGAACTTAACTGCTTATAGAGGAGTGAATATACAGATGAACCACCTTGCAGATTGTATTGAAGCAGAAGCTAAACAGAACAATTTCTCTGGTGTAGTGCTGGTACAACAACCTGATAAAGAAGTCATCAGCAGTTGTTACGGTTATGCCAATAAGTCGGATAAGCGCGAAAACAATATTCATACTCGGTTCGGCATTGCTTCCGGGTGTAAAATATTTACCGCGATCGCTGTCTGCCAGCTGGTCGATCAGGGATTGATTTCTTTTGAAAGTAGACTAATAGATTATCTTAAAAAAGTAGATTTTCCTCTCTTTAGTCCCAACATCACCATTCATCAGCTGCTAACGCATAGCTCTGGTATTCCGGATTATTTTGATGAAACAATTATGGATGATTTCGAGGACCTGTGGAAGGCACGGCCTATGTACACCTTGCGACAGCTTGAGAATTTTGTGCCGATGTTCCGAACCCTTCCCATGATGTGGACTCCTGGCGAACGTTTCCACTACAACAATGCCGGCTATATCGTGCTAGGCCTTCTGGTGGAGGAATTGAGTGGAATGACTTTTTCCGATTATGTAGAGCATCACATCTTTAAGCCTTGCGGAATGGAGCAATCCGGTTACTTTACGTTAGATGCCTTACCTGCCAACTGTGCACTAGGATACATAGAGGAAGAGAACGGAAACTGGAGAACCAACATCTACTCAATCCCGGTAAAAGGAGGCGCTGACGGTGGAGCTTTCGTCACTGCCCCCGACATGCAGCTATTCTGGAGCGGGTTAATGAACCATACATTATTGAGTCCAGTACTCACTTCATTATTGCTTACTCCCCATGTACATGTGGATGGCGAAGGCTATTATGGTTATGGTGTATGGATTACCCTCCGCGAAGAAAAAGTGTTCAAATTTCACATTATGGGCTATGATCCCGGTGTTTCCTTCCGGTCGGCTATCTATCCAGCTAGTGGCGAGACTGTGGTCGTATTATGTAATACAAGCAGCGGGGCTTCGCAGATATTCAATAAGATTAATAATCAGTTATAAATATTGCACCATTGAGCAAAACGCAAAGCAGCGACCTTCCCGTTATGGGAGGATCGCTGCTTTGTTGTTTGTTTAAGGCCATAGCCATGACAATATTTATATTGCCTAGGCTAGTACCGTGTTACTCCATCTTTAGTAACAAGCGCAAATACCAGAGGTTGGGCAGGAACAGGTTCAGAAGTGATACGGTAGGCTTCTAACACCTTACCTTCAGCTTCCTCTACTTTCTTCTCACTGGCATCATTGATATGCAAGACTGCAAGCGTCTCACCGATCTCTACAGCATCTCCAACCTTTTTAGAAAGTTGAATTCCCACAGCCAGATCGATTACGGATTCCTTAGTTTCACGTCCAGCTCCAAGCAGCATAGCCGCAACGCCAATTTCCTCGGCCTGAATCCCTTCTATGAACCCTTTGGTTTTTGCTTTCACTTCAATGAATCGCTTAGCCGTAGGGAGCTTCTCCGGAGAATCAATTTGCGATACATCTCCACCTTGTGCCTTCACGATTTGTTTGAACTTCTCTAGCGCACTGCCATCTTCAATATGCGTCATAAGAATCGAACGTGCCTCCGCTTCATCCTTGGCTTTGCCGCCAAGAACAAGCATCTGGCTACCCAGAATAAGACAGACCTCCTGCAGATCCTTCGGACCGTGACCCTTCAAGGTCTCGATTCCTTCCTTAATTTCCAACGCATTTCCGATCCCGTAACCAAGCGGCTGGTCCATATCACTGATAATCGCAACGGTATTGCGACCCAGATGCGTTCCAATGTCAACCATCGCCTGAGCGAGTGCTATAGAATCATCCAGCGTCTTCATAAAAGCACCGCTGCCTGTTTTGACATCCAACACGATCGCATCCGCACCTGCTGCAATCTTCTTGCTCATCACAGAGCTTGCAATAAGGGGGATGGATTCAACTGTTGCAGTTACATCCCGAAGGGCGTACAGCTTTTTGTCTGCGGGTGTAATGTTACCCGACTGGCCGATCACGGCAGCCCCGATCTCCCCTACTTGGTCAAAGAAACGCTCACGAGCCATCTCGATAGAGAAACCACTGATGGACTCCAGCTTATCGAGCGTGCCTCCAGTGTGCCCAAGTCCACGGCCGGACATCTTCGCTACCGGTACTCCAGCAGAAGCTACCAAGGGTGCCAGTACTACAGTTGTTTTATCGCCCACTCCGCCTGTGGAGTGTTTATCGACTTTAATACCTGCGATTGGACTAAGATCTACTTGATCGCCGGACATCGCCATTTCCATCGTTAAATCGCCGGTCTCCCGCGCGTTCATGCCTTGAAAATAAACAGCCATTGCCCATGCAGAGAGCTGATAATCAGGCACTTCACCTTTACTGTAGCCCTGTATTAAAAAGGAAATTTCCTCACGACTCAGCTCTCCACCATCTCTTTTTTTCTGAATAATATCGACAGCTCTCATATTACACCTGCACTTCACGGACAATTGCGCGAGCAAGTCCGATAAATTTTGGTCTAGTCAAATTAGTTACCTTCATTATCTGTTCAAACGTCAATGGCTCAAGCTCATTCACTTGTGTCATAGATTGGACCTCCCAAAAATTCATAATGCAGTACCCGAAATTACATTTTCGGAATAAAGCCCAACACCAGCTTCAGGAAACGCTCACGCACACGATCTGCAGTTTCCATAACCTCTTCATGGTTGAGCGGTTGATCCAGAATTCCCGCAGCCATGTTAGTAATACAGGAGATACCCAATACCTCGATACCTGCATGCCGGGCAACAATGGTTTCCGACACAGTAGACATGCCCACAGCGTCAGCCCCTAGATGACGAAGCATTACGATTTCAGCAGGTGTTTCGTAGCAAGGTCCCAGCAGACCTGCATATACGCCTTCTTTGAATTCGAAATTCTGCTGCGCTGCCGTTTCCTTCGCTACCTTGATCAGGCGGCGGCTATAAGCGGTTGACATATCCGGGAAGCGCACGCCCAGTGCAGGATCATTAGGTCCTATTAACGGGTTCCGTCCCGTCATATTCAGATGATCCGTAAGGAGCATAAGATCGCCCGGCGTGAAATCTGTGTTCACTCCACCAGCAGCATTAGTTACTAATAGGCTGGCTATACCAAGTTCTTTCATAACCCGAACAGGGAATGCCGTAACCTCCGGTCCATAACCCTCATACATATGAAAGCGGCCCTTCATCATCACGACACGGCGTCCTTCAATCATACCGATCAGCAGTTCTCCCTCATGCCCTTCTACAGTGGACACAGGGAAGTGAGGAATCTCATCATATGGAATGCTGATTCCATCGGTGATCAGATCTGCAAGCACACCGAGTCCTGAACCAAGGATCAATCCAATTTCCGGAGCCACCGGACATTTGTCTTTTATATAAATGGCTGCTTCTTGAATTTCTTTTTGAGTTAACATGCTATGGATGATCCTCCTTAATGAATGTTGTGGCGCAACCCACATTCTTTTATTGCAGTTTCGCTAAAAAGCTTGTCCCATACTGCGGCGCCTTCGCACCGAAATTATCAGCAATGGTTGCAGCAACATCCGAGAAGGTCTCACGAATACCCAAGCTATCTGGATGCTTAAGGCGTGGGCTGTAAATAAGCAGCGGCACATATTCACGAGTATGATCTGTTCCACTATGGATTGGATCATTCCCATGATCTGCTGAAATAATCAACAGGTCATCTTCACCAAGCGTGGATAGAATTTCAGGCAGCGCCTGATCGAATACTTCCAGTGCATGACCGTATCCTTCCGGATCGCGGCGGTGTCCATATAAAGAGTCAAAATCCACCAGATTCGTGAACAGCAACCCGTTGAACGGTTGGCGAAGCTGCTCAATGGTAACTTCGATACCATGTTCATTGCTCTTCGTAGGGTAAGAAGCTGTAACCCCTTCACCTGTGAAAATATCGTTGATCTTTCCTACCGCGATAACATCTTTTCCGATATCAGCCAGCGAATTCATTACCGTTGGTTCCGGTGGTTTCACGGCATAATCATGGCGATTCGAGGTCCGTACGAACTTTCCTGGTTCGCCAACATATGGACGAGCAATAACGCGCCCTACGGAGAATTCAGGAGCCATAGTTAGCTCACGGGCGATTTTACACGCGCTGTATAGCTCTTCCAGTGGAATGATATCTTCATGTGCCGCAAGCTGGAATACACTGTCCGCAGAGGTGTACACAATCCAAGCTCCGGTCTTCATCTGCTCTTCGCCATATTCAACTAAAATTTCCGTACCGGAAGCCGGTTTATTACCGATCACTTTCCGGCCAGTTGCTGCTTCGAATTTCTCAATCAATTCTGCCGGAAATCCATCCGGATACGTATTGAATGGAACCTCAATTTTCAGCCCCATCAGCTCCCAGTGCCCGGTCATCGTATCCTTACCTACAGATACTTCCTGCATCTTGCCATAATATCCAGTTGGTGAAGCTACAGGTTCAAGTGGCGGCAGCGGAGCAATATTAGCTAATCCTAACTGCTGAAGGTTAGGCAGTTTTAATCCGGGAACACGGTTCAAAATATGGCCAAGCGTATGCGACCCTGCATCACCAAAATTCGCAGCATCTGGAGCTTCTCCGATACCTACACTATCCAAAACAATAAAACCAATTCGTTTAAATGAGGACATATTGTCTTCACTCCTTTTTTAATATAGATCGTTCGTTCATTCGTTTGCACCAACAAGAAGAAACGGCTGTACCTTCTCCCGGAAGTCAGACGCTTCCGTAGCTAGCGATACAATGTATCGCCTGTCAGGTATCCGTTTCTGCCAAAGGATAACCTGTGGAAAATTACCCATTCCCCATTCTATCCTATAAGTATGATTCCATCATAACTATCTTACTCACAAAAAGCATCTTTGAAGCATGATCAGCGAGCTCTGGGATGATGGCTCTCATATACTTCCTTCATATTCTTACGCGCGATACCGTTATAAATCTGAGTCGTCGAAATATCAGCATGACCCAGCATTTGTTGTACGGAACGCAAATCCGCTCCACCTTCCAGTAAATGGGCGGCAAAGGAATGCCTAAGCGTATGCGGTGTAATATCCTGCTCAATGTTTGCTTCCCGAGCGTATTTTTTTATGATTTTCCAGAACCCCTGGCGGGTTAAACGCCCACCTAGGCTATTCAGGAACATGGCCGGCTCCTCCTGATGATCACGAAGCAGCTTGTCCCGCATAAGAGAAATGTAAGCTGCTACACTCTCTGCAGCAATGGTTCCAATGGGAACCACTCGTTCCTTGCCCGAAGTCCCTGTACAGCGCGCAAACTTCATGTCTGTATGCACATCGTCTACGTTAAGAGAAATTAATTCAGAAACCTTTATCCCCGTTGCGTAGAGCAATTCCAGCATAGCCTTATCGCGCATCCCTTGTGCTGTACTCACATCTGGAGCAGCTAGCAGCCGCTCAACCTCCGAAACCGCAAGCACCATAGGTGGCTTCTTATCGGGCTTCATGGTTTCCATGTCCAGTGTTGGATCCTGCTCAATTAAACGTTCCTTCAGCAAATAATGAAAAAAGGCCCGCAGGGACACCGCGTTTCTGTTGAGCGTTGCAGTGGCTCTTCCCGCTCCGCGTAAGGAGCCAAGATATAACATCACATGAGATCTTCTGATTTCTTCAGGCTGTTTAACCCCCCGCTCTTCAGCAAACTCTAGAAACTGCGATACATCCCTACCGTAAGATTCCAGTGTATTCGGGGACAAGCCTTTATCTCCGGACAAATAATGTAAAAAAGGCTGCAAGTGTGACTTCATTATTTCACGCTCCTGTCCTGGCGCAGCTACTCTTAGTGTCTTCCTGCAGCACATTCAGCATGAGGCTTTAGCAGATGTGTACACAACGCTTACTCTGCATAAATCCACCCTAGCTTTCTTCGACATTCTTCTCGCTTGTTCCTGCTTCCTGCGGAGCTTTCATTCTCCGAACCAGTAATAGAAACGCAAGCGCTGCCGCGCATCCAGACCATCATCACCAACCTCGGCGTGATCAAATGCCCGAACAGCGGTACCTTCAGGAATTCCATAGTTCTCTATCGGACTGAGCCATTCCCCTAGCCAGCTCATAGCATAGTAGAGTAAATAGCTTAGAGCCACAAACATGATCATAAAATACAGCTTACGCACTGTTTTGGGCACAGAAACAATCATAAGGACGCCTCCTATTACATATAAATGAATTCTGCTCGTCCTTCATTTTATGCTCCAAAAAAGGCTGATATGTATGGCTCTAATAGACTAATCATTTAAAAAGCCCCCTCCGGTATAGGAACCGGGGAGGACTTGTGAAGTTAATTCTTAATATAAGATAACTTTAGGATGGATTTCCGTCTGTATTGTTCTTATCAGTACAGCGGTAGCAAATTCCATGGAAATCAAGTCTATGATCAAGCACTGTGAAATTAAACTCTTTCTCCAGTCGCTCTTCCAGCGGACCGAGCCAATCCTCGCGAATCTCATCCATACTGCCGCATTGCACACAAATTAAGTGATGATGATGATGCTTCGCAGTATCTGTTCGCAAATCATACCGGGCTACACCGTCGCCGAAATTGATCTTTTCTACGACATGAAGCTCACTGAGAAGTTCGAGGGTACGATACACAGTCGCAAGACCGATCTCGGGAGCTTTCTCCTTCACGAGCATAAATACGTCTTCCGCGCTAAGATGATCTTCCTCATTCTCCAGCAGCACTCTTAAGGTCGCTTCCCGTTGGGGTGTAAGCTTGTATCCTTGGGATTGTAACTGTTGCTTAATCTTGTCTATCCGTGCTTCCACCTGTCTCCCTCCCCCTTGGATAATTACCGCACCGGTCTTCAAACCACTTCTTCCATTATAGGGGGTGTCGCTTTCAGAAGTCAAACGCTTTTACTGCACAGTCAAGGTCGTCACCGCTTGTACAAGTGAAGGCGTGACCCAACGCATCATGGTTGGTGTAACCCAGGTCTCAAAACATGAAATACCCAGGATCAAAAGCGCCATCACAAATGACAATATAGTGTACATGGTAAAAGGACGAGTCACTGGCGTCCGGCGCTGTCCCATCACCCGGCTGCGGATCATCTGCAAGGAAAAAGCTATCGCAGCTGCACTGCTAACCAGCAACACAGGGATCAGCACCAGATTATGTGGAGCCACAGAGACTAACGCGAACAACATCCCATGCCAAGAATATTGACTGACCAGACAGCCAACCGTAAAACCAATCAGTACCCCTTTTAAAAAATCAAGAATCAAAATTCCCGGCAGCCCAATGACCGACAACCCAAGAATCCAGATCAGTCCGATCCATTTCAGATTCAAGGCCGCTATACTCCAGTACGAATCAGGTGCGGCGGGCAGACCTTGCTGATCAACCGTAACAAAGAAATTCCCCAGATAATCCCCCAGCTCCTGCTGCTGATCCATCGTAAGCGCACTAACGATAAGAGCTCCAAATACAACACCTACCAGAAATAATACGCCGACAAAAATATACAGAGGCGTCTGTTCCTTCATCATCAGCCGTAAATTACGCATTTGGGACGTTCCCCTTTCCGGTTACATGTTACACCATATGAGAAAACGTCCCGCGATATGACTTGTCCTTCAGGTAATGACTCTACTTTCTGGGCTGAACCACTTTACCGTACGTCCCGCCACCGCCTGCTGATAGCTCCAAAATTCCAGAGCGGGCCTGGACGATCATCGACGCCAGATCCGCACCTACAACGCTGGCAATTTCCGCTTCACCACAACCATGTAAAATGTTCATCTCAGTTCCAAACGCTTGCAGTAACGCGTTCATCTTCGCCTTCCCTAACCCCGGGATAAATTCAAGCGGAACCTGATAATGATAGGGTGGACGGTCAGCAGGCACTAACGGCGTCTTGCGGTCCGCAATATCTAGGATCCGGTCGAAGACACCTCTAACCAGCTTAAGACTGCCGCAATATTGGCAACGATCCGAGTTGACATAAGCCTCATCAATAATACTGCCACAGCCCCCGCAATAGCTCCGGTGGTATTTGCCAAGCCGCGGATTAAGTCCGAAATTAGCACTTACCTTCCGCCCATCTTTACGTTCCAGTGCAAGCCGCAGTTCAGCGAACGAAGGCTGTGCCAGCTCCATCACATTATACTCACGCCCTAACTTACCCAGTGAATGCGCATCTGAGTTGGTTAGAAACGTGAAATTATCCAGCTCAGAGAGATATCCAGCCATTTCGGAATCTGCACTCAGCCCAAGTTCAACCGCAGCTATGCGGTCCAGATCAAAGATGTCCGCCATACGCTCGGCAGCACAGCCGTACAAGCCCTTGTGAGGCGTGAAAATATGTGCAGGGATAAGAATGCCTCCCCGGCCGTAAATCTCATCCTGAAGCTCCCTAGCCGGAGCATACAGGCGTTGGGAACTTAGATTCACGTTCCGCATATAGCGGCTCATCCACGCACTAAAGTCAGTCATGCGTTCCACGTCCGGCATGTAAGCGAGCACATGGCACTCTTTTCGCCCAGGCTCGCGGATTTCAATCTCTGTTCCCAGAATGATCGTAGTCCCTCGGTAAGCAATGCCTCCACCTTCAGCTAATGTCATCTCTCCAGATTCCAAAGACCGCTGAATATCCCGCAGGACGCCAGGTGAATGACTATCTATAATACCGATCATTTCTAGTCCTTTGCGCTCTGCAGCTTCTTTGGCAATTCCCGCAAAGGTAAGCTCGCGGCTGCCGCTAATTTTGACAGCCTGACCTTCCGACGTTCGCCCAATATGAACATGCAAATCGCAATAGAAACTCTTCAGTTCAGTTGTTAATTCCATTGGCCTGTCAGCGTGTATAGATGCCAAGCGTACACTGCCATCATCGTTTTTGCATCCGCGATGCGCCCGTCAGCCATATATTGATACGCTTCCTCCAGGGTAAGCTCCGAAACCTCTAGAAATTCATCCTCGTCCAGTGACATGTCCCCTGGTTGAGCGTTAGTAGTCACATACAAATGAATAATCTCATCGGCGAAGCCGGGAGAAGTATAGAAAGATTTAAGCAATTTCAGATCTCCACTGTGAAATCCAGTCTCTTCCTGAAGTTCACGACCAGCCGCAACTAATGGATCTTCACCTTTATCCAGCTTCCCAGCCGGAATTTCTACCTCAGTGCGTTGCATGGGCTGACGGTATTGCTCTACAACAAGCATTTTGTTGTTGTTTAAAGCAAGCACCGCTACGGCGCCGGGATGCTTCACAACTTCACGTGTCGCAGTATTTCCATCAGGCAGTCTCACTGTGTCCACCTGCAAAGATATAATCTTCCCATCAAAAACAGGCTGTGTAGACAATGTCACTTCATCAAGCTCGGGTTTGCTGTTCAAATGTTGTTCTCCCATAAAGTTTCTGGTCTCCTTTTTCTCTATTGTGCATACGGTGTATTATAGCAAACTTAAAGGGAAAGAAGGAATTTCAGATGAATGAAATCTTCAGCCGTACAAGCTCATCCGCAGTGATGATGGTAGGTAAGCCGGAGGAAATAAAGGCCATCTTGGCTGGATGGATCCAGCAGTATGGGCGCGATATGCCCTTGGCATACATTCTTTCCCTGCACGATCAATCCGCAATTCTTCCGTCCAAGGCAGGATGAATTCATCCTCTCCTTTGGGACTTAGCCATACATGTTCACACAACTATAGGGGTGTCTCAAAAGCCATGAAATGGCTACTGGGGCACCCCAGTCTTTTTGCGTCGCCCCGATTAGGGGGAATTGCGCTTAGGCCGCTGGTATTGGGCAAAGGTTGATTGATTAAGCAACTAATGGGCTTACGATGCTGGCGTCAGACACAACTTGTTGATCGCTCACGATGCTGGCATCTAGCACAAGTTGTTTGATTAGGTTACTATTGCGCCTACCTTTGTACGCTTTCGGACTCAGTTGACCTTAAACACACCTTTTCCGCACTTTTGCTATGCTATCGGACCCCAGTGACGCTATCAGCACGAAAAACACACTATATGCTACTCTTCTTATGGAATAGCTGCGCTGGTGTCCGTTACTCTGCTCAAATGGCGATTAATTTGCTTTTAGCGTCATATGGGTCCTTTCGCCTCAAGAGAGGGGACGGACTTAGCATTATCGCTCTCTGACATCGGAAGTGACTCGCGCTATCGGACTCAGTTGCCCTTAAACACACCTTTTCCCCACTTTTACGATGCTATCGGACCCCAGTGACGCTATCAGCACGAAAAACACACTATATGCTCCTCTCCTTAAGGAATAGCTGCGCTCGTGTCCGGAACTCTGCTCAAATGGCGATAATTTGGCTTATAACGTCATCTGGGTCCTTTCGCCTCAAAAAGAGGGGGCGGACTTGGCATTATCGCTTTCTGACATCGGAAGTGACTCGCGCTTTCGGACTCAGTTGACCTTAAACACACCTTTTCCGCACTTTTGCTATGCTATCGGACCCCAGTGACGCTATCAGCACGAAAAACACACTATATGCTACTCTTCTTATGGAATAGCTGCGCTGGTGTCCGTTACTCTGCTCAAATGGCGATAATTTGGCTTATAGCGTCATCTGGTTCCTTTAGCCTCAAGAGAGGGGTGGCATCCGGGCATTCCGGAAATTTCTACTTCGAGACTCGCCAAAAGCGGCATTAGAGGTCGCATGACTTTTTTTGGGATTACCCTAAATATAGCTGCACTAAACTCCCCATAAAAAAAATACAGAGCAGCAATCCTCCGTTACGGTAGAATCGCTGCTCTGCTGTTTTATAAGGTGGTTAGCCCTTTACGCTCTCTTTTACAATATTCACAACGAGTTCAGCCACTTTAACGATATCTTCGGCTTTAATCCGTTCCTTGGTAGTATGGATATGTTCATAACCCACTGCAAGGTTAACAGTCGGAACATCTAGACCGTTGAACACGTTAGCGTCACTACCTCCGCCAGAGTGGAATAGACGTGGAGTAAGCCCCATAGAAGTAATGGCCCGCTGTGCAAGCTGCACTACCGGATCATGTTCATTAAAGCTAAAAGCAGGGTAGATGATTTCACTGCGGAATTCGCATTCTGCGCCGTATTCCCGCACAGTTGTCTCGAGTGCTTCGCGCATCGAAGCGATTTGATCGCCAACCTTCTCCTGCACAATACTGCGTGCTTCTGCATCCAGCTGGACGTGATCGCACACTACATTCGTTGGGCCGCCGCCAGCGAACTTTCCAATATTCGCTGTGGTTTCGTTATCAATACGACCCAGCTTCATGGCTGCAATCGCTTTGCTAGCGACTTGAATTGCGCTGATGCCGTCCTCTGGGTTCACGCCAGCATGAGCCGATTTTCCAAAGATTTGCATCGTGATTTTAGCCTGTGTCGGTGCTGCCACCGCAATCGCTCCAACTTCACCATTGGAATCTAGTGCAAAGCCGAAGTCAGCATCCAAGTTACTTGGATCCATCGAACGTGCGCCCAGCAATCCAGATTCTTCACCCGCTGTAATCACGAATTGAATCTGACCATGCGGAAGCTTTTGCTCTTGGATCACACGAATGGCTTCGAACAATGCCGCAAGCCCTGCTTTGTCATCAGCTCCAAGAATCGTAGTGCCATCACTTGTAATCCATCCATCTGAACCAAGTGTAGGCTTGATATTTTGTCCGGGAACAACCGTATCCATATGGCAAGTGAACAGAAGCTTTGGAGCAGCTCCTCCATTCTCAGCTGGCCAGGTTATGAATAGATTACCTGCTCCATGTCCGGTTCTTTCCTGGGAATCGTCTTCGAGCACTTCTAAACCCAGTTCGTTAAACTTACTCTTAAGAACATCGGCAATCTGCCGTTCATTTCTTGTTTCACTATCAACTTGGACAAGTTCCATAAACTCCTGAATCAATCGGTCTTGTGAAATCACTGGACTTCCCTCTCTTTCGTGAATACGGTACAATGGTTGTACGGCATTACCATCTTCATGTTAATAACTTAAACTAAATCTAAAGGAGTTACCCATGCAACGTAATAAATGGTTCAAGATCTTCATCTACGTCATGTTGTTTGCCATGATTGCCTCTACGCTATTTATGGTTATCGAGCCGTTCCTTGCAGGTTAAACATTGCTCAGGAAGCATTAATAATAGCGGCTAGGAACACCTTGCCGCTATTTGGCCTGCACGTTTGTGCTTAATCAGCCTTTGCCATATCACAGAAAGTATCCATCAATTCTTTATATGGAAAATGTTTCAAGAAATATGGAACCAGCTCTCTAGCCACCTCTTGAAGCTCAAATCGACGACCTGCACATTCCTCTAGAGAAGTTATCCCAAAATCGGTGATCCCGCATGGAATAATCCCTTGAAACCCGCGCGCCGCAATCCCCTCAGAAATGTTAAAAGCAAAACCATGACTGGTAATAAAACCTCTTCTAAATTTACTCTTATTAAACTTCACACCAATAGCACAGATCTTCTCATCGCCAACCCATACTCCGGTGTACTCCGGTTTACGATCTCCGACAATACCGTAGGATGCCAAATAATCAATAATAACAGCCTCCAGACTGCGCAAGTACCCATGCAAATCCACTTTGCCATCTTCTCCGAGCTTAAGGATCGGATAACCTACAAGCTGACCGGGTCCGTGATATGTAATATCTCCTCCGCGATCGATTTCAAACAGCGCGATTCCTTTTTCTTCGAGCTGCTTTTGATCCAAGAGAAGATGTTCAGGATGATTTTGTGAACCAATAGTATAGGTAGGCGGATGCTGCAAAAGAATAAGTCTCTCCGGCTGCTCGCCAGAATCAATGGCATGCACACTTTCTTTTTGCAGCTCCCAGGCCGTCCCATACTCCATAATAGGGTCATATGAAATCTGCAGCTTACGAATATCCGAATTATTCATACCGTCAGGTCCCCTTTTTCAGTCTCATGCCTGCACAGTTTGGCTCGTTATTATTTTAGTAAAGTTTCGTATCCGGGGTATATCCTTCAATGTTATCCTTGACGCGTTGCAAGAAACGACCACAAATGACTCCGTCCAGAATCCGATGATCGAGCGACAGACAAATATTAGCCATTGATCGCACACCTATCATATCGTTAATGACCACAGGTCTTTTTACAATCGATTCAAATGTTAAAATCGCTGCCTGTGGATAGTTAATGATTGGATAAGAAAGAATGGAGCCAAACGAGCCTGTATTATTTACAGTGAAAGTCCCTCCCTGCAAATCTTCCAGGCTCAGTTTGCCTTCGCGTGTTTTTTGTGCCAATTCATCAATCTCACGAGCCAACCCAGCGACATTTTTCTGATCAGCCTTCTTAATCACAGGAGTGATAACCGAATCTTCTGTACCTACCGCTAACGAGATATTGATATCACGTTTGACAATAATTTTGTCTACAGCCCAGACAGAGTTCATAATCGGGTAATCCTTAATCGCACTCACAACAGCCTTCATCATGAAAGCCAGATAGGTTAGATTGATACCTTCTTTACGCTTGAACTCATCCTTATGTTTATTGCGCAGTGCGACCAGATTAGTCACGTCTACCTCAATCATTGTCCAAGCATGCGGAATCTCAGAGACACTTTGACGCATTCTTGTAGCAATTGTATTTCGGATTGGCGTTACATCAATCAGGTATTCAGAACTGCTGCCTCTGCCACCCTCAACTTCAATTGTTGGAATACGAGGAGATTCGCTCAAATGTAGACCCGAATGGCGAAGTGGCTCTTCTGCCTTCTTCTCTTGGGCTTGAACGAACTGTGGAGCAGGCGGTTGTGACGCCATTGGGGCAGGCTGGCTAGCAGAAATCGAAGCTGCAGATCTAGCTCCGCCGCTTTCGAGGAAAGTCAGCACATCCTTACGGGTAATCCGACCACCCATACCAGTACCAGCAACTAAAGTCAGATCGATGTTATGTTCAGCAGCCAAAGTCTGTACCGCAGGAGAATAGCGTGCACGCATCATATCGCCAGCAGTTGAAGTCGCACTTTGTCCTGCAGCATTATTAGAGGAATTAGCTGCAACTGTGTTAGTGTTAGTCACGTTTGCAGCAGCAGATGCAGTCACAGGCACGGCTATACGACAAATGACTTCGCCGACATTGACAACCTGGCCTTCTTCCGCCAATAGTTCACCCATAACTCCATCTATCGTTGAAGGTAATTCAGCATTTACTTTATCTGTAATAAGCTCACATATTGGTTCGTATTGCTCTACCGGATCGCCCGGTTTCTTCAGCCATTTTCCGATCGTCGCCGATACTAGCGATTCCGCCAGCTGCGGCATGATCACGTCAGTCAACTTTTGGTTGTCAGACATCTTTTCACTCCTTAAAAGTTTTACGAAGCATTGACTCTTAGAAAGACTACATAGTAAAACTTGCTTCGTAAGCATATTCTTAAAGTTTTACGAAGCTTCGTCAGCATCACCTGAGTTTTAGGAAGCTTCGCATCTACTCAACAAATTAATATTGTGCCAGCCGGAGCATTTCCGCCTTCACTTTTTCTTTACTTAGCATGAAAAACTTCTCCATTGGCGGGCTGATTGGCATCGCCGGAACATCGGGACCACAAAGACGGAAGATTGGTGCATCCAGCTCGAACAGACAATGCTCAGCGATAATGGCCGCCACTTCGCCGCCAATTCCGCCTGTTTTATTATCTTCATGCACAATCAATACCTTACCGGTCTGACGGGCAGCAGCTATGATCGCATCACGATCCAGCGGTTGCAAGGTACGCAGATCAAGAATATGTGCTGTAATTCCTTCCTCGCGTTCCAATTCTTCCGCAGCCTGCATAGCAAAATGCAGCGGGAGACTGTAGCCAATCACCGTAATATCCGTTCCCTCACGCAGCAGATTAGCTTCGCCAATTGGAACGGTGTAATCTCCTTCCGGCACTTCTTCCTTGATCAGCTTGTAACACTTTTTGTTCTCAAAGAAAAGCACCGGATCAGGATCACGTACGGCTGCCTTCAGCAATCCTTTAGCATCATAAGCGGAGTAAGGCGCTACAATCTTCAATCCAGGTGTACCAAAGAAAATCGATTCTGGACACTGTGAATGATACAAACCGCCGAACACCCCGCCGCCAATAGGAGCACGAATGACAACCGGGCAACTCCAATCGTTATTTGAACGATAGCGGATTTTAGCCGCTTCACTGATAATTTGATTCGTCGCCGGAAGCATAAAGTCGGAGTATTGCATTTCAGCTATTGGTTTCATTCCGTACATAGCTGCTCCGATGGCTACACCAGCAATCGCTGATTCAGCGAGGGGTGTATCCATAACCCGCTCTTCGCCAAACTGTTCCTGTAGACCTTTAGTTGTGGTAAATACGCCGCCTTTGAGACCAACGTCCTCACCAAGCACGAACACGGAATCATCGCGCTCCATTTCTTCCTTCATCGCGAGCCTGATGGCATCGATATATTCCATTATAGCCATGGTTTATGCCCCTCCTTTGAGGTCGGAATCACTGTATACATGCAGCAGTGTGTCTTCCGGTTTCGGGAACGGAGCATTATCGGCATACTCGATAGCCGCTTTAAGCTCAAGATTGCATTCAGCAGCAAGATCTTGTTCTTGCTCGTCACTCCACAATCCCAGACCGATCAAGTAATTACGGAATCCTGCTACGCCGTCCTTCTTCCAGTTCTCATCAACCTCTTCTTTGGTCCGGTAAGCCAGATCATTATCTGAGGTGGAGTGTGGAGATAAACGGTACATCATCGCTTCAATCAGCGTAGGACCTTCACCCGCGAGGGCTCTTTCCCGCGCTTCCTTAACGACACGATAAACCTCAAGCGGATCGTTTCCGTCTACACGCACACCAGGAAATCCATAACCCAGTGCACGGTCGCTAACCTTGCCGCCTAACTGTTTATGAACAGGAACAGAGATTGCGTACTGATTGTTCTGGCACATGATAATAACCGGCAGCTTATTCACTCCGGCAAAGTTACAAGCTTCATGAAAATCCCCCTGATTGCTGGAACCTTCACCGAAGGTTACAAAGGAGACGAATTTCTTCTTCTGCATTTTGGCCGCCAGAGCAAAGCCAACCGCATGAGGGACCTGCGTGGTTACAGGGCTTGACCCTGTCACAATACGCAGACGTTTGCTGCCAAAGTGACCCGGCATTTGCCGCCCACCACTGTTTGGATCTTCTGCCTTAGCGAATACGGACAACATAAGTTCGCGTGTAGTCATACCCACTGAAAGCACGAAAGCATAATCGCGGTAATAAGGTAAAAAATAATCATTTTGCCGGTCCAGCGCGAACGCCGCCGCCACCTGACCCGCCTCCTGGCCTATACCGGAGACATGAAAGTTGATCTTGCCAGCGCGCTGAAGCAGCAGACTGCGCTCATCGTATTTACGAGCGAGCGACATATATCTGTACATATCGATGACCTGGCCGTCACTAAGTCCAAGCTGCTTATGTCTGTTAATCGTTTCTACAGTACCTTGGGGTTCCATAAAGAGATACCTCCTTATTCATAAAGCCTGAAGTCTTACAGGAATTAAGACCAATTGTGCCCTGATCTTAAAACCTGGTACTAAGACTTGACTTGAGTATATTATAATCCCTTTCTACCCAAAAAGAAAAGCTAAGAAAAACTAAAATCCAATAGATCTTCCATCCACAGCTAACATTGCTTCTCCGATAATCTCCGAAAGGGTAGGGTGAGCATGTATAGCTTCACCAATCTCCCAAGGTGTTGCATCCAGAAGCTGTGCCAAGGCCGCTTCTCCAATTAGATCCGTCACATGAGGACCAATCATCTGCACACCAAGAATATCTCCACTGCTACGATCCGCTACAACTTTCACAAATCCATCCTTCTGGCCATATACAATTGCCTTACCAATGGCCGAGAATGGGAACTTGCCAATCACTACATCATGTCCAAGCTCTTTAGCTTCCTTCTCGGTGTAGCCCACACTTGCTACCTCAGGCCGAGTATAGACACAACGTGGTACTAAATGTGTATGATAAGGATGTAGCTTCTCACCAGATAGATGGTTAACCGCCATTATCCCTTCATGACTGGCTGCATGAGCCAATTGAAGCCCACCGATGCAGTCGCCAATGGCATAAATATGCGGCTCTGCCGTCTGCATACTAGCGTTTACAGCAATAATCCCTTTGTCAAAGCGAATGTCTGTGTTTTCCAGACCAATATTCTCGATGTTGGCGACTCTGCCTACGGATACAAGCAATTTTTCTGCCGTTAGGCTTTGACTTTGCTCTCCCTTACGGGCTTCGATCGAAATTCCATCCTCCGTTACCTGGCAGGTTGCAGCATCCACTGTAGTTTCAGTCAGTACCTTAACCCCACGCTTTTTCAACAACCGTTGCAGTTCCTTAGCTATCTCTTCATCCTCTTGAGGCAGTAACTGACCTGCCGCTTCAACCACAGTCACCTGCACTCCAAAATCAGCCAGCATTGAAGCCCATTCGACCCCAATTACACCACCGCCCACAATGATGATAGAGGATGGCAGCTCTTCGAGCATGAGCGCTTCATCACTGCTAAGAATCACTTTCCCGTCTGGTTCGAGACCAGGCAATACTCGGGGGCGTGAGCCCGTAGCGATAATAAGATGGCTGGAAACTACTGTTTCCATCTCCCCATCTTCCAGTTCCACAGCTACAGCACCGCTGCGCGGAGAAAAAATAGAAGGACCCGTTACGCGCCCTTTACCTTTGACAACTTGTATTTTATTTTTGCGCATCAAATATTGTACGCCTTGATGAAGTTGCTCAACTACAGCTTCTTTGCGTTTCTGTACCTTTGGGAATACCAGCTGTACACCGCTTGTCTCAATGCCATAGCTCTCACTCTCATTGATTTCAGCATATACCTCTGCACTACGGAGCAGCGATTTACTAGGAATGCAGCCCCGATGCAGACAGGTTCCTCCCAGTTTGTCCATTTCGATGACGACAACGGACTTTCCAAGCTGTGCAGCGCGAATAGCCGCCACATACCCTCCAGTACCTCCGCCAAGTATGGCCACGTCACATGAAATTGTCATGATATGTATCCTCCAGTCATTACACGTAAGTTCATTTTACTTAGTATATTGTACTCTCTTTTTGCTCTATTACAAAACTTATAAACGTCATATGCAAATGGACTTTTTCTTGCTAAAGCGTTATCATATGGGTGAATCTAAAGGGCTAAGAGGGGTAGGAGACACTTATGAAACTGTTAATTTCACGCTTCATTGCCATCCTTATTCTTGTGTTTCCGGGCTTAATAGCAATGAAGGGCTTCCTCATGATGAAGGATGATATTTTTGATTACATATCCATGCATGGTGATGATTCTGTTGTGCCCCACTTTGCTTGGCTGCATTTCGGTGGTGGATTGCTGCTCTTCGCAGCTGGCATGACTTTCCTTGGTGGCTGGATTCTGGCTAGGGACCGTAAGAAGAATTACGTAGGTCCAAGGTTCAAGGAGAAGCAAAAGGCGAAACAAGCCGGAACGCAGGAAACGATCTCTTAAGAGGCTATGCTAAACTTAGGATCAGCTTTTTCATCTCATCATTTATTCACCTGATCATCTGAATCTCGAATCGCACACAATCAAGCCTTATTACCCTGCTGATTGTAATTTGTACAATAGATTTCCCCACATTCAAACCCTCCCAGCTCACCCGATCTGGTGCTCGTTATCTATCATAAATAACATAAAGGCGAGAACTTCATGGACGCAATCTGCGCTACCTGAAAATTCTCGCCTTTTTCTTAAATACCCGCCTTATCAAGCGCCTCTTTCCGCCGCCCCTGTACCAACTCGCTGTACAGTCCGCCTTGCTTCAGCAGCTCTTCATGAGAGCCTTGCTGCAATAATCTGCCGCCCTGAAGCACAAGAATTCGATCAGCTGCACGTATCGTGCCAAGTCTATGAGCAATGACGAAGCTCGTTCGCCCTTTCATCAGCGCCTGCAGCCCTTCCTGAATCTTGATCTCGGTCACTGTATCAATACTGCTGGTTGCTTCATCAAGCACAAGCATAGAGGGGTTAGCAAGAATCGCTCTCGCAATGGAGAGCAGTTGCTTCTGCCCTTGGCTTATACCGCTGCCATCCGCCGAGAGCATCCGTTCATAACCTTCGGGCATTCGCATAATAAAAGAATGGGCATTGGCCAGCTTAGCCGCCTCTTCAACCTCTTCATCGGACGCATCCAGCCTCCCGTATCGGATGTTATCGCGGATACTCCCTTTGAACAAAAAGGAATCCTGCAATACAAAGGCCATATGACTTCTCAAGCTTTCCCGCCGAATCGAAGTGATATCTAAGCCATCCAGCGTGATTTTCCCCTGATTAGGATCATAGAAACGGGATAACAGCCCAATTAGCGTTGTTTTGCCTGCACCGGTAGGTCCAACTAAAGCGATCATCTCGCCAGGCTTCGCTTCAAAGCTGATATCCTGCAGCGTGTTAGAACCTCCATCATAAGAAAAAGCTACATTTTCAAACTTCACCGCACCCTGTACAGTTTCAAGTGATTTGGCTGCACCTTCATCTTTAGCCTCGGTCTCTTCGTCCAGCACTTCAAACACCCGCTCGGCCCCTGCCACCGCTGAGAGCAAGGTATTCCACTGATTCGCTAAATCATTAAGCGGACGAGTAAACTGGCGGGTATATTCCACGAATACGATGATCACACCCACTGTAATCGACCCACGGATCGCAAGCAGACCACCAATTCCTGCAACTATGGCGAAGCTGAGATTATTAAGACCATTCATAAGCTTGGGGATGAAACCAGAAATGGACTGCGCCCAGTAGCCTGACAGCATAATTCGCTTGTTGCGTTCATGAAAACCAGAGATGACGCGTTCCTCTTGTGAAAAAGCCTTGATAATCCGTTGTCCGGATAAGGTTTCCTCAATATAACCGTTAAGCTCCCCTACATTGCGCTGACGTTCTTTAAATAGTGGGCCTGTACGGCGTGTAATCCAGCGCATGCCTAACAACATCAAAGGCACTACGAGGAATGTGAGCAGCGTCAACAAGGGACTAAGCCACAGCATAACCCCTACGGTTCCTAGCAAGGTTAAAACACTTGAAAATATCTGAATAGCCGAGCTATTCAACGTAGAGCTGACGTTCTCGATATCATTGGTAAGACGGCTCATAATTTCCCCCTGCTGTCTCCGATTAAAAAAGGAAATAGGCAGACGGTGTAAATGGGAGAATAGCTCCGTACGCATCCGTAATACAGTTTCTTGAGCAATTTCGATCATCCATATGTTTTGCAGCCAAGAAGTCAGAGAATAAAAAATGTACACACAAGCAAGGCTTGTCAGAAAAACAACCCATGATCGCCCGCCGGTACCTTCCAGATAATTATCCACCGCTCTGCCAATCATGTATGGCCCCAGCAGCGCTAGCGCTGAGCTGAAGACAACCATGATCAGTACAAGAATAAGCTTGGCTTTACGCTCAGCTAGATAACTCCAGATCCGGATCAGCGTCCCTGACCAATCCTTCGCCTTTGCTTTGCCGCCAGATGCTGTCCCTAGACTTCGTCCCACGCCAAGTTCAAAATTCGGTTTAGGATGACGAAAAGGTTCAATTAATGCTTTGAACATGCTGCTTCGCCTCCTCTACCTGTGATTCATAAATCTTGCGGTACAGCTCGGAGCTTGCCATAAGCTCCTTATGCGAGCCTTTGCCAATTAATCGTCCCTCATCCAGCAACAGGATCAAATCGGCTGATGCCGTTGAACTGATTTTCTGAGTAATCAAAAAGGTTGTACAGGAGATATCCTTTAACGCCTCCAGCAAAAGCCCTTCCGTAACCGCATCAAGAGCACTGGTGCTGTCATCAAGGATCAACATAGCCGGTTTTCTAACAAGTGCACGGGCAATCGTTAACCGCTGCTTTTGTCCGCCGGAGAGATTAACCCCTCGTTGACCAAGCATCGTGTCATAACCATCTGGCAACCCTTTTACCGTCTCGTGAATTTGTGCAGCTCCCGCTGCTTGTTGGATTTGTTCCAGTGTGGCGTGTTCATTGCCCCATGCAATATTATCGCGAATTGATCCGCTGAAAAGCTGCAATTCCTGAGGCACATAACCTATCGATTTCCGCAGTCTGGAAATATCGATATCGGCACTTTTTTCACCGTCAATCCAAATGGTGCCGTCTGTCTCTTCATACAAGCGCGGAATCAAACTCACGAGTGAGGATTTTCCTGATCCGGTCGCCCCCATAATCGCTACTCGCTCACCAGCAGCTACTTCAAAATGAATGTCCTCCAGGACAGAGATATCACTATTAGGATACTTAAAGCAAACGCCTTCAAATTTAACGTGGCCCTGAATCGGCTCACCTTGCAAAGTCCCGCCTTCACGAACTCCAGCTCCCGCTTCCATAACTTCTGAAACACGTTGAGAGGAGGCACGAGCGCGGGAAAACGTTACAACAAGACCAGAGATAGCTGATAACGCTCCAATTGTTCGCAAGGAGTAATTAATAACAGCAACAGTCTGACCCAAAGTAGCATCCCCGCTGGAAATGGCTATCCGTCCAAACCATAAAATCGCCAAAATCGCCGCATTCACAATAAGCATAACAAAAGGCATCGTCGTCTCAGTCAAACGCAAGGCAGACACTGTTGATCTCATCAAATTCCCGCTAAATACCGTGAAACGTTCAATCTCATACCCCATACGCACAAATACGCGGATCAAGCGAATACCCGTAAGGTTCTCCTGAATCACGCCATTAACTCCGTCTAAACGCTGCTGGACCGTACGAAATAACAAGGAAGCTTTTCTCATAATCCAGTAGAGGAAAAAAATCAACAAAGGTAACGCCACCGTCAGCAGTAATCCCAGCTTCACATGAACAACTAACGCCATAATCACACTGCCTACCACAACAAGTGGCACCCGTGTCATAAAGCGCAAGCTCATAAAAATAGTATCCTGCAGCTGTGATACATCGCCAGTCAGACGGGTAATCAGTGACGAAGTAGCAAAACGATTAAATACTTCATACGTAAAAGACTGTACCTTTTCGTACAATTTGTCCCTAAGATCGAACGCAAAGCTCTGACTTGCATGGGCAGCAAAAAAAGAACTGAGTACCCCGGCTGTAAACGCAACTACCGCGCTGCCGATCAATACACTGCCCCACAGCCATACTACAGAGGTATCTTTTTCTCGGATCCCCAAGTCAATGATTTTGGAAATGATCAAAGGCTGTGATAATTCTACCGTCAATTCAATGAGCATCATTACAAGGGCAGCTATTGCAGCTACCTTATATTTTTTGAGAAAAGAGAAAATCAAAGCCATTCGCATACCCTCTTTTTCTATTCGTACAGTGCATCCCTTAACCGAGTTGACATCGTGGAAGCCTGTCCAGTTTTCAGTATTGCTCGACGCAGTGCTTTATTACTCCGATTCAATTCCACCAAATCCGCCATCATTTCTTCCAGCAAGCTTTCAGTGTCACTGGATAAATCTCCATTCTGCTGCAAAAGAGCTAACCGTTCCTTATATTCGTCTAATCTTTCAGTCACACTTATTACTTCCTTTCCCATCTCTTATTACCTCTTATCATACCACATCCAATCAATCGCAATGTTTTCACTGGATACATCCGATCCGAATATGATACTCTAATATGGTCGCATTTTTAAGATATGATCATTGTTTTTACGAAAGGATAGATGGAAGTGGCACAATTGTTTTTCAAATACGGAGCAATGAACAGTGGTAAATCTATTGAGATACTCAAGGTTGCACATAATTATGAAGAGCAGGGGAAATCGGTGCTCATTTTCACTCCATCCATAGACGACCGGGACGAGGTTGGTTTTATTTCTTCTCGTATTGGGCTTCGGAAACAAGCAATCCCCATCGATGAGAACACAGATATTTATAATATCGTCAGCAGTAACCAACCTAAACCACACTGTGTACTTATTGATGAATGTCAATTTCTAAGCAAGGAATGTATTCTCCAGCTAGTGCGTATCGTTGATGAGCTGGGCATTCCGGTAATGGCCTTCGGACTTAAAAATGATTTTCAGAATCAGTTATTTGAAGGCAGCAAATATATGCTGATCTACGCTGATAAAATTGAGGAAATGAAGACGATCTGCTGGTTCTGCGAGCGCAAAGCTACTATGGCTCTACGAGTAGAAAACGGCAAGCCCGTATATAGCGGCAAGCAAATCCAGATTGGTGGCAATGAAGCTTACTATCCGGTATGCCGTAAATGTCACAAGAATCCACCGCTATAGCCGTGTATAAAAAGCATCCCAAAGCCATAAAGGCTATTGGAATGCTTTTTTGATTAAGAAGATATTACCCTAAATATCTTTCTTTAAGAATATTCAAATGATGATGGTCATGTCCAATCATAATGCAGGCCTGAGCTCTCGCAGAAAGAGTAGCCTCGTTAACTATTCCCTTCCTGATCCATGCTTCCTCCGGCAGAGTTTCCATTAGGAGTAATGTCGATTCTCGAACAAGCTTGTAGTGGGCCAGCAATGCTTTTAAAGTGTGCGCTTCGAAATTGGCGGTAAGTACATAGTCTTTCTCTTCAAAACCCGGCAGTGGAGTCGTATCCCCTCTGGCGATGCACAATAAACGGTAGGACATGATTCTTCCGGTATCAGCCAGATGTCCGACCATTTCCTTGATACTCCATTTCTCCGGAGCGTAACGATAGTCCCCTTGTTCTTCCGTAAGATTCGAAATAAAAGTGCAAATCTCATCCGTCTGCTCTCTAAAAATAGTAATGATGTCTCCTTCAGCTGGCACTAAATAGACATATTTTGATAATTCTTTGAGATACTCACTGCTTTCTGGACGTCGATCCATGTCTAAACCCCTCTCATTTTGAATTTTTTTGAAAAAATAGGAGGAAAATTATACTGTAGTTGTTGTATTTTAGCTCATTTTATACGATACTTGCAATAATAGGGTTAGTTAAACTAGAAGTCATCGGGAGTGTCGGCATGCTAGATTTTATTCTTTTTATGATATTTTCAATACTAGAGACTTATGCAATGTTTTTTCTGGCTTTCAAAATCTTCAAAATTGATTTATATCATAAAGAGATGGTGTTTGCTAGTTTTATTATGGGCTTTTGTTCTTATACAATTAGGATCAACTATGGGATGTTTCCATTAGATATTTTCTCACAATATGCACTAATGTTTTGTTTTATGTGGATGTTATTCCGGATTCATCCCTTCTACGCTTCTATATTAACCGGGATGACCTATCAAGCATACTTGGTGATTCAGACCAGTCTTATGTATCTATTAAACTCTGTAATCATCATGCCTCTAAATATCTTGAATCCGATTACCAAAAACATGATTACAATGCAGGTTTTATCAGCATTAACCGCGATTCTCATTGGTAAGTATGTAGGTCATAAACGTATTGGATATGACTTTGTACCTGATAAACCCGATGTAAAAATTAAACCAACGACTAATGAAAAAATATTATTCGCTCTTAATCTTCCTACAATAATTGTCGTTACTTCACTCAACTACTTTTTTGAATCTCGTTTCTTTTTCATAATCCCATTTCTCTATGGAATACTATTATGGGGATATCTATATTTCTCATACAAAAAGGACAGAAATAATTATGAATCATTTATCTCTTAAAATTGTTGAGTTCATTAAGAAAAGTAATCCAGAGCAAACGCATTCTATTGAAATCATGCATTATGCCCTTAGCATTATTATGAATACTTTATTAATTATTATGACTTCGTTATGCATTGGCGGGCTCACTGGACAGCTAAAGGAAACATTCTTAGCCTTATTCAGCTTCATACTCCTAAGAATGTCATCTGGTGGTGTGCATTTAAAATCCGCAAGAGCCTGCAATATTGTATCTATCTTTATCTGTTCACTTATCCCTCATATTACCTATCTAATACATAACTATTTGATTTGGATTAATCTTTTTTCTTTACTTGTAATGATCTTATGTGCTCCGAATCCTGATGCTAATGCTCAAATCCCCAAAGAATGGTATTTGGGTTTAAAGATCATTTCCATAATTCTGGTTTCTTTGAATTTTTGGATCCATTCGTCTGTCATTGGATTGGCATTTTTAGTTCAATCCTTTACAGTTATAATCCCATTACAAAGGAGGTCAATCAGATGAAAAAAACCTTAGCTCGTTATGCTTCTAACCTACTGGGTACTTCTGCTCAAGTTTTTACAAAAATTCTAAAACCAGCAGCTTACAGCCCTGAAATTCCAAAAGAACTGCGCAAGTAATTAAACAAGGATGGGGAAAAGATGCGTGTCTTACAGAAAGACGGTTCCTCTAGTGATATTCTAGAGGAAGATATATTGTATTTCTCGAATTATAAAAATACAATATTCGTCCATACGAAAGAAGGCGAATTTATTCTCCCCACCACGCTTTCCGATCTTTCCGTAGCGTATGAGGGTAAGGGATTCGAACGCCTTGACCGCAGCAATGTCGTCAATATCAACAACATAGAAGGCTATGATCCCGGGCGGAAGATTGTATGCTTTAATCAAGGTACGCAGTTCACTACTGTTTCGGAATCCAATGAACCTCGCCTTAAGAAGTATCTTGCTTCACAAAAGAAAAAACCGTCAGAATAAAATTGAGTTTTTTAATAATCCCGGCATGTTCACGCATGCCGGGATTATTTTATTAAAAATTGAAACTTTTTAGCATTTTCCTCAAATTCGCACATTATGCCATAATAATCCTCAAATGTAAAGATAAATTCGTAGGATGAATGACAGGAGACGGATTCTATTCCAAATGATACCATATAGATAAACCTATAATAAAAACAATTAATGATGGAGGATCATAATGAATTACTATTTTCATCCCTCTCCACGGCCCTCATCTCTGGAATCTATATCTGACGAGGATTTACTAAGAATCTATGAGCTAGCGATTGATGCCCATGCGTTACCGGATTTCATTGAAATTATTAAAGAGATCATGAGAAGTAGAAATCTCATAGATTCTGAAAATATATAACATCCCCTTCCCCATTAAATTCACACTGACGCATGGTACACATTTTTCTTCAGCTTCAACCAACAATAAGCTCCTTAGGTCGCCTTAAGTCAACTACATTAACATAAAAAAGGTAGAGCCTCCGCGGCCCTACCTTTTTTATATGCACATATGATGGTTAATCTGAGATAAAAATAATGCTCTATTCTGTAATTTCTGTTTTGAAAACATTTTCCAATTTGCCGCCGAGTCTTTTCTTCAAGGGAACTTTGATATCTCTGCCCAATTCTTTAAAGAAAGTTTCAACATCACATTTCACATTTTTTGCAGTTGCGATTACCGCACCATCACCAACAATGTTTTGATTCGCTTCAAGAGGAACATCAACTTCGATGTCATACTTTTTGGATAATGTCTTGATGTAACGTGCGAAGATCTCCAGCAATTCCTCGTTATTAAAATTCTCTATAGCGACTTTGCCCTTGCTGGTAAACTTCATGTTAATTTTCATTATTAATATCCCCTTTTCTGTCAAACCATTTTTAGTTGTTAGTTTATGGATCAAGATGAATAGATGGCTGCAAGAAAGGGCAACATTCATTCATTTTTGAGATCATTAGCAAAAGGCATACATTATTTATAAGCACCCTTTATTTGTTGTACTTTAAACTGAGTAAATTCTTTAAGTGCTTGTATGACCTGATCCTGTTCCTCTTCCTTCAGTTCATAAACGCACTCCCGTAGCCACTCGCCAAATAGAAAGGCTTGACGCCCTTTACGGGGGCTCTTTCTTAAGGAGTCGAGGTTACCCTCAAACTTATCGTTCAGGACATCGGTCAGATTGTATTTCTCAATCTTCTCTATTACCATTCCTGCCCCATATTCCGTTTCGTAAACTATAACTTCATTCGAATCAAAGGAAACGTACGATGTTTCTTTCCCTTCCTTCGCTCTGAATTCCTTAAGCTTGTTAAAGGCTGTCTCGTAGATGTAATCTTGAGACTGTTTGAGCTGTGGCAGCTCATATCCTTGCTTCAAGGTCTTGATATATTCAATATCTGGCATATAATCTGCCAAATGGTACATCCGATTCTTCAGATCCGTTCCAAGCGCTTCAATGATCTTGTCCAGATTGTCTTTAAGCGGAATGCTCTCTCCACGTTCGATTTTGCTAAGCTGTGAGTAACTTATACCGCTCTTTTCTTCCAGTCCTCTTAAGGTTAACCCTCTCGTCTTTCTGATGTGCCGAATGAAATTACCCAGCTCATCGGGATAGTTCTCAAAATCATTCATGGGAGTCACCTCCCTACTATCATAACACAACATAACAATTTGTGTTGGCTAATAACAATTATTCCTTGTTTTTACTTGCCTCTGAAGAGTAATTCCCAGTATTCCACGCCCAATATAACCCTATCTTTACAAAATACAGGAAAAAGACTCAGCGCTCGTCTGTAAGGATTTGGAATATGCTCGTTACTCACCTCAGTTTTACTTTCTGCTTAAGCCCCATCCATCTTCTTGGTCTTACCTTCCGCTTTCTGCTCACTTTACACACTTGGCACACTTGGCTCAACTAGCTCACCTTACTCACCTAACTCAACTAGTTCAACTAGTTCAACTAGTTCAACTAGCTCACCTAGCTCACCTTACTCACCTTGCTCCACTTGGCTCACCTGACGCAACTAACTCACCTAACTCACTTGGCTCACCTTAATCACTTGACTCACCTGACTCACCTGACTCACCTTAATCACCTTAATCACTTTACTCACCTAGCTCACTCAATTCTACCTCATAGGACCGAGGAGACCTTATTAAGCTGATTTCAGCCATTCTGCTCATCTATCGGACTCAGATGCAGCTATTCATTAAAATATATTACGATTCCGGGCAAAAGTATGACAATAAGAGCTATGGAGTCCGAAAATTTGGAAAAATGGACCAAAAAGTTAAAATAGCGGCAATACAGTCCGTTACGATCCCAAACCATCGAGGCGTCCGAGCCGAACTTACCAAGTGTGCATCGCCGTTGGCGTACTTTAGCTTTAGCCTGCCTCAGCGAGCGTGCCTTAGCTTTAGCCGTTCCTCAGCGAGCGTACTTTAGCCTGCCTCAGCGAGCGTGCCTTAACTTTCCGCTCTCCATTTTCCGTTCTCCAACCTTTTGTGTCTCACCACCTGTTTTTACTTTTACTCCGCTTTCCCCCTCTGTGTGTTCATGCGTGCGTACCCTGCACATATCCAACTAATCGAATTATCAAAAAAACAGCCAGTCCCCATCAACCTGAGACTGGCCACAATCATTACTCCATAACACTCAGCAGGTTGAGGATCATCTGTGCACTTTCAGCACGTGTTCCGTTTTGGTTCGGTGCAAATTGTCCTTCAGCCCGTCCTTGCATCAAACCAAGTCTGTACACTTCGCTGATTGCCTCTTGAGCCCACTGTGGAGCGTAACCAATATCGTTGAATGCCGAAATGTTACGGCTAGCTACAGATACGTTACTCTTCGCGTAAGCATATGCACGAGCCAGCATTACAGCCATCTCCTGGCGGGAGATTTTCGCCTCCGGTTCAAACTGTGAAGCAGTCTGGCCGTTAATCACTCCAGCTTGTTTGGCTAACCCTACTGCTTCTGCATACCATTTATCTGCAGGTACATCAGCGAAAGCAGGTTCCGCTTGACCTTTCAAGCCAAGCGCACGAACTAACATCGCTGTGAACTCCGCCCGTGTAACCGCACGGTTCGGATCAAATCGGTCCGTAGCAACACCTTGTACAAGTTGTTTTGCCGCAAGCTGCTTCACAGCAAGGTAAGCCCAGTGATCGGACTTCAAATCTTTAAATGTTTTATCAACTTCTAAAACAACGTATTTACTAAAATGACTGACGGCAGCAGATAGATAACCATTCGTCCATGTACTGCTCATATACTCTAATTTACCCACGTCTTCGATAAAATAAATACCGAATAAGCTTCGATCTACATCTGCACCGACCTTATATGAAATCATAATCGGCTCTGCAAACTGTCTTAACGAGAAGGACTGATCATTTTGTGTGAATATGCTAAGCGACCATTCCCGCAGATCACTTTTCGCCCGCAATTGTGCACCCGCAAGTGTACTTGCACGAGTCAACAGGTCCACTGCTGTATTATCAGCTACAGGTTTCAGCCGTAGCGAAATCGTACTCTTGGCAAGAGCCTCAGCTGAGATTAGCTTACTTAGTTCTGCCAGTACTGTAACAGGAATCGTAACGGATAAATCCTGCATAACCACTCTAAGCGGTGCGCGTCCAAGCAGCTCTGCTGCATTGCCTGGCAGAAGTAATTCCGTAATCGCCCCATTAACAGAAACCACAACTTCACCTTGAGCATTCTTGCTCTCTGACAGTTGAGAAGCCGTTATGGTGACTACGCCCGTTTGTGCTGATGCCGACGGAGTTGGTGTAGCGGTTGGCGTTGGTGTCACCGCAGGTCCCGGCTCCCAAACATCTGGCGTTGATGTTGGCTCTGGACTTGGTGTTGGTGTCGGTGTTGGTGTTGGTGTTGGTGTCGGTGTTGGTGTCGGCTCTGGGCTTGGTGTCGTACCCGGCGAGCCCTCAGTCACTATCAGAATATATTCAGTGCTCAAACCGTTATAAACAGCGCTGACTTTTGTTGTACCAGCACTCAATGCATGAAGTTCTCCAGCTTCACTAATCATTGCAATGGAATGATCGGATGTATCAAAGATTACTCCCTCGAACACTTCTTGCTTACTGCCGTCACTATATACCGCCTGAACAACAACGGAGCCTTTACTTCCTTGTTCCAGCGAATCCGGCCCTTCCATCGTTATTTCTGTAAGAATAGGTGCTTCATCATTTGTTACGACAAGGTTATACTCCGAGGCGAACTCCCTATAGGTTACTGAGATCACAGTGGAGCCTTCCTGATGAGCCTCAACTAAACCCTGATCATTGATCGTAGCAATATGCTCATTCGAGCTGGAATAATGAAGTCCATCTAATATTGCGGTACGTTTTCCAGATGCGTAGACAGCTTCTGTTACAGATTGGTCGACTTCTTCCGGTTTAAGCTGTCTCTTTCCCTGAAGCTTAATTGCTTGCAGCCTATCTACAGTTATCGTACTTTCGGCAAAAATATTCGGGTAACCTGCCACTGTGACTCTTATCTTAGCTGTCCCTGGCTTCAATGCAGTAACCAAGCCATTTTCATTTACAGTAACAACTGATTCTGCCGGATCAGGAACGATGGACCAAAGCTTTGTCAGATGATTAGCCTCTTCCGGCCCCACCTTAGCTTGCAATTGCAGGCTAGCCCCAGGCTCAAGCTCTACAGCATTTTGATCCAGCGTAATGGATTCCGGAACCAATTTGCCGATTACTAAACGGTCAATCTCAACCCCGTCTACTGTTCTTGCGGTAACCGTAATCTCGTTCTTCTCAATCTCAACAGCCGTATAGATTTGCTCATCTTCGTCATATATTTTTTCCTGCCAAAAACGTGGTGTCAGCGCATAGAACTTAGGACCCGAGGAACCGCCGATAACATACCGAGTGCCTTCGCCTTCTGCAACCTGTTTACCCTCCTTCATCGGAAAAGTCCGCAAATAGATATGATCATGACCGTTCATGACCAAATCTACGTTGTGCTTATCAAAGACCGGAACCCACTTCGCTTGTACCTGCTCATTCGAATAGATGCTGCCGTACGGTCCTTGATGGAAAAAAATCACCTTCCACTTTTTATCTGTAGCGGAAAGATCCTGATCCAACCACTCGGCCTGTTCAGTGAACGGACTACCTGAATGCTCTGTATTCATAACCACAAAGTGCGTATCCTTAATATCAAAAGAATAATTCGTACCTTTTACGCTCGCCGCACCGTTTTGCGGGTTATTGAATTGCGCCAGATAATCCCCATCTCCATTGGTTCCCATCACTTCATGGTTCCCGATAATCGGAACAAGTGTGGTATTCATCAGCTGCTTTTGAGCTGCATCAAACCACCAGTTCCACTGCTCTTGTTCAAAGCCCTTATCCACCATATCTCCAGCATGAACCAGCATTTCCGCATCCGGCATATACGCGTAAGCCGCTTCAATCGTATCTCCCCAAAGACCAAAACCAGCCTTAGAATCTGCTTGGGAATCTCCGATAAACAGGAATTTTGTAGAAGTGTCCTCACCACCACTTGTAACAAAAGCTCCTTGCTCACTTACATTTGACTCGCCATCACCCGCACGATATACATATTCCGTTCCGGGGGTAAGCGCAGTGGCCTCCGCTTTATGAACTCGCATCGTTCCGTCATTGTTGGTGTTGTAAATTGAACTGCTGCCGGTAATTTTTATTACATTCGCAGCTTGAAAGCTTGTAAACTCCGCTTTTTTCACAAGTTCTACTACAGTATCCATGGTCAACGGTTCTGTCTGCCAAGTAAACTGGCGAGAAGTTGCTGCATCTTGGCCCATCGTAACATTAACATTACGCGGAGCTGCAGTAGCGTCATTTAGAGCAACCTTGAACGTCATTACAGGACTATAGGTATTTCCTTTTACCGCCTGCAATTTAAAAGTTCCTTCTGCTGAAGTGACAAAGTCAGTAGTTAGTGTTCCACTTGCCCCTGAAGCAACACCTTGTACCTCCACTCCATCGAACAGCAGCTTTGCTCCTTCAACGACACTTCCATTCAAATCTTTTACCGCAAAAGATGCATCAAAGCCCTTCGCAAGATCATAATGGTTCCAAGTGAGCATCAACTGTGTCTTCACAACAGATTCAACAGCCGCTCCAATAAAAGAAATAGGAACCCCAGTACCCTCTGTAGAAGTTACCGATCCGGATGTATTTTCAATTACAAAAGCTTTGCTAATATCTCCAGCCAACTGCTCCTGAGTGTAGGGACCCACAAAATCATTTCGAACTGTATATTGAATTTGCCCGATGAGATCCGTATCTCCCAGATTGGAAGAATTGATATTCGTTAAGTTAAGACGCACAGTGCCCAATGCCGGATCAATGATGGACTCCACTTGCGTTTCTGATACCTTATTCCCCCGAATTACCTGCAAATCTTTAACTGCAGCCGGATTAAAAGCAAACGTAAGATGTCCTTCCTTCAGCTTGCTCGCTTTCTCTGCCGTTACGTCCAAAGTGTAAGTGTTGCCGGCATATACTACTTCTGGTGTTTTGTACACATAGAACGGAGAGCCCAAATTTACTGTAAAATACCATTCTTTTATCGTCTGGTTACCGCTTAAATCGCGAATGGCAACTTTTACTTTATGACGGCCTTCTGTCAGTGGAACCTTTGGTTTATAAGTAATCTGACCTTTTGGAGGATAAAAGCCATGCTCCACTAATTGATCGTCCACATATACTCGTATTTTGTCAGGATCGATTAAGGTCGTTCCCGGATGCACCACTGGATCATAACCATCATCCTCACCATTGACGGAAAGGGTCGGTGTAGCTGTTTTGACAATTTCGTTCACGCCAGGATATGCATCTTTAAGAATAGGAGGTATTCTGTCCTCCTCTAGCGGGCCATAAATGGCACGAATATCATCAACGTAAATAGCTCCCGCACTCTTATTAAGATTGCTTGTCTCCATATAGCGGACAGGCATATCCATCGTTAACGGGGTGGTTTTCCCCTTAGGAACGGATACTTCGACGTATTTCCACCCCGTCCAGTTCACACCATTTACCTGATCAGTAAAATCCACAGGCACTGCCGCATTATTGCCATCCCGAATCTGTCCCCGCAGCCAGTGCTTTTTGCCATCTCCGTAGATCCACATACTGATCTTTTCAGGATACCCCGGAATCTGAATCCGATTGGCGGTTGAGCTTGCGGCTAAATAAGCACCGGATGTGCCTGTTTTATTAACAAAATCATATTCCAGCTTCAAGGCTTTGTCCCCGTTGCGGACAAAATCCAGATCCGACACTTCCTGAATCGCCACGCTGTTAGCTGCTGCACTAGAGGCTATATATTTATCAATGCCATTCTCAAAATCCTCCAGCATTACAGGCGGTAACCCCACATTTACTTCAAAAGAGGTCTCAACGTCCCTGTATTTAGCATAAATCTTTCCGTTTTTCCCGTTCTCACTCGTCGCCTGAAACAGACCCTTCTCGTCCACGGTTCCGATCTCGCCCTCAACCCGCCATTCGAAGCTAGGGTTGTCAGCTTGAATCACTTGTCCATTACGTAGCGCCTTCACAGTTAATTGTGCAGCAGCACCTGAAGAATAAGTTTTGATCTCATCAGGAAACCTAAGCTCTGTAAGCTTATCTACAACCTCAATTTCAGCACTGCCTTTGACTGCGCCAGCCTCTACAATTACAGTTCCTGTGCCGGCAGTGATTCCTCCGGTGAAGACTCCGTTCGCATCGACAGTACCAAGGTTAGCGTCCACCTGCCAATTCAGCGTACCCGAATAAGGCGCCGGATGACCGTTCTCGTCCACTCCTGCCGCTTTGAATATAAAGCTGGAGCCTTGCAAAATACGTTCCGTATTCGGCTGCACAACCAGCTTAGAAGCCGAAGGTTGCTCAGGGGCTGTATTGACAAGCAATAAACCGTTACCAGTTTTACGCTCGTAACCATCTGAGCCCTGATTCATCATTCGGACACCAGATGTACCCGGCATTCTGGCCACAAAAGTAGAAGAACCGCCACCATCCAGATTCATGGCGTTCACTACGCCCATACCCTTCAGAATGTTGCCAAGCTCATCGGTATCTACGCCCTCACTAAAACCTGGAGATCTTCCATCCACTTCGAATAGAACGAGACTTCCGTCCGCTTTTGTCCCAATGGCTGTCCGCGGATGAATTCCTAAAGGCCCTACACCTTGTTGAACTACTCCGTCTTTTACCAGCGGCCCTTCGCCGCCAATGGCTACCTTCACATCATTCCATTCTCCGCTGAGCGCAAAGCTGGCAGTAACGTTATCGCCAACCGATAACCCTTGCAGAACAGCACTGGACGTACCCTGGGCAGATAAAACCACTTTTCCTTGGGAAAGCGGCGTATTGCCTTGATTGTTGCGGATTTCAGATACCTTCAGCTTCAAGGTCTGGCCGCTTTTCACTTCTCCCTCGACAATATCTAGAACAACCTCGTCACCCTCATTGGTTGACTTTGTAGTTGTATTATAATCTTCCGTATAAAGAACCAGCTCATTTGTATTTCGGTATCGGTTGATGCTAGTCAGATTGGTTGTTTTTCCATTTATCGTCACGTTTTTGGTCAGCTTCGGCACCCCATAAATCGAGCTGCCATCTTCTTTTAAACCGAAAGTAAAAGCTGAAATCGAACTGTTCAGGATTACACCCTCATCCATAAATAACCCATTAGGAACACCCGTAGCAAAACCGGAGATTTCATAGAAATCACCATTGATTCCTGCGATCACTCGGTTTCTAGGTGAATCCGCATACGTGGCCATTTCTGTAACGCCCTTCATACCGTATACCTTTCCATCCTTCGTTCCTGCCCGCAGCTCCAAATTTCCTTGTTGCGGGTTGAACTCCACTGCATGTATCTTTTGTAAACCACGTTCATTCTGGAGATCCATCCAGGTATACATCGCCCCAGTTGCAAGCTCTGTTTGGCGAACATCAATAACGGTTCCGTAGTCTGTTGCTGGTAAATCAGTGATGGAAGCGTGAACAATTGCCCCCGGTTGTAACAACGAAATCAACAAAACAAAGATAACAACAACATTAATTTGCCTTAGATACCTTCTCACTGTGTTGACATCCTCCCCACTTGGCTGTCCTAATATCGATCTGAGCTTGGACAACATCATAGGGTTAATATTAACTAGGTAGCGTAAAGGTTAGATAAAATTTACCAAGGCATACTGTTAACTTCGTCTAATCATTTCATCAAATTCATGCTTTAGCCTGTTGATAAATCTTCGGGCGGTCTGGGAGGTCTGTTTTGAAGCAGAGACAATAGCTCCTGAATATTTCGCACGGGTATCTGGTGATCGTAACTCGATGGTTTTCATGAAGGCAGAAGTCATCTCTGATATTTTAAGAAACGAATAATCCAGACCAATTGTGATGGCCAGTCCTTCTGCAACTGCATTCTCAATCGCCCGTGTGTTGTTACTTACAAAAAGCAAATTGATCGGCCCATAGCCAGATAAATATCGCTCTACATAGTCCTTAATGTAAGGATCATCGTATAAAACTAACGTCTGCCCCACTAACTGATCCGGTGTAAGGATTGAATTCAGGGCTAGCGGTGACTGTGGATGTACACCAACTACAATTTTTCCTTCCATTAACCGTTCAAACTTAACCCCCTTATATGTGTCAGGCATTCCCTCCGGTGAGACCATAAGTCCAATGTCCATTTCATCCTGAAGTACATTATCCAGAATTTCTTTGGGTCCTTTTTCAAAAATCTCTATTTTCACATTTGGAAAATCTGCCTTAAAACTAGAGATTACCTTCACCATCAGATGCATGGGTCCAGGTATCGTAGCAATTTTCAAATGACCACTTAACGTATCGCTGTAAATCTGTGCTTCTTCTTTTAATTCATTTACTTTCATCAGGACTTCATTTGCTTTGCTAATAATGGCATTTCCTTCTGCTGTGGGAACCGCCTTTTGCCCGCGCGAACGGATGAACAAAGTAACTCCCAGCTCAGCCTCCAGCATGGTAATGGACTGACTCATTGCGGATAGAGTGATATGACGATTCTGAGCTGCTTTGGTTAAAGAACCAATCTTTGCGACTTCTACAATATTCTCGCATTGCTCCAAATTCATTTGAATCACCCCTTAAGTTAATCTTTACTTAATAACTATTAAATTTACTTAAATTTTAATTAATTTAGACAAGTGTTACAATGTAAATAAGTTAGTAAGTAACCATTTTTACTATATCAACTTTCATTTCTAGTATAACTATATTTCTTGAGGAGGAAACTCAAATGACAGACAAAAGAGTAGCCGTAATAACAGGTGGAGCCAGTGGAATCGGGAAACAAACCGCCATTAAATTTGCAAGTAAAGGTGATCAAGTTGTCGTTGCCGATTTCAATCAACAATTAGGTGAAGAAACGGTAGCACAAATTATTAAAGAGGGTGGCGAAGCAATTTTCGTCAAAACAGATGTTTCCAAATATGAAGATGTCGAAGCGCTGGTTCAAAAAACTGTAGATACTTATGGAAGAATTGACGTTATGTTCAACAATGCCGGGATCGGCCGCGTCACTCCTGTACTAGACCAAGACCTTAAGGATTATCACAGTGTCATTAATGTCAATCAGCATGGTGTAGCCCATGGGATTATCGCTGCTGGTAAAAAAATGCGTGAGCTCGGCATCAAAGGTGTGATCATCAATACAGCTTCTGTATTTGGATTCCTAGCTTCCCCAGGTACATTCGCATATCACGCTTCCAAAGGTGCGGTCATTATGATGACTAAATCCGCAGCACTTGAACTTTCGGTTCATGGCATCCGCGTGCTTGCCGTTGCTCCAGGCGCTGTAGATACGCCAATTATCCAAGGATATAAAGATCAAGGAATGGTTGACCAAATGAAGAGCAAAGTAATGGGTAACAAACTAACATTACCTGAACAAGTTGCAGACACTGTATACTTGCTCTCCTTACCAGAAGCTAGTGCAATTAACGGTAGTGTTGTAATGGCTGATGAAGGTTATGCTTCATTTAAATAAAGTTTAGGGTGAAAAAAATCCAAGGCTTCCCTCGAGGGAGGTCCTTGGATTTTTTTAAAGTATTCAATAGATACACCCTACTCCCAAGTCCTCTGTTCATTAATCTTCAGCTTACGTTTAAACGCCTGCTCCAGATCAATACCAAGTTTATTGGCCAGATCAAAAATATTCCACACCACATCGTACATCTCGTATCCCAAGTTTTCTTTCCGCTCCGCATCTGGATGAAAAGATACCGACAAAACCTCTTTGGATAACTCCCCAACCTCAGTCATTAAGTACAGCATTCTCTGCTCAATGGTGCTGGTATCAAACCCTTTGATTTCACTGAACTCCTTAACATACTGTTGAAACTCTGCTGCATTCATTTCCTTACGCCTCGCTTTTTGGTATAAAGTTATGTAAAGTAATTATTCCTGCGTATTTACCAATTATCATCCTTTTGATCTAAGAATACAAACTCTCCAAGACTTTGCTGTTTATTAGACAAGAACGCTCTCACAATGCCATAAAAAAGAAGCGATTCCTCATTTATCGAAGAATCGCTTCTTTGCATTTTGCTCACTATAGTGATACCTCAATAGCCAACTCGGTACAATCTGAATAGATCCACTCCGATGATCACCTTATTTACCAGCCCCTACTTCAGCCACTCTACGATTCTGGAAATGACGGATATCCGGACGCTCCAATCCTAGATGTTCACGAAGGGTACTCCCCGTATACTCAGTACGGAACAAGCCGCGTGCTTGCAAGATGGGCACAACATGATCCACGAATTCATCCAAGTTGCCCGGCAGTACTGGTGGCATAATATTAAATCCATCGCAGCCGTACTCTTCGAACCACAATTGCATTAAATCTGCCAATTGTTCATAGGTTCCAACAAACTGCATATGTCCTCGTGCACCAAGCAAACGGCGGCCTAATTCTAATATCGATAATTTGTCCTTACGAGCCATATCCATAATCAGCTGAACCCGGCTTTTCATTCCATTTGATGCTTCTACTGGATCAGGAATCTCAGGCAGCTGTCCATCTACTGGGTATTCGGACAGGTCAAACCTCAACATGCCAGACAACATACCAACAACAGCGGCAGGAGGAATCAACTCCTGCAGTTCTTTATATTTACTTTGGGCTTCCTCTTCGGTCGCTCCAATGATCGGAGATAAGCCCGGCATAATTTTTAAGCTACCACGTTCACGGCCATAATCTGCTAATTTGGAATTGACGCTTTCATAGAAGGCCTTAGCCGCTTCAAGCGACTGCTGTGCCGTAAAGATCACCTCTCCAAAACTAGCTGCAAAATCTTGTCCTGGACCAGAAGATCCGGCTTGAATAAGTACAGGATACCCTTGAGGTGAGCGAGGAACATTGAGGGTTCCTTTTGTAGAATACCACTCCCCTTTGTATTCCACTTCTTTGATCTTCTTCGCGTCAGCAAATTGTCCCTCTTCGCGGTTGACGATTAAAGAGTCATCCTCCCAGCTGTCCCAGAGAAGCGTTGCCACCTCAACAAATTCACGTGCCATTTTATACCGAAGTCCGTGCTCTGGATGCTCCGGCTTCCCATAGTTATAAGCTTCCACATCAAGCTGAGAGGTGACAATATTCCAACCCGCTCGGCCTTCACTAATATGATCTAAAGAAGCAAATTTGCGAGCCACATTATAAGGTTCGTTATACGTGGTCGATACGGTAGCCGTTAATCCGAGTTTTTCTGTTTCTGTCGAAAGGGCTGACAACAGCGTCAATGGGTCCAGCATACCCGAAGCTGCTTGATCCGCACCCATCACATACAACAAATCCGCCAAAAACATCATATCGAACTTCCCACGCTCGGCGGTTTTTGCCAATTCGCGATAAAATTTATAATTGAAGATCTTATCCGCTCCCGATTCCGGATGACGCCAGCCATAATGATGATGTCCTGAATAATAAATAAATGCACCTAAATGTAGCTGATCTTTTCTGGTTCCCATAATGACCCTGCCTTTCGAATTCTAGAGTTCGTTAACCTTTGAATGTATCACGCCAATGCAGCCATCTTCTCTCCAGCAATCGAATTGCGGAATCCGAAAGTTTTCCTATCACTGCAAAGATTGAAATTCCAACGAATACTATATCTGTTTGCGAATAAGCTCTGGCATCCTGAATCATATAGCCTATCCCCGCACTTGTTCCCATCATCTCCGCTACGACGAGTACAAGCCACGATGCACCAAGTGATAAGCGAATACCAAGTAGAATATTAGGCATTGCAGCCGGAATAATCATTTTGCTAAGCAGCTGCCATCTTGTATATTGGAAAATACGCGATACTTCAACAAGCTTGATATCAACATTACGAATTCCTAGGAAAGTGTTCAGATAAACTGGAAAAAAAGCACCTAATGAAATCATTAGTATTTTAGAAAATTCACCTACACCAAACCACAAAATGAATAACGGAATAAGGGCAAGTAATGGAATCGTTCGAAGCATCTGTAAAGATGGATCCAGTGTACGCTCTACCAACTTCCCAAGTCCTGTAGATAAGCCAAGCAGCAGTCCAGTAGCAGATCCCAATAAAAAGCCAAGCCCTGCCCGATAGGCGCTAATCCCCAGATGTCGAAACAGCTCACCGCTAGCTATTAAAGAAAAGAACTGCGCAATAATGGTAGATGGAGCAGGCAATGTCGTCGCAGAGACTAGATGGAGCGCAGCTGCCACTTCCCAAATCACCACTAGAGCTAGAGGTACAATCCAACCATGCAGTTTTTTTGGAATCCAGCTTAAACCATCATCATGACGCTCTATTTTATTACTGGATAGGTGATTGCTCATGATCCTTTATCTCCTCTATAACTGTCCTGCCATCTTAGCAATCTCGATTCCAACAGCTTCACTAATGAATCTGACAGTTTACCTACTACAGCAAACACGATGATCCCAACAAATACCACTGTGGTCAAAGAAAACGATCGCGCGTCATTGATTAGATAGCCAACACCTGAGCTAGAGCCCATCATCTCCGCTACGACAAGTCCAAGCCAAGCTATGCCCACAGACAAACGGATACCTAAAAAGATGTTGGGCAGTGAGGCTGGAATTATTAACTTACTCACCATCTGCCATTTACTGAATTGCAGTACTCTCCCAACATCAAACAACTTGTTGTCCACCGAACGGATTCCTAGAAATGTGTTCACGTATAATGGGAAAAATGAACCTTTGGCAATCAACAATATTTTTGAGGTTTCACCGAATCCGAACCACAAAATAAATAGTGGAGCGATTGCTAAATGGGGCAGCGTGCGCAGCATTTGCAGCGACGGATCCAGCAAACGTTCTGTTTTGTATGAGAAGCCTACCCACAAACCAGCCGCTAAGCCAAGCCCTCCCCCAATTAAGAAACCAAGCAGTGCCCGCCAAGCGGATATGCCTAAATGTTTCGCCAACTCACCGGACGCGGTCAAGCTAACCAGTTCCCGCCATATTTCACTTGGCCTTGGCAGCAATATAGGATTTAACTTTCCCATCGCTCCGGCTATCTCCCAAATCAGGAGTAAAGCAATTGGTAAGATAAGTCCAAGCAATACATTCGTCGTTTGGATGGAAAGTCCGCGCTTCTTTACTGGATTCTTCTTATGAATTAGTGGCGAAATCACAGCTTTTTCAGCACTGAATTGCATGTAAACAACCTCTTTTCTACATCTGTGGTTTCATCCGTTACTTCAAAGGTTCCTTCAGTGCTGCTTCAATATATTGATTGTCTGTTATTTTAGAAACTTCAATCTCTTTACGGATGTTCTTAATATTAAATTGAAAATCGGCTGTCTTCTGCAATTCTTCAACAACAGCATCACTAATTGGAATGTTGATCATCTGGGAACGTTCAAACGTACCTTCGATTACCGCTGCCGGAATGTTCCGCTCAGCTGCATATCTTTCAGTCGCTTCAGCGCGATTATCTGTCTCCCAAGCTATAGCTTTGTTGGTTACTTTTAAATAAAGCGTAACTAGTTCTGGATATTTCTCTGCGAACGCTGAACGGGAGATCACAAAAGAAGGAGATAAGACACCCAATTGCTCACCATCCGTCAAAACCTTCCCTTTACCGGCCAATGCATTTAGAGTAATATATGGATCCCATGTAGCCCATGCATCAACGCCACCGGTTTCAAATGCAGGTTGTGCTTCATCAGGCTGCAACTGGATAATCTCAAAATCTGCTTCTTTAAGACCTGATTCCTCAATACCGCGATATAGAAAGTTGTAAGCATTGCTGCCTTTTGTAACAGCTATCTTCTTGCCTTTCAGATCCTCCAGTTTCTGAGCAGTACTACTACCAGGTACAAGAAGAGCAACGTTATTCGTACCTTCTAATACTTGTGAGATAATCTTAATAGGAATGCCCGCAGCTTGGGCTGCGATCACCGGCATGTTGCCAAGAGTCGCTATGTCCAACTTATTAGAAGCGATCGCCTCTGTCATTGGGGGCCCACTTTGAAATTCCGTCCATTCTACTTTTACGCCCAGCTTATCAAATTCTTGCTCATACCATTTTTCCTCACGGGCCTTACCAAACATCCCACCGCTGCCCTGCACGCCAATCTTAATGGTCACACCTTCATATTTATTGGCCTCGTTCTTTCCCGCACTCTTTTCATTCGATGCACAACCCGTTGCAAATACAGTCAAAACAAGCATAACAAGTAGTGAATTACGAAATAATTTCATGGATCATTTCTCCCCTTTTTATAAAAAAATGGACTCTCTTTATCTAGATACCAGCTCCAACATCGATTGCCGGTTCTTCAACCTTCTCAAACTCACTCAGCACCAGTCGACGTAGCTCTTGGAATGAAGTACTGGATCTTTTTCGCGGAAACGGTAAATCAATGGGAAGAATATTGCGAATATGCCCAGGTCGGGGATTCATAATGACTACCCGCTTACCCAGGAATACAGCTTCATCCAGATCATGAGTTACAAATAACATAGTCGTCTTATTACTCTGCCAAATATCAAGAAGTACCTCTTGCAGATGTGATCTAGTAAAAGCGTCTAGTGCGCCAAAAGGTTCATCGAGCAGTAATACATCCGGATTACGGAGCAACGCCCTAGCAATAGATACTCGTTGGGCCATCCCGCCTGACAGCTCACGTGGATAGGATTTCTCAAAACCCTTTAATCGTACAAGTTCAATCAATTCATCTACTTTTTTGCGAACCTCTGGATTTTTAAGCGATAAATTTGCTGCAATATTATGCTCCACCGTCAACCACGGAAAAAGTCTTGGTTCTTGAAAAATAAATCCCTTCTCAATACTCGGACCGTCGATCTGTTTGCCATTCAGTAGAACCGTGCCGCTATAGCCCGTATCCAGTCCTGCCACAATTTTTAGCAAGGTACTTTTTCCGCAGCCGCTGGGACCTATAATCGTAATCAACTCGCCTTTTTTCACCTTCAGCTGAATATTGCTTAATGCGATAACATCACCGGCAGGCGCGGCGAATACTTTATTCAAATGTTCGATAACCAGTGTTTCCTCCGACACTCCATTCACCCTTTCCGATAAATTTAAACTAAACTATACTTATGTATTTAATAGGTATTAAGAGCAAAAAAATAATGAGAACTTCTAAAGAACCTTATCCGATTATTCAACTAGGTTTAATTTACATCATCTTATCAGTGACATTCCTCACATGTCAAACATTATTTGCCAAATGGGTGTATGTTTTGTGAAGTGGGGAGGTTTTGCGAATGGCAAGGACATAGCATTAGTTATAGTCGATAGGGATTTATCTAATTGGAGTTCAAAACTGCACAAAAAAATACCGCATATTTATTGGTTTTGGACCAATGAATAAGCAGTATTTTGGGGGCTGTTCACAAACCCTATTGCTTAGGGAACCTCATGCTAAATTCTGAAAGTATCAGCATTGATAATAATTCCAGCTATTACTTTCTAAACGTTCTTTCATAATCTTCAAACCGTATTTTTCTAATTTGTTTACGATCCGTTGTTCTAACAATGATTCCTTCTGATTTGCCTGATGCGTCGATGCCTACTTGCGTGTTTTCGAATCTTTTTAAATAAGAATATGTACTCTCAAGAGAAGTTGGAAACTCGGAACCCTTTATGGTTTCAAGAAGTGGTGCAGACTGCAAATCAATACTTTCAATAAATCTCTTCTTCTCAATTTCATCATAAAATGGTTGATTTCCGTGATCACGCCACACCGCAATTTTCTCCTGCGATAACTCAAGAAGTCTATATAATTCATCCTTATTCAAGGAGAACACATCAAATACACGATACCCTTGAGTTTTTCTGTCAGAATAGTTCTTGGATGCTTTAGTTTTACCTCCATAAGATTCCTGATAAATTACGGTTAATGCCCAGTCACCCTCAAGAAGGATATCTGCAATTACTTTTTCTGCTAACGGCTTAAGAAATTCCGCAATGTTCCCATAAGGATTACCGATTCTATCTCCTTTTGCATATAACAATTCTTCTCTGGAACCAATTAGATAATCAACTTCGTTATCATCATTTTTTAATAAAATGATCCTTGAATTTTCACCATCTACTTTTTCGCAAACAAAAACATCGTCTAATTCTGCGAAGCCTCTTGACTCCGTTAAAACATCATTTAACCGACCTCGTTCACCTAATTGATGATATGTAAGAATGCTTGGGTACTTTGTTAAAGAATTAATTTTCTTTAAATCCATAAACTATTCTCCCACTTTCAAATTCACTTTATATGACTCTTGTTCTTATAAACATAAACAAAGATAGCCAAGGAATATTTTACCACTGATTACGTGTTCACGTGTTATTCCTGATGGGATTGTCATAAAGAGTTCTCCTTATTTGTTTACCAATTTAACTTTGAAGATAAGTATCATCATAATCTACGTAATTACTTTGTTGATTACGCATGAAGGTTATACGCAAAGAAGGTTCTTATATGTATTTTCAAGTGATACTCATGTAATAGAAAATCAGCAAAATAAGAATATGTAAATAGTAGTAAACACCAATAAATCTTCTTTAATAATCTGATTCAAATATTGTTTCGTTTTTATCATTTGAGAAAATAATTTTTAATTGAGCAGTCGGATTCCAAATCCTACTATCTTTTATAATTAGATATTTTCCACCTGTATATTCATACTCACGAGTCTTACTGTCAATCACCACTGAAAATGTTTTAGCATCTTTTAAAACTGGCGTATTATTAATTACAAGGCCAATTGAACCTTTCTCTAAACCACCAATAGCTATCTCATCTCGTATCATAGCCGTAGATTTAGTATAGTCAGAAGCACTACGATAAATATAAATATAGGGCAAGCTAAAAATGTAATATTCCTCGTCGTTTAGCTTTTGTATAGATACATAATCCAAATTTTCACTTTCGATAAATTGATCTAATTCTTTTTCAGTGATTGCATTCCAGCTACACCCTGACAAAAAGAAGAATACACAAAAAGATAGTATTACATATCTCAAATGAAATTTCATATTCCCTCCATAATTAAATATCACACTTAGATTATTTACATCCTTAGCTATGATTCTCCTTAATAAATTCAAGCATGTACGTATCTAAAAAAACAAAGGATTTATCCTACTAACTCCACTGTAACATTAAATGGAATATTTTCCGCAGCTTATCTTCTACCAAGGCAATAAATTCCGAGTTGTAGCCATTAGGTATTTATAGGTTTTATGACCATAATTTATTAGTCTGTAAGATTGTATTATCAGATGATTTTGATACCTTTAATGCGAAATGATTGAAGTTGCTTGTAAACAGTGTTACTCTATCAACGGTAAACTCAAAATCTGTACTCTTCAATACATCTTATAATAGTCACTATTTTTAGTTAAGAAAGGTAACACTATGATAAAAGTTGATAACTTATCCTTCGCATTCCCGCAAAAAGACCTATATAAAAACATTTCATTTACGCTTGAAGAGGCACAACATTGCGCTTTTATAGGAACAAGCGGCAGTGGTAAAAGTACACTGATCGATATCCTGATGGATCCAGAAAAATATTTGTTCGAAGGCAAGCTAGAGATGGACCCCACCTGCAAAATCGGGTATGTAAGTCAGTTTTCGCAACTAGACAAATCTAAAGAAACAACCGTTTTTGAATATATAGGAGAAGAATTTATTAAGATACAAAATGAAATAACAGCGATTCTAACTGAAATGGAAACATCGTCAGATATTGATTCATTACTCGAAAAGTATCAATTAGCTCTAGATGCCTTTGATTTAATGGATGGAAATGATTTTGAAAGCAATATTAATAAGAAACTAAATTTAGCCAACCTCTTGAAGCTAAAAGATGTTAGGGTATCCGACCTAAGTGGTGGGGAATTCAAACTTATTCAAGTGATGAAGGAAATGCTGACTAGTCCAGACTTAATGATTATGGATGAGCCCGATGTATTTTTAGATTTTGAAAACCTAAATGCACTTAAAAATCTGATTAATGCTCACAAAGGAATATTGCTAGTTGTTACGCATAACCGTTATCTATTAAATCATTGTTTTAACAAAATTATACACCTTGAAAACATGGAGATCCAAGAGTTCGATGGGCGATATATTGAGTATAACTTCTCATTACTTCAGACGAAAATTGAGTTACAAGAAATCGCAGTCGCTGAACAAGAAGAAATAGAGAGATACGATAACATTATTGATAATCTTAGAGCGATCGCAACCTATAATTCAGAAGCATCTAGAGGGAGAGCGTTAAAAGCTAGGGTTAAGTTTCAAGAAAGATTGGAAGCGCGAAAAATTAAAGCGCCATTCGTTGATATTAAGCAACCAAAAATCAGTTTTGGTGTGGACAATGAAATTGGAGATGACATCACTGTTTTAAATGTGAATAATTATAGTGTTTCCTTTGATGAGTTGATTTTAGAAAATGTTAACTTTGAGATGAAACCTACAGATAAAGTAGCCCTTATCGGTCCAAACGGTACCGGGAAAACGACTTTACTCCGAGATATCTTTAAAAATAATCATGATTCAATTGAAATAAATGCTGACATTAAAGTGGCTTATCTTTCTCAGCTTCAAGACGAAGTGCTAAAGGATTCTAATACCATACTAGAAGACTTCATCGATGCCGGGTTTGCAACTTATGACGAGATTAGAGCACATCTTTCAAACTATGGCTTTGAAGGAGAAATTCTTACTCAAAAGATAGAATCTTTATCTGGTGGCGAAAAAAATATACTGCAATTGGCAAAAGTTTCTGCTAGCAAAGCAAACTTATTGCTTCTTGATGAACCGACAAGCCATTTAGACACCTATACACAAATCGCACTGGAGAAAGCCATTGAAGACTATAAAGGTGCGATTCTCATGATTTCTCATGATTTCTATTCTGTAGTAAATGGGATGGATTATGTACTAATCATTGACGAGAAGACGATTAGAAAAATGAGTATGCGAAAATTCAGAAAGATGATTTATGCCAGTCATTTTGATAAAGATTATTTAGAAAATGAACAAAATAAAAAAGCAGTTGAAATGAAAATAGAATTAGCTTTAAAAGACAATAATTTTGAACTTGCGAAAGGTATGGTTGACGAGCTAGAAGAGCTGATTAAGTTACTTTAAAAATTACAATCCTCTGGTGGAAAAATGTCTATAAAAAAGACACTGATGATTGATATGCTCCCGTCATAGTAGACAGTAGAAAAAACAAAAACTTCTACTGCTACAATGACGGGAGTTTTTCTAATGTCTAAAAGAAGTCCAGCATCTTTAGAAGTAAAATTACATGTCGTACGGCTGTGCCTTGAGCACAAGTCGAATCCAAACTATGAGGCAAAACAGCGAGGTCTTAGTTCGCACACGGTTAGAGAATGGATTAGGAAATATAAAGCAGATGGTTTGGACGAGTTAAAGGAATCGAGAACATGGAAAACATACTCAAAGGAATTCAAACTGGCTGCTGTTAACGAAGTGTTGTCTGGTCGTTTCTCCGTTGAAGAGGCGACAAACAAGCATCATATTTCAAGTAGAAGTGTTTTGATCAAATGGATTACCAAGTATACTAATGAGATAGAATTAAAACCTACACATAAAGGAAAAGGACTATCTCATATGAACAAAGGACGTAAAACAACTTTCGAAGAACGTATTGAAATTGCACAATATACCATCGCTAATGAATTGGATTATCAGAAAGCGATTGAAAAATACGGTGTATCTTATCAGCAAGTTTACGCATGGGTTCGGAAATATCAAGCTGGCCGTGAGGAAGCTCTTCAGGACAATCGAGGTCGTAAAAAGCCTGTAGAAGAACTAGAGGAACATGAACGTCTTAAGCTACGGATTAAAGAGCTAGAAGCGCGAAATGAATACCTAGAGATGGAGAATGACTTCGCAAAAAAGTTGGCAGAGATCAAGCGACGAAATACACGCTAACCCTCGTTCGACAAGTAAACTTGTATCAAGCGATTCAAGAACTGAACAAAGAAAAAGGTCACGCAATTACGAAGTTGTGTGCGTTAGCTGGGGTTGCTCGATCTGCCTATTACAAGTGGTTAAAATGGAAAACCTCTTGCATAGAACTTGAAACTCGCGCGTTAGCGAAAGAAGTAAATCTACGATATGACAAGCGAAAAGGGATTCTTGGCTACCGTCAAATGCGCACGCAATTAAACCGAAAGCTCAAAAAGCAGTACAACAAAAAGCGTTATTACCGAATTATGTGTGCTCTTGGGCTTAAAGCAGTCATTCGCAGAAAACGAGCGAGTTATGTGAAAGCTACGGAGATCCATGTAGCTGAAAATGTAATGAACCGTAACTTTGATGCCAATTCCCCTAATTCAAAATGGTGTACAGATGTGACAGAACTGAAGTACGAGAATGGGCGCAAAGCCTATTTGAGTGCCATTATTGATGTATATGATAATTCCATTGTTTCATGGGTATTAAGCCATTCCAACAACAATAAACTCGTGATGGATACGTTGAAAAGGGCTTACGCGAAGAATCCTGGCGTATCTCCTCTTCTACAAAGCGACAGAGGCTTCCAGTACACGTCTCATGAGTATAACCGACTTCATGTAAAGTACGGATTTAAGAAAAGCATGTCTCGTGTGAGCCGATGTTTGGACAACCAACCTATTGAGCGTTTTTGGGGTACCTACAAGTCAGAAAGCTATTATCTTACAAAGTATGACACCTATGAAGATGTCCTCACAGAGGTTAGCCGATATATTCACTACTACAATAATTATCGCTACGTAGAATGTTTGGATGGCTTGTCACCTAACGAATACCGACGTGCTGCATAACGAAGATACCTCAGCTCTTGTATTACGAGCTGAGGTATCTAAACTAACTATTTTTGTTTTTTACACTGTCCACTTGACAGGGAGCACTTCAGATTCTCAGTGTCTTTTTGCTGCATTGATTTGTTGATAGCTCTTGCCGCGGACAGTGGTTCACTTATCATTAGAAATCTATGCCAACATCCCCCTTATAGAATATTTTTTTTGTATATGCATTATATACCGAGCATACGTTCTTTAAGCAGGAGATATTTTCTAACTAATCATTTTAAATTACTACCAAATTTATAATATAACGCAAATAATAAACGCCATTCCATATCAACGGTAGGCATTTATTATTTGATATTTATGATAATAAATAAAAACTACTTTGCAAAATCAATGTGAATCTTAGCATCATTCTCTGTTTTTTCCCAATTCACTTTTGCCCCCAATGCTTCAGAAATAAATCTCAGATTTACATAAAAGATATTACTCGTAGGTTCAAGTGATGGTGCTTGATTTAATACAACTTTTTCTCCATTTAATAATGCATCATAAGAATTATTTGTTAACACTATAACTTTATTATCTTTTGATGCTGTCACAGTTTTTGTGTTATTATCCCATTCAATCGACATTCCATACTTTTCAAAAATGGGTCGCATAGGGACAAGAGTTGTTCCAAGATAAGTGACATTTGCATAAATGTCTAACTTTTCATCATTAATGTAAATGACTGGCTTGCTGCGTGAAGCGTTTACGCCAGTCCCTCCTAGCATTAACGTAATAACAGATGTAAGTAAGATTGCTTTAAAAACTACCTTCATACGATTCCTCCTTTAAATAATAATGGACAATAGACACAAAAGTATCTACTGTCCATTATTTTAATTGTAAATGTCACTATTTACAACAATTGTAATTACATTATTTCCACTGACAGTGACATTCGAATGATCGTTCAGTGGGCCTGATAATGCACTGCTAGAAATAGGTGTTCCGTCAACTTTGATATTAGAAAAAGTCGTTCTATTTTTTCCTGTATCAGTTTTAGACCAAACAGTTGATAACAGTTTCCATCTGCTTATTGAGGCAATATTCCAGCTTGCATTTGATTCCATTATTGTTATATTTGGTGTGTCTTGAAGAGAATAGCCCCCGAGTGTTGGACAAATAGATGTTCCATCAATTTTGATTCTTACTTTTCCATTATAATTGTACCAAAAATACATTAATGGAGCTGTGCCAGGTTTATAACCATTTTTTGTTTGTACTTGATTATAGCTAGGATCGAAAGTAGCGCTTTGATATTGATCCCAACCTGTATTTGTCTCACTTACATATGGACGATTTTTTTTCTTGAGAATTATTACTGGTTTCCATCCATAAGACGTAGCACTTGGCCCTAAATTATTATAAAGTTCCACACCCATGTCAGCTGCCCAAGAACCAATACCATCGGTAACAGTCGTAGTATATTCAAATCCACCATAGTTAAAAGCAATATGATTCGGTCTATCCAGACTCACTATATTACTGTCCGCTAATGGTAGTTGCATTAGTGCCATAAGATAGCTACCAGTAGTATTAACATTCATTCTACCGCCTACACCATCCCCAATAAATCCAGCTCTAGGAGCGACGTTAATACTGTTAGCCTCATTAAATTCATTAACATTTCCCGCTAGAAGACTTTCCACATTAGTATCTGTCTTATCTACTACCCATAATTCTGGGGCAGCATTAGCCGACTCTTCATAAAAATAAGTATATTGTTCATCGAAAGTAATGTAATCATAAGTAGTTTGGTCAGCACTTTTTGCAAAAGCTACTTTACTATCTCTTTCTTCTTCAACAGCATTTTTAGCAATTTGTAGTACGGCAGCAAGTTGATAATCGGCAACCTTTTGAGTCTCTTGATGCACCACATTAATCTCTGCCAACTCCAGACTTGAAGTTGGTAATGTGTCGTCAGCAAAAGCTGAAACAGGGAAAACCGCAAAACTTGAAATAAGAAGACTAGTTAATATTTTTTTACTATAATTCATATAATTACCTCCTTTTGGAATGAGATAATTGTATGTCATATCAGATAAATAAAATAGAATATATTTCCTTGTAATATTTTGTATTTTTGACTATAATAATGCGATTTTCGCTATATTATTATCTAATAGTCAATATATTAAATCCTAAATTTTTTTCTTAATTCGCTATATAATAAAAGCCCAATTTCATCGTAAAGAAATCAGTGAAATCAGAGCTACTTTGCAGATTGCTTCGGGTGAAAACTCAGCAGATATTTTGAATCATTAAGTGGTTTTATCGCAATCTCGCTTCCTCTATAAGAAACAGTGCTTAAATAATCAATTAAACTCTTCTTAACATATCCCCTTTTCTATCCTCTTACAGTTTTTATTTGTGAGATATTCTCAACAGGATTTTTAAATAATTCTCCTTATTCACATCATGCTGATTCTTTAAGAATTAACTTTAAAAATTGTTCATAAGAGTTAACGGTCTTACGTGATAAATTCTTGTTTTGACAATCTAAAAAGTCTTCTAAAAAAAACTCCAAATCCGATAACTCCATACAAATCCTCCATCTCTTTTCCTACAAAAACAAAACCCAATAAACCAAAAAGGTTTATCGGGTGAGATGGAAAAAGTTTATCGGATTCAAAACAAGTCTATCGGTTTTTATATACTGTCTGTAAACACCTTCCAGCAACCCACAATCCCTTACCACACACTGCCCCTAACCCTTTCAACTAACCTTATGCTCAATCCGCAGCTTATCTGCTACCATGGCAATAAATTCCGAGTTAGTAGGCTTAGATTTGGAGATATTAATGGTGTAGCCGAATAAATGGCTGATGGAGTCGATGTTGCCACGTGTCCAAGCGACTTCAATCGCATGGCGGATCGCGCGTTCTACGCGTGAAGGCGTGGTTTTGAACTTCTCAGCGATTGCTGGGTAGAGTGTCTTCGTAATCGCACCAAGGATCTCGATATTGTTATATACCATGGTGATCGCTTCACGCAGGTACTGATAGCCCTTGATATGCGCTGGGACACCGATTTCATGGATGATCGAGGTAATGTTAGCGTCGAGGTTCTTGCCCTTAGAGAGCGGCACTACATTCGATCTGGACGTCGACGAATAATTGTACATGTTGGAGGAGGAGCTCATGCTGCCTTGAGAGCCGACAAGCTGACGTACACGATTTGCCAGGACCTCCATATCGAACGGTTTCAAAATATAATAGGATGCACCAAGCTGTACAGCTCTTTGAGTGATGTTCTCCTGACCAAAAGCAGTCAGCATGATGATCTTCGGTTGAGGATTCAGATCCATATCACGTAGACGTTCCAATACACCTAGGCCGTCTAAATGCGGCATGATGATATCAAGAATAAGAACATCGGGAATTTTACGCGCTTCGCTAAGCATTTGAAGCACTTCTTCACCATTGTAGGCGATACCCGTTACGGTCATATCTTCTTGCTCAGAAATGTACTCGGAAAGCAAATTCGTAAATTCCCTGTTATCATCGGCCAACAACACTTCAATATTCTGCACTGGCTGCTTCCTCCTTAATTATATCTGCTATTCGAAAATAACATTTTTTTCTTGTCTCTTACGTTTTCGACATGGAGATCGAATTCCCTTCTGTCGAAAATTATTTTTCTTTATTTTTTTTCTGCGTTGGATTATAATTAAATATTTTATCTCAATGTTCGAGGTTCTTCGTAATCGTTCGACAAAAAATCTTAAGGCTAAACCGCCTTAAGATTTAATGAATACCTATTCTCCTGTTTGGTCACACCTGAATCTTGAAGCATCCATTCGATGAAGCACCCATAACCGGACTTAGGATCATTTACAAATACATGAGTTACGGCTCCGATGAGGCGGCCATCCTGTACGATAGGACTTCCGCTCATACCTTGAACGATACCGCCTGTCTTATCAATAAGGCGTGGATCGGTGATCCGCAGCACCATTCCTTTAGTGGCTGGCGTTTGCTGATGTGCTACATGAATGATCTCAACCTTAAACCGCTCCACCTGCTGACCATCAACTACAGTTAGGATCTCAGCAGGACCTTCCTTGACTTGATCGCTCATCGCCACGGGGATAGGTTCTTTGTAAAGACTGTGCTCGGGATTGGAGCTCATTTTACCGAAGATGCCGAAGTCAGTATTGCTCTCCACATTTCCAAGCACTTGGCTTTCTTTCAAAAAATGCGCTCGTTTCTCGCCCGGATCGCCATCCTGGCTTTTGGATATGGAGGTGACACTGGACTGAACAATATGACCACTGCCTACAACAATTGGAGTACCGGTATTCATGTCTGTAATCACATGTCCCAAAGCTCCATATACACCTTGCTCGGGAGCATAAAAAGTTAATGTGCCGACACCCGCTGCTGAATCACGAATGTACAGGCCTAACCGCCACACTTTGTCATGAATGTCATACGCGGGCTTTAACTTAGCTGTATGCTCTTTACCTCCGCGTTTGAAGACAATGGTCAAGGGGTTATTCGCTTTACCAGCACGATCCACCAGCTTGGCCACCTTGGACAACTCGTCCAATTTCTCACCATTCATGGAGATCATCAGATCACCCGGCACTAAACCGCTGACCTCTCCTGGGGAAAGCTTAGTTTTCTCGGATACTTCAATCAGATGATGACCAACAACCAAAACACCTGCTGATTTCACTTTCACACCGATCGTTTGACCTCCCGGGATCACCTTAAGCTCGGAATGAATTCCTTGTGCAGTCACCTTGGCTGGTTCACCTTGCAGTGGTGCAGCAGAACTTAGATTTGTTCCCGTTATGCCCGATAAACTAAGAAAGAAGGCAAATAAAAGGCCTGGCATTAACTTCCTGAGGTTAGGCTTCAATGGCTGTCACGCTCCCTTTTGCTTCTTTCGCTTGACGAAAAAGGTGGTCGCCAATTGCGTACCTATAAGATAACCTTGCCCCCAGGCTTTTATTACTGTCAATCATTGCTCCGCTTAGCTTGTTGCAGCCTTACTTGCCTCGGCCAGATTAAGCATTTCCTGCGAGTGATGCAATGTTTTTTCGGTAATTTCTACGCCACCCAGCATCCGGGCCAGCTCCATTACACGTCCATCGTTCGTTAGGGATTCCACTTCAGTCATGGTTCTTCCATCCTCAACCTTTTTGCGGATTAAGTACTGATGGTCAGCCATACAAGCCACCTGCGGCAAGTGAGTAATGGAGAACACCTGACAGGTAGAGGACAGCTTAAACAGCTTATCTGCGATGGACTGAGCAGCTCTGCCGCTGACACCAGTATCCACTTCGTCAAAAATTAAAACTGGAATTGCATCATGGCGCGCAAAAATACTTTTCATTGCCAGCATAATACGCGACAGCTCACCACCAGAGGCAATTTTGCCAAGAGGTCTCAGGGGTTCGCCCGGGTTAGGGGATATCATAAATTCTGCGCTGTCTATCCCTTGTCTTGTGAGGCGAATACGCCGACCATTGTATTCGACTCCACGCGGGTCCTCCAGCCTGTCCAATTTGACCTGCAACGAGGTTCTTTCCATTTGAAGGTCTTTGAGCTCACCCTCCACTTGGGTGGCCAGATCAGCAGCACAAAGCTTTCGTGCTTCACTTAATTCCGTAGCTGCTTCCATTAATACAGACAGCAACGAATCGCGCTTCGCCGTCAGTTTCTCCAGATATTCATCTTTATTCTCAAGCAAATCAGTTTCCCGGTGAATTTGTTCATAATAAGCCAAAATCTGTTCTACACTTTCTCCATATTTACGTCGGAGTCCAGTGATCAAATCCAAACGATTCTCGATTTCTTCAAGTCGCATCGGATTGAACTCGATATTTTCCCGGTAATCACGAAGCTGAAAAGCAGCATCCTCTAGCTGGTAATATGAGGACTGCAGCTGTTCGAGCACTGTTCGCAGACCCTTCTCATCGTAACGAACTGCATCCTCAAGTCTGGAAATAACATTACCGATCGATTCCAAGCCTTGTCTGTCGTAAAGTAGCTCATATGCACCCGATACGGAATCCATCATTTTCTCACTGTGGGATAGTTTGACCCGTTCTTCGGTAAGTAATTCATCTTCTCCCGGTTTTAATCCGGCGGATGAAATTTCTTCAAGCTGAAAACGATATAAGTCAAGCATTTGGTATGCCTTCTGGCTGGATTCCTGCAGCTCTCGCAGCTCTTTCTCCACCTTCGCGAAGGCAGAATACCTTTCCTGAAAAACTGCCTTTAGCGGACCAATAATCGGTTCTCCGTATGTATCCAGCAGTCCCAGATGCCGTTCCGCCTTCAGCAAGTTCTGGTGCTCATGCTGGCCGTGTATATTAACCAGCTGCTCGCCGATCTCGCGAAGCATGGTAAGATTGACCATCTGCCCATTTACACGTGATGTACTTTTACCTTGAGAGGTAAGCTCGCGTCGTATAATAAGATGCTCCTCGCGCTGGGCCTCAATGCCAAGACGCTCCAAAGTCTCCCAAACGGGATGACCGCTGGGAAGACTGAAGAGCGCCTCCATCTCCGCTTTTTCACAACCATAACGAATGGAATCCGCAGAACCGCGGCCTCCAACAATCAATCCAAGCGCATCAATAATAATGGATTTACCTGCCCCGGTCTCCCCCGTAAGCACGTGGAAGCCAGGATAAAAATGCACATCTACCGCCTCAACGACGGCAAGATTGCGTATAGACAAGGTTTCTAACACTAGAGCACCTCCGAGAAGATGACAGGCATCTGATTAATTATAATTAAGAAATATAACCCATGATTTGTGAAATTACGGTCTTGCTGTCCTCAGGTAAACGGCAAATGATAAGGATTGTATCATCACCAGAAAGGGTTCCCATAATTTGCGGCCAGTCAATATTATCAATTAAAGCAGCGACAGAGTTAGCCGTGCCTGGTAAACATTTCATCACCACAAGATTAGCCGAGGAATCGATCTGCACAAAATTATCCACAAGAACGCGCTTAAGCTTCTGAATGGGATTGTACCGTTGATCCGTTGGAAGTGAATATTTATATCTTCCATCATCCATGGGTACCTTGATGAGCAACAGCTCTTTTATATCTCGAGATACTGTGGCTTGAGTAACTTGAAAACCTGATTCCCGCAAGGCTTCCACAAGCTCGTCCTGTGTCTCGATATCCTTTTGTGTAATAATTTCACGAATCTTAATATGTCGTTGTCCCTTCATTGTTGCCTCCTGGTATATAAAAAATATGGACTCAGTTTGATTCTCCGTCGTCTTTGCCAAGCTTAATGACATGGATCGATGCTGTTGCTACATTAACATATAGAACGCCGCTGCATTCCGGATAGATCAGCAGGTAGGGAAGCAAGGTATCACGTAAGCCACTGCCAGTGAAATCCAAAGGCTTGCGTGGTCTGGAAAGGATAACTAAATATAAAGATCCTTCCTCTTTTGTCGCCACATAATCTATAAATAACCGGCTATACATCTGCGCCCCATTTACGTTGAAAGACAAGGGGATTTTTAATTTCCCTCCAACGACCTCATATCCTTCATCCTCAAGTATATCAATAGAGGGATGTGGAATAATCACTTTATTGAACGGAATTTGATCCTTCATAAAAGAACGCGGAGAATTCTGCAGCCATACATATATCCGATATATTATAAAAATCGATAATGCTACCCCAATAAACGCCATAACGACCTTGTCAGAGCTACCCGCCACTATCAATCACCTCGGTGATTTATTCGCGTGAAGCCCTGGTAAATCCTGCTTCTAAGCTGTCTTTTTATAAGCTTTCCGCATAATTGATATTATTCGCTAATTCAGCAATTTACAATTACAACGAGCACAGTAAATCCAAAAAAAGATTCAAAATATAAAGACCCGGATTTTATACCGGGTCTTTATTTTAATAAATTCAATCCCTTTGAGCAAATCTGCTCCCTCAATCTTAACAGATGAAGAGGAATTTTCAAGGTTGAACTCTTCAGACTTCCCGCTCAAAAAAAACACCCCGCTGACCATTTGAGGTTGACGGGGTGTTCATAAAGCTCTAACGGCGCGCGGAGTTTCCATGAGTAGAACTCACATTAAAAGTACCCGTAGCCTGCTTAATCACTTCATCAGCAAGGGATGGAAAGTCCTCCACTGGAATGACTGCTGCAACAGCAGCTGCCGGCTGTACGGATGATTCTTCGCCTTCCGCCACTTCTGGCATCAGTCTCCAATGAGCAAGAAACTCAATATTGCCTTCCCCGCCTGTAATTGGCGAAAAAGTCAATCCATGGAGACCGAATCCTAACTCTGCAGCCATAGTCAGTACATTAATCAAAACCTCTTTATGGACAGCGGAATCACGAATCACACCTGATTTTCCAACCTTCTCACGTCCAGCCTCAAATTGAGGCTTGATGAGTGCAGCGATATCTGCTGGACGTTGCAGCAAGGCTTTGAGGGGTGGGAGAATTATTTTTAAGGATATAAAAGATACATCAATACTGGCAAAGTCCGGAACAGGACCCTGCAAATCTGCAGGTGTCATATACCGGAAGTTCGTACGCTCCATAACGCTCACTCGCTCATCATTCCGCAGTGACCAATCCAGCTGGTTATAGCCAACATCAATGGCGTATACATGGCTTACACCATTCTGAAGCGCACAATCTGTGAAGCCGCCAGTGGAAGCACCAATGTCCAGCATGTTCCGCCCGGTAAGATCAATATTAAATTGGCGAAGAGCCTTCTCCAGCTTTAGGCCCCCACGACTGACATACGGATGCACAGAACCTTTAACCTTAAGGGTAGACTCCCGCGAGACCTTCATGCCAGCTTTTTCAATACGTTCCTCATCCGCGAGCACCAACCCTGCCATAATAGCAGCTTTAGCTTTCTCCCGGCTTTCATAAAAACCTTGCTCCACAAGCAGTACATCAATCCGTTCTTTACGGTGTTCCATGGTCATCTCCTGATCGTTCAAGGGTTACTAATTTCCGGCTTCCACTTAGGAAGACGAAGTCGTTTTGTAATTATAAGCACTTAGAGCCATCATGGACTTGATACGTGCACATAACGCTTCTACGGTAAGGCCTGTTTGCTGACGTTGTTCTTTAATGGAGCCATGCTCCACGAAGATGTCGGGCACACCCATCAGATGTACACGGGCGTCATAAATTTCATGCTCCGCGTAGAACTCCAATACCGCACTGCCGAGACTTCCCGCTTGGCAAGCCTCTTCAATAACAACCATATTGGTTCCAGCATGAGCCAAATCCAGAAGCATGGAATTATCAAGCGGCTTCAGGAAACGCGCATTCACAACGCCCACCTGAATTCCTTCCCGCTTCAGCAAATCAGCGGCTTCTTCAGCCACTTGAACCATAGGACCACATGCCACTACAGCATATCCTTCTCCTGTACGCAGTCGTTCCCATGATCCTATAGGAAGGGTATGCAGTTCAGCGTCCATTGCCACACCTGTTCCATTAATACGCGGATAGCGGTAAGCAATTGGACCGTCATTATATTCAAGTGCCGTCTTCATCATATGACGCAGCTCATTTTCGTCTTTTGGCATCATCATAACCATATTAGGGATATGGCGCATAAAAGCAACATCGTACACACCCTGATGAGTCTCACCATCCGCACCCACAAATCCAGCACGGTCAATGGCGAACATAACATTGGCATTATGGCGGCAAATATCATGGACGATCTGATCATAGGCACGCTGCATGAAGGTAGAATACACGGCGTATACCGGCTTCATCCCTTCCATAGCCAAAGCTGCACACAAGGTTGCTGCATGCTGCTCTGCAATCCCCACGTCAATCATGCGATCCGGGAATTCCTTTGCAAAAGGAAACAAACCTGAACCGCCTGGCATCGCAGGAGTAACTGCAATCAGACGCGAATCTTCACGTCCCAGCTCAATCAGCGTACTGCCAAATACTTCGGTGTACATTGGAGGACCTACAGCTTTAAGTGCCTGACCTGACTCAATTTTGTAAGGCGAAATGGCATGCGATTTATAAAAATCAGTCTCAGCCGGTTTGTAGCCCTTGCCTTTGGTCGTCAGCACATGCACAAGCACAGGACCCGCCACGTTATCTGCTTGATGGAAGGTGTCAATCATTTTCTCCAGATCATGTCCATCCACTGGCCCAAGATACGTAAAGCCAAGCTCTTCAAACAATACTCCAGGAACCATCATATATTTAAGACTGTTTTTTAATTGTTCAGCGGTTTTCGCTAATCGTCCACCGATGGCCGGAATCTTCTTAAGCAGCCCTTCAACCTCGTCTTTGGCACGCAAATAATGACGGTCCGAACGAATTTTGCTTAAATAATTGTGCATCGCCCCTACATTCGGAGCAATCGACATTTCATTATCGTTCAAAATAACCATCAACTTACGCTTCTCATGGCCGATGTGGTTAAGCGCTTCAAAAGCCATCCCGCCGGTAAGCGCACCGTCACCAATCACGGCAATCACCTTGTTGTCTTCGCCTTTTAGATCACGAGCCATAGCCATCCCCATAGCTGCCGACAAAGAGGTGCTGCTATGTCCAGCCTCCCATACATCATGTTCGCTTTCAGAGCGCTTAACAAAGCCGCACAATCCCTGATATTTGCGCAGGGTATCAAAGCGATCTTGACGGCCGGTCAGTATTTTGTGGACATAGGCTTGGTGGCCAACGTCGTAGATCATTTTGTCACGAGGACTGTTGTAGCAATAATGTAAGGCCAGCGTGAGCTCCACCACCCCCAGATTAGAACCGAGGTGCCCGCCGGTTGCTGTAAGCTTCTCAATCAGAAATCGTCGAATTTCCTCTGCAAGAGTAGTTAATTCTTCGACTGACAGTGATTTCAGTTGTTGTGGATCATTTATTTGTGGAAGCAGCACGAATAGTTCCCCGCTTTCCTAGATGTTGTAAAATATATAAAAACCATTATAACACAAACGAAACGGCTGTCGAAATACAGCCGCTTCGAAAGTTCATACTTAGTGATCACGTGCCATTAAATAATCTGCAATTTCCAGCAGGCGCTGGTTGTCGTAAAAACCGCCATTCAGCACAGCATTTCGGGCTGCTTCTGTAAGCTGCTTCACCTCAGCACGAGATTCCTCCAACCCAATAAAATAAGGGTAGGTTACCTTCTGCTGCTTGATATCGCTGCCTGTTTTTTTACCAAGCTTGCCTTCATCACCAACCAAATCAAGAATATCATCCTGAATTTGAAAAGCGAGTCCGATGCTAGTGCCAAAATCACGCAGAGCCTCAAGCTGCTTCTCTGTTGCCCCTGCAATACGTCCGCCGGCTAACAGCGAAAAAATAATTAAATCTCCGGTTTTATGCAGATGAATATATTTCAGCTGCGCTAGATCTGTTAGTCCTTGCTCGCCTTCCATATCTGCAATCTGACCGCCGACCATGCCGCGTGGACCTGCCATTTCCGCCAGATCCTCTACTATGGATAAAACATTTTCAGCAGGAATGCCAAATTTACGTGAGGCTTGTACCACACTGTAAAAAGCATGGGTCAAAAGCGCATCACCCGCAAGAATAGCCGATGCTTCACCAAAGACTTTATGATTCGTCAGCTTGCCGCGCCGATAATCATCATTATCCATGGCAGGCAGATCATCATGAATCAACGAGTAGGTATGTACCATCTCAATCGCAGCAGCAACAGGCAAGGCTGCTTCACGGCTGCCTCCCAGTGATTCACAAGCAGCGATCACAAGCAGCGGCCGGAGGCGTTTGCCTCCTGCCATTAGCGAATACTTCATCGCTTGCTGTAAATTTTCTGGAACCGTCCAAGTTGCGGGAAGAATAGTCTCAAGCTCATGTGAGAGCAAATCACTTATCGACGCGATGTAATCCTCCAGCGGCTGCCGCATGCTTTCACTTGCGGAGCTTCCCTCCAGATCATTCTCAAAGCGATTCATCGGCGTCCCCTTCCAGACGTGCACCAAACGGCTTTTTGCGCAGTTCTCCGTCCTCTTGGGTAATCATTTCGATCTTACGCTCTACTTGTTCCAGCTTGCTGCCGCAAAGCTGCGATAGCTTCATGCCCTGCTGAAATAAATCGATGGCCTTCTCCAGAGGAACGTCGCCGTGTTCAAGCTCACGAACGATTTCTTCCAGTCGGTCCATAGCGCCTTCAAAATCAAGTTCCGCTTCCTTCGTCATCGTCTTTGCCATCCTCCTTCATCCCCCATACTTGGCAGTTCAGCTGTCCGTCATTCATCTTTATCACCACAAGATCGCCAAGCTGTACTTCAGTCAGCGATTTGATTAAATGTTCTTCCGCCTCGTCATACACTAAGCTGTAGCCTCGTGACATTACTTTAAGCGGGCTAAGCGCATCCAAATGGCGGATCTCCGCCACATAGCGAGATCGCTTCTCCTGCAAACGAGCCTGCATAGCGCCCATTAACTCACGGCGCAGACTGTCTGTGAGCTGACGTGCTGCGGCAACACTATCGCGCGGATGGAACCGCTGCAGACTGTGATGCAGCACCGCCTTGCGCTCGCGGGAACGGCTGAGCCGTGCATCCGCTGAGCGCTGGAGCCGCACACGCAGCATGTCCAGCCGCTGCGTGTGCTGAATCAGCGTGCGGCGCGGGCCTGCCAGCGCCAGCGAGCGCTGCAGCACCGAGTGGCGCTCGCGTCCACGCTGGGCGCGTTGTTGCAGCGCCTGGCGCAGCCGCTGCTGCAGTTGGCGAAGCTGCGCAGCTAGCTCGCCGGCGTGAGGCACGGCCAGCTCAGCGGCCGCTGTGGGCGTAGCCGCGCGGAGGTCGGCGGCGAAATCGGCAATCGTGAAATCGGTCTCGTGGCCGACGGCCGAGATGACCGGAATCCTTGATGCCGATATCGCTCGCGCGACTTCCTCCTCGTTGAATGCCCACAGCTCCTCCAGCGAACCGCCGCCGCGGCCGACGATAAGCACGTCGGCTTCACCCATGGCGTTCAGCGCACCAATCGCCTTCACTATCGAAGGCGCAGCGCCTTTGCCTTGCACCAGTACAGGATAGATTACAATAGCTACCTGCGGAAACCGCCGCTGAAGCGTAATCACAATATCTCGTACAGCTGCTCCTGTTGGGGAAGTAATCACACCAATACACTTCGGGAACCGCGGCAACGAACGCTTGCGAGCTTCTGCAAAAAGGCCTTCTTTTTCAAGCTTGCTCTTCAGCTGCTCATAGGCCAGATATAAACTGCCAATCCCATCAGGCTGCATATGTGTGGCGTAGAACTGATATTGCCCATCCCGTTCATAGACGGTCACATTACCTCTGGCAATTACCCGAGCGCCTTCCTTCGGAATAAAAGGCAGCCGCTGGTTATGAGAAGCAAACATAATCGCTTTAATGCGGCTGCTCTCGTCCTTAAGTGTAAAATACATATGCCCGCTGCCATGATGTGTAAAGTTGGATATCTCTCCGCGAATCCACACATCCGAAAGTAAATTATCCGAGTCTAGCTTCATGCGGATATAACGGTTGAGTTCTTTGATCGAATAAACCTGCCGCTCTGCCGCCATGAATCTTACCCCTATTCCAGGCCGTGACGGCGTTTAGCCGCAATCAGCGTGTTGCTCATCAGCATTGTAATAGTCATCGGACCAACCCCGCCTGGAACAGGCGTGATGTATCCGGCAACTTCTTTTGCACTTTCATAATCAACATCACCTGCGAGTTTACCGTTATCCAGACGGTTCATGCCCACATCGATGACAACAGCACCCGGCTTCACATAGGAAGCATCAATGAAATTAGCTCGTCCGATCGCTACAACCAAAATATCCGCTTGACGGCTAATCTCTTGCATATTAGCGGTACGGGAATGGCACATAGTTACGGTAGCATTTTCGCGTTGCAACAAGAGGGAAACTGGCTTTCCTACAATATTGCTACGACCAATTACAACGGCATGTTTACCTGCCATACCTGTTCCTGTACGTTTGATCAGTTCGATTACTCCTGCAGGAGTACATGGAAGAAGACTGTCGGCACCGATGACCAGGTTGCCTACATTGACAGGGTGAAAGCCGTCTACATCCTTTTCCACGGAGATTGCATCAATAACAGCCTTCTCCTCGATATGCTTAGGCAATGGGAGTTGAACCAGAATTCCGTCGATATCATCGCGTCCGTTTAGCTCTGCTACCAGTGCCAGAAGTTCTTCTTGAGAAGTGGATTCATCCAATTTATGCACTTCCGAATGGAATCCTAAGCTGATACAAGATTTCTCCTTATTGCGAACATAAACCTGAGATCCCGGGTCTTCACCTACTAGAATAACAGCCAAACCGGGCTTTACGCCGCGTTTCGCCAGTTCAGCAACCTCTTGGGCAATGCTAATACGAATTTCCTCGGATACTTGTTTACCACTGATGATTGCTGCTGTCATGTTAGTCTCTCCCCTTTTATATACTTTACTATGGTTTATAAATTAAGAATGGTCAGCTTTAATAGTATCTATCTCTTGGATCATCTTGCCGAGTACTCCGTTAACAAACTTCCCGGAATCATCCGTTCCAAAATGCTTGGCCAAATCGATCGCTTCATTCACCGCAACCTTCGCAGGCACATCATTGGCGAACACCATTTCATACGCTGCTAAACGTAGAATCTGACGATCCACACGTGACAGACGGCTCATTTGCCAGCCCTTCAGGTAATGTTCAAGTATATCGTCGATCGCTACCTTGTGCTCCCATACCCCATTCACATGCTCTACCACATAGTGTTTAAGCTGAATCTCGTCCGTGATTACACGTTCGGTTTCATTCTCTTCTGAAGCTTCCTCGAGCAGCATTTCTACGGCTTCCGCGCTTTCCACATCGTTCATTTCCATCTGATACAGGCTTTGGACAATAATCTCTCTAGCTATACGTCTTTTCATGTGTTCCTCCTAAAATCTTATATCGCATTAAAATATTCACTTGTACTGCAACAACGTCTACAACCCAAATATCGCTTCACACTTATTCATTCTTTCCCTAATCCTGTGAGGATTATTGCACAAAGCGAAGATACCTTCAGAGGAAGCTCGCAAATATACCTATCCCTTGTCGCAAAAAAACCGCAAAGCCTTTCTTCCGGGGGCAACGGACAACACAAACTTACGGTTTCCTGCTCCGGGAAAAAGACTATCGCGGTTCACTTAAAGGGACGCCAGCGTCCGGATAATCGCGAAACCAACTCCTGCCATTGAAACAGGGGCGCTTGCGCGGTATCCTTTCTTTTGCCGAGCGTATATCCGATGAACACTACCAGTGCAAAGAACAGCATATCCCAAAAACCGCAAATTAAATAAATCAAACCCAGACCAATGCCGAAAGTCACTCCGGCGATTCTACCCCCGTGACTTTCCCATACTTCTTTCCAAGACATAAGGGAAACTCACCTCTATTCCACTCGACTTTTGAAGCTTGGAGACTGCGTGAGGTTAGCAATATATACAGACACATCAGCAACCGGAATGCCGGTTGTCTCCTGCACAAAATCATGCACCTGACGTTGTACTTCTGTCGTAAGCAGCGGTAATGAATGCTCACCGTCCACTACTGCACGAATTGTAATTTCAAGGCCAGCCTGCGAGACACGAATACGTGACTTGAGATCTCTGATTCCCTTCACTTTACCGGCAGCCTTAAGACTCAGATTCTCAATAGTTTCCATTGAAATCTGGATATCCCCATACTCTGTACGCTGATCGACCGAAGGCAATGAAGCGCGATCACGGCGCAGAGAGATGTAGAAAAATCGGATGCTCAGAAGGAACAAGACAACTGCTACTATTATTGCTGTAATATAAGCTGCTGGTCCATTCTCAATCTCCAAAGTTCTAGGAATCGCACCGCTTAAGAGGAGGATGGCAATAACAGATAGTATTCCGATACTTAAGCTGTAGACAAACAGCAAAAGTCTGTCCAAAATTTTTGCCACGAGTCTCATAACCTCCTTAAATTAGAGTAAACCCTCGACTTTGCTGTCGGGGGTTTATGGAAGAACGATGACTGCTATTTCACACGAAGAATCGTTTCTGTTTCTTCGTTCTTGTCTACAGTGTTGTTGTTCTTGAATTGCACATCATGAATATGCACATTCACTTCCACAACAGTCAGACCAGTCATAGTCTCGATGGAGCGCTTAACATTACGTTGAATTTCAGCAGCCACTTCAGGAAGGCGATTGCCATATTCAATAATTACAGAAACATCCACCGCAGCTTCACGTTGTCCAACCTCTACTTTAACTCCTTTGGACAGATTCTTACGTCCAAGAAGTTCAACAATACCACCGGCGAATCCGCCGCTCATACCTGCTACACCTTTAACCTCAACGGTCGCCAGACCTGCAATAACCTCGATTACTTCAGGAGCAATCTGGATTTCACCGATTTCCGTCCGTTCGTATTCTGTCGGCAATGTACTCATTTTAGACTTCACACCTTTCAAGAAAGATTGTTCATGATTTCAAGCGTAAAGCACGTCTCTTATTAAACATACTATATCATTTGACGAACTTTATGACAAACAAACCGAAGTCGTCCTAAATTTCATACTCTTCAAGAAACTTAATGTCAAAGTTACCATCCAAAAATACAGGATGCTCCAACAGTTTCTGATGGAAAGGGATGGTGGTATGAATGCCTTCCACGGCGAATTCAGCCAAGGCGCGCTTCATCTTCGCAACCGCTTCCTGACGTGTAGGAGCCCAGACAATCAGTTTTGCAATCATAGAATCATAGAAAGGGGAAATCGTATATCCTGGGTACGCCGCACTATCTACACGAACGCCAAGGCCTCCTGGTGGCAAATAAAAGCCGATTTTTCCTGGTGAAGGCATGAAATTACGCTCAGGATCTTCAGCATTTATACGGCATTCAATGGACCAGCCATTAATCACGATATCTTCCTGAGTGAATGACAGCGGATTGCCTTCTGCTACAGAGATCATTTCCTTAATCAAATCCACACCTGTAACCATTTCTGTTACTGGATGTTCAACCTGAATACGGGTATTCATCTCCATGAAGTAGAACTGTCCATCCGGTCCAAGCAGGAATTCAAGTGTTCCGGCTCCCGAATAATTCACGGCAAGTGCTGCTCGAACTGCTGCATTACCCATTGCTTCCCGAATTTCCGGTGTGAGCACTGAACAAGGTGCCTCTTCAATCAGCTTTTGGCGACGACGCTGCACGGAGCAGTCCCGTTCACCTAAATGCACTACATTGCCATGTTTATCTGCAATAATCTGAATCTCTACATGCTTCATGCCTGTTAGGAATTTCTCCAGATATACACCAGCGTTACCAAACGCCTTTTGTGCTTCCTGTTGTGCAGCAGTAATCTGCTTCACCAAAGATTCCTCGTCCTCAGCAATCCGTATTCCCTTACCTCCGCCACCTGCAGTAGCCTTAACGATGATCGGGTAACCAATATCGCGGCCCAGCATGACAGCTTCCTCTACATCGCCTACAAGACCATCTGAGCCCGGGATAATCGGAACTCCAGCCAGTTTCATGGTTTCCTTCGCCACAGCCTTGTCACCCATACGGTTTATGGCATCTGGAGAAGGTCCTATGAAGATAATATTGCAAGATTCACAAATCTCTGCAAAATCCGCATTTTCAGCTAAAAATCCATAGCCAGGATGGATGGCATCACATTCCGTTAAGGTGGCTACACTCATAATATTTGTAAAGTTCAGATAGCTGTCCTTGGCCGGCATCGGACCGATGCAGTAAGCTTCATCAGCCAACCGGACATGCAGTGAATCCCGGTCGGGTTCTGAATAGACCGCGACGGTGGAAATGCCCAGTTCACGGCAGGCCCTAATAATGCGGACCGCGATTTCGCCGCGGTTGGCAATCAACACTTTTTGAATGTTCATGCGTTTCCTCCCAAAGTTTTGCGAAGCTTCCGCTCCTTAAGTAGTCTGCGGTATTTATTCCGGTTTAACCAAGAATAGTGGTTGACCGTATTCTACAAGCTGACCGTTCTCAGCAAGTACAGACACGATTTCACCTTTAATCTCCGCTTCCAGCTCATTCATCAGTTTCATCGCCTCAATAATGCAAACCGTTGATTTTTCACTTACACGGTCTCCAACATTAACAAACGAAGGCGTTTCCGGAGAAGCGGCACTATAAAAGGTCCCCACCATTGGAGACACAATTTTATGTAGTTTGCCTTCTGCAGCTGCTTGTGGCTGCTGCGCTGGAGGAACTTCACCTACTACCGGATAGGATACTTGCGGTACGCTCTGCGGCTGCGGGGCAGGCGTAAAGGGATAGGCAGCATAAGGAGTCGCCTGTACTGCTGTTCCATCAGCTTCAGGGCGATCCGGTTTGCGAATTGCAAGCTTCATTCCTTCGCTTTCGATCTCCAACTCATGTACAGAGGAGGTCTGGTCCAGCAATTTAATCAATTCCTTAATTTCGCTCAACTTGAACATATATCAGTTCACTCCTTCAGCTTTCTCTCGAAGCCACTTCTTAAGCGGACAAGATAACTTTATGTATTATATCACAATCGGTAAAAATGGAAAGAGCCCGGGGCAACCCGAGCTCTTTCGTCATTTTTCTTTTAATTGTACAGCTTATTATTGCTCAGAAACGTATTGTACACTAATTTTATCTTGAGATACACTCAGTTCCTTCATTACGAGATCCACGATGCTGACCGCTTGCTTTACATCCAGTTTGTCGCTGAGAACGACTACTTTATAGCTGTCTCCAGCTTCTTCCTTTACAATCGCTTCGCCATATTTTTGTTGAAGCTGTTCTTCGATACCGGTAATTTTGGATTCTTTTTCTTCAAGATTAAGAAGTTGTTCTTGAGCGACTGCGTTATCGGCAGGTGTTTTGTCCATGTCATTAATCAAAGCAAGCAAGTCTTGTTGGTTCTTAAGATTCTTTTGCTCACGTTCATAAAGGTAGTTAGTGAACATGCTGCTCGCCGATACACTTTGAGAAGCTACTTCATCGAGAATTTCTTTGTCATTTTTAGCTGGAGTCTTGGTTGTTGTATTTGCGGCTGTATCTTTAGCAGATGTATCTGTTTTCGCGGCATCTTTAGCAGCAGTGTCGGTTGTTGCCTTCTCTGAGTCACTGCTATTTGCGGCAGCTTTACTGCTATCGTCCTTAGCAGCTGTAGTTGTACTTTCGTCCGTTTTAGCAGTAGTAGTGATATCATCCGTTTTAGCGGTAGCAGCACTGTCATCCGTTTTGGCGGCAGTAGCGCTGTCGTCCGTAGTAGCGGCGCCAGTAGTGCTATCTACAACGCCTTCATCGGCAACAACATCGCCTTGACTAACAACTTCGTTCACAACAACACCTTTGTCACCAACCGTTGGCAACGCTGCACCTGCTGTGTCTTTCAGGGAATCAACCTGCATTGTGCCAGCCGTGTCTTTTGGAATCGAAGCACCTGAGTCTTCAGTGAATAAATAGTATGCAGAGAGGACCACCATCAAGCTAAGCATAGAAACCAACCATATCGTTTGTCTTTTGCCGTTCATTCCTAATTCCTCCTAAAATTTAATCTAGTGGCTGCTTCGGAAGCACTCACTTATTGACTTTCTCCTGCTACTCTTGTTTGCGTGGTACTACTGAAATGCGCTGGATTGGGACGTTCAAGCCTTTTTCTATAGCCTGCTCGACAAGTCCACGAACAACCTTGTTCTCTGCCCCTTTGGCAACTACCAGTACGCCGCGTACCTGAGGTTTGATTCGCTTCGTCACGATGGGTGTCTCGTCCCCTGATTGCGAGTAGGTTACGATTTCGCCATCCCTCGTATATTGTGTCGTATGACGTTTCCCCCCACTGGCATCTGTCTCTTCACTAAGCTGTTGGGAGTCATTCATATTACGCACCACGACAATTTCTTCTGTAGACTCCACTGTAACCATGATATCGACTGTACCGACGCCAACGATTTTCTCCAAAATTTCCTTCATCCGGTTCTCCATCGCTAGTTCGATGCTGTCGAACGAATTGGTCGTTGTGGTTGGATCACTCTGCACCAGCGCCGTTTGAGAGGACTGATTCACCGGCGGCTCACGCCCTGTATTCTCGTTATCAATCCTCTTCACATTGACGAAGGAATTGAATAGCATGATCGCTGCGCCCAGCAGACCCAGAATGATCAGCCAGCGAAAGGTATGGCTTCTCTTCGGACTTCCGGCCCCACCCCCAGCCCACTGCTCAAGCTTTTTCAGCCAATTGCTCACTCCCATCCCTCCTAAAAATTATAGTTCTTAGAAACATCAAGCTCATGATTTGACGTTACTAGCCACGCTGCCATCCACCTGAATGACTTTGGGATCCAAATCCCACTTCAGTTCCAGCAGCTTTACAATGGACTCCATTTCACTCGAGGACGCGCTGTCTTCAGCTACAGTTCCGTTCACTGCTTTATTAGGTTCAGCTGATGATGTTGCTTCACTCTCTACGTTATCTGCCGGATTAGCGCCAATTTTAACTTCTACAGGTGCTACAGGAGAGATTGTAATGGGTGCTGTAGTCGCTGTGCTGGAAGCTCCGGAAGTACCCGGGGAGTTAGCCGTTGTCTGAGGCATAGAGACCCTTACATTGGAAATGACAGGAACGTCTTCGTTACCAGTGCCGCCAGACTTCCCCATGCCCAGCGTTACGGTGACATTAACCCCGCGTTTGCCGGTCTCACTGATAATCTGCTCTTTCATCTGACCCGCCACCTCTTCGGCAGCGAGCTGCAGACTCTGTTCCTGACGGCCTTGTGCAAGCTTTTGCCCATCTGCCAAAATCTGTTCCAAGGATGGGTCTCCCTTCCCTCCGCCAGTGAACAAACTGCCCTCTTTCTCTTGCTGTCCCATAGCGACACTCAGTTCGGAGATTGCATTACCTTTCAGGAGAGAGACGATAGGGCTGAGCATCGTGAGCAGGATTAGGAGACTTAGCACCAATCTTGCATAACGCTCCATGGATTTGCTTGGGAGCAGCAATTCAACAAATGACGCCAACAGCACAACCAGGATGATCTCCCGCAGCCAACCGCCCAACCAGCTCATGGTTTCCCTCCTAAAAGTTTGGTTGCTTCACCTCATCATTACAGTCAAATTGCCCGCAGTCAGCATGATCGTAACCGCCATAAAAAACATTAAGGAAACAGCAGCCAAAGCAGCGAACACGTATACCATGCTTTTTCCAATCGTCTGGAGACAGACCACAATCGGCGTCTCTCCCAGCGGCTGCATCACAGCGGCGGCTATATTGTAGATAAGGGCAAGCACCAGGATTTTGATTGCCGGAAAAGCACACAGGAACAATATGATAATGACACCCGATAACCCGATCGCATTTTTCACCAGCAGTGAAGCTGAGATTACTGTGTCTGTGGCATCCGCGAACATTTTGCCGATGACCGGAACAAAATTCCCTGTAATATATTTAGCGGCCCGAATGGTGACCCCATCCGTTACTGAGCTTGTTATCCCTCGAACGGAAATTACACCTAGGAACACAGTTAGCAGTACACCTAACAGTCCAGCACCGATGTTTCGCAGCAGATTAGCCAGCTGGGTTAGTTTATATTTCTCCGACAATGCGCTGACCAGATGCAGCACAGCCGAGAAGAACAGAAGCGGAAAAACAAGGGTGTGGATCATGGTGCCAACCGTATGAATCATAAAAACAATTAACGGATGGGTGACGGAGACCGTAACGATATTCCCCATCGAAGCCAGCAGCGCGAACAGCAGTGGAATCATCGCCATCATGAAATCGATCATCCGATCGATAGCATCCTTTGCATAACCAATAGCGATATTGAAGCTGTTCACGGCAATTACCAGCACCACCATATAACAGAGCGTATAAGCGACCTTACTGACCGTTTTTCGCTCAAAAGCGGTTTGCAGCGTCTCCAGAATCATGCTGAGCACACTGATCATCACAATCGTCACGAGCAGCTTTCCGTTGTACAGTACCTCATGCCACATAAAGCCTAGAAGCCCAGATAACACACCCTTTAAGCTGAGCCCCTTATCTCCCGGAAGCAGCATGTCCATTAGCGTTGGTGTGGCCCCGTCCGGGAAAAAACCACCATAATCCTTCATCAGCTGATCCCAGTACGACTCGACTTTATCTTTGGGTAAATTATTCACCTGGCTTTTGACCCACTGGTCTACCGGGGAGGAACTGCCGGATTCTGGTGTTGAGGAAGCTTGCACACTCTGAGCTGTACCTGCAAACCATAGAATGAAAAAGAATGGAAGCAGCAGCAGTATTATTTTTAATTTTGGAGGACGGAAAACACTGTGCTCTTGCATAATTTCTCCTCCCGATCCGTTGCTCAGCTCTCTTCACGATTGCTTTAAGCAGGCAGTAGTTTCATGACGGTTTCGATAATGATGCTGATAATGGGTACAGCTAGTACCATAATTAGCACTTTTCCGGCGAGTTCTATTTTGGAAGCAATCGATTCCTGACCGGCATCTCGTACAATCTGTGCACCGAACTCCGCGATATAGGAAATGCCGATGATTTTGAAAACAGTCTTCAAATAAATCATTTCCATCCCCGATGACTCAGCCACCCGCTCCAGTGTAGAGAGGATCATTCCGATCTTGCCGATCAGAAACATAAAAATTAGAATTCCTGTTGTAGTAGCAAGAAGGAAGGCGAACATCGGTTTTTGTTCCTTCAGTACGAGAATCAATATGGTCGATATCAGCCCAATCCCAACAACTTGAATAATCTCCATAGCACGCCTATTGAAAAAGAAAGATCGTTTTTATTTCCTGCAGCAACCCGTCCAGCATCCGAATCACCATGAACAGCACGACTACGAACCCGATCACGGTGACCCAATGTGCGAAATCCTCTTTTCCCATCTGTTTGAGCACCGTGTGGATCATGGCGATAATTATGCCAATGCCGGCAATTTGAAAAATCGCATTGACTTCAATATTCATTCCTGGCACCTCGCTAAAAGATCAAAATGACGATCAGTACTCCAAGCAGCAGACCCAGGCTTTTACTTAACTTTTCATATTTGCCTTGATCCTCTCTGGCCACCGACTCCTCCTGCTTCAATTGCTGCAATGCTAACGCGATATGAGTGCTCTGATTCGACCTATCGCTTGTGCCGAGAGTACAGCTGAGCTGACGAAGAATCTCTCTTTCTGTCCCCTTCATAGCGGTAGACTTCCAATATGCTTCCATCGCCCGCTGGATGGCATCCTGGGCGCTTCTGTCATAGGGAGGACTCATCTCCTCCGCTGTTTTGACAAACAACGATTTCAGCGGGTCCTTCGACTGATTCCCAATCCGCCGCATGGCTTCCGGCAGTGGGGTGAAGCCGTACATGATCTCTGTTTCCAACCGCTGTAGTGCTGCTATTAAACCTCTGATATGTCTGGGCCTGTCTGCATATTGACGAGCAAACTGGAGACCTGCAAGCGTACCAGCCACCACAATGAGCACAGCACCGAACAGCTTAAGCATGCAAATCACCGCCTAGTCGATCCCCGGGAGAGATAAGCAGCATTCCTCTTTTCTGGCCATCCAGAATACGAAACGTGAGGCCTGCTTCTGAACGATGGAGTATGACATATCTCTCGAACATCTTTTGTTCCAGCAGTCCTCCAAGACCCGGCCTACGAGCCAACTCTGTTACATCTTTTCCGTGAGCGGAAGCAATGACAGATATTCCGGCATGCAGTGCCTCGGTAACTGCTTCGGCATCTTCAGGACGCCCAATCTCATCCGCGATTAATACCTCTGGCGATAGCGACCGGATCATCATCATCATGCCTTCTGCCTTGGGACACCCATCAAGAACGTCTGTCCGAGGACCCACGTCAAAGGCGGGAACACCACGCCGGCTGCCAGCAATTTCAGACCGTTCGTCAACAATTCCCACCTTCAGCCCCGGTCTAATCCCTTCGCGCTTGCCCAATTCCCCTAAGGAGATTTGTCTTGCAAGATCGCGGAGTAGGGTAGTCTTGCCATGTTGTGGAGGGGAGAGAATCAAGGTGTGCATCATTCGCTGCCGCCCCTTGTCCAGTAAATAAGGCAGCACTCCATCTGCGATTCCAGGTACCTCACGAGCAATACGGACATTAAAGCCAGTGATATCACGAAGATGCTCTACACCTCCGCCACTCAGTACTGTCCGGCCAGCAAGTCCTATCCGATGACCGCCGGGAATCGTAATAAATCCTTTTCTCAGCTCTTCTTCCATCGTATATAGCGAATGGTTGCTGATCAGGTCTAGCAGTCGATGAGTGTCTTCCCGATCCGGCTTGTAAGCTTCTTCAGGCCTCTGCGTCAAACTGCCATTCACTCTTAGAAAGTGATATTTACCAGAGTAGTTAATTTCCAGCGGACGACCTTCACGGACACGAATCTCCTCCACCATTCCTAGCAGCGGAAGGGGAAGGCACTTTAACAGCGCTCTTACTTTTTCAGGAAACAATTGCAGCCAATCATCTGCCATACAAAGTACCCCCAAGCTGTCCTCTACTTAATTGCTTTATTCCATATTTATGCTTGTACGCGCCTAATATGCCTATCATCTATCATTTTTTCAAAATCCCGATTAAGAGAAAGGCTACACCGCAGCCCACCCAGCCTAATTTGCTCCACGACAGCTGCTGTGCCATCCCAGTCAGGCCAATAGCTGTCGTCAATATCAATATGGTCGGGCCTACCAAAGCCAGTCCAGAATTGACAGCCAGCGCCTTATCGACCTGATTTAATCTGAGCATTATCAGCGCAGCTATAATCTCTGCACTGCCCGAGAACAACCGCAGAGTTGCCATCCAGCTTACATACTTGTCCAATCTACTCCACTCCTTTTACTAATTCATTCATACCAAAAGAGATCTGAGGCTTGTTTAGCTTTCTATTACTCATGGATATGCGTGGCTTTTTCACTTTAGACAATGAGAAATGACAGATTTGCAGATCAGACTGTGAAAGAATTCATAGTGAGTGGGTTCATAAATAAATATAATCAGTACGATAAAATAATTTTTACGAACGCCTTCATCTGTGGTATCCTTTTTAATTGGAAATATAGTGAGTTTATATTTTCAAAAAAAGGCAAACTAAAAAGACATAAGAAAAAGAGGGGATTTGTGTCATGCACGTACGAAATTACGGGCTACCGCTCAGCATGCGGTCCGTAGTCAGACCAGTAAGAGAAGCGGCAATCATTATTTTTTCAGCTTTTTTAGTCGCCGCAGGGATGAGATTATTTCTAATTCCTCATCAACTGCTAAGCGGCGGGGTAGCAGGGGTGGCTTCAGTCATCGGGTATGTAACTAATCCGAAGTACATCTCAATCATTTATTTTGCGATAAACCTTCCTGTTCTGATCTGGGGATTTATTGCAGTGGGGAAAAAGTACATCTTACTAAGCATGCTTTCCGTTTTAGCTACCACCTGGTTCATGACAATTATTCCTGCGGTAAAAGTGACCAAAGACCCGATTTTGGCTAGTATTTTTGGCGGCGTAATTATTGCTGGCGGGGTTGGATTTTCTCTCCGTGCCGGGGGTTCATCTGGAGGATTTGATATATTAGGCTCGATTATTACACGTAAGCGGGATATTCCTATTGGGAATGTACTCTTCGTAATGGATGGGATCGTTATTCTGAGTTTAGGCTTCTTTAAAAGCTGGGACTCAGCCTTATACGCTATGCTCTGTATTTTTGTGAAAAGCAGAGTGGTTGATATGATTCATATTCGTCATGTTAAGCTAACCTGCTTCATTGTTACCAAGGAACGGGATAAAATGCTGAATCGTCTTAGAGAGCTGCCTCATGGCATCACAGTAGTCAACGCAGAGGGCGGTTACAGTCACGAGGGCAATACAATGCTGATGACCGTAACGACCCGCTATGAGCTGTCAGAGCTGCGTAAGACTATCCTTGAGACGGATCCAAGCTCTTTCGTCAATGTACTTGAGACTGTTGAAATTCTAGGCCGGTTTAGACGTTTAGGATAAATACCCATATAGATGTAAAAAGGAACGCTGCATTCAAACCTGCAGCGTTCCTTTTCATTTATTGCTGATGCCCAAAAAGGAGACCCCGTAGCTAAATAGCTGTAGGATCTCCCTTTTTATTGATTGAACGGCTCTTAACGACGATCCTTAGGACCACCAACAAAGGCCTGCTCAGTTGTATCCAGATTATAAGCGGTGTGAAGCGCCTGAATGATCGATGGCAAATTGCCGGATTCGATTACACAAGAAACCTTAATCTCAGACGTGCTGACCATCTTAATGCTTACGCCCTCTTGGGAGAGCACATCAAACATTTGAGCCGCAACACCAGGATGGCTAACCATACCCGCGCCAACAATAGAAACCTTAACGAGGTTATCCTCGGACGTTACTTCACGGTAAGGTAAAGTTTTATGGATTTCTTTAATTACTTCCTTCGCACGGTCCAGTTCATCAAGTGAAACTGTAAATGAGAAGTCAGCCTGCTCATTCTGCACACCACTTTGTACTATGATATCAACGTTTACGCCTTCTTCAGCCAGCTTGCCGAAGACTTGAGCGAGTACACCCGGTACATCAGGTACTCCTAGAATACTGACACGTGCTACATTCTTATCATAAGCAATCCCACTAACTACGACTCCTTGCTCCATGCTTGCTTCCTCCTTCACAACAGTACCTTCATTATGATTAAAGCTCGATCTAACGACCAGCTTAACTTGATGACGCTTAGCATACTCCACTGCACGCGGATGTAGTACCGCCGCTCCCAGATTGGCAAGCTCTAGCATCTCATCGTATGAGATTTCGTTCAGCTTGCGGGCTGTTTTCACAATGCGTGGATCTGTAGAATAGATACCATCAACGTCAGTATAAATCTCACATACATCTGCTTGAATAGCAGCCGCAAGGGCTACAGCTGTCGTGTCCGATCCTCCGCGGCCCAGGGTAGTGATCTCACCATCCAAAGTCATCCCTTGGAAACCGGCAACGATAACGATCTGTTCGCGTTCCAAAGAAGCTACTACACGGTGTGGATCAATATCATTGATACGAGCTCTACCGTGGGTTTCGTCTGTACGGAACCCGGCCTGCCATCCTGTATAAGATACTGCATTCCGCCCGATCCCATGAAGAGCTATGGACAAAAGAGCAACGGAAATCTGCTCTCCTGTTGTCATCAGCATATCCATTTCACGTGCAGGCGGCTGCCCGTTTAATTGCTTCGCCGTATCGATCAAATCATCTGTTGTATCCCCCATAGCAGATACAACTACAACGCAGCGATGTCCCTCATCCTGCTTGTCTGCGATGCGCTTGGCAACACGTTGCATGCGTTCTGTGTCGCCGACGGAGCTGCCTCCGAATTTCATAACATAAAGTGACAAAGTCCCACTCACTCCCCATATCGGTCTATGTAGTTGCTTCTAATCGGTTTCCCGCTTTAAACCAGTATAATACGAAAATAGCGTAATGCGTTAATGATTTCATTAAAAAATTATTGATTTTCCAGAAGCTAACAAAAAGATAAGGTCAGCTTCAAGACACTAGCTGACCTCATTTCACTCGTCTTCCAGTTTTTTATTGAGAAGCTGGTCGATAAGTCAGGGCCATCACTCCAGAACTGAATCTTTTGGAGTCCACTAGCTCCAACGTCTTCTCTTCACCAACGTTATCGAACAGGCGCTGACCGCTACCCAGCAGAATCGGGAAGACCAGAAGCTGATATTCATCGACAAGGCCAAGCTGCATCAGGCTCTGCGCAAGCGTACAACTGCCAAAAACGAGAATATCTCTCCCCGGCTGCTCCTTCAGCTTGGACACCTCTTGAACAAGATCGCCCTTGATCAAGCTTGAATTGCTCCATGTTGTTTCTTCGAGAGTTGTGGAGACTACGTACTTGGCGTATCCATTCATCATTTCACCGTACTCACCTGTCTGCTCAACCATATTTGGCCAAGCCTCTGCAAAACCTTCGTAGGTTGTCCGTCCTAACATTAGAGCGTCAGCAGCTTTCAGTTCAGCAAATTTGAAATGCTCCTGTTCTTCACTTCCGAATGAGAAGGTCCATTGTGGATTTTCCATAACACCATCAAGGGATATGAACTCAGATATAATTAATTTTCTCATATGCGTCTCCTTCTAATCCTTTAATTCGTAAGTATAACATTCCACACCCATACTGTTCCTCATGCATCCTCGTTTATATACCAAAAACCCCCCACCGTAATAACGGGGGAGGCTGATTGGTTATAAGTTCGGCAAGTATGATGCTTCCTACGCGCGGGAGATATATTTACCTTCGCGAGTATCAATAAGCAGCACATCTCCTTCATTGATGAACAGAGGAACTTGTACAGAATGACCTGTTTCAAGCTTGGCCGATTTAGTAGCGCCTTGAGCAGTATTACCCTTCACACCTGGCTCAGTTTCAACAACCTTCAGCTCTACGCTGGTAGGCAGGTTAATCCCAAGGATTTCACCTTGGTAACTGATGATGTTTACAGTCATGTTCTCTTTAAGGAAGTTCAATTCCCATTCAAGCTGCTTGCTGGACAATTCGAATTGGTCATAAGTTTCGTTGTCCATGAAAGCATGCTCCGATCCGCTTGCATACAAATATTGCACGCCACGGTTCTCAATAATAGCACGGCCAATAGTTTCACCAGCACGGAAAGTACGCTCAACAGTGTTACCATTGCGCAGGTTTTTCAGCTTAGAGCGAACGAACGCTGCACCTTTACCTGGTTTAACGTGCTGAAAATCAAGAACGGTAAAAATATCACCGTCCACCTCTACGGTCAAGCCTGTCTTAAAATCGTTTACTGAAATCACTAAAAATCCCTCCTGAATTCGATAATTAAACTACTACTTTTCTTACTTACAGTACTGTATATTCTTTGGACGAATGGGTCAGCAGCGATATTCCGCTCTCGGTGATCACAATATCGTCTTCAATACGTACTCCGCCAATCCCCGGCAAATAGATACCTGGTTCTACAGTAACGACCATTCCCGGCTGCATGATATCGTCACTCAGCTTGGACAAACGCGGCCATTCATGAACTTCCATTCCAAGTCCATGACCCGTGCTATGTCCAAATTGATCACCATATCCGTAGCTAGCGATGATATCACGTGCCAGTGCATCACATTCCCGTCCAGTCATACCCGGTTTGATATGTGCCAACGTATGTAGCTGAGCTTCCAGCACAATATCATAGATTTCTTTCAGCTTCGGATCTGGAGCTCCGAGTGCAATGGTACGAGTCACATCTGAGCAGTATCCATCGAGTAATGCACCGAAATCAAGCGTAATAAATTCATTACCTTGAATTACACGGCTGCTTGCTACGCCATGCGGCATGGACGAACGTTCACCTGAAGCAACAATCGTATCAAACGATGACGCAGTTGCCCCGTGGGTACGCATATAGAATTCCATTTCCAAATCGACGTCTCTTTCAGTCATGCCTGGTTTGATCACATTCAGAATATGATTGAATGTAGCATCAGCCAGATCAGCTGCACGTTGCATAACAGCAAGCTCTTCAGCATCCTTGAACATACGGAGGTCTTCCACGGCTTTGGAAACTGGAACTAACACTGCCGGCTTAAGGGCTTCCGCATATGAGGTATAAGCGCTGAAAGAGACATCATCCTGTTCGAAACCAACACGTACCTCACTGCCTGTTGGCAGCAACTCGCGTACTGTATCAATAAATTTAGGACCATGCTCTACAACCTTAACTCCTACCGCTTGATCCGCAGCCTGTGTCATGTACCTGAAGTCAGTTAGCAGATAACAATCATCGCTTGTCACCAATACATAACCGGACGATCCGGTAAATCCACTTAAATAGCGGCGGTTATAACCGCTGGTTATCAACATTGCTTCCAATCCTTTATCCTGCAAAACCTTACGCAGCTTGGAGACGCGCTCGTTACCCATTTTCATTCTCCTCTCGAAATAGCCACATTGTATTTTAACATAGGGATATCCCCTTGAGAAGTTTTTTCGAGCCGTTAGGCAAGTGCAGTCGCTTGCTCACGCTTTCGTTCGTCGGTATACTCAATCGCCGCTGTGTATCCAATGAACATCCCCCAAAGTAAAAAAAGGCAGAACTCACTAATCACAGTGTTCCACGGCAGCTTAAAAGGCGGCTGCATAAGAAACATTTGCGAGCCGGGAATAAATATAACTACCCACCACAAAACACCATAAACCAATCCTGGCCAAGGTCCCTTCAGCTTGCGCAGAATAAGCACATATAGCAGTGAGGCTATCACTGAAAATAAGATGAAAAACAAATAACCCACGAGATGTCCATACATTGTCGTCAGAAAAGTATGTTTAAAAAACGGCTCTGCTAAATAACCAGGACTAACCTTGGTAAAGCTGAACCAGTAGATTAACCAGTGCAGCCCTCCCCAAATCAAACCTGCGAAAAAACCTAATTCGAGCGCAAAAAACCAAATATTAGTATGATCTGATTGTTGTTGATGTGATTTGCTCATAGAATTGCCTCTCTTTCCGTATTTTTAATACCGATTTGTCTCTCCTTGTCCATATAAGGTAGTATGTGCAGCAAAAGGCGATCCAACTAGTAATGTCTTCAAAAATTAGTTACAATGTATTATATAAATCATATTAATTACGGGAAGGTGAATTGGTTGTCCCAGGAAACTCCCAGCTATGGCGGCCAAGCCGTCATTGAAGGCGTCATGTTCGGCGGCAAGCATATTAATGTAACAGCCGTGCGACGAAAGAATCAGGAGATTACATTTTTGGAGGTGCCAAGAAGCGATAAGAGCTGGGTCACTAAACTGCGCAAGATTCCGCTGCTTCGCGGCCTTGTCAGTATTATAGATGCCAGCGCCAAAGGCTCTAAGCACTTGAACTATTCGGCTGAATCCTATGCCGAAGATGAATTGGAACCCGAAGAACTGGCGAAAGAGAAAGCTAAGCCGAAGAAAAAGGACGAAGGCTGGAGCCTCGGAATGATTTTTGGCGTTGCTGTAATGGGTATTCTCTCCTTCTTATTCGGAAAGCTCATTTTTACGCTTGTACCAGTATTTGTCGAAGATTTTTTATTCAAGAATGCATTTGATAACTATGTACTGCACAACCTCATAGAAGGCGGCATTAAAATGGTTCTCTTGCTGGTCTATTTATGGGCGATTTCGCAAACACCTGTGATCAAGCGGCTATTCCAGTATCACGGTGCGGAACACAAAGTCATCAGCGCCTTTGAAGCAGGCGAAGAGCTGACTGTCCAGAACGTTCAGAAATACAGCCGTCTGCATTACCGCTGCGGAAGCAGTTTTATGATGCTGACGATTATCCTCGGCGTTATTATTTACTCCGTAGTACCCTGGGATAATCTTTGGGAACGTGTGATCCAACGGATTATTCTGCTGCCTGTCGTAATCGGTGTTTCGTTTGAGGTTCTGAAGGGTACCAACGCAGTAAGAGAAATTCCAGGTCTCAAATACTTGGGATACCCTGGACTATGGCTGCAGCTGCTCACTACCAAAGAACCAAAGGATGATCAGGTAGAAGTATCCATCGCCTCTTTCAATCGTATGCGTGAGCTTGATGCAGAGATTGAAGCCAGAGGATATACGGAGGCAAGTGTGTCAGGCGGCATATTGGATCCTGCGAAAGGATGAGTGTCCTATGATCAGGCATGCTTTAATTTTTTGGATTTCTGTAATTCTTGCAATATTCAGTTTTGTGATTGGAGTCTTGACTGAGCCTTTCTATACGCTCTCAAAGCTGATTCTCCCCTTAGTACTGTTAGCGATTATCTATTATGCTTACAAAATGGGACCAGGGAAATACGCTCGCAGCAGCAATGGATCTAGAATCAAAGTCAAACCTTCGCAGAAAACCATGACCAAGGTTGCTGGGATTCGCAAGACTCAAGCAGTACCAGGCAAACGTAAAAGTTATCCCTTCCAAGTCATCGAAGGAAATAAAGGGAAAAACGATGATCAGCTTCCAAAGTACCATTAACTAAATTAAGACAAACACCAAAAAGCATCTCCACGTTTCAAAATAACGTGCGGGATGCTTTTTTTCTGATATTTTAAAGCTTGCTTGTTATCTGGGGCGCCACTCCTTAAAGAAGTCTTCCCCTGCCTTCAGTCCGGCGGCATACAATTCGTCGCTTTGCATCTTCGTAATATTAAATTGGGTCGTGCCGATACCCAGCGTTGGGATGGTGACCGTGCGGACATATTTATCATCTTCAATATATTTCTCATCATGAGCAGACAGCATGGTGCTTACCATAGCTTGCAGCATACTGAACGGTCCCCTAATCCTGTGGGGCTGCGGGTCGGTTTTACCTACTGTTTGATACCCTACCGTAGGGATTCTTTTCCCCGGCACTTTACTATCCTCATTCATCCCGTCAAATAGCCATAAAGGAAAATTGCTTAATAACCCTCCGTCCACGACGTATACAAATTGCTCAATAAAAGACTTTCCTCTAGCGGACTGTCCATTTAACCTGAGCATCACTGGATCAAAAAAATAAGGAATGCTGCAGCTCATACGCACAGCCTTAGCCACTTCAAAATGTTCAGGAGAGATTCCATACTGCTCCAACCCATCTGGTAAGACCAATATCCGGCCATTGGTAATGTCAGAAGCAATTATAGATAGTTTGCCTGGTGGCAGATCACGAAAAGTGATAATTCCCTTTTTAAGCAAAAGCGATCTCATCCACGCTTCCAAGGCTTCACCCGAATACAATCCCTTCTTCAATAACACTCGCAGTGCAGGACCTACCCAAGCCGTATTATAGATGGGAGCTCGCTTCATAAACGATGAAAAAGAAGTTCCTTGGATCATCCGACTCATTTCCTCACCTTCATAACCCGCAGCCAGTAAAGTCGCTACAATCGCGCCTGAGGAGGTTCCAGCGACCTTTTTAAAGGTTCGCCCCGCCCTTTCCGTGGCTTCAACTGCTCCAGCGAGAGAAATCCCTTTTACTCCCCCTCCTTCAAACACAGCGTTAATCTCCATACACAAAAATCCCCCGTTTCCCATAGATTCTATTGCTTATCTATGAGCACGGGGGAGCATTCATGACTCCTTATCTAGAACAGTTATCTTAATTGGACTGAAAATAAAAGGTCAGCAAATTTGATAATCCAAACGGATTGCGGAATACAATGTCATTTGCTCTGAACATGATACTGCCTGCAACCTCTTTATATTTCTCATTATATTTAAGCTGGTTGATGATTTGGTCGCCACTTTGCCATTCTGCTTTCTGGTCACTTGCTCCAACCTTATAAGCAGCTTGCCCAATATAGAGCTTAACATTCGTATTCTCTACCTCTTTAACCCACCAATCTACTAGCTTATCGTAGCGGGCAGTGCTAAAGGACAGACTCCAATAAATTTGCGGTGCGACATAGTCAATCCAGCCTTGCTTGATCCATGTCCGAACATCGGCGTACATATCGTCATAAGCGGTAACTCCAGCTGTGGTATCCGAACCTGTGCTGTCTTTTTTGATATTACGCCATACACCAAACGGACTAATTCCATAAGAAACCTTCGGTTTCACCTTATGAATCTGTTCTCCCAATTGACGGACGAATTCATTAATATTATCGCGGCGCCAATCTGCCTTAGAGGACAAGTTCTTCGTGTTATAAGTCTTATAAGCAGTATCATCGGCAAAAGATACACCTGAAGGATAGAAATAATCATCCAAATGGACACCATCTACATCATAGCCTTTGACGACCTCCAACACTGTATCGATAATGTGCTGGCGGGCTGCTGGGATCCCTGGATTGATGTATTTTTTACCTCCTGCGTCTACAATCCATTCCGGATTTGACTTAGCCACATGATTACTAGCTAATGCAGATGTAGAAGCATCCGTTGTCGCGCGGAATGGGTTGAACCATGCATGGAACTGCATACCGCGTGAATGTGCAGCGCTGACCATATAGCTCAACGGGTCATAACCCGGATTTTTTCCTTGTGTGCCGGTCAGCACCTTAGACCAAGGAACTAGAACAGAAGGGTACAGGCTGTCTGCTGAGGTTCTAACCTGTACAAAAACAGCATTAAAACCAACAGCTTTTAGCTTGTCCAGCAGATTATCAAATTCTTGTTTTTGTTTCGCTTCGTTACCTGCAGAAGCTACTGAAGGCCAGTCCAGATTAAATACCGTAGAGATCCAGGCTCCCTTCATCTCCTTGTTAGCCGACGCACCAGGGATACTTGGAACTGTTGGCGAGGTCGGTTTTGGAGTCGCTGTAGGGGCTGGGGTAGGTGTTGGCGTAACGACTGGAGTCGCTGTAGGTACTGCTGGTGTTTCCGGATCAGCAGCCTGCGGCGGCTCTGTATTAGAGTACAAAGAAATATGTTTGGTTGCCTGATCCCAGATAACCTGTAACCCCAATTGCTCACTTACAAAACGAAGCGGCACCATAACCCGTCCCTGCTTAATCTGTACTGAGGTGTCGAGGGCTACAGAAGCATTATTAACTAATGCACTTTTCTGGCCACTGGTCAGCTTGATCTCTGTATCTCCTTGCGTGATTGTAACTGTCTTACTGCTTTGATTCCAAACTACTCCAGCACTCAACCCTTTACTAATGACGCTAATTGGCACCATCGTTACATTCGAAGCTGTGATATACGGCGGCACATCACTTGCCAGCGCCTCGCCATCCAGTTCAATGGTAATCTGCACAGCTGCCGCACGTGCCCCAGGAGACCATAAAGGCAGAAACAATACTAATACTAGCAATCCCAACATCCATTTACGATAATTCATAATTCCTCCCCAAATCTAAAATAATATGTATCCTATAAAAAAAGAAAAAACGGATCAATCCTCCAAGTTGATGTACCGATTCCACCCTTCAAAAGAATGGTATCAGTCTCAGCCAGAAAAAGGACTTATCCGTTTTGACGCTAAAAACTGGGAAAGGTTGCACTAAACAAAATAGAAACGGCTATACCATCTAGTAGTTTATGCTCACCAAAGCCTTGCTGGGCATAACTTTAAGGACGATATCCGTTTCGGGAAAAACCATTTCAAGAATCGCTTGCCAGTTCATTGTGAATAGCATATAAAGTCTGCAGACGTTCTTCATCGCGGCGGAAATACTCCACCAACGTTTCGATACGTGTAATCGAATCCCAACTCAGGTGGTGCTCGATCCCTTCAACATCATTATAGATAAATTCCTGCTGTACTCCGATCAAACCGAGGAATTCTTCCAATAGTTGATGACGATCAACAAGACGTTTCCCTACTTTTTTCCCTTTGTTGGTTAGGACAAGCCCACGATATTTCTCATAGATGAGATATTCGTCCTTATCCAGTTTTTGGATCATCTTGGTCACAGAGGAGGGGTGTACTTCCAGTCCCTCGGCAATATCCGAGACCCGCGCATAACCTTTCTCATCAATGAGCTTATATATGCGCTCCAAATAATCCTCCATGCTGGGTGTTGGCATTAAAATTTACCTCTTTTCTATAATGAACCTGGCGCCGAGCCAAACCTTGCTCTAACAATGATACATGTTTCTAACGCCCCTTGGCAAGTCCTTCAAGAGAACATGCTGAGGAGTTACCCATGATTGCCATGCTTCTAATGAGACTCAGTTAGGCATAATAAACGTACTCATCTTTCAGAAGGAGCGTGAATTCATGACTATAGTGACACCTGAGACCCCTCCCGTAAAGAGAACCAGAAAAGCTACAGCCCTTTTTGTCCCGGAGCTTGTTTTCTTCGAGCCGAATGCTTTAAATTACCCGAAAGGTGAACGAATCATGGAATGGGTGAAGGCTAACAATATTCCCTATCGCATGACTACATCGCATAACCGTATAATGAATTTCCCGGGTGACACAGAGGTCGAGCAATATAAAATTGCCAAAAGAACACTTGTAGTCGGCCTGCGCAAAACCTTAAAGTTTGACCAATCCAAACCCTCCGCAGATTATGCAATTCCGATCGCAACTGGCTGCATGGGCCACTGCCATTATTGTTATTTGCAGACTACTTTAGGGGCAAAGCCTTACATTCGTGTATATGTAAACACCGAAGACATCATTGACGCCGCCAAAAAATATATCGAGGAGCGCAGCCCTGAAATCACGACTTTTGAAGCAGCCTGTACCTCAGATCCGTTAGGACTGGAGCATATTACCGGGTCTCTGTCAGAACTCATCACATTCATGGCAGCGGAGCCCCTTGGCCGCCTGCGCTTTGTGACCAAATACCAACATGTTGAACCTCTGCTCGATTTGCAGCATAACGGACATACCAGAATTCGTTTTAGCGTGAATGCTGACTATGTGATCAAAAATTTCGAGCCTGCTACCTCGCGGTTTGAAGAGCGAATTGAAGCGGCTGGAAAGGTTGCCCGCGCCGGCTATCCACTGGGCTTCATCATTGCCCCAATTATTTGGTATGACGGCTGGCAGGAAGGCTATGCGGAGCTGCTGGCCAAATTAGCCAAGACCCTTCCTCCGGAAATCGGAAAAGGTCTAACCTTTGAAATGATTCAGCACCGATTCACCAAAACAGCCAAGACTGTAATTGAGAAACGTTACCCGAAATCTAAACTAGAAATGGACATGGAGAAACGCAAAAAGAAATGGGGCCGCTGGGGACAGAACAAATATGTCTATCCGGATGAACAGCAAACCGCCCTGCGAGAATTTATCACAGAGCGGATTTTCGAGCATTTTCCGGAAGCAGGTATTGATTACTTCACCTAAAAAATCAGCCAATCCGGCGTTACTCCTTGTAGCCACACTGTGATCCTGAACATTTGATCCGTGAACAGCAAAACACCCATAAATACCATAAGTATGCCGCCAATCTTCATCAGCAGATTCGAGTACTTGAGGATACGCTTCACTCCGCCTAGGAAAAAGGCTAAAAGAAAAAATGGCAAAGCAAATCCGATGCTATACGCGGTAATCAATGTAAACCAAGTGCCCGGGTCGCTTGCCGAAAGAGCAATAATTGCCGTCAAAATCGGCCCGATACAGGGTGACCAACCCGCAGAAAAACCAATTCCAAAAATAAAGGAGCCCACATAACCCGCCGGTTTCCATTTTAAATCAAGCTTACGTTCACGAAGTAAAAACTGCGGCTGAAAAATCCCAAGCAAAAACAAACCCATTACAATAATTAGAATCGCCGACAATTGCCGGATCAGATCACGCTGGCCATTAAAGAATTGCCCGAATAATCCAGCCCCAAAACCAAGTGTGTAAAAAACTGCAGAAAAACCTAATATAAATGCCAATGTATGAGTCAGGGTGCGTATACGAACCTCTTTAGAGTTGCTGCCTGATTTTAATTGTTGAACGGATAACCCGGTAATGTACGATAAATAAGAGGGGTACAGCGGTAAACAGCATGGCGATATAAACGATGCCACCCCTGCGGCTAAAGCAATTCCTGCATTGATATTAGACAAAATAGCGGCTCTCCTTCCGGCATTCGAGTCACTTCATGGAGCTGCTTATGGCTCCTTTTTTTCGCTTATCGTCCTTACAAGGACACCGAAGGCGTTTATGCTTGCCTAATGTGATACCGATTACTTAATTCGCTGTTTATGCTGGCAATCCCTTTTTACCGATCAAGGTTAATACCAATAATGATATGAGCAAAAGCACAATAGTTGCACCGGGAGCCAAATTCCAGACTCCAGCTACCACTAGTCCACCTACAACGGCAATCTCCGAAATAATAACCGCCAGGATGACCGAGGATTTAAAGCTACGGGATAGCAATAAGCTGATTGCAACCGGAATAGTCAACAAAGCAGATACCAACAGCGAGCCTACGATCTTGATGGCTGTGCTAATCACAAGTGCTGTCAGAATGGTGATCAGCATGTTAAGCAACTTCACCGGAAGCCCGCTTACACTTGCTGCATCCTCTTCAAAGCTAAGCAAAAAGAACTCTTTAAAGAACATCGAAACTACCACTACAACAGCTATAGTCACTATGCCTACAACGATCAAATCGGTGTTATCGAGCGTATAAATACTGCCGAACAAATAACTCATTACATCCGCATTATACCCTTTTCCTAAGGTGAAAAAGAGTGAAGCTAACGCCACTCCGCCCGACATTATAATGGCAATCGACAGCTCCGCATAACTCTTATAAGCCTTGCGAAGCTTTTCAATTGCGAAGGACGCTACCACTGCAAAGATAAGACCTGCGCCCAGCGGATAAAATCCTGTTAGAAATCCGAGTGCCACCCCCGCTATAGTAACATGAGCCAGCGTATCTCCGATCATGGATAATCGTCTAAGCACAAGAAAAACGCCTATAAGCGGCGCTGTTATACCAATCAGCAGTCCGCCCGCAAGCGCCCGCTGAAAAAAATCGCTAAATAGTATTTCCAACTTAAACTCTCCTTCATACAAAACTCAAACCATTTTAAAGCCTTTTTCAAACCTTTTTCGATCCCTCCCAAACCCTCCCTTCCAAGGGAGGCCCCAAGGGCTCTGCCCTCTGGACACCCGTTAAGTGCAACTAGCGTAGGAGTTAGTGTTACTGAACATAGTTAGGTCGGGGAAAGATCGCTTTCGTCCCTAAAGGGACACGCTTGCAGACTGGGCGGTGCTTAGATACGAGAAAGATTAAGATCAACTAGAATTGAGTCCCCGACTTCCACACTCACACACTATGTATAGCTCTAATCGCAGAGAAAGCTGCGATTCAGAGTTTAATTATGACTTAAGAGAGCGTGTGCTGCAGGTTCTCTTCTGTGCAATTCTGGAGATCATGTGAGTGGCGGGAGTAAAAGTTGATTTTACCATTTGTCTGCACGGGCTCATGACCTAAATAATTTTTAATCATGTCGATATCATGCGACACCATCAGGAAGGTCATATGATGATGAGCATGCATATGCGTGATTAATTCAAAGAATCCCGCTTGCGATTCGGCATCAATACCCACCGTAGGTTCGTCCAAAATCAGCAGGTCAGGATGGTTAATCAGCGCCCGAGCCAGAAAAACACGCTGCTGCTGACCGCCTGACAACTGGCCTACTCTTTTCTCCGCAATATCTTGTATCCGCATGACTTCAAGCGCATCCTCACATTGACGGTGCTGAGCCTTGGATACTCTGCGGATCAGATTCTTGTTATTGTATAGACCTGACAGAACTACTTCACGCACCGTTGCTGGAAACAAAGGGTTGAAGGCATTCTTTTGCGGAACATACCCGATCCGTTCCCAGTCTTTAAACTTGCGGACAGGCGTTCCGAATAATTTAATTTCACCACTGCTCGCTGGAAGCAAGCCGACGATCATTTTCATCAATGTTGTTTTACCAGCACCATTAGAACCAATGATACCAAGGAAATCTCGTTCTCTTACACTATAGTTAAGATTCGATATCACCTTCTGTTCCCCATATGAAAAAGAAAGATCCTGTATATCGATGATATGCTGATGGCAGTCCAAGGATACCGATTGCATGCTTAAGTACCGCCTTTCCCTTATACTTTCCTTATTATTGTAAGGCCATAATCAGATTTTGCAAATTTTTCTCCATCAGAGTGAAGTAATTATCGCCTTTCTTCTCTTGCTCCGCAGTAAGTCCCTCTACCGGATTAAGCACCATAGTGGAAACGCCCGCTTCGGCGGCCAGAGTCTTAGCCAGTTTATCGGAGACAAGCTCTTCAAAAAAGATATACTTAATCCCTTCATCTTTTACCATTTTCGCAAGCTTCACTAAATCCTGTCCGCGCGGCTCAGCGTCTGGCGAAAGTCCCATAATCGCATGCTGATCCAATCCATAGTCACGGGCAAGGTAAGAAAAAGCCTGATGCGATACTACGATCTTATGGTTGGGCAGCTTAGCAAGCTCCTCTTTGAATTTACTGTCTAACGCCTGCAAACGTTCCGCAAGCTTATTGTAACGCTCTTCATAACCTTCTTTATGCTCAGGATCCACGGACTGAAGGCTTTCTTTAATATTCTGAGCCATGACAATGGCTGATTTTGGACTTACCCAAGTATGCGGATCTGTATGCAGGCTGTCTCCAGAGGCATTACTGTTATGATCCGTGTCCTCATTTTGATGAGACTCTTCCTCACTTGCCCCATGATCATGCCCGTCATCTTCATCGGTCATGATATAATCAATACCTTGACTTACTTCAACCGCCTTAACTTTACTGCTGCTATCAAGGCCTTTTAAAAAGTTAGGAACCCAGCCTTCTAAGCCTGCACCGTTATATAGAAATAGCTGTGCCTTAGAAGTGTTGATAATGTCTTGACTGCGCGGTGTCCAATCATGTGGCTCCACACCCACCGGAAGCAGGTTAATAGCATTGATATCTTCCCCGCCAATCTCTTTAGCAAACTCGTAAATAGGATAAAAGGTTGTAACTACATTTACTTTCCCTTCAACTATACTTCCACTGCTCTTAGGTCCGCATGCACTTAGTGTAAATACAAGTACCAGTGCAAGGACGAGCAAACTTATACGTGATTTCATTGCCGCCATTATATTGATCTACCCCTCAAATCGTAAATTTTACTATTAGTAGTATAATAGTAATCGTTACGATAAGTCAACAAAGAAACCTCACTCAGAAGAAAGACGGTATCGTCCTTTATAAAAAAGGAATGCTCCCACAACCAACCCGGCTGAAGGAGCATTCCCTTGTTCAAGCAACCTCATTAAAAAATTTCCACAACAGGATTGTCTTATTTCACTACTGCTCCGTTTGGCATGCTGTCCGGCACGGTAGCGATCGTTAGCTGGTCACCTTTAGAAGCCGCCAAAATCATCCCTTGGGACAACTCCCCACGCAGCTTCACCGGCTTAAGGTTTACGATACAGATCACTTTACATCCCACCAGCTCTTCCGGTGTATAGAATTTCGCGATACCAGAAACCACTTGACGTTGTTCATAACCCAGATCCAGTTGCAGCTTCAGCAGCTTGTCAGCTTTTTTCACTGGCTCTGCAGCAATAACCTGAGCTACCCGCAGCTCTGCTTTAGCGAAATCGTCAATGCCGATTTCCTCTTTATGCTCTTCCACTGGCTCGGAGTCTGCAGCAGCAGGAGCAGCCGCTTCCGCCACTTCAGCCGCAGCTTTACCAGCGCCCATAGCCTCGGCAATATAAGCTACCTCTTGCTCCACATCCAGACGTGGAAAGATTGGATTGCCTTTCACCAGCTTTGTTCCTGCCGGAATCAGGCCAAAGGTCTTACCGCTATCCCAAGTCGTTAACTCACCAGGCTCAATACCCAGCTGTTCCCAGATCTTCGCTGGTGTTTGTGTCAAGAACGGCTGCAGCAGGATTGAAGCGGTACGCAGACCTTCCACCAGATGTCGCATCACAGAAGCCAGCTCGGCGGTTCTATTCTCATCTTTGGCAAGCACCCAAGGTTGTGTCTCATCGATATATTTGTTGGTGCGGCTAATGAATATTCCGATAGCTGTCAGCGCCACGGAAAACTCCATTTTTTCCATTGCTTCTTCTACTTTGGCATAAGTACTCTCAGCCGCAGCTTGAAGCTCACCATCAAATGCTGTTACATTTCCTTCATATGCCGGAATCTCGCCTGCAAAATACTTTTCAACCATAGCCCCTGTACGGTTCAACAGGTTACCAAGGTCGTTGGCAAGGTCATAGTTAACCCGGTCTACAAAGCTTTCCGGTGTGAACGTGCCATCCGAACCAAACGGTACCTCACGCAGCAGGTAATAACGCAATGCATCCAAGCCATAACGATCAATCAGTGTCACAGGATCAACTACGTTACCTTTAGATTTCGACATTTTTCCATCTTTCATGAGCAACCAGCCATGGGCAAATACCTTTTTCGGAAGGGGTTCACCAAGCGCCATCAGAATGATCGGCCAGTAAATCGTATGGAAACGAACGATTTCTTTACCAACGATGTGTACATCCGCAGGCCAGAACTTGTCATACAAGCTGCGATCCTCGGAACCGTACCCCAGAGCTGTAATATAGTTAGTCAACGCATCAATCCACACGTACACGACATGCTTCTCGTCGCCCTTAACTTTTACGCCCCAATCAAAGGTTGTACGGGAAACTGCAAGGTCTTCCAGTCCGGGTTTGATGAAATTGTTAATCATTTCGTTCTTACGGGATTCCGGCAAAATAAACTCTGGATTCTCCTCGTAAAATTGCAGCAAACGATCCGCATATTTACTCATCCGGAAGAAATAACTTGCTTCCTTCACCAGCTCAACCGGGTGGCCGCTATCTGGGCTTTTTGCACCAGTAATCACACCGTTGTCATCACGCACTATATCAACTAATTGCGTTTCTGTGTAAAAGGTTTCATCTGGGATACTATACCAGCCTTCATATTCACCTTTATAGATGTCTCCTTGCTGCAGCAACCGATCAAAAATATCCTGTACCACTTTTTTATGACGCTCTTCCGTAGTACGGATGAAGTCATCGTTCGAAATGTCCAGCTTACGCCATAGCTCCTTAATACCAACAACAATGTCGTCTACGAACTGCTGAGGGGTCTTTCCTGCTTCCTCTGCCTTCCGCTCGATCTTTTGTCCATGTTCGTCTGTACCGGTTAGATAACGCACTTCGTAGCCGCGCAGACGTTTGTAACGGGCCATTGCGTCTCCTGCCACGGTTGAATAAGCATGTCCGATATGTAGCTTGTCACTTGGATAATAAATTGGTGTCGTTAGGTAAAACGTTTTTTTCTCACTCATTCAGTAATCATCCTTTCTTATTAAAAAACAAAAAACTCCCGCCCCCATAATGGGGCGAGAGTATAACTCACGCGATACCACCCAAATTTCCTGTCTCTTCACAGAGCGCAGGCTTCGCCAGTTCCCTCGCGGGAACTGTCCATTAACGCTGGATCACGCTGTTATTTTACGTGAACCACAATTGCAGTTCCCGCTCGAACACAGTTCCTCCCGGACCATATTCAATCTAACGCTCCATACCGGATTTCAGCATATTCCGGCTCTCTGTAATGGACGTAACGATTTACTTATCCGTTCTTCGGAATTCATACTATTACTTGTGAATATACCCAATGGTAAGGCCCCATGTCAAGTCGCAGGGGCAGAATCCTTCTCAGCAGATTCATCTTGTAGAGGCGGCACAGGATCAAGTCCTCCAGGATGAAAGGGATGACATCTGGCAATCCGTTTAGCTGCAAGCCATGAGCCTTTCAATGGACCATGGACTTCAATGGCTTCCAGGGCATAGGCAGAGCAGGTTGGATAGAAGCGGCAGGTTGCAGGTTTAATAGGGGAAATGTACCTGCGATACACCCGAATAGGCGCCTGAATCGTTCTGCGTAGGGTCACCATTTCTAAAGTCCCTTTTGTTTATCTGATGCTGCAACTAATTCTTCTTCCCGGTTCTCTTCACATTCTTTGCAATAACCGAACACCTCAAATTTATGCTTGACTACCCGGAATTGATCGGGTGTATCCGTTAAATTCATCGGGCAGAAATTAATCGGGTAGGTCTTTTGGCATTGAAGGCAGATCATATGATGGTGATGATCCTGATGATTGCAGCTTCCCTTGAACTTCACTCCGTCTTCAAAGACAATCTGTTCAAGCACACCAAGCTCTTCCATTACACGAAGATTGCGGTACACCGTATCAAAGCTAAGTCCGCTATACTTACGGCCCATATGCTCATATACATCCTTCGCTGACAAATATCCCTTATTCTCGCCGAATAACTGGGCAAGCGTTTTGCGTTGGTCGGTGATTCGCAGTCCTTGCCCCGACATGACTTCTAATATTTGTTCTGTCGACAGCATACGCTCATCTCCCATAAGATCAGTTCATTTATATTTCACTCTCTTAATAATGCCCCAAAATAAATGCCCCGTCAATGAAGCACCATGAAGCACCCCTACGCAACCTCTGAATTATTATGTTTACACAAAAGCCCGGCTGCGTATTCCTTGACGGAATATTCAGCCGGGCTTTTAATGTAGATAATTCCCCAATAGAGCTTATAGGGATATTCCTATTCTGTTATTTCTTTGCTGGAAGTGGAGTGATGAGGAAATTGACCGGCAAGTTACTGCCTGAAGCTGCTGTGAATAAAATCTCCACAGAACCTCCATACTCACCACTACGATAAACCACACTGTTCATATCAGCATTCGAGAGACTTCCCACGCTTGGCATATGCACGATTTGGTTATTAACCATAACCGGCCCCATATAGTTACCGCCACGTGGATTAAACGTAATCAATGAGTTTGGTGCAACATTTTCGAATCTGATCTTGTATAATACCCCGAAATTACCGGCATTGGATGCTTCCGTACCTGCCATTGGGTCTACGCCAGCCAGGTTCTTATCACTGTAATTATCGCCTAGCAGAAGTTTTGCAGGAGCTTTCCCTACCTCATCGCTAACCGTGATAATACGAGTAGAATCTTCGTAAGTTCCCCGATTATGCACTCCGTCTCGATCCAGAATTGGAAGTGTTGGAAGTGTAGTCAGTGGATCTTTTTTCGCATCAATCAACATGACGTTATAATCGATTGGATAATCACTAAATAAGTCCGCTTGAAGTGAAACAATTTCACTTGGTTTCATCGCAATTTTGTTAAGATCGGTCAGAATTGAGACGCTTTCCCCTGGTTGCAGAACAATCGTTTTATAATGTTCATTTGTAAGCATTGACTTCCAGTAACGTTCTACAGACATTTTACCGGTTGCTTCTGGGAATGTGTTTGGCCCTGCAAATCCAACATACTCTGTTGTAAGCGTCGTTGGGTACAGATTGTTATTCGTAGCAATTACATAAACCTTCGCATTAATGTTCAGGTTGTTCTTATGGTGGACTAAGAATCGTGTTTTACCTAATGAAGTCTCACGATAAGTAACACCTTCTGTATACACCGTTTCTGGACTGTTGCTGCGAATTAGTTTATAAGGCTCGGAAGAAAGATTATAAGCTACTTGCTGCCAAGTCGGAACCATTGATCCATCGATGCTAAACACACTGCCCGGAGATGCAAATAATCTGTTGAAATCTTCTTTACTGTACAAGATTTCATCCGAAATATTAACGGTTTTCTCAAAGGTTCTGATCGCGCCGTGTGAATCTTTTACTTGGACCGCAATTGTCGCTGGTCCCGGAGTAAAGAAAGCCTCTGCCTTGTTCGTCCAAGTTACGGTAATTTCATCACCATCAGGATCGTTACTTAGATCGGTATAAGTAATCATTTCACCCATCTTATATGAATCCTTGTCTGTAGTGAAATTAGCAACAGGAGGTGTATTAGGTTTAAGCACTGTGATGGTCATGGAGTAAGGATCACTCCACTGTTGATTCGCATCCATTACGGAATAGGTTACTACATAATATCCTGGTTGATCATAGATATCCTGCTTGTTACCTCCCCAGCTTTCATTCACAATAGCTATACCATTTGGTGAAGAACTGGAGGTTACGAAATTCACAGGTTCGCCGGCGTAAATTTCAGTTGGCACTGTGAAAGAAGCTTTAGGTTTGTTGTTTAATGTAAGGATTACTCGCTTTTGTACATTATCAACAGTATAAGGAATGCCCAGTGCCCCAGTTATGGATGTCAATGGAACCATGAAAGTACCCTTGTATTGGTAAGATGGACCTTTCATTGTCTTCTTTACACCATTAACTGTATAGACCTTGCTGTCGGTCTTAAAGCGCATAACGTCGCTTCCCTTGGTAACAATGGTTTCTTTCGTTTTATAATCATAAACGTATTTCACGCCTACACGTTCTACCATAGCCCGGATCGAAACGTAGGATACGCCGTTTTTCACTGCCATAGGCTGATTAGCCAAATATTCCTGGCCGTTCTGATACATTTTGTTGCTGTTCATCATAAGGATAAGCTGATTGCTAACCGCAGCACGAGCACCATCTGTTGTTGTAGTAGTATCTGTAGTAACACCAGGTGTTGCAGTTGGAAGCGGAGTTGCTGTAGGTGCAATTGTTGCTGTAGGTGCAATTGTTGCTGTAGGTGCAATTGTTGCTGTAGGTTCAACTGTCTCTGCAGGAATTGGAGTTGGTGTCGGTGACACTACTCCTCCTGGTGTCTCCGTCTGCAATGGCGGCAATGGATCAGTAGATTCTGGCATTACCTCCGGCGCAGCTGAAACAACTGTTCCTACTACAGTAGTATTACTTGGGGTATTATTGACAGCTTCAGCAAAAGCCGGTACTGCCGCGGCGGCCTGAGATACGGCCAAAACAGCAACTAACGTTAACTTTTTCAAATCCATGATATAACTCCTCTGCTCCTATTTGTAAATATAAGTAGGTCTCTGTCTTTTTCATACTCCTCTTATATTCCCCGCAAAATGCTGCCACCCACGGTAGGGCGGCAAAAAGCTTTTGCCACGATCGTCATAACAAACATAGTATTAGACGCATACCACCATAAAAAGTTTCATTATTAAGTAAAGAAAGATTAACGCTGTATTAAATAACGTTGGACAACCACGCTGTTTCCCCTGAAAAAAATGAGATTTTTTCTATAAATATGTTTATTTTTCGTCTGCCTATATTCGCTTTCATTTGCTTTTGTTACAATGTATGGAAGAATATCTTTTACATGCGAGGGATAACATGTCCAAAAAAATCTCCATCCTCGTTCAATTAATCATGGGCTTCTCTCTAATCATCTTCACCATCGTAGGATTTACCATTTTTTTGTCCTACCGTTCTTCCTCTCAAGCTGTTCTAAACCGCTCCAACCAATATATCCTGGAATCCGTAAAGCAACTTCAAGGTAAAATGGACGCAATTCTTCAGGATAACGATAAGCTTTCTTCTACGATCATGTTCAGTCCCTTGATTCAAGAAACCTTGGGAGACTTAGCGTTGTCACGTTCACCTCGTACAGACGCCATGGAAATCACTCGGTACATAGATCAACAGACACGTTCCATAAACTCTGACATCCAGTTCAAGCTGCTCGGGCTGTCCGATGATCAGGTGTATACCAACAGCAGTTCCTTAAAGGTCATCTGGGACAGCGAAAAGGAAATCCGCGATGCCTATTGGTTTCCGGCTATAGCACAGAATAAAGGCCGAATGGTCTGGTTCGGTGTAGATGTATGGCAGAACGGTAATATTCCTGTGGTGATGGGAGCCAGACAAATTAATGATTGGAATGATCTAAACCGGTTAGGAACCCTGTTTCTTGTTCTCCCTGTCGAGGTCATCCATAACGCTGTCAGCCAATTTCACCTTGGAAAAAATGAGAAAATCCAAGTTGTTGATTCATTTAACACCATTGTCTATTCCACAGATCCAAAAGAAATTGGACTCTATATGAACGACGGGCTTCTAAAACAATTCAGCAATCATAAAGCCAGAATCATTCCACAAAAAATAAACTCACGCAATCTGTTCGTATCCTATGCCTATTCCGACTATAGCGAGTGGAGCGTTTTTGCTTACATTGATTCTAAAGACGCTGTTAAAGATTTAAATACGATTCGCCGGAATATTATTTTAATTGGCCTGCTGGGGATGGGTGCTGCCCTACTATTTACTTTCTTTTTTTCTTGGACCCTATCCAAGCCACTTCGTAATCTGGCAACCAAACTGAGCAATGTCGAACGGGGAACTACTTTACCTTTTGTAAAAACAACCATGAACAAAGAAATGGCTATCCTATATTCAAGCTATAATTCGATGCTCCAAAACCTGGATCATACTATCGCTGACCTATCCAGCAAACAAATCAGTGAAAAGCAAGCTCAGATCGTAGCACTCAAAGCACAATTCCGCCCGCATTTCCTTTATAACACTTTGAATACAATCTATTGGTCGCTCGCCAACAAACGCATGCAGGATGAGTCCCAAATGGTACTCGCTCTAAGTGACCTGCTTCGCTATAGTATTGACCGCGGATCCGAATTCGTTACAGTTGAGGAGGATTTAAAGCAATTAGAACGATTCATTTTTCTCCAGAAGCTGCGCTACGAGGACAAATTGCAGATTGATCTTTTTGTAAATCCTGAGGTTATGAATGGCCAGCTTATGAAATTAACCCTTCAGCCACTTGTCGAAAATGCCATTACTCATGGACTTGAACCCACACTTCGGGAAGTATGGCTAATTCGCATACGCGCCTATAGTGAAGGAACATCTTTGGTGTTAACTGTAGAAGACAACGGGGACGGCATGAGCGAGGAAAGTATGGCAGATGCATTAGTCGGCGGTGAGGTTAATCCGGAGAAGCTGCTTCATACCGGAATTGGACTATCCAATCTAAATCATCGCATAGAGCTAATCTACGGACAGGAATTTGGTCTACAGCTATCAACAAGCGAACTGGGTGGCTTATTTGTGAAGGTCACTGTTCCATTACAGTATGATCAAAGTTAAGGGGGCACAACGATGAATGTGTTAATCGTGGACGACGAAAGTTTTGTTCGCCGTTCTCTGTCAGAAATGCTGGGAAGTGCGAATCACAACTTTAGCATTATTGGCTCGGCAGAGAACGGTTTAGAGGCTGTGCAACTGTTAAAAGAGCATATGGTTGATCTGGTGATATCCGATATACGAATGCCCGGTATGGATGGGCTGGAACTTGCAAAGCATATCCATGAATGTTATCCAGACACTGAAACCGTGCTGCTCACAGGTTATCAGGATTTCACCTATGCCAGTCAAGCCATCCGTTATGGTGTAAAGGAATATTTGGTTAAACCAAATTCAGTAGAACATATTCTTGAGGTCGCAACAGGCGTATATGAACGTCTTCAATTGAAGAAACAGCAAAGGCAATTAACGCATCTGAGAGAAAAAAACCTTCGGGAGAAACGCTTATCTGATCTTCTTTACGGCATCCCGTTACCCTATTTTGAAGAACAACTTATTCCTCCTTTTCATTCCTTTGTAGTCGTAACCGTAAACCATCTTGGAGTGGGCATGCCCCAGAACTGGTCGGAACAAGCCATGTATGCAGCGGTCGTTAATATATTAGAAGAATGTTTTGCGCTGTACGCCAACGTTGTTGGCATTCAAGAGGAGCAGGAAGCCATCATGCTATTATTCTATCCCCTTGAGCAGCCTAACGGCGTTGATGAGGTATTGACACAAGAGCTGCTGCATAAGCTGTCGGGTATTCTGAAATCGCCATTCTGTGCAGGGGTCTCCAACCCTCACTATCAATTGGGGGCACTCGCGACCGCCTATCATGAGAGTCTGGAAGCTTGTCAGCAGGTCAAAAAAGAGAGTACGCCATCCGTTATCTTTTTCAGAGACCTCTCCGTGCATTCGGCTTCTCCACAGCTAGCTGAACAACTACAAGTAAAGGCAACACGCAGGGTAATCTCTATGATGATTGAGGTTATGAATTCCCGGCTCCAAGAAAATCTCTCCCTCAAGATGATCGCAGACGAACTGTATATGAATCCTACCTATCTCGGCCGATTGTTTAAAGATGATGTAGGGGAACCTTTCTCTAGCTTTCTTACCAAACTTCGTATTCAAAAAGCTACTGAATTATTAGAAAATGTTACTCTCAAGGTATATGAGGTTAGCGAATTAGTAGGCTTTAAGGATCCTGCGTATTTCAGTCTCATTTTCAAGAAATACATGGGGATGACTCCTCAGGAATTTCAGAAGCACAACAAATAAAGCAGAGGTGTGTTTCTCTTGAATGTAAATGGTAAGTTGATTACTGTCCTATTAACATTTGGCTTGTTACTTAATACAAGTGGTTGTCAGCTCTCCCCTTCCAAGGAAGATACCGCTTTACAAGACCCGATACAGCTGAACATCTGGCTCACTGCTGGATCAGGTCTTGAGTCGCTCATTGACCAATATCAATCCCAGCATCCCGAGCTAGAGATTCATATTCAGACCTCCACCTCCACGCAGCTTCCAGCCAAGCTACAGACCTCATTCGCAGCTGGATACAGTTCGCCGGATGTGGCTGCCATTGATATTAGCTATTTGGATCGCTTCAAACAGTTTCCTGATTATTTTTATAATCTAAACACTTTTGATGCTGACAATCTGAAGGACCAATTTCTGAATTGGAAGTGGCAGGAGGTGCTGGGTAATGATTTTATTTTTGGATTACCAACGGAAATTGGTCCCTATGCCATGTTATATCGAACGGATATATTCGCATTATCAGGCCTCCCTACTAAACCAGAAGAAGTGGCTAAAGAAATCCAAACTTGGGATCAATTCCTTGAAGCGGGCACCAAAGTACAGGAGAGAACAGGAAAAGCTTTTGTAAATGACTTGGAGAACCTCTATCTCACCCTTCTACGTCAGTCCAAGCTTCAATATTACAGTCCCACAACACAAGAATTGATCCTCGACAACAATCCAGCGGTCAAACGAGCCTGGGACTTCTCAATTCAAGCCCTTAAGCTAAATCTGTCCGCCAGTATTGCAGTGGATACCCAACGCTGGGGTGCAGGCCTGCTCAACGGAGATTTTGCAGTCATGCTCTGTCCGGCTTGGATGATTGGTCATATCAAGAGCAGTGCTCCAACTGCCAGCGGTTTATGGAATGTAACACAAATCCCAGAAAACAGTGCTAATCGCGGAGGCTCCGTTCTGACCTTACCAAAGACAGGTAATCATCCTGATGAATCCTTTGCTCTTATTAAATGGCTGACCGAACCAGCGCAGCAATTGGTTTCTTTCAAGGTACAAGGGGCTTTCCCTTCCACCCCCGAAATCTATGATGACCCAGAGATCCACGATCTGCACGATCCCTATTTTCCTAATTCAGAGCTTGGTCTGACCCTTTCGTCAGCAGCAAAAGCAGTAATTCCGACCTACTACGGCCCTCATCACGCTGACGTGGAGACAAGCATGCTCGAATACTTGACCAAAGCTGAAAAAGGCGAGCTAACTCCTGAACTGGCTTGGACCCTTGCTGTTCAAGCCGCAAAGCAAATAGACAGCTCCTTCCGCTAAGTACTATCATAAAAAGGCTCTCCCCGGCTAAATTAACCTGCCGGGGAGAGCCTTTTTTGAATTCATTTTCGCTTTATTTTTGCGCAGCCAGGAAAGCATCCAGCTGTTTTTGTTTCTCTGCAATAATCTTATCGAGCCCTGCCTTTTTCAGCTTATCAGCATACTTAGTCAGTACGGTATCAGGATCAACAGAACCCGTATCCAAACTAATGTCGTATTCATCCATTACAGCTTTACAAGCAGCCATTTCAGTCTTCATTGAGGAGGCATCGAAGTTGAAACCAAGCGCTACAGAGGCTTTACCTTTAGAGTTAAAGGCTTTGAATTGTTCCCATTTGTCTGGAGCTTCACTTTCCCACACTGGGTTCAGGAATTGACTTCCAAGCATCCAAGCTGCAGCCGTATTATAATCAGCTGTTTTATCTGTAGCTTTGATCGTATCACCACTTACGACTTCATAGTGAACACCTTTTATACCGAAAACAAGCAGATTGTTGATATCTTTATCTGTGTGCAGAATATCTAGCACCATCATGGCCCGAGCCGGATCACCAGAGGAAGCGGAGATTGCAAGCATAGATCCAGCAGCATCACTTGTAGAAATCGTTGGATCATTGAATGCAATTTGCTTCAGCTTGCCAACCAAGCCGGTAGCATTAGCCAACTCACTATCTTTACCTGGTTTAAGCGATTGCACTGTCATAAAGACATTGCCAGCCTTCATTGCATCCTGAGTCGAATTCGTAGCAACTGCGGCGTCTTTGTTAATATAACCTTTTTTCATATACTCACGAGTAAGTTTAATGATCTCTTTATAACGATCCATCTCAATCATCGATTGAATCTTAGTATCTGAGGAATCTTTAAGCAGAACACCAGGAATGGCAGCATCACCAAGGGTATCGTATTGTGCCATGTACTGTGAGTTAAAGGTCTCACCTTGTTTGAAATACAATGGAGTCAGGTCAGGTCTTTTCTCCTTCACTACTTTGAGAACTGCATCCAGATCTTGGATGGATTTCACATTCGACATATCGATGCCCAGTTCATCCGCAATATCGGAGCGATAGACAACCCCACCTTGTGCAGCCAGCTCCTTATTTGTAGGAACAGCATAATTCACACCATTGATCGCGGAACCCTTTAAGAATTGTGGATCCAGATTTTTTAGAATCCCTTGGCCGTATTCATTTAGGAGATTACCATATTTGCCGTTATCGTCATTAATCGGGAGATAAGCGCCTTTAGCTGCATTCGTTACGTAGTTCTTCCATTGAGCTGTAAAGATGATATCGAATTTTTCCTGACTCGCAATTTTCAGATTGACATCATTGTCCCATGGACCCCAATCGATCGGTGCGATATCCAATTTGGCGTTGATTTTTGGTTCCAATAACTTATTGATTTCATCTTCTACAGCTTTTTCATCCTTTTGCACGGCACCGACATAAATTAACTTGACGGTATAAGGCTCCAATTCTTTTGCCGGTTCGGCAGTAGGATCCGCGGCTGGCTCATCCGTAGCAGCAGCATTGGTAGCGGTTGCATTTTCACTTGGAGCAGGTGAAGCTGCTTCATTATTCCCGTTATTCCCACCGCAGCCTGCTAAACTAAGACTCAGTACCATCGTTAGCAATAGTGTCATTAGTGCGCTTTTTCTAACAGCTTTCATATACACCATAACCTCCCTCAAAATATTTATATATGCTGAATCGGCCGTTCACACCTTAGCATAAAGCGGCCGAATTAAGCCATTACAATCGTCCTTAACCTTTGACAGCACCCACGGTAAGCCCTTTAATAAAATACTTCTGGAAGAAGGAATATACAAACACGATAGGTCCGATACCAATAACAGCCATCGCCATTCTTACCGTTTCTGTTGGAATATTGATTTCTACACCCTGTGCAGCCAAGGCAGCCATCGCCTGAGGACTTGCTGTCAGGAATTGAACATTCAGCATCGTCTTATACATTAGGTATTGTAAATTGACATGACCTTCGGGTGAGATAAAGATCAAACTAAGGTACCAATCATTCCAATAGGCCAAGGTCTGAAACAAACCTACTGTAGCTAACACTGGCATAGACAAAGGCAAAATAATTTGAACGAAGATCCGGAATTCTGGTGCCCCATCGATCTTAGCAGATTCGATTAAAGCTGGCGGTATGGTATTGGCAAAAAAGGTCCGTAAGATGATAACAAAGAAAGCAGAAACCAGCAGCGGCATAATTAGAATCCATAACGTATCCTTCATATGCATCATTCGCGTGTAGACCAGATACCAAGGCACAAGGCCCCCATTAAACAACATTGTAAAAAACATAAAAAATGAGAAGAAATTACGATGTGGAAAATCTCCACGTGAGATAGGGTAAGCGTACATAGCCATAATGATAAGACTCAGAATCGTGCCCACCACAGTCACAAATAACGAAACGGAAGCTGCATCGATAATTTGCCAATAATCTTTTAACAGAAATTCATAAGAAGAAATATCCCACTTGTTAGGAAAAAAGCTGTAGCCGTTCTGGATAACGGAATTCTCGTCCGAAAACGATACAATAACTACGAGGATCAGCGGCACCACACAAATCGCTGTGTATATCCAAAAGAATATATTAATTAGCAAATTAGATATATTAGATATTTCATTGGGTTGTCTTTGCCGTTTTGTGCGCTTTCCTGTACGACGTGACGACCCTATTGCTGTTTCTGTCTGGCTCAACACTCCCACCTCCCTTTAGAATAAAGCATCATCTTTACTGATTCGCCGCACTGCTAGATTCGCTAAGAAAATCAATAGAAATCCTACAACAGATTGAACGAGACCCGCGGCTGAAGACATTCCTATATCACCGATTGCGAGGAAGGTTTGATATACATATGTGTCGATAACCTGCGTCGTTGAGTATAACGCTCCTGCATTTCTTGTAACCTGAAAGAATAATCCGAAGTCTGCGTTAAAAATCCTGCCTATCTGCAGCAGCGTCATTACTATAATAACTGGGCTGATTAGCGGCAGTGTGATTTTTCGAATCTGCTTCCATTTAGAAGCTCCATCAATTAGTGCAGCCTCATAATATTCATTATCTATTCCAATAATAGCGGCCATATAAATAACCGTTGTATACCCAATCTCTTTCCATATCTTCACGATTACTAGAATCCCAGGCCAATATTTGGACTGTGAATACCATTCGATAGGATCTACCCCAAAGAACGGGAGTAATGTCTTGTTCATGAACCCATGCTCTGCACTCAGAAAGCCGTATACTAAGTAACTTACGACGACCCAAGAGAGAAAATAAGGGAGAAACATAGCGCTTTGATGGAATTTCGATAGCCATCTGCTGCGCATTTCGTTAAACATAATTGCGAAAGCCAGCGAAAAAAATAGCGTCAGTATAATAAACGCTGTATTATACAATAACGTATTCCTCGTAATGATCCAGGCCGTCTCCGTCGAGATTAAATATTTGAAGTTCGCTAACCCGACCCAATCACTACCCAGAATCCCTTTTTGGTAATTGATATCCTTAAATGCAATTACCGTCCCTAACATCGGTATGTAATTATTGATGATTAGAATCACTATCGCAGGTAACATCATCAAATAGAACACCCAATATTTCTTCATTACTCTAAGAAAATTCGGCGTTCTTCCCCTGCCTGGTTTCTTTACTTCTGACAAGCTGACGGAAGGATTCGTCACACTCATTTTTGGTTCCCCCATTCTCCATCATCCCATTCTTAAGCCCCAATTACTCTTGCTTGCCTAACGTTTTGTGTATCCTCCTTACACTTTAATTAAAACATATGATAATTTATGGGAGTATAGGGAACATATTATATTTCTATAAAAAAAGAGACGATTATCCTCGAAAATCGAGGAAAACCATCTCTTCAGCCTCTAATAGAGGCAAAAAATTTAATTAATCATAGCTTATGTACCTTAATCGCATTTATCACAGCTAAAGGCTGGTTGATAATCTTTTCTCTTCATCACAGCCAAGGCTGGTTGATAATCTTTTCTCTTCATCACAGCCAAGGGCTGGTTGATAATCTATTCTCTTCATCACAGCTAAGGGCTGGTTGATAATCTTTTTCTCTTCATCACAGCCAAGGGCTGGTTGATAATCTTTTCTCTTCATCACAGCCAAGGGCTGGTTGATAATCTTTTTCTCTTCATCACAGCCAAGGGCTGGTTGATAATCTTTTCTCTTCATCACAGCCAAGGGCTGGTTGATAATCTATTCTCTTCATCACAGCTAAGGGCTGGTTGATAATCTTTTTCTCTTCATCACAGCCAAGGGCTGGTTGATAATTTCTGCCTTAGATTAACTAGGCAATCAGTCCTTGTGTTCCCAGAGAGGCCCACATCCGCAGGTGTGGGACGGCCCCTATACTACTACGAAGAGGGGTGAGGGAGAAGGAACGGAAAGGAAGTTTGGAACTGTAGGAGCGTAGCGTTCGCCTTTATCCTCGGATTTCAACCGCTAATAGCGGTTTCTAATCAAGAAATCTGAGGATAACAGCGACCGGAAGTCCAAACATTCCTTGGAGCGACGCTAACCTCACCACTCAGCAACAAACATTCCTTGCAGCGACGCTAACCTCACCACTCAGCAGCCGACCTTACTGCACTTCGGTCCGGCATCGGTCGCGATACTCCTTAGGCGACATACCTGTCTGCTTCTGAAATACCTTGGTAAAATAACGCCGCTCCTGATAGCCAACTCCCGAGCCAATCATCGTAATACTCTTATCACTGTTAGTTAGCATAAACTTCGCAGCTTCAATTCGTTGTAGGGTCACGTATTCCACGAAAGTCATAGCAAAACGATTCTTAAACAAGAGACAGAAATAACTGCCACTAATCCCGATCTTATTCGCCACTTCCTCAATCCCAATATCTGAATGGAGATGTTCTGTGATGTACTTAGCTGCTTGGTTCATCAGCTGATCCGGTGTTTTTTTGCCAGAATCATCATCACCTTCAGGGATTTCCTGAAAAATTGGAATGCTATTATACAGTTTATTCTTAAACTGCTTACTACGGATCTTAGCCCCAATCTCCCGTACCTTATTCCCAAGCTCTTCATAATGTATCGGCTTACAAATATACTCTTTAACACCTAGCCGAATCGCTTCCCGCGCATAATCAAACTCCTGATACCCGGTAAGAAGCAGCACCTCACTATCCAATCCCATCTCCCGCAACTTACCGATAAAAGTTAACCCGTCCATCACTGGCATACGGATGTCACATAACACAAGATCAGGCTGTTTCTCCTCGGCAATACGCAAAGCATCCATCCCGCTTCGCGCCATACCGACAACCTCCATCCCCATCTCCTGCCAAGGCAACACCCTGTTCAGATTATTCAGAATTGGGGCTTCGTCATCAACCAATAATACTTTTAGCATAATGATCTTCCCCCTGCTCGTATTTAGGTATGACACATTGGATAATAGTACCATGACCTGGACTAGAACAGATAAATATTCCGTACCTGTCACCGTATTCAATGCGGATGCGATCTGCTACACTGCGAATACCAAGACCTCTGCGTTCAAGATTCATCCGGTTATCCCGTTCAGCCTTAACTTCTTGCTCCACAGGATCATTCACAATATATTGAAAAATAGCTAACTGAGACGGTGTAATACCAATACCATTATCTTCAATACGTAAAATCAAATCCCCCTGCTTCTCCCAAACCTTCACAGAAACATGACCTTTGTAATCAATGCCCTCAAATCCATGTTGAATGCTGTTCTCTACAAGCGGTTGTAAAGTGAGTTTAAGAATACCGCAACTCATCAATTCACTCGGAATATCGATCTCATATTCAAACAAATCTTCAAAGCGGAATTTTTGTATATCCAAATAATTGCGCAAATGTTTAACTTCTTCATCCAGCGTAATCTCTTCCCGATCCTGAATGCTAATTCGCAAAATACTGGCCAGCCTGTAGACCATCTCACTAACTTTTTTGCCTTCATTCTGTATAGCGAGAACATTGATTGATTCTAATGTATTGAATAAAAAATGTGGTTTAATCTGTGCCTGCAGAACACGCATCTCAGCTTGATTCTTGCGACGCTGCTCCACATGAATTCTGTTAAACAACCCATTGATTTTATCCATAAGATCATTAAAACCCTTAGCAAGCAGCGTTAACTCATCATTTCCTTTAACTTCTACCCTAGTGGTCAGATCTCCGTCTTCAACCCGGCGCATAAAACGAACTATGACAGCGATACCGCCGGTAATCCGGTTCATAAAAAATAAATTGAAGATCACAGCTGCCAATAAGCAAAGGAAAATCACAGCGACGAACCAGCGAGCAAATACTGTAACTTCGTGAGACAACGTATCCCAAGAAGTCACAGATACCAGACTCCATGGATAGTCCTTCAAATGATACATGGAAAGAATGCTTTTCTCCCCGTTGTACTCTGTTTTGAAACTCTGAAACCCTTTTTTAAAGGTAATTTCTTTATCCGCGAAAGACTGGAAGTCCTGTCCATCCAGCTTTTGATCTGGGTCAAAAAGAATCATTCCATCATCATTTACAAGCATAAAGGAAACATCCTGATTGCTATCCCCAATTTTTAAATTGCGAAATATGGATTCGAACTCCCAATTCTTGATCTGCACAACTAGGATACCTATGTTCTGAAAGAAGCTCAATTCCTTCACTAGCCGAATTTGTGTAAACACAGGTTCAGTACCCGTAAGCTCGGGATACTCGTGAGGAGCCAGCCATTTCGGCACACCATTTAAGTCCATAACTTCCTGGTACAGATCACTTTTTTTGAATGTATCATAGGGTAGCGTTCGGAAATTTTCCTTGTTAAAAAGCGACACGATTTCAGAGTTACCTCTACCGTTAAAATTGTACAAAAATGCATAACTGATCGATGGATGATTAAACAACAGACTACGGAAATTGCGCTGGCTCGCATTCAGATTCAGTTGCTCAGCATCAGTCAAATCCTGGTTGTTAGGATCATCTGCACTAAGGGCCATATGAAACACCGAGGTAGCAATTCCGTTGTCTGTAACGTTATCCATATCTTTTAATACATTAGAAATACTGTAACTAATCGCTTTAAGTGAGTATTCCGACTGCTGGCTGTACTTTTTCTCAATAGAATTATAAGTCACAAAAAACATAAGCATGCCTAGAATAAATAAAGGAATGATAATCAGGCCCAAAAATGCCGTAAATAATTTATAGCGCAAATTCATCGGCTAGTGCTCCTGACTGAGAATAAGGTTATCCTTTTACGCCACCCGCTGTTACACCTTCAATAATCTTCTCCTGAAGAATTGCATAAATGATTATTACCGGCAGTACGCTGAAGACGATACCGGCTGACATTTGTGCATAGTTCATCTGGTATTGATCACGGAATTGGACCATACCTACTGGAAGCGTTCGCAGCTCGTCATTCGACAGGAAGTAGTTAGCTAGCAAGAACTCGTTCCAATTTCCCAGGAAATTAACAATGAATACCGTAACCATAGCCGGAACCGTTAGAGGTACAATAATTCTAGCAAAGATACCCGGTGCCTTCAAGCCATCCATGACCGCAGCTTCTTCTATTTCTCTAGGTAAATTTCGCATAAATGCTGCTAAAATAATGATGGTAAATGGAATCGCATTGGCGATATAAGGAATGATCAACGCCCAGTGGGTGTTCAGTATTCCTAACTTACGTACGATCGTATAAATCGGTAGCATTAAAGCATTATTCGGGATGAGCATTCCTACTAAAACCAGTGAGAACAAAATAGTATTCCATTTCCCCTGACGCATCCGCGTAACCGCAAAAGCAAACATAGACGCAAGCAGAATGGACACTACAGAGGCAAGGATCGAAATGTACAAACTGTTGAAAAAGTAAGTACTAATCTTGGCATTTACCCAAGCCTCCACGTAGTTATTGAAGACGAATTCCTTTGGGATGCCAAAAGGATTAAGCGCAATCTCATTATTATCCTTTTTCACAGATGAGAATAATACGAATAGGAAAGGAAACAGGATCACTAACAAATAGAATAAAAGGGCAATATGTGGCAGACTCTTTTTCAGGGCGCGTGGCATCAGTATTCAATCCTTTCTGTACGACGTGCAATCAGCAGCTGATAAAGGACTGTAACCACCAGTGTAAATGCAAAGATCAGGACAGCGATGGCATTTCCGTATCCATACTTAAAGTTCGTGATCGCATATTTAATCATGTAAGTTGCCATTACATCGGTTGAACCTGCAGGTCCCCCCTTAGTCATAACGATGACGATATCCGCAGCTTTCATTGCTCCAGCAATGGATAGCATAATTACAACCGAGATGATCGGTACGATTAGTGGGAGCGTGATACGAGTAGCGCGTTGAAATCCAGTTGCGCCGTCAATGGCTGCAGCTTCATCCAATTCACCAGGAATAGCTAGAATCGCCGCTAGGACCATAACGATATAAAATCCAGTCCACTGCCAAGCGTTCGTCAACAAAATAGAAAGCATTGCAAATCTTTCATCTGACAGCCAGTAAATAGGATTAATTCCTACTAGACTAAGGAGCTTATTAAAAAGTCCAATGTTGGGCTCATAGATAAACCCCCAGAGAATACCGATAACCGCTGTAGACATAATGGAAGGCATAAAGACTGCTGTCTTATATAAGCCCTTTAACTTCTTCACATTAGAAATCAATAACGAGAAGAATACGATCAACGGTACCTGTATACATACGGAGAAAAGAATAAACCAACCGTTGTTTTTAACGGATATCCAGAATCGTTCATCTCCTAGTGCTTTCTCATAATTACTTAATCCGGCTGATTTAACCGTCTCCGATACACCGTTCCAACTAGTAAAGCTGTAATAAATAGAGCTAAAAATGGGGTAAATGAAAAACATCGTGAACAATATCAATGCTGGAAGAACGAAAAGGAAAAACACCACTGGATTTCTTAATGCTTTATTCATGACTACCTCCGGTTGCTTTGACATCTGGCGAATAGTGAATGCTTCAGATCAAGTGCAAACACATATTTTCTTTGATTTTAAAAATGTACCCTGGATTTAGCACCAGGGTACATTCAGTTTGCAGCTATTTATTCAACTGCTGCGTTTGCTTCTTCTTGTACCTTTTGCAAAGCTTCGCCCATTTTCTCAGGAGTCGTCTGATCGCCAATCAGTTTTTGAATTTGAATGTTACTGATTTCTGTAGTTACATCAGCTTGAACAAGAGAGTCAAATGCTGGGAACGAAGATTGTGAGTTGTTAAGTACACCTACGATTTCGCTCATCAGATCATCAGTAATATTCTCATTCAATACGTTTTGGTCAATCTTCATTGCTGGCAATACACCATCTTCAACAAGTCCGCGCAATTGCATTTCTTCATTAAATAAGTTTTTAATAAAAGATTTCACAGCAGCCAATTGACGTGGATCTTTCTCAGCAGATGCAGAGAAACCATAACCATTGTTCACATCGCGCATCAATGCAGTTTGGTCACCCGCTCCGCCTTCAACTGCTGGGATGTTGAAGAATCCAACTTTACCGATCAAACCTTCGCCAGATTGGCCCGTTTTAAATACGGAAGATTTCCAAGTACCATCATACAGCAGGATCGCTTCACCACTAGTGAATTGTGTTGTGTATTCAGCATATTCAAAGCCAAGTTCGCCTTTTTTGAAGTATCCTTTATCAACCCATTCTTTGTATTTCGCAAATCCTTTTACTACATTTGGATCAGACCATTTAGCTTCGCCTGTTGCAAATTTAGCAGTTACATCCGGACCTGCATAACGTGACCACAGGTGGTTAGCTAACATAAGTGGTACCCAACCAGCTTTGGATGCACCAGCCAAAGGTACTTTTCCATCAGCCTTGATATCAGCCAATTGTTGTTCCAATTCAGCAAATGTTGTTGGAGCCTTCCAGCCCTTGCTTGTATAGTATTCTTTGTTATAGAAGAAACCTTCACCAGAACCACCGATTGGCAATCCATAGATTTTTCCTTCATAAGTGAAAGGATCTAGATTTGAGAATTTATCCTTAATTCCAAGTTCCTCAAGGATTGGAGTCAGGTCAAGTAATTTACCTTCTTTAGCATAGATCTTGGAGTCAGGGCTACCGAACAGATCGAAGATTTCCGGTGGATTACCCGCAGCCATTTCACCACGCAATTTTTCTTTACGGTTTACATCTGAATCTACCCCATCGAGTTTAAAGGTCAGACCCGGTACATCCTCTTGTACTTTGTTAACTACTTCTTCGAGAATAGCCAGACGTTTCTGCTTGTCTGCACCGATTTGAGTGTGACGAATCGTCATTTCAAATGGCTCGTTATTTACCGGTTCTTCTGTTGCTGGAGCATTTGTAGCGGCTGAGTTAGTCGCGGTAGCGTTTCCATCTCCTTTGTTAGAAGACGCATTGTTGTTGCCTCCGCAACCAGTCAGTAAAGCTGATGATACGAAAATCAGGGACAATAGCAAAGTCATACTTTTTTTCATTTCTTGTGACCCTCCCTATATATTGATGTGCTTTACACTTCTTATTATAGAAAACAGACTTCATTATCGTAAGGTTAAGATTCATCCACTATAGGGATAAAAATCTCTAATGTAAGCGGAATCAACTACATGATAAGTTATATTTTATAACATAAAAATGTTAAATCGCTTCATTCATTTCTTTTTCTCATCACAAAAGTTTGTTTTTCTTTAAAAACATTTAATTAAAATATCAAATTAGTCATATTACCTGACATATTCATTTATTATCTACCCCATAAACCACGTGTAACTATAGCATGTCTTTATTAGGAATAATATAAAATTCCCCCTCAGAGGAGATTTAACCCCTCCCTTTTTACTTCCTCATAACAAAAAACCGCACCTTCAGTGATGATCAACCACTGAGGGTACGGTCTCTCTAAAAAATAGATATCTATTATACCAATGCCGTTTGCTTACGACCTTCTTCGACCAAGCGATATGCCCGTTGCACTTCTTCTTCTGTTGGAGAAGGTACTCCATCCAGTTCATAAGCCTTGCCGAGCATTTCCCATTTATAGATACCCATCTGATGATAAGGTAAGATTTCGAATTTCTCGACGCCATTTAAGGTTCCAATATAACGACCTAAGTTAATGAGATCCTCTTCACGATCATGAATACCAGGAACATATACATGTCGGATCCACATCTTACGATTATGGTCTGAGAGCCAGCGTGCAAGCTTCAAAGTTCGATCATTGGATTTACCGGTTAATTTGATATGCGCTTCTTCATCAATATGCTTCAGATCAAGCATAACCAAATCTGTTACATCCAATAAGTCATTAATCTTGTCACCTTCGTTGTAACCATTACTGTCTAATGTGGTGTGCAAATTCCAACGCTTCTTCACTTCCGTGAATAACTGCTTTACAAATTGCGCCTGCAAGGTTGGTTCTCCACCGGATACAGTTAACCCGCCACCGGATGAACGATAATAGTTTATATATGGCTCGATTTCCGAAAGCACTTCTTCTAGAGTCATTTCTTTACCTTCATCTAAAGCCCAGGTATCAGGGTTATGGCAATACTGACATTTCAGCAAGCAGCCTTGCATAAATAAGACAAATCGAATACCAGGTCCATCAACGGTTCCAAAGGTTTCCAAAGAATGTATGCGACCTTTAATCATAGGATGTCATCCTTTCGCCACGCCAGACTAACAGTCCCTTTTTCAACGATGAAGATCCCTGTCCTTGAGACTGTCATATCCCTATATCGCGGCAATAAAATTTAAAATTTTAACAATTCTTAAACAAGATATTACCGCCCTTGAGACAAGGGCGGTATCTTCCTTGCAATTATTTCAATAGTAGTACTAATTCAAAGATCTTCATGACAGGAACAAATTACATCGAACCGTGGAATGTACGGTTGATTACATCCATTTGTTGTTCACGAGTCAGCTTGATGAAGTTAACTGCATAACCGGATACACGGATAGTCAATTGTGGATAGTTCTCTGGGTGCTCCATAGCGTCCATCAGCTGTTCACGGTTAAATACGTTAACATTCAAATGCTGAGCGTTGTTATGGAAGTATCCATCCATCATGTGTACCAGGTTAGACTTACGGGAATCCTCGTCTTTACCAAGTGCCTTAGGTACGATGGAGAACGTATTAGAGATACCATCTTGTGCATCGGAGTAAGGCAGTTTAGCTACAGAGTTCAGGGAAGCCAAGGCACCTTTCTTGTCACGTCCGTGCATTGGGTTAGCACCTGGTGCGAAAGGTTCACCTTTCTTACGTCCGTCAGGTGTAGTACCTGTCTTCTTACCGTACACTACATTCGAAGTAATGGTCAGTACCGATTGAGTCGGCACAGAATCACGATATGTTTTGTTTTTACGGATCATAGTCATGAAGGTTTCAACCAATTCTACTGCGATGCTGTCAACAGCATCGTCATTGTTACCGTAGCAAGGGAATTCGCCTTCGGTTTCGAAATCGATCGCAATACCTTGTTCGTTACGAATAGGTTTTACTTTGGCGTATTTAATTGCGCTTAGTGAGTCAGCTGCAACGGACAGCCCAGCAATACCACAAGCCATCGTACGCAGAATGTCACGGTCATGCAGCGCCATTTCGATACGTTCGTAAGAATATTTGTCATGCATATAGTGAATGATGTTCAAAGTGTTAACATAAGTCTTAGCCAACCACTCCATCATCGGTTTGAAACGTTTCATTACTTCGTCATAATCCAGATATTCAGAAGTGATCGCTGGGAATTCCGGTCCAACTTGTGCTCCGGATTTTTCATCCACACCACCATTGATAGCATACAGTAATGCTTTTGCCAGGTTGGCACGAGCACCGAAGAACTGCATTTGTTTACCGATACGCATTGGAGATACGCAGCAAGCAATCGCATAATCTTCACCCCAGTATGGACGCATTACATCGTCATTTTCATACTGAATTGCACTAGTTTCGATGGAAACCTTAGCACAATATTTTTTGAAGGCTTCAGGCAATTTTTCGGACCACAGTACAGTTAAGTTTGGTTCCGGAGCTGGACCCAAGTTGTACAGGGTGTTCAAGAAACGGAAGCTGTTCTTAGTAACACGAGTTGTTCCGTCTTCAGCCATACCACCGATGGATTCAGTTACCCATGTTGGGTCGCCGGAGAACAGATCATTATAGTCAGGTGTACGCAAGAATTTCACGATACGCAGTTTCATTACGAAATGATCGACGATTTCTTGTACTTGTTCTTCAGTCAAAGTGCCTTCAGCAATATCGCGTTCTGCATAGATGTCCAGGAAAGAGGACACACGGCCCAGGGACATCGCCGCACCATTTTGCTCTTTAACTGCTGCCAGATATCCGAAGTATACCCATTGAGTAGCTTCTTTGAAGTTGGTCGCCGGTCTGGAAATATCCATACCATGAGCAGCTGCCATTTCTTTCAATTCGCCAAGTGCACGAATTTGTTCGGACAGCTCTTCACGCAAACGAATGATATCTTCAGTCATGGAATCTACTTCAAGCTCAGTTTGTTGTTGTTTTTTGTCTTTAATGAGGAAATCAATACCGTACAGAGCAATGCGGCGGTAGTCGCCGATGATGCGTCCGCGGCCGTAAGCATCAGGAAGACCTGTAATTACGCCGGATTTACGCACAGCTCTCATGTCTGGTGTATATGCATCAAATACGCCTTGGTTATGCGTTTTGCGAATGTTCGTAAACATGTCAACGATGTTTTGCGGAAGCTCGAAGCCATAAGCCTTCGTAGCATCAACCATCATCTTGATCCCGCCGAATGGCTGGATGGAACGTTTGAAAGGAGCATCAGTCTGTACGCCTACAATTTGTTCCTTGTCCTTGTCAATGTAGCCTGGAGCATGTGAAGTGATTGTGGAGACAGTATCTAGGGAAACATCCCATACGCCGCCTCTTTCTCTTTCTTCCTTGCTCAATTGGGAAATAATCTTCCACAGTTCAGTTGTGTTACTAGTAGGTCCTACGAGGAATTCTTCGTTTCCTTCATAAGGCTTAATGTTGCTTGCGATAAAGTTGTTAACGTCAACTTTTCTGGACCATTTACCTTTTGTAAAACTTCTCCAACCGGATTTCACTTCTTGTACATCTTTTTCAATCACCGACATGCTAAATCCCTCCATCTATATTTATATTATATTTGTAGAGATCGCGGGCTTGAAGGTTGATCCCGTGTCTCGTGATCCCAAGAAAAATATGGTTGTTCGAAAATTCACAATCATTGTTCCATATATGGGACCGTTGTTTATATAAACATTTTAGTTTATTTTCTATAAATAGACTGTGACAAATATCACCTTTCCGGTGATATTTGTCACTTATATCTAATCCACAACCATCCTATTATCTACTTAACCAAATATTAATTATCAAATCTTCCGTAGAAAGCATTACGATATACATCTGCAAGTTCAGATACCAGTGGCAGCTTAGGATTGGCAGTTGTACATTGATCTTCAAATGCACGGTCAGCCAAGTAATCTACATGGGATTCAAAATCCTTAGGATCAAAGCCCAATTGTTGGAAGGATTCTTCGATACCCAGTTTTTTGTTCATGTCGCGAATAGCATTGATCAGGCTAGTTACACCTTCTTCAGTTGTGCGAGCTGGCAATCCCAGAATACGGGCGATTTCTGCATAACGCTCGTCAGCTACGAAGTGTGAATATTTAGGGAACGAAGCGAACTTCGTAGGTTTCTTAGCATTGTAACGAATAACGTGTGGCATAAGGATCGCATTAGTACGACCGTGAGCAGTGTGATATTGACCGCCCCATTTATGCGCCAAGCTGTGGTTAATACCCAGGAAAGCATTAGCAAAGGCCATACCAGCAAGTGTTGATGCGTTATGCATTTTTTCACGGGCAACTCTGTCGCCTTCAAGAGCCGATTTTTCAAGGTATTGGAATACCAATTGGATTGCTTTAATTGCCAGACCATCCGTGTAGTCACTCGCCATAACAGATACATAAGCTTCGATGGCATGTGTCAATACGTCCATACCCGTATCAGCTACAGCAGTTTTTGGCAAGCTATATACGAACTCTGGATCAATGATAGCTACGTCTGGAGTTAGCTCGTAGTCAGCCAAAGGATATTTAGTGTGTTGTTCAGTTGTTTTATCGGTAATAACTGCAAAAGATGTTACTTCCGAACCTGTACCCGAAGTAGTTGGAATCGCTACAAACTTAGCTTTGTTTCCAAGTTTAGGGAATTTGTAAACCCGTTTACGGATATCCATGAATTTTTGTTTCAGACCGTTAAAGTCAGCGTCTGGATGTTCATAGAATAACCACATTCCTTTTGCAGCATCCATTGGGGAACCACCACCAAGTGCGATGATGCAGTCCGGTTGGAATCTGTTCATCATTGCTGTACCTTTTTCAACTGTAGTTGTCGATGGATCTGGTTCAACTTCCGAGAACACTTCGATCGCTACAGGAGTTTGGCGTTGACGCAGGTAATGTTCAACTCTCTCAACATATCCAAGCTTAACCATCATTGGGTCAGTGATAATTGCGACACGTGTGATATCAGGCATTTTGGTTAGGTACTGAGTAGCGCCTTTTTCGAAATAGATCTTGTCAGGTACTTTAAACCATTGCATATTCACGGTACGACGATTCACCCTTTTCACGTTGATCAAATTAATTGCTGTAACGTTTTGCGACACGGAGTTACGACCATAAGATCCGCAGCCCAGCGTCAACGAAGGGATGTTAGTGTTATAGATATCGCCGATCGCACCATGAGTGGAAGGCGAGTTAACGAGAATACGTCCTGTTTGCAGACGGTTGGAGAACTTCATGATTACTTCTTCATTGTTGGAGTGGATAGCCGAACTATGGCCCATACCACCAAATTCAACAACTTGTGCTGCGCGTTCAATACCTTGATCTGCGTTTTTAACTTTGTAGCAAGCAAGCACAGGACTCAATTTTTCAGCGGACAATGGATATTTAGTGCCTACACCTTCAAGTTCTGCTACCAGAATCTTAGTGCCGGCAGGAACTTGAATGCCGCACATTTCAGCAATTTTCACTGCGGATTGTCCAACGATTGCTGGATTAACCGCACATTTATCAACGTTCATAGCGCCGCTAGTAAGTTTGGCAGCTTCTTCTTTGTTAACAAAGTAGCAGCCATTAGCGATCATTTTCTTTTTCACTTGATCGAAGATTGGTTCTTCGATAATAACAGCTTGCTCGGAAGCGCAGATCATACCATTATCAAATGTTTTGGAAAGAATGATGTCCGTTACGGCTTGATCGATATCCGCGCTCTTTTCGATGAATGCAGGTACGTTACCAGGACCTACGCCAAGAGCTGGTTTACCACAGCTATAAGCTGCTTTTACCATTGCAGAACCGCCAGTTGCAAGAATAAGTGCAACGTCAGGGTTATTCATCAAAGCGTTTGTTTTGTCCATCGTTGGCATTTCAATCCATTGGATACAATTCTCAGGTGCGCCAGCTTTTACAGCCGCATCATGAAGAATTCTAGCAGCTGCTGCACTACACTCTTGCGCAGATGGGTGGAAACCGAATATAATAGGGTTCCGTGTCTTAATCGAAATCAACGCTTTAAACATCGTGGTGGATGTAGGGTTGGTTACCGGTGTGATACCCATTACAATTCCGACGGGCTCAGCAATTTTTTGGAAGCTTTCATAAGCATTGTCTTCAATAACGCCTACTGTTTTATCGTATTTAATTCCGTGCCAGATATATTCTGTCGAGAAGATGTTTTTAGTAATTTTGTCTTCGTAAACCCCGCGGCCAGTTTCTTCTACAGCCAATTTAGCGAGGTACATATGTTTGTCGAGTCCAGCCAACGCCATTGCATGAACGATTGTGTCAACTTGCTCTTGATCCAGCGCCATGAATGCCTCATGTGCTTTTTTCGCTTTATCCACCAAAGTCTGAATATACTCTTCAGCGGTAGTTTGTTTAACTTGGGCGGCGACTTCGTTCTTAACTGCCATCTCCCTCGTCCTCCTGTCAATTTTTAGGTTGTTTTTCTCTACACATTTATCTTATCACATCATTTCCACCTTGTATAGTGAAATCTTTCACAAAGTATAAAGTTTTTTTGATTTGTTTTCAAAGCGCTTTCATTCGATCATATTATAGGTGTTTTACCATTATTTATGCTGTATTATTCCTTAAATCTAAAGTTTATGTTTAAAAAGACAAGAACCGATACCCATTTTCTACCTTTCCGCTCGCAAAAATATTTTAAAAATGCAAATCTAATTTTGTTGACACTCTATTTTTCCCATGACCCTCTAAAAAATAGTCGGGAGCCATCCGTTGGGTTGATTTATAAAAATATCAATAATATAAACATAAAAAAACCGACTCCTAAAGGAGCCGGTTCTGTCCTTCCTTGCCTATTCTACTTTAATTGTATCGAAAAATTTCTCTTGCACTGTTTTGGCAGCAGCTTCAAGCTGTGTCTTGGAATCTGTTCCCTTTTTGGAGAACAGCTCTTGAATTACATTGGACATGGTTGCGTAGTAGTCCTGTGTATTGTATTGCGCTTCCGGTTTACCGTCCAGCAAGCCTAAAATATCAGGGCTGTATTGATATACATTTGTATATTTATCATACACAGCTTTTGTTTTCTTGCCGAAGTCAGAATCTGCAGAATAGTAATCTAAGAGCGGCGGAATAAAGTATTTGCCATCCGTTGTACGTTGTTGCAGAACCGCATCCAGTGCTTCTAGACCTTTATCGGAGAAGTAATCAAATGTAATATAACGGAATGCCATTTCTTGCTCGTCTGGTGTTGCATTTGGATTGATTACAAGGTAGTCACCACCAAGTACCCCAGTGTGTTTTCCGCCTTTTTCCATCGCAGGCATTGGATACGTAAGTACATCTTCTGGTTTCAGACCGCCTTGATTCAACGCTTGCTCAATAACACCGTCAGATCCAGCCATTACCATTGCTGTACGACTTTGTTGGAATGCGCCTACAGCATCGCCCCAGCCCAGTGCCCAGTCCTGAGGAATCGCGTTTGCTTCCCATCTAAGTTTCTTGTAGAAATCCAGCGCTTTAATCCCAGCCTCAGAATTAAAAGTAGCTACAACCTTACCGCCTTCAATCTTCTGAATTTCACCGCCAGCTTCGAACAGGAAGTTGGTCCAGTTCCAGCCAGCTTCATTCCCTTTACCCATTGGAGCAATACCGGAAATCCCTTTTTTGGTATCAGCTACGCCTTTCGCGGTATTCAGCATATCATCCCAAGTCCAATCCATAGATGGAACAGCAACGCCTTTTTCATCCAGCATTTTTTTGTTGATCATTGTGGTTGTTACATAACCCTTTTGAGTTACGCCGAATACTTTTCCGTCAATGATAAATTGGTTTTGGAGAACCGGGTTAATTTGATCCTTAAATTCGTATTTATTCCACAGATCCGTAATGTCAGCTACCCAGCCTTTTTCAACAAGAAATTTTGCTTCTGTAGCGTAAGTGTTAAAGAAGGTTGGAGCTTCATTCGCTGCCATTTTGATGCCGATTTCACTTACATTGTACTGCCAATCGTCTTTGACGATTTCAACATTCGGATACTCCTCTTGGAAACGTTTGATCTTGTCATCTTCCTGTGCTCTAACTTCGGTTAGGTCAGGGGTTGGATAGTGAATTTTGATGGTCACTTTTCTTTGTGTGATATCATCAGTTGGCGCTGCTGTAGCACTGCCAGCATTATCTGTTGCAGCATTCGTTGGCGCAGTAGTCGCTTCCCCTTCCTTGTTTCCTGTTGTGTTTCCGTTATTGTTGTTACCGCCGCATGCGGTTAACAATGATCCGGCCACAAGGAGGCTTAGTAGCACGCTAGAGTACTTACGCATTGAAACTCCCCTTTTCAATTCATAGTTATCTTACATATCGATCATAAAAGAGAAATCGTTTACAAACGAGGTGCATTTATATTCCTTTCATGTGCATGTTTACGATCCGTGACTAAATTCGTCGATCCGCGCTTATCCCTTAACTGCTGATAATGCGACACCACGCATAATGAACTTTTGGAAGATCAGGAAGACAAGGATCGGCGGCAACGATACGATAAATAGGATAGCGAATTTAATATTCGTATTAAGTGCCTTTACATTAATAACGTATTTATAGATTGCTGTCGCGAGCGTATATTTCTCTTCACTGTGCATAACCAGAGATGGCCAGAACCAGTCATTCCATGCAGTAGAAAAGATAAAGATCGCCAGCGTAGCAAATATCGGAACCGACAATGGCACTGCAATGGAGAAAAAGCTTCTCGGCTCAGAGGAGCCGTCAATCCGCGCGGCTTCAAAAATTTCAGGATGTATCCCATCAAAAAAGTTCTTTAAGAGTAGAAAATAGAATGTATTCGCACCAGCCGGCAGCCAAAAGGCAGCGTACTGATTCAGTAATCCAAGCTCTTTTAGATTGACAAAGTTGGGAATCATGTAGCTGGTCGCCGGAATAAATAATGTCATCAGGAAAAAGAAATAAATTGCCTTTCTGTAAGGAACATTCATACGAGAAATGCTGAAAGCAGACATTCCCAATACGACTAGTGTCACGACCATATTCCCCACAAAAATATAAATAGTGTTCTTAAGGAACATCAGCAGATCAATGTAGTTCATCGCTTCTTTAAGGTTGCTGAAGTGCCATTCCTGCGGGAAAAAATGCGGTGGGAATGAGTTCACCTCTTGATTCGATTTCAGTCCGTTAAATAACGTCATACAGATCGGATACAGCATGCTAAACACCATAATCAAAATAACCACGCACATCAAGCCATAAACGATCTTATTGCTTGTTTTTTTCAAATCATGTTCTGAGAGAATCCCTCTATCTGCGCTCTTCATCTTAGTTGTCCTCCTTGTTAAGCTTGAACTGTAAAATGCCCAAACCACCTAGGACTATGAACATTAGCATGCCAAGCGCAGTCGCTGTTCCATAATCGAGTCGCGTAAAAGCATATTTTACGATCAGCAGCGCATAGGTAAGCGTAGTATTATTCGGCCCACCATCAAGCAGCGCCATTTGTGACTGATACCCTTGTGAAGTCCCGATAATCTGTAATATAAACATCAAAATGATCAAATTACGTAGCGAAGGCAATGTGATGTACTTTATACGTGCCCACACACCCGCCCCATCAATCTCAGCTGCTTCATACCAATCCCGCGGAATGCTGAGTACAGCAGCCAAGTATATTAACATCCCTGATCCAAACTGCTGCCACGTCTCCATAAAAACAAGGGAAATCATCGACCACCTTGTATCTGTCAGGAAGGCAACCTGGTCCACACCAAGCGAGCTTAACACTGCATTGATTGGGCCCACAGGATCATAAAGCCATCTCCAGAGTCCATATAGCACCACACCAGGCATTACAAAAGGTAGGTAAGCCGCTACCCGCACAAAGCCCCCGAACCTTCTCAGCTCCGAGATCATAATAGCAAAAGCAATCGGAACCCAGAACCCGATAATAAGACATAGAAGCATGTAATACCCTGTATTTTTTAACGCGGTCAAAACATCCGGATCACTAAGGGCTCTAGCATAGTTCTCAAAGCCAACAAAGCTATTCCCTTTTACAAAATCAACATGGTAGAAGCTGTACAACAAGCCTTTAAAAATTGGCACCCACAAGAACATTACAAAAATAATCACAGCAGGTACGAGGAACATATATCCCCAAAAGTTTTTCTTCCAGCGGTTTTGCTTGTAAGGTGTACCCTTCAGCGCCGGCGGATTTTCGGATACAACTGCGGTTTGATTCATCAGGCTCCCTCATTCCATTTTTCTTTCAGCATTTTTCGCAAAATGCTTCCTACCTTAAATTGTAGAAAATGAGGGTTGTACTGAACATGTCTAAATCTACCGAAGTAGTATGTGTTTTTACTTCTTCAATTCACTGGGGCTAATCCCATAATATTTTTTGAAAATTTTACTAAAATGCTCCGGTGATTCATAACCTACACGCTCGGCGATTTCGTATCTGCGAAGATCTGTGTTCAAAATCATCTCCCGGCTTTCTTCCATCCGCAGCTTAATTACATATTCCCACAGGTTGTAACCTGTATTTTTCTTAAACAGATAGCTCAAATAATTGGGGCTGACATGGTTTTTCTTAGCCACTTCATGGATGGTTAATCCTTTTTGCGCATAGTTCTCGTCAATATACTCTCTCGCTTTCTCTACAATCAGATTGCTGCGTGTATGAAGCTCTTCTACTGAAGGATCGGTTGTGTAGCTGTTCCAATTAAAATCCCCGTAGTAAAACACATAATGGTCATTGTGTTCTTTATTCCAGAGAATGGCTTTGGAGGCTTGACGGTTCAATACAGCCATAAAAGAAAGACCCTTGAGAATCTGGCTGATGCCGATAACTGCATTTAAGTGCAGATATTTTTGAATATTAAAATGAAGACTACGGCCAAGGATATCTAGCCTATTAATTTGGCTGGCAGACGAATCTTCATAGCTTTTTTCATCCCACTGAATAATGATCGTAATCTCTTCATCCTCTGCGTAAAAGGCTGTCGAGTTCCACTCCTGATCCATCAGCTCTTTGGCGATATTCAGCGCGGCATAACAAAGAAGCCGTCTGTCCCGCAGGGTGTAGTGCTTCTCCTGATTCGTTCCAGCCAGAGGTACCTTAATTTTTAAGACGGAAAAATACGGCCCTTGCAGCTTCAGGTTATCCAGCTTTTGCAAGCATTCTGCATCACACAGTACACCTTCAGGCTCAATGAGCAGCTCATTCAATAACTTGCTGTATTCCGGAAGCGGCTCTTCCAGCCGAAAGCTTTCGTTAATTCCTGACATGAAAATATCCAATTCTGGTGATGGTTTCCCCATCTTAAGCAGCACATTTCGCACCGAATCCAGAAATTGCTCACTATTCAAAGGTTTGATCAAATAATCCTTCGCTCCAAGCCTAACGGCCATTTGCGCATATTGAAACGTCTCGTGTGCAGAAATCACGATGGTCTGTACCCAGGGTTTGGCCAATTTTGCATGCTGCATTAGATCAATCCCGCTCATTGCACCCATCTGAATATCAGTAACGAGCAGGTCTATTTCCTCCATCCGAATGCAGTCCAGCGCTTCAAAACCACTGTTTGCTGTATAAATATGGTCTATGTTTAACCCCGAAGAAGCTAATAAATTGCTCAGCCCTTTACAAATCAAGGGTTCGTCATCCACAACTAATATATTGAACATATCTGTATGCTCCCCTTCCTTAGTCCTGATTCTCTGATTTCGGAAGCTTAACCGTCACCAATGTACCGCCCTCTTTACGAGGGGTATAGCTGATGCCATAATCAGAGCCGAAGTGTAAATGAATACGCTGGTTAATGTTGCGAATCCCGTAACCGCTGGCCGGATTTGGACTGTCGTCATTCAGCACAGCTTCGATGGCCTGATAATCAACAGTCTTATAGCCATTATCTTCAATAGTGATCTCGACGGTATCGTCCACACAAACTGCGCTAATGATGATTTCCCCATCCTCGCCCATATTTTTGACACCATGAATAATAGCATTCTCAATTAACGGCTGCAGGGTAATTTTAGGAATTAGATTTCTTTTCGTATCTGGATGAATCTCCATTACTACACGAAATATATAATCATACCGGTGCTGCTGCAGCTTGATGTAGGCCGTTGCATGCTCCAGCTCTTCTTCAAGGCTAATCAGCTCCCTTCCCCGACTGAGGCTAATCTTCATAAGCTTGGATAATTCCTTGATCATCTCGGCGGATTCAACGTTACCTTCCAGCGAGCTTTTCCAGTAAATACTCTCCAAAGTGTTGTAGAGCAAATGCGGATTGATCTGCTGATAGAGCAGTTGAAGCTGTGATTCCTTCTGTTTTAGCTCCATCTGGTATTTATAAGTAATTAGTCCATTTAGCCTGCGGGCCATGTCATAGGTAGATCCAATCAGCACACTGACCTCATCGTTACTCCCTCTTTTTGGCGTCTCAGGGACACGATTGCCTGGCTCAAACTTCCGGACGAAAAAAGCTAACTTTTGCAAAGGCGTCATTAATGAACGCCAGAAATAAGTAATCATGATTAATCCAAAAACAGCATAGGCCACAGTTATGTATTGAATCACACTTTTCATTTCGTTTTGTTGCTGCAGCAGCGCTTTTACGGCGATTTTGTAGACTAGCTTCTGTCCTAAGGCATGGTTATTATTGACCACATAAATAAAATCCGAGGTAATAACATCCACGGTTCCCTCCAAATCCTCAGCAACGACCGTCTCCGGCAGCGTAATGATCTCACCAGTATTATTCGTAGTAGAAGCGAGTACACGATTATCCAGATCTGTTAAGTAAATATCACCATCAGGCAACGATATGGATTTAAGGGATTCTCCGATTTTTGCGTCCATTTTGGTAATGACTAAAACCCCAATGGTCTCAGCTTTTCTGGAGATGTTATTGACAGCTCTCATATAGGTAAGAGTCTTCAAGTTTTCTGCTTGTGCACTTAGCTTCCCTGTAAATTTTAGAGATCCGCGGCCCTTTTTCTGGACAACCTCCTCGAACCAATAGGGCTCTTCCGCTTTAGAAAAGAAATATACCCCCGCCTTCTTAACCTGTGGGAAATTGGGTGCAAAAAAATAATAATCCTCGGGATCGTATATATAAAGGGAATAATAGATGCCGTCCCCACGCTCCGCTCCCTGCGAGTAACTGACCAACAGCTTCTCTATCGTCTCATAACGTTTAACCCGCTCCAGAATGGTATCCGAACCCGTCATATTAATCTGTTGAATCAGAGGATTTTGAATTACAGTGGTAGTAATTTTATTTACGGTATCGATATCTCGGTTAATAATGGTGAAGTTTTGCTTGTTCAGCTCTACATAAGCATTCGTCACATGGCGCTTCAGAATTTGCTCAGCCTTCATATTCCCGTAAATGTTCAAAAACAGAATCGGCGAGATCATAATCAGAAACAGCAGGATAAGCTGTTGTTTGACGTTTAGCTTCAAAATCGGCCTAATCAGCCTAGACAACATCGAGATACACCTCCGGGTTCAATAACTATATCAAAGTGATAAACGCTTACATATGTTTATTTTAAAGTTTTTTATGTTCATTTGTATGTAGTTTTTTCTGTTGGGCGAATTTGTGAGAGAGGGAGTCATGGGGTCATTACGAGGAAACTTTGGACTTCCGGCCGCTGTTGTCTCCAGATTTTTTGATTTATACCGCTACTGGCGGATAAAATCCGGAGACAAAGGCGGACGCTTCCGCTCCTCCAGTTCCAAATTTCCTCTCCATGATCTTCCTCCCTTTCTAAAAACCGCAAACAGAAAAAGGGAGGGCGGCGTAAAGATCACTGCGTGGGGCTAGGAGGAATGATCTCTATATGGAAGAAGTGCGATGTATGTTCTTGAACACTTGAATACTCAAGTACTTCAATACTTGGATGTGCTTTGTTGTTGGGCGTCTGGATTACTTGATGTGCGATGGTGGTGCTTATTGTGCGTTGGATTGCTTGATGTGCGACTTACTACTTATTCGGCGTTTTGCATTCCCACACACACTCTTTTCTCGATGAGCGATCGGACTCAGATGCAGCTATTGGGCTGATTTTTGGCTTTTACGGGGAGGTTCGGACTCCAGAGGCGTTATTCGTTCCAAACATGCGCGATACGCGGGCTTTTCGAGCCAATAGCGGCTATGGAGTCCGATAGGATCACAAATGAGCCGAATTATTACTTATAGAGACTATGAGGTCCGATACACTGTCCGAGCTTTTGACTAACGTTCTGAATGACTTAATATACGGCTAATAGCGACTATGGGGTCCGATCACCGTCTGAGCTTAAGACTAACTATCTGAATGACTTAATTTGCAGCTCAGCTACTTATTCGGCGTTTTGCATTCCAACACACACTATTTTCATGATAAGCTATCGGACTCAGATGCAGCTATTGGGATGATTTTTGGCTTTTACAGGGAGGTTCGGACTCCAGAGGCGTTATTCGTTCCAAACATGCGCGAAACGAGGACTTTTCGAGCCAATAGCGACTATGGGGTCCGATAGGATCGCAAATGAGCCGGATTATTACTTATAGCGACTATACGGTCCGATCACCGTCTGAGCTTAAGACTAACTATCTGAATGACTTAATTTGCAGCTAATAGCGACTATGAGGTCCGATAGACAGTCAGAGCTAGCTAAATACAGAGACTTTGCACAAAAAAAAGACCGCCCCCAAAATCATCCGCTACTTTGGAGTCGGTCCCATGTTCATTTAGAGCTTTAGTCTGTCAGCAGCTCATACAATCCTTTTACGACCAGATCAGCTTCCTTCAGCACCTCAGGTTTGCCGATACCTACAACCTTCATCCCAGCAGCTTTACCTGCTTGAACGCCTGCCTCAGCATCTTCAAACACAACACATTCATCCGGCTGCAAGCCTATCTCCTGAGCCGCGATCAGGAACACCTCTGGGTCTGGTTTGGCTAGTGACACTTTGTTGCCGTCAACAACTGCATCAAATAAGTCTGTAATGTTCAGCTTATTCAAAATAAACTCAGCGTTCTTACTGGCTGAACCTAACGCAATCCCAATCCCACGTGATCTCATTCCTGTCAGGTATTCTTTCACTCCAGGCAGCAGCTCCGATTCCTCGAGTCGAGAAATGTATTCTACGTACAGGCGGTTTTTCTTCTCCGCCATTGCCAGCTTCTCTACTTCCTTAAATTCCAGGCCACCCACTTCCAACAGGATATCAAGCGATCTCATCCGGCTCACACCTTTAAGCCGCTCGTTATCCTCCTCCGTGAATTTAAAGCCAAGCTCATCTGCAAGACTCGCCCACGCCAAATAATGATATTTGGCTGTATCTACGATCACGCCATCCAGATCAAAGATGGCGCCTTTCATATTTTCCAACATTGATTTGCTTCCTCTCCGTTGTGTATTAATATTTATAATCCCGTTTCGTCAAAGGCCAGTCGAAGGGTCTCACCTGCAGAGCAGGACTTACCTTCTCCGCCTTGCACCGAGAATACCAAGTCTCCACTGTAATCAGCAGCTGTGATCACAGTGACTTCATCCTTACTAATCCGCAGTTGGATGGTATCGCCGCGCAGGGTAACCGGAAGCTGAACGGACTGCCAATGTTTCGGCAGAGATGGATTGATGTGCACAACCCCTCCATCGTAGTCCAACCCAGCGAAGCCAAGAACCGCCGCCATCCAAGCACCACCATTCGCAGCCGGATGAGTCCCTCCGATGTAGAGATCCCCTACATATTGCTTAGATTCGCCGGTGAGATCGACGGTAGCCGTACGCATAAAATACGGATAGCCCCAATCCGGTGAACCAATATCAGCAGCTACCAAAGCGTAGATACAAGGGCTTAAGCTTGATCCGTGTTCCGTACGCGGTTCGTAAAATTCCCAGTTCGCTTGTTTCACTTCCTTGCTAAAGGAGTGCTTGAACAAATTCAGCATCAACACAACGTCTGCTTGTTTAAGTATGGTTGTGGTGGTAGCTAAGCCATTGCCGCCGCCAAAATACTCATTTTTATTAAGCACACGTGATTTCAGTTCTGTTAGTTCTACATCCTCCAAGGTGAGGTACCGGTCGAATTGTTCAATAACAAGACTGGCAGGATCAGGCTGTGGAACATAAAAGCTATCCAGCATCGTTTTGAACTCCTCTAGGAATGGCCCTGAGCTAAACTGAGCGGACAATTGACTGTAATCCTCAGGATACTTCTCTTGCAGCAAAGCTGCCGTACGCAAGGCAATCTCAAGCGTCTCTTTAACCAGTGCATTCGTAAAAGCATTATTGTTCACACGTTCATGATATTCATCCGGACCTGTAACATCCAGAATCTCAAACCGCTGTTTAACCGAATTATAGTAAGCGTAAGAGTAGAAAAAGCGAGCGCATTCCCAGATCACCTCTGCTCCTCCACTAGTAAGCAGACTTTCATCGCCTGTGAATTGAACATATTTCCAGATCCCATGCACAACGTCACCACTGATATGAACCTGCTTATCGCGGAAATAGGTGCGCATCGGCCGGCCTGTAAATACATCATTCACATTAAACAAAGTACAGGCATCGTCTCCCGTATCCTGACTTTCCCAAGCATAAAATGCGCCCAAAAATCCATATTCCGCTGCCTTACGGCGTGCACCATCCAATGTATGAATCCGGTACATCATCAAGTTCCGCGCTACCTTAGGATCACTGTGCAGGAAAAACGGCAACATAAACATTTCCGTATCCCAAAATACAGCTCCCTTATATACCTGACCCGATAATCCCCGGGCTGGAATAGACACCTTCTCCGAAACTGTAGGCGCAATGATTAACAGCTGATAGATACTATATCTCAAGGCAAATTGGGCAGCTTCATCACCTTCGATGATTACATCACTGTGTGACCATCTCTCATCCCATATCAGACGGTGAGACTTAAATAACGCCTCATAACCCAGCGCCTCAGCAGCATGGACAGATTTAACAGCTTCCGTCTCCGGCTGATCAGCATCAAGTCCAGTATAGACTGCTACACACTTAAACCATTCATACGTCTCACCCGCACGGGCATGAAAAGAAATCCGGCGAACAGCAGCCCCATCTTCCAGTAGCTCCTCACCAAAACTGAATACCGCCCTCTCCGCCACAACAACCGGAATCTTCAATTCTCCGCTGACAGATGAAGAGATCAGCACCTCGTCCTTCAATTGCACCGTTTGTCCGTAGAGATGAGGTCCATTGATATCCCACACATCTAAGTCAATTCCCGTCTCAATGACTACTCGGCAGTCTTGTGTGCTGCGAATAGAGTATTTACTAACGAGCAAGTGAAGATTATCCTGGCTTACGAATCGATCTGCGGTAAACGTCAACGTCCCTCCGTCAGATACAGCATATTCAGTGCTCCGATGATGAATGGCATTTCGGATATTTAGCTCCTGAGTATGAGCGGCCGGTTCACGGTCAAGCACACTTAAGAGCTGATCATTACAGAAAATCTTGGTCAACAATCCATTAGGGGCATTAACGGGTTCTCTCCATTTGTCTCCTGCTCTGTCATATAGACCTGCGAGGGTGACAGCTACTAGCTCGGTTTTGCTGAATTCCTCCAGTGTGCCGCGATATCCCATGTAGCCGTTGCCTAACATATATTTGTTACCGTTTGTCGTCACCAGCTGTTTATCAAAACAACTATCCTTTGCGGTCCAATTCATCCTGCCAGCATCCCTTCGCCTAGCGGAAGCGTCTTCCCGGAAGCATCCACTTTAATCGACTGTCCGTACACTATAATTTCGGTACTTCCACCATTAACCGCAGTGATTGTTACTGAATTTTTGTCCACCACAATTCTCAGAAGCACTCCTTCATACAACACTTGGAAGCTATATTCATCCCAGCGTTCTGGCAGGGTTGGCTGAAAGGACAGACGCGCTCCATCCGAACGCATTCCGCCAAAGCCGTAAACAATATTCATCCAAGCAGCAGCAATTGAGGTAGTATGCAGCCCTTCACGGGTATTGCGGTTATAGTTGTCTAAATCCAGTCGAGTAGCAAATTCAAAAAACGAATATGCTTCCTCGGGTTTGCCGATTTCACTTGCCAAAATGGAGTGGATCGAAGGTGACAGCGAAGACTCATGAATACATCTAGGCTCGTAGTATTCGTAGTTCGCCAGCTTCGCTTCTTTAGAGAATTGTCCGCTGTACAAGAACATAAACATAAGTACATCCGGCTGCTTAATCATGTCATAGCGATACAAACGATCATATGACCAGTTCGAATATAATGGGAATTCTGTTACCGGAATCGAATGAATATCAATATGTGGCATATCGAAGAACCCATCATGCTCTTCATAAACTCCTGTCACTTCGTCAACCGGAATCCGCATATGCTGCGCCTTATTTTCCCAATCGGTGAGTTCCTCGTCATGAAGTTCTGTTTTCTCTACCACAGCTGCAAAAGCAGCAGGAGCCTGTTCTTTCATCTCCCGAAGAGTCTCTAGGGTGTATTCAAAAGATTGTTGAGCCATCAGATTAATGTAACAGTTGTTATTGACCATCAATTGGAACTCATCAGGACCCATTACGCCAAAATAACCATATTCCCCGCTGCGTTGCCCCCATTGACCACGTGTAGCATAGAATCTGCTGATCTGAATCAGCATCTCAGCCCCTTTACTATGCAGGAAGCTTTTATCACCGGTATTTTTGACATAATGCCAAATCCCATAAGAAACAGCAGTCCCTACATGAAGCTGAAGATTAGAGTGCTGCCAGAGATCACAGCTTTCTGTTCCATCTATAGTAGCAATAGGATAACAAGCTCCCTCACAATCCACCTCTTTAGCGCGCTGCATAGCCTGTGGCAATGTTTTATATCTGAATTCCAATAAGCTCCGGGCAGCCTTTGGATTATTGAACATATAGAACGGTAAGCAATAGGATTCTGTATCCCAAAAAGCCAACCCACGATATACTTCCCCCGTCAGCCCTTTGGCACCAATATTAAAACCGGGATGATCGCCATGATAGGTCTGATAAAGCTGGAAGATACAGAAACGAATACCCTGTTGATTCTCAGGATCGCCCTCAATTCGGATATCACTTGTCTCCCAGATGCCCTTCCAATAAGCTGTCTGATCAGCGATTATTTGAGTATCCGTCAATTGGCTTGCGGTTTCAGCAAGAGACTGACCTTTGCTCCACAGCTCTTCATCTGTATGGGCAGAATCACTATCCGAATAGTTCATAACCAGTTTGGTAAAATAGGAGACTTCTCCTTTCGTAAGGTTGAGGGTGAAATTTTGTCCAATAAACTTATCACTCTCAGTAGCAGTGAGCTGTAACGGCTGCGAGGATTGTAAGGTAAAGCTTGAGAACAGCTTATTCCCAGTATTCACTGTACTCGCCATAATAGCAGAGGACGCTCCACTTACTCCGCTGCGGAGACTGTTCCACATACATTCGCCGCGTTCTTCATGAATAATGCCGAAATCAAGACCTGCACAAATGTCCACGCTCCCCGAGAAATTAAGGGGTTCAAATTCCACCCGCTGCAACCCCAAATGAGACATAGTCATGCTGACCAGACGTGTAAAGACTACTTTTAGTGACTTGCCATCGTTTAGATGCCAGATTAGCTCTCTCCGATACGTACCCTTACGAAGATCCAACCTACGCACATAATCCGTTACGTTACTTTTTGCTAAATCAAGCTGTTCACCATCTACAGATAGACGTGTATACAGCCAGTCCACTGCATTCACCATATATCTCAGCGAGCGAATAATCCCTTTGTAGTGATTGCCAATATCCAATTGTTCATTTAATCCATTAAAATAACTTCCTTGCAGGGTGTCACCTGAATACCCTTCCTCTGCATATCCCCGTACACCCATATATTCATTACCCAATGAAAAAATAGATTCCGAAGTCCGATTTCGCTCTGGATCAAAGCCCTCTTCAATAATTGCCCACGGATCAACCTTAAGATATTTGTCTGCTACTTTAGCCATTTATGATTTCTCCTTCTCCTGATTTTTGCTCCAATTTCAGGATATCGCTGCATAGCAGTAGAGCCAATGTCCGACCGTAATGAAGATGTGTGCATTTATACGGAGTTGAGATAAAACTAATTTCTTGAACATGAATTTCAACTGTGTTATATGTTACAATCTAACGGGGACGCAAAAAAACAGCGATTAACCCAGTATTTGAGAATAATGGATAGCCGCTGTTCATATATCATAAACGTGAGATCACTTACTCTTTTTTAGTTAAAAAGAATATTACATCGAACACTTTAGAAGTGAAATTTATCACAATGTTGAAAATTCGACACTTTTAAACGATTTTTTATAACCAATTCGAGGGATTTTCAAGGTATAATTAATTTAAAATTTACTGAAAAACTGAGGGAATAAAGGGGATGTCGATTATGCTAAAAGAACATTACAATGTTATCGAAGCCCACGGAAATACAAACTGTTTCTCCGAACAGAATTTCAACAGACTTCTAGTTACAATGAAAGAGCGCATAGTTCCAGAGGGTTCACATCTATTCTGGGAAGGCGACTACTCGGATAAATTGTTTTATATCAAACGTGGACGTGTGAAATTAACTAAATCTACTGATGAAGGTAAAGAACTCATTCTTTATATGTATCAAGCTGGTGATATGGTAGGTCAAGCAGATCCATTCTTCAGCACTAAGCATAGCTTTACAGCCGAAGTGATTGAAGAAAGTGAAGTTGGCGTCATCGAACAAAAGGATCTAGAAATTCTCATCTGCCAACATTGTGACTTTGCTATCGACTTTATGAAATGGATGGGTATTCATCACCGTCTCACCCAAACTAAATTCCGTGATCTAATGATGTACGGCAAACCAGGTGCACTCTGCTCCACGCTCATTCGTCTTGGCAACACCTACGGTGAGAAGAGCAGCGACGGTGAGAATATCCTTATCAACAAAAAAATTACGCATACAGATTTGTCCAACATGATCGGTGCCACTCGTGAAAGTGTTAACAGGATGCTGAGCGACCTGCGTAAAAAAGATGCTGTTGAGTATGAGAACGGTATGATTGTCATCAAGGACCTTGGCATGCTGCAAGAAATTTGCCACTGCGAATTGTGTCCGAACGAAATCTGCCGGATCTAATTCCGTTATAATATACCCTCTATTCACCTCAATGAAACATACATGACCCAATTATTCTGCATAATATAAAATAGAGTGGTCCAAGGCGCCTAATGCAGGTGTCTTTTTTTTATATTCAACAAAAAAAGAGCTAAACCCAAGATCGGTTCAGCTCTAATATAGTTAATTAAAAATGGATCTTAACGGTTGTTGCGAGCACCACGCACTGGTGAGATCACCCAATAGGCCATACCGACGAATACGCCTCCACCAATGATATTCCCCAAAGTTACAGGGATCATATTATGCAGCCATCCAGCTATCGTAATGGTTTCCGGATGATTTGGAAGCAACACAGCAACACTAAGCAGAGTCATATTAGCCACACTATGCTCATATCCGCTTGCGATAAAGGCAAACAGACACCACCAGATTAAGATTAGCTTAGCAGATTCACTTTTAGCGCGTGAGGACATCCATAGCGCTAAACAGACCAGCCAGTTACATAGGATTCCACGAAAAAACAGCTCAGAGAACGGGAGACTCATTTTTTTAGCAGCAGCTGTAAAAATCAAATGCTCCGGCGGCGCAGCACTGAACAACCCAGTCCCACGAATTAAAAGTGCTAAAATCACTGCACCTACCACATTCCCGATGAATACAAGAATCCAGTTCTTAACGGTATCCCAGATACTGGTTCTGCCTGCCAGTGTACTTACAGTAAAAAACATATTATTCCCGGTAAACAGCTCTGAGCCTGCAAATACTACAAGCGTCAGGGCGATGCCGAAGGATGTGCCCATAATAAGCGGTTGGAAGGGAGATTTGGCAGCCGCTAGCGGTGCTCCTAGGGAGAAAATAAGGATAATCCCAATGCCTACATAAGCACCTGCCAATAGGGCTGCTAGAAAATATCTTGGCAAGCTTTCATTCATTTTGTCCCGCTTACTGACTGCCGTCTCTACGATGCTCTCCACACTTTGCGTAAACATAATACTCCACCCCACCGTTTTCTATTAAATCTATTACTACACTCTTCGGTGTCTACATGCTCACTGTAACTTTCTCTCCGTCCAGTGTGACTGGATAAGTCACCACACTACCTTGGTCTGGTGCCTGCACCTCACCCGTGCGCAGATCGATTTTCCAATCGTACAGTGGATCGTACAGATAGTGACCTGACACGATCCCTTCAGCAAGCGGGCCCCCCTTAGGATGAGGACTGCGATTCTCTACTGCATAGATGGCTCCGTCAGAGGCACGGAACACAGCCAGTTCAACATTTCCAGCAATCACTACGCGGCCAATTTGCAGCAGGAAATCCTGTACTGATCCTATTGCATACGTTTGTGTGGTCTTATTCATTGGTCTCTCCCCTTCTGTGTGCGTTATATCCGCTAGACTCTTGTTTCTTCAAAAAGCGCAGTACGAGTGCTGCTGTCATTGAGCATTTTTTTCCAAGGATCCGTAACCTGAGTCAGAGCAAAGTCAATCCGTGCGGCCAGCTCTTTGCGGTTATCTTCATTATTCAAAATGACCATTTGAATCTGCTCAAGTCCCATACGCTCAACCCACTCGGAGGTTCTCTCCAAATAATTGCCGGTCTCACGGTAATATTGCATCACAGCGGAGCACACTTCGATCAACTCTTCATCGGTCTTTATTTTGCAAAAGGAGTCAGCGATCCGTGGCTTGATCCCACCGTTACCACCGATAAACACTTCCCAACCGCCATCATTACCGACGATGCCAATATCCTTCGTACAGGATTCCGCACAGTTACGCGGGCAGCCGTTGACAGCTATTTTAAACTTGGCAGGAAAATCAAGACGTTCATACTTACGTTCTATGAGCGCGCCCATTCCCAGCGAATCCTGTGTGCCGAAACGGCAGAACTGTGAACCCACACAAGTCTTAACGGTACGTAGCGACTTAGCATAACCATAACCTGATGGCATATCGAGCTCTTCCCATACTTTCGGCAGATCCTCTTTTTTCACCCCGATTAGATCCAGGCGTTGCCCACCAGTCACCTTAACAACTTTCACATCATATTTAAGGGAGACATCAGCGATTTTCTTCAAATCCTCCGGTGTCGTTACCCCGCCGTACATGCGTGGAATAACGGTATAGGTTCCGTCTTTCTGAATATTGGCTCCCATACGTTCATTAACAAAGCGTGATTCCTTCTCGTCTTGATGTGTATCCGGATTTATCATCCCCAGATAATAGTTAATCGCCGGACGGCATTTAGAGCAGCCTTCCTCTTGTTTCCAACCCAGTACATGCATAACCTCTTTAGTAGTACTAAGACCTTTAGCTGTAATCTCAGCAACAATCTCATCCCGGCTAAGCGTTGTGCAACTACAAATTCCTTGCTTGGCAGACTGCTCAAAACTATCACCCAGGACAAATTGTAAAATTTGTTCTACAACCGGTTTACAACCTCCGCAAGAGCGCGTCGCTCCTGTACATGCTTTTATTTCGTCCACAGTAGTAAAACCATTTTCTATGACCGCATCCACAATCGCTTTTTTCGTAACCCCGTTACAGCCACAAACGATTTCTTCGTCCGCCATCGCTTCTACGGATGTACTCTTTTTGGCTCCACTTCCGCAGCAGCCCGTACTCATAACCTCTGTATAAATTTCATCGGTCATTACAGCGCCTTGTTTTACTAACTTTTGCAGGTTAGCCGACTCTGTCACATCGCCGAACAGGACTGCACCAACAATGACATTGTCTTTGAGCAGAATTTTCTTATAGGTTCGCTTCCATTCATCTTTGCTTGAGATTACAGTATGTCCAGGGGAATCCATAAACTCACCTGCAGAAAATACATCCACACCGGAAATTTTTAATTTGGTGGAGACAACAGAACCTTCATATGGGTTTGTATCGCTTCCACAGAGATGTTTAGCTAGAACCATCCCCTGCTCGAATAGCGGAGCTACTAATCCGTAACAAACTCCGCGATGTTCGGCACATTCGCCAATGGAATATACATTTTGCATAGAGGTCTGCAGATAATCGTCCACTACAATCCCACGATTAACAGCAATTCCGCTTTCTTTTGCCACAGTTATATTCGGTTTGATGCCTACAGCCATAACTACAAAATCAGCCGCAAGTGAAGTGCCATCACTAAATTGTAATCCACTTACTCTCTGTTCCCCGGTCAATTCTACTGTTTGTTTGCCCATGGCAAATTTCACGCCTTGACGCTCTAGCTCAGCTTGCAACATAGAGGAGGCATTACGATCCAGCTGGCGCTCCATTAGATCTTCCATCAGATGCACTACAGTAACGTCCATGCCAAGGTTCACAAGACCCTTTGCCGCTTCCAAGCCAAGTAAACCCCCGCCGATTACCGCCGCTTTGTTGTATTGTTTAGCCGCAGCCAGCATTGCATCACAATCTGCAATATCCCGGAAACCCACAACGCCTTCCTTATCACAACCAGGTACAGGTAAAATAAATGAATTCGAACCCGTTGCAATAATCACTTTATCGTAAGAAACAGCCATACCGTTATCCGCAATTACTTGCTTAGAATGCTCGTCAATTCGTGTAACTGTTGTTGCTGTATGCAAGGTAATGTTGTTATCTTCATACCAATTCCAGTCGTTTAGGATGATATCGTTGATGGTTTTGCTCCCTTCGAGAACATAGGACAACATGATCCGATTATAATTGGGATGAGGTTCGCTTCCAAAGACCGTAATGTCATAAGCTCCACCTAGCTTCAATATTTGCTCTAGCGTACCTATGCCTGCCATACCGTTGCCGACTAATACTAATTTTTCTCTCTTCGCTGCCATGGTTAGGTGCCTCCTCATTCTTATCCGTTTGTTGAACTTTGCTTCAACTTCTCTTCTACATAATGGAATTATACATTTCAAAATTTAAGAGAGATTGTGATTACAGTCACATTAAATGTGAATGTTTTCACATAAAAGTAAGGCAACTTTATTAGGTTATAACTTCCAATAAAAAAAGCCAGATCACGGGTTCTGAGCAACCGTAGATCTGGCATTTATGTACTTTTTTTTAACGTATAGCCAATAAAATCTCCAATTCATCCTGCACTCTAAGCTTCATGTCCATTCCATTCTCAAGCAGCTGCTTCCCATTCACCTTCATCTTCCAAACTTCATTGCTAAGAGGAGTATAATCACCAATGGATAACACCTTTTTGTTGTCTTCGGTTAACTGCACCACACTGCTGTTCTTCAACAAACCTCTCACTGTTAAATCTTCAGTAAATCCCATAACATATGAATGATTCAAATTCACTTGCTCACTTCCACCATTCACGGTCAACAACACAATTTGAAGGGGTTCTTCTTGTTCCTTAGACATCGCCGTAATTACTAATTTTGATTCATGCCCGACTGTTCGACCCCAATCCTCAGGTCCAATGGTCCCCCCATCCATTTGCAGCTCCCAATTCATTCCTGGACCGAGTGAAATATTATTTACCGTTAGAATGCTTGTGTTATCCTCAGAAAAGGTGGCCTTCCCACTACCTTTCAGTAGGTCAAAGATCGTTATCCCTTTTCTGTAGCTCTCGCTAAGCTGCTTGTCCAAAGGGTTGGTAAGCAAGTCATTTCCCGCAACGATAAGCGAAAGCGTAGGCCCGTCTGATCCTGCTAAGCCATTATTCCCTTCATTATTAATGTCAGCAAGAGTGGAACACCCACCTATTATGAATACGATGACTAATCCTAGTAACAACCTCCACATATATTTCGTGGGCATAGTGACACCGCCTTGTCCCGCCTAATGACCACACAGCGTCTCAGGCTTGTAGTAAGTTATGCATACTGTCTATTTAAGAATAACGTAAATAAGCTTTGTTCTCAAATATAAAAAAAGTCCCCTAAGGGACTCTATGAAACTCATTTTTTCTACTGGAATCTAGGGAACAATATATTATTCTCCAGATGAACATGTTCAAAAGTCATGCTCTCCAGCTCCTCTAGCCGGGCATAAGTCAAACGATAGGTTGTACAAGCATGAGCCGGTGGGGTGAAATCAGCTGTTATTTTGCGTATTTGTCTCAATATATCGCCTGCTGTGTCATGTTCACTCTCGAGTTCAATTAATGCCTCGCGAAGTATGGTCAGCCCTTCTTCACTTGGATTGGCATCATACGCTAATAATTTTGGAAACTCATCTTCCTCTTCTTTAGCTGTATGCTGAAGCAGATCTTCCTTAAGTGCATTAAACAAACTATATAACTCTTCTAAATGGGGGGAATCTCCGCCATGAACCCGGTATACCTTGCTTACATTTTGGCTAATCAGGGGCAGCTCTTCCCGCAGGTAATGGTGATGTTTACTCACGATATGCTCGATTAACTCTGCAGAAGGTGCTGTGTTCCATGCGAGTTCTTCTTGAGGTACCGGATATTCCTCGAACAGCTTGTTGAGATCACTAATGATCATCTCTTGATCTAGTCCACGCTCTACAGCTGCTTCAGCAAGAGGTTTGGCGCCTCCACAGCAGAAATCAATCCGTTTGGACTTGAAATAATCCGCAGCTTTTGGGAATTGCAGCACAATATCTTTTACCAGGGCATCTGGAGTAAATCCAGGTTGCACCGATTGCGTATGCTGTAAATCCGAAATTCTATCATTAGGTAGTTTAGTTTCCATAATAGTTCCTCCTCGGGATATGTGATCAGGTTCTGAAAAAAATCTTTTCTACCTGTTCACCTTAACCCTGAAAGGACTTTTGACTTGTGATTGTACTCACGAAAATTGTATCTCTTTGTTGAACGAAAAAGGTCAATTATGGTGATCTCTGACCACAATCAACCTGTTTACATAACGCTTTAGCGTACTTTAGGTTAAAATTACCAAGCATTATTGTATGTACAAACGAAATGACGAAATTTTATACAGGTATTATATGTGTTATTGGCTGAATAATAGATTACTTAGGCACTCGGTAGCCCCACCAAAAGAAGAAACTTGAGCAATACTTAAAAAGTTTCTTCTGTTACAGCCTTAAAAGGAGCGTGTCCAGTTTCTGCATTTCTTAATAAAGTCGGCTTTCTAAACCTTAAACTGCACCGCAACTTATAAATAGCCGTGTCTTCATTCATTTCAATGAAGATTACATCTATCCATATTGGTACTAATGGTTCTAGTCCACAAAGTATATTTATAGTTTTATCCAGCGTTAATTGCTTATTCCCAATGTTTTCTTCACTTAAAATGTTTAGCCTCATCATATCATCTGCACCGTTTAGCGGCTTGTCTTTTTCTTTCACAGGCTCTATAACAAATTTACAATCGGTAAAAATCAATCCTTTCTTTCTTGATATTTCCTCAATAGTTTTTAATAAATTCCCTTTAAAAATATCTTTATTCATCTGTTTTATCTCTTCCACGTTCATCACCTACTTTATCTGAATACTAGAAATCTTAACAAGTTCATTTGTATTAACGTAACCTGAAGGAGTTGTTTCTATGGTGTATATTTCAAGCCATGCATTTTTAGTTTTCACCCCTATTTGCTCAAGAACTTGTGAGAATAATTTTGCTTGCTCAATTGAAGGAGTATAGTGACCGGATAAGTTAGATATGCTTCGGACCTGTCCCTGATTATTAAGTTTTAGCTTTCCTGCCGCTTGAACAGACTCCCCATTTGCCAAAAAGGAATGCCCTCTCCCAATATGAAGCTTGCCATTCATGACCTCCAGTTCTTACACTTAGACCATCCAATGTGCTACACTCTTCGACTCATCATTCCAGATCTTTATGTACTATTTTATCTTTAAATACTTAAGTAAAAGGAGCGCGTATCTAACCTATATATCGGCTTAACTTCCCATTATTTTACTTTAAATCCTTTCTATTAATTTTTTAATTCTAATTACTGCCCTGAAAATAGCAGATAACAAAAACAGGTCAATCATGGAGATAAATCTCCACAATCGACCTGACACTAAAATCTGTATCTTCTATTGAACATAAGCCTGCATATACGTTCGCTTACCCTTTGCGTCCTTCAAATAAGGTCCTAAACCAGCAAAGCGGGAGTGATCCATATAAACACCAGTCATCCATCTGCCTTCTGTTAGGCCTCCGTTCCATTTGAGGACAAGGTCAGGGGCGGCTATCCATTCCTGATAAATCTGTATATTCTGATCTTTGTACTCTTTACAAGGCTTAGACTGCTCCAGAAGACGTAGATCATTAAGGTAAGTTGGCACGAAATAAGAGGATATCGTATGCAAATCATCTTCATCAAAAAAGGGCTCATCCCCTAAAAAGGGTTTGAATAATACGGTATTCTCGTACATGGACCAAATTAGGGCTTGTAGCACCATGCTTTGGCGAATGCCATTATGGAACTTATATTGTCGTTGATTACTCGCCACATTCACTTCTTGAAGAGGTTCCGTCGACTCCAGGCAATGCCGTTCACAGCCGATACATTTCCAGCCAGAAGGACTTTGAATCCATTTTTGAAAAATAGTCCCGCTATCATTGTTGCCTTTGTAGAGTGAAGAGATAATGCTGTAAGGCACGCCAATCCACGCATCCCATAAGGAATCTGGAAGATGGCTATGCAGCATGAACAACGTCTTGTCATAGATGAGCTGTACTTTGATCGAAGCGTTCTCCAGCTCAGCAACATCCTTTTTTCCATACGTTATTTCCCGGGAAAACAGGGTGGTCTTCATCTCCCTCGCCTCCTAATAGTTTTGCTATGCCTGTACTCCAGCTGAGTAGATTTGAGCAAAAACCAATATTGCAAGCGTTTCCATGCAAGGAACATACAACGTTTTTTCTATTATATTACAGATTTTTTCGATCTGTGCAAGGTTTTTATTTGAAAATTGAAAAGCCCTCCTCCGTTCTTCAGGAAAAAGGGCCACAACACGACTTTGATTTCTACTCTACCCAGCTCTCAGCCCAAGACTGAATCTGCTGCATAACAGGCTCCAGCGCACGGCCTTTGTCTGTTAGTTCATATTCAATACGCACAGGTGTTTCCGGGTATACATGTCTAACCAGAATACCCTCACCTTCCAAATCCTTCATCCGCTCGGACAGCATCTTATCGCTCATTGAAGGAATGAGGCCGGAAATATCTTTAAACCGCTTCGGTCCACTCATCAATGTCTGAATAATAAGTCCATTCCAACGTTTGCCTAAGAAAGAGAAGGCTGTCTCAAATCTGGGACACATCGAAATTTGATGTTCTTCCATTGTTCTCACCTCTCACTAGCGAAACTTACTATTAGTTAGTATATATAATATTAACACATTTCATCCCTGATGAACATCGTTTACTAAAAAAAGTTCATCTGACATTATCATTATATCCTCGTTGTCAATCCCCTGTATGTGCTTTAGATTCCCTTTTAGAGATCGCTTCTGTCACGATTTGCGCCAAGTCATCATTTCCGAATAAGGAGAGTACGCCCAGAACTGTGTCATCAGAAATATCCCCTGCTTCCTCCGCTGAAACCGTTAGGGCAAGCGCTTTTCGCAAGGCTTCATTCCCTTCTTGCTGTGGATAAGCCTGCAAATACAAACTGTGCGGGTCGAGTCCTTGATTCACGCACCACTGGGCGAATACAAGGATCATCATCTCTTCCTCACGCTTATAGCTTTCGATGATTTGTTCCTCCACTAATTTACGGTTGTCTTCCATAATTTACTCCTTTCTTAGAGACATCATTCAGCAAGCTGAGCTGCCAATCTATGACTAGGCAGAACTGCTGAAGCAGCAATACTGCATAACTCTGGTGTATTTATATTGTTCAGGAAATGATCTACCACTCCACCAAAACCTCTTCTATCCAGCACCGTATCCCAGCTTCCAAAGCTCTGGGTCCGTGGCAAAGCATTTTTTTCATATAGGATGGCTTGGTCCAGATCTGCCACTTCCACCGAACGTCCATTACCGTGCAGCTCCAGCTTCTCCAAATCAACACCCGCCTCACGAAGCATGCTATACATCCCCACTGAGCCTTGCTCCCAACCCAGCATTCCAGATGCCTGCACAAGTCGCCCCTCTCCATTGGATTGAAGATTACTGCGAAGCAGCTCATACTGATCTCCACATAACCATAACAGCAGATCAAGCATATGAATCAAGTCGTCATGCACAGTCTCACGGCTGCTGCCTAACTGCAGCTTCGTGCGATGTTTAATCGCGTGGCAATGGCTAATGCCTCCGGCTTCCTCGAGCCAACTCTTGGCAGTGACATACATTGGGGCAAAACGCCGATTAAAGCCCACGCCTAGCAGCAGCCCTTTATTTTCTGCCAGTTCTGCCATCCTTCTGGATTCTTCCAGATCATAGGACAGCGGCTTATCTACATACACCGAAATCCCATGTTCGAGACATTTTGTTACTATATCATAATGGGTCGTCGTTGGGCTATGCACAAATACTGCATCCAGATCCCAAGACAACAGCTCGTCCAAATTTGTCGTACCTTTAGGAAAACGGTAGGCTTTAACAGCTTGCTCTACTGTTGTGGATGAGTGACTGAGAACCCCCACTACCTCAACTTGTCCATGCTGAGAGAGCAGTGGCAAATATACTTTGCGGGCGATATTTCCAATCCCGATGATGGCGACTCTTTTGCGTGCAGAAACAATCAATGATCTAACTCCCCTCTTTATAATTCAAGAATTTATCTCTCTCTTTGTTCTCTATAAATGCTATTATACCTGCTTGGCGTCCGCCGACAATGATCTACACTTCAATATTTACTTTTTATCCCGTATGATGAGATGAATGAGTGGAAGAAAGGGTATATTAGCTATGAGAAAATGGTTCTCGATTATTCTTTATGTTTCGGGCACAATCCTTGCGTTTATCTACAGATATGACATCCTTAGCTGGATGAAAGAGGATCATAATCTTTTCAGCTCTATAGGGATCGCAACTTTACTGGCTCTCTTTCCAGTTGTACCGTACAAAGCGGTCATCGGATTTTTTGGTTATGCATACGGAAGTTTGGCAGGTGCTTTAATTTGCTGGGTAGCTACAACCCTTGCTGCCGCATTCCTTTTTGGCGTAGTGAAATTCTTATTTCAAGATCAAGCGAGAGCTTATCTGACTTCTATTCCCCTACTCGAAAAATTCACAAAAGGCATAGAACGGCGGCCCTTTGCTTCTATTGTCTTAGCACGTCTCTTGCCGATTATCCCGCAGACAGCAGTTAACATCTATGCCGGAGCAGCCGGACTGCCCTTCTGGGGTTATCTTGCTGCCTCAGCTATTGGAAAAATCCCAGGCATCGCCTTGTATGCCTTCCTTGGGGATCAACTGTTCCAGAACCCAGGTAATGCGATTATAGCCATTATTGTTTATGCCATTGTGCTTATTATAGCCGGACTAAGCTTTCGTTACAGTTCACAGGAAGTAAAAAACACTAGGTAACAGAGAGCTTATTTGGCGGAAGCTGGCAGGCTGTGGTTATTTGCTTTATAATTAGATTGTGATCTATTTAATTGCATTACATGAATGGAGGGATATTAATGAGTGAACATCAGACTAACCATATAAATTCCAAGGCGGAAAAAGCAACCTTTGCAGGTGGATGCTTCTGGTGCATGGTCTCGCCGTTCGAGGAATTGCCAGGCATTATTAGTGTCGTCTCCGGCTATACTGGCGGGCATACAGTGAATCCTACCTATGAAGAGGTATGCTCCGAAACTACAGGACATGTTGAAGCCGTACAAATTACGTTCAATCCAGAAATTTTCCCTTATAGCAAGCTGCTTGAGTTATTCTGGCAGCAAATTGACCCAACCGATGCGGGTGGACAATTCCATGATCGCGGCACCTCTTACGGAACGGCTATCTTCACCCATTCTGAAGAACAGAAGCAACAAGCAGAGGCTTCCAAGGCAGCTTTGCAAGAAAGCGGCCGATTCGCTAGCCCGATTGTTACCCCGATCCTCCCGGCAGCAACCTTCTATCCTGCCGAAGAATATCATCAGGGCTACCATCGTAAGAACCCGGGTCACTACAAACGTTACCGTAAGGGTTCCGGCCGAGAGGATTTTATCGAAACCCACTGGACACATAAAGAAGACAAACTAAGCTTAAAAGAACGTCTGACGCCACTTCAATATGAAGTCACTCAGAATAGCGCTACAGAGTCACCTTTCCGAAATGATTTTTGGGATCACCACGGAGAAGGCATTTATGTAGATATCGTATCTGGTGAAGCATTATTCAGTTCGCAGGATAAATACGATTCCGGTTGTGGCTGGCCCAGCTTTACACGTCCGATTCGCGATTACGCCGTGAAGGAAAAGACGGACCTCAGCCATTTGATGGTTCGCACAGAAGTGCGCAGCAAAGTAGCAGATTCCCATCTAGGTCATGTCTTCGACGATGGTCCAGGGGAAAACGGCCTGCGCTACTGCATTAATTCAGCGGCACTGCGCTTTATACCAAAAGAGGATCTGGAGAAAGAGGGCTATGGCGAGTATCGTGTACTCTTCCAGCCTGCCTAATCTTCGATAAAAGCGAAATACTGTACTGTCTTATAGAAAAGCCTCCAATTCACGGTATACCATGAATTGGAGGCTTTTTAATTCATAGGAGCTTATTCTTTATTCTCGTCCCCGTTAGCTTTCTTATCCTTTATTGAGGTTGTCACCTTTGGCTCTGCTGGTCCAGGGAGTACCGCCTTGTTCAGTTCCCGATTTTCCTGCCGTATCCGCTGGGTCTGCTGCTCCCGTCGTGCACGGATATTTTTGCGGGCAAACCAAACGATGACTAAAATAATGCCCGCACCGATTAGAATCGGCAATGCACCTGCAAGAATTACAAAAATCCACTGAAACATAACAGATAGTGCGTTCAGGCTTCCTTTTAAAGCATCCGATGCCCGTTCTAGCAATGGACCTTGCTCTGCCTTTTCCTTCACGGCTAAGCTCTCATCCGTCTGGTACACTCTAAGCTCTACCGTTGAAAAAGATACGTTCTGATCTATATATCGCATTCTGCCTTTGATCTGCTCAATCGTTTCTTGAATCGAACCAAGCTCGTTTGCAAAGGCGACCAGATCACTTGATTTCGTTGCTTTTTTCATAAACTCTGTGTATTGAGCTTCCATTAACTGCTTTGCCTTTAGACGCGACTCCAGATCAACATACTCCTCCGAGACATCCTGACCTTGAATACTGCGCTGTAGCGATTCGTGTTTTACTTTTTCCAAATTATTCAGAAAAGGAGAGAACCCGGAGGCAGGCACCTTAAGGATAAACGTCCCTCCTTGCTCATATTGCGACATGTTTTCGTTAAACTCTATAATATATCCTTTAGCCATCGTTACCATGTTGCGGATTTCAGTCTGAGCTTTACCGTAATCTTCTACTTCCATAGTCAGATTGGCATGATAGATTAGCTTCTTGTTCAATCCTTCCACGACATCACTGCCCGTGAATCCCGCGTTCCCTTGATCCGTGTTCTCTGATGTCAAACCTTTTTCAACTGGGGCTTCGTTGCCTCCCGCTGCTGTCTCAGCTTCTGCTGAGGTGCTCTTATCCGCTAATGCAGCTTTCGAAGATTGCTCAGTGGTTGCTGCAGCAGAATTACTCGTATTTCCGCCGTCACCAGCTAATTTGTCTGCCGCCGAATTGTTATCACCCGAGCCACAACCTGCCAATACCACCGCAAGAATTAATAAACATAAGTAATGCAGACCCCATTTGCGCATTCTCATTCCTCCAAAAGTGTAGTGGTTATCCCTAGCATTGTAACGTTACGGAATGTCATGTTCTGTACAGATCTCTTCCGTCTCTCATTTCTATAACGCCCCAAAACTTGGAAGGTTGCACTGGAATATGGAATTTCGGTAAATTTCTTTTGGTTTTTCTTGTTGAATACACAAAAAGCCGCATTTCTGCGGCTCTTATTGGACATATTTTTGATGTGGGAGGGTGACCCGAAAGTTAAAGAACTCATTTGCTTACAAACTCATTATTTGGTACAATTACCACGTCTAACCTAGTAAAAAAAGCCAAATACCCTCTATTCATAATGAATGAGGGCGTGACACGGCTTTGTTGAGACAAGCTCCACCTTGCTGAACAGAGCCGTTCATTGAATGATACTATCAATTACTAAAAGGGGAGGTGAACCCTCATGGCAAAAGACGTAGTTTGTGAAGTTAACTCCTGCACCCACTGGGCAGAAGAGAACAAATGCAGCGCTGAATCGATCTTCGTAGCTTTCCACAGCTCCCAAGAACCAAAACGCGCAGAAGAAACAGATTGCAAAACTTTCGAAAGTAAATAAGTAAATGCCTGAAGGGACCCTCCACGGTTCCTTCTTTTTCATTCTAACAAGATTGAGAATTATTATCAAGTAGCTGATTATAAAAAAATAAGTGAACTAAAAAGCCAGGGTAAATTACCCTGGCTCTAATTTATTTATGTCTATTTTGATGCAATAACCCCTGACTTTTCCCTCGCAATAGCAGCAGCTCTTACCATGTTACGTAGTGCATCCTCTGTCTCCTGCCAGCCACGTGTTTTCAGACCGCAATCCGGATTAATCCAGAATTGTTCAGGGTCCAGCACCCGCAGCGCACGATCGATATTCGCCGTCATTTCTTCTACAGCCGGAACCCGCGGACTATGGATGTCATACACTCCAAGACCGATTCCTTTATCATAGGCCTGCTCCTCAAAGCTGATAATCAGCTCCCCATGGCTACGTGAAGTCTCAATGGAGATTACATCAGCATCCATAGCCGATATGGAATCGATCATGTCATTGAATTCGCTATAGCACATATGCGTATGAATTTGTGTCGTAGCCTTCACATGGTTCGTAGCAACGCGGAACGACTTCACTGCCCAGTTCAGGTAATGCTCACGGTCTTCTGCCTTAAGCGGAAGTCCTTCACGTATAGCCGGCTCATCCACTTGAATCATTTCGATGCCTGCATCTTCCAACGCTTTTACTTCATGGCGAAGGGCAAGAGCAATTTGATTGGCTACCTCTTCCCGGCTGAGATCATCACGTACAAATGACCAATTGAGGATAGTTACAGGACCCGTCAACATTCCTTTAACCGGAAGCTTCGTCAACGATTGTGCATAGACACTTTCTTTAACAGTCATAGGCTGTATAAATGCAACATCCGCGTAGATCACCGGTGGCTTAACGCAACGGGAACCGTAGGATTGAACCCAGCCATTACTAGTAAACAAGTATCCGTCCAGCTTTTCTCCGAAAAACTCCACCATATCTGTACGCTCGAACTCACCGTGGACCAGAACATCCAAACCTAGCTTTTCTTGGAAGGTAATTGCATCCGCGATCTGCTCACGAACAAATCCATCATAACGCTCCTGATTCCAGACCCCTTTACGCCATTTCAATCTCGCCTGACGCACTTCTACTGTCTGCGGGAAGCTACCAATTGTAGTGGTTGGCAGAAGTGGAAGCTGCCATTTCTCTTGCTGCACCTTTAAGCGTTCAGCAAAAGGCAAACTGCGTTGGTCAGGCAAAGCTGCAAGTGCAAGCACTTGCTCCGCCACATCCTTACGGCCACGCTCAGGTAGTGCACGGAATGCTGCAATAGCTTCACGACTAGCGGCCAGCGCTGCTTTAGAAGCTTCTCCTTTATCTGCGAGGGCTGCTCCGAGCAGACTAAGCTCTGCAAGCTTCTCATCGGCAAACGCTAACGCATTCTTAACAGTCGCCTTCAGCTTCACCTCACCTTGAACGGTGACTGGGACATGCAGCAGACTGCAAGAAGGCTGAAGAATAAGACGATCAAGCGGCACATGAACGCTGAGCTTTTCTACCAGTTGCAGCTTAGCGTCTAAATCGGAACGCCAGATGTTCCGTCCATCAATAATTCCGGCACCCAGCCATTTGTCCTTCGGCCAACCAAGACGTTCGATAGAAGCCAGATTCGCTCCACCATCGTGCACAAAGTCAAGACCCAAGCCTTGAACAGGCAACTCTAGAAGTGCCTCCAACGGTTCAGCAGCTTCGAAATACGTCTGTAAAATAATATTCAAGCCCGGCACGGAGCCGGCAATTTCTGTGTATATCGAGTTAAGCAGTGTTAATTCTTCTTTACTTATGCCTGTAACAATCGCTGGCTCATCGATTTGTACCCAGCTTACCCCTTCTTGCTTCAGTTCCTGTAGCAGTTGAACATAGACTGGAACAAAACGTGCAGCAATCTTGGCGATATCTGCCGCTGCGTAACCTTTGGACAGCTTAAGGAAGGTATACAGACCTAAAAGTACCGGTTTACCTTCAATCCCTGCCTGCGATTTAGCAAAACGATAAGCCGCTAGAGGTTTATTTTCAGTCAGGCGTGGTGTTTGTGTGCCGATCTCTGGAACGATATAGTGATAGTTCGTATTGAACCATTTGGTCATCTCACAGGCAGTAGCTTCAGCATTACCACGGGCCATTGCAAAATAAAGATCAATCCCGATGTCGCCGCCATCATACGTGTACCGTGGAGGTACAATTCCAAACATAACAGCCGTATCCAACACATGGTCATAAAAAGTAAAATCATTCACCGGAATAAGCTCAATTCCTGCCTCTTGCTGGGTCTTCAAATGCTGCAGCTGAATTGCTGCCATTTCGGAGCGGAATTGCTCTTCATTTATTTTCCCCTGCCAGTAGGCTTCCAGTGTCTTTTTCCACTCGCGGTTCTTTCCGATTCTCGGATATCCAAGATTACTTACTTTTACTTTATTCGTCATCTCGATACACTCCCTCTTCCATCTCTTATTTCAAACTCCAAAGCTACTTGCTTTCCTATAAAAAAGAGCGCCCTTCCCTAAAAAAGTCAAAGGGAAAGACGCCCATGATATACCCATGGTTAACGTCTAACACCTCCCTATCTTCCGTAGGTGAAGCAGTGCTGTTGAAACAGGCAGGTCTCCTGGCTAGCGGCGTCAACATCTTGAGCAGTCTTCCCAGCAGTAGTAAATTGCCAGTGACCTCTGTTGCTCGAGATTCTTCCGTTACAGTGGCGGGACCGCATCGGCTTCGAACCGAATTTCCCTATTAAGCCTACCGAATTACTATTTTCCGGTCAGCACCTGTCTCCGATATCATTCATCATTTGAGTGTCTTAATCTGATGTCATCATACGTGAAAGCCCCAGCAATCTGCAATAGATTACTGGGGCTTCTGTTATATCGATTCCTTATAACGGACTTAGAAAAATACGAAATATACTACAGCAGCAAGAATTATACGGTATATAGCAAACGGTAAGAGCTTGATACGATTGATCAGTTTTAAGAAGAAACGCATCGATAACAGCGCAAATAGGAAGGCACTAATAAAGCCTGCAATAAAAAACGGCAACGCGTCCATGGTGAAATATTGCCAGTTTTTCATCAGTGACAACAGACTGGCACCTGCCATGATGGGTACTGCCATAATAAAAGTAAAATCAGCAGCGGCACGATGGCTCATCCCGAGGAGTACTCCACCAGAAATCGTCGAGCCCGAGCGTGAAAATCCAGGCCATAACGAAAAACACTGTACAAGACCTACACCAAGTGCCTGTTTGTATGTAATCTGATCTACACTCTCAGTTCTGATCTTCTTCGGCCCAAACAGATCGGCAATAATCATTAATACAGCCCCAATCACTAGACCAATTAACACTGTTGAGGTAGAGAATAAATGCTCATCAATATAATCATTAAACAGAACACCTAACACACCTGCAGGCACTAACCCTACCAGAACCTGAGTCAGCTTGAGGTGCCCGCCCTGCTCCAACTGCGGTAGCTCCTCTGTTACAGGATCCAACTGCTTACGGCTGAAACGCTTTAAGCCTAACAAATCAATGAACCGATTTCTAAAAATCACAACAACCGCTAATATTGAACCCAGTTGAATAACTACTTTGAAGGTATTTGCCGTATATTGTCCAAATAACTCCTGAGATTTCAGCCACATATCATCAACAATAATCATATGACCCGTGGAGGATACTGGAGCAAATTCGGTTAAACCTTCAACAAGCCCCAAAATAATGGCTTTAATAATCGTTAATAGCTCCATGTGTTTCCCTCCTTTTTAATAGTCATTTCTATTATCAGTCCACTACCCGCTTAGCCCTCAGTGTTCATTCTCCGGCTGCGTTTGCGGAAGTACAGAAACCCAAGAATAACTAATCCGCCAGCAATTAGTACATAGACTACATTGGAGTACACATCCATGTACATGGCAATGTCTTCCCAGGATTCGCCCAATGCCGCGCCAATAAGCACAAGCAGCAAATTCCATCCCAATGTGCCAATCGTTGTGAAGATCATAAATACTCCAAATTTCATGCCCGACATTCCCGCCGGAATCGAAATCAGACTGCGGACCAGCGGAACCATCCGACAAAACAATACAGTCCAATAGCCATATTTATCAAACCAGGCGTCAGCCTTGTGGATATCTTTTTTACTGACCCTAATTAGGCTACCCCAGCGTTCAACCAGTTTCTCTAACCGGCTCACATCCAATAATCGGCCAATATAATAGAGAATTACTGCACCCAGTAGTGATCCAGCCGTGGCAGCAATGATTACACCAGGAATCGTTAAGCTCGTCGTAGTGGTCATAAATCCTCCAAAGGGCAGGATCACTTCTGAAGGAATTGGTGGAAATATATTTTCAAAGGCCAGCATCAGAAAAATACCGAAGTAACCAAACTGCTCCATAAAATCTGTAATCCATGCTTGCATCTTGTTACCCCCATTTCTCATATCAAGTTCTTCTTCAGGTTGCGTAAATAGCGGCTGCGAATAAAAAAGAAGTATAGTCCTTGAGCAGCCAAATATCCGAGTAACACCGCGCCTGTCTCCGTTGCGATAGATAAGTAGAACAACCGTTGAAGCGCAATAAAGGCAAACACACTGTGTAAAATAGCTATTCCGACCGGCACAAAAAACAACAAAGACAGCTGAATCGTAACTATTCGATTGAGTTCTTTATCCGTAAGCCCCATCTTGGACAAAGTGGAATATTGATTGCGATCATGATCAAGATCGGTATATAACCGGAAGTAAAGAAAGCTGCCTGCCGCGATAAAAAAGACAGTACCCACCAGCAAGGAAGCAAAAAGCATTGTGTTATACAATGTTTTCTGAAGCTCAAACAGCGTGCCGCTGATCACAATCGCATACGGAGAATCACTTTCATAGGACTGTTTGCCTTTATGGGCAAGATCAGCAGCAATACCTACCGTCTGTGGAAAATCCTCTACATAAAAACCTGTATAAAGATCCGTCTGCACGGGATCAATAGCGCTGTAGAGCTCATCACTGATCACGACACCACTAAAATCCCCGCCATCTCTACCATCCAGCTCCGGCAATAAATATTCGGCGATGGGAACTTGCTCGGTATAACCTATTTCTTTAATGGCAAGTCCGTGCTGCAAGGAATAGACCGCTTTTACTCTGCCTTCTGTTAAACTGCGATCCCGCTGTGAACCAATCATCACCAGACCTTCGTTGCCCACCAGAGCATGCTCATCTGTTGGGAAACCTGCACGTTGCAGGGCGAGATTATAATCACTGAAAGCAATCAAGGGAAGGCGTAAAGTGCGATCGGGTCCAGTCTGAGCCTCAACCTCGGCATATTTAATCGGGATACTAAGCGCTTCATAAGGGAGTCCGTGCGTCTTGAGCTCTTCCTTAATTTCGTTCAGATGCTGATCAAAGGGTACACCCGTCTGATTTCCTTTGGCTACATAACCCACTGCTGCGGGATAATCCAATTTCAGCTCTCTGGAAAGTGTATGTATCGATGCAAATACCCCTACGGAAGTGAAGGAGACTGCGGATACAATCGTCACCATAAAAAACATTCGGCCATTCTCTTTCCAGCGGTAGGACAAACCGGATAAAGTGATGATATTCGTACGATGCCAATACAAGCGCCGAATGTCCTTAAGCAGCTTAACCAAACAAATACTTAGCTGGGTATAAAAGAGATACGTCCCGATAACCGTAATCGCAACGACCGGAAACATGACTTTCTCTACGGAAGCAGCTTTTGCAGTAGCCGCCATATAATAACCACTGATCAGCAGTACAGCAGAAATAATAGATAATACAAAGGATACTTTGGGTTCTTCTTCTGCCTTACGCTCTCCCTGAAACAGACGCATCAGTGACTCATTGCCGATAAAAACAAAGGTGCAAAGCGATATCAGAAAAAACAATAACACGAAGCTGCAAATCGTAAGCACAAGTGCCTGCCATGGGAGATGAAAGGTTAACAGGGGAATTCCCAAAAAAGTAGATCCGATCATCAAAAATAATTTGCCCAGAAGTAACCCGAGAAGGGTACCTGTCAGGATGGCAGAGGTGCCGATCATCATATTTTCCAGGAAAACCATGGTGTTCAGCTGTCTCTTCGTCATTCCATGCATCAATAAAATTCCGAACTCCATCTTGCGCGACTGCAGGAAGGATCCAACGGATACGAGTACGAACAAAGAACAAAAGACATAAATAATTGCCTCTGCCACCATCATCGTATGAGCCGCCGTACTATAAATTAAGCTCTTTGAAATATCCGGATGGTAAATAAACAAAGCGCACACGAAAAAGATCATCACCGAAAAAGCACTGACGACAAAATAAGCGGCATATTTGCGTTTATTACGTGTTACATTCCTATAAGCGAATTGCCGAAAGGTCATGGCTGGTTCCCCCAAGCAGAGACAGCATATCAATAATACTTTGGAAGAAAGCGCCTCTATTACTGCCCTTGTACATTTCACTATAGAAACGTCCGTCTTTAATAAAGATGACCCGGTTGCAAAAGCTTGCAGCCACTGCGTCATGTGTGACCATCAGCACCGTAGCTCCTTCTTCCTTATTCACCTCTGTCAACATATTCATGACTTCCCCTGAGGCTTTGGAGTCCAGATTGCCTGTGGGCTCATCCGCCAAAATTAACGATGGACGATGAATCATCGCCCGGGCGATAGCCGCCCGCTGCATTTGTCCGCCTGAGACCTCGTACGTGCGCTTCTTCAGCAAATGTTCGATGCCAAGCAAGGTAGTGACCTCTTTCAGCCTGCTCTCCATCTCTGGGACACGAGCACCTGCAAGCGTCAAAGGTAATACGATGTTTTCCTCTACAGTGAGCGTATCCAGTAAATTAAAATGCTGAAAGACGAAGCCTAGCTCATGACGGCGAAAAAGCGCCTTTTCTTTTCTGCTAAGCAGATTAGGATCTCGGCCGTTGATCAGAATCTGACCAGAGGTCGGTTGGTCGATGGTGGCAATCGTGTTGAGCAGCGTTGTTTTCCCGCTCCCGGATGGACCCATTATGCCAACAAACTCCCCCTTTTCTACAGAAAAGCGGATATGATTCAGCGCCTGAGTGGACACTTTACCCTCATATATTTTTGATAAATTATGAACATCTAGAATGGGCAAGTGTTACCTCTCCTTCTTTCGACTGGATTGCCTTCATTATACAAAGTGTACACATAGGTTGCTATTTCTGAAACTTACAATGCCCTTACACATTTGTAAGGTTTGTTATATCCTGCTCCCTAAATACAATCCGCACGGTGGTCCCGCTTCCTTCTTCGGAACGGATACTCACCTCATGTCCAAGCTTGCCGCAGATCTGCTTCACGAGATATAAACCCATCCCCGTAGATTCCTGAAAGGTTCGTCCATTCACCCCGGTAAAATATGCATCGAACACGCGCGGCAGATCTCCTGCTGGTATGCCTACTCCTTCATCCCGGATCTCAAGCACAGTCTGCTTATCTTCCGTGACCATCCCGTGGAAAAAAACATGTTTGCCTTCTTCAGTCGTATAACGTACAGCGTTCGTAATCAGCTGCGTAAGGACAAAAGTGAGCCATTTTTCATCCGTGGTTACGGTAATCTGCTCATTTATTTGTATAGCTGGAAATACTCTTTTTCGAATAAAAAGCCGCTTCTGCTCAGAGGTCACACCACGTACAATGGTCTCCAGATTCAGCCGTTCCACATAGAAATCGTGCTCAAAAGTATCCAGACGGGCCGTATAAAGCACGGTATCCAGTCCTTTTTTCAGACGATCCAGTTCATCACCAATTGCCGTAAAAGGAGGGCCATCCTTATCCTGAATGATCAGATGAATGACAGACAACGGCGTCTTCATGCCATGTACCCATTGATTAATAAAGTGAATATGTTCTTCTAATTTGTGGCGGTAGCTGTGCAAATCATTTTTGTAGAGGCGGAATTGCGACCCCAGTAAACCTCGCAAGCTTACGGCTAGCGGAGAATCCTGTGTAGGGCCACCTGCCTCATCGAGAGAGGAGGGCGTAGTCTCCAAACGTTCATAAAACGTGCGATTGGTGACGTAACGGTAAGCGAGGTAGCCAATCAGTAGACAAGTGCTGAGCAGCGCGGCATATAAACTTACATTCAGACCGCTGCCTCCATCCAGCCGGTACACTAATGTGATCAGGACTAGCTGGGCTAGATAGACCACAATCAGGGGGAACTGTTCCCGTAATAACAACTTCATTCCTCATCCCCCCAATTCGGAATCAAACGATAGCCTTGACCGCGCACGGTTTGTAGTCCATCTGTGATAGCGAGAGCGGCAAGTTTTTTGCGTACACGTGTAACATATACATTTAAGGTATTTTCATCCACGAAGGCTTGATCATCCCAGATTTTTTCGAGCAGCCTGTCCCGGGTAACGATGACTCCTGATTTTTGCATTAGCTCATCTAGTATCTTGGCTTCCGTGTGGCTTAAGTCCACTTTAGCTTCGCCTCGGGTAAGGATTAGCCGCTCTACATCCAGCGTCATTCCGGCAACGTTTAGTGTGCGTTCATTATTCCCACCGGCATAGGTGCCGTAGGCGCGCCGCAGCTGACTTTTGATTTTGGCCATCGCGATTTCGTAATCAAAAGGCTTAGTGATATAATCGTCCGCTCCATTTTCCAGTGCCATTACTTGGTCCATTTTGCCATCGCGGGCAGATATAAAAAGAATAGGGCAGGTTGAAATTCCGCGAATCTGGCGGCACCAGTAATAACCATCGTATTTTGGCAAATTAACATCAAGGAGTACCAGATGTGGCGTGAACGCCTCAAACTGAGTGCGGACCTGCTCAAAATCACTCACCGCCTGCGTTTCATATCCAAACTTATGTAAATAATCCTGCAGCAAAGCCACAAGTCCACGGTCATCTTCTATAATAAATATTTTGAACATATCATGCCTCCGGTCCAGCCTTAACAATATAAGGGGGTCTGCCAAATAATATATACACCGTGCATAGGGTTAGTCAAATCGGAAGGAAGAAAAAAGAACCCATGAAGCTCCTGTTTACGGCACCTTCTAGGTTCTTGGATAAGTTAGGTTTAAGGATATCAACTAGTCCCATTGTTTCTTCTGAATCCCGGCAAGAACTCTCTCTACAGGTGCCCAGCCGATAAGTTCTGGTTGGCTCCAGCCCGGAGCAGCTTGCAGATGGCAAATTTCCATGTAGTGATCTATCCTAACTATATCCCAGGCATGAATGGCCTCGCCATTCCCAAAGGCCAAAGCTACATGCCCCCAATCCTTAAGCTCACCGTCTACCAACCCTGAGCAAGCATAAAAAACAAACGCGCCAGCTGGCGGAGCCCCGGTATTCTTGTGCGCATCGTACAGCTCTGCGGATTCGCGTGCATCGCTGCCTCCCCACATTTCAATTCCATTGCTTCTTTCATAGGCATCTTCAACAAAAGCAAGACAACGCAGCGGATACTCCTGCGACCCCAGCCGCTCCTTAGCCCAACTAATGGCACTCTCAATTTCCTTGCCAAATTCCACGTCCATTACCAATATACATTCCTCCAAAGTACGAAATAGTGTTGAACACATCATACCTGAACCAGCTACTCATGAGCTGGTATTATATAGTTATCAATTAAACTATCCCAATTGTACCTGAGTGGTCATCTACTTCGGCCAACCATTACTTAAAAAACATAAAAAACCGTAAATGAGCATAGCTCATTACGGCTCTAACAAACTATAAATTGGTTTAAAGATACAGGAGTGGTGGTGATAGTGTAGGAGTGGTGGTGGTAGCAGTAGCAGTGGTAGTGGTAGCGGTAGTAGTGGTAGCGATAGCGATAGCGGTAGTAGTGGTAGCGATAGCGGTAGTGGAGGACAATGTAAAGTTGATATTGCAGACGCCGAACGGTGATATCCCATCGAACATAAGTAACTTATTGCTTGTTGGAGTAGCTCATCTGCGGGATTTATACCGTACATTTGGCTATATATGCTCCATCGGCTCCATTCTACGGGATTTATACCGTACATCTGACCGTATACGCTCCATCGGCTCCATTCTACGGGATTTATACCGTACATCTGGACGTATACGCTCGATCGGCTCTATTCTACGGGATTTATACCGTACATCTGGACGTATACGCTCGATCGGCTTCATTCTGCGGGATTTATCCCGTACATCTGGACGTATACGCTCGATCGGCTCTATTCTACGGGATTTATACCGTATTTGGCTATATATGCTCCATCGTGGACCTCTGTCAAGAAAGTGGACAGTCACGCAACAGACATTCTAGTCAATTGCTCAGCAAAACGAACTGGAGAAAGATACCCCAGCGCGCCATGCATTCGCTTGCGGTTATAGTAAAACTCAATATATTGAAAAAGTGTTTGGTAGGCTTGCTCCTTAGTTTTGAATCGCGGATTACAATAAATGAGCTCCTTTTTCAAAATGCTGTGCCACGACTCGATACAGGCGTTATCATAACAGTTACCTCTGCGGCTCATGCTGGACTCCATGCCATACGCTTTCAACTGCTTCGTGTATTCATGAGAAGTATATTGAGAACCTCTATCGGAGTGATGTAATAGACCCTTTTCCGGTTGTTTAGCTTCGTAAGCATCTTGTAAGGCGCCCGAAATTAAGCTAGTTTCCATATGGTTCTCCAAGCGCCACCCCACGATTTCGCGCGTGCAAAGGTCCATCACACTAGCCAGGTACAAGCGCCCTCCCCGGCAAGGAATGTACGTAATGTCGGTAACCCATACTGAATTGGGTCTGCGTATTTTAAATTGCTGGTTCAGCGTATTCGGGGAAATCGGATGGTCATGATTGGAGTCAGTGGTCTGTACCCGATACGTTTTGGAGACAATGGAGCGAAGCTTCATATGTCGCATGTACACACTCACCGTGCGTTCGGTAACGGTATAACCTTCTTGATGTAACAGGCGGGTGATCTTCGGACTCCCATACCGCTTTTGATGGTCTGTAAAATGATACTGAATTCGCTTCATTATCGCAGCCTTACGAAGCATATGCGTACTGGTTTTTTCTGTCCGCCACTTGTAGTACCCGCTCCGTGACACATGTAGGGTCATGCACATCTTCTCCAAGAGAAACTCGGAGCGATGTTTTTCAATAAACTGGAATCTCAGTTCCTTGGTTTGCTGAAGATGTGCACTGCTTTTTTTACGATCGCTAATTCCTCTTCCACATCGGCAATCTTGTTATCTTTTTCTTGAAGTTGACGGCTCATTTCTTTCAACTGTGCCTCGAGTTCCCGTACTCGATCCACGCTAGCTGCCGGTTCATTCTTTAGTTCTCGATACTGGCTCATCCATTGATGCAGGGTACTTTTTGGGATGTTAAGCTCTTCCGCCAAGTCGCCCACTGTCTTTGTTTGCTCTTGAATGAACTGCACTGTCTGTTTTTTAAACTCTTCGTTATACCGTTGTCGATGTTCTCCCATGTGAACACACCTCCGTGGACTCATTATCGCCAGTCTGTTAACTACTGTCCACTTTTTATTCTAGCTTCATCGGCTCCATTCTACGGGATTTATACCGTACATCTGACCGTATACGCTCCATCGGCTCCATTCTGCGGGATTTATCCCGTACATCTGACCGTATACGCTCGATCGGCTCCATTCTACGGGATTTATACCGTACATTTGGCTATATGTGCTCCATCGGCTCTATCTGCGGGATTTATACCGTACATCTGGCCGCAACTGCTCCACCAGCTTCATTCTGCGGGATTTATACCGCTCATCTGACCGTATACGCTCGATCGCCTCCATTCTACGGGATTTATACCGTACATCTGACCATATACGCTTCATCGGCTCCATTCTACGGGATTTATACCGTACATTTGGCTATATGTGCTCCATCGGCTCTATTCTACGGGATTTATACCGTACATCTGGACGTATACGCTCGATCGGCTCCATTCTACGGGATTTATACCGTACATCTGACCGTATACGCTCCATCGGCTCCATTCTGCGGGATTTATCCCGTACATCTGACCGTATACGCTCGATCGGCTCCATTCTACGGGATTTATACCGTACATTTGGCTATATGTGCTCCATCGGCTCTATCTGCGGGATTTATACCGTACATCTGGCCGCAACTGCTCCACCAGCTTCATTCTGCGGGATTTATACCGCTCATCTGACCGTATACGCTCGATCGCCTCCATTCTACGGGATTTATACCGTACATCTGACCATATACGCTTCATCGGCTCCATTCTACGGGATTTATACCGTACATTTGACAGTGTCGAGTAAATCAAAGGCACTTTTGCCCTTCTTTCGCGCCACACTAGCTCATTCGAGCAAATCAAAGGCATTATTGCCCTTCTTTCGCGCCACACTAGCCAATACATACAAATCAAAGGCACTTTTGCCCTTGTCTCACACGATACTAAACCTTTACAGCAAAACAAGGGCATTTCTGCCCTTGTTTCACCACACCCTATAGCGCCACCGCTGAAACGACGCGTCCTCTTGTAATGTTGTATACCTCGTATGTTCCACATTTCGCACGCTCTTTGCTTCATATGCTCAGCATTTCCACGCTCACTCCACATTTCGCACGCTCTTTGCTTCATATACTCAGCATTTCCACGCTCACTCCACATTTCGCACGCTCTTTGCCTCATATGCTCAGCATTTCCACGCTCACTCCACATTTCGTATGCTCTTTGCCTCATATGCTCAGCATTTCCATGCTCACTCCACATCTCGCACGCTCTTTGCCTCATATGCTCAGCAATGCCACGCTCACTCCATATTTCGCACGCTCTCTGCCTCATCTACTCAGCACTTCACACGCTCACTCCACATTCTATATATCCTCTACTTCCACGCTGTGCAATGCGCTCACGCAGACTTATCTACCATCCAGCAGATTGCCTAGTCCGCCAAGTACGCTTCCTTCTTCTTTCCGACCGCTGTTGCCGGCAGCGGACAGGATGCGATCGGCCATTCGGCTGAATGGCAGCGACTGTACCCACACCTTGCCGGGTCCGCGCAACGTTGCGAAGAACAGGCCTTCGCCGCCGAACAACGCAGTTTTGACCCCTTTTACAAACTCAATATTATAATCCACCGAAGACGTCATAGCGACTAGACAGCCAGTGTCCAGCTTAAGCGTCTCTCCCGGTTGAAGTGTGCGTTCCATAACATAACCACCAGAGTGTACAAATGAAAGTCCGTCACCCTCCAGCTTTTGCATAATAAAACCTTCACCACCAAAAAAGCCGGTACCCAGCTTACGCTGAAATTCAATACCGATTGAAACGCCCTTTGCCGCGCAAAGGAATGAATCCTTTTGACAGATGATTTTTCCACCGTATTGCTGCAGGTCGAGCGGGATGATTTTGCCTGGGTACGGAGCAGCAAAGGTGACACTTTTACGTCCATAAGAACCACTGTGTGTAAAGACGGTCATAAACAAGCTTTCACCTGTCAACAGACGTTTGCCCGCGCCCATCAGCTTTCCCATCAACCCACTTCCACGCGAGCCTCCGCTGCCGTCGCCAAATATCGTCTCCATTGTTATTTCCTGATCCATCATCATGAAACTCCCGGCTTCGGCAATTACACTCTCTCCTGGGTCAAGCTGCACCTCTACACACTGTATTTCCTCACCCATAATGGCATAATCAATCTCATGAGCACTCATCCCGCAGTTCCTCCTTATAATTAAAGTCAACATGTGACTTATGAATGAAAATATATACGTGCGTTGTGGTTCACGGTTTCGCTAATCCTAACTATCCATGAAAACCGCCTATATCCAGCAAAAAAAATCAACCAGAAGTTCTGGCTGACCTTAATCCTGGTATCCCTGAAAAATGTTATTTATACCAGCTTTCTTCAGGTTACTGTACCATATCTCTTGTCAATACTTGATAATATGTTACAATACTTTTTATACTTAAATGTTTATTTAGTAGTCTAATTCTAATGATAAAGGTGAAATGAATGAATCCACAATCGGAATATGCAATTCTGCTATACTATAAATTTGTAAAAGTGCCGGATGCAGAACTATTCGCCCAGGAGCATTTGGCTTACTGCAAAGAGCTTGATGTAAAGGGACGAATTCTCATCTCAGATGAAGGCATTAACGGAACACTATCAGGTACGGTTGCCCAAACCGAGCAATATATGAAGGATTTGCGCGCAAACCCTCTGTTTAGCGATATCGTCTTCAAGATCGATGAGGCTGAGGGTCATGCCTTCAAAAAGATCTTCGTTCGTTATAAAAAAGAACTCGTGACGTTCCGGGTCGAGGATGAACTGGACCCTAACGTGATTACCGGAAAGCATCTGGCGCCTAAAGATTTCTATGAAATGATGCAGCGCGACGATGTGGTGATTCTGGATGGTCGTACCGGTTACGAATTCGATCTTGGTCATTTCCGCGGCTCCATCCGCCCCGAAGTAGACAGCTTCAAAGAATTCCCGGACTGGATTCGCGAGAATATGAGCGACCTTAAGGATAAACCAATCCTGACCTACTGTACAGGCGGGATCCGCTGCGAGAAATTAAGCGGGTTTATGATGAAGGAAGGTTTTGGACAGGTGTACCAGCTGGATGGCGGCATTGTGACTTACGGTAAAGACCCTGAGGTACAGGGCCAACTGTTTGATGGAAAATGTTATGTCTTCGATGAGCGGATTTCCGTACAGATTAATCATACCGACGGGGATATCGTTGTCGGACGATGCCATCACTGCGGTCAGCCAGCTGACCAATTTATCAATTGTGCTAACGATGCTTGTCATCTTCAGCATATTTGCTGTGAGGACTGTGAAACACAGCACAGTGGTCATTGCTCGGACGAATGCGAAGCAATCACGAATGCCGTGGGCTAAATAAAAGGACAAGCTGGCCGCAATTGTTTCAACACGATTCAAAGACGAGCACTAGTGAGTCTTAAGTTAACTAAAAGGTGGTGTACAGGATTTTCACTGTACGTCACCTTTTGTTATGAGCGAAACGTCCGAGCAACTCCCCTAAGGACTGCACCCATTATATACGTCATATCCAGCAAAAAAAAGTCAACCAGAAACTCTGGCTGACCTTAAATGTAGTATATCCCCGAATAAGCTGTTTATACCAGCCTTCTTCACATTACCGTACCATCATGCGGTTTACGCAGTGTAGATTGAATCTTTGGCGCCTTCACTAGCTTTGGTTTGCCTAAAGAGGTTGTAAAGGTGATCACATAGCCGGCTACGACTACTGCCATCACTGTATACATCGTTTCTTTAACAGGCATATAAAAGAGTGATAGTGCCAGAACGATTACATCCATCATGATGAATACCGTACCTACTTTGATTCCCTTCCATTCACTAACCAGCAGCGACAAAATATCGTCTCCACCGCTAGCCCCGCCACTCCGCAGGATAATTCCCGCTCCTAAACCTGTCAGTACGCCGGACAATAGAGCTGCTAATGCCAAATTGTCCTGCAAGTTGATGACCAAACCGGAATAACGTTCCATGAGACCATAGAAGATTGTAAAAGCTCCTACAGAAACAAAAGTGTTGCACACGAACGCTTTCCCTTTGAACATCCATGCTATCAAGAGTACTGGAACGTCTAGAAGCAGAGTTGAAATCGAAGGTGAAATTCCTAATACGTATTTGCCAAGCAGCGATAATCCTACGAATCCGCCCTCTGACAAATGATTCTGAAAATTGATGTGATAATAAGTAAATGCAAGCAAAAATGTTCCAAACAAAATGACTGTCAACCGGAGCAGTACATTCACTCCGTAATTGTGGTTCCTCATACAGGTCTCCCCTTATCGTATATGGCGGCTAGACGTCCCACCAACCTCTACGACGGGTAAAACCGGAGGTATTGCTCCTTCGCATATATATACTCCTTCCCCTCGCAGAGGCGGTTCGTCAAGTAACAACGGTTTACGCACCTTCTACAGGGAAGCTAAGTATAAGACAGATCATAACGTTTCCAAATCGTCCTTTGGGGAATCGTCCTTCGGGGACACATGGTATCCTGATCCTTTCTCTAATTTGATAAGTTCTGTTTACATTATACCACGGAGCCACCCTACTCTAAACAGTTTGCCAGAAAAAAGCAGGAATCACTCTGTACTCCGCAGCAAACGGTTGATTGTTTCACGTCTTACACCGATCAATTGTCCTATTTCTTCCTGGGTCAATAACTCTGTTAGCGCTGCGCCATGAGAGTAGTCATTAAACCAGCGGGTTAACAATTCCATACGTTCTGCAGGCGTACCTACAGTAAGATGATCCAGCCGTGTCTGCATAAACCGTACCTTCTCCTGAAGCAGTCTGGCGATTTCCATCGCTTGACCAGAATCCTCCCGCAGCTGTTGATACCATTCTGCTGATGGAACTGCCTCCACCTCGCTCTTCATCATCGCAACTGCCGTTCCATGCGCCTCCTTTGGCGAAATGAGTGAATGATGGGGAACCATCTCACCGGGATACAGGATGTTGAATAACACCATGTTCCCATTCTCATGAAGTCTTGTGACCTTGAACAGCCCGCTTTTTACCTTAAATAAAAAATCACAGCTGTCTCCTTGGCGGAACAAGACTTCCCCCTTATGTAATATCATCTCGCTCGCTCCTTTTCCTTCTGATTATATATATTTTCAATTATATAAAATTAAACCTCATTTATGGAGATAAATCTACCTATGGGCGAGGAGGCGGGTGATTAAAATCCATGCAAAAACTGCTGGACACCAGAATGAAAATTCTGGCACCCAGCAGTTCAATTTGCTTATAAAGTTACTTTGCTTCAAGCGGTTTCTTCCATAATCCGAGCATCAATCCGGAGATGACCGAACCGATCAGAACAGCTAAGAGGAACAACAGCGCGTGGCTTGAAAGGGCAGCTACAAAGATCCCGCCATGCGGAGCCGGCACGTTGATATTCCAAAGCTGTGTAAGACCTCCAGCAACGGCCGAACCAAGAATACAAGAGGTTAGGACACGAAGCGGATCGGCTGCGGCGAATGGAATGGCCCCTTCCGTAATGAACGACAAGCCCAGCACATAGTTCGTTAAGCCTGATTTACGTTCTTCTTCCGTGAATTTATTCTTAAAGAAAGTAGAAGCCAGTGCTATTGCAAGTGGAGGCACCATCCCCCCCGCCATTACAGCAGCCATCATGAAGCCGTTGGTATTGCCACTGGTAGTGAATACACCGATGGCAAAAGTATAAGCAGCTTTATTGAAAGGTCCACCCATATCTATGGCCATCATGCCACCGAGAACCAGACCCAGAATAACAGCATTAACAGTTCCAAGATCATTAAGCCAATCAATCAGTCCTACATTGATCCAGCTAAAGACCGGATCGAACAGGTAATACATCAATCCACCGGTAATTAGAAGCCCGAATACCGGATATAACAGGATCGGCTTCAGTCCGTCAAGTGTTTTAGGCAGTCCTGCAAATACTTTACGTAATCCGATAATTACATAACCCGCCAAGAAACCAGCAGCCAGCCCGCCGAGGAACCCAGCGTTGGAATTCAAGGCCATGTAACCCCCAACCATACCTGGCATCAAAGCCGGACGATCACCAATGCTAAGCGCTATAAATCCAGCAAGGACTGGAATTAGGAAATGGAAGGCACCATCTCCGCCACCAATTGTCTGCAGTAACTGGAACAGCGGATGATCTGCTCCACCTACTTGTTCAATCAGGAAGGAGATTGCTAGCAGAATACCGCCACCGACTACAAACGGGAGCATGTGGGAGATCCCATTCATTAAGTCCTTATATATTTTACTGCCGATACTGCCAGATTTCTCTTTAGACCCTTCGTCATTGCCACCGCGACCTTCATTGTGATAAATCGGCGCTTCCCCATTCATAGCTTTACGAATAAGCTCTTCCGGCTTACGGATGCCATCACTTACAGGTCTTTGCAGTACAGGTTTACCGTCAAAACGGGCCATTTCCACCTTTTTATCAGCTGCAACAATTACACCGCTTGCACGCCGAATCTCATCAGGGGTAAGTACGTTTTTGGCCCCTTCTGAACCATTCGTCTCTACACGGATATTAACTCCCATTTCCAGAGCTTTTTTCTTAAGGGCATCTTCAGCCATAAAAGTGTGTGCAATGCCTGTAGGACAAGCAGTTACAGCTACGACAAAAGCTTGGGAATCCGGGTTGCCCACGATTACACGTTCAGGCTCTGACTTCGCGGCAGTTTCAGCAGCTTCGTTCTCTTTCTCCTTAGCTTCACCTTCCGCCTGCTTGGCATCAAACAAAGCGGATACCTCGTCAGGAGTCTGAGTATTCATAAGCTGTTCAATGAACTCGCTATCGATCAGTAGTCTGGACAATGAGGCCAGTGTACGAAGATGCATATTGCCTGCTCCTTCTGGAGCGGCAATCATAAAGAAGATACGTGCTGGCTCATCATCAAGGGATTCAAACTCCACTCCCTTTGCGCTCTTAGCAAATACAACCGTCGCTTCATTTACCGCTTTAGTCTTAGCGTGCGGCATTGCAATGCCGCCGCCAATCCCAGTGCTGGACTGCTCTTCGCGCTTCAGAATCATCTCTTTAAAAAGGATCGGATCATTAATTCGGCCACTTGCAGCAAGACTCGCAATCAATTCATCAATTGCAGCTTCCTTAGCTGTAGCTTTTAGATCCATGATCATCGTTTCTTTTATCATTAAATCCGTTATTCTCATCATGCTCAACTCCCTTAAGTACTTTGAATGCTGTCGGCTTACACTTCTGAGATTTGGATCAGCGGTCTCAGCTGTTCAATGAATTCTCTGTCCGCTAAGTCATCAGAGAATGCGGTTGCACTGCCCGAGGCAACGCCTGCACGGAACGCCTCCAACAAGTCTCCTGTCAAAGACAGTGTCCCTACAAAACCAGCGATCATGGAATCTCCTGCACCTACAGAATTTTTCACTTTACCTGATGGTGCGTTGGCGTGGTATACCCCTTGCTCCGTAATGAACAAAGCCCCTTCACCCGCCATGGAAACCAGTACATTTTTCGCTCCTGCATCCAGCAGCTTGCGTCCATAAGTAATAATCTCTTCCCTCGTATCTATGGTTACGCCGAACAGCTCTGCAAGCTCATGATGGTTCGGTTTAACCAGCAATGGCTGATACGCCAGTGCTTTTTGAAGTGCAGCACCAGTAGTGTCAATGACGAATTCCGCTCCGCTCTGTTTGCACACAGCTATAAGCTTGTCATAGAAATCTGCACCCAGTGATGGGGGAACGCTTCCCGACAAAATCACTACATCCTCCGCGTTCAGGGCAGCCAGCTTTTGCAATAGTGTATTGGCTTCAGGATCATGAATGACGGGTCCAACACCGTTAATCTCCGTTTCCTCTCCATGCTTGAGCTTGATATTAATCCGCGTATCATCAGAAACAAACACGAAATCGCTTGAAATTGACTCTTCGTGTAACCAATCCTCAATATATCGGCCGGTGAAGCCTCCAAGGAATCCCATAGCCTTATTCTGAACCCCAAGCTGATTAAGCACTCGGGATACGTTAATTCCCTTCCCTCCCGGAAGCTTCAAATCACGTTTCATCCGGTTCAAGTCACCCAGTCTCAAATCTTCCACTTCCACGATATAATCAATGGAAGGATTAAGCGTTACAGTATAGATCATGATTATCCCTCAATTATGTTGGTTTTCTAAGCCATAGATTACCGATCACAAGTACGGCATCTGTAATTTCTCCAAACGATCACACGGTAATTCATAATTGCTTATCCTATATAAAATTTATACCAGCGTGAAATCCACACCCAATTGCGTGATCTCACGGATGAATTTGTCAGACGCTCCTGAATCTATAATGCAATGATCCATTTCCGTCACATCTGCAACCTTGCTAAAGGATATCTGCCCCAGCTTACTGTGATCTGCCAGTAGAATAACTTGCTTGGCGACTGCGATCATTTTGCGTTTTGTAGCTGCCTCTAACATGTTCGGAGTTGTGATGCCTTCCCGCAAATCCAGTCCATTAGTGGCAAGAAAAGTTTTATCTACTCTCACCATATCTAAGGAACGTTCTGTCATCGGTCCAACAAAAGCCATCGTATCCGGGCGAAGCATACCGCCTGTAATTGAGACTTCGATATTGCGGCAATCCCGCAGCTCATTCAGCGCCATAATCGAGTTCGTAATGACTTTGATATTCGAAAAGTTCTTCAGCTCTCTGGCAATCTGCAGTGTTGTTGTTCCTGCATCAAGCAGTATTGCGTCCCCCTCCTGAATCATCTCCACGGCCTTACGGGCAATCCGTTGCTTCTCATCCAATAAATGGTCTTCCTTATCAGGATAAGCCGCTTCAAAATTGACGCTCTGCAGGGAAACCGCTCCGCCATGAGTACGCTTTAATAGTTTGGCTTCTTCCAGCTCCTTCAGATCACGGCGCACAGTAGACTCAGATACGCCCATTTCCTGACTTAGCTCCTGTACAGAAGCTCTGGAGTTTTTTTCCACAAAAAGCACGATTTTTTGTTTTCTCTCTTCCTCAAACATCATCGTGGCTCGCTCCTTTATGTGACAGCGCGACCTGTGCAATTCCTTGCGCTCATCTATGAATTTTATTGACCGTTAATCGATTATATATGACCGTTATTGATCGTTTGTGCTCGTTTATGATTTTAACAGCGTTTTCATCCTGTGTAAAGTGCTAAAAAGAGACAGTGCAAAATTACATCCGAATTGCCTATCTCATATGCGGCATTTATAACATATTAATAATACATACCGGGAAAAGCGGGTGATCAGAAATGGCCAATGGAAGAAACAGCGGGAGAAATAAAGGCAACAGCAATGCTAATAAGAATGGGACCACCAATAACAATAATCCAGTGGAATCCGCAGAACTTAGCGCTGAGGATTATGAGATCATCGCAGCTGGACTTGTAGCCTTAGGTGAGATTTTTTCCTTTTTATCTCTTGTTAAAGCAAGACAAGTTACCAAAGAAACCGGAGGCGAAGATGTAGTTCCTGAAATCTTCACTTTATCCACTAGAAAATCTCATAGACGAAAGTCAAGATAATCTGTGAAAAAGCAGAGAAATAGTTATACCCCCTTGTTAAATTGCGAACTTTTTACTTGGCGTAACCTTTGTAACTAGAACCTCTATATGGGTATGCCAAGAACTACCTAAAAGGAATTGCCCGCTTTTGAATCAATACTTGTAAATTAGGGTTATTAAACTACATAGACATAAATTTGAATTTTGGGGGATGTTTTTATTGCCACAACAGAAGTATTTTCGGACAAGCCTTGCTATTATCGCCTTTTTACTGATTTTGTACTTAGGCTCCAAAGTAATGTTTCTCTTCGCCCCACTGGGTGCCATTTTCAAATTATTACTTGTTCCCATGATGTTATCAGGGTTCATGTACTACCTGCTGCGTCCGTTAGTAAGAATCCTTGAGAAAAGAAAATTAAACCGGGCGTTCTCCATCCTGCTCATTTATTTTCTGATTGCCGGCTTGTTCGTCCTCTTCTGGATTCTAGTCTGGCCGACACTGCAAGAACAAATTCAGAACTTTATTGATAACACTCCCTACCTCGTGCAAGGTTTGCAGGATCAGTTCAATGCATTGAGGGAGAATCCGACACTTTCGCGTTTTTTCAAAGGGGATTCCGACGTCGCAGCCCGTTTATCAGAATTTCTTAGCGATACTATTACCTGGGTTACCAATTCCATGTCCAATTTGATCGGCGTTGTATCCAGCATTGTAGTGTTAATTGCAACTTTGCCCATCATTCTGTACTACATGCTAAAAGATGACTATAAGCTATCGCCTAAACTTCAAGGCTTAATTCCGAGAAAATATCGTAAGGAAGGCCAAGAGATGTTTGGAGATATCGACAGCGCCTTAAGCAGCTTCATCGTCACACGCGTGGTGCTAAATGTCGTACTCGGTATTATGTTATATATAGGGTTCCTTATCATCGGACTGCCTTACTCCCTGTTGCTCGCCGTAATTTCAGTGCCCCTTAACTTCATTCCATATGTGGGATCATTCTTAGCAGCGATTCCGGTAATTATAGTGGGTTTCATTGAATCACCGACGATGGCCATATGGTCCCTGGTTGTAATCTTCATTGCCCAGCAGATCCAGGATAATGTACTCTCACCGATTATTTACGGAAAATCATTGGATGTTCATCCACTGACTACGGTCATCCTTGTCCTTATAGGTGGAGACTTCTACGGTATTATCGGAGTTCTTATTGCGCTCCCTGTTTATATGATTATAAAAATTGTTTTCCTGCGCGTGTATGAGATTATTATTGCAGACCGGATAGATGAAACTGAGCCTATCAAAAAAGAGGAGCTATAACGGTTGTAATCTACTTCGTGAACGGGCGGAGCTTATCTATAAAATAAAAAAGGGTACGTCTCCAATCACTCGGAGTCGTACCCTTTTTTATTCTTTACAGGTGCCTGAAATCACCCTCGTAAAGAACGAACTACAAAGATGTGATTGCCCTTCATCAGGTTTTGGCCGTTCTGAAGAGTAACTGAACCTTTCGTATGTGAGGTAATAATCGTATTAAAGGCAATAAGCTGATCTTCTTTCCAGACACTAACCGCCGATTTAAAATACACTGCATTGTCAAATTGCTGCCGATCCCTCATCACATAACCCACGGAATGGAGAACTGGAGGCAGCGCTCTTTCTTTTGGAGCCAGAGCCTTAATAACAACAATATCCCGAAACGGCACAGCAATTTCCTGATGGCCAATCACCGCCACCGATGCGGAAAGGTCCCATTTGCGCAGGATTCCCTTCATAATGGTATAAGGTTTCTCTCCGCAGTACATTATAACGGGTTTACCTACCCAATGCTTCATAGCTACCTCCCCTTCGCATCACTCCATAAATTATAAGTCCGGAATGAACCAATCTATTCCTGCCATTCCCTGCGACTCTAAAAATTGATTGGTCTTTGAGAACGGACGACTGCCAAAAAATCCACGATGCGATGAAAGTGGGCTTGGATGAGGCGATTGCAGCACCTTATGCCGGCTTTGGTCGATGAATGCGCCTTTTTTCTGCGCATGACTTCCCCATAATATAAACACCATGGGCGTAGATCTTTCATTTAGCTTTTGCATAATAGTGTCTGTGAATGTCTCCCAGCCCAGACCTTTATGCGAACCAGCCTCACCCTCACGTACCGTCAGCACGGTGTTCAGCAACAACACTCCCTGCTCTGCTAAGTGCAGTAAAGAGCCGTGGTTCGGAACAGGTACACCGACGTCCTCTTTCAGCTCTGCATAAATATTGCGCAGTGACGGAGGGATACGTACCCCCGGATTTACAGAGAAGCTTAGTCCGTGCGCTTGTCCGGGACCATGATAAGGATCTTGACCTAAAATAACTACACGGGTCTCCTTATAAGGCGTTAATTTCAACGCTGTGAACAATAATTCTTTTGGCGGATAAACGGTATGTTCCTTATATTCTTGTGTTAGTGCGTCCATTAATTTTAGAAAATAGGGCTTTTGCATTTCATCCTGCAATACCTCATCCCAATCGTTGCCAAACATCCCCAAACTCCTCCTTTAACCGAAACCATAGCGATATAGCTTTTTTATTTCCGACCATAATCCGCTTTGATCTCGCCCCACTCTTTGGTCTGCCACTTGAGCACCTTATTGTCATATGTATTGGTTTGCAACCAACGCTCTGCCCGATCAATAAGCACCCAAATTTCCTCTGTTGAAGAATCGCGCGGCAAGGTTGTTGCCACCTTCTTCTGCTTCACCCACTTCATTGCATTTACTGAATCACTGTAGACCGTTTTATCGCTTCCCTCTTTCTTTAACAACGCCAAGGCATGAACAATCGCTAAAAATTCGCCTAAATTATTAGTGCCCTTTTTGATCGGACCACAGGAGAAAATGATATCTCCCGTTTGTGTATCTACACCCTTATATTCAACAGGCCCCGGATTACCACGAGTCCCCACATCTACTGAAATACTGTTGTAATCAATCTCCTCAGAGGTCTCTACTGTAGCACTGCGTTTAAAAGAACTTGTCCCCTTAGACTTTGCTGCTCCAGCTGCCCCTGTTCCCCAATTCCCCTTCCAGCCCGCTTTATATGCCGCATCAGCTGCTGCTTTAGATTCATAGGATTTATATTTTGCACCGGTATAATGATCTGTCTGTGCCTGGCATTCTGCCCAAGTGCTATAGACTCCCGGTTGTTTACCTTCCCAGACTACATAATATTTCTGTTTGGCCATGGATAATGCTCCTTTTCTACTGCCTGTACTTATTGTAATCCATATTGCTCGTGAATTCATCGGATAAATCACATTTTTCAGGTCATACTATACGCCAGAGATGTCCAGGCCTATATTACCATTTGTAGATTGATTGGTAAATTACTAACTAATCACTCTATAGTAAGCTCGAAGGATATCAGTACAATTACTTAGGGAGGTTATACAGATGAGAAAGATAGCAAGTGTTGCTGCGGTATTTGCTTTTGTGTTAATGGTCGGATGTGGAAATGCAACAAACAATGCCAATAATGCTACTGCAACAAGCACTCCTGAGAACACGAATAATGCGGGAACCACTAATAATACAGGCACCGCTAATAATCAAAATAACACCACAGATGCTGTAACCTCAGCTTCCGTAGTAGATAATGAAGAAGCCTTCAAACGCGCCATCAGTCCAGAAGGAACCTGGATTGCTGCTACACTTAAAGACTTAACCTTCACCGAAGATCTCGTGGTGGATGGAGAATTCATGAATAAAGAGGAACCCGCCAGAAAAATTGCTCTATACACACAAGATGCGGATCACAACATCACCAACTCCTTTAAACTGACTGCTCCAAAATTGACCATCAAGAGTAAAAACGCCCGCATCCAAGGCGGAACCTTTATTGGAGATGTATACGTAGAAGCGGATGGTTTTACCCTGGTGAACGCAACCGTTGAAGGCAATGTCTACTTCGCAAACGATCAATATAAATCCACCTTTAATTCATCCGATCAAGGAAAAGTAACTGGTGTTACAGAAGTGAAAAAATAAGCTTCAACCCCAAAAAGGTGATCTGAAGTCGTTAAGACTTGAGACCACCTTTTTTTTATATACACCCTTATTCTTGATAAAAACCATCTTTGAAAAATTTGTACCATCCCTCGACGGCTTCGATTGGGAAACCCTCTAACTTCTTCATAACTTCCCTTGCAAATTCTAAAGAAGCTGTGCCATTAGCAGTAATAATATATTCACTCGAAACTGCCTGTTTTTCTATATAATTTGCTTCTCCTTTATAATTAGGAGCATTTTGTTTTAAATAATCCAATGAATTTCCGGTATGCGGTATGTTGTCTAAATAGCCATGTTCAGCCAAAAAAGTTGTAGCGTCACATATTGCGGCTATAGGTACACTTTCCTGTAAACATTTTTCAATCACTGGAGTAATAGCTGAATTATCTTTCCAGCCTGTGCCCCCGATTAAAATCAACATTTCATACTGAGCAGGTAAACTGTCTATAGTATAGTCAGGTACAACAGTAAATCCACCCATAGATTTGACATTGTCGCTAGTTAAAGCAACTGTGCTTACTTTATATTCACTTTCCGGCTTATTTAGTTCGGCACTAATATATCCGCTTTCCCAATCAGCGTAGCCATTGGATAGAAACATCAAAACTTCTTTTCTCATATATTAGCACCCCCTTTAAGTTCTAACCCCACTTCCGCCACTTCTCGCCCATTTACCAGCAGCACAATCCGGTGCTCTCCTGGATAATGACGCCGAGTTGTTAAATCAGCCCAACGATGTGTCCGTTTACCTGACAGAATTGTACCTCCAGGTACGGTCTTATCCGATAACAAAAAAGATTTACGGGAGGTTCGACCTGCCGCTTTCACGAAATAGATTCCGTATTCAATCCGAATCCGTGCCGGAGCTCCCTCACGAACTTGAAGCTTATACTGTAATTCAGAGCTTTCGCCAATGGTCAGGATTGAAGGTTCCAATAGAATGAAGGCACTCGTTATAAGTGGAGCAGCTTCGTCCGTCTGCTCTGCGTATCCGAATAAAGCCATAATCTCTGGCTCAGCTTTACGAATCAAAGAACGGCAGCCGTGCCGCACAATCCAGTCTGTATCGGGATGTGTTCCCTTCCAGCGCCGAGCGGTATCGAGCACCACTTCCGGATGATCCTTCGCAATATCATTCAAATGATTAGCGACACTTTTACGCACATACAGGGATGTATCCGCCTTAAGCTGCTCAAGTACAGGTAATACCGGCGCCGGGTCAAGCTTGAACATGGGAAGCGCCTGTCCCCAAGGCAGACGAGGCCGACAGCCCTCACTAGCCAGCCTACGTACATGCTCATCAGGGTGCTCCGCCCATACCAGCATTTGAGCCATCATGCGCTCTGGTTCCCGTAAGAGAAACGGCCTAACTGCAAATTCAGCCGATGATTTCGCTGTGAATCTTTCCAGCGCCTGTATAGACAATTCCCAATGATCGTCTTCCTGGCCATATACCTCAACAAAATCCGGAAAAATCAAATAAGGAAATCCTACACAATCATTAGCAATGGCGAATAGGATAGCCAGCGCTTCCTCATAAGGAAGCTGTAAGTGGCTGCCCAACGTCTCGGTGATCCGCCGCATTCTCGCCTTCAGCTCAAGCGTTTCCCACGGTTCAGTCATGGCTGAGCTTACAAATGCCTCTGTCTCGAAGACATTATGTACGCCACGAATCTTTTCGCCGAACTCACGCAGAAATTGTTCATTGTACATTGCTTTTAAAGGTTCAGCCATTCGATAATCCCTCATTTTCTTTTTTAAATCAGCAGACTTGATTCTGTCATGAAATCGTAGCACACCCAATTTGACAACAGTATGTCAACTTTGGCAGCTAAGAATTAATAAGTACCTTCACCTCTTCAATCCCTTGTCGGGCTCGACTGTTTAACGCGCGCTTATCTTTAAGGTTATGTTCTTTAAGTTCGTGTCCAGGATCAATGACCAGCGGCTGTGAGATTACATCCTCGAGAATTTGTACAGCAACCTTACAGCCTTGAAATAACAGTTCTTTTGTGATCACTTGGTTATGAGAACGAATGATTTCAAGCATTTTTTCCGCATAAATCAGTCTAACCAAACTATCAGCGCTCATAATATTCCTCGAAGCAAAAGAAGCCACTTTTTCCACAATCCAGCTATCCTGATAATTCCGCGAGATGGATTCCAGTATCGTAATCGCATCCCAGTCCCGTATCGACAACTGCTTGACGTGCTCCGTAGCCCATTCCTGCAGCCATTCCAGCTCCACTTCTCTTGGAATTTCAAAACTCTTGTACTCCTTAAGTACTCCTGCTTTATGCATATTTAAAAAATGACCCAAAAACTGAATGTACAGCTCCTTGGCTCTTTGTGTCGGTTCGGTCATCTGGCAATCATCCTTTCATTATCCAAATCATATCCATTCCCCGGTTTCTTTTCAAATTAAAAATAAAAAAGGACAGGTAGCGAAATCATCGCAATACCTGCCCTTTAGTAACTTCGGGTTATGGTAAATAGTTTGCTTCAACCGGAGGGTCTTTCTCCACTATTTTCAGTTCTAGTCCTCCGAATCTCTTCGCCAGCTTGTTATATACCAGCGCTACCAGCATACCCACCAACCCATAAATGAGTATCAAAATAACCGGCATAATCAAATAAGGGATACCCATAAAAACAATAAACGTCTCTTTAATGATAAGCCCGACCACCACCATCCCTAAACCTACTATAAACAATAGCAGTGTAGGAATGATCATAAAATAGATAGTTGTTTTAAAAAAACTCTTTTTGTTAATTTCCAGCACTTCATAGTCTTTCATTATGTAATCCCCTTAATTTATTTAGAGTGGTAAAATTACCCTCTTCGTTTCATTAAAGACGATCTTAAATACAATTTCAACCAAATTTCTCATATTTTCGACTTTTACCAAAGAATTCTTCCTAAAACTCAACGATAAATCATGGTAAAATAACTCCTATGGTTAAAATATCATCATGTACAAGATGTCACCGGAGGGAATAACATGCCACAAACATTAGTGAAAAATATTGATTTTTTTATAGCTGCCTTATCCCAAACCTATATTTCTGCGCTACAGCTTGATCCTGATCGAATGTATTCAGAGGTTGCTTCAGGAATTGTTGAACTGTTCTCTGACGAACAAGTACGGCTGAGAAGATATGACGGATCAGTATCCCATTATGCAAGAGACAACACCAAATTTCAGCGATGACAAAAGGACGTGAACTGGAAAAAGGTCATTGTGAATGATCCTCTTCCAGCTCACGTCCTTATTCACTCTACACACAACTAATCTAGCACAATCCATTCGCCTTCAGCATCCGCTGACTTCATTTCTGCTTCCACGATTCTTAAAGACTCCGCTGTACTCTCTGGCGTACAAATAATAATAGGCTTATCCTGGATAATAACATCCAGAAAATATACAAGCTCTCTATAGTAGCCAACATCCGGTGAAAGTTCCGCTAAATAGCCTGCCCCGTCATTCGGATTGACCTTGACCTCGCTGCCATCAAACACTATATTTCCACGTTCAAAATTAACCCGGTACCCCATGTAAAAACCAAAATCACCTTCCAGCGTCCAATCCACCTGAGCATTAATTACTTTTGCATCCTTATAAAAATAGTGAGTCGATGCGATATCATATCCGCTACCCGGAAGGACATTACGTCCTAAGGATGATACTTTATCCGGTCTGCCGAACAGATAGTTAATCATATCCGTATCGTGAATATGCATATCCATAATGCCTCCACCGCTTAGTGTCTCATCAAGAAACCAATCCTTAGGAGCACCAGATCCCCTGTAAAAATACCCTTCCGTGACCTGACCGAACTGCCCGCTCTCTATCACTTCTTTTAAATATTCATACCCCGGCCAAAAACGGAGACAATGTCCGATCATCAGTTTTTTCCCACAGCGGGCTGCCGTTTCCACCATTTCCAGCGCTTGTACGGAAGTTCTAGCCATCGGTTTCTCACAAAAAACATGATATCCACGTTCCAGCAGCGAACAAGTCATTTCCGCATGCAGATAAGTAGGAACCGCAATGTCGATCATATCCAGTTCCTCACTGGCTATCATTTTCTCCAGATCATCGTATAGATTGTAAGCTGACAAATCATAGACTTCCTGGGCAGTGCTCATATTCCCGCCTGCTTTTCCATCCTTTAATTCCTCAATTCGCAAATCACAGATGGCTTTAAGGGCAATGGGCTGCCCCTCTTCCGTTAAGCGCACATAATTATCAAAATGCATCCGGCCCATAAATCCAAAGCCGATCAAACCTATTTTCAACATCGTGAAGTCTCCTTTACTAAAAGTATGTTACTTAACGTATCCGTATCCAGGCCCCTTCCTGATCAGCCGATTGGATTTCAGCCTCAATGATTTCTATGGACTGGGCAGCACTTTCGGGCATACATAGGGTCACTGGCTCATCGTTCTGGATGATTTTCAAGAAATATACCAACTCTCTGTAATATCCGGTATGCGAAGAAAGCTTCGCAATGAACCCCGGTTGACGATTAGGATTTACCTTAACTTCCGCGCCATCAAAGACTACATTTCCCCGTTCAAAATTAATCCGATAGCCCATGTAAAAACCAAAGTCGCCTTCCAGTGTCCAGTCCGCTTGGGCATTGACCACTTTTCCATCCTGATAAAAATAATGAGTGGAGACGATATCATAGCCACTTCCCGGTAAAACCTTCCGCCCAAGCGTTGATACTTTATCCGGTTTCCCAAACAAGTGATGGATGATGTCCGTATCGTGTACATGCATATCCAGCATACAGCCGCCACTTAGCTCATCATTGACCAACCACCCTTTAGGAGCACCGGAACCCCGGTAAAAATAAGCCTCTGTCACTCCACCGAACTCACCGCTAGCTATAATCCCCTTCAAATATTCATATCCCGGCCAGAAGCGAAGACAATGACCAATCAGCAATTTTTTTCCGCTGCTTTGCACCGCCGCTACCATCTTCCAAGCTTCTGCGGAATGTCTCGCCATCGGCTTTTCACAGAACACATGATACCCTCGTTCCAGCAGCGAACAAGTCATTTCAGCATGCAAGTACGTAGGTACTGCAAGGCTAATAGCATCTAGTTCTTCTTTTTCGAGCATATGCTCCAAATTCTCATAAAGGCTGTAAGGGGATAAATCATATACCTCGTGGGCTGTGTTCATATTCCCCGCGGATTTAGTATGTTTAAGGACTTTAATCTGCGGGTCACAAATGGCAACCAGAGAAATCGGATGGCCGTCTTCCTGCAATTGAACATACTGATCAAAGTTCATTCGGCCCATAAATCCAAAACCCACCAGCCCCACTCTGAGCACAGCCTTCACCTCTCTTAAACTTAGTAACTAGTGCGTCCTAAAATAGCATCCATCGCTGCAGAAGTATTAAAAATGATTTGCTCCGAATAATGCGTATATGGCGGTATCATTTCTCCAGTAACATAATTGCTGTAGCCGATCTCTTGCAGTGCTTCCATAACAGCAGGATAATCCACATCCCCAGCAAGTAGATCAACAAATCCATGAAGTCCTCCGGCTGCCCGGCGGTAATCTTTGAAATGCACCTTCTTGACTCTATGACCTAGAATCCGTATCCACTGCTCTGGATAACCAGAATGAACGATATTCCCTACATCCAGATAGGAACCTACATAATTGGAGCCTACAGCATCTATAAAAGAACGTAATTCGAGCGGAGACAGCAGGAATTTATTCCACACATTTTCAATCCCAATAGAAACACCCGCCATTTTTGCATCTTGAGCCAGTTCACTGATCGCCTTCAAGGCTCGATCATAAGCTTTTTCATAATCGACTATTTCACAGCCCTCAATAAAATCCACACCAACCGCACCAGGAATGACAAGAATCGTATCTACGCCAAGTGTTGCTGCCAGCTCCAATTGTTTTTTACATACATCGATAGCCTTCGTCCGGTTCGCCGCGGATTCACTTGTCATGGCATATGACCAATATAGTCCTGTCGCCAGTCCTGCAATTTCTAACCCCATCTCCTGAATGGAATTTTTGATCTTAATAGCTTCTTTCACAGTGGTTTGCAGGCCAAGTTCACCCGATTCATTCAAAGATAACTCAATTCCGTCGAAACCTGCCGCTTTAGCCAGACGTGCACATTCTTCGATCTCAGTACCTTCGCGAAACGACCAAATGTTTATTCCCTTTTTCATCTGAATCCTCCTCAAATTTGTTATTTTCCGTTTTTTAAGATTCTGCCCTAAATGCGCTTATATCCTTGATTTATTTATATTATAATAGATTGTAAGTTAGATTTATTTAGGTGAACAAGAGATTTGTTGAACGATTCCGGTCTATTTAAAAATTCATTTTATACTGTATGGGAGGTTTATTCGTGGCTGAAAAAGAACCCCGTTATCCTCTGAGAAAACAGGTCCCTTCCCGGGAGTGGTCACCTGGCATTCACTACGCACAATTTCAAACCCTCTCACCTTGCCTCTTTCCAAGAAGAAGGTTGTATGATTTCGAGCTGCTATACGTTCGCCAGGGGAAGTTATCAACAAAGATGGATACGGAGGAATATATTCTGAATTCAGGACAACTGATATTTCTTTCTTCCGGGGTATATCATCAGAATGCGATTGTCTCAGATTCGGAAACCAAACTCATTGGGATCCATTTTGATTTTTTTGGGGAATCGATTATTTCAAGCGATGAAGACATGCTGGTCAATGAGGAGGAGGTTATGGACGAGAAGTTTGCCTTGGAAGCTGTGACCGCTCCTTTTATGCCATTGTCACAGGAGCCCATTTATACCCCGCCACCCGAATGTATCCATGCGATGGAACAGCTCGTGTATGAATTTACGATGCGGCCTGCCGGTTATGAATGGGTCTGTCGGGGGTTACTGCTCGGCATTCTAACCTCGCTGCTCCGAACACAAAGCTCCCGGAATGCAGCTAAATCTTCCGTTCATACCGGGCGGATCAGAGCTTTAATCGATGAGATGGATTCAAAGCTAGCAGACCGCTGGAGCAATAAATCCATGGCTGGTGCCATGAATATGCATGAAGACCATTTCTCCAAGTTATTTCGTGAGGTAGCTGGCATGCCTCCTGGTGAATATCTCCGTTCCATCCGGCATCGAGAAGCACGCAAGCTGCTGCGTGAAACGGATTGGCCGATTGAACAGGTCGGGGATAAGGTTGGTTATCCTGATATCCATTATTTCAGCAGGGTATTTACCGCAAATGAGGGGATTTCTCCGCGGGCTTATCGCAAAATGTCCCGGATACTCTAGATACGGAAAACTCAAGATATCTCAATCCAAGTAAGAAAAACTTGCCAAAAACATTGAGGGTGATGGGTCACCTGCTTTGTGTGATACCTGTGGGGGCCGATAAACAATATACATTGTACGGTGAGATGTGCAATATGCGGGGCGGCGAACGTTCGTGTTTTCTGCGTTAATGCAGTATGCGGGGACGGCTCTAAAACTTATTAGGGAAAAACTCCCTGAAAACAGCCAATATTCGCTCTAAATGAATGAATTCAGGGAATTCCTCCCTAATAATAAGAGGAATAACTATAATTGCTAACGAATCAGCTAAACTTTGGGGAGATTTCCCCTGATTATTAGTCTGATGACCAAATATTCCGGAATTTCAGGGAGAAATTCCCCAATCACTCAAGTGAGGCGGTACAATTCAGGAAAGTAGGAGATAACAGCGCCGGAAGTCTAATTATTCGCCGTAGTTACGGCTGACTCCTAGTGTGTGATCTCAAAATAGGAGAAGGCGAACAAATCTCTTACATAATCATATCCAGCCACACACTTTCCATCCCACGCAACTCTATTTCTTGGATCACAGCGTTGTCCATCAGGATCGTTGTCTTTTGGATCTCGGCAGTGTTATTTACGGCACAATATCGACCCGTCTCAGGATACGCGTGACATTCAACATTCGGATTCACTGAGAACCATGAATACAATTGCTTCTCTTGATGTGCAGCCCAAAAGATCGCTCGGCTGAGTAGTCTGGTATTCTGAACACTATAGGGAAGCCCCGCGATATAAACGCCCCGCCCCCGACCAAATGAATTCACGGCAAGATTGCAGCTGCCTTGGTGCACGTCCAATATTTCTGCTCCGGCCTCCGCTTGATAAATCATGGTCATCCCTTCACCATAATTAATCTCACCTTCCAGATCTTCCGTTATGAAATGACCCTGCACAGGCGTTACCTTGGGCTTATTGATGCTTGCTGTAAATCCAATTTCCTTCTGAACACCTAGAATATCCGCTAGTTGAAAAAGAACCCCTTGATGTTCATAAGCTGATGGATCACCAATCCCAATAAAACCGCCCCCTTGCTCCACCCACTCACGAACTGTTGCCACAACTTGCGGATCGCTCCATTGATCTCCACCGCTCCAAGAGGTGTGTACATCACCGGCGTTAATAATCACACCGATACTAGGATCAATCCCACTTAACCTGATGTCATCAAAGCTTATAAACTCAATGTCGAACGGCAAGCCCGCCAATGACTCTAATGCCCCTATGTAGGAGTAACATCTTTGATTCCATAATGAATGAGCCACTTGATGTGTCTGCCAGCTTCGAAGGGAGCCCCAAGTATTCAGAACCGCCACTTTAAAAGGAGCTTTAAAAGGCTGTGTCCCTTCTGCATTGGCATGAATCCCTTTGAACTGCGTTGCAATCTCTGTCACATGATCTATAAAATCCGGAAATTGATGCGCTAGACTTAAATATCCGCCATACCCCATCCTGCCAACTGGTTTACGCATGAGCGCACGCCGGCATTTGATCCAGATCGGCATGGACTCTCCGACAGGGTCTCCCCCTTCAAAAAAGACATCAGGAAAGAAATAAGGATAGAAACGTGCCTCGGTATCCTTAATAGGTATATCCGCAATCATACGGGTTGTAACGCCATCTCCTGCTGCCCCTACCACTGCGTCGAGCCCGATCTCCGGAAAATATTTGCCATAAGGCTCTGTACCAGCCCAGTGATCCCCAAAAAACATAATCGCTTTCTTCCCGAAATCATGCACCCTATCTACACATTGTTTCGCATAACCTGCGATGAATTTCTGATTGAAGTCCATCCAGTCCATATATCTTTGGGTCGGGTTCTTAAATGGTGTGTTATATCGCCCCTGATCCACAAAATCTTCTGCAGTCAATCGGTACCCATAAGCTTGCTCGAATTGCTCTAACGCAAGTGGACTTACACAACTCAGATAGCCAAACCAATTCACCTGTTTCTCCTTACCTCCCTTGTTAAAAATCAAATCAAAATTATAAAAGAAGGTCGTAAAACGTACGATATCAGTCTTGGGATGTTTCTTTAGCCAATCCTCCAGCACCTTCAAAACATGCCCTTGAGCCTCGGGGTAACGAACATCCAACGGTAAACGATGCTCCTCATCCCAATCATTCGTGATGTGGTTGTACATGGAGACCGGCTCCCATTTCTGGTAGGCCAAGAAACTGACCGTATACTTGTGAAATTGTGCCGCCTGTTCAAGTGTGACAATTCCCTCTGCGTAACTCCAACATTCAGAAGGTAATACTTCTCCTGTAGTCCGGTTTACAACCTGCCAATATTTTTTTATATCCACATCTGTGTTAGGAATAAATTGCTCGGCAAAATAATCAGCCATAATATCGATGGTCTTCACCTTTGAAGTTACTATTACTGGAGCAGACATCAGATAAATCTGCTGTCTATATTGCGGATGCTGCTTCGCCCACTCATTGTCCTCACGGACAAGACAAAGCGTTGAATAAATTTGCAGACCCATATCGAGAATGTCCTGCGATAGATTCGTGCCATCACTGTCACGTACGGCATCTACACCCCATCTTTCGACGAGATCGGCTATGACCTCTTCCATCCCTGTTTCACCAGGCAGTGTAAATCTTCCTTTGTCCACGTAACTTCCCTCCATATCTTTGTTGTTCAGCCCTTAATTCCGCCTGCGCTTATTCCTTGGAGCAATTGCTTTTGTCCTATCACATATAAAAGAATCGTTGGAATCAGCACTAGGATCAGCGCGGCAAAAAGTGCACTCCAATCAGTAGCATAACGTTGAACCTCAAAAAGATTGGCTAAACCTACTGGCAATGTTTTTTTGCTATCACTTTGAATTAAGACCAATGCCAGCGGATACTCATTCCAAAAGCCCATCGCTGCCAGCATACAGACCGTCACAATGCCCGGTTTAGCAAGCGGTGCAATAATTCTGACGAGCACTCCCGTGTTGCCACAACCGTCAATCTTAGCGGCCTCTTCATAATCTCTAGGAACGGACCTCAGAAATCCACTTAATACAAAGATGGCAAAGGGAAACTGCAGAACAGCATAGATCAAACTGAGCATCCCGCGATTGTCTAACATCCCGAACGAATTCACCTGCAGAAATAAAGGAACCATAATGTAGGAGGCTTGCAGAAAAATACAGGCCATATAAAGGTTAAGGATTAGTTTAGAGCCCCAAAACTTAAATCTCGTTAAGACATAAGCCATAGGAACCACAAAAATAACTAAAATCGCCGTGGATAACACCACAAGAAAGATAGAGTTCAGGAAATAACTCCCCATCTTGGATTTCTGAAAAGCACGTACATAGTTATCGAAGTGTAGGGCTTGTGGAAAGGAGAAGGGGTCTGTCAGAAATTCTGTATTGCTTTTAAATGAGGCTAAAAGATTCCATACAAACGGATATAACAAAACAATGGTGGCTACAATCAGAAACAGCCGCGTGATCCAGTTAGCAATATTCATTTTTAGAAGACTCTGTTGATTGCTCGTCATCCTTCTCCCCTACCCTTCTGCTCGATTTGTAAGTAGTCTGGACAGAAAAGAAAGCACAAAGGCGAACACCAGCGTAAATATAGCTATAGCCATGGCATAACCAAAGTTCGCATTCTGGAAGGCCTGCGTGTACATGTAGTGGAGTAAAACAGTAGTTCCACCTGCCGGACCACCACCAGTCATTACAGTTACAACTATAAAACTTAAATTGATCGTACCTGCCAGAGACAACACAAAAGTAATGCCAATAATATCTTTTAGCAGAGGGATCGTAATACTGGTAAGCTTCCGGAAATATCCCGCACCATCAATAGTCGCCGATTCAAACACATCCGCAGAAATCCCATCAATCGCAGCGATATACATGACCATATAATAACCAACCGCTTGCCAGATCAGTGTAACGGCTACACACCACAATGCTGTTCGGCTATCTCCAAGCCAGGGTCTGCTCAGTTGATCTAATCCGATGCTCCCCAGAATATTATTCAAAATGCCCATATTGGGATGAAACACAAAGGACCAGATAATTCCGACTACCGTCAATGAGATGATACTAGGAAAGAAAAATACGGTTCGGTAAAATCCTCTTTCCTTCAGCTTCGTCTGCGTTAATAAAAAAGCGAGCACCAGCCCAAAAATCAATGTAATCACTGGCACGACCAGCATCAGTTTAAATGTATTGCTCAGAGCTTTGAGGAACATCTCATCCTGAAACATATATTTATAGTTATCCAAAAAGATAAACTTGTTCTCATCACTCATCCCGGTAGCATCCGTAAAAGACATAAAAAATGCCCGAAAGGTTGGAATAATCATAAATACGAGGGTCAACAGGAGCGTTGGAATCGTGCATACCGCTATGAATAGCTTAGGATTTCTGGTTTTCGCTGTCCTAATCTTTGATTTCCTCTGTCTAGGAGCTATTTCTGCCAGCTGCATTTCAGACATCTTTCTCACTCCTCTTCATACAAAATGCATCCCGTTCATAGATAACCTTATCCATTCCTAACAGGATGCATTTGCATGAGATACTATAGATTATTTACTAGCCGCTTTCTCTTTACGAATCTGTGCAAAAGCTTTTTCCACATTATCCATCCATTGATCTGTGGTCATTTGGCCTGTCATCACTGGTGTGACCGTATTCTTGAACATTTCGGTGACTACACTAACCTTGGAACCCTTCGGTAACGATTGCCAGCCCTGTAAAATAGAAATGGAACCATTATAAGCCTCAAACATGTCATAGACACCTTTAGTCAAAAATGGCTTAGACAGCTCCTTCGCATCGTTAAGCGCATACGCCCCATTCGCTTTTTCCGCAAATAGTTTTACAGACTCATCGGTATACAGGAACTTTAAGAATTCCTTAGCGAGCTCAGGATTTTTGGCCTTAGCAGGGATGGAGAATTGCTCGTAGCTGGAAAGCACATACTTCTGATCGCCTTTATTGAACACAGGTACTGTTGTCATCCCAAATTCAAATCCATTTTCTCTAGGTGAATCCTTCATTTCATTTTCCATCCAGTTCCCGTTTACGATAAACAAAGCTTTACCCATCATCATATCGGTCTGCGACTGTGTATGGTTCAAGGCAACCGTGCCGTCCATCAGATAACCGTCTTTAGAGATTTTATAGAAAATATCCAGTACTTTTTTGATCGTGTCGTTCTTAAATGAACCTTCCTCATAAGCAAAGACTTTATCCAGCGTTTCTTTTCCCCCCGCACTCGCAATGGCCGGGTAGAGAATTTCCTCCAAATAATCCGGATAGATGCCTTGGTAAGTGAATAAAGCCCGCTTCGTTTTGGTTCCATCTGCATTAACCAGATAGTTCTCCTCTTTGTTCAGCTCATCCCCTAAAGCAAAGAACTCCTCCCAAGTCTCAGGAACACTCCAGCCTTTTTCTGTGAACAGTGTTTTATTGTAAATCAAGCCCATCGGTCCAGCATTAAAAGGTGCGAGGTACGTCTTTCCATCTTGATAGGGCTGAAATCTTGTACTGTCCAGCATCCCCGGTAGAATCATATCCTTAAGCGTCTCCTCTTTATCAAGCGCTTTGCTTTCAAATACATCGCTGATATCTAGCAGTCCCTTTTCTTTAATCAGTGAAAGCACGATGCCACTTTGCTCTGTATCTGTAACGGATAGGAAGTCGGGAGGATTACCCGCAACAATCTGCGGCCGGATTACTTCACCAACTTTAGGATTAATCGTCATGTTCACTTTCACACCTGGATAAGCACTTTCGAATTTGCTGACAATTTCATTCCAATAATCCGCACCATATCCCCCTTGGAATACAGCAATGCTAAGTTCCTTGTTATCAAAATCTTTAGCAGGTTCTTCTTTAGTCTTCCCGGCGTTCGTTGTACTTGTAGCTTGCGCGGTGCTCGTAGCTTTCGTTGAATCAGATTCATTCGAGGCAGCAGGTTTATTATTGCTGTTCCCACAGCCGAGCAACCCCGCACCTAGCAGCATTACTGCTAATAATGTACTCATAGTCTTTTTCATAAACGCCCTCCTTAAGATATTCTTGTAAACGCTTTTTTAATAATCTAAGTATAGAAGGATTTACGCTATATTTACATTTACAATACAAACCTACCTATGTATTATCTTATCCATCTTCCAATGCAAGCTCGTATAAGCTTATTCATCAGGGTCACATAACCTGTAAACTTAGCCGTTAACGGAATGGATAATATTATCCATTCCATAGATTATTCTCACTTTTCGCTGCTGCATATATATTCCATTGTTCTTTTTATGTTAACTTGTAAGTAAAAGATAGTGAATGGGAGGTCATCCACCTGAGTCGACGCAAAGGGAAGCTGCATTTTCCTAATCCTCCGCAAATCATGCGCAAGGTTAAAATTCAAAATCGCTTAACCGTCATTTTCTTAATCGTATCCGTGATCCCAATCATCTTTATAGGTTTCTACTCCTACACCATTTACTCCAAATCTATTAACAATAAATTAAGTAAATCCACATTTCAGGCTTTAACCCTGCTTAATCGAACGATGTTAAGTGAACTTAACAACTATCAATATCTTGCAGGCTCTGTTTCTACCAATAGTATTATTCAGGAGCGTTTATCGGCAGCACCAAATGAACCCGCGCCTAGCAATGCTGCCATTAATCATGCCATGGACAATTTATATAGAACCATCTACCCCGGATATGTCCAGAACGTTCGGGTCATCGACGCCAAGAACCAACCTATTTATGAATTAGGCTACGACGGCATCCCCAATCCTAAGTATGAAGAAATTATGAAACAAGTAGAGCTGAATGCCCCCTATGACAGTCTTAACTATGTAAAAAGCTATCGCGCTTACAATACCATTGTCTTGGGCCGGAAAATTTTTGATCAAGATGACATTGGCGTTCCCTTAGGTCATGTGTTTGTTTTTATTGGTGGGGAGTTATTTTCAAAAGTCATTCTTTCCAGTGTGGATTTAGGTACAGGTTCCAGTCTCCTTATTATGAATAGGGAGGGAAAAGTAATGTCTTCGAATCAAAAGGATACTCCGCTAGGAGAACCCTATTATAAAGATGAGCTTTTTAAGCAAATCAAGACACAAGAGGCAAAGAAAAACCATTCCTTCCAAGGCATGGTCAATGGCAAAATGCAGCAAATCTCCTATATTAACAATAATCAATTAGGCTGGTACATGATTTCTACCGTGCCCTTCTCTTATATCAATTCAGAGACAAGTAAAATCACCACTGGACTACTTATTGTTGTCAGCATCATTGTAGTCGTGTGTATTCTAATTATTATCGTATTGTATAAAAGCATCCTGAAACCAATCAAACAAATCATCGTCTTCTGCAATCAAATTTTTTATGGTGATCTATCGAGCCGGATCGAAGATCACAGCAACGATGAAATGGGCGTGTTGGCCAATAGAATTAACAGCATGGTCAGTAGAATGGAACAGCTGATGAAGGATCAAAAGAAAGATCTGAAAAGAAGACGTTCGCTCGAATTGCAAATGCTGCAATCGCAGATTAATCCTCACTTTCTTTTTAATACACTTAACTCCTTACGATGGCTGGCGATGATTAACCAGGTTCCCGTCCTTAGCGACGGCATCTCCTCACTAGCTGAATTGCTGCGTAGTACCATTATCGATCAAGATGAGCAAATCACCATCAAGCAGGAGCTGAACAATCTGGATCATTATTTTGCCATTCAAAAAATACGTTATGCCGACAGGTTTGACATTGAATATGACTTGGATGAGTCTTTATTACAGAGCATGATCCCCAAGCTCATCCTGCAGCCGATCGCAGAGAACGCGATTCTTCATGGAGTTACAGATATAGGAGGAAAAGTTCTAATCCAAATTAAGGTATACGCAAAAAATGAATACACCCTTATTATTGAGATCATCGATAACGGAAAAGGGTTTGACACCACCAAATCTGAAAAAGCTGACAATCTGTCGGGTATCGGAATTTCAAATGTGGCCGATCGCATTAAACTTCAATACGGTGAGAGTTACGGGCTGTTCATCACAAGCTCAATGGGTCATGGAACCTGCTGCCGCCTAATTATCCCTAAACAAACATACGAACTTAAGGGGTGATACTATGTATCCTATGTATAATGTAATGCTAGTGGATGACGAACCTATTGTTAAAGTCGCGCTCAGAACCATGATTCCATGGGAAGAGCTTGGATACATGATCTGTGCTACTGCCTCTGACGGAGTGGAAGCCTTAACACTTGTAGACAAGTTTAATCCCCATATCATCATTACAGATCTCAAAATGCCTAATATGGATGGTCTGCAGCTGATAAAAGAACTGAATAACAGAGGGTTTGCAGGAAAAATTCTGGTGGCGAGCAACCACGGGGAGTATGAGTTAGTTCGTGAAGCCTTAGTGCTTGGGGCTATAGATTATATGCTGAAGATTAGTATGAAAACGGGGGATTTGATCCATTTGCTGGAGAAATCTACGAAGCTAATTCAAGAGCAGCTTCAATCTAGGCAGCAGCAGGAGACCCAAACACAGTTATTACAGCACAATTTAAAAAGCGTGAAAAATGCGCTGCTAAAAGATTATTTCACCGATCCTTATTACGATGTGCAGCAGCTTGATCAGCATGATGCTATAAGTTTCGCTTTCAGCGAAAGCAGCTGTTATTTATTCTACGTGACTTTTGAGCAGAATAACGCCACCCAAAACGAAAGACAAAATCACATCTCCGTATCCTTTATTGAAAACATTATCTTGGATATCTTGGAGACCGTAGATCAGTTAGAAATTATTCAGCTAGAATCTAATGGGCTGCTGCTTCTAATCTCCTGTGATACCTTAGACGATCATCAAATTATCCGCACAGACTTTATCCAGAGGGTCATTCGGTTAATCAAAATGTATATTTCTATCACCCCTACTATTGTTTTTTCTGATCCTGTACGGGGATATGCTGAAGCAAAACGAACCCTAGAGCGATGTAAAGAATCCTTGCAAATCCAATTTTACAACGAAATAACGATTATAGATCCAAAGGATGTTCATTTAAAGGATACGCTGGACTTCGAGGATGTACATGATTTCTCGACGCAATTAATTCAGAACTGGAAGCTTTCAGGGGTTGAAGCCGTTAATCAAGCAACTCAGCAATTTCTCGACATCTGTAAATCCAAGCAAATTAATCCTGCTGAAACCAAAAAGTTCATCGTAAATTGTCTGCATTATCTTCCCTTATGCGATGCCCATCTCATTGTCGAGGATCCGAAGCTTTTGAAGACCTATATAGAAAATATCGCCAGCAGTAAACGTACCACTGACGTTCTATCTATAATGGAGCTTGTGTTCCAACTATTCTCCCATCAAAAGCAACAGATCGTAACTACACACAATAGAGATGTTAAACAAGCGATTGACTATATCAACACACATTATCAGAAGAAGCTCACCTTATCTCTGATTGCCAAGCATGTCAACTTAAGTGAGAACTATCTGTCCAGAATCTTCAAAGAAGAAGTGGGGCAAAGCATCATTCACTACATTAATACTGTGAAAATGGAAAAAGCTGCAGAATTAATACTTAAAGGGAATCCATACATTAAAGAAATTTCCACGCAAATCGGTATACACGATCAATTTTATTTCACCCGGTTATTCAAAAAACACTTTGGTGTTAATCCTAGTGAATATAAGAATCACGTTCAGGCCACGCTTGGTTCAGGAAATTAAGACCATTCAAACTCTTTTTATGATCCTTTCACAACCTGAATGTTATTGATGAACCCTTCTTTAGGTGCAAATATGGAATTAAACAACAACTCTTTGTTTAACCGCTCCAGCTGCAGAAGATGATGACGATAGTGCATTTCAATAAGTAGGAACCATTCCTCCGCGCATAGTCCACCAAATCGCGGGTGAGATACGGTATTTTGTTTGGACGCTTTTTCAAGAGAGGGTTCGATCTCTCTCATTCTTTGAATGACTGTACGTAACCCTTGAATTAATTGTTCTTTGCTCTCCGGCTGCTCCGGCGTATATTGGGCGGAAGGCGGAACCTGAATACGAATGGGCGGAAAGCTTCCTTGCGCAAATATAGCCGCACCATCCTCAGTTTTCCCCACATGAGCTACTAAGGGATCTTGGTCTAGCACAAGGCATTGATCAATATTACGAAGCTGCATATACAGCGCCGAGTGAATGAGATGCTGAAACATCTGTCCGATGGACCAGGCGTTTTCACTCGGCTTTTGCTTCAGCTGCTCCAGATTGAATCGCTCCAATTCTTGAATATAGTATGTCGAAGTTTCTTCAAATCGTTGTAAGACTTCTTTTGTTGTAATCATCATATATCAGCTCCTGTAGTCATTGATGGTCCAAGTATACAAAAACGCTACTGACAGCGTTATGTCAGTAGCGTTTTAACATTATTTCTATTTCATTTCTAACCTGATCACGGAAAGATTCGGGCTCCAGCACAACCATACCGCCTCCCCAGCCAAGCACCCATTGCAGCAATTCCCCTGGCTCGCGAACGCGAAAAGTAACAAGTACCCCCTCCGCATGCTCCTCAATAGTTTCCATATAGAAATTATTTGATTCCCTTACCTTATCGGCTATGTCAGCTTGGACTAAGATAAGCACATGAACGTTGCGATCATCAGGAGGTTGGTATACCTCCAGATGAAAATCTGCTGGCAGCATAAATTCATCTTCCAGATTAATAAGCTCCCTCATTCGGGATAACCGGAAATGACGGATGTCTTGACGCAATTCACACCAGGCGATGAGTACCCATGACCCGTGATGAAGCACAAGTCCATAAGGAGCAACCGTACGAATACTTTGACGGTTCCCATCGGCTTCGGCGATTCTTTTGGAATAACGAAATCTTATTTTCCTTCCCTCCAATATCGCTCCACGAATGGCTTCCAAACATGCCTTCTCTTGTATGGGTGCTATATCTTCTGCGGATGCAAATAAACGAAAACTTTTGCGAATCTGTGATGCTTGACTGCGGATAGCTTCCGGCAGGATGGCTTCTATCTTTGCTTTAGAACTTCTAGCCTTATTACCATAGTGTGCATCAAACCGCTGCTCGATAAAATCAGTTCCGATAAGCAATGTCACTGCTTCGTCCAGCGTGAAACTAACGGGTGGCAGGAAATACCCCTCGATTAAGGAGTAACCCTGCCCTGGCGCTCCTATAATGGAAACGCCCGCTTCACTCAGTGCCTGAATATCCCGATAGATCGTTCTTACGCTCGTTTCAAACTTAGCAGCCAAATCCTCCGCACGTAACATTTTGTTACGCTGCAGTTCAAGCACTATAGCTAACAACCGGTCCATTTTGTTCATACCACTCCCCCTCCCCGAACAATCTCATCAACTGCTCGTCGATACCCGCCCGAGTTCCGAAACGATTCACTGATATTAGAGACAGCTTTTTTATAAGATAAATTGCTTAATATATGATCTACGGCTTCTCGTAGTTGAGTTGCAGTTAAACTTTGCATTTGTAACTTAATGCCTGCTCCGACATGGACGACTTGCTCCGCAATTATTGGCTGATCCGCACTTTGTGGAATTACAATTAGCGGAACCCCGTAATAAAGCCCTTCATTGATACTGTTCATTCCACCATGTGTAATAAATAACTTTGTGTATTGCAGGATATCCGTTTGTGGAACATAATTTTTCACGAAAAAGTTTTGCGGAATTTCCCCTAAATCCGTGATTTGGACTTTATCTCCAATTGACATCACAATAGTGTGCTCCGTGTTCCCCAATGCTTCAATACAAAGTTTATAGAATTCAATGGCTTGGTTAAAAACTGTGCCGAGTGAAATGTAAATTGGACTTTTCCCCTTAATTGCCATGAGGTCGAAGTTTTCTGGAGCTAATCGTGAAGAGATGGAGGGTCCTACAAAGATATAAGACGGGTCGAAAGCTTCTCCCTCAGGTTGAAACTCCCTAGTTGTATAAACGATAGTAAGTGGGGCAGGATTACAAAACACTTCATAAGGGGATTCGATGTCCACATCATATTTGCCCTTCACCATTTGCGTCAAGCTTTGGAATTTATCCTTTATAGGATTAGTTACTTCTGCAGGAACTGTAGTATAAAATTGTTCTAACATTTCATCGAATGCTGCTTTTGTCTGCGCAAAAGAAGTACAGGAGCTAATGGCCGGAAGCCTAAGAATTTGAGCTAACAAACGTCCACAACCAAACATAGAATCATGGATGATGTAATCAAAATGCTCCCCTTTGATCTGTTCAAGAACGCTTGGAATAACTATATCTGTCGTAAGTAATAGACCGTTGATTCTTTCGAGTACATAATTTCTTCCACCTGAGATAAAAGCTTGTATAAATTTCTGATCGTCAAATGTTCGTACTGTAGCCCCCGTCATCTCCATACGTTCTCTATAAGCTTCTATACAAAAGTACACTACCTCTTCGCCACGAGAAATAAGCTCTTCCACAACGCCAATCGTGGGATTAATATGTCCCTCTGATCCACCATTAATAAATAACACACGCGCCAATTGTAATCCTCCTTAACTATAAATCATTTTTATATTAGATATTATAAACATTAATTTTACTTATATCGCTCTAAAAGGGTATAGTAATATAGGCTTTAAAACCATTTTAATAATATAGAGTATACCCTTATTAGAGGAGAGATCATATTGGAAAGAGTAGTTGGAACAGTTGTACGTGGACTTCGCGGACCTATCATTAACAATGGGGATAACATTGAAGAAATCGTAGTTCAGACGGTATTGAATGCAGCAACAGTCGAGGGTTTTTCGATCGAAGATCGTGACATTGTGACCGTAACTGAATCCATTGTTGCTCGGGCACAAGGAAACTATGCAACGATTGACAATATTGCTGCTGATATAAAGGGGAAATTCGGCGAAGAAACTGTAGGGGTCATTTTTCCAATCCTTAGCCGTAACCGGTTTGCTAACTGCTTACGCGGTATTGCCAAAGGGGCACAAAAAGTAGTCCTAATGTTAAGCTATCCAGCTGATGAAGTAGGCAACCACCTTGTAGACATCGACGAACTAGATGCTAAAGGTATCAATCCATGGACGGATGTATTAACAGAAGCTCAGTTCCGTGAGTTTTTCGGCTATATTAAGCACCCATTCACAGGGGTTGACTATATTGAATATTATAAAGGTTTAATTGAAGCTGAAGGTGTGGCTTGTGAAGTCATCTTCTCCAACAACCCAAAAACCATTTTAAACTATACAAAAAATGTATTAACTTGCGATATTCACACTCGCTTCAGAACCAAACGCATTCTCACAAACAACGGTGCTGAAAAAGTATTTGGTTTGGATGATATTCTTACGCAATCAATCGATGGCAGCGGCTTTAACGAAGCTTATGGTCTGCTAGGATCAAACAAAGCTACAGAAGAAAGTGTAAAGCTATTTCCAAACAACTGCCAGCCTATCGTGGATGGTATCCAAGCAAAAATCAAAGAAATTACAGGTAAAACTGTAGAAGTTATGGTTTATGGCGATGGAGCATTCAAAGATCCAGTCGGAAAAATCTGGGAGCTCGCAGATCCAGTTGTCTCCCCTGCTTACACTGCCGGACTTGATGGAACACCAAATGAAGTAAAATTGAAATACTTGGCCGATAACAACTTCTCTCATCTTCGTGGTGAAGAGTTAAAACAAGCCATTTCTAAATACATCCAGAATAAAAATGATGATCTAGTTGGTGCGATGGAAGCCCAAGGGACTACACCTCGTAGATTAACTGACCTGATTGGATCATTATCTGATTTGACTTCTGGTAGTGGCGATAAAGGAACACCAATGATTTATATCCAAGGTTATTTCGATAACTATACAAAATAAGAGTAGTACAACAAAGGGAGTCTCTAAACGAGGCTCTCTTTTTTACTTTCTGGGTTATAATAAAAGCAAACAGCGGCAGGCGGAGGATACTATGAACATAAGAAGGATTAAATATTTTATCGATCTCGTGGAATGCAGAAATTTTACGGAAACAGCTAAAAAGAACTATGTTTCGCAGACCACCATTAGTCAACAAATCGCCGCGCTTGAAGAGGAATTCAACATTCAATTGATTGACAGAAAGCAGATCCCTATTGAGCCAACCAAAGCCGGATGGCTTTTCTATGGCGAAGCCCTCATCCTCTGGAAGCAATATAATCATATGAAGCTGAGCATGGAAAACTTTCAAAAGTATAATACGCAATCCCTGAGTATCGAATATGCGGCGATGACGGATATCCAAAGTTTGTTGAAATTGATTCCCTCGTTTCAGGATCATCATCCGAATATTAAGCTGGAACTGAATAAAGTATTGCTAAAAGATATTGCAGAATACTTGCTAAAAGGGATTTACGACGTGGCTATTGCCTTTGATTCCGAGTTTCAGGGAAAAGAGGACATTGTAACCTATCCCTTATATAAGGGACGTTATTGTGCAGCTGTGAGTCATCACCATCCTCTCTTTCATCATAAATCGATCGCCAAAGAGGAGTTATATGAACATCCGCTAGTCATGCTGAATCCAACAGCTATTGGAAACTCTTATCATCTAATGATCCAGCATGCAATTGAAGACGGCTATCAGCCGAACATTCTTCGAACCGCAGACGATGTGGAGACAGAATTGTTTTATATCATCACAGAGAATTTGATTGGCTTTTTCCCGGATAACTATCAGCTCGCTTATCTTCAAGATGAAGTCCGGCTAATTCCTTTAGATGATTCACACCATACCTTTGCAATCGAAGCAGGTTATCTCAAAAATAATACAAACCCGGCCTTGCCCTCCTTCCTGCAACAAATCCAAATTGGATTTAGCAATCGACCATAAGTTTTATGTGTTAGACTATGTTCTTTTTTTCACATACTATAAGGGTATAAATCATATCCACAAGGAGTGACAACGATCATGGGTAAATTATTGTTGACTGGTGTCGATGGAAATCTAGGGAAGCAAGCTGCGGAATACTTGTTGGAGCTGGTAGATAAAGACCAAATCATTTTTTGCGCTTACGATCCGGCATGTTTGAAAGAATATGCGGAACAAGGGATTGAAACACATGTGACCAACTTTAATAACAAGGAAGGCCTTGCCGAAGCTTTTGCTCATGCCGATAAACTCGCTCTAATCTCCATGCCTTTTGTTGGAGAGAAACGTCAAAATGCACAAAAAAATGTGGTCGATGCTGCCAAAGAAGCTGGAGTCAAACAGATCATTTATACTTCTTTGGTCAACGCAGCCGATGAAAGCAATCCAAGCGTAGAAAAAATTGACCATGTGTATACCGAACGTTATATTCAAAGCGTTGGGCTAGATTATATCTTCCTTCGGAATTCCCAATATGCGGAAGCCATGATAACCAATTACTTTACGTATGTGAAGGGTGACGGGGTATTAACAAACAATCAAGGTGACGGTAAAATGGCTTATATCTCGCGGAAGGATTGCGCAAAAGCCGTTGCGTATGCCCTAGCCTCCAATAACTATCAGGAAGCGATTCTAAATATCAACGGGCTTGAATTGATGACAATTACCGACTTCATTAAGATTGGTAATGAAGTAACGGGCAATCATATCACCTACAAAGAAAATACGGATGAAGAAAATTATGCCGTATTCGAAGCAATGGGCGTCCCTAGAACCACCGATGGTGCATTTAAAGAAGGCTCCGAAGCCCCCTTTTCTTCAGAAGGTATGGTAACTTTTGGACAAGCTATTCGTGAAGGAAAAATGGATGTTTATACGGAGGACTTCAAACAACTTACTGGTCAAGACCCTCTGACCGTGAAATATATGTTTGAACATGCCGATGAATTCCAGGTTGGCGAAAGACACTCTAAAGACAATTAAAAGCTGCCACTCTTACTTCTTAGGCTAAATCACCCCCGTTTATTAAACGGGGGTGATTTCTTTTATACTGAGCGTGGCACAAAAACTCCGTAAAGCTCAATCATATGCTCGCCCTGGAGATAATTAGGGAAAACCTCCCTAATATTCTGAGGATTCTGGTCATCAGACTAATAATCAGGGAATTCTTCCCTGAAATTTAAGTGATTTGGCTGTAAATCTTGATATTGCTCTGTTTTTAGGGAGTTATTCCTTAATTTCATTCATTTAGAGCAATTATCGGCTTTTATTAGGGAGGTTTTCCCTAATCCTCCGTCACGGTATAGATAGAACTAGCCAAGTATATCGGTAAAATCGCTGTAGAACAAAATACACCTTTAACTGTACGGATAAACATCCGAATGGCTAAAGGTGCATTATCTTTATCTCTGTCTATTTTTAATTAAAGTTAGTTCCAGATCTCTTCAGCAATTTCTTTAATATAAGCAAGCTTACGCCATTGCTGCTCTTCAGTCAGGTGGTTGCCTTCTTCCGTGGAAGCAAAGCCACATTGCGGGCTAAGGCAAATCCGGTTTAGATCAACGTATTGCTTCGCTTCCTCAATACGCTTCAGAATATCCTCCTTGCTTTCAAGCTCACCAAATTTGGATGAGAACAGACCTAACACAACCTGCTGATTGTCTTTCAAAAAGCGCAATGGTTTGAAATCGCCTGCACGTTCGGTATCAAACTCCAGATAATAACCCGAGTAGTTATTGATATTAAGAAGCGTTTGCGCGATAGGCTCGTAGCCTCCACCTACTCCAGCATAAGTCGAAACATAATTGCCCCGGCATACATGGGTCGTTACAACAAGATCTTCCGGCAGACCGGTTACAACTTCCTCATTCAATTTTGCAAGTTCGCTTGCATATTCAGCTACGTTCACGCCAATCTGATTCATAAACGCTATAAACTGTTCGTCGCAAAGCGCTCCCCACGTACAATCGTCGATTTGAATACAGCGGCAGCCCGCTGCATAGAAGGCAAGAATCGATGCTTTGTATGCTTTGGCAATATCCGAGATAAGCTCTTCACGATTCGGGTATAATTCATTTGTGCTTTCTTTGTTTTCCGCCCGATCTAGCTCGAACAGGAATTGTGCAGCCGCAGGAATCGATTGACGCGCAACAACGTCCTCACCAGCAGCATCTTTTAAAAATTCATAATGCGAAACAAAAGGATGGCTGCTGTAGCTTATTTTCCCGGTCAGTCGGGCTGTTTCTGGTCTGGACTCTGCACCGTTAAATTGGTAACCTTGATCAATAATTGTCCGTTCTACACCGTCAAGTCCCCAGAAGAAGTCGAGGTGCCACCAAGAGCGGCGGAATTCACCATCAGTTACCGCTTGAAGCCCCACCTCTTTTTGTTTCTGCACGAGCTTAACGATTTCGTCGTTCTCTACTTCCTTCAACTGCCCGGCAGTAATTTCACCATTCTTGAATTTTAATCTAGCCTCTTTCAACGCTTGGGGGCGCAGGAAGCTGCCCACGATATCATATCGAAATGGAGTAACGGTTCGTTTTTGGGGTTTGGTCTGAATGCTCATATATTAATCTCCTCGTAAACAAATTATTAGAATTAATATAGCATAACCGACTGACTATACCGATCTACCAATGCGCTATGACAGGTTATAAGTATTAACTATAGCTAGATTCAGTGTGATAATTAGAAGGGCATGATAAAAAAAGAAGAGGCGCATGAGTAGCGCCGCTTCCTTAACAAATCATATCGACGGAAATTACATAGTAATTAAACTCCGCAGTCACCTCGAACCCAACCGACTGATAGAGGGATAATGCATTTCTATTTTGAGTGACCACGCTAAGACGAATCTGGGAATTCTTCTGATCTCGCAAGATTTTAACTACCTCTGAAAGAATTTCACGACCGTATCCTCTGCCTTGACACGAAGGAAGCACACAAAAATCATGTATAACCGCAGTATTTGTATCTAAATCATTGACTCTAATCATCCCAACCGGAATCATGTTGTCCACAGCAATGTAAGTAATCCGTGCCGGTTCTCTGGTACGAGTTAAATAATTCCTAGTCCAGGACTCTGAATCATCAAAGGCTTGTGATGAACATTTAACCATGAACTCTAAATCCTGATCTTCTTCCAATCGCACAACTAAACCGGAGTGGCTTGATCCAGCGATTTGTGCCCGATTAAAAACCATGAGGAATTCAGACGGTGCAGCACTTGCCCCTAAATGCCGGATATAATCCATCCCTGATTCAGAATTAGAAGGTATCCTAAAACGGCAAGTTTGTATGCCTTGTATTTGCATATCTGATGCGGCACTTTTCAGTAAGTCGTGGAATACCCCTTGGCGACGAAAGTCCGGGTGAACCATTCCGTTAATATTAGCTTCAATGCCATCCGAAGTATACCAACTGAGAAATCCAACTAATTGGTTATCGATCTGGCACAAGAATGCCTCATCTCCGTCTATCTCCTTAAGGCTTTCTATACCCACCCTCAAACTTGACCTGTCGGACGTCTTGCAAAGTTGTTCTAATATCCGGATTTGGTCAATGTAATGCTTTGAAAAGTCTTTCATTATACTAATGTTATATTCTTGCATCCAGTACCCTCATTAAGAAGGAAATACGCAGTTTATGGACGAGTAGGCGTTATCCTTCTAAATTCTGTCCACCTAATGATAGTTACCAATGGAACCGCCTCCTAAAAGTCAATATCTTCACTCTAAACCAGGGTAATCATAAAACAAACCTTATAACTAAAAAAATGACGGCAATTATAGCCACAACGATCAACAGATTGGTTACCTCGCTCCAAAATCCAGGAACGCCTTCAGTATGATATTTTTGCGCATTTACATCATGGTTTGCTTTATGACCTGCAGGGTCCGACAAATTGGGATTAGGTCCTGAATTAAAAAAGTCAGACATAAAAACAACTCCTTTCCATGATTATAAACCATATTATACCAGTCTATTACCATTTAAACGACAAATTAATGCCATATTCAGTAGATCGTTTGTCGGAGGCTCTTGGGAAGATTTTGGACAACCCTATCGTAAGAATGATCAATCATTAAATAGATATCCGACTCTGGTAAGGAGCCATCCAAAACAATCGTATTCCAGTGTTTTTTGTTCATGTGGTATCCTGGCCGAACGCTCTCATGCTGCTCTCGCAAGTTCCCTGCAATCACCGGATCACATTTTAGATTTATGTAAGCAGAATTCCCCTTATTCTCAAAAATAAGCGCGAACATTTTACCGGCAATCTTAATCACCAATGGATCGAATCCGAAAGGATAGTCCTTTGTTGCTCCGTTCTTTTTTAAACAGTATTCAATAATATTATGGGTCAAAATCAGTCCCTCGCCTTCTCAGCCTAACCAATTTGGGAATAAAAATAAGATAAGTGTTCCTTTGACAAGGCTTTATCGATTAGTTCTTTATCATAGCCATTTTTTTGTAATGCAGCGATAATCGCTTGTGTCCTATCTGATCTTTTTCGTCTTAAATTAGATTCCAACTGTATTTCTAGCGGAACCGTAGGAATAGTATACGGTCCGATCATCACGTTTTTGAAATGGCTCCAAATGAATTGACCACCTTCCCATATCCCATCACCATCCATAGAATCAGGAATTCCAGCTGAATTGGAAATATGAACAACCTCCACCTTAAATCCATCGATTATCCAACTCCCTTTTGTCCAAGAAAATCCCGAAGAAAAGGTTTGAGTGAATGTAGGTTCTTCTAAAGAAGATAACCAGTTATCCCCATGAGGAAATTCACATTTATCCAAAAGGGAAAATCCTTTAAGAAGTTCTGCAAATTGGTCAATCCCTTCCTTATTCCTTGTATAAATATCAACGTCTCCTGGGGTCATTTCACAGCCCTGAAGAACCGAACCGACCGAGCCAACCAAGATCCATTCTAAATTCGAATTCATTTTGGATGAAAAATAAAGTTCACATACCTTTGACAAAGCTTTTGTCCAGCTAAACATAACTTCACCCCAAATTAACTAGTAAGTTCAAGTGCACGAAACCTGAATAACCTCAAATACGTTAAAGTATTATACAAATCCACAGGAGGTTTTTAAAATGAGATACAGTGCTGCAGGCGCACCAATAACCTGTCCTTGCTGTCAAAACGATACTTTTGATCTGGATTATAAACTGCTTAACACAAGCGGCGCATCATTTTTAGGCTTTGACTGGGCGAACAAAAACGCTGCCATCCTTATTTGTAAGCGATGCACCCATATTTCATGGTTTATGAAAGAACCAACATCTGATTAGTGTTTGGAAAAAATAAAGTATTAGACTGGATCCATTAAAAGAAGCAGCGGCGGACCAAGACTTGATAAATAAAGTCTTAGACTGCCGCTGTTGTCGTTCCAATAACGTTCCCCGTGAGCAATCACCTTAAGGTGGCAAGGTCATCTTACCGTCTGGTAAACGAGACCTATGGCTCCAGAATCAAAGGTCTTGTTTTCGATTAGCTTAAGATTTCTCTTCTCCTTGAGACCTTGGAATAATGGCAATCCCTTACCGATCAGGACGGGAGAAACCGTAATTTTATACTCATCAATTAAATCAAGCTGCATAAGGTGGTGTGCGAATCTAGGACTGCCGAGGATGACCATATCCTTGCCGGGCTGCTGTTTGAGGATATTGATCTCTTTCTCGACAGCTTCTTTCACGAGTCTGGAATTATTCCATTCGACTTTCTCCAGCGTCGTGGAAAAAACGATTTTGGCTGTCTTTTCGATCCACTCGGCATGATTCCGTTCATACTGCGAAGCTGATGGGTCCGAAGGGACAGATGGCCAGTAACTGTGCATCATCTGATAAGTCCCGCGTCCCCAAATGACAGTGTCGGCAGTACTCAGAATTTCTTTCGCATGGTTCTCCAAATCCGCATCGTAGGAAACCCAGCCAATGTCCATTTCACCATTCGGCCCTTCTACAAAACCGTCAAGCGATGCGTGAAGAAATAGAACGAGTTTTCTCATTTTCAGTTCTCCTTTGTTCATGAGGGATATCTACATTAGACATTAACTACATTTTAGCAGAATTCAACTTGAGTTGTTTCTTATGGATTGCTAATCTCAAACGCTTTTTTCTTCACTTTGGTATTTTTATCCACATTAACATATTAGCAAACGTACGTTCGTTTGTAAATGCACCTTTTTCTAATTTTCAATTCATCTTTCATTTCTTTAGAGCCGGCATTTTCCTGTGTTTCGTTTGTTGTTCGAATGCAAATGCAATCCGAATGAGTGTCGGTTCACTAAATGCCGTTCCTGCAAATGTGATCCCAAAGGCTCTTCCATTCTCTTGAAAGCCTGCGGGCACTGCTATAGTTGGATAACCTGCTCTAGCACTTAAATCAGCTCCGACATAAGCAGGAAACAGGATTGCATCCAATCCATACTTTTCTAAAGCATGATCGATCCCCATATTTTGCGAATAATATAAGTCAGAGATAGACTCTACTATATATTCCGAATGATTCAACGGTTTATCTAGCTGTGATCGATAGTTCAGCATATCTTGTCCATATTTCAAAGCCTTTTCCGAATTCCGCTCGTTCCATTCCATCAATTCATTTAGGTTATGGACAGGAAGTTGAGCCGGAAGGTTATATAAGTAATTTTCAACGGAATGCTTAAATTCAAGATTCATTTTGTTATATTTCCACTCTCTATGGAACGATGGAATATCTATATCTTCTATTATGTTGGCTCCAGAACCTTTTAATTTAGCCACAGCATCATTAAATAAATGTTCATCATATTCACCCATGTCACAATAATTCTTAGGTAGAGCATTTCTAAAAACGCCTATGGTCGCTTTATTTAATCCGTCTTTATCCAAAAATGCTGTGTAGTCCATAGTAGAATATTCATTTTTCCAAGTAGCAGGATCACTTTCATCTTTTCCCGTAAGCGCATTTAATAAGATCGCAACATCTGTCACATTCCTTGCCATAGGTCCAGCTGTATCCTGAGAATATGACCATGGAATTATGCCTGATCTACTTATTAGACCTACAGTTGGCTTTAAACCAACTATTGCGTTTTGCACAGCTGGACTTAAAATAGAGCCAGACGTCTCTGTCCCCACGGCTACTGTTGAAAAGTTGGCTGCAACGGAAGCGGCAGAACCCGTACTGGAACCTCCCGGAAAATGATCACCGTATGGATTTTTGGTTTGTCCTCCTATTGAGCTATACCCAGCCCACATGGATGATGACATCCCATTTGCCCATTCCGTCATATTTGTTTTTGCAAGTATAATGGCCCCAGCATCCCTTAGTTTTTGGACAAGAAAAGCATCGTTCGAGCTAACATGGTTTTCCAAAGCTAATGCGCCCGCAGTTGTATGCATTTTATCATTCGTTTCAATATTTCCTTTCAATAATACAGGCACACCATGTAGAAGACTTCGTGCTCCGCTTAATTTCCTTTCCTGATCTAATGTCTCGGCAATATAAATCGCATCTGGATTCATTTCCATAATAGAGTTTATCATGGGACCACTCTGGTCAAACGTTGCTATCCGATACATGTAATACATAACAAGTTCCCTAGAACTAACATCCCCTCTATCCATTGCATCCTGCAGTTCGAGTATCGTTATTTCTTCACTCTTTATTTTTGTTAATTCGAAGATATGTTCCATGATAACTCCTGCTTTCCATTTGGGTCATTTGGGTCATTTATGTAATAGTGTCATGTTCATATATTTTGGTGGGCCGTCCCCACTCGAAGTTATCCAGACCTATTTCCTTAAATCCATATTTCTCATAATAAAGAATATGATCCGTCGCCAAGTAGACTTTTGCATAACCTAGTTGCCCAGCTATTTTTCTGGCATGCTCCAACAAAACGGCTCCCAGTGCTTTGCCCCTCTCACTTTCGTCAATAAACAATGGCGCAATCCAAGGTGATAAATCTTTTCGAGTTATAAATTCCTGCTTAATTAATTGATAAAACCCGATGATTACATCATGTTTCAACAGCAAAAATGTAAAAGGGAACTCCTCATCTGTTGAGATTAAACTTTCTTGTATATTGGGGAGCACAGCTTGTTGTACTTTTGGCCATCGTTCTTTGACATACTCAATAAGCTCATTTTGGCGAAGAGGGCATTCTTGTAAGGATTTAATATCTAGCATCTAACCATCCCTTCTTGTAAAAAGAAATTCCTATACCCATGCCTGCCCTCACAATAGTTATCCACCAGCTCTCAAAATGCAGAGCAGCAAGCCCCGAGTGGGGCTTGCTGTAGGTTGTAAATACTAAAGAAGTTTATAACGCTGGTTCACTTCATTACTTGGAAACCGGTGTATAGATCAGGCAACGCAGAGTCTTCTCCGGATAGCGCAGCTCTACCGTGTAGGAGCTACCGTCTTTCAGTTTGACCAAGACCGCTACTACTCCGCTTTTGTCATATGCACTGTCTTTAATGATAGAGGAGCTGGTTATCGCACGGATCTCGCCCTGCTTGTCCACCACAATGGATTTAGCGGCTTGAAGCCAGCTGGAATCCTGGCTAATCTGTTTATTCATAGCTGCTGTAATCGGAGTTCTCTTATAGGACAGGTCCACTATCGTGGTATCAAGTACGGTTCCGCTCTTTGCATCAACGAACGTATTATACATGAAATAAGACTTATCCTGAGCCCGCAGTGTCTCTGCACGGTAAGGTAGAAAATTAACGAACCATTGCCCTTTCGAATCAGGAAAAGGTTTATAATATGAGGTCTGAGCCTGCAACTTTGAGAGATCGACACCGAATAGACGGCTTACGCTCTCTTCTGCTCTGCGTAGGGCTTCATCCTGACTGATGTCCTTCTTATCTGGCTGTGCCACGACAAGATTGAGGCTTACCACATAATTAAAGCGATAATTCCAGTCGATTAGTTGCAGCATTTCTTCATCGGTCAGTTCGCGCTTAGGAATTACATAGGTAAATTTGCTTTGATCCAGATAAAATTCGGAACTCCCTGATTTCAAAGGTAACTTCTGCTTGGGCCGTAAGCCATCGTACTTGTATTGATCATCCAATAACATCCGCCGCTTATTCTCCTGGTCCGTAAATTGCCGCGTAAGCTGTTCATCCTTGCCAGTGAGCCTGGCCTTCTCTGCATACTCATTAATCTGCTTAATTTCTTCAGCAGTGACTGTGCGCTCAAAATACGACTTGATCGTCGAGACCGGTGTTTTGGTTGCAACCTTAAGTACCGGGATCTGGCTACTCGCCAGTTGAACAGCTGGCTTCTGGTTGAGTTCTTGCGTGTAGGAAACGTTCGCTTGAGACACATTCTGGTTCACTGTAGTATAAGCGACGATTGTGGGCACTGCCAAAGCAGTGAGGGCTAGCAGACCACTGGATATCGCGATCACCCCGAGGGCTGATTTCACATCTTTACTCTTCATTTCTCATAACCTCCATAGTGTAAGTGGGCTTGACTTACATGTACTTTAAGATACGAATGTTATAAAGTACGAAGCCCCTTGTTATGAAGTTGTAAAATCATTTACAGACTCGTTCTAAATATTGGAGCCAAGCAACAGATCAAGGATTGGGAAGCATACACTGCCCATGTTGACATAGTCACAATTACTCATAACAGAAATAGCGATTTTTTTATCAGGAAGCAGGAACAGATTGCTTAAGAATCCAGTATCCCAGCCGGAATGTGAGAGAATACGAGAACCCTTATATTCTCCTAGAAACCAGCCCAATCCTATCTGTGCATTTTCCGGATCATAGCCCGTTTGTGCATGAGGTTTCCACATTTCATTATAGCTACCTGGCTGGAGGACTTCATTGCCGTTCCCGGCTGTTCCACCGTTTAGATGCATCAGCAGATATTGGCACATATCTTCGGCATGGGTATATAAAGTGGAGCTAGGTGCATGAGCCCTGTTATATGGAAAAACACTACTAACGCAGCCATCACATTCATGGGTAGCTCCAAGCACATGAGGTGCAGCAATATAAGCTTCAACCTCCTGTTTAAAAAAAGAACTGGACTGCATTCCTGTCGGTTTCAGAATATTTTTTTCCATATACTGCTCGAAGCTCATATCGCTGACTTTTGCTATCATATCTCCCAAGATCTCATATCCTATATTACTATAGGCAAATTTCTGTCCCGGTTGGCTTAACAGCTTGTGGTGACCTATCCCTTTTACATATCGTTCAAGACTTTGCTCGTCGTATTCAGGGCGGTCCCACGCGTAATCTTCCTCATCAGGCATACCGGAGGTATGATTCATAAGCTGTCTTATTGTTATATTTTGATACCGCTCATCCTCTAACTTAAAATATGACAGGTATTTAGTGATGGGAGCATCCAATTCTACCTTACCACGCTCAACTAATTGCATAATGGCGGTTGCTACGAAGGTTTTGGAGACAGAGGCTTGGTGAAACAAAGTGCCACGAACAACAGGATCACCCGTCGATAAATTTGCCGTCCCATATTCACCAGTAAACAGAACTTGGTTGTCCTTTACGATTCCGGCCGCTAATCCCGGAAACTTTTCATTTTCCACAGACTTGATTAGCATTTCATGCAAAATATCCTCTAACTTCTGATTCGTGTACATTTTGACCTCCCCAATGACAATAAAGCAGCATTTTCAATAAATTCACCCATACAAATAATAACATCTTATCGACCCTTTATCTGGTAATAAATAATTATAATCAAATAAACAGGTGCTTACTTGAAAAGGCAGCAATTCATTCCCCGAGCTTCCGAGCCAGCCTCCAATTAGAGGGCCCACAACGCGTGGTCTTCCTACCTTGCTAATAATATCCACGAATCGTCTTCGCCTGCCCTTCAACAATCATAGATTTTACAGCTGAAACAGACGGCTGCCGCAGCTTGATAACCTCTAAAGCCTCAGTAACGATAACATCCGCGGCTGATTTCCGGGAAAAGTTCTTCATATCCTGCACCTTTTCATCCCTGTACCCCAGATGCTCCAATCTCTGAAGCTGCTCTACTAACTGCTCCCCGTTTCGGGCAATCTCTATTAAATTGTACTCAAACAACCATTCTGCATTGCCTGCCTCCTGACCGGGGAGCGGACGATAGACAATTACAGGAAGTGCTAGAGCCATCGCCTCAGTCAAGGTAATCCCCCCTGCTTTGGTCAACAGACAGGAGGATATGCACATTAGCTCCTGCATTTCTTCTGTATAACCCCGTATATGTACCCGAGGATTCCCTTGAAAAAGCTCTTCCGTAGCCATCTGGAGCTTATGATTATTCCCGCACAATACCATTACATCGAAGTTTGATAGCTGCAGCGCCCTTATTATTAAATGGTTAATATCACTCAACACGCCGTAAGCCCCTGCCGCAAGTAATAGATAATGCCGATTTCCATCTAGTCCATGCTTACGTAAAAGGGCTTCACGTTCCTGAGTCTGTTCAAAAGCTTCACGAATCGGAATCCCGCTAACCACAAGCTTTTCTTCAGCAATACCTAATGACATCAGTTCTGCTTTCATGCTTTCCGTAGCGATAAAATACTTTGTGGTTTGTGGATGAAGCCATCTGCCATGAACCACATAATCCGTCATGACAGTGAAAAGGGGGATCCGTCTCCCCTTTGTTGATGCAAGCTCTGCAGCGGCCAAATAAGGAAAGGTATGAATGATAATATCCGGTCCGATCTCGTCGATGATCCTTTGCACTTTCCGCTTGCCCATAGAATGAATCCATCTGCCCATGAACTGGTCTGGGTTCATCTTGCTCGTCAACTTGTACACTAATCCATAAAATTCTTGAGTATAACCTGTGCTGTTCAGGTAGAATCTGCGGGACAGCTCATTCAGAGTAGGGTAGACTGCAGCGAAAAGATCCAAGGTGACAATCCGGCTGATCCCTCTACGTCTAAAAGAATGATCAATCGCTTCTGCTACTTTGAGATGCCCGTCTCCAAATGCCGAAGTTACAATAAGCACTTTAGGATCTGTGTTCATGAGAAAGCTCCTTTTTCGCTTGGCCTTCTCTAACTCTAACTCTGAATCGTAAACAGATAGTGATGAGATCCTCAACAGAATATTAACTTCAACATTTTCATAGCGCGAAGCAAACGAAGAAATCCGCAGAAAAAAACACAGTGCATCAACCTCCAGTAACGATAGGATTAATGTTCTGTGTTTAGTTAAAGGCCAACTGAACCTTCTGGTGGGTTATGAGGAGCTACTTATGAAAAGACCATAATTGCTTTTGCGAAAATTTGTGAATGGAGTTTTTGTTTTTCATCCATGTATTTCCTTTCACTATTAAAATATAAACAGCTATGGCAAAATAAATTGCGCTCCAAATCCAGTCTGAGAGGGTTATTAAATGATGCTCATATAAGTAGTTGATGTACCAGATCCCCACCGGCAAATGTACAAAAATTGCGGAGACTAATCCTGGATTATACATGCTTTTTGCTCTTATATTAATGACGACTCCATGGAAAATGATTTGGAAAAAGCCCATTAAAACAGGTGCCATCCCCAGCCATACTACTGACGGGAAGAATACAGGGAGCAAGTAGAACACATAGGCGATGACCACATTAATAATCATTGCCGACTGTTTATTTAATGGATAGTTGTCAGGGGATTCACTTTTAAAAAGGGCTATATTGAATATGCCTGGAAAGTACCCTGGCCAGCGGTATTCCTCAAATTGATGAAGAAGGATCGTCACAAAGCTTAACCATAATATGCTGTTTATCCGCGGTATTGTTTCCCAATTCATTAGAAGATACATGCATATAACAATGCCAATGAATAGTCCTATATCCTGCCAATATTTTCTTAAAAAATTCATTTAATCACCTCAATCTGAGTTTATTAATGAAAGTATCTTGCAAAGAGCAGGTCAATCTGTTCCTCTATAGGTGCTATCTTCACGGAAGCTCCTGTTTCTAGAATAGGACTCATAAGTGCCGGTAGAAAAAGCGCTCCAAAAATCTGCATCGTCATGGTCATCAGGTGCTCTGGCTGCTGCTCATCGGTTAACTCTCTTAAAGTATTTTGTATCTTAGGAAACCCCAATAGATTCAAAAATGATCCATATTCATGCTGGGAGGAGAAAACGGTCTTGCCCATCAGGATGATTCTGGAGAGCAATTCGGGATATTGAAGGATCACTTGCAAATAATCCAGTAAAAATTGCCTCAATCTATCTCGTGAGGATATAGAGAAATCGTCAAGTATGGCAAAGGTATGCTGAAAGCTGTTCAATATCAATTTGATGGACTCGCTAAACAAGTTTTCTTTGGACCCAAAGTAATAGTTAACTAGAGCGACATTCGTGCTTGAGGCTTCTGCAATTTTTTTTATAGTGATCCTTTCAAAGCCTTCTTGTTTGGTCAACTCCAGTGTGGCACGCATAATCTTCTCTTTTGTTTCCAACTTTTTGTCTGTCTCCATACGCAACCTCCAAGTATATTTCCTTTAATTTAAATGACATTTAAAATAACGTTTAAATTTAGTGTAGCAATCTTTTTCCTTTTTGCAACTTTTATTTATCCGGAATCAAACCAAGTTTAAATGAAAAAGCAGCCGGTTGTTTGAGCGGCTGCTTACATGTTTTTATTAAATTAACGTTTCCTGTTAGCTTAATTGATTACCTTTGAAAAGTGAGTCTGTATTTGATATATATCCATAAATGAAAAATGTATTATTTTCTTCTCTATACGGAATTCTTAATTCATGTAAAATCGAAAGAAATTCTTTACTTATGTCAATTAATTCAGGAGGAAGCAGATTCCCCTTGTGCTTCTGATACCTTGGTCTAACCCGTATCCATTCTACAGAAAAAAAAGGTGAAAGTCCTTCTATCCAATCCCCTAAATACCAGACGTCGTTTTCGAAGTTCTCTGGATAAAGTATATCGTCTAAGACATACTTAGCTTGATATGGAGGGGTAAAAGGTAGTTTATTTAGTACATCACTTTGTAAGTTTCCCCACTTAGTGTCATTCATAACTGAACATAGTTGTTTCTGTTTAATAACTTCATGTACCCTTTTTTTAAAATCCTGTTCATAACCCACAATCAAAAATCCTCCTGAATAAACAACATAAATCCCACGCTGACCTGCCTGTGTGTCATTATTGAGTTATCGTTTCCCGGTAAATTAATTCAAAATTAGTCAAGTTTAATAATCTTATCAAAGCAGTATGAATCTTTGTCATAGCCATTATGCACATAGAAAGCATGGGCGTCGGTTCGCTTAAATCCGCTACATAAAATAATACTTGATATTCCCATTTCTTTAGCATAATTCTCAGTGTGTCTTAGTAGTTCTGTACCTATCCCACTATGCTGTAATTCCTTTTTAACGGCAAGCCCTTGAATATGTAGATAACCATTCGAAGACCCTACGGATAACGCCTGAACTATAGTGACAAAACCAACCACTTCATTTTCAAATAATGCAACGAATGTTTTATAATTCCCAGCCTTATTCATGTTTTCCATAGTAACTCGAAAATTTTCAATATTAACATTGCGAACACCAAGTACATCATTCCATAAAAAAACAACTTCAGCATAATCATTTGCTACAACTTCTCGTATCTTAATTTCCATCGCCCCCTTATAGAAATATTCAAGCAAAGGATTCGACAATTGATGAAGCAATCCTGCCCGTTACTTCAACAAATAAAAAAGGAGCATTGCCATGGCAATGCACCTCAGCTATCGTTTCCCGTAAGCTTTATAGATTGCCTCTTTTTCAGCCTGCAATCCCTAGAATCCAATCTCTCATTAGTTTGTTGATTTATAATATTCTGATAAAATGCCCTCTAAAACTTGCTTATAATCGTTTTTATTATAAGAAGAGTTATCAACTTTTATCTTGGTAATGTTTAATCTGGTAAAAATCTCTTTTTCTAGTTCCCTTCTTGCTTTAAGAACCTGCAGTGTTCCATCTAACCCTTTATAATTTTGTGTTTTTCCATACCCCTGGTTCGTGTAATATTCAATAAATCCCTCTGACCATTCCTGAGGTCTTTCCTTTACAGCCTTTCTGAAAGAATGATCAAGATCATTCTGCTGTACGTATATCAACAATGGATTCAGCCGCTCTACAATTGTTGCCAGTTCAATAACATAACTTATAACGTCTTCCTTCTTCGCAGCATGTTTAATCATGCCTATTGTTACAGGGTTTTGTATAAAACAACAATCAAAAATAAAGGTGTCTGCGCCATACATAACACGATCCTCAAACTTCGTCCATCGTTCTGTTATAAGTTTCCTATTCTGATCTAGCGGCAATTCATAAATATCATGTTTAAAAACTGCGCGATGCAATTCATCTGGAAAACTTGACCAGACTTCACTTTTTATTTTCCGATATTCTAGGAAGTAATCGTTATCTTGTTGAATCATTAGATTACTCAACAAATCTTTAAACTTTTTATGGGTATTCAATAATTCATCCCATTCAGTTTTCTTAAAGAAAGCGACTCCATCATAATCAGCAGGATGTTCCAAATTTCCTTCTAAAAAAAGCTGCGATGTAATGTTCACTTCCGTAAGAATTTCATGAACGAGCTGAGCAGTCGTTGTTTTGCCAGATCCTGGCATCCCCTCAATTAAGACTAATTTCGATCGCATAATAAAGTTCCTCCACTCGCTAGTAGAAGGATAAACAGGTAGGAATCAATAGAGATGCGTTTTCCCACGAATAAAAGCGAATACCATCAGGTATCCGCAGGATGGGTATATGATACACCTTTCCCTGCACACCCTGTAAGATTAAAGAAAAGCACACCTAATAAAATAGTGTAATCACTATTTCAGGCATCCTTTCAAATTGTTAATCTTTACAGAGTATTCCACATGATAAGGTTTATGCTCCTTTGTTAGCATCTCTATTGTTTAGATTAACAGTAAGCATAGGTAAATACAATCAGGGACTTTCTAAACAATCCTGCCCGTTAGCTTAACGGAACTTCGATATTATTGTTATTATCTGATTTAGGATGAAGACGATTTTCTATCACAAAAAAATGATTGAAAATACCTATTACTCGTATTTTGTTATCTGCCTCTCCAAAAATTTTTGTTTCTGCTGTCATAAAAATAATCTGATGTGTGAGACTTGATGATTTCAAGTCATTAATAGTATGAAAGCAATTTGAGCTTTCGGAACTGTCACATTTAAGACCGTGAACCTTATGGAGGTAATTATCATAATATTGACTACTTGGTTTTGTATAAGCCATCACAAATAATAATATGGAAACGATTAGAAAAGCATATTTCTTCTTGATAAAGGCACCTCATCTCTTATGGATAATCGTACTATATATACCGCATTTAACTGCCGAATAGTGCTTTTGAATACACTTATATCCACGTTTGAAACGATTTATTGACCATCTTAACATTGTTCATTTTTGCCCAACTCTCTAAATCCGAGATACCTTTATCTTCATCCTTTGAATACCTAAATGCCATATCTAATGGGACGATCTTCCTCCTGTAAGGTAATATCCCAATAACAGGTTTAAAGTACCCCCTGGTCATTATCACTTTAATATCCTTTGGATTAATCATATTTCCATTTAATATAATTTGCTCATTGGATAGGCATAACTCCGTTGGTTTCTTAAAAAATGTTCTGTACAATGTGAGTAACAATAAAACTAAACACAAAAGAACCACAGTTAACGAAGTGTAGAATACCCCCCTCTGATTCCATAATCTCAATCCAAGAATAGATTGACTCGATATAAGAGCAATCATGCCTATAATAGTTCCAATTCTGGATGGATTCTTAACTGGATATTTTATTTCCGTCAACATGGCTCCCCCCTGTTCAAATCCCATACCTTAGAATACCACATATTGGAAGTATTCTGCCCGTTAGTTGAACATAGGCAGCCGATCCATTGACCGACTGCCTGTGTGTCGTTATTGTGTTATCGTTTCACGTTAGCGTAAAGTTCAGGTAATGAATCGACATGTGATTCGACTTCAAAAATAAATTCTTTGAGGTTATCGCAGTCAAACCAACCACTTTTTTCATTGGTTTCATAAAGCACTTGAATTTTGCTGCTGGGGCAGTGGAACGCTACGTAACTTCCCCGTCCAAGATGAGCTAATGCCTGCACTAGGGCTTGTTCAGCATCTTTCCATGTTGCAAAACCGGCTTTGAGGCGCTACCGTCTCCTTTGTGTAACAGGATGTTTCCCGAGTTCAATCGTGTATGCATAGGTTTCATTCTTTCGTTTGCTGATACAGCCTCGCATCGTTATTCAGCCTCCTCGTTGATTTTCAGTCGTGTTACACTTGTACTGGAAAACAGAACAGCGGGATTGTCGTTATACATAGAGGACAAACTTGAACCACTGAAGACGGTCTTTATGTATAGAGGGCAGACTTCGAGTGTTACATTGCGCAGCAGTATAGCACACTGTACCCACTTGAGGTTTGCCCTTTTTTTGAAACTGGTTTTCATAATCCATCTTTTCCAGCTCTAATTATGCACTTTCTCTGGTTTAGCCCCTCCATGCTGCTCCTTATTCCGAGAGGCTATAATCTGCATTATCTTGCTACATTGCTACATTAATAATATGAATCGGAAGTTCATATGAGAGCAATGCAAGAATTCTTATAAAATCTCACGAATATGCAGTGCTTCGCATATGCAAAAAACGCTCGAGGGCTGTCCCGCTATCATAGATAGCGAAACAGTCCTGAGCGTAATATCTGTGTTCGTTTAATTCATCATACTGGCAGCAATACGGATGACCTCATCCTTGGTCAACTCAGATTTCTCCTGGCGAACCGACACATTATAGATGATCTGCGCTTCCGGGTCAGACCAGACTAGTCTATACTTATACCCCAGGTCAATCTTTTCGTTGCTGGAAGGTTCGAGATAAATGAGCTGCTTGCCGCCAATATCAATATTCTCCACCTTTGTCGTTTTGGTCCACAGCAGGCTTTCTACCGGTGTAGCTTTTTCATCAACACGTGAGGCACTGATTCTCACCTGAATCTTCCCCTTCTTGTACACAAGTGTAGAAGAATCATAGGCAATATTCTCCGCCTTCTCCCGTTTCCAAGTCATCCGGAAGTTGTCTCCTAGGTCTATCTCGCTTTCGCCTTTAAACTGCTTGTCATCTTCGACCTTTATAAAAGAAGGCTTGATAAACGCCTCGTCCAAGGTATACCCATCCGGCATATATCCCGGTTGCTTCACTTCGGGAGCGTGGTGCTTCTCAACACTGGTCTTATAAGTGGAATAGTCCTTGACTATGATCGGCGGGCAGTATAACCCAAGATGAGATTCTTCTTTCCCGTCTTCACGTTTGATAACATAGGTGGCATACTCTCCAGGAAGCAGCAACTTCTCAATGGCATTGTAGCCCTTTGCATATTTCATCTTGTAGAGTTCATCCTCTTTGCTCAGCTGCGCTTTGGCCGGCCAGGGAATCAAGGGTTCATTCGGCTTCTCTATCATTCCACCTGATTTCGTTGCCAGAAGTGGCTTATAGGGCAGCACCTTGTACTGAATTTGGGCCCCCTGCCGGAGTTCACCGGAATACTGGGTATAACCGCCGCCCAACAAGACCATTACAAGTAGTGCCGCCACCCAGCCCTGCACCGGAATCCGCAGGATTCTCCTCCGGCTCCGCCCCGTTCCGGCTTCTGTCTTTAGCCTGCGCATAACGTTAGGAGCCCCTTCGTTTGACGGAAGTGTCTGCAGAGGGGTCTGCTCTTCTGCAGCAGGTAAGATCCCGCCAAGCCCGAGCGCTGTCATTACCTGTTCATGAACATCAACGGGGATGAAATTGGCGGACCGGTCTCCGTGCTTCAGAAACCGCTCCTCCGAGGTTAATTCACTCTTGTCCATAGTTGTTTCTCCTTTCTCTCCAACACCTTTTTAAGCTTGCCTTTGGTCCGTTCATATCTTTTGCGTACGGTAGCCGTACTGACACCCAGAATTTCGCCGATTTCCGCAAACGATTTATCTTCATAAATACGCAGAATCAACAAATTCCGGTCTTCCACATTCAGCTTCCCCAGGGCGGTCGAGACTGGCTCGCTGAACAGGCGGTCCTCGACCATTTGTTCGGCACTGTTCACCGCAACCTCCTGCCAGAGCAGCTTGCGCAATTGAAACTGAAATTTCTGCCGCCGCAACTGATTCAGACAATGGTGGTACGCGATCTTGTAGAGCCATGATACGAAATCCGCCTGCGGCTTGTATTGCCCGATATTCTGATAGGCCTTAATCAGGACATCCTGCACCGCATCCTCCGCCTCTTCCCTGCTGTTCAGCATCCGGAAGCAGTAGAGGTATATCCGCTGCTGGTACAGCTTGATTACATCTGAGAACAGGCGGGCATCTCCGGCCTGTATTCTCCTAATCTTCTCTTCCATAGAATCCACGTTGGTCTCCTTTCTTCTATTTCTTCTGTTTCTATAGATATAACACTTGAGTAGCCTCAGGCGTGACATTTATTTCTTCCGGCTGCACAGCAAATGAGACCTACAGATGAATCCCGGTTGGTGATCCGCTTGAACATTTGCATCACCTTCTCAGCCAGGTTCCTGTTTTTCCAGTATTGGACTGCATCGGCATGGACCTTAATCAGAATTACATCCGGGTCATCATAGCCGGTCTTCAGGAGCGCCCCGCAAATAAAGGCAGGACCAACATTGGTGGGGGTTGGCGGCAGTGACTTTCTCTCGCTGGACTTTCCTAGGGATCGGTAACGTAAATGGAGTTACACTTAGCTTAGCTGGCAGCTGACAGCAGCCTGACTCCACGATATAGAATCCGGTACTTTTACTACAAGCTAGCCGCTCTGGGCACCCTTGAACCCCTCGCGGACAAGAACACCAAAATACTTTTGGCCGACAAACTTCCCGCCATGAACTATCCAATAGTAACGATAGCACGAATCGTGATCCACTTTTCTCGTCCTAAGTATGCCAATCTGGTCGTAATAACGCAGTGTCATCTCCTATCTACAACATAATGTGAGTATACAGTTTCCCGTGCTGAGAAACGTCAATGATGCTTTTATTCATTCGAGAAATTACTCTTAGATGAACAAAAGCAGCCGATCGTGTTGATCGGCTGCCTTCTTGTTTTTATTAAGATATCGTTTCACTCTAGCTTAAAGTTCAGATAATGAATCGACATGTGTTTCGACTTCAAAAATAAATTCTTCGAGGTTATCGCTTCTAATATCTGACAGTAATCAAATAAACACTCAACATCAGCTCTGTCCATTAAATTGGAATGCTGATACTCAGTCCCAGATGGCTCTGGAAAAATTCGGCGATAAAGTTCTCTTTGTCGTTCTCCAATCCATTTCTTATTTAAACCATAGTAGTTTTAGTCCTACTGCTCATTTTTTTAAATAGTAAGCTAGCAAGAAGTAAAGCTATGCATACAGCGGCAAAACCCAACCAATTCAAATATAGGACAGAGGTACGACTGATGACTAACCCGCCTAATCCAGATCCCAGTGCAAAGCCAAATTGGATGAACGAAGTATTTACACTAAGAGCAATGTCCGGATTTCGAGGCGCCAGAGTAACCAGATATAGTTGCTGGGCCGGGGAAATACTCCACGTTGCTAACATAAAAATCATTAAAACCAAGATTAAAACCAACAAATTGACTCCGGCTAGAGCGAATAAAAGCAGTGTCGTCCCTTGTAACAGGAGCCCGAGACAAATGGTGAATTTCGATCCCTTTGCATCTGCCAGTTGTCCGCCCAGCTTTGATCCGACAAAGCTGCAAATGCCCGCCAGGAACAGAACACCGCTAATTTCGGTCATGGAAAGAGAGGACGTGGCTTGCAAGAAAGGCGTAATATAAGTAAACAGTGTAGAATAGCCGCCGACATAAAATAACGTAATAACCAAGGCCATCAGAATGGTTGGATTTTTTAAAATAGAGAGCTGCATTCTGAGGGTAACCTTTTCCTCTTCTTTGATTGCCGGAACCTTTTTATAGATGATAAGTAATGGAAGAATACTTAATAATCCGATTAAAACAAATAGCACTCTCCATCCAAACATCTCACTAAAAAATGTGCCCACAGGAACACCAAGCACTAGTGAACTGCTAAGCCCCATCAAAATGATACCGATGGCATTGCCCCTTTTTTCTTTTTCAACGAGTCGGGTCGCTATTGCCATGGCTACAACGGTAGCGACTCCTCCGCTAGCCCCTTGGATAATACGTATCCATAGTACTGTTTCATAAGCAAGATCTACAAACATAAGTCCGTTGCTGGCAATAAACACACCTAGGGTGATCATTAGTAGTTTCTTGCGATCTGCATTGATCGTTAATGCAATCAAAACCGGAGCGACAATGGCTGCAGAGAGGGCAAACACAGTCACCAATAATCCAACTTCAGAAGTAGATACTCCCAAGTCCACAGCAATTATCTCAATAACTCCTGTAATAATATATTCAATGGTTCCAATCAGAAAAACAGCCAGTGCCAGAATATAAATGATCCGTTTATTTTTCAATTTCCCCCACTCCACTTCTTCTGTTATCTATTTATAATGGGAATTTGTATTTCTATGAATTGTGCATCTCGTTCTGGAGATAACGGTAAATATAACTCCCTGCCCGGTTCGTTCTCCTTGATCTGATAGTTGTTTTTCTCAATCCATTTAGCTAAATGAACACAGGCCGCACAATCAAAACTAGTATTTGAATGAAAAGCCATTGTGGCCATCATCGGTTCAGGAGGAAGAGTCCGTAGCTGAAACGGTTCTGGAAATGATCGCAGCTCACAGGTTAAAAAATACCCGACTTCAAACTCAAACTCATCCTCTTTTCCTTCGACTTCTTTCCACAAAACAACCTGAGGGCCTTGAATGAATTGACGATTTTCCGTCGTTATAAACTGATCAAATTGACGAAGCAAATCCGGAATGTCCTCTTCTTTCCCGCATGCTTTCTGATAAAGAAACAATTGAGCACCCTCTGCTTTGACTCTGATTTCTTGACCCGTTTCGAATTGCCCCTCTTTTTCTATAAGCTGCATACGTTCCTCAATCCTGACGAGTTTAGCTTGTTCCGTATCGATGATATGCTGGATTTCGCTTCTTTTCAGCTTAAACATGCCTTGAATATTTTCTAATGAAATATTTTCCTGAAGCAGCTGTTTAATTTGAGGCAATGTAAAACCCAATTCCTTATAGATTAAAATTCGGTTGAGCTCAAGGAGCTGATCTGCGGAATAGTAACGGTAGCACGTATCCTGATCCACTTTTTTCGGCCTTAGTATGCCAATCTGGTCGTAATAACGCAGTGTTTTTAAGGATACCTTGCTTAGCCTAGAAAATGCACTAATTTTGAACAAAATATCATCTCCAATCTATAACATAAAGTGAGTATACAGTTTCCCGTGCAGGGGAAAGTCAAGGATGCTTTTATTTATTTGAGAAATTACTCTTAGATGAACAAAAGCAGCTGATCGTGTTGATCGGCTGCCTTCTTGTTTATATTAAGCTTCTTTCCAAGGTTTAATTGGTGCGTTATAAGCCAATAAACGTTTTCACCTTTGCCCATCCTTCAATTATCGCACGGAGTAGCTAGCTTGAGCTATAGGTAGCTAATTCCGCGCACAGTGTAGATAGCTTGAGCTATAGACGGCTAGTTTAAACACTGGGTAGCACGTTTAGGAGCAAATTTGGCAGGCGGCGTTCTTATCACCAACTGTTCGGACTCAGTTGCTCTTATTTCCACAATTCAGCTCGTTTTGCCACACTATCGGACTCAGTTGCAGCTATTCCCTCAAATGTACTTCTTTTCTACGCAAATCAAGGGCAATAAGAGCTATACAGTCCGAAACCTTCGCAATATGAACCCATATGCTGAAATAGCTGCAATACGGTCCGATACGATCAAGATCGCGCAAAAGGCAGCTAGTTTCGAGACATAGGCGGCTAGTTTGAGCAACAGGTAACAAATTCTGCGCACGGAGTAGCTAGGTTGGGCTATAGGTAGCTAATTCCGCGCACGGAGTAGCTAGGTTGGGCTATAGGTAGCTAATTCTGCGCACGGTGTAGCTAGGTTGAGCTATAGGCGGCTAGTTTAAACACTGGGTAGCACGTTTAGGAGCAAATTTGGCAGGCGGCGTTCTTTTCACCAACTGTTCGGACTCAGTTGCTCTTATTTCCACAATTCAGCTCGTTTTGCCACACTATCGGACTCAGTTGCAGCTATTCGCTCAAATGTACTTCTTTTCTACGCAAATCAAGGGCAATAAGAGCTATACAGTCCGAAACCTTCGCAATATGAACCCATATGCTGGAATAGCTGCAATACGGTCCGATACGATCAAGATCGCGCAAAGGGCAGCTGATCACGCAGCTGGCTGATCGTGATTTGAGACAACGTTTCCCGTTAGTGGAACAACTTACTCCCAGTAAGGAGTCCCACTAAAAAGAAATTCTTTTTTATTTACATATAACTTAAATTCCCGACTTGCTAATCTACTAATGTGACTGGGTAACCACTCATTAGATTCAGGCAACCCAAGCCAAAAATTCATTGTTTCGAGTTGGGCAGCTACAAAGAAGCCTTCTAACTGTTGAACATAGTTATGAGGCAGGCCGAATTGTTTGGCGTATGATTCTAGCAACTGGCTTCTGAACGCTGGGTGGATATAAGAAAGTGCCCAACCTAAATCGAATAAATAATATCCGAACCCGCAAGCTCCAAAATCAATGGCTCTAGCTTCTTGTTTATGAAACACATAATTACCTGGAATCAAGTCTGCGTGAATTATCCCCCAGTTGCCAGGTGTTCTTTCTATATCGTTCATCATTAAAATTGCACGCTCACCGGCCAATTGCAGAATTTCCACATCATTTTTATTGAGCTCACCACCGTCAGCAAGCTGTTTGAGCTTTTCTAATGATTGTGAAATTCTAGTATTATCAAAGGATGGTCTAGTAAATGATTGCGGAACCTTCCAAATAGATGATTGTTTATGAAGCTTTCCGATCAATTCACCTACGCACTCGGCATCATTGACTGTTGGAACAAATTGTTTTTGTTCACCCTCTACCCATTTTACCAATGTACAGTTCATGTCAGCTATCTTAGTAACATATTCACCAATGTTATTTTTTATAGGTGACGGTAACACCAGATCAGTATCATTTATTAATGATTCCAGCCAAATCATTTCTGAATGAATGACTTTTTCCTCAGACCAAATACTTTCCATCGAATCATTTTTTGATAGATGTATCCGCAAACTATAGCAGTTACTTTCCTTATCTGTCACTTTATAAATGGTGTTTGCATTTTGGCCAATATGAGCTATTGATTGATAAGTAATCGAATAACAAGTTAATGCTTCTATTGCAACATCATGAGTATTTAACATGTTCTCCTCACTCCCCCTGAAACAACCGAATAAGGACATCGTACCATGACTTTTTCTAATAGTTCGGGAGAGAACTCTTATATTTATATTTTATCCACCACTTAGTTTATTAAGGTAACTTGCCCGTTAGTTGAATAAAGGCAGCCGATCACATTTACTGACGGGCTGCCTTTATCGTGTTTATGGAACTAGCGTTTCCCGTTAGCTTAACGCCATTGCCTATGCATCACCAATCTCCGATATACGTGTCTACTTTACTTTATTTAATAAGTTTGTCACCATTCTACTCAATGTCCCTTGATCGACGAAAGGAGCAAGGCTTGCCAGCAGATCTGGGCTAAGATGTTCAGCTTCGACTCCACTAATTAACTTCTCGAGATTTTCCCTGTCCAGAAAAGGTGCGAGGCTTATGATCCGGTTCGCATCAATAGTGCCATCTGCAACCCGGTCTACCAAGCGGCTTAACGTTTCTCTGCTAATAAAGGGTGCCAGCCCTTGAACGAAATGCCAGCTCAAGCTACCCTCTTCTGCTTGTTGAACCAACCGATCTACATGTTCTCTTTCAAGAAACGGGGCAATTCCAACAAGATTGTGCACTTCTAAGGAACCGTCAATCGATTTATCTACCAGTCGGCTTAATGTGTCGCTGCTGACGAACGGAGCGAGTCCAGTAATGGCATTCCACACAATTTCGCCCTCTTCTGCCTGACGAACCAGTTCATCCAATGTATCTGTTCCAAGGAACGGAGCCAGCCGCATGATCACGTCTAACTTAAGGACGCTGCTGTCTAATCGTTCTGTAACCTTATGCAGAGCGCTTGCTTTTACAAACGGTGCTACTTCTACAAGCTCTTCCACCTTCATCTCACCGGTATTGACCATCTCTGCAACTTGGTCCGGCCTGTTCTCTGCGATCTCCTCAACTATCGTTCCTAGGTGCTGGTGCTCCCGATTTTCTGAGTTGTCTCCTGCATTTAAAATGTCGTCTACCGTTTTGCCGAATAACCTCGCAAACTGCGGAAGCGTTCCGATATCCGGTAGCGAGTCGCCCCGTTCCCATTTCGATACCGCTTGATGACTTACATTCAGTTGATCGGCAAGTTCCAATTGGGTCAAATCCTGGTCTTTGCGAAGCTTCGAAATATAAGCTCCAATTTTACGCAAGTCGAGCATTGTATACCTCCAATAAAACAAAATGTACAGTGCGCACTGTCGAAAACAGCATAGCATTTCCTCAAACGCAATCCTATCAAGCGGTGGTTGAATTTTCATAGGCGCTTTATTCAACTGTCGGTAGAATTCTCCACTTTTGTCACTTTCATTTATAGTTTTTTTTCTACAGTTCATTTCCATTATCCTGCCTGCTAGTTGAATTACACCACGTACGTTCATAGGTCCATGCAAGCACAACTTCACTAATTGATCAACATGAAGTATCACACGAAACCTTTAATGGAGACGAGAAATGGATGGAGAACTTTTTTTATTTCCTATAGCCATTTGAACGATAATCTGAAGCACGATGATTACAGCCAAACCATAGAATGCTTGAACGAAGCTGCCTGTTGCATCGTGGAGCCAGCCAATCGCTAGCGGCCCAAACGCTCCGAGAATGTAGCCACCAGATTGGGTCATTGCGGACCAGCTACTGGCTTCCTGAGCATTGCTTGTTTCATCAATGGGCAACATCAGTGCAATCGGGAACAGCCCACCCGCCCCAATACCGAGAGGAATCGCCGCGAGCCAGGGGCTAACGGATAGGTTCAGCATCAAGACACCCGTCAACTCTAATATTGCACACCCGACAAGCCAGAATACACGTCTTTGGTAACGATGTACAAGCATCGGAATGAACAAAGTAGAGGGCAGCGATATCAAGGTAAATAAAGTTTGGATTTTGCCGGCCGTCTCTTGACTATACCCCTGGCTTTGGATTGCTGGCGCAAGCCAAGCGGTCAACGAATAGAAGATCGCTGCCATCAGCCCGAAGAATAATGTCAGCACCCAGGCACGTTTGTTGTTCACCGGAAGTGGTGCATTAAGTACACTCGAGATTTTACCGGATTGTCGATCTGTGCGCGCAGACCAGGCTAATCTTAACCAAATCGGCAATGCAATAGCTGCGAGTAATGCCCATACAGCCATCGAGCCTCTCCACGAACCACCCAGCGTATGCTGCAGCGGGACCGATAGTCCCACACTAATGCTGGCCCCCATCACCATCGCTGTAGAGTAAATACCCACCATGGATGCCACTCGGTCAGGGAAGTACTGCTTAATAAAACTGGACAACAGCGGCCCTGCCAATGCAATTCCTACACCGGAAAGAAAAGAAGTGAACATCATCAAAGGAGTTGTACCAACAAACCATCGTAATCCCGTACCTAACCCAATGAGGATTAAAGCCAGAACAATTGCGCCCTCATTTCCCCACCTTCTGCTTAATCGTACGGAGAACGGAGCAAATATGCCCATGCATAATACCGGAAGTGTGGTTAACAAACTGGCGGTAATCCCGCTTATACCCAGATCATTCTGAATGATGCTCATTAGAGGAGAAATGGATGTAATGGGTGGCCGTAAATTCAGTGAAGCCAGGATAAGCGCCAAGACGATATAAAAAAGTTTCATTATGAATCACCTCATGGTAGTATCGTTGCATTCTCCCATGACCCTTTGTTAATAACAGATCTTTGGGCGGTGCACGATTAAGTATAGAATCATTAGAATGATTGAACAATACTATTGTTTCTATTAAAATGATTACTAAAACCAATGATTAGAGGTCATTCATATGGAGATTCGTCAGATGGAAAACTTCATTGCTGTGTGTGAGGAGCTTCATTTTACACGAGCAGCTGAGAAGCTTGGCATATCTCAGCCTACGTTGAGTCAACAAATACGCGCGCTTGAGGATGAACTCGGAGTTCCCTTATTTGACCGAGTCGGCAAAAAGATTGTGATGACTCAAGCAGGAAATCTGTTTTTGGAGCACTGTGTACAGATGATTCGGCATTTACAGAATACCCAGGATGCGTTAGCTGAATTACGCAATGATCAACGAGGTCGGTTGGTAATTGGTGTTCTCCCTTCCGATCTGGACTATCGGCTCACCCCATTGCTCGTGAATTTTCATACGCGATTCCCCAAGGTGCAGCTGAAGCTTATCTCTTCGATCTACGTCTTGAATCAAGTACTGGATAATGAAGTAGACATCGGGATCGAGATCACCTCTGCTCCAGATGATCGGCTTGTACGCATTCCCTTGTGCAGTGAAGAATATGTACTTGTCGTTTCTGAGAATCATGATTGGGCTGAACGAAGCACGATTGTAATCCAGGAACTGCGTAATATCCAAACTGTGATGTTCCCCGAAGGATTTACAGGCAGAGAATTGGTTGATGGCTATTGCCGAAAATATGGATTCAGCTTAAATACGATCATGGAGACCAGTTCGGCAACTTCCATTATTAGCTTGGTGAAAGCCAACGTCGGAGGAACATTGCTGCCTTACCGTTTGATCCAAGCAATGAATGAACCAACACTACGCTGCATCCGAATTACAGACGATCCGCCATATCGTCACTTTGAGATCATTCATCGGTCCGACCGTTTTCTGACAAAATCGGCCAAGGCATTTATTGAGAAAACTATCGAGTATTTCAACTAAAGGTGAGATGCGAAAGAGATCGCTTCTGCTGCCAGAAGTAGAGTATAGTAGGAATGAAAATATATTAGGAGGCTACAGCCATGTCACAGGAGATTTGGATTAACCTGCCAGTCAAAGATGTTGAGAGGTCAACTGCCTTTTTCAATGAGATTGGATTCCAAGCGGTGAGTGTTGGTAACGAGAGAGCTAAGCTTGTTATAGGTCAAACAACAATTCTGCTGTTCCCGGATGCGGCGTTTGAGAAATTTACTGGTTCAAAAACCGCAGATACTTCCCATAGCGCTGAAGTAATCTTCTCCATTGGTGCTGAAAGCAGAGAAGAAGTAGATGCCTTTGTCCAAAAAGCAGAGGCTGCTGGAGGAAACATCTTTGGCAAGCCAAGTGAGACTGACGGCTGGATGTACGGCGCAGGATTTGCCGACCTGGACGGTCACCGCTGGAATCTGCTGTACATGGATGAGAGCAAAATGCCAAAACGCGAAATTTGAAGCGAAAAGCCAACACCAACAAATCCAAGATATGGTGTAATGATTCGGGCTTATACGTTGATGAAAAGAGCTGGGGAACGGAATGAATAAAGAAAATAGGGACTTCGCTGAACGAGTTCGATGATTTAGCTGGTCAACTGTACCTGAACATTGAATCAAAGTGGACTATATTTGATTCAGTTCCCTCTCAATACCCTAGTAATGAAAGCCAAATTGCAGATGTTTCTGAGGAAGAAAAATACAGTCAGATCATAAAGGTGAGACGTGAAAAGATTATAGATATACAATTGGGAGACAGCACTCCACATTTAATTATAAGCTTTGAATCAGGTAGCATACTATTTGTTATTGGTTTTCATGAGAAGTATGAATGTTGGCAGGTGGGAGTAGAATCTGATAACTGGCTAGTTGTTGCATGTCCAATGAATGGAATTGCTACATGGACTTCAAATAAATTTGAATAATAATAAAACACTCCATTGTCAGGAGTGTTTTTTCTTTTATATACAGATATACATTTAATGGTCAAACTGTACTTTGTGTTTGGAAGCATTGAGGTGAAGCGTATTATATATAATCAATGAATTCATTAGTTTTGTTATATCCATAAATTATGATGGAGTCGGTAGTTACTTCACCTGGAACATGTATTTTTTTCAAGATTTGAATTAAATCAGCATTTATCGAGTCATCTTCAGCATGAATTTCTAACCACTCAATAAATTTGTAACCACCATCTGAAAAATGGTAATACCAATCTCCATCCCAAAGGCTGATATAGCCAGTATCAATGTCTTTAATCCTCCATTTGGTTGGAAAGGCATAGTTGAGCATTGCTTGTCTTATTTCTTCCCATTTTGTGTTGTTCATTAAAGGTTTTAGTTCATTTGAATCCATATATTCACCTTTTTCATCCATCAGTACTGAACGTGTTTATTCCACTTCATCATTTTCTCTTGTACAAAACTTCCTGGTAGTTGAATGAAGGCAGCTGATCGCTTTGACTAACGGCTGCCTAATCGTATTTGAGCTAGCGTCTCCCGTTAGCGTAATGCAATCAGTAAAAAGCTTCCCCCTACTTACGGTTCACCGCTTTGGTTGAAGCTGTGAATTTTGGAGCCACTCTTATATCAACCGAGCACTCATTTTCGGCACGTGACAATTTTCCCAATTAGCTTTTATGAACGCCCGATGCATGAGCGAGCGTGTTGTACTTGAGATAATCATCATATTACTGATCGTCACTCTGCTGTGAATTGTTGTGTTGAGTTCACACCCTCCACAACTTGGCCGCTAGACAGATAGTAATCTCTTTGCACTGAACCGTCTGTTTTGGTGCTGTTGACCACAAAGACCTGGCCTACTTCTATCGGCATCAGATAGTTATCGTAAGGAAGATAATTGTCCACCAGTGGAAGGTCTTTGATATCTTCATAGGCGTCCTCCAATCGCCAAAATTCTCGATAGGCGTAATCCTTGAACCCGTTCAAATCCTGCTTACCAAAATAAGATGCTGCATATTCCTTGCCCTGTAAGGAGATGTAATCTACTCTGGATGGCTCAATATCTTTAGCAATCCAACTTAGGTTCTCAGAATAAATGTTATCGCCATAATGCTCCTGTAATTGATTGCCCATACAAGGGATGGATTGGGTCTTATAGTCCATTTCATCAAGCCCGGTATGCGCTGAGCCGTAAATGCCCATAACGCTCTCATTGCCCAACTTCTCAAATTCGCGAATAAAGTTTTCCGTCATCGTGTCTTCCCGATATACGCCGTCTTCTTTGCTGTAAAAAACACGGCCTTGCCGGATCGCTTCCATTGTTAAAGTATACTTCTCCGATTCTCCCAGATCGTTTGCCACAAGATAAGATAAATAGCGGCTCCCGGTAGTTTCATATTGATGCCCGATGTCTGTGCCGTGGAAAATCGTCTCCGGACACTCGCTCTTTATTTTTTTGTAGAACTCTTTGACATCAGGGTTGTGACTACGTGTCCGTTCCCAATCATCATAAATCTCCTCTAAAATATCATCATTGTCCGACTGCATCCATAGATTCAAGTATTCGGCGGTAAAATAGGGCAGCTCGACGAATAAGTGCCTCATGCCCTCGTTATGGTAGTATTGAGACCACAATTTATATTCCTTGTCAAATATCTTGGCTACGCCGTGTGCTTCACCGTACAGATAAATGCTGCCCGATGCTTGCGCTACCACAGGTACATCCTTGGTCGGCTGCGCAGACTTGCTTGCTGTCTTGCCTGCGGTGGAATTATCGCAGGCAGTAAGGCTACTGACCACAAGTATAACGATCAGGGCAAGCAGCAAAGGGTATACAAGCATCATTTTCGCTTTTGCTACGAAGATGAGATTACGGTCATTCATAAACTAAGATCAACCTTTCATATACATTTATAAATCCATAATTTGGTATTCCCTAGCTGTTGCAAGATTTCCTGCTATCTCATCTTCAATTCTATATAGATTAAGGGAAAATGTGTCCTTTAGCGCAACGAAGGTAGCCGTTCATATAGACCAGCTACCTTCGTTTTAGATTAAGCTATTGTTTCCCGTTAGTTCAATAGAATCAACAGTTTCAGTCCGATGGTATCCTCTTGTCTATGATTCAAGCCACCACTTTTAATCCCATGATAAAATACTTATAAATCCCACTATAGCCAAACGGCCAAAGCGGATATAATCTTACTCTAAATTACTGGAGGTAGCGCTCCATACTCGGCCCACTGCTCTTTTGTCGGGCCGTAAAGATCCGGCACACGAAGGCCTGCCTGACGCATCAGTACTGTCATCTGACCACGATGATGAATCTCATGCTTTACGAGAATTTCCAGCATTAAGCCGTTTGGCCATTGATCACCATACATATCGCTCATGATAAGCAGATTCTCATCTTTCCAACTGGACTGTATAGCATCAAGGAGCGCTTGTGAGGTCCTCTTATAGACTGACGCGATGTCTGCTGCCGAAGCTGGCACCGGCATATCTTCGCCCGGTCCTTCGAAAGACAGTCCCGTCCGAGATGGCATTTCGTGCAACGTCTGTACAAGGTGCCATGCAACACGTCCAAGCGTTCTATGATCGCTTGTTATCTGTTGGCCAAGAGACTCGTCCGTCAGCATCTCTAGTGTCCGCATTGTTGCTTCCGTTTCATTCTGCCAAGTTGCGGCAAAATCTTTAATGTGTTTATACATATCCAACATCTCCTTTTTGTAATGGAATCAAGTTTATTGTACCGAACATTAGTTCGCAAGTAAATATTTACATTTACTTAAACTACCCCCGTTAACCAAACGAAGCTGCCGAAAATCATTGTGCTAATCCCGAAATGTAATTAACTACGTATGGTTAATACTTTTGATCATTTTGTTTACGCTAGCCTGCCTATTAGCTTCATAAAAAGAGCAGGATACCGAAGCACTTGCTTATCAATGTAATGTATTATTCAACTATCGTATCCCGTTAGCTCAACCGTTATTTATGATACGGCTCACCGTAGTATATCTAAGCATAAATTAGAGTTTGACCAAACTTTACATATTCATGTATAAAGCGAAAACCACTCCTTTACTATGGAGTGGTTTCTTAGAACCTCGCTTTTTCGCACTATCATTCTCAATGGAGTCGACTACGCATTTGTATCCAACATTGCTGGAATATTTATTTCTTTTACACAAGAGGCTTTGGAAAGGTTCATTAAGCATTTAACTAAAGAAACAATATCTTGAAGAGGAATCTGTGTACCGCCATACGCAGACAAGACTTTCTCAATTCCATCTTCCAATGGAATTTGGGTTGCAATTTCACCAGGATTTATACAAGTCACACCGATCCCATACTTTTTTACATGCTCCCTTATAGAATTTCCAATACCACGCAAACCGAACTTAGAAGCTACAAATGAAACTTGCGTAAAATCATTATGTTCAAGACCTGCCGTAGAACCAATTAAGAAAATTTTTGCGTTATCTGACTTTTTTAGATTCGGTAAAAGCTTCTGTATGCAGGTAATAGCTGAAGTAACATTTACATTAATGATGTTGACGATTTCAGCTGGGTCATCTTTTTCAAAATCATAGTCATCCCTGAAGCCTTTGCTCTCCCATATCCCTACATTATATATTAATACGTCTATTGTAACGTCATTTACTGTATTCGCAATCAGCTTGCTTGCATCAGATTTCGCTAAATCAGCCTCAATCCAATATTTCTGTACACCATCTTCAAGATTTAAATTGTTAGGATAAGTTCTAGAAACCACCCAAACACGATCACCTTTTTCTGGCAATCCTTTGAAGAATGCCTCACCTAATCCTTTACTTGCTCCGAAGATAATAAAATTCCTCATAAGTTATCCTTTCGATATGATTTATCTCTGCATTTAATCATTAAATTCACAGTGAATGCTGAAAATCATTCAATATGAGAATCACCAAGAACATTGAATTTTTATATGACGCTTCCCTCACCAATGAATTTATACTTACTTATAATACGGTTATGCATGATTATGTTCAACTATCCTGCCCGTTAGTTGAATAAAGACAGCCGATCCACTGACCGGCTGCCTTATGTCATCATTTAGCTATCGCTATTCGATAGTTTAACAATCAAGATTTCTGCACGCCATGACCACTCTTCTAATGTCTATGCTCAAGGATGTTGATAAGTTTGCCAAACGGGTCGCGGACATAGAATCGCCGAACGCCCCAAGGCTCATCAACAAGCCCATATTCTATCGGAAATCCAGCTTTCTTCATGCTTTCAAATGTAGCATCGACATCATCGACTTCAATTGATAGATCAGGCGTAGGCGTTTCTGAGCCACCCTGTGAGGCAAAACTAATCTGAATGCTCATCTCCTCGTCTAAACCATAAGTTCTAATCCAACCATGATCCATCATTAAATCAAGACCGAGCACATCCTCGTAGAAGCATTTAGCTGCCGCGATATCCTTCGTGTTTATATTGGCGACGATTCGTTTGACCTTCATTTCAAACCTCCCAGACAGAAGTAGATTATCCTTGAATATAGAATGCATTCAACATATAACAGTTAATTCTAGCCTCGACGTTCCTGACCTTTATTTATCCATATTAAGCTGCGGAGGCTCACCGAGCAGAAAACACCAGAAAACACCCGAAGAGCTGGCATTAAGTCTGGTTACGAAATCTCCGTACTAACCACCTCAACACAAGAAGCACCACGATTCCGCAAATGGTATAACTGATTGGGCGAATAAATTGCTCCACGATACCCCAGTTGTCACCTAAGCGGTATCCCAGATAGATCAAAGCTAAGTTCCACGGGATACAGCCGAGTGCTGTAAATGTTATGAATCTCCAAGCTTTCATTCCAGCAATCCCTGCGGGCAGAGAGATAAAAGTACGAATAAAGGGCAACATACGAGTAAAAAATACGGTACTCTCGCCATAACGCTCGAACCAACGCTCCGACTGCTCCAAATGATGCTCATTCAAGAGAATATATTTTCCGTATTTCTCTAATAACCGGCGTCCACCAGCCTTACCAATATAATAGGCAATGATGGAACCCAGTAGGTTTCCGAATATCCCAGCAACAGCAACTTCCATAAAAGTAAGCGAGCCTTGCGCAATCAGCCACCCACCGCTGAGCATAATCACTTCACTGGGAATGGGGATACAGGCACTCTCTAGAATCATCCCTAACCATATGCCCCAAATACCCATAGAATTAACAAGGTGAAGCGCGGATTCAGATATCCACGTAAATAGTTGATGCATGAGTGTTCACTCCGCTTCATAAATTTTACTATTCCTTAAGAAAGTCTCGTTATAATTGAACAAAAAACGGGGGGAAAACAAAATAATGATGAAATTCAATATACACAAATTTTTGTATGGCATATTCGTTATAGCCGCTATCTTGCTGATGTTCCCTAAATTTTCTTACAATGATCCCGATACCTTCTGGCATATAGAGCTAGGACAATATATGATCGGGCACGGACAAGTTCTACATCATGCCATACATACTTTTTACGGAGATAAGCTGCCCTACGTCCCTCATGAATTCGGATTCCAGCTGCTCGTTGCCCCGCTTTATGCAGCTTTTGGATGGCCGGGTGTGTATATTTTGACCGCTGTATGCTTGTTCTTTTTAGTGCTCGGATTGCTTCGGCTGGGTAAGGTTTCACGCAAAGAACTGGGACTTCAAGAAGACCATGTTCTCCTGCTCCCTTTTGTGCTGCTAATTTCTTGCTGGATTTATTATAATTATTTCAAAGGCCGTCCACAGATGATCTCTTCGTTTATGATTGTCTGGTTTTTCGTATATTTACGTGAATATCAAATGAGTTCTCAAAAGAAATATGCCGCTGCGATGATTGCTCTTTCTATTGCCATTGCCAATTTTCATGCAGGAGTATGGCTTGTAATTGCTGTATTTACAGGGATGGCTCTGCTTGAATCCTTGATCCAAAAAACGCTGAATGGGCGTAAAATCATAGTCTTCAGTCTCGTCTGGTTCGTTGGCATTCTAAATCCAGGCGGCGTAAAAAGTCTCTTGTTTATTTTGACAGTTACGAAGAAAAACTTTAACCTGCTGATCAATGAATGGCAACCCATTCGGTTCAATAGCTTGGAGAACTTGCCCATCTTACTATTGCTTTTGTTCTTTGCCTGCACACTTCCTTTTGCACTCCAGCGTAAACCGTTCCGTTTTTTTCTTATGCTTGGGATTCTATACCTCGGTGTATCAAACTTCAAGCAAAACCTGTTTATGTGGCTGTTCATCCCCTATTTTGCGGCTGTATTTTTTGATGCGCTTCCTGAGTTCACCAAAACAGGTATTCTAGTCCGACAAAGTACATTACGCGGGTTACTGGCAGTTGGTCTGCTGCTAAACATTGCTTATCTATTCCTTGTACCACCAGTTATTGACGCCAAAAAATATCCTATAGATGAAATGGACTATATTCTGCAGCATACATCTGAAGGTACACGTCCCAAAGTTCTCGCCCACTACGGTTCATCCGGCTATGTCATGTTTCGAGGGGGAGATGTGTTATGTGATGGCAGACAAGATCCCTTCGTGACAAAAGATTCTCTTGGCGTATTGGGTTGGACTGCTTTTGAACGCTCGATGCACGGATTCTCTGAATACCTTCCCGAGATCGTTAATTACGATCAGCCCGATTATGTAATTACGAGCAAAAAGGTCTCATATAAGCTACTCAAGGAATGGACACAAAAATTTGGTCAGCCCGTATTTACGGGGACCTATGGCAGTGTCTTCTCGTTTATCCCAGAGTGATGATCCGGCTCGTTAATTCCTCACTGTGTAGAACGCAAAAAAACGCTGACCTGAGGCAATCTAGCCAATAGTCACCATCCGCAATTAAGTATTCTGATTAATAACATCCGTATGGTAAGGATATACATAATTACGACAAATAAGAAAAATAAGTTAGTAAAATATCAAATCTAGCGTTGATTGTTCTTAAATTGTATAGTATTTTATGGAAGAAAGGTAATTTAAAAGAAGGGAGGAATTAAAAATGGACAAGATGTGTATGGAAATGATGATGAACATGTGTATGGATGATATGATGTCTAAGATGAACTGTATGAAGATGGGCATGGAAAAAATGTCTGAAATGGGCATGATGGATATGAACATGGATATGATGATGAAAAAAATGCAGGACTGCGATGAAATGATGACTATGTGTATGACAATGATGCGCGAAGGAATGCAAATGTCTAAGTAGCCTATAGACCATCGTAAGTTTGGCAGAGCAGACTAACTGCATGCCTTTTTTTATTTTCTATTTATTATTACAATGTGAGCTTAAATTATATCCTGATATATCTACTCTGAATCTTCTTCGATAGATTAATCCGTTCCTGCTTTAACTCCCAGACTTTCTCTTTCCACCGGTACTGCTCTACTGGATCCGCACTTTCCCTCAGCTTATTAAATAAATCCATTAATATTGCATTTACATCGTCGAATTGAATCCACAGCTCTTTCACACTTTGTTCTGTTGTCTCAGCATGAGAATTCTTACTCAGCTTATTCAAACGATCTATGATGTCAGCTTGCCACTGTCCATCGTTAATTGCTTTGGCGTAGTTTAAAAGATCCAGATAATCATCGACAGACATTTTCACCGACTCCTTATTCTGTGTATACCCAGTATTATACTCGGCATTATAGAAATTGCAATAGTCTATCTGTAGAAAAGGCATCTTCTCAGATGCCCCCGCAATGTTATTCCCAATCCGTTACTGGATTTTCCCGCCTTCAACGACAAGCTCATCAGTATATCCTTCACCGTAAATTTCATTTAAGGTTTCTTTGTAGGCTTCATGGATAAATTGTTCTTTACCAAGGGTATCAAGTTCTGTATTAATCCAGTCCAGCAATTCCTTATTCCCCTTTGCCACTGCTGGAGCTATTGTATCCTGACCCCCGAAAGCAGGAATGCTGACCGTAAATCCAGGATTTGATTTAGCCCAAGCAATGAGTTCTGTATTATCGTTAGCGATTGCCGCCCCCCGACCATCTTTAAGCGCTGCAAAAATCTCGGTGTACTGATCGAATTTGAGCAATTCAATATCCGGATATTCTTTGGTAAAATAGGTTTCCGCTGTCGTACCTTTAGCTACAATGAGCTTTTGCTTGTTCCCTTTTAATTGATCAATGGAAGTGATTGGAGCACTGTCTGGGGATACGATCCCAAAGGACAATTTCATGTACGGATTAGCAAAATCCACTTTTTCTTTTCTTTCCTCGGTGACCGTAAAGTTAGCCATAATGATATCAACCTTACCCGATTCAAGATATGCCACGCGGCTGGCAGCATCAACTAACACAAATTCAACCTTCGATTCATCCCCTAGCAGATCCTTGGCAAAGCGTTTGGCAATATACACATCAAACCCTTGGTTTTTACCCTCAGCGTCCACATAACCAAAAGGTGGTTTGTCTGCAAATACGCCGATCTTAATCTTCCCTTTCTTCTTTAGCTGTTCAATAGAAGTGAATTTAGAAGATGCTGAGTTTCCGTTGTTATCCGAACTATTTCCGCAAGCAGCCAATCCCATCAATAATATACTTACACCTACCAGCATCGTTAGCCATTTCAAACTTTTCTTCATTTCTCTTCCTCTCCTATTTCTATAATTTTTCGTACTGAAATATATCCAGAAAATGCTGGGCACGTTCTGTCGCAGGGTGGGTAAAAAATTGTTGCGGGGCAGCGATCTCACATATCTTGCCTTGATCCATAAACACGATCCGATCCCCAACCGATTTGGCAAACCCCATTTCATGAGTCACGATGATCATCGTCATTCCTTGCTGAGCAAGCCCTAAGATGACATCAAGCACTTCCCGAACCATTTCCGGATCCAAGGATGCTGTCACTTCATCAAATAACATAATCTCCGGATTCATACATAAAGCTCTTACTATAGCTATTCTCTGCTTTTGTCCACCGGAAAGCTGGCGTGGATAGTCCAGTTTACGCTCAAGCAGCCCAACCCGCTCTAAGAGCTGTTCCGCTTGCTGCGTTGCTTCTTTAAGCTCTCTCTTTTGTACTTTCAGAGGGCCTAGAAGAATGTTATCCATAACCGTCATATGCGGGAATAACTCATAATTTTGAAAGACCATTCCGATATGCTGCCTAACTTCACGCCAATCTACAGCAGCCCCCGCGAGGTTCTGCCCACGATATTGTATCGCGCCTTCCTGAACCGGTTCCAAACCGTTAAGACAACGCAGGAACGTACTTTTTCCACAGCCAGAGGGACCGAGAATAACGATTACTTCTCCTTTTTCGACCTGCAATTCAATGCCGTCCAGAACCTTTCGCTCTCCAAAATATTTGTGTAATTGTGTAACCTCCAGCAGGAGTTCTCCGGAATCTGCCATTACAACCGTTCCTTCCTAAGCCTTAATTTTGCCATCTGCTTTCAACTTTTTTCGAAAGTCTGGATAACGGAAAACATACAGAAAAATATAATATAAAGATAAAGCCGTATACCCAGAATGAAGCGGTGGGCGCTTTTATCACGCCGAGTTCAATGATCTGCTGCCCGATCTTTACCACCTCAATCACTCCAATCAGCACCACCAGTGATGTTGTCTTGATCATTCGTGTGGCAAGATTAATCATTCCCGGCAGCATTCTGCGTACAGCCTGCGGGATCAAAATATGCCGATAAAGTTGACTGCTGCTCAGACCTAGCGCCCTGGCAGATTCCACCTGATGTTTTGGCATAGATTGCAAAGCTCCACGAACAAGATCGCCAATTTCCGCAGCTCCCCATAAGCTGAACACCAATATAGAGGTAGCCTCCCCGCTGATATCGATATGAAGTAATGGAGAGAAACTGAAATGTACTACATACAGCCACACTAGAATCGGAATAATTCTAAAGGTCTCCAAATAAAGACGTAATATAAACCTTAATGGCCTCGATCCCAGCGTCCGGAGCAATCCCATAACGATCCCTAATAACGTACCGATTCCAATAGAGAGAAATGAAATTTCAATCGTTACAAGTAAGCCCCCTAATAATCGTTCGAAATTAGAACCTTCAAAAAGCACCTCAATCCCCGAATTCTGCATATCTCACCTTCCTTTCCACCCAAGTCAATAAAAGCGATAAGGGCAGGACTAACACCAAATAGGCGAGTACCAGAAGGAGCAGAGACTCCGCTGTTTTGTAATGCATGCCGATCAAGTCTTTTGCCACATTCATCAAATCCATTAAAGCAATGGCACCTACAATAGAGGTCTCCTTCAGCAGAAAGATCGCATTTGCCCCTAAAGAAGGAATACTTATCGCAAAAGCTTGGGGAAAAATAACATATCTGACCAGCTGCAGCTTAGACAGTCCAATGCTCTGACCTGATTCAATCTGCGATTGGCTAACTGCCTCGAACCCACTTCGAAAAGCCTCCGTCATATAGCTCCCGCCCAAAAATGTCATGCCTACAATCGCACAGGTCATTTCACTAAAGTGAATTCCGATCTTAGGTAAGCCATAGTAAAGAAAAAAGAGCTGCACAAGTAAAGGGGTGTTCCGTGAAAGCTCAATGTAGATCTTAATAACATCACTGACGATTTTGACCTTATAGTACAAGACGATACTGAACAGTAATCCAATAAGGAGTGAGAATACAATAGCTAACAACGCTAGCTTCACTGTCAGCCACATCGCCTCACCATAAAGCGGCAAACTCTCGTAGATAAACTCCCAGTCTAAATTCATATCTGAGTAACCCGATCCCCTTTTCTTAATTTCTAATAATTATCAAAATCTTACATTAAACCTTACGCGTGGTGATATGATTTTATTCATACTATTCCAAGTAAATAACTACGTTTTAAAACTCTTGTATAATAGTCCACACAAAAAAAACCGCTAAGAGATTAGTCTTAGCAGTTTCCTTGTTCTATAGGCTAAACCTTGCCCCACCCTAACATCCCACTACCAATAGCCTCGGATGCCGGTCTGCAAGCGGATCAGCGCTTCCATATAATAATAATCTCCCCAAATCATATGACCATCAGGCACACGTCCACCTCTCACATGATAAGAACCATGCTTTAGAAGTCCCTCTGCTTCCGGATTTCCAGATGTCGCATAATGTTCCACTAGAGATTTCATGCTACGGTGTAAAGCAACTTCATAAATGGCCCGGTCCGGATCGTCTACGCCTAGGTGATCGAGCAGTTCCAAAAGACCGGCTGCCGCAATCGCCGAAGCCGAGCTGTCGCGAGGGGTCTCCGCTCCCACTGGCACATCGAAATCCCAATAAGCCACACTATCCTCCGGTAGATGGCTGATAAAATAATCCGCTAGGCTCTTAGAAGTCTTAAGAAAATCCTCATTCTGCGTATAGCGATACGCCAGAGCAAAACCGTATATTCCCCAAGCTTGACCACGTGTCCAGGTCGATCCGTCCTCATAACCTTGATGTGTTCCTCCACGAATTGCATTTCCGGTAGCCGGATCAAAATAAAAAGTATGGTAAGAGGAGGCATCCCCACGCACAAGAAATTTCCGGCTCTTAAACGCATGTTCGAGCGCTATTTCATAATAGCGCTTATCTCCTGTTTCCTCAGCTGCCCAGAATAATAGAGGTAAATTCATCAAGCAGTCAATAATGATACGTCCCGCATTCTCCGGGTCACTCTCCAGTCCCCAGGCCTGAAGAATCCCTGCTGGTTCACGCCAGCGCTTGCACAGCGTGTCCGCAGCTTGCAGACCGACAGCTCGCGCCGCTTCGCTGCCCGTTATTTTCCACTCCGCTACTGCGGTCAGTGTATACAAGAAACCAATGTCATGATGGTCCAGGGCGATGTGCTGATCCAGACGATGCTTGAAGTCCCCTAACCAAGAGGCTGCCGCCTCCTTATAGCATGAATCCTTACTATATTCATAAGCAAGCCACATCATCCCAACATAGAAACCCTCTATCCAGTCGTCGTTGTCTCCCCATTCGTACTGTTGCCCCTCAGCGATATGAGGCAGTTTGCCCGGATGGTTAGCCATATTGCTCCCAACTTTGTGAATCGCATCCTCAATAGCCTTATTCCACATCTTTGTTTCTCCCTTCCCTTAAATCAACAGTATGCAAAAGTGTATCGTTACTAGGTTCGTATACAGCAACCCTTCCGTCCGAGTGCCATTGAATAAGCGGCGGTGAAGCAAGACTTGCCTGGTTCTCCGGAGTATTCGTCGCTCCGAAGACAGCAGATATCAATACTTGATCTCCCGGTTCCAGTCTGGAGCACAAGCTCGGAAGAAGTGTCCGCGGCTTCAGCAGATTGGTATTTGGCTCGGGATATACGCACTCTCCCCGATCAAAGCCGCTTAGCCTATGTATGGCACTGATTCCCAAGGGCAGCTGCACCGAAACAGCAGTGTTCGATACCTTAATGATTTCCCGTTCACTGTGCGAGAAGCCAGCTGACTGGCCAATGGCAAATCCACCCTCCGCTACATCCAGCCGCCGGGCAGTATGAATGCTGTGAACACGAACATGCCATAGACCTGCCGGAATAATCCATGTCTCCACATGTACATCACTCCAGGGATGCCAGCGGGAATATACATAGCTGTCCCCGATTTCCCAGGTCTCGCAGAATCTGCGTACCCGATAGTGTTCATCACATTCGCATAGTGCGAGTGTAGAATCGTAAGCGCCTTGAACCAACCCGTAACCCGCTTTCGGGACACTAAAACCAAACAGAGTGGAATATGCAAATTTAGAATATTTGGCTGCACTATGGGCCATATCAAAGTTAGCCATCTGGCCAGAGGTATAGGCAATAACCTGCCTGTTTCCTTCCGGACGACTCACAAGCATTCGCGCCTCTTGGAGAGCCCGTACCTCTTTCAAAATAGGCAACGGCTCTTCCTCCGCCTGCCAAAAAGGATGATCATCTGGCAAGGCAAGAATAAGCATAGCTTTAAAGGCCCAATACGGAGATCCGGGGGCGTTGTAGTTCTCTGTCATAACTAGATTCGGATAAGCATATCCGATGCTAAGCAGTCCGTCTAATCCCATAATAGGTTGTTCAAACCACCAACGAAAATGGCGCATAATGATTCCTTTAAGAACGCCATATGAAAAAGGAACCATATCTGCATACACCAGCGCACTCCAGAATGAAACCTGTGCAAAACGATAGGTCAGGCTACGACCAAAAGGAAGTGCGCTTCCGTCCTCAGCGAACCAATAAATGAAATCCTCGGCAAATCGTACTGATCTTTCCCGATAAACAGCAGCTCTCTGAGGATCATCATCCGCCATCAGCTTAGCGTATATCAGCGTATAATAATGCATAGCAAAAGCAATATAATAGTCCCTCTGATCCGTCAATCCATCGGAATACCAACCGTCACCAAGATAGTAATTATCGATCTGCTCTAGATAATCATCCATTATGCTCTGATCATAAGGTAATCCGACTTTCTTGAAGCCCACATTCACAAGAACCGTGAACATCAGCCAGTTATTCGGATTGGAACGATCCACATGATTAATCTGATTTAGCCAGTTATATACATTCATTTTCTGCGTGTCGCTCAGCGGCTCCCACATTTTATGTGGTGCAAGAGCAAGCCCCAGTCCCAACACGGCCTGCTCTACCATACGCTGATCTTTGGTAGTAAATTGCCCCCAATATTCTTCATGCTCCGGGTCTGTTCCGTTGATGATCCCTTCCAGAAACATCGGCCAGAGTGCACTTTCCCCTCCACCGCTGGCATGGGGAACAAGGCCCCATAGAGGACGGGCGAAAGCTTCCATAAGCGCTGTAGCTTCATTGTAAATCGATCCTGTAGCGCCCATATTAATTCCTGCACAACCAGAGGTAAATCTGCGCTCCAGTGGAGTATATAGTTCATTTAGGAACATCTGTAATTCATTTTTAGTGCCCTTTATTCCCACAGCAATGTTTCCTCCTGTCCACACTCAATGCCAAGTGGCATATTCACTAGGCCTCATGCCCATTTCCCGTTTAAACAGCTTGATGAAATAACTTTTGTTGGCATATCCCAGATACTCGGAGATCTCTTCCACTGTCTTTTCAGATTGGTTAAGCAGCTCCTTTGCCTTCTGAAGCTTTAGCATATTTACATATTCAATGAAGTTCTGGTTTGTTTCCCGTTTGAATAAGCGGCTGAAATAACTGGCATTTAAGTTAAGGCGGCCTGCCATGTCCTCCAGCGTTATTTTCTCCGTCACATGACTAATCACGAACTGCTGGGCTTTGATGACCTCACTCCGTTTAGACTTGATGGAGAACATACTTATTTTCCGCGCTAATTCCTCCAAGTACTGCACCAGCCATTGTTCCAAATGCTCCAGAGTTTCAATGTCACCAACCACGCTAAAAAGCTTTTCTTCGGTTATAGGCAATGGAGATTGCAGAAGCTGTTTCGTCTTCATCTGCAAGTCCATCAGCAAGCGAAGCACACATTCCTTGACTTCATTCGGATGGAATTTTTGCGAGGCCACCCATTCCCTCCATTCCTTTACATGAACGCGAAGCTCCGTGTTCCTGTTCAAGGCAATATCATCATTGATAACAGCGTACAATGTTCCATATTCAGCATAAATATCTTCTCCGGAAAAGCAGACTTCTTCAAAACGGTGGATTCCCGCCGCAGGGAGATAAAAGCGCTGTATTTTCTCCCTCAGCATCCGCTGCAATGTTCCGCGAATTTCCTCAGGACTGCGCGCCTCAGCGCCAAATAAGCAAGAGACAGACAGTTTAAGATATTTTTGAACCGCTGAGGCTGCATTTTGAATAGAGTGATAGATAGCCTGGTGATCTTTGGAAGGCTGGTCGCTGCAAAAGAGAATGACAATCTCCTTATGGCTGTATCTCGAAATGAACAGACTGTGATCAGCCTCAAGCACTTCCTGCATAATATTCTCAACCGCAAAAGAAATCGTATATTCACTCATCCGGCGCACCCTTGAAGCTTCCTCTGGACGATCAATTACAATAACCAGCGGGATATAGTTTTTGGCATGGATCATAATTCCGTTTGATCGGGCCTGCTCGATCCAAGCCCCCTTATCCCAGGATTGATACAAGGTATCTTTTAGAAACTTTTCCTTCAGCGCGGCGCGATTTTGAGACTGCTTTTGCTTATAAACCAGCATCTCTGTATGCTGCTGCCTATTCAGTCCCACTTCCGCCACAAGGGTTCTAATCGCTTGCTGTAACTGCTCAATATCCAGTGATTCTTTTAAAATATATTCTCCTACGTTTAATTTCAGCGCTTGCTGGGCGTATTTGAATTCGTTGTGGCAGGAGAGAATAATCGCACGGATTTCGGGCTGCACAGCTCTGAATAGCTCCAGCATCTCCAGCCCGTTCATCTTGGGCATGCCAATATCGGTAATAATAAGATCTGGTGGACTCTGCTGTGCTTTTTCCCAAGCCTCGAGACCGCTATAATAACATCCGATGAGTTCAATACCGAGCTCACTCCAAGGTACGGCCTGCGACAAATAACGGATAACCGGATAGTCATCATCCACCAATATTGCCGTCAGCATTCTCCACACCCACCTTTCCGTAATCCAGAGGAAACTCCAGACAAATCTCTGTGCCCACATCAGGTTCACTTTGAATATTCAGCTTAAAAGAAGCGCCATAAATCATACTGAGGCGTTGGGCCACATTGCGTAAACCTATGCCGGAGAACCCTTTTCTGTCCTCCTCTGTAATTTGTTCGCTGCTGTATGCGGTTTCACGAAGTCTTGTTAAAGTTTCCGGCGACATCCCGATCCCATTATCCTTAATGGTGATAACCAAGCTTCCCGTAGTTGCAACAATACGAGCTTCAATAAAAATCTCGCCACCAAACTGCTCGAAGCCATGGATGATGGCATTCTCGATCATGGGTTGAATCATAAATCGAGGCACCAGTGCTTCAGCGCTACCGTCCGCTAAATTCATTTCCAGCCTGACCTGATTGGCATGGCGGAAATTCATTAAAGTGACATAATGCGATATCGTATCTGTCTCCTCACGAAGCGGGATAAACTCATTGTCTCTGTTAAAGGTCATCCGGAGCAAAGACGACAGCGAACCAATCAACTCAGCATTCTCCCGATCGCCTTGCATCAGGATATTTAAGCGAATCGAATTCAGCAGATTAAACATAAAATGTGGATTGATCTGCGCTTGCAGCATCTCTAGTTCGGCTTTTCTTTTTCCCGTCTGTTCATAAGTGATTTGTTCAATCATAGACTCGATCCGATCCAGCATCTGGTCAATAGTGCGGGCGAGCTGTGCTGCCTCATTATTCCCTCGAATGAACGAACGTTCATCCAACTGACCACGACCTATTCGCTTTACAAAAGCGCTTAATTTTACGATTGGCTGAGTCAGCTTTGAGATTAGAACGGTTAAGAGAACGGAAAACAAGGTAAAGAAAAGAATCTGCACCGCCAGGCTGATAAATAAAATCTGCTTATTTTTCGACAAGGCTGCCTTCAGCGGAATAATGCTGACCATCCGCCATTTGTTACTGCTCAGCTCCTGATCAACATATAAAAACTTCTCTCCGTCGATTTCCACAGTGTCAAGCTCGCCATCCATTTTCAACCACGTCATCGTCTCTCCGATTCGGGCCTTGTCAGCATGGGAAACTACAGTTCCCTTGTCATCCAATAGCATCATCTCTTTATCATTATCGTTATTTAGATAAGGACGGAGCTTACGCTCATTGATATTAATAATTAAATATCCGATGGTACTGCTGGAGGTCGATTGAATCGGCCTCGCAATGGTTACCCAATCAGCTGAGCCTTTATCAGAATAATTGTAGTACGTATCGTGCTCCGCTCTCCAATAAGTCGAAATGGGTTGAATTTGTTTCAGCAACGATGTCCAATTTTTGTTGTAGAAATTTTTCGGGTTAAAGTCACTGTAAGGATAGCTGGTATAAATCAAACCATTTTTTCCGATTAACGTTACCTTCAAATATTCTGTTAAAACAAACATATCATCCAGCATCCGCGACATACGGTTATACTGAATGATTTGCTTTGGTGCACGGAGCGACTCTGAATCGGCAGACATCATCTGCCTGATCTCGCTGTTCTGGAGCACAAAGTTGGACTGTTCCAGTGTCTGTTCAAATATGGCATTCATATTGGCGCTGGCTGCATTTAAAGATTCTCTTGCGCTACCAACCGCTTTCTCCAGAATGAGATCCCGGGTCAAATAATCTGTAACCATGTAAATGCAGACAAGCGGGATCAGCACGCAGATCAGCGATGACCAGACAAGTTTCTTACGGAGGGATTGATGCTTTCTAAACACGGATTACAGGCCCCACATCTGTTTGAATTTGGAGCAGGAGGCAGAAATGCTTTCCTGCCCCCACATTATAAGCCCCCTTTGAAAAGCGTACAATCAGCCTCCGCTTACTTTCCGCTATTGTTCTGAACAACTTCCGTTATTTTTTTATCGATATTGGCAACTGTGACATCCAGATCCTGTTGGCCTAGGAGATACATCTCCGCTTCTGGAATAACGTTGTTCTTAGCTTCATCCGCATATTTAGCCGGAACCTGCGTTGCACCAGGTGTCGAGTTCTCCATCGTATATTTCAGAGAATCGACATCAATCTTAGAGGAATCCTTAGAACCACTCACAATTGTATCCACTAATTTATTCGTATCCGATTTGGCCCAGCCAGAGAAAACGCGTCCACCGATTTCCAGTCCTTCTGAGGTATACCAGCGCACAAAGGTATAGGCAGCCTCCTTATGCTTGGATTTAGCGGCTATTCCCATGTAGGTCGGCTGTACGGGTGAGTAATGTTTGCTCTCACTGTCAAGACGGGGGATCGGCGCAAACGCGGTAACAAAGGTTGCCGGAATGGCATCCGTTCCACCCGATTCCGCAACCATCCAGTCGCCCATCGGAAGCATCGCTGCTAAACCGTTAAAATACTGATTCCGGTAGGCTAGTTTTTGCGAAATAATATCCTCATAAGGAGTGGCACTCTTATCTTCGTACATCATTTTCTTCATCATCTGCAGATTAGCCTTAAATTGCGGGTCAAGTGCATTGGAGGTTCCATCAGCTTTTAGAAAAGTATTATCCGTAGACTTGCTCATCAGCTGGAGCTGGAAATAATCCGGCCAATTATGCAGATACGCGCCAAAACGTTTCGTTGCGCCCTCACCCTTGGTCAATTTCTTGGCATACTCTTCGAAATCCGCCCATGTCCAGTCGGTCGGAACCGGAAGGCCCGCCTCATCTAACATTTCTTTGTTAAGGAGCACGAACCAGCGCTGCATGGAAGACGGTAATGCATAGATTTTGCCATTGACCGTAGTGTCCACCAGATATTCATCTGCGAGTTTATAACCTTCCTTCTGAATATAGTCATCCATCGGTTCCAACAAACCGATATCTGCACGCTGTGAATAGTTGGTATAAGGCAGTTCGACAATATCCAGCGGATCGCTCGCAGCCGCCATCAAATCCAGCTTCTGCATAGAGGCAACCGAATCACCTTTTTCGTTCAGCAAATCTACTTCCACATGAATATCGGGATGCGTCTTCTCAAACTCCGCGATAATCGTGCTCCATTTCGCTTTGGCTTCTGTCTGCCAGGTGCTCAGCTTCAGGGTAACCTTCTCTGCTGCAGGCTTTGAATTTCCACCAGCATCGGGTGCATTAGTCGCTCCTGCATTATTGGTTTTCGCATTTCCGCCGCAAGCGGCCAATGATAACGCCATCGATGTGATGATGAATGCAGATAATAATTTCTTTTTCATTTAGACCCTCCTATAAATGTGTTGGGCATCACTTGCTTAACAACCAGTGACTATGTAACTGCTTACAAGAATATCCTAACATGCAGGATTGACGAGGAAAGTTCTCATATTCTACCGAAGAGAAACTATTTTGACTTTTATTATCCTTTCACACCTCCGAGGGCAATTCCCTCAATAACCTGCTTCTGTCCGAGTGCAAAAATGATCAGCAACGGCAGGATTGCAGATACCGCACCAGCCATCATGAGTGAATAGACATCCCCGTATTGGTCCCCGAACAACCGGATCCCCAGCTGAATCGTGAACAGCTCCTTGGATTTCAAAAAAATGAGTGGATATTGATAGTCGTTCCAGGTCCAAATAAAGCGCAAAATAGCATAAGTAGCTACAGCGGGACGGATCAGCGGAAAGGCAATCTGTAGAAAAGAGCGAAAATGCCCTGCTCCATCCATCCGCGCCGATTCAAGATACTCGTTGTTTACCCCCATAAAAAATTGCTTGAGCATAAACGCTCCAATAATACTAAAGCTGTTAATCAGGATTAATCCCAAATGTGTGTCAATCAAATTCAGCCAGTTAAACAGTAGAAACTGTGGAACCAACGATGCCTGCGGAGGAACCATATAAAGTGCCAATACAACTATAAACATCGCATCCCTGCCCGGAAAACGTAGCTTGGAGAACCCATAAGCAGCAAGTGCGCATATCAGCACATTAATTATAGTCGTAGCCAGCGTAATATAAATGGAATTTCCATAATAGCGAGCAAAGTCACCCGACCACACCTGTTTATAATTTTCAATGAGGTTCCACTGCTGTGGCAACCATTGAATCGGAAAGTTAAATACATCTTTCTCCAGCTTAAAGGAAGTGGATAACATCCATAGGAACGGTAAAAGAAATGCGATACCTAGCAGTCCCATGGCGATGGTCCAGAAGGTTCTGGATAAAAGCTCTTTTTTCACTGTAATTTCTCCTTTCCGCCTTTAATAGTTGACCCATTTTTTTTGCGCCAACATCTGCAAGGCTGTAATGATCAGGCAAATAAGGAACAGAACGAGTGCCATGCTAGAGGCGTAACCCGTCTTCAGCTGATTGAAGGCTGTATCATATAACTCGTAGACGATAACGGTCGTGGAGTTAGCCGGTCCACCCTGGGTCAATACTTGTATCAGATCAAAGATTTTAAATGAGCCGATAACCCCTGTTACCAGCAGGAAAAAGGTAGTTGGCGAAATGCAGGGAACCGTGATGTTGCGGAATTTGCGCCAGACGTTGGCACCATCAATATCAGCCGCTTCATAAAGATCCTTTGGAATACTCTGTAAACCTGCAATAAAAATAATAATGTTGTAACCGAGCTGAATCCAGACTTGAATCAACATCAGCGACGGCAGAGCATAATGGATATCCGCTAACCATTTGGGTGGGTTGTTCCACCCCAGTGACATCAGGAATTGATTGACGGGTCCCAGTGAAGGGTGAAACATAACCTGCCAAACCATAGCGATGGCAACTACACTGGAAATGTACGGAAGGAAATAAATCACTTTAAACAAATCCTTCAGAAAAACCTGTTTATCAATCAGGATAGCCAGCAGCAGGGCAACGATGATCGTAACCGGTACTGTGATAATAAAGAGCAAATTGTTCAGCAAGCTTTTCATAAAAGCATCATCATGAAACAGCCTGATGAAATTATCCACGCCCGCGAACTTAATCCCCCCTAACCCAGCCACAAAGTTCCAGTCCGTGAAGCTTAACAGCAGTGAGCCCAGCACCGGGATCAACGTCAAGATGATCAGCCCAAGCATAAGCGGAGCAACGAATAGATATCCCGCCATCGCTTCGCGTGTGTCCATATTAAGATGAAACCTTTTTTTGCGTATCATAGTTCTCCTCCTTTACTTATCCATAATTGTAGAAAAAGTAAGCAGTCTTCATAAGAACTAGAATTGTTCATTTTGGAACGAATTTTACCGATCCTTTAGTTATGAATTCTTTTGCACAACGCAAAAAAAGCGCGAGCCAAGCTCCCGCAGTAAACAAAATCCATATTGAGTTTTACATAAAGCAATCGCGTTATACCGGCGTAACCTCTACAACACCTTTTCCATCAACGCCCGCACTATTCAGCTTTTTCCGAAAAATCATAAACAAAACCACACCCATCACACTCGTTATTACCTCAGTCACAGTCATCGACCAAATCACACCATGCAGGCCAAAAATAGAATGCAATACGATAATCATCGGTATAAATAATACACCTTGGCTTATCGCCATAATAGTAGTGGGTGTGCCTTGCCCTGTTGCTTGAAAAATGCTCATAAATAATCCGGTAAATCCATTAAATAAAGCGGAGATCAGCATCGCTGCCAAAATATAAGTTCCCATGCTTAACACAGAAGGATCGCCTGAGAACCAATGAAGAATCGTTCCTCTAAACACATATACTAGACTTACAAAAACAACTGCAATGCTGCCTATATATGCAAAAGCGTATTTGATGCTGGATTTAAGTCTCTCCGTATTTTTACTAGCAAAGTTAAAAGCAAATAGCGGAATCAATCCCAAAAATAAACCCATCGATAAAAATTCTGGAATCTGCACAATTCTTAAAGCCACACCAAATCCGGCGACCACACTCTCCCCATATTGAATGGAATAGTTATTTAACAAAAGCGTGCTGACAATTAAAAAACTGGCTTGCAATAGCTCGGCTGTACCTATTTTATAAACCTCAAGCTGATCTCGTACAGATATCTTGAAATGCTTCAAAAATCCTCTTAAATGCTCACTTTTCGTTTCCAAAAAGTAAATATAATAAATGGCAGAGCCCAAATTTGCTAAAACCATAGCCAAAGCAGCTCCGGCAACATGCCAATTCAGCACGAGAATAAATAAAGGATCAAAAATCAAACTTAAAGCCGTACTGATAAAAATACCATACATCGATTCCTTCGAGGCACCTTCCGAACGGACCAGTTGTTCCAAAGCAAAATTAAGCACAACAGCAAATCCGCCTGCAAAAAGAGTGAGCACATAAGACTTCGTAAAGTCTAAGGTAGCAGCATCTGCACCAAGCATTCGCGTGATCGGATTTATAGCTAACCAAGCAATGAGCGCGATAAGAAGCCCCACTACAATACTCCCGTAAAAAGTATATCCGGCAACCTTTTTCCCTTTTTCCGTCTCTTTTTGCCCCGCCAAGCGAGTTATAAATGTTCCTCCGCCTACCCCCAGCACATTTCCAAAAGCCATTAAAACGGTAAAAATAGGCAGGCCCAGCGTGATTGCGGTCAGCATACTGGTATTGTGTAATAAGCCGATGAAGTAAGCATTGATTACATTATAAATAGTACCCACAGACATCCCAATCATCATGGGAATCGATAAATGAGCGATCGCTTTTTTCATGGGCGCCGACTCTAAATAATATTGATTTGAGAACTCATTTGTCATAAGTGAACCTCCGAACGTTTATAAACTTGAACTAACTTTTTGAAGTAACGACTTTAGGGTTGCAGTTTCTTCCGGACTAAGCGCCTTAGTAATGCTTGCTTCTACCTCAGAGAAAATCTCATTGAACTCTTCCACTAAAAGAGCACCTTTTTCCAATACAAAAATACTCTTTTGACGTTCATCATTTTCAGGAGTGACACGCTGGATATACCCTTTCTTCTCCAACCCCTGAAGCATACTGGTAATGCTCGCCCCCTTCCTGTTAAAGACCTCCGCTAAATCCTTCTGAATAACCCCTTCTGCTTGATTCTCAAAAATATAGCCGATCATGCGGCCTTGTTGTGAGTTCAGACCTAACTCATTTAACCTGGTGTCAGCTGTACCTTTTATTTTCATCCCAATCTCTCGTATTAAATTAGAAAATGGTGTGTCTACCACGGGTTTGTTCATTGTTATTTCCTCCTCTTGCGGATTAGTTAGAACTCTAAGTAACATCATTATCATAATAGATAGAACTCTAACTGTCAAGGTTCTAACTAAATACAAAAAACTCCTCTCCAGCACTTGTCGAGTAGACAGGTACTGAAGAGGAGTTTATAGAGAGAATTACATCACAAGTTCTTCTAGGTTTCCAAATAAGACTTTTGTTGATTTCAGTTTGGATTCATTGCCGACAACTGTGAAATAATTTTGTTCCGTCACAGCCTTAAGCAAATCGGCATACTGTCTGATGTCTTCCGGTGTGGTCGACAAGATTTCATCCCGTTCCTGCTGCAGCTCGGCCCCGGTCACCTGTTCAAAATAATGCCGGTCCGCCCGCCGTCCCTGAGCGCTTGGGCTCAGCGGCTGGTCCAACATGGACAGGGTGCCGATAATTGCTTTGGTCATCTCGTCGGCATCCGCTTCATATCCTTCGGTGAATCGGTACGCCTGATCATAAACCTCCAGCGTCTCCTGCAAATTGGGATCACGGTAGGAAGTGAACATCAATATCCCATCTCTGCGCAGCATCAGGCTGCCGCCATAAGCTCCGCCCTTCACGCGCACGGCATTCCACAGATAGGTGAGGCTCATGATTTTTTTGAGCACCTGCATTTTGCCGGAATACGTAAATCCTAGCTTGTTGAAGTCGTAGCCTTTAACCACATATTGCACCTGGCTGGAAGACATAAAACCTTCATTATCCGCATGCCCCTGCGCCGTAATCTTAGGTTTATTCACCACTGGCTGATCCTGAATATCCAGCTTCGCTACATTAGCGGCGAATTCTCCATACAAATCAGGGGTACCCGTCACGCTGATGATCAAATTCTGTTTATTGAATAAAACCGTACAGATATCCTTCAGCGTGTTTGCCACCTCTGCTCCCTGCTGATCGATCTTCTCGGCAAGCTCACGGATAAAGCGGTAATAGGCCACGCCACCCTGTTGCTCCTGATACGCTCCCATGTCCGAAAAATAAGACATCAGGCGGCTGGCCGCGATTTCATTACCTTTTTGATTCAGGACTGATTCCATCTGTGAGGCTTCCCGCCGGACGATTTCCTGTAGCTTCGTCAGGTTATCGAGCGCGCTGGTATAGAGCATCTCACGCAGCAGATCCAGCGATTCGCCAATATGCCCCGCCATCACCTTAACCTGCGCAGTGAATTTAGGCTGATAACTGGCCCCAGTATCTTTTGCAGCGCCAAAGATCTCATTTTTGAAATGAATGCCTCCGGTTTTGATCCCAATTTCACTAGTGAGCTCTTCAATGCTGTAAGAAGCTGTCTCCATTTGGCCCAATACCTCTGCCAGCAGCACAAGATAAGGAATTTGCTCAGGAGCCACAACACTCGTATCCCAATAAAACTTGCAGTACGCAATCTTTTGAGTAGATACGTCATGGTGGATCAGCTTTAGACCCTCAAGGTTATATTCATGGGATGGCACCTGAGGTTCAGCACTGCGGTTAATGTCCTGTAGAGATAAACTCGGCAGCTTCTGCAAATCCTCGGCTGCATCTGCACGACCTTGCCGCGCCAGAAGATGCTGTGTACTCTGCACAAGCTGCTCCAGCTGGTCTGGTTGCTGTGATGATTTGTATTCACTTAATTGACGCTGGGTGCTCGCTTCCTTGTCGGCTGCAATCGTCTTGGACGGGTTCAGCACCACCAGACTGCAATGATCACTGTTCAGTAAGTAGACCTCAATCAGCTTCTCAAAATAACGATCCGTTATCTTTTCCCGAATGGTAGTGAATACCTCTTCATAAAGCATATGAGTAGACGGCTGACCGTCATAGAGCCAGGACTTCATCACTTCGATATTGTAAGTAAGTCCCTTTGGATATCGGCTAAAGTCCGCTTCCCGCAGCTCAAATTCTTTGCTGTTGACCGCCGCCAGCACCAGCTTCTCATCCAGCCCGTTCTTAACCAAGCTGCTTAATGTGGTCTTCACCAGCTCCACGAAGGCATCTTTGGCGGAAGCGTTCGAATGTGTCAGAGTAATGCCAAGCAGCGGCTGAACCATACTGTCGGAATAAAAAGCAAAGGCATCTTTGCCCAGACCGCTTTCCAGCAGGGCTTGCTTAAGCGGAGCTGCATTGCTGTCCATCAGCATGCTTTTCAAAATATCAAAAGCCAGATTCAGTTCCCGATCCGTAGAGGTTCCAATTACATAATTCAGACTCAAATAAGTTTTGTCGTCGGCCGTTTCTGCTTCCAGAATCGGATAATCCGCTACCAGCTCCGTCATTCCGGTAGGCTGTTGTAGGGGAATGGAGGTATCAAAGCTGTTTTTTTCATAACGGCTAAGGTATTCCTGGTCTATAAATTGCAGCTTCTCTTCAATAGAGACGTCTCCGTACAGATAAAAATAACTGTTGGACGGATGATAATAATTGCTGTGCGCCTCAAGGAATTGCTCATACGTAAGCGCAGGAATCTCCTGCGGATCTCCACCTGAAGAATGACGGTAAATCGTGTCTGGATACAACGACTTTTTGATCCTGTCCATCAGTACCGTAAACGGCGAGGAATAGGAACCCTTCATCTCGTTGTAAACCACGCCTTTATAGATCAGCTCAGCTTCTGTTTGCTGAAGCTCGTAATGCCAGCCCTCTTGCTCAAAAATCTCCTTTTGCTTATAAATATTCGGCTGAAAAACACTATCCAGGTAGACCTCCATCAGATTGGAGAAATCCTGCTCATTCCGGCTCGCCACCGGATACATCGTCTTATCCCCAAACGTAAATGCGTTCAGGAATGTCTGCATCGAACCCTTTAGCAATTCTACAAAAGGTTCCTTCACCGGATATTTCTCCGAACCACACAATACGGAATGCTCCAAAATATGAAAGACCCCTGTACTATCTTCAGGCGGGGTCCTGAAGCTTACGCTGAATACCTTGTTGTCATCCTGATTCTGCACGAAAAGCAGCCTGGCGCCGCTCTTCAGATGTTCCATCGTGAATACGGCGGAATCGATCTCCCGGATAAATTCCTCATTAACGACCTGAAATCCATAATATATATTGCCTGTGATCAAGCGGCTCATAGATTTGCCTCCTCTGCACTGGATGTGATAACTCTATCTGAAGCTTATCATATCCCTGGACGTTTATTCCATTAATAGAAGGCTTCCGGGATTAATTTCTGCAGTCTGACTAAAATTGCCGCTGCCTGCTCACGCACCAGAATCTGCTTTGGATCGAAGCGGCCCCCGCTGCCGGTCATTACTTCATGTTCATTCACGGCCTGAATCGCCTGGCGGCTCGCCTCTGACAAACTGGAAGTATCGGCAAACTTCACACGGTCCGGGCTGCCGTACGTAGACAACCGGGCGGCTTTGGTTACCATAACCGCCGCTTCTTCCCGCGTAATACCGCGGTCCGGCTCGAACTTACCGGTTGGAGAGCTGATAATGCCCAGCTCCTCAGCCTTGGCGATGGTACGGCTGTACCATTTGTCCGCCGGAACATCCTTAAAGCTAGAAGTGGCCTTGGCATCGGGGAACTCATGCAATAGCCGCAGCAGCAGGGTCAGAAATTCAGCCCGGGTCAGCTTCTGCTTAGGAGCCAGCACATTTCCGCTGGCACTTACGCCCTGAATATATCCGCTGCTGAGCGCTGTTGCGATATCCAAACGTGCCCAAGCTGCGACTTTATTGGCATCCGTAAAGCTGGCCAATTCCGGGGAAGAGACATGCAGCGCAAACGTCCGTTTGGAAAGTGCTGGAGCGGCATCTTTACGGTATTTGGTGACTTGCACAGGATAGACACCGGGCTTCATGCCGGCAAATGACACCTTTCCCGTGCTGTCAGCCACTACGCTTTTTCCTTGAAGTGTCACAGTAGCGCCGAAAGCCGGAAGACCGCCCAGCTGACCGTTTGACTTGGTGATATGGAGGGAAAACGGCATATTGGCGCTTGCGTATCCACCCATTTCCTGGCCGTTTTTATCTTTCCATTTCACTTCCATCCGGTCAAGCAGTTCTGTATCGTCCGCGTAGTAAACAAGCAGCTGATCCCCATTGCCTATCGTCAGTCTGTACGGGCTATTCTCAGGATACATCCATGCACTGCCCCCGCTGAATACAGCAATCTTCCATTCTCCGCGTCCATTGTATCGCCCGTTCTGAATCCCCTCGATAGCTGTGAAGGCCGGTTTAGCTGCATCCGCATTCAGCTTATACGCCAGACCCTTCGCCTGTAAAAAAGCTGCCGCTGCCTTCACAGCATCTCCGCCAACAATATGCCCCCCGGCAACGGTGCCACCGGGTCCTTCGACCTGAATCGTTGCCCGGTCAACTCCAGCATGATGCAGTCCGCTATACAGCATGCCAGCCTGCTTGGACAACAGCTTATAGGAAGTCAGGGCAAGATAGGCTTGCACAGTTGCGGGACTATCGTTTCCTCCGCCTGCTGTCTGTGTAAAGCCGCCACCCGGATGCTTCCGCGCCAGCAAATGGTCCAGCAGCGAGGCTCCGCCTTCCTTGGTGAAATCTGCTGCATCGACCCCCTGCGAGGATAAAGCAACAATCACCTGCGCTGTCGTCGCAGTTTTATCATCGAATCCTCCGTCTAGCTGCTGCTTGCTCTTAAGCCACAACAAAGCCTTCTCAATCGGCTGCGCAGTTTGTTCTGAACTCACTTCCGAAGCAAGTGCCGTCAGTACCCAGGCAGTAGCTACCAGATCTCCTTGCTTCTGCCCGGCCAGCGGCCAGCTGCCATCCGCTAGCTGCATATCAAGCAGCTGATAAAACAGCAAATCGGGGTAACGGTTTGTCCGCTCCAATGAATTTGAAATGGAGTTCTTCGAGGTAATATAGGCGGTTGCTACCGCTGCTGCCCCTTCCGAATCAATTCCGGCATGATTCATCAGGAATGGATAAAGATCAATACCAGCGATGTTGTTGACGTTGCCCCCCGCAGCACTGTAAGCCAGCGCTGTTCGAGTTAGCTCTGCCACCTTGGTGAACTTGCCCCGCTGTTCCAGAATCTTATCGGCAGTCTGCTCCAGATATCCCTTGGGCAGACTACGCCCATTCTTGAAGAACCCTACGGCTGCTTCGTCCGGGAATGGCTGTATCGTCAGCAGCACATTCTGCGCCCCTTCCAAGGCGCTCTGCATCTCCGCTGTGAATACCGCGGTTGTCTTTTGTTCCGGAGACGGCTCCGCCATTACCCTGCCACTCAGCAATACAAGCAAAATACATAATGCGGTAAGTGTAACCTTCCTTATAGTCCGGTTTATGGGTGTAGCTCTCATATTCATTCTCCTCCAATGTAGTTTGCTAGATCTTTATAAGTTAGACGCAGCGAACTGGGATTTTGTTCCTGAATATGCTGTAATATGTAGCTTCATCCAGCTATAAATTAAAAAAAGACCGCACTGCTACCCGCTCACACGATAGCCCTACGATCTTTTCAAAACTCTTATTCAGCCTGAGCAAACCCCAGCTCACGGTATAATGTCCGCTCCAGATAATCGTGAAGATAGAAGCGGGATTTCACAAAATGCTCCGCCATATCGGATGGCTGGTAACGCTCCAAAGCCGCTTTCATGCGAGGCAAAACGTTCTCACGTCCGCGGCGATTTCGCATGTAATTATTCAGTAGCGAGTGCCTTTCCGCTTCGTCTCCCGGATAAAGCTCCCAGCGGTAGATATATTTGTGGATCGCCCGCGAACGGTCCGTCGCCGCTTCAAAATCATGCATAATGGCAATCAGCTCTGCTTCATCCTTATGATCCTTCACCTTGTCCAACAGCTTCCAGATAACATCATAATAATCTTCCAGCTGATAATTCCCGAGCTGTGCGTGACCTGTTCTAGGATCGATGCCATGGAACTGCTCCATGAATCGATCGATAAATGTTGCTGAGTCCGCTTTGCGGTTCCAGGCCAAATCGGCGTGCAGCAGCATCGGATACCAGGTCGTCTCAAAGATCCCATAAGGAACACCAAGGCTGAACGGCCCCGTCCAGTTCGTGGCGACGATGCACCCGAGGTCCAGCTTATCCGCTGTCTCCGCCCATTGGAGCAGATTATCCGTCCGGTTCAATAGTACCGGATAATTCTGATGTTCAGCCCAGTCAAAGCTGCGAACCGCCGGTGCTCCCATAACCTCGATGCCTAGTGACCTGAATTTATCCGCAAGAGAAGAAACCTCAGCTTCAATATTACGTCCGTTGTATATCCAGATCATCGCTGCACTCCGCTTATCCAGCTTTGCCAGTTCCTCCGGCGGGCATTTGTCCAGCATGTCATGCCAGAAAATCACTTTTTTACCACGGCTGGCTGTAAATTCAATCAAAGTGTTCAAAAAAGCGATAAACGCCCGCTCCCGTACCCCTCCGAACAACGTTTTACAGCGTTCGCATTCACATAAGCTGTACACCTCGTCGCAGCCGAGGTGAATATAACGGGAATCCGGATGAGCATCCATCATCTCCTGTAACAGATCGGTAATCAGCTCGAAGGATTCCGGATGCGCTGGACAGATCTCCCCGAGGGATAACTCCGTTTCGCGCAAGTGCCGCCAAGCGTCGTGGCGGAGTACATACTCCAGATGCCCGAAACTCTGCTGCAGCGGAATGATCTCAATAAAATATTCTTGGGCTGTGCGTTTCAGTTCCTCTAGCTGTGTGAGGCTTAACGAATGCTGAGGATGCACGAATTCCGGGTACTTCTGGAACGGGAATTTATCTTCGTATTCAATCAGAACCGCATTCGTTTTATACCGGGCAAAATCCGCCAAATACGATAGCAGCAGCTCTGGCTTGGAAAATGTCTGGCGAAGATCAAAGTTCATCGCCCGCAAGGTAGTGTCAGGCCAGTCCGTGATAGACACAGCAGGAACTTCCCCTACTGACTTACGCAGTTGTAGTAACGTTTGTAGCCCGTAAAACAGACCCGGCGCATCCAGTGCACGGATTACCACCCGGCGCTCCGACACCTCCAGCCTGTACCCTTCCGCCCGGCCGTTAAGCAATTTCAGATCCACTTCATCTGGCTGTGCTCCTTTCGTTTCTGACTGCAAGAGACTCTGAAGAATAAGTGAATATCCTTTTCCCGAGATAACATGTGTACAATCCAGCTCTGGAAACGCCCGGCGGCAATGGACCACCAGTCTCGGATCATACTGCTCCATGTAAAGGCTCAGGCTTACATCTTCGCTGAACTGAAAAGCTTCTCCCTCTTTCACTTGGATCTGCTTCGGTTGCGGTATCAAGCTCTGCATCGTTCTCCTCCTAATCTTTGCTGTAATTAATTACTGCAAGCCTTGCTATGACCCTTTTTCCAGCATTCCAGCACGGTAAGTGTCCTGTCGTCATAGCAGAAGCTCACGAGATCGGCAGGTGCTCCAGCCCTAAGCCCTGCCGCCTGCTCCAGCCCCAGCAAAGTAGCCGGATGAGCAGAAGCACAATCCCAGGCTTCATCCAGCCGGGCTAATCCAGCCTCCGCAAGATAGGCCACCTGATCTGGAAGCATCATGGCGGAACCTGCAAGCAGCTGCTGATTGCCAGCCAGATGCAGCCGCCCTTCTGCTGTTAATACAACCTCTCCACCAATGTGCAGGTGATAAGTTCCCGGCGGCATTCCGCTCAGTGATACAGCATCGCTGACCAAGATGGTGCGGCTGCGCTTCATACGTAGGATTACTTTCAACAGAGCGGGTGGTAAATGTTGGCCATCTGCAATCATACAGCCGTATAGTTCATCCGCCGCCAGCTGCTCCCACAAATAGTTGGGATGACGGGGCAGCGTCAGATGTGTGCCATTGCCGAGATGCGTAGACATCACCGCTCCTGCGGCAACCGCCTCCCTAATCTGCTCGGGGGAAGCTGCTGTATGCCCTAAGGAAACAAGGATGCCTGATTCACTGCACCGGGCGATAAATGCAGCGGCGTTTGGCCATTCCGGGGAGACGGTGAGGATACGGATAAGCCCTTCAGCCGCTTCTTGCCAGCGGCATAACATATCCCAATCCGGCGGGCCAATATGTTCCCTTGGATGGGCGCCGCGCGGACCCTCTTCTGGTGACAGAAAAGGACCTTCCAGATGAATTCCTACAATCCCCCCAGCATCTTCCGGATACAGCGAAGCGGCTTCTGCAATGGCGGAGACCGCTTGAGCCAGCGCTTCTTTGCCATTAGTAATCAGAGTTGGACAATAGCTGGTTACCCCGTTTCCTATCAGAAGTCGGGACAGTTCCAATACCGTTGCAGGCTGTAAAGGCAGCGTGTTGAGATCCAGCCCCCAGCCCCCGTTCACTTGCAGATCCACCAACCCGGGTGCCAGCCAGGGCCAATCGGCCCTGGCTGGACTCTCCGCAAGTTCGGTGACCGAAGTGATTCGCCCCTGCTCAACACTTACCTCAACCGGCAGCCCAGTTTTATAGTGCTTTCCCTTAATTGGCGCGTTCATAGGCCGAAGGCAGCCCGATCCGTGAACATCGTGATCTCCGGATGGGTGCGCAGAATAGTAGCTGGACATGCCGTGCTGATCGAATCATGGAGCGCCGCCTGTAAAGCCTTGCGTTTGGACACTCCCGGTACAATTCCGTACAGGTGACGGCCAGCCAGCAAGGCTGGTACCGTAAGCGTCAGCGCATGGGTTGGCACCTCGTCCAGCGAGGTAAAGCAACCGTCATTCACCTGCTGGCGGCGGCAGGCTTCCTCCAGTTCGACCGCTTTGACCAGCTGCGGGTCGGTAAAATTAGCGATTGGCGGATCATTAAACGCGATATGCCCGTTTTCCCCGATCCCGAGGCAAACGATATCAATAGGCGCCTCGCTCAACAAAGCCGAATATCTGTGGCATTCCTGCACCACATCAGCGGCGAGACCATCCAGCAGTTCTACCCGGCCAGGGTTAACCCGACTGTATAGACGATCTGTCAAAAAACGGCCGAACCGCTGGGGAGCCGAAGCCGCAAGGCCGATGTATTCATCCATATGAAAAGCATTGACCCGGGACCAATCCATCCCCTGCTCCCGAACCAGCCCCTCGTACAGTTCATTTTGCGAAGGTGCGGCAGCAAACACAATTCGGACCTGACGCGCAGAATCTTGAAGCAAAGCTCTAATTTTCTGCGCGACCTGCGATGCCGCCGCAGCGCCCATCAGGTTACGATCTTCGTAAACATGAACGGACATCTGCTCTACTCTGTGTGTCTCTAAAGGCTTAATGATGTCATTCATCCCGCTCATCCTTTCCGGGCAACTATTGTCCTTGGCACAAGACAGATTAATTCCCGTTTAACTGAATGTTCTGAACACGGTCGTAAGCTTCCTTATAAGTAGCCAGCAGCTTATCCACGCCGAGATTGTTCATCTCCTCCACATATTTGTCCCAGTCGGCCAGCTTTCGGGAGCCGGTAACAAACTTGGCAAAGCTTTCATCGCGGTGTTTTTGGATCGCCTGGCCGGTAATCGCAATAATTTCATTCTCTTTCTCCGTAAATGCAGGCCGTGGCTGCATCATGGACGGATCATATTTCGTCGCTTCTTCAAAGGCATACTTCAAATTGTCTGAGAACAACGACAGATGTGCACCAAAGTCGATCCAGGTGTACGTTCCGCTAGTCTGAAGTCCTGTCTGTTTCCGCATTTCGATCACATCGTTGTACTCTGGTTTGAACTTGATCGTGTCGCCTTCCTTCACATATGTCTCACCCTCCACGCCCCAGCTGCTGAGCGTACGTCCCTCTTCGGAATAGAAAAAGTCCATATAACTCATCACATCATCGATGTTCTTCGAGGTTGAAGCCACGGTTAGGCCACCTTCCATATAATGAAAATACGGGTTCAGTTGCTTGCCGCCGGCAATGCCCGCTGGAGGAGCCATGAACTGCATGTTGAACTCCGGATTCTCCTGCTGCATCGCATTGTTAAAAAAATCGATCCGGCTGATGTAATCAATGGTCACAAACGATTTGCCCGTGGACACCATGTCCTGCCATTGCTTAGTTTGCAGAGATAGAAAGTCGGGCGGAATCAGCCCTTCGTCATAAAATATTTTCCACATGCCAACCATTTCCTTGTAACTATCTTCCGTGGGCCCAAAAAGCCACTCTTTTTTATCAAAATCATAATAAGCCCCTTCACCCGTCCCGTAATTCACAGTCATGTTGGCATTCATTTCATCGGGAATTTGTCCGTAGCGGATCGAAAGCGGATAGCTGTCCGGATATTTCGCCTTCAAGGTTTTTAGAGCTGTATGCAGCTCCTCATATGTGGCTGGTGCCTGGATTCCTTCTTTGTCAAAAATGTCTTTACGGTATAACCAGATCATGCGGTTCGTCTCGCCAAAGCCCTGATTCGGGAACATATACATTTTGCCATCAGCAGACAGTGCAGCCTTCGCTTCCTGTGGATACTGCTTTACCCAGGCGGTCAGATTCGGCATTTTGTCCATATACTCCATCAAATCCACCAACGCACCCTGTTGCCCGAATTTATTCGATTCTTTGCGGTTAGGCATATACATCAGATCCGGCATTGCCTTCGAGGCAATCGCCAGGTTCAAGCTCTCTTCAAGCTTTCCGGAAGGGGTCTGTACCTCGAGTGTGACACCGGTTTTCTCCTTCAGCCAGCTCCAAATAGGCCAGCTTTTCGAATAAGGGAACGTAGCATTGTTGTCTAAGAGCGCAGTGAAGGTTTTTTCCGTTTTGGGCGAATCAGCAGGTGAAGCGGTACTGCTGCCCTGAGTATTACTCTGCGGCGAGGTGTCATTGCCCCCTCCGCTGCAGCCAGTTACTACGGTTGCTGCAATCATCAGTGGCAGCAGTACAGATTTCCATTTATTCATTACGATCTCTCCCTTATTCTGAATTTGTGACGGTTCCACCCGCCTCAGCCTTTAACCGCGCCAATCATGGCCCCCTTAACGAAGTACTTCTGCACAAATGGATACACAATCAGAATCGGAAGCGTCGAGACCATAATCGTCGCGTACTTCAGCGATTCTTCTATCACCATGTTGTCACCTCCAATGCTAGTAACATCCCCTGAGCTAGCACTGCCAGCCAGCACCAGATTGCGCAGCAGTACTTGCAGCGGGAACAAATCCGGTGAGCGCAGGTAGAGCAGCGGGTAAATAAAGTTATTCCACATGCCAACCGCGTAAAAGAGCGCTATGGTGGCGAAGGAAGCTTTGGAAAGCGGAACAATAATACGGATAAATATGCCGATATCATTCAGTCCGTCGATGCGGCCTGACTCCTCCAGCTCTTTAGGAATGCCGGAGAAAAAGGTCCGCATCAGAATCAGATTCCAAGTGCTAACCGCACCCGGCAGCACCATGCCCCATACGGTATCGACCATATCCAGGGAGCGAACCACGAGGAACGTGGGAATCATTCCTCCGCTGAAAAACATCGTCACCACAATCAACAGGGTGAAGCTCTTGCGCAGCGCCATATCACTGCGTGAGAGTGCATAGGCACCCGTGGAGGTGACTACCAGCGAGATAAGGGTGCCAAGCACGGTGTAAATGAGTGTATTTTTGTAAGCCACCCAGATTTGCGAATCTCCGAGTACAAGCTTATACATATTCAGGTTAAATCCCTTAGGCCAAAAAGAAACGGTATTCTTCATGACATGCACATCACTACTGAGAGAGACAGCGAGCATATGCAGGAACGGATAAAGCGTGACCACCACAACCACGAGAAGGATAAAAGTGCTCACGACATTAAACCAGGATAAACGGGGTGATCTCATCACCACACCTCTTTTCTACCATAAACTTGTCTCGCTTACACGGCGGCTGATGTAATTTGCTGTATAGATGAAGATCAAGCTAATCACGCCCATAAAAAGATCAATAGAAGCGCCATAGCTGAAGTTCCCCTGCACCATACCCACCCTATAGACATAAGTACTGATAATATCCGCTGTGTCGTAGATCGCCGGATTCTGCATCAGGAACACCTTCTCGAAGCCAATCTCGAGCACTTTACCGATATTAAGAATCAAGGTGATCACGATGGCGGGTGAAATGCCGGGCAAGGTGACATGCCATATTTTACGCATGCGGCTGGCTCCGTCCATATCAGCAGCTTCATACAGCTGCGGGTCGATAGCGGTCAACGCGGCCAAGTAGATAATAGTCTCCCAGCCGATATGCTGCCAGATCTCCGACAGGACATAAATACCGCGGAACAATCCAGGTTCATTCATGAAATTGATCGGTCCAATCCCTATGGCACCAAGCAGATTATTAATCAGCCCTCCGGTTGGGGATAAAAACATGATCACCATACTGGCTACAATGACATTTGAGATAAAATGTGGAAGATAGCTGACGGTCTGCACAACTCGTTTGAAAGCAGCCTTGCGCACCTCATTAAGCAGAATCGCCAGTAGAATGGGTGCCGGGAAGCCGAAAAACAGCTTATATAAACCAAGCAGAAAAGTGTTTTTCATCAGCGGCCAAAAATCGGGATTCTCTATAAACATCCTGTAATATTTGAGTCCCACCCAATCACTGGCCCAAATCCCTTTAAAAAGATTGTAATCCTTGAAAGTGATAACTAATCCAAACATCGGTGCATAGCGGAAGATCAAATAATACAACAGGCACGGCAGGAACAGCAGCCAGAGCGCCTTGTTTTTATTCCAAGTTCGAAGGATTCCCGCTTTGTGGCGTTGAGGTCGTTGGGGTCGCCGGTGCACTTTCTTTCGCATTTTGCCCTGCACTACGCTAGCTTGAGCCATATGCATGTCTCCTCTTCTTAAAATGATCATAAATCATATAGATGTCAGATTACTTCCCCCTTTTTCCTGGGATTTGTCTCCGAATTATAGCTGCATTTCTTTGGAAAGCGCTATCTACATGTTATATAACATTTCGCCTTAACTGCGGATTTCCATAGAATAGCGTACAAATCAGCAAAATTGCATATTGTTGGTGTTAGCTTTTTGCCGCTATGATAGAATTAATCCAATTCATTTACGGGTGCATCCAAAGGGGGATACATATGAAGGGATCCGTTACAGGCAAATTTGCGCTGAATGCCCTGTTCGTTAAGCTGATGCTAAGCTTCCTCAGTGTCATCTTGATTTTGGCATCATTTAATCTGTTCTCCCATCTTTATTTAAGCGGCAAAATCTATAAGGAGATGATCCGGCAAAATGAGCTAGGCCTCGCACAAACGGTCGAAGGCTACGAAAATCATTTCCGGTTGACTCAGAACATGATTCTTGCCCTCACCCAATCCGATTCATGGACTGCCAATCTGGGCATTCTAAGCCACCTCAAAGAGAACCGACGATATGATATCCCGGCAGAAGTGATATCGGATCTCTCAACGCTGTATGCTAATCCTTTTCTGCATATCGAAAATTTCATTCTTTATTTTAAAAAGGAAAATTATGTACTGGAGAGGGAGGGCCTAAGCAGCGCCGCAGATATGTTCGGTAAATACTACTTCAGTGCAGAATACCCTCCGGAGTACTGGAGCCGGCAAACGATGGACAATCAATTTTTAAAAGTCATGCCCGCCGTAACCTTTACCGAGAAAACCATACATTCCACCCGTACGCTCGGAAGGTTAATGCCAGTGCTGGTCAAAGCGATTCCTTATGAGGAAGTGTACGGCATTGTCATGCTGAATCCGCAGCTGATGCAGGCCGCTTACGGAGATGCCGGCAATACCCCGTTCTATATCCTGGATGCGCAGAAGAATCTATTGTTCTCTACATCAGAGGGTAAACTGCAAACAAGCCAGCTTCCGGAAAGTGGCAATGCCCATGAGCGGGTCGGAGACCAATATTACTTCTATGAAAAAGGTAAACAGACTGGATTCACCTATATCCGAGTGACCCAGGTGGCGGCTATTGCTGCGGAAATGCGGGGGATGCAGCTATTGCTGGCTGTATTACTCTCTGCCGCAGTACTGATCAGTGTTCTCTCATCCCTAATCTTCAGCCATCGGCTTAACCAACCGCTCCAGCGCCTGATTGCCGCCTTGGACCGTAAGGCAGGCAGCCGGCCTGAAAAATTGAGCAGTGTGAAGGAATTCGCCATTATCGGCGACCGCCTGAGCTCCATTTTGGAGAGTAACCGCTTCATCCAGACCGATCTTGATCATAAGAACTCACTGGTGCGCCAATATGCCTATACTCATAAAGTGAAAAATATCCCGCTGAGTAAAAGCCTCGCGGAGCTTGAAGATGTAAGGCAATCCGAACAGCCCTATGCCTCCATTCTGTTCAAGGTCAGCTTCAAAACCTTACCGGACGAATTGGAGAAACACACACTGATGTTATGGAAGCTGGTTCAAAACTTGATCACTGGTGGTGAAAGCGAAAGCGTCGCACTCCAGCCGGAACATGATCAGCTCATGCTGCTCCTGTTCAATCCCGGACCGCAGAGCAGTTTTCTGCAGGCTCTTGATACCCTTAAGGAGCTGCTGGATTCGGAGACATCCTTATATCTGACTATTGCTGTAAGTCCGGTATATTCAGGCGAAACCTCATTTACCGATGCCTACAATAATCTATCGATGTTGTTAAATGAGCGTAGATTGAACGGGGAAACACAAATTATCGTAGAACCTAGAGCCTCATCCGCCAAATCCTTTCATTTAAAGGTGACACACGGAGAGGAGCTGCACAATCTGCTGCAGTCTGCCAATGAGGAGGCTGTATTCGCTTGGTTGGATCGTCAGCTGGAGCAGCTGCAGCACAAGGACGCGGCGGCGGCGGATTTTCGGGCATTTGCCTTGGGAGCAGCGGAACAGACGAGCAAAACGGTGACGAGGCTGAATCTGCCCCAAGCGGAGCGTCTCTTACCACCCCCACTAGAGCCATTTAACGCTTTCCACTCAATGGATCAATACAAGGAATGGCTGCGTGATCTGGTTCGTCCTGTGCTCGTGGTCATCAGTAGCCGCTCGGAGTCGCGCGACCCCATTATCAGCTTTGTGCTGGATTACTTAGACAAACATTACGGCGAGGACATCAACCTCAACCTAGTAGCAGACAAGTTAAATTTAACTCCAGGTTACCTGTCCAGCATTTTTAAAGAGAAAACAAACATCAACTTCAGTGAATATCTGAACAATCTGCGGATTGAGCGGGCCAAAGAGCTGCTAATGAATCTGGAACTGCGGATTCAGGATATCGCGCTTCAGGTCGGTTATCAGAACGTAAATTCCTTCATCCGTATGTTCAAACGTTGTGCTGGAATAACTCCGGGCGAATACCGCAAGCGCTATTCCCGTGATGATTCACTCCCCTCCTCCGGCCTTGGCTTGTAAAGAGGCTACATTGCAGAGGAGAGGACAAAAAAGGCCCCCCCATTGGCTGGGGGCCTTTTTGTTGTAAAGATTTGCAATCAGAATCCCGTTTTCGGAATCTCCATTGGCACAATATTATAGGGCGCTGTCATACCCGTCCGCACCTGATACATCTGGTCATGGGCCTTTCTCGCTGCTTGCACGAAAGGTTCATATGGACGGTTGCAGACATCCACTACACCGATTTGATAGTTTTCTCCGTCATAACGTCCGAGCACAGGCTGATCATTCCATTGAAAATAATGGACTCCGATGAGCTGCGGGATGGCTGCCCCCTGCTCCACATAATAACGGTAAGCCTCACCGCGCTCCTTCTGGGTTGCCACCGCACGGATCCCATAAGCCAACATGCCGCCTTCAGCCGCACCAAAATGATATTCCCCAATCATGACTGGTTTGTTCAGTCGTCCGCTGATCTGGGCGATCTGTTCCTTGTCAGGACTGAACTGATAGCAGTTCATAGAGAATACATCAAACCATTCGCAGCCCTCCAGCACCTCATCACTGCCAACCCAGGCATAACGCATTCCCAAATTCAGATGATTCGGATCAGTCTGCTTGCAAAGACGGGCCGGCACTTCTACATACCGTCGAATCATGATCCGGTTAAACTGGTTATAATCCACTTCTCGGGCAGAAGTGAGATTATCCCCGGTTACATTCACATTCAATACATCGTATAAATCCTCGAATTCTTCAAAAACGCTATCCCACGCCATGTTTAATCGTTCCACTGTTTTGTACTTTTCTGCAAGCCAGCGAATGAATTCCTTCTTACTGGCATAACGGACCGGAGATTTCAGCATCTGCCCGGTCAAATTCAACCCATCCACGAATGCCCAATGCGGCTCATTACGCATGAAATAACCGACCATTCTCTGCTCTTCCCTTAATGGAAGAAGCTGCTCCGCAAAGCTCCCGGCATTCCGCTCATACTCCGGGCTAAACACATCCGGGAAATCCCGGAAAATAGTCTGCTCCGTCATAGGAAAGTCCACTAGAGGATAAACATACGGAAGCTGGGATTCGTTGATAAATCTATCATTAGACCAGTTACCGATGGTGTTGAATCCCCATTGTTGTAAGCGAAAATCCGTCATAGCCACCCAGTTAGAGCGCCACTCCGCCCCAAAAGCAGTGATCAGATTAGCAATCTCGAAGCTGAATTCCTCGCCATCCTGTGACCAAGCTTCTTGATAGAGTCCTTCCCGCTCCGGCAATGAGGGTATCAAGTGTTCCATGCCAGTTACATGCATAGAACAAGCTGGACCCACACAGTCCATCCCCGTACTGAACAGGGCATAACCCTCTGGATCAACGAACCACCAGCGGCTGCCGTCAAACTCCGTGCGGAAATATCCAGTTGCCGCGAATCTCAGCGCCTTCCAACCTCCGTACCTGCTGAGGTCACCTCCATTGTGATCAGCTTGTGCCGCAAGTTGCCGCTCTGTGCGCAGCCAATCCGTCAACGCTTCTGCATCAACCGTTTTCCCTGGCCAATCCCTTCCCTTTAATTGGCCCAGATCATCTATATATGGTTGCTGTTCATACTCAAAGACGGGCTCAGTTAGACTTAGAGCCAAGTCACTAATTTGCACAGCTCTACTTGTTGTTGAAGGGAGAGTAGCGATAGAGAATCGGGTGATATGCTTGCGATCGATGCCTGCATCTCCCCTCAGTACTGTCTGCATCACACCCGGATAACGGGGAAGGAACAGCTTCTCACCATTTAAATGAATCAAGGGTAAACAAATTTCCGTGCGCACACCGGGTAAAATTCCTACATGATAAGTAATGACGCGATGATCCCGATCATAAAAACTGAATAACAGCACCAGAACGTCATGGCTTTCATGGTAAACCTTTGCATTAACGAAACCATAATCGCACCAAGCGGCGGATTCCAGCTGCCCTGGCTGAAGCTCAAATCCACCACCTTCTGGTGTAGTGATGAACTGAAACGCCTCAGAGGAAGTCGCAGTAAGTTGTGTATGGGGGTCACTTTTAAACCATTCCATAGGGAAGGAGACAGATAAACTCATCGGTATACCTCTTTTCTCTAAACTGTTTACCTTACTGAAATCAGTTGAAAAAGCTGCGGGTCTGCACCTAGACGGGGATCATGGCAGCGTGTGGATTCAAGAAACACACAACCCCAGCCCCCACGCTGTTCTCCTGCTACGGTAAGAACTCTTCCGTCATTGCTCCCAATAGTCAGTGAACCTGCTTCTGTCTCTGTAAGCAACCATATAAACTGATCTTCGTTGTCACGAATAGGCTCCAGCAGCAAGGAATTCAACGGGCCAATAGATAAGGCCTTTTCACTGTTTCGAATTCTCGCCCTACCCCTCTCCCCGTATTCAACCGTCCATCTCTGCTGCTGATCTTCATACGAAAGCGTCCGGACTTCGACGTTCAGGGTCTCCTCATGTTCAATGGATTGATTTCCCGCCGCCAGATAAAGCCCCATTCCTAAGCTTTTCAATCTGAACAGACCACTACCAGAGCCGCATTCCACAGCTACGATTCCCTTCCTAAGGTCAACCACCGTTCGCTCTGCCCAGTCAAGCTTCATTTCCCGGTCAGAAGGAAAGCTGAGCGGCAGAAATACATAGGAAGAGGCATAATAATCCGCAGGGTCCCAGCGATCCCCAACATACAAGTAAGAGCACTGGTCATTGTCTGTTCCTACAATAGGAACTATAAAAGCAGGCTGGCTGTCGTATGTAGTGATGTCGCCCAAAGGCAGCAAGGGTGACCAACGACCAAATAATTCCTCAGACCAGGCATAGGTTCCTTGGTTAGGCAACCAGCCCGTACAGGCGGACGAGATGAGGAAGTATACACCCTGACGTTTCATTAATGCAGGTGCTTCACGTGCTTGTCCGGGCCACAAGGTCTTGAACTGTTCTTCTATGCTGAGGTAATCAGGTGACAGACGATACATAATAAGATCAGCATTTTCCCTTGCCGCGGAGATAAAATATGCCGTCCCATCGTCATCCTGGAACAAGGTGCAGTCCCGAGACATGTTACCTATCGGATTAAAGCTGCCCCGGTAAACATAATCCCCATCTACCGTCCCGCAATCAGCGATCGCGCAGCGCGCATCAGAGTAGTCGCGTCCATTTTCCCAATGCATCCACATAACAAATCTCCCTGTAAGTTTGTTGTAGAGTACTTTTGGGCGCTCAATTACCGCACCCGTTGGGCGCCCCTCCCTGTCCAAGGGTTCAAGCTCTAATGTGGTGCGATGATAAATCGGCTGTACCGGTGAATCGAGTGTGAGCACATCATTGCGCCATTCCCAATTCACTAGATCCACAGATCGGTAGCAGCTCACTCTCCGCCGATCCATCCGGTTCTCACCAAACCAGTAATAATATCCATCCGTATAGAGCATATGTCCACCATGTGCATGTACAGGATTTCCGCTCATATCCAGAAGTGGAGCGCTATTTAGTAGGGTGACTGTACTCGCATTTTCGTCCATGATTAACCTCCAGAGGATCAGATTTTTAGACAAAAAAGCAGGTCCGGCCAAGGATGACCTTAACTGAACCTGCTGTTCTTGCGAACTTATTTCAATCCCATCTGAGACATCACATCCACCTTGCTAGCATTGTTATACCATTCGTTGATTTCTTCGGAAATTTTCGTACCGCCTTTGTCATGCCATTGCTTCACGAAGTCATCGTACGCAGTTAGCGGCTCTTTACTGTAAATAATTTTGGTGAAGGTTTCCTTTTCCATCGTATTCAGTTGCTCCCAGGTTGTCTGCATGGTCTTGGTAGGTGGACCGTTAAATGCATTTGGAAGCAGTGACTCTCTATTCTCATAGGAAATCACATATCCCTCTTTGGCTGTTTCATCATTTGATGCCGATCTGATCAAGACCCCATTCTCAGCTTGTGCACCTTTGGAAAGATCATAAAAAGATTTACCTGGGCCATCCACACTTGGTGTATTTTTGGTAAAAGCCATTTTCCCTACACCTTGAGCGGCATCCAAAGGCGTATTGAATTTTTTGGAATCGAATACCACTTCATCGCCAACGATGTCATAATCATATCCCTGAGCATAACCATATTTGAAATCTCCGGTACCAAATGCTGCATCGTAAAGCTTGTCATAATACAAGAAGAAAGCTTCCATATTGTTAAAGTCTTTATTAAACATAAAGACACCATCGTTCTGTTGACCGGATTGGTAGGTTCGATCCCCACTTACACCATTAATTGTTGGGTAAGCTTTGATTTTAGCCCCTTTTACGTTAGTTTCCACATCTTTAACACTGCCGTACAGCCAAGGACGGCCAATAATAATCCCTGCTTTACCTTCAGTGAAATCCGCCAGTGCATCCCATGCACCCTGTGTAGCCAGCTCCTTATTTAAATACCCTTTGGAGTACCAATCGCGAAGTTTAGCTAACGCATCCTTTGTCCCATCAGCGACGGAACCGTAAGTAAGTTTACCATTGTCGTTATACCATTGGCCGGGGAGACTCTTCCCTGTATAAGCACTAAAAATCATTACAGAGTCGCTTACCCAGCCCGTGTTGTAAGAATCTTTTCCCGAGAAATCAAATCCATAAGTATCATTTTTTCCGTTACCGTCCGGATCATCATTCGTAAAAGCAGCGATTACCTGTTCAAATTCATCTATATTTGTTGGCGCTTTTAAATTTAATTTATCTAACCAATCTTGACGGATAAGCATGATCTCACCTTCAGTGAGATTGGGCGAGATCGCCATCCCATAAACCTTGCCGTCCTGGATAACCGGGTTGAACGTTGTTGGATATTGTTTATATATTTCTTTCAGACGCTCAGGCATATATTTGTTAATGTCCTCCGCAATATCTTTTACAAGTCCAGATTGAATCAGATCATTTTCTAATGAGGTATCATACACTGGCAAAACATCCGGAAGCTTCTCGGAACCAGTGAGCGCTAAACGAAGTTTCGTATTATATTGGGAGGCATCACCGCCCAAAAGAGTAGTTTGGATGTTAATCCCTAGATTCTCGACACCCCAGCGGGTCAACACATTATCATTTAAGCTCTCCCCGTTGATATATTTACCTGCATTCTCATCTTGTTGCTTGGCGATGTTGATAGTAATAGGAGGATCGTATTTGCCGTCTTTGAGAACCGCTTCTGCCGCAGTAGATTCTTTACCGTTTGAGCCGCAGCCCGATAGCAATCCTGCCATCAATACAGTAGTCGTTATTAAGGCCCCTGTTTTTTTCATCAATAAGCTCCTTTGAATTAAAGTTTTATATGTTGGTCACGTTATTCTTTTACAGCACCCAGAACGATGCCTTTGACAAAATACTTCTGTAGAAAAGGGTACACAAGGATAATGGGCAGTGTGCTAATAAAAATTTGCGCAGCTTTGATACTCTGTTCTGACAACGCGGCTGCTTCTGATTGACTAAGTGCCATACTCTGCGCTGATCCTTGCACCACTACAGTCTGTAAGAATGAAGCTAACGGATAGTCCGTTGTATTCGACATATACAAAATCCCATCAAACCATGCATTCCAGCTCCCCACCATGATAAACAATCCAACGGTTGCAAGACCGGGAAGGGAAAGCGGAAGATAGATTTTCCGGAAAATGACGAAGAACGAAGCCCCATCGATAAATGCCGCCTCTTCAAGCGCCTTAGGGATTGTTTTAAAGAAATTCATAATCAGAATCAAATTATAAGCTCCGAAGGCACCGGGAAGCACGAGCGACCAGATCGTGTCCTTGAGCCCAAGTTTCGTAACCAATATATAAGAAGGAATCAATCCACCGGAAAACAACATCGTGAATATAAAAATCCACATTAAAGCATTACGCCCACGGAAATCTTTGGACAAGGCATACCCCGCCGTTGTAATAATAAACATACTGATTAACGTCCCCAGTACCGTCCGGACCACTGAGATTCTCATGGAGCCTGTAAAATTCGTGTTTTTAAAAGTTTTCACATAGGCTTCGATATTAAAGTCCACCGGCCAAAAGGATACCAAATTCCCATTTACCGCCGTCTTACTACTAAATGATTGTGCTAGTAAATGAAGCATAGGCAATAAACACGATAAGGCTACTAGAATCAGGAGGATATGATTGAAAATCGAAAATATCCTATATCCCTTGGATTTATAATACACTCCCATTCCTCCTAACAGTTTTGTAAGCTTAACAACTTCGGCTTAAAATATTTTATAGTTAGCTACCTTGTAAGCAATTCGATAGGAAATTACGATTAATATGAAGCTGATGCCGGATTTAAACAATCCAACAGCGGTACCAAAACCGTATTGGCCATTCAATAACGATGACCGGTAAACATAAGTATCGATGATATCTCCCGTACTATATACGAGTGGATTGTATAAGTTAAAGATTTGGTCAAATCCTGCATCCAGGATATTTCCAAGGCTTAACGTTGCAATTACGATGATCATCGGCATCATACTCGGTAAGGTAACATGGCGTATTTGTTGGCGGCGTGAAGCGCCGTCGATCTCAGCTGCCTCATAATAAGAAGGGTCGATCCCTGTAATCACCGCTAAGTAGACAATCATGCCAAATCCGAAGTTTTTCCATAAATCACTGATGATGATCGTCGGTCTGAACAGCGTAGGATCGCCCAAAAAGAAAATTGGTTTCAGTCCGAGGAAATTCGTAAGAAAATGATTTATGCCCCCATCCAGACCTAAGATATCAATCATGATTCCGGCAACGGTTACCCAAGAGAGGAAATGCGGTAAATAGACCAAGGTTTGAATACTCTTTTTAATCCCCATGTTTCTAATCTCGCTTAGCAGAATCGCCATAAAGATAGGAACAATAATTCCGACTATAATTTTGATTACAGCAATAATGAGGGTGTTGATAATGGATTGTGTTGCCTCTTTATATTGGAAGATTCTTGCGAAGTTATCCCAACCAATCCAAGTTGAACCTGTAATTCCAAGCCAGGGCTTGTAATCCTGAAAGGCCATCACTAATCCGACCATAGGACCGTAGGCAAAAATTAGAACGAATACCAAAGCTGGGATACATAAAACATACAATGGCCAATTTTTTTTGATTTCCTTTTTCCAAGGATTCTTTCTGCTTTTTTTAACGTTGGCTTTCTCACTCCATTTGAGCTGGGTATTCATTATCTGTGCTATTGTGCTTACCCCCTTTTACATTCTTGGCTGCTAATTTCTTTCTGGTTTAATGTTAACAAAAGCGCTTTCATTCGAAAATGTCTCAAATTAAATATCATAACCACTCGCTAAACATCTTTATAAACGCTTTCATTTTGCGAGAGCTCTTCTCTTTTTCTTTTGGAATATATAGCTTATGATGAATTCACACGAGTCCTAGCGACAGGAGTAATGCTTATGATTAAAAAAGTAAATATGAAACGATTTATATATTTTTTCGTTTTTTTCCTTTTACTTACCTTAAGTTTGTTTTTCGTAATGAACTCCCTAGGTTCCAAAACCATTCAAGAGAGCTTGGTTAACTCCTCCAAAAATCAGCTAGCCTATACGGAAAGCATTCTGGATGGCATCATCTCTGAGGCAAGTTTGTATGGCATCCAATATACAGCCGACACCTCCGTACGTTTCTATCAAAGCAAAATACAAGAGATGAACAATTACGATGCCCAGATGAAAAAAAACGATATCTATGACCGCATATCAGCACCACTTCTCTCCAGTCAGGCGATTGAATCTATCGGTATCTACTGGAAATCGGACGGCACTTTTATTTTTACGGGTCATGATTCGCTTGCCAAACAGCCCTTTCAGAAGGTCACGCAGCGAGGATGGCAGATTGTTAATAACAATTTGTATTATTTTTCAATCTACCCTTATATTCATGAACCTAAGAATCCTGCCAATATTCAGTACATCGTGGGCGTTAAGCTGAAAAAGGAGTATTTAACAAGTCTTTTAGAAAAAGCAGTGAGTGGCGGCGAGAGCTCCAATGCCTTTTTACTTGTGAACAAGAGTTTAATGATTAGCAATAAAGCGGTGGATATTCGAATCGAGGAAAAAGCCAAGGAGACGATAACACCCAATGCACATGAAATTTTAAAGTTTGACTATCATATCAACGATGATGATTATTATGTTTTATCAAAGTATATTGAGCCGATTGATACGTATCTTGTTACCTATACGCGAATGAGTGATTTTTTGAATCCGCTTAACCGGAATAAACAGGTGTTTTTTGTCAGCATCTTAATGATCTTGATCATTGGCCTTATCGTGATTTTTATGTTCTATCGAAACTATTATCGCAATGTATATCTGCTCGACAAGAAATTCTACCAAGTGGAACAAGGGAATTACAGCACCAGAATTAGTGAGAACCCGGACAATCAATTTTATAGTCTATTTAAAAGCTTTAACCACATGGTCGCCAAAATACAGGCCTTATTCGCTTCATTAAAAATAGAAACCGAGCTGCGCAGAAACGCCGAAGTGAAACAGCTACAGGCTCAGATCAATCCACATTTTCTTTACAATAATCTGTTTTTCATTATGGCTGTGGCAAAAACTTCACCGGAAGCCGTAATGCAGATGAGCAAGCATTTAGCAGAGTACTATCGTTATTTAACAAAAATGAATTCAGATAATGTTACGTTGGCTTCTGAATTGCAGCTTGCCGATCATTTTTTATCCATCATGTCACTTTCCAAAAAAATAAATTATGAAATCAACCTGCCTCCTGAACTGGGAGAGCATCTGATTATGCCACTGATTATCCAGCCTATGGTCGAGAACGCAATCCAGCATGGGATTGAAGAACAGCAAGGGGCTTATCGCGTTACTATAGATGTAAAAGAACTTGATACTGGAGCGTTAATTATTGTAGCCGATGACGGTAAGGGGCTATCTAATGAGGAAATACACCAGCTAATGGCCAGACTTGAGAATGAATCCCCCCCTGAAGGATCAAGAGGAATTGGTCTTTGGAACATTCATCATCGCCTCAAAAATGCGTATGGTGAATTAAGCGGACTGCGGTTCTTCATCAATGACTGGGGTGGTTTATCCGTGCTGGCATTCATAGATTTCTCGCTGGATGAAGGAGGACAATATGCGATTATTGATAGTTGATGACGGGCATTACATCGTTGAATATTTAAAACACCTGCTGGATTGGAGCAAATTTGGAATTGAGCATATTGAGACGACAACAAATTCGATTGAAGCCAAGGAGCTATTGAATCAGAATCATATAGATATCCTTATTACAGATATTCGTATGCCCGAGGTATCCGGCATTGATTTACTGCATCATGTTCATGAGAAAAAGCTCAATACCAAGGTAATTTTCCTTTCCGGTTATTCTCAATTTGATTATGCACAGCAAGCCATCCGTCTGGGCGCTTTGGATTATTTACTCAAGCCGGTAGATAAAGAGGATATGGAAAAAGCCATGCGTCAAGTTATTAAGAATATCGCTGAGAAACCCCCAAAAACCCCAGTGGCAGAGAAAAAGATAGATGGGCTAGGTTACTTGCTTTCTGTTATTAGCGGACCTTCCCCACTACGTTATGATCACAGCACACTCGATACTGCTTTACGGAATGAGCACTTTTGCTTTTTTCACGTCTCAGGGGCTAGAGGGAAAGATGAAATGATGTTAAAAGATCATAATGGTGGACGGGACTTTATTTGGATCACTCCATCAGCCATTACTGGAATTATTCCAGAATCCAATACCGAAACTGTGGCAAGCAGCGTCGATTCCATTTCTTTTTCCGAGCCGTTTGAATTTTCTCAAAAGCATGCTGTTCGGCATATTTTTTATCATTTCTTTTTTAATGAAAATATTGGGGCCAGTGACTTTACTATGCTGAGTGCCTCTAGTGCTCTCCCTAAATTAGAGCTTGGAGAATGGGAACAAACCAGAAAAAACATTTTAAAAAACTTTGCCAAGCTCACTGTCAAAAAACAAAAGCTCCTCTACCTGCTCGAATTCATTAATTTGCTGTATTCCACAACCGATAAAATCCAATCAGCTGAGGTCGCAGACTGGATTTTCAATCAATTATCAGAGCCAAATACGGCTCTTCAATCCATCTTGCAGAGCCTCACCCAATTAGATAGAAGCGCTAAATTTTCCAATCAAAACATTGTTCATACCATTCAAGCCTATATCTCCAATCATATTAGTGATTGCTTGAGCCTGGAGGACTTAGGGAAAATTGTTCACCTACATCCTGTTTACCTGTCCAAATTTTATAAGCAGGAGACGGGTGAAAATTTATCGAGCTACATTTCTTCTAAACGCTTGGAAAAGGCCTCCAAGTTATTAATCGATTCCAACTTACATGTGCTCGATATTTCACATCTAGTCGGCTACAAAAAGCCACAATATTTCATTAAGCTATTCAAAGATCAGTATGGCATTACGCCTTATCAATATCGAAGACAGCAGATTAAATGAAACAAAAATTGAACAGATCAACAAAAAAGTTTACACTTTGAATGAAGTAACGAACCACGGAAAGGAAACCTGCTAATGTTGCGCTCCTCCTACACCATTCGCTCGGAAGAACAAGCTTCTATGCTTCTGTTTGATTCTATTGGCTGGGAACAAGCCGAGACTCCGGCATATTCATTCAACGGCCAGAACCGGACGGAGAGAAGTTGTGTTATTTTTCAGTACACCTTATCTGGAGAGGGTAGAATTGAAATAGACGGGGTTGTTCACCCATTAACGAAGGGCAAAGCTTTCCTAGTGACTGTCCCCAGTATACACAGATATTATTATCCGGAAGAAGGTACAGAGCCCTGGGAATTCATTTGGCTGAATGTACGAGGACCTCTAGCTATTTCACTCTGGAACCAGCTGATCGCACATGGCGGTCCCATTATAGAACTCCCTCAGGAATCGGTTCCGATGGATTTATTGTGGAGTATGTTCAAGGACATCCAGGTTGATGAAGAAAGAGATTTGCATTTTCTAACGGGGAAAGCCTTTCAGTGGATATTGTCCATGGAGAAATACCTCAAGAAACCGAGTTTGTTAACCACCTATATAAAAAATGACAAACTCCATGCCGCTATACAATTCATGAAAAATGATCTGCACAATAATAACCTTAGCTTAGACGATGTCGCCGCACATGTTGGAATTTCTAAACATCATCTTTGCAGGCTATTTCAAAAAAACATCAATCTCTCGCCTTTTGAGTATTTAAGAAGGAGACGGATCGAGCTGGCAGCATCTATGCTGAAAACAACAGATCAGACGATCTACCAGATCGCTGTGGACACCGGATTTGACAATGCCAGCTATTTCGGCAAAGTCTTTCGTTCCTACTTTGGAGTTAGCCCCTCCACTTACCGCGAGCAGGACCTAGAGTTCCTGTCCAAACATGTGTTTTTTGAAAATTGATGTTGCTAGGCATATCTATTCGGCTTCGATAGAGCTGAGTGGCAGGTGTGGCAGACGTGGCAGGCGTGACAGGCGTGACAGGCGTGGCAGGCGTGGCATGCGTGGGGTGCTAATTCGGGGCCGGTGGATGCAAGTAGTAACCATTCAGATCTGGTGGTGCCAACTCACAACCACCCTCCCCCGCTTTCGGACCCCAATGGCACTATTTGCCAATTTTTCGCCTTTTGAGCACAGTTTCGGACTCCAGTGCAGCTATTCCTTCGAAAGAGGTGCATATTTGGTACTTTTAGAGTCAATAGCGACTATGCGGTCCGATAAAACTCTAAATGTGTGAAAAGACTGCGGTTAGCGGCATTTGAGTCCTATAGCACTGTGTTGGATGGGTAAGCAACTTGCAAGGCGTACTAATTCGCGTCCAGCAGCCCACGGCTAAGGAAGCAACTTGCTAAACACCCTAATTCGCGTACAGCAGCACCGAGTGATAACCATCCCCCGCCGCTTTCGGACCCCAATGACGCTATTTGCCAATTTTCCGCCTTTTGAGCACAGTTTCGGACTCCAGTGCAGCTATTCCTTCGAAAGAGGTGCATATTAGGTACTTTTCGAGCCAATAGCGACTATACGGTCCGATAAAACTCCAAATGTGTGAAAAGACTGCGATTAGCGGCATTTGAGTCCGATAGCACTGTGTTGGATGGGTGAGCAACTTGCATGTCGTACTAATTCGCGTCCAGCAGCCCACGGCTAAGGAAGCAACTTGCTAAACACCCTAATTCGCGTACAGCAGCACCGAGTGATAACCATCCCCCGCCGCTTTCGGACCCCAATGACGCTATTTGCCAATTTTCCGCCTTTTGAGCACAGTTTCGGACTCCAGTGCAGCTATTCCTTCGAAAGAGGTGCATATTAGGTACTTTTCGAGCCAATAGCGACTATACAGTCCGATAAAACTCTAAATGTGTGAAAAGACTGCGATTAGCGGCATTTGAGTCCTATAGCACTGTGTTGGATGGGTAAGCAACTTGCAAGGCGTACTAATTCGCGTCCAGCAGCCCCCGCCTAGGTAAACATCCTGCTAAACACCTTAATTCGCATACGAAAGCACCGTGTCACCCCTCTACCGCCGCTTTCGGACCCCAATGACGCTATTTGCCAATTTTCCGCCTTTTGAGCACAGTTTCAGACTCCAGTGCAGCTATTCCTTCGAAAGAGGTGCATATTAGGTACTTTTCGAGCCAATAGCGACTATGCGGTCCGATAAAACTCCAAATGTGTGAAAAGACTGCGGTTAGCGGCATTTGAGTCCGATAGCACCGTGTTGGCTGGGGAAGCAACTTGCATGGTGCCAATTTGAGCCCGCCGACTTCGAGTTATAAACACTCAACTCCAGTGGCGTCAAGCTACTTGCAAGGCGCACTAATTCGCGTACGGCAGCACTTGGCTAGCAAAGCATCTTGCTAAACACCCCATCCAATAACAGCTTCGGGCGCGCAGCTAGTCACAAAAGAACTCAAAAAAGGAGAAAAAAGGAAGGTGCCCAGCAGCCAATGGCTTTTGGGACCCCCTCCTTTTTTGATTAAACTTCTCTAAGCACGAAAAGTAGGCTTCTGAAATCGCCCTCGAGCTGTGGAAGCGTGAGTCCGAAGTGCATCAGTTCATCCCCTCTGTATACTCCGCCGTTAAACTCAAGCTTATACGATTTCGCAGGGTCGAGTCCTTTCAGACGCAATCTGCGCAACGGTGGATTAGGCCCGGCCAGAACTTGGAAGTAGGTGGCGAAGGCTTCTTTTTTATCAGCGGAAACAAACATCCATGCCGTCTCGTTTCCTTCAAAAGGACTAAGCAGTCGATAGAAATCACCGTACTGAATCAGCATTCTCAGTTCCTTGTACTCCGAAACCTGCTTGCGGATATCCTCGCGCTCAGCTTCAGTAAGCTTGGTCAAATCCAGCTCGTAGCCGAAATTACCCGACATCGCGACATGACCACGTGTCTCCAAAGGTGTAATACGATGTACCTGATGGTTAGGAACAGCCGACACATGGGCACCCATTGAACTCGCAGGATACACCATACTTGTTCCGTATTGGATCTTCAATCTTTCCATTGCATCCGTATCATCGCTAGTCCAGGTCTGTGGCATATAATACAGCATTCCCGGGTCAAATCGTCCGCCACCGCCGGAGCAGCTTTCGAACAAAATATGAGGGAAACGGGAAACGATACGTTCCAGCACATCATAAAGTCCAAGGATATAACGGTGTGCCGTTTCACGTTGACGTTCGGCTGGAAGAAGCGCTGATCCAATCTCCGTCATATTCCGGTTCATATCCCATTTCACATAAGTAATCGGAGCGGATGATAATACCGAGCTAACTGACTCGACGATATAATCACATACATCCTTACGGGATAAATCCAGCACTAGCTGCTGGCGGGCTAATGAACTTTTATGCCCAGGTACATGGAGACACCAGTCTGGATGTTCACGGTAAAGATCACTTTCAGGCGATACCATTTCTGGCTCGAACCATAATCCGAATTCCATGCCCATTGCCGTGATATCTTCGCCTAGCTTTCCAAGACCTTCAGGCAGCTTGCGACGATCCTCTACCCAATCTCCCAGGGAGCTGTCGTCGTTATCACGTTTGCCGAACCAGCCGTCATCCAGCACGAACAGCTCCAGGCCTAGCTCTTTGCCTGCTTTAGCAATTTCTTTGATTTTATCCGCGTTAAAATTAAAATAAGTCGCTTCCCAGTTGTTAATCAGAATAGGACGCTTGCTATCGCGGAATTCACCTCTGCATAACCGGGTCCGATACAGACGGTGATAGGTTCTCGATAATCCGCCAAGCCCTTCACTGGATCTTACCAATACGGCTTCTGGAGCCTGAAAGGATTCGCCCGGTTCAAGCAGCCACTGAAAATTGAAAGGTTGAATACCGATCCCAACTCTGGATATTCCGTATTGATCCACTTCTGCTTGGGCGAGGAAACTCCCGCTATACACAAGGCTGAATCCATAAACTTCGCCATGGTCCTCTGTCGCATCTTTTGCAAGCAAGGCCATAAAAGGATTCTGCTGATGGCTACTGGAGCCGCGTTTGCTGTCAATCCGTTGGATGCCAGGAACGAGGGGTCTTTTGTGAATATGGCGTTCTCTAGTCCAAGTACCGGATAATTGCAGCATGTCATAGTCAGAATCATGGAAGTCAACATTCGCGCTTAATACTCTTTTCAAAACCAGATTGTCCTTACCCAGATTCTCAATCCGCACGGAACGTGTTATAACATCCTGATCGTTAAATACGGTATAGCTCAAGGCAGCGATCAATCCTGTTTTATCATCTTGCAGTATAATTTCCAAGGTCTCTGCTTCTTCATCACTTTCAACATAAGTAGCAGGCAGACCTTTGAGTGCAGGTTTTCCTTTATTAATGGTGTAGCTCTTATAACGGAAATCCGTTACGGTCGTGCCATCTACTAGGTGAACCTCCAGTGCCGGTTCGCGGAAATCCCCGTTTCCATAGGAAGGGAATTCGCTTGGCAAGGTGTCGAGGGAGATATTTTTATCCTCCTGCAAATAAGTTGGACTAAAAGAGCAACGTTCCACCAAATTCAACGGGTGTTGAAATTCTCTCCCTGCCAATTGTGGGCCCCAGTAGACATGCGCTGGAATAACACCTTTGATCATTTCAATAATATAGCTGGATTTCTCTGACTGTAAATGAAACACCTTGCGGTTGTCGTCATAATAAATACCCATAATATGTTTGCACTCTCCTTAAGGTAGCTCAATAGAACGTTTATTGTTTGTAGTTAATGCTTCTTCGAAGTCTATTTTAGAGTGAAATGGAAGGGTATACAATCTTAATATCTATACCTATTATAGTAAAATATTGATCTATCTATACACAGGATCTAAACCACTAGAATATATATCATCAAACTGTCATTTGGAGATTGGTAGCCTAAGATATAGTAGGAAAATAACCTTTTGCTTAAATATCAAAGACGGAACGTACAGTAAGCTGGGCACGCAGTTCCTCAGCCGTAGCTGGTTTGTCGAGATCTTTTTTGGCAACCGTAACGATTCTTGAAATGCCAGCTGACAGGTCGAAATAGTTATCACTGAAGATCGCATCTCTTTCCTTGAAATCAAGTCCAACGAAACGGGCATATGCTTTTGACTTCACAGTATTTTGAAAATTATTAATAAAGACCCTTTTGATCTTATGTAACGTGATGGAAATCACATGATTTAATGTAAAATAAATGAATAATTTAGAAATGAAATACAATTATCTTAATCGATGCATGATATGCTCTAGAAAGGGAGATAGGATTGAAGTTGGATTTGGAAGGGTTGAATGTGGATTCCTTGATTCAGATGCTTAAGGCATCATTTTCATTTGAGAATTGGGATGCCATGATTGAAATTGCAGATAAGCTTCACGAACAAATTTCCATCATATATGAAAACAATAGTAACCTCATAAGAGGTACTAAACTGAAGCGGAGTATCCCCTATTATTTTGGATATAGCTCATGCGCAAAAGGTATAGCACTACAAAAGTCCGGTAAGTATGACGAGGCAAAACTATGTATTCAGAAGTATGCTGACCTGGGCTGGATAATAGGTTTAGATGAAGAGGGTATTTATGAAGTCGAATATTACCGCAATATTGCAAAAGCCAATTCATACGTTATCGATCTGCTGGAAGGCAAAATGGGAGTGCTACATAAATACGTTGAGTTTATTAGAAAAAGTGATGATGAAGAATTATTGCCGGGACTCATTACAATCTTAGAATCTTCGATAATACATGATTATTCCGTTGATTGGATTCTGAAGGAATTCAAAATCAATGTTGATGACATAGGAGAACATGAGACTATTGTAAATATCAGATACCATGAGGATTACATTTATTTGCTGGCGATGTATTACTATAAACAAGAGAATATGTACGATACAATCAACACTATTCTAGAAATCTTGTTATTAAGCATCAAGCTAGACGATGATACAGGCTTCAAAAAATCAGCAGCGCTCTTTGAACTCCTTAGAGACCACGCCGATCAATCACAACTCAAAGTGCATCACAACATCATGAAAACAATAATCGAAAAAGAGTTTACCAGGTCCTTCAGCTCGCGAATCGAGTTCAGTAAAATACACAGTTAAGCATCACGGAGGTCGTCGTTGATTGGAATATAAAGTTGATTATTAAAAAGGAGCGGTTCTCCGGTTAATGGGGGAATCACTCCTTTAGGGTGTATTGGTCCCGGTTCAGTCCGCTCCGCTCGATCCGATGCATTCTGGGGATTTATCCTTATCCCATTCATTTCGCCAAATTCGCCCCATCTGGTGACATCCGCTCCATCCGCAACATTCTAGGGCATTTATGCCTCTTTTTTCGCCACTTCCGCTCGATCCGCCACTTTCTACGGGATTTATCCCGCTCATTTCGCCACATCCGCCCGATCAGTTGCATTCTGCGGGATTTATCCCGCTCATTTCTCCGCATCCGCCCGATCAGCTGCATTCTGCGGGATTTATACCGCTCATTTCCCCGCATCCGCCCGATCCGCTGCATTCTGCGGGATTTATCCCGCTCATTTCTCCATATTCGCCCGATCAGCTGCATTCTGCGGGATTTATCCCGTTCATTTTGCCACATCCGCCCGATCCGCTACATTCTGCGGGACTTATACCGTTCATTTCCCCCGCATCCGCCCGATCCGCCACATTCTACGGGACTTATACCGTTCATTTCCCCCGCATCCGCCCGATCAGCTGCATTCTGCGGGATTTATACCGTTCATTTCCCCGCATCCGCCCGATCGACTGCATTCTACGGGATTTATACCGTTCATTTCCCCGCATCCGCCCGATCGACTGCATTCTACGGGATTTATACCGCTCATTTCTCCGCGTTTTGCTCGATCCGCCACATTCTAAGGCATTTTTGCCTCTCTTTTCGCCACTTCCGCCCGATCAGCTGCATTCTGCGGGATTTATACCGTTCATTTCCCCGCATCCGCCCGATCGACTGCATTCTACGGGATTTATACCGTTCATTTTGCCACATCCGCCCGATCCGCTACATTCTACGGGATTTATCCCGTTTATTTCGCCACATCCGCTCGATCCGGTACATTCTGCGGGATTTATCCCGTTCATTTCGCCACATTCGCTCGATCAGCTGCATTCTGCGGGATTTATACCGTTCATTTCCCCGCATCCGCCCGATCCGCCACATTCTGCGGGATTTATACCGCTCATTTCTCCGCGTTTTGCTCGATCCGCCACATTCTACGGGATTTATCCCGCTCATTTCTCCATATTCGCCCGATCAGCTGCATTCTGCGGGATTTATACCGTTCATTTCCCCGCATCCGCCCGATCGACTGCATTCTACGGGATTTATACCGTTCATTTCCCCGCGTTTTGCTCGATCCGCCTCATTCTAAGGCATTTTTGCCTCTCTTTTCACCACATCCGCTCGATCCGCTACATTCTGCGGGATTTATACCGTTCATTTCCCCGCATCCGCCCGATCCGCTGCATTCTGCGGGATTTATACCGTTCATTCTGCCACATCCGCTCGATCCGCTACATTCTGCGGGATTTATACCGTTCATTTCCCCGCATCCGCCCGATCAGTTGCATTCTGCGGGATTTATACCGTTCATTTCCCCGCATCCGCCCGATCAGCTGCATTCTGCGGGATTTATACCGTTCATTTCCCCGCGTTTTGCTCCATCCGCCACATTCTAAGGCATTTATGCCTCTCTTTTCGCCACTTCCACTCCATCCACCTCATTCTAAGACATTTTCGCCTCTCTTTTCACCACTTCCGCTCGATTCGCCATATTCTACGGTACAACTCCCGCTCCCTTTTCGCCGCTTCTGCTCCAGCCGAGGTCTATCTGCCCGCCCCAGCATAAAGTTTTTTCACTCCCCCTCAGAACCTCGCTTAATAAAATCACTTAATAAACCTGAACCCATTAAGATTCAATAAATATCCGCTAGAACCGGTAAATTTTAGATATACATTATGCGTGCCGGTGGCGCCGCTGATTGCACATGTTTTAGTCACCCAGGTCTGCCAGCCGCCTGTTCCCGCTACCGGACAAGTTCCAACCAGAGTTCCAGTTGAGCTGTCCAGTCTAATTTCGATAGTTCCTCCCGATGTACCGCTCGCTACTCTTGCTTCGAAACTTGTGGGTCCGACGCTTCCAAAGTTAACATTATTAAACGCGATATAATCGCCATTCTCTATATAGCCGACATTCTGACCGCCTTCGGAACTCGCTTCATTTTTCACACCAGACATGCTGGTATAACGTTCTGCTTCGATCGTCGAATAGGCATCATAATAATTTGTTTTTAACCACTCCGCAGTGTTCCAAGAAACTTTTGAGACCCCGGCATATTGATTTACTGTGGAGACAACGCCAGATAGAGGAACTGTTTTATAAGCATAAGGCAATTGCTCGTTATACCCATAAGTGAATGTAAAAGGTGTAGATGGCGGGTTTGATTTACTCATATTTTCAATTCCGACTATTGATGATGACCAAGCCCACTGGCCAATGGTTGCTTTGTTATTCCAATTCATTCCGTTAGTAAAGGCATTAACACCATTATTATCCCAGCTGCTGCCTGTATAGGTTGTTCCGCTACTAGTTGTTACTGTAGAATTTACAATTAAACTATGGTTCATCGCATCCTTAAACAATACGTCAAAAGGTGCATTCATATTAGCAGTATCATCCCCTTGAAGCTCCGCACCAATCAGCGGTTCATTAAAAGCATTATAGACATTGGTGTCCCCCGCTATAGAAGCTCCATTTCTGGCGTTCATTCCACGCGATAATTTATCATGGCCATATTTGGAGATTGCAGTAACGCTGTCGAGTACATTCTGATGTGTAGAGTTATCAAAAGAATTATTAAATAGATGCCCGACTCCTTGACGAATCATTGGCAGACGCGACCCAACATTTGTATAACGATTGTATGCTAAAGTTAAGCGAAGTCTTTGATTTCCATCTTTAATTTCCACACCGTTAGAACCCACATAATTCGTATAATCCTTGTCACCCGATCCTACCAAATGAACTTTGGAGTGATAGGCGGCATAAGCCATAATTTGATTTTTGGTAGCCCCTTCGTTACGAATTTTATAGTAAAGGCTGGTGGAGGAGTTCAGTGATCCTGTTGCATATTTTTGCTCCATATATTCAATTGACTTATAAATAGAGCTACTAGTCGCTGGATTTTGAGCTGCCGCTAGACCAAATTCGTTCCAAGAATAAGTTACATTCGTTGAACCATTTTCCATATCAATCATTCCATCCGCGGCTATCGAAAACTTACAGTGGTCTACCCATACATTGTTTGCGCCATTTACCTTGATAAAAGTCCAGCCTACCTCTTTGTGCTCACCTGTATCATCCCATTGCCACATTTCATCAAAATTGAGATTTCTAATGACAATATCATTCACTGAGCTCTGCAATTTTAATTCTGCGTGTTTAATAGTTTTACCTGAAGCTGAAAAAATCGTTAATCCATCAATATTGGCTATGCTTAATTTGGATACACCGGAGGTTATTAAGAGTGGGTTCGTGAATCCGTTTGATGGATCAGGATATTTTGTAACAAAGCTATATTTTGAAATTTCAGTAGAATTTAGTGCTAATTCAGTCCACCCTAAGTTTAGATTATCTGTAACTTCAATAACTTTTACAGCACCACTGCCTGCATCCAAAATTGCTTGTAAAAACTCTCGGCCACTGCTGACCGTTCGATAATATGAGGTACCTGCATAACTGCTTCTATCTTTTACACCTAATGATGCAAAACCAGGAACTGATAAAAAACTGCTGTCATAACCCTGCTCAACCTTAGACGCGTTAGGAATTGTATTTACCGCTGCCGCCTCTGCTTTGCCTGCTAGATTAGAACAAGTTAAAGTCACCAATAAACTTCCCAGCATTAAACTACGTAGCACTTTTTTAATCATTTGATCCGATCCCTCCTACTTATTTTAGTGAAACGACCCTACCTGAATGATCACCCCCTTTAATGAAAGCGCATCCAATTATGATATAAAAAGATCCCCTCCGATTGACTGTGATTAGACTCATCTACCATGAGGTCTGTTTCCACTGCCTACCAGAGGGGAATCCTACAAAACCATTCCTTGTTGCCATGCAATTCTATCTATACTAAATTTGGATCGATCATTCGCAGCGTTCCGTCCGCATTATACTTTAATTCAGTAACCTTCACACAGCGCTTATGGCTCACACCGTCCGACAAAGAACTATCATGATAAAATAGGTACCATTTGTCCCGAAAGTTCACGATGGAATGATGCGTTGTCCATCCGATCACCGGGGTCAGAAGTGTGCCTTGAAACGTAAATGGTCCCAGCGGATTGTCTCCAATGGCGTAGACGATTTTATGTGTGTTCCCTGTAGAATAACTGAGGTAGTATTTCCCCTCGTATTTATGCATCCAAGGACCTTCAAAAAATCTTCGTTCTTCATCGCCTGCCAGAATAGGACGTCCTTCAGTATCAATGATGGAGATTTCCATTAATTTGTCCTGAAAGGACAACATATCCTTGCTTAGCTTTGCCACGCGAGGTCCCAATGCAGGTTCGTGTGGAGCCGGCCCTGTGCCATCAGGCATGTAGGTATCCGTACTCCACTTCTCCAGCTGCCCCCCGCGAAGCCCTCCTAAGATCAGATAAACCTCGTCGTCATCGTCGTTGAATACGGCCGGATCAATGCTGAAGCTTTCCTCCATGTAATCCGCCTCCGGCGTAAAAGGTCCCGCCGGTGAATCCGCTGTCGCCACACCAATCCGAAACACCCCGCTGAGATCCCGCGCCGGAAAATAAAGATAATATTTGCCGTTTCGGAAGCCAGCGTCTGGAGCCCACATTTGCTTGGATACCCACGGGACATCCTTCATATGGAGTATTTCACCATCGTCTACGAATTCTGCTGACCTATCATCCATAGTTAGAACATGGTAATCCTCCATAGCATAATGATCTCCATCTAAGTTGTTGGGAACGCTGATTTCAAGATCGTGAGACACATAAATATATAGTTTATCCTCAAAAACATGAGCCGACGGATCAGCAGTGTAAATATGTTTTACCAGAGGCTCATTTCGCTTCGAAACATTCAGCATAAGCTTCTCCTTTGTTTTGGGGTTATTCGGTTACTTGGTTATTCACTTACTTGGTGATTCGGAACCAATCGATATCAAGATATCCTCCATTGCCGGAACCTACGGCAAATAGACCTGTCTTAGCTCCCACCCAATGTCCTTCTATAGCTTGAAATGACTCTACAGGTACGGAAGTGAAGTCTGTACCCTCCAAGCTGTAGCCGAAATGGCAAGTCGCATCCTCTAATACCTCGACCCGCAAGAAGAGACTATCCGTGTCTATCAAAGGATATGACCACATTTCTGTCTCTCCCGTATCATCTCCTTGCATAAGCGATAGGGCTAGCGTCCCCTTCAGTTCTTGATCCTCTAATCTTCGTACCACCAAGCAACAATAACGATAACCAAAAATCATCAAACCTCCGGACTCCCCTATTCCCAAGCCCGAAGGGTCAACCTTGCAGGCTGCTGTAAACGAAAGTGCTGGGAATTTCTGCAGCAAGAGCTGCGGACTATGGTATAGCCCTTTGTTGTCTACGGGTTTATGTTCAGCATTTAACCGAAGATAGCTCTCTCTTGCCTCGAGACTATACCAAGACGATTTGGGGTTAGACTGCCACTGCCACTGCAATCCAAGCGTTGAAGACTCGAAATCGTCAGAAGTTGCAGGCACTGACACTGCGTATGCCTTCCCGACCTCAGGCTTTCGGTAACGTATCACTGGCACTCCAGCTCCATCGCTTGCTTGAAGCTCTCCCATCAAAGGCCAGTCATCTACCCAACTGACCGGCTGCAAATGAACGACCCGGCCATAAGGTCCTTTATCCTGGAAATGGATAAACCACGATTCGCCCGAATCCAGCTCCACTAGTCCGCCTTGATGCGGGCCGTTTACTGAGGTCTGCCCTTGTTGCAGAACGATTCGGTCCTCGTAAGGGCCCCAGATGTTTCGGGAACGGAACACTGTCTGCCATCCGGTTGCCACGCCCCCTGCCGGAGCAAGGATATAATAATATCCGTTGCGCTGGTATAACTTTGGTCCTTCCAGAGTCGGATGATTTTCGGTTCCATCATAGATAATCCGGCCTTCGTCCAGCAGCCCTTTACCGTCAGCGGACATTCGGCACAGCCGCAGCTTGTGCTTAATGCCGCTGCGGCTCTTCGCATAGGCATGAATCAAATACGCCTGTCCGTCCTCGTCCCAGAAGGGACAAGCATCAATTAAGCCTTTGCCTGCCTGAACCAGATGCAGTGGCGTCCATTCTCCGGCAGGGTCCACCGCCGAAGTCATCATGATGCCGACATCTGGATCGCCATAGAAGACCCAGAACTTCCCGCCATGGAATCTTAGGCTAGGTGCCCAAATGCCATTGCCATGCTGCGGACGGTCATACCCCTCCAAGTTCATCTCCAGCACAGCATGATTGATGATTGCCCAATTGACTAAGTCCTTCGAATGCAGGATCGGCAATCCGGGAATGTGCCCGAAGCTAGAAGCGGTCATATAAAAGTCATCACCGACGCGAATTACGTCCGGGTCCGAATAGTCCGCATGCAGGATTGGATTGATATAAGTTCCGTCTCCCTGATCTGAAACCCAAGGCTCTGCGTATTCTCCAAGATTCATGTAGTAATCCTCCCCATGTCCTTTTCCTTTTTATCCTTTGACCGAACCGCCTGTCAGACCTTGAATCAGATAACGCTGAATAAACATAAAGAGCACAATAGGCGGTATCAATCCAATAATGCTGCCTGCCGCGAGCGATCCATACTCTACACTGTACTGGCCGATCAAATACTTCAGTCCGATTGGGATCGTAAATTTGGACGCATCTGTCAGGAATGAGAAAGCAACCAAGAACTCATTCCAGCAGCCGATAAAGGCGAACAGCGCAGTCGCTACGATCCCCGGCAGAATCACTGGCGTAATGATCGTGAACAAGACCCGGAATCTTCCTGCTCCGTCGACCATAGCCGCTTCGTCAATCTCCTTCGGAATACCAGATACAAACCCTTGCATCAACAGCGAGTTGAACGCAACCTGTGAAACGATATAGAACAATATGATCGCAAAAGGCGTATTCATAATCCCCATGCTCTTAAAAATCAGGAACAGCGGGATGACGAATAAGATTACCGGAAGCATCTGAGTGCCCAGCATCATAAGCATAAAAGCATTTTTTCCAACAAATTTAAATCTGCTCAAAGCATAGCCGTTAAAAATCGACAGCAATGTAATAAAGATCACCGACACCGTACAGATGAAAAGACTGTTTACAAAAAATCTCGAAAAATTGTTGACACTCCACACCTTTATGAAATTATCAAACGTAATTGGATGCGGAAGGTAACGAATCGTGGAGCTGATAATATCATTCTCATGCTTAAGGGAAGTTGAGATGTCCCAAAGAAAAGGCAGCAGGACAAACAACAACGTAACAGTCATAGGAATATAGAACAAACACAAAGTGGTTAAAAAACGTTTAAGCTTACTCATTTTGGCCACCTCTGCTTAATTTCATATAGACGACCACAAAAATCATTAGAACAGCGAAGGAAAGGACCCCCATAGCCGAACTATAGCCATAATTCCCGTTCAAAATTGCCGTCTGGAACATATAAATCGGGAGAGTGGTTGTCATATTCATTGGACCGCCGTTTGTCATCGTGAAGATCATATCGATAGAGTTGAACTCCCAGATGGCTCTTAGCATCGTAGTGAAAATAATACTTTCCTTAAGATAAGGCAGGGTAATGGAAAATAACTTTCTTGCCTTTCCGCAACCGTCGACTTCGCAGGACTCGTAGACTTCTTTCGGAATAGACTGCAAGGAAGCAAGCAGCGCGACTGCGAAGAACGGAATCCCTCTCCACAACTCGGCCAGTACAACCGAACCGAATACGGTATGGGTGTTCGACAGCCAAGCGATATTCTCGTGAATAATCCCTAACCTCTTCAAAAGATCGTTAATGACTCCGATATGCTGGTTGTACATGAGCGACCACAGCATTGTCGTAAGAACGCCTGATACCGCCCAAGGAATAAGCACGAGCGAACGTATAACGCCTCTAAACCGGAAGGCCTGATTAAGCAGCAGGGCCACACCTAAGCCGAACACGAGCTGAAGAACGACTTCAATAACCACCCACTTGATGGTTATCCATAGAGAGCTTGGGAACAGATCGTCATGGAATAAAATCTGCTTAAAGTTACTCCACCCGGCAAAACCGTCATCCATCGGCCGAGTCAAGTCATAGTTCTGAAAGCTTAGTTGGAAGACTTGTAAAATAGGGTAGAACATAATGACCGCCATGAGAACGACAGTCGGGATGATCAGAACGTAAGGAAATATCCTGTCGCTGCCGATCATCTTGTTTTTTCTCTTGGACGTTCCCGTCACTTGTCCTGTTGCTAATTGTTGTTTCACCTTCATGAAATAATCACCTCAATAAGAATAATAGGCTATGCATGAAGCTAGCTAAATAATATATCTTGCAAAGTTTGTTTGTTTTTTTGAAAATAAAAAATAGCAGCAAAAAAACAACCTCATCCCAATCATTGACTGGAATAAGGCTGTTTGTGAACGCTTTCCAACTATTACGAGCTATGCTGCTGTCTATACTCCATCGGGGTAAACCCTGTATGCCGCTTGAACAAAACACTAAAATACTGGGTATTCACATACCCAATTTTCTCAGCAACCTCATATACCTTTAAATCGGTATGCACAAGCAGTTCAGTAGCTTTATCTATTCGCACTTGGACAATATACTCACAAAAATTAACATCCGTATACTTTTTAAACAAAGTACTGACGTACGATGGTGTAATGTGGACCGTCTCCGCTACTTCTTTTAAGTCCAGATTCTCATTCTGATAATGATTTGCGATATAATCCATAATTGTGCGAAGAATAGCTTGATGCGAATTGCTTGAATATTTGACCTGATCATAGAAAATAATCGATTGATCCATCCGGACATCCTTCATCTGTGTCGCAATCAATGCTTCCTCGTAGGAGACGCCAATATGTTTAAACCCTTCACCAATACTGCCTATACCGATCTTGGCGTGAACTTTGAGATATTGCTCAATCATCACTGTTAAGCGGCGGGCAATAAGCTCGGTATCCTGCTTCAGCTTCTCCGCACCCTCGTTTCGGTAGTTGAACAACAGATTGATCCGGTGGTTATATTGAATCGCATACACCTGAACCCCGTCGCAAATTGCAGATTCTAGCACCTCATTGCAAAGGTTTTTGAGAGTGAACAATAATAGCTCCAGATCGACGGGTTTATTGGGTTTAAGAAACCTTCCGACACCATCCAAGCTCAGAACAGCCATCACGAACACCGAGCCGCAAAACGTTAAATCGAGCAGCTTCGCCTCCCTATCAATCGCTTCCTCATTCCCCGACCCAGAGATCAACTCGCTAAAAAATTGGTTCACGATAAGACCATGGCTTTTTATATCCTTCTCACGTTTTCTCCGCTCTTCCTCCAGTGCGTCAGACGCATTCATGATTGTCCGCAGGATTTTATCGTTATCTTCATACTTTAATATGTAATCAAACGCTTGAAGCTGTAGCGCCTCCTTAGCATAAGAAAAATCATCATACCCCGTTAAGAAGACAATCTTCAAATCTAAGCCATTCTCCTTCACTTGGGCGGCAAGCTTCAGTCCATCCATAAAAGGCATGCGAATATCCGAGAGCAGTAGATCCGGCTTCTCCCTTTGGATAAGTTCCCAAGCTTCCTTCCCGTCCACTGCAACTCCTGCCACCTGAATGTTTCCCTGATCCCAATGAATATTCCTGCGAAGCCCTTCCCTAATCCATTCATCATCGTCTGCAATGACCAGCTTATGCACGATTCGTCACCTCATTTTTCGTATATGGAATCCTTACAGTCACTATGGTATAAACCCCCTCTTCACTATCCAGCCGAATCCCGAACCCGTAGCCGAATTGCAGCGCCAGCCGTCGGTGAACATTACGCAGCCCGAATGTCACTGGAGCCTCTTGAACATTCTGCGCTTGAATAGAAGTATTCATCTCCTGTACCTTCTCTACATCCATCCCTGCACCATCGTCGAAGACTTCAATTATTGCTGCATCCCCGCTTGGCCTTCCTGTTATTCTGATGATCCCTTTTCCCTTCTTGTTTTTGATGCCATGATAGATGGCGTTCTCGACAATAGGCTGCAAGGTCAGTTTCATGATAGGAAGATGCATAATGCTCTCTTCAACTTGAATCTCAAATTCAAAATCTTTCTGGTAACGGATATTTTGAATTTGCAAGTAGCTTTGAACATGCTCAATCTCTTCTCTAAGCGTTATGACCTCCCGCCCTCTGCTAATGCCGATCCGAAAAAAGTGGGCCAGCGCACTAACCATTGTCGATGCCTTTTCCTTCTCACCCAAATCAATCATATGTTTGATAGATCCGAGAGTGTTGTATAGAAAATGTGGTTGAATTTGCGACTGCAATGCTAATAACTCCATTTGCCGCTTCTGTTCCTGTTCATCCTTAACTTGCTCCAGCAATTGGCGAACCGAATCGACCAAATTCTCCAATCCACTGGCTAATACACCAATTTCATTTTGCTCTTTCAGCTGAAAGTTAACATTTAGGTTCCCTTGTCTAAAACTCTTCACTTGTTTGGACAAATAACGGATGGGATTCGTCAGGCTGCTCGCAAAATAGGTTGCCATGATAATAAAAACTACGAGAATAACAGCTACGATTGTAAGCGTTATCGATTTAATCTGGCTTGCCTTGGCTAAGATATCGCTTTCAGGAACGATGGCGGCGAGCTTCCACCCGTTCAGCGATAACGTTGTAAAGTGAATCATCATACGTTGGTCCGACTTGCTGGCCGCCCTTAAATCTCCCTGGTGATTTGCGTTATTACGGATATCGTTCACGATCTCATCGCCGATAGCGTACTCTTTGGATAACGGCTTGGAATACATCACCCCATCTGGACTGATCAGAGCCAGCGAGCCATTGGGACTAATATTGACATTCTGTAAAATGTCGAGCAGATAGGATTCCTTCATATTAATCAGAGCCATGCCACTGACCTCGGAATCAAGATTTCCGATAATTTTAAATACGCTTACAACATTACGTTTCGTGACAGTAGTAAACACTTGATCCTCATGCGTATTCAACCAGTAATAACTGCTTTCTGCATCCTTTTGGTTATATCGGGCCAGCCATTCATTAAGATTCACACCGACATGCCGGGGAATAAAGTCCTTCTGTATGTTGAAGGTCCGGCCATTATTAAACGTGACAAAAATTGAATCGATGACTTGCAAATGATTCCGGTAGGCTTCCTCGAACTGTTTATGAAGATCGATGATATCATCGTAGCGATGTTCTCCTTCGTCTTGTCCATTATCTAATAAAATATATTGAAAAGCCGAATTGTTCTCGATTGACACTAGCTGTTCGAAGATCGTATAAAGCTTGTCGTTAAGAAAAAAGCCCGTTTGCTCGGTCGTATCGCTTAGCAAATAATAAGCGTTTTGTTCGAGCTGCTTAACGGCAGTGAAATAGGAAAAAAAACCGGTAAGCGCAACGGATGACACAAGAATAGGCAAAAAATAAATAAGCAGCTTAATTTTGATTGGGCTTCTAGAAAGATACGAGAACATGTATTTCCCCCAAATGAATTCGTTTCGGATTCTCCTCTTATAATAACTCCTAGCTCGAAGAGATGGGTTTGTTTTTTATCAAACCTTGTTTGTTTTTATTCAATTTCTCAAAAAAAGAAGACGAGCCCCTGATTGGGACTCGTCTGTGGCTACTTTATGGATGTAGAATAAGCTGGGCTAACGCCGCAAGATCCACAATATCCAAAAGACCATCTTTATTCAGATCATAAATCTGATATCGGATCCAATCCGTATGTGCGGAGCTTATACCGTAATGAGCGGACAGAATAGCCAAATCACCGATACTTGCTGGATTGGCCGAGCTCAAGAAAGTTGCCAGCGCCGCATCCAGATCAATGATTGCCTGCTCCACAGAAACCTTAGTTACGTTCGGATTATTCACGACCTGCATAGCTTTACCGATTGCATTATTAAGCTCATTCACTACCGTCTTCGTATATTGCCCCCATTTACTGCCAATAGTGGCGTAATCGGATGTTGCTTGTGCTATAGCAATCTTTAATGCCAGAGCCGATTTGTCCGAGGCGCCGTCTAACCCATCCATAGCCAACTGCAAGTTCGAGGCAGCTGCATTCACCTGATTCTGTGTAGCTTGCGATCCAGCAAGAATCACTTTCGCAGAGGTTAGATAGGTTTGCAAGATTAACCAAGTGGATGGATTGTATTGATCTGCCGTAAGGCTCTTCGCTACATCAACCCTGCTGGCCAGGACCGTTTTGTCTATCATGATCTTCATGCCATAGATCGTATTAGATAGCTTTGATACCGTTTCGCTCCCATCGGCAATCAAAACGGGGTGCAAATGAAGATAGGCCGTCGTATCGCCGGCATAGTTCAGGTTTGATGAATGCCAGAGCATTTTGAGCATGTCTCCGCTTGGAAGGATACCAGCTCCAGTGCTTGCGAGCTTGATTGTGATTTTTCCATTCACCTCATCCTTATCGACGGATTCCACTCCCCATTCATCCGCTAAGCATTCTACCGAATCGTAAAGAATTAGGTCCGGGTCATATTCAAACGTCAACTCTTGACCATAAACAACAGTGCTGACACTTTCTGTAACGTAATCATTATTTAAGCCATAAACCAAACCAAATTGTTGGCCGGCAAACGTTGTTCCTTCTCCCATAACCGTAGCATAGGGAAGACTTAAGGAGGGAGCATTTACAATCGCGCTGACCTCGTTAGAGTTATCGCTCTCACCTCCAACATTAACTGCCGTAATCACATAATAATAATTACCAGCAGTAAGATCGGCATTGTCCAAATAAGTGCTGTCCGTGACATTGGAGGCAATGGTTACATACCCCTCTGAGCTATTTACGCTTCGCTTCACTGCATAATAATCAGCTCCGGCAACCTCATCCCAGCGTAGCAAGATTTCGGCCCTACCCGTAGTTGCACTTACGTTTGCGGGTGCTTTAGGAATCTGAATGGAACCCGGATTAGAGACCGTAATAACTGAAGGACTTATGCCTGAATCCAAGTGAAACGGTATCCCCGCCTGCGAAAAATCCGTATCCTGCAATAGGATATTACTAGCGAATCCCTTCAAATGGATAAAGGTGCTTGTGCCAGGCGGACAAAGAACGTCATTCAATAAAATATCGGCTGCATTGTTCATGGTATAGAGGGTTCCGTTCGCCGGAACGATCTGAACATGATTGAATTGAATATCAGTCGTATTACTGGACACGAATCCAGTTTGAGTCGACATTTTTACATTGGTCAACTCCACATTACGCAGAGGCACATTGGCCAGTGCATCGATGGACACTGCTTCCGAAGCTCCGTCCACCGTAACGTTACGAATGTGGATATTTTTAACCTCTGGAACCCGGTTATCGACTCCCAGCTGTGCATTATCCACTGCTTCGCTGTGCCCCGTATAGAAATCATTAATGGATAATGCCGTATAACCAATATTCTGCATATGGAGACCATCGATATAGATATTCTCAATAGGACCACCACCACCAACAAAGCTTTTAATATTGATCCCATTATCCGTTCCGATATATTGATTGTTGCGAACCGCAAGGTTATGAATGCCTCCGGATGTGTTACTTCCGATAGACAATCCGCCATGGCCACGAAAAACAATGTTGTCGGCAATTACGACTTCGGACAAAGCGTTTGTCGGACTCGGGTCATAGCTGGCCTTCATCCCGATTCCATCATCTCCGGCATTCACCGTGTTGTGATATAAAACAACATTCTGAGAAGAAGTGACATCAAGACCGTCTCCGTTCTGGTACCAAGCGTCGTTATTGACCGTTGAATTACGGATCACCAGATTCCGAATCTTCGTAAAGCTAGTCGCAAATTGTGGTGAATTCATAAAGGTAGGTCCATCGACTAACACATTGCTGCTATTATAGATGTCGACCATGATAGGACGATATACCCCAACAGCTTGTTGAGACGGATACCAAACACTGCCGTTATCGGTCAACACTCCGCCCAAGGACAACAGATAATTCCACTGCGTGGTTGTGACCTTGCCCTTCTTCACATAACGCCAATATTGCCCATTGCCATCGATAACACCTTTTCCTGTGATCGCGATGTTGCTGAGCCCCGATGCCGCCAGCATCGGTTGATATTTTGCATTCACCAAATTGAAGTCATCATAGTCGGGACTAAATTGAATGAGTGCACCAGCCTCTACATGCAGATCAATATTACTTGCCATTTGGATACTTCCTGTCAGCCATACACCAGCAGGTACGACGACACGCCCTCCACCTGCCAGTGTAGCCGCCTCAATTGCCTTTGCGAATGCCGCCGTATTTTTGGTTATACCATCTCCAACAGCGCCATAATCTTCAATATTAAAATCTACGTTTGGAAATGTTGGAAGCGTAATCGCTGGCATATCGAATGGCAGATCTTTTTGATACGTTTGCAAGTCATCCCCGCCCGTTACAACCCCCACGGAATCCGCGGATTTGACGCTAACCTTCGCAGTCGCCTTTACATCGGTGCCCGTTACAGTTCCCTGCACAGTGAAGTTCCCCACAGATGCATACTTAGCTGGATCGATTGAACTCCACACGACAGCCAATGCTTTCTCCGATCCATCCGTAAATTGAACGGGAACGATGCTTGGCAAAAATGGAGCTACCCCCTCAAGGCTATAAAGCTCCAGTGTCGGTATGTTCGATAGGGTCTGTCCCGGCAGCATGGTGGAATTCACAACTTCTATGGCTAACAGAATTTTAGTACCGGAAGCGAAAGTGAAAGTTAGTGTATTTTTTCCAATCGGCAACTGAGACAAGAAGACATCACGAAGAGTATAAATACTTCCATTGGCAGTGTAATCGGTCCCCTTATTCAGTGCATGGGTTCCGAGCATAATTCCCGTCATTGTGTCTCCCGAACGTTTAACGGATACAGACAGATCCGCTTGATTCACATGATTACGATCAAATTTCACCGGAGCTGAAGACAAAGATACTTCAGTTGAATAGACGCTCTCTCCATTGGCATTCACAGCAGTTACTACATAATAAAAAGGAGCTCCTGTGTTCACAACCATATCCGAATATTGAACCTTATCTTTCACTCCCTCCGTCAAGCGGAGCCAATTCAAGTTGTAGCTCCCCGTTACGGAATAAAGGCGTAAAGTTTGATTCCCAGCGGGAAGATTGACATTCACACTGACCGTTGTCCAGCTCTGCCAATCACCGGTTTGCGGAATATCTACGGTGCTCAGCACGCTGCCATTCCCACTCTTTAATTGAAGCTGTTTACCGCTGTCCGGAGCAGAGACGCGCAGATCCAAGGTGTAGAATCCACCCGCAGGAACCTGTATCGCGTAATTCATCCAATCTCCCGGATCGATATAACTGACATTTAGACCTCCGCCTTCATCACTCGTATTCTGAGTTTTGACACCGTACATCGCTGTCCAATCCTCACCTTGGATCGTTGCCAGCGGGGAAGTGGATGACGGAATCAGATCGGATGCAATCGGCAAGTAAGGACCACCCGCTTCGCTTCCGCGATAGACACGATAAGAACTTGCTCCTTCAACCGTGTTCCACGACAGAGCTACGGGAGAATCGCCTAATGTCGCATCAACACCGCTCGGGAAAGTCACACTCAGTCCGGTTGGAGAAGCAGGCTGCTGTTCATTCTGTTCATGCCCAGGAAGCGTGCCGAACAGCGTAGGATCCCACCCATCCGCTCCTTTCAGCACATTCTGAACGGTGTATTGATTGGCTTCGTCAGATGTCAATTGGCTCGACCAGCGATAGCGGCCCTTCGCATTGGCACCTGGTCCCGAAGAGTTGTATTCACCATACCGCGCCGTCGATTCGTTAGAAGGATTTCCCCAATTATCCCAACCTACTGCTTTGATATGCGCATCCATCCAGGTATTAATGTACTTCACGTTGGCGTTAGCTCTCCAAGGTCTACCCAGATCTAGCGAACCGTTAGTAGCAGCCAGCTTAGTGCCGATATCCCATTCCGGTCTCCAAGGATCATGAGTCACCGATTCCTTCAAAGAAGAAGTACCGCGGGTCAATCGCGAGTTCATGAAAACATAGCCAAACTCAGCTTTCTCATCCGTAGAGGCTGCCGTCATATGACCGCCAAAGCCACCAACGAACTTAATCTCCGAATCGTAGAAATAAGCCGCAGCATTCCCAAAGATCCAGTCGACGTCCCCTTCAATTATGCATCGGTTAAAGTACTGTCGCCCGCCGTTTGCATACAAGGTATCTTGGAACCCTGCCAGATAAACGTTCGTAAAAATTGCTCTGTCGCCCGTTACGTTAAGTGCGACTGCGGGACCTACATTTCCCCTCTCAAACGAAGTATTGCGAATCGTCATATTTTCTGCCGTAAAGTCGCTGGCAGAAACTAACAACGTGTGGCTGTTTCCAGTACCTATTCCGGAATTAGCATAATCGTCATAGGTCAAAATCGTTCCGTCTCTGCTTTCACCAACTAAACTAACTAATGGCTTAGAATTCGGAACGGCTACCTTTTCATGATAGATACCGTCTTGGATATAGATCACCCGCCGGGTCGAATTCCCAGTTGGAATCGAATTCAGAGCATCCGTAACGGTCGTATAATCTCCCGTTCCATCCTTCGCAACTACAATTACTTTAGCTGGAGTGGCGATTTGGATCAGGCTATCTGCTCCCGAGCCCCTCGCATTAACAGCAGATACAACATAATAATAGGTCACACCGTTTGTTATGCTGTTGTCCAGATAGTTTGTTTGGGTTACGCTAGCGATCGTTGTAAAGGGTCCCGCCAACGAAGCCGCCCGTTTAACGAGGTATGAATCAGCCTCAGCAACCTCGGTCCACTGCAAGTTAACCTTGCTAACTCCCGCTTGTGCTGTTACTTCATTCGGCGAAGAAGGTACCCCCTGCTGGAAATGAACCGGAGATACGCGTGCTTGATCGGAATTCATACTTTCCGTCTGAGCACTTAAGGCAGATACAACATAATAATAATTCGTTCCGTTGTGTACGGTGCTATCAGTAAATTCCGGAGCGGTCAGGTTGCTAGCCACGACCGAATACGTTCTCCCCGATATTACACTTCGCTTCACTGAATACGAGGAGGCTCCCGGCACAGGGTTCCATGTTATATCCACGCGGGCATCACCAGGAACAGCAATCAATCCAGTTGGTTTCGCTAAAGGGGCAACTGGAGAAATCTTAGCGGAGACCGAATTTTCGCTTAAGCCACCCGCATTTTGAGCTTGAACGGTGTATTCATATACCGTTCCGTCAGTCAATCCGGCGTCGTTATATTGGGTTTCCGTCAAATCCGACGCGATGACCGAATACTTAGCCCCTCCGTCATCCCTTCTGAGCAAATGGTATTGCTCCGTACCTTCGACAGACTCCCATTTCAGGGTCACTTGGCTGTCCCTTGCTATTCCCGTCAACCCTGTCGGAGCAGCTGGTATGTCAGGTAGCAGAATTGGCGTGATGGCTACTTCCTTGGAATTTGGGCTTTCACCGGAATCGGTTACTGCACTGACGACATAATAATAGGTTTTATCGTTCATCAATTTGCTATCTACATACCGGTTGGAATCCATGTTCTTAATCAGCTCGTAGGGCCCGCCAGTTGTTTCGCTACGCTTCACATTATACGAAATCGCTCTGGTAACCACCGGCCAATTAAGCATCGCTTGTGTATCACCAGCCTTGCCGGTTACTCCTGTCGGGGTCGAGGCTGATAATACATCAGTGAACATCAGCCAGTTAATATTGAAGTTGCCGGTATTCGTCGTGATGCGCAGGGTTTGCGGACCCGCACTCAGATTTGCCGACACGCTTATGGTCGTCCATTTTTGCCAACCGGTCGTATTTGGCACATAAACCGCTGCCAGAACAGTTCCTCTGCTATCTTGCAATTGAAGCTCCTTATCTGAATACTTCGTAGCAAGACGAAAATCTACGGTGTAGATTCCTGCGGAAGCCACATTTACCTTGTATTCCAGCCAATCTCCGGCTTCAATATTGCCCACATCTAAACCGGCTCCAGTATCCGTGGTTGCCTCGTTCTGAACCCCTTGCATGCTGTCCCAGTTCTCGGCTTCAAGCTTGCCCGGAATCGGCTTGCCATTCTTCGCCCAATACGCCACCGCAATTGAAGGTTTCAGCCCTTCCTCCGAGGTGTGTGCTTGTATACACTGATATTCCAGATCATTATAGATGACCCAATCGTTGATCGTATAAGTGGTATTCGCCTGCCAGCTGGCAGCAGCGGCCGCAGCGGTTCGCGGAGAATAACCATATAAAAGACTCATTATCATCGCCACGATTATGGCTATAGCCGTTACTTTTCGGCTTATGGTGTCTTCTTGCCCCCAGGGTGCGGTCCTGTTCATATCTTCTTCCTCCTTAGAATAGAAGTGCACGAATACTATCAGAGGTTATATATGTTGTACATTAACACAGCTGCTTCCGCTCGTGTCGTCGTAGACTTAGGCTCGATTTGGCGGCCATTCCCGTGAATCAAACCCGCTTTCACTAGACTTGCGACAGATTCAGACGCATAGGAAGAAATCTTCGCAACATCGCTGAACGGTTGAAGCACGGATGTATCTCCACCTGTAACCTGTTGACCTGACGCCTTCAAGGCTCTGGCGGTTAGGACCATCATGTCCTCACGGGTGATTGGCTCAAGCGGTTTGAACAGGTTGTCTCCTGAGCCTTCCGCAATGCCAAGTGCCCGAGCAATGCCAACGGCCTCGTAATAATAAGCTTGGGATGGGACGTCCGCGAAGGTATCTCCAGCTTTTCCGCTCAGTTCTAGCGTCCTAACGAGCAATACCAAAAAGTCGGCTCTAGTAACAGCTTGAGATGGGCGGAATTCTGTATCGGACACACCACTAATAATTCCCTTGGAAGCCATAACCTCGATCGGATTTTTAGCCCAAGCCACAGACTCAAGATCCTTAAAGGATTTATTCGTATAACCAATTGCATACATGCTGAAATGTGTAGTCTTAAAGCTGACGCGACCGGACTTCGCATCATATCTACCACTAGGAACCGAAGTAAGTTTCCCTTGACTGTCTACATACCACACAACGATATGCTCTGGATTAAGCAGCTCTTGTGCAGTAGGAACGTAGGGGATGCTGACTGTGACCGGAGCTTGGCGATTATCCCAGGTTATGGTCTTGCCACCCGACGTTAAAGTTAATTGTATGACGGGATGGTTGCCGATTTGGTTTTGCACGAACGGCTGCAAGGATTTAGGATCAACACTTGTGATATGAAGACTTATTTGTTCATTGGAGGTAACCCCAGCTTGCAGCATATTATCAGGGAGAGTGAGGTTAGCCAGTGGTGTTACAATTTCAATTTCCGCCTTTTTGACATCATTGGATATAGCCGAAGTTGGAATCGTCTGAACGTACTCTTTTGCCCCGGGCTTCGACTCGACTTCAATGATTACTTTTTTTACTCCTTTGTCGTTGGCGGTAGTTTGGTTAAGAGCTTTCTGCAGTGATTCTAGATCCACGGTTGATTGAACCGATTGTGCAGCTGCGTCATAACGAATCACCGGTTTGATCGTAGAACCGTTGACATTACTCGGAGTTGTAGGCTGGATCGAACTGCCGTTTCCTCCCGCTCCGTTATTACTATTGTTGCTGTTGTTTCCATTGTTACCGTTATTGCCGTTGTTTCCGTTGTTGTCATCGATACTAACAATATGCGCGATCGCCGATGCATCAGGGGTGTAGTTAACCGCAGCCAGCTGCGAATCTACTAACTTCACACGGGATAGAACGATTTTGACATCGCCACTCTCAAGCGCTTTGAAAGTAACTGTGGCCAGTTTCAGATCTCCGTTCTTGCCAGATTTCTCTTCAAGCTCTGTATGCGCTAGCCGCACGCCGTTATTCGTCAATAGGGCGTCAATGTTGAAGCCGCCCTCGCCTGCTGTGTAACTCACGAACTCCAGCTTTGAGCGATCATAGGTCAGATTCAACTCGTACGCGTACAAATCCGTCATTAGGTTCGCTGCAATCTCAACAGTAAAGGTACTGTTGAGGGTAGGACTTTCTTTTGATAACACAGTTTGGAAGTTGGGTTCACTACTAGCCTGCGTTACCACAGGTCTCGCTAGAAAAAAGACAAGGAGCATAAGCATCGCGATTCTGAGTTTAGCCATTTCGATTCATCCACCCTTTCAATAGCAAGATAGGAGAGAGCGCCGCTGCCGTTGAGTCAGCGCCCTCCAGATTTAGCAAACTTAATTTGAAGTGATTTTACGGGCCATTCCAGCCAGATCGACGATGTCGATCTGCTGGTCTTTATTCAGATCATACCTACTTACCTCACTCCAACCGTTATCACTTGAAGTGATGCCATATTTGGAGCTCAGAAGAAGAAGATCATCCATGCTGGCCTCGAGATTCATCGCTGTAGCGAGCTTTTGAAGTGCAGTAGACAAATCTTGAGCCGCTAGATTCACTTCCTCTTGTGTAGCATCGCTGTCGTTTAAGACAACGGTTGCGTTCGCAATGGCATCCTTAAAGATAGCAATAGCTGACTGCGAATATTGCCCCCAAAGTGTACCCATCGATGCCGACGCCAAAGTGCTGGCGGCTTCGTGAAGGATAGACTGGAGTGCTGTTCTAATGACATCTCCCGAACCTGTATCAGTCACAGTAATGTTAACCTGATAAGCAGTGCCTTCCACAGAAGATTCATTACCTTCGCCATCGCTCATAATAATGCGGGTCGCTTCTAATGAAGCAACCGTCGCTTCCGTTACATCTTTTGCAGTGAAGTGAAGTTGAAGAATTCTCGGCAAATCGCCGCTCATGCCAACCCCTGGGGTTGTGCTTGCCATGAGAATCCGTGTTTGTCCCTCATTATCAAAGGAATCGATGACACGAATTCCATCCAGCAAGGATTCCGCTGCCACGAACTGAATTTGCTCAGGATCGTAGTTCAGCGTCAAATCCAAGCCATATACATCACTTGTAACACGAGACATGCCATATACGACTTCAAAGGACTGCCCCTTCTCCACAGAGCCCGGTCCGGTTAAAAAACTTCCCGATCGAACAGTAACTTTGGCTTCGGCCTTTAACTCCGTGCCATAGACAGCGCCCGTAACTGTAAATCGCCCTTCTACCGCATATAACTCAGGGTTGATAGCTTCCCAAACGACAGGCACTTGCTTCACTGTTTCATCTGCATAAACAGCGCCTACAACTGTTGGCAAAATAGGAGCCACACCTACTGGTGTCTCAACATGAACTGGCAGAAGCGATTCGATTGGATTGTCGGAAGCGAGCTGGGTAGGATCCCAATCCTCTCTCCCGTTGATCGCACTCGTTGCGCTGAAAATACTGTGCAATGTATACGCTTCGGCTTCCGTGTCCGTTAATTGATGGGTCCAGTTCATTCTAGCCTGCGGATTTGCTCCCGGACCAAAGCTTTGATATTCACCGTAATATGCGGTTGCTTCGTTTTTTGAATTGCCGAAGTTGTTCCAGCCACTTGGAGCAATGTGATCTCCCATATAGCTGTTCAGATATACAGTCTTCGCATATGGACGCCATGGTCTTCCCAAATCAACAGCGGATATAGACGAAAGCAACGCTTCGCCGGTCACTTTGCTGTTCAGGAATACATAGCCATACTCCTGTCCCTCAGGAGTGGAAGCTGCCGTCACATGCCCAGCCAATCTGGAATGAATCTCGCTGTTATCAAAAACAGCAATACCCGGACCAAAGATAAAGTCTACCGAACCCGAGATGAAACAATCCTTGAAGTAGGAACGATAGGATTGAATGGTTGCATTATTGGCATAGTTGTTAGGATCCGCGTTATCGGTCAGATTGCGGGTTAACAGTGTATCCTGATAACCGATGATGTTGCAATTTTCGAAAAAAGCTTTATCCGCATATACGTCGACGGCAACGGATTGACCTGCTCCGGAGCCCGAGGAATTAATGACCGTTAGATCCTTGGCATAGAAATCATGGCCTTTAATCATGAGCGTATAATCCGTATAAGTGCCCAAACCTAACGAGGTACCATCCGGGGCCGTTTTTTTCGGATTATCATCGTAGGTGAGAATCGTTCCATCCTTGCTCTCACCCATTAAAGAGATGTAAGGCTTGGTATCTGGAATAAGAACTTTCTCATAATACAAACCGTTTTTCACAAAAATAATGATGCGATTGCGGTTCTGGTCCGGGACTGCATCGACAGCAGCTTGGATACTTTTATAATCCCCGCTTCCATCTGCGGCAACGACGATAACCTTCGCGTCTGGAGCGATATCAGACAGAACATATACATGCGCAGTAACCGGTAGGTCCGACCCTTGTACCGTACCCATAACCTTGAACCCGTCAATATTTGTATCCGCATACAAGTCTGGAGAGATGGGTTCCCAGGACACTGGCAGAGATTTGGTCATTTGATCATTGAAGATCGCCGTTACGTGATCTGGCAAACTCGGTGCGATGCCCTTCGCAGTTGTCGCGATGACAGGCCGATAACCGGTCATGCCAGCCGAAACCACTTCCACTTGAATTTCAGCTCTTGCTGAATATCCCGTTACTGTACCCTGTAAAGTGAATGCTCCTATCTGCTGATATTCAGACGCCGGAACTAAATCCCAGATTACCGGAGCATAACTTACCGCTCCATCCTCTCTCAAAATCGGCATCTGATTCGGCAGATTAGGCTTCGTGCCTAATGCGGTCGTTACCTGTAAGGACTTATAGCCAACAACTGTTTCTTGTCCTGTTATGGTGATTGGCATCAATCCGATAATCGCTGTTCCGTCATTCATCGTCGCTGCGACGATGACTTTACCATTGCTATTAGCGGTCAGTACTCCATTATCGTCGATAGTAGCCACATCTGTAGGGGTCAGATCACTATTATAGACAGCCCATGTAACCTGCGAAGTTTCTCCCGTAGTTTTGGTGGCACTAAAGGTTAAACGCCCTCCTTTATCGGAGATTGAATTCGTCGAACCTGAGTGTGTTAGCTGGATTCCATAACCGCTGGTAGCTTCCTCAGAAGCACTAATGTACAGATTATCCAAGTAAACTTGAGATGCCACTGTCGTATTATTATTAGGCCCTATGGATTTGAAGGTGCTAATATCCGCCATCGCCAGGGTTGAATCATAGAATGGCTGTTTGCTTAACACCTTCGTTCCGTTGTAATAAACATCCACAAGCTTGTTTGGAAAATCTACCACAGTCTTGACTGTAAACCACTTATCAAGCGGGATCGCAGGAATGATGATAGGAGATGTTTTTCCGTTGATGACATAACTTAATGCTCCCGAATTCTCAGTGTTTAACCAGACGGCTACTTTACCATTCGATCCGAGCAGCTGAAATACCCGATTATTCGAGGTAGGTTTGTTCGCATAAGTACCGTTCGGCACACCGTTCGTTAAGTTGGGAGGGGCCGGGAACTTCATATGCACTTCTGCCGATAAGGTTCCCGTCTGCGAACCAAAACCACGGGATACACTTACATAACCGCTATCCTGGTCATTAAGGAAAATACTGTTCGGATTCAAATCTCCGTCCGCCGCAATAGTGATCAGACCCGGGGCATAGCTCGAAGCACTCCAATATCCGCCCGGCGTATCCCCGGCTTTATATTCAGTGAAATCCTCGTGAACCGGGAAGGCTTTATCAGTTACGACCACACCATCCTGAACGATATTCGCACTGTTCGTAGCGCTAATTCCTTTGGGCAAGCTGCTATTGGTGAAAAAGATATTCTCCGTGTAGGCTAATTGAGCTTTAGCAAAAGCACAATTAATGAACTGCAAATTCTTCAAAGCGTTATCAGCTGTTGAAGTGGAGGCTGCCCCTGTCAACGAAATAATGTTATCCGTTCCAGAGATATCGTTGTTCCGCAGGTTGGTAAACCGGAAATTACTCATGTCCGGTGGGTAAATATCAGGAACAGGAAGCTTGTCATAGTTGGAATTCAGATCAATCTTGTTGATAAGCGAATCCCTCACTTGAATGTTCCGAATGTAGCCGCCCCGGGATGTGCTTGTTTTGATCTTAAAGCCCGGTGCCACAGTGTTCGACTTGACGTCGAGGGGAATCAGATTGCAGTCTTCCACGTAGATGTCGCTTATTCCGCCAGACATCTCGCTTCCGATAACGACCCCGCCGTGTCCACCACTAAAGGTATCTCCGCGATAATAAATAAATCTGGAGGGTCTGCCGATATCCCGGCCTTCTTGATTGATCCCGGATTTAATTGCACTGCCGTCGTCCCCGGTTTGAAAGGTAGAATTCAAAATGTAAACGCTCTCGGAAGAATTCGGATTAAAGCCGTCTCCATTATGTTGCGTGGTGTTAATATCGAGGTTATAGGCGGTGATGTCTTTGCTGTATACAGGTACTACGGTCCACATCATTCCATTGCGGATTTTCAATCCATCGATATAGACATTGTGTGCGTTATTAAAAGATAGCAGATGTCCACCACCGTAGGTTGTTCCAACTTCAACCTTGTCGTTATCGTATTCCTCACGCAGCTTCAAGCCGCTCTCCTCGTCACCAATTGTTCCGGGTCCAAGGAATGTAATATCAGTTACACTATAATCATCGTACTTGTCATGATCCATAACTCCGGCGTTAAATAAACTTTGATAAGCCTCGGGTTCCTCAATACTGTGTCTGGCCGTTACGAACGGCAAGAAGTCAGCCTTGTGTGAACTAGGCATCACTTGAGCCCCTGCATCTACAAATACAGTCATATTGCTGTGCAGGAACAATCCGCCAGTCACATACTTCCCGGGTGGAAAGTATAAAGTGTCTCCTGGAGTAACTGCGTCAATCGCGGTTTGAATTGCCACGGTATCCAATGTGTTGCCATCTCCGGATGCTCCATAATCCTTAACATTAAACCTGATGCCCGTCTTTTTAGTTGTGATTTGGACCGTATTGCTATCTAAAGATTCGTTGCCAGATGTATCCTGGGCTCGTACCGTGTAGGTATATGTCCTCTCTGGAGTTAATCCTAAAAACTTATAGTAAGTTTTGTCCGTCGAACCAACCCGGGTTCCATCACTGTCATAAATATTGTACTTAGTAATGTTGGAATAAAATAGAGGTTTCTCCCATGCTAACACTACGGTTGTATCCGTATTAGAGGCAGGTGCCATTCGTAAATCCGTCGGGGAGTAAATATTAGCCGATAAGGAATCATTAATGTTCGCAGCGGCATAAGCCGTGTTGGTTTCTCCGGCAAAGGCGATTTCAGGTACGATCGGGATGAGCAATAAAGCGCATAATGCAATAAGGACACTCTTAATTCTTTTCATAACTTACCTCCTGTTCATTTGCAGGTGATGAAAACGCTGTCAATTAGTGGCATTAATCATTAGGGAGTTGTCATTCAAAAGACAGGCGGCCCAAGTATCATCAAGAGCCCGCCTGCTGAGATTATTTATTGTTCGGGGATATTAACTGTTTTATTTCGAAGAGTCAAAACTTGCTTTTTCTTTTTCAAGCTGCTTTGCCCATTCATCCAATAGTTCTTTGGCACTCATCTTTTTGGCCATTACCTTCTGGATCATAGGCTCCATATTCGTCTGAACCTTGTTATAGCCCGGCAGATAAACGGGATTATCGGTAAACTTCGTGTCCGGTGAGCTCATCAGGTCTGCGCCCGTCTTCACGTAAGGCACGTTTACAATCCAATCAGCATCCAATGCATCAAGATAAGTCGGAATTTCGCCATAGAGCTCTCCGTACTCACTATCATTGTGCGTTACGAAATACGTCATGAATTCCCATGCTGCTTCCTTATTCTCGGAGTTCTTTGTCATCATCATCACCGATGGTGTAACGCCGGGGTGAACGCGATAGCCTTTGGCACCCATAGGGAATGGAACAGCTGTAAACTTGGTTAAATCGTCATTGAATGCTTTACTGTGAGCGCTTGCGGAACCAAGGTTATGGAAAATCATACCTACCTTGCCGGACTGGAACGAAGCAGCCAATTCCGTCCAACCTTTGTTCAAGTCATCTTCAGGTGTATTGACATTATAACCGCTCAAGTATTTCTCCAGAAACTCTACATTCAGTGGATCGTTGATCGTGGCTTTGCCTTCTGGCGTGAAATAGTTCGTAATTCCCGAGTATGAGTACATAAGATATTCCAGCGAGGTAGCACTTCCGGCTCCACCCCGTATAGAGTATCCGTAACGATCCTTGGACTTGTCAGTCAACTTCTGTGCGTTGTCAAAGAATTGATCCCATGTGTCCGGATTCGGTAGATTTGATTCCTTCAGCCAATCCGAACGAATCCATTCCATCCAAGGCAGAACGCCATAAGGCAATCCATATAACTTCTTGTCAACCGGATCCGCTGCTCTCATTGAGGTAACCGAACCCGTTGTGATCTTGTCCTTTCCTTCCCAGCTATCGAAATAAGAATCGATTGGCTCAAGCACATCGCGTGCAATAAAGTCGGACGTAAAGTTATTGATCAGGTCCGGCCCTTGTCCAGCAGCAATAGCGACATTCAGCTTTTGTATATAACCGTTCAAATCTCCAGGCACGCCCAAGTATTCGATTTTAATATTCGGATGCTCAGCCATGAACTCCTTCGTAACTTTTTGCCAGAATACATCACGGTCCGGCGTAGTAGCCGCAGCCCAGAACGTAAGCGTTGTCTTCTTGCCGGAATCTTTCGTTTCAGTACCACTGTCGCTAGTCGAGCTGCTTGGCTGGGGACTGGCATTCGACGAGTTGTTGTTATTGTTACTGCTTCCGCAACCACTTAACACGCCTCCAGCCAACATGACCGAAGCCATGACAAGTGCCCAGCTTTTTTTTCTTTTGAACATGGTGTTGAACCCCCTCAAAATTCGTCGCTCAGTTGACGAACACCGGTTATTCGTCATGTGTTTAGTTTAACTTTCGTCCTTCTCATTTTACATAAGATTCTTTTCACACTTTGTTTGGATTTTTTAAAATCATACAAAAAAAAGCCCCGATTGATTGCCTCGGGACTTTTTTCGCTTTATTTTCTTCTATATTAATTCAAATCTACTTAACTGCCTAGCCTTCACTTTAAATAGTGCTCTAATGTTCTCCGTACCGCTCCTGGGCCTGCCATCATTTCCTGGAACATAATCTCAATCTTATCACCTAGACCAATCTCGTACAACGGAACCCCAAAAAGTCGCTCATCTTCAAGAATGGGGCGCACACTTGCGGTTTGGTCTCCAAGCGAAACTCCCTGCAGGTAACCTTGCAGTGTTTCTAGTAACGGATCTGAACTCAATGTGAAGACCTCTCCAGCATCATTCACTCCAAGTAAGTAACGACACCACACAGCGATAGCCAGTGGAATCGCCGTTAGCTGCGCTGGATCGAGCTCCTCCCGTCGAATATAGGATTTAATAGTTTCACCGAACCGTATACCCACCTTCTGCGAAGTATCTGTAGCAATCCGCTGCGGAGTATCGGGGATAAATGGATTGGCAAAACGCTCCGTAAGGACTTCGTCCAGAAACTGCTTTGGACTGAGAATCCCCGGGTCCACTACGACGGGCAGGCCTTCTTTGTAACCGATTATCTCCACAAACCTCCGCAAAGTATCGTCCTTCATCTCATCCGCGATCAAGGTGTAGCCAAGCAGACAACCGGAAACAGCAAGCGCCGTATGCAGCGGATTAAGGCAGGTCGTTACTTTCATCGTCTCCACCTTGTTGACTGTCTCCCGGTCCGTAAGAATAATTCCGGCTTCCTCTAGTGGTGGACGTCCGTTCGTAAAGTTATCCTCCACTACAAGATATTCGCTGATCTCAGCATTTACGAAAGGAGCGGTATATGTGTTTTTGGAGGTAATGATCACATCCATATCACCAATTCCCTGTTCCAGAAGCGCTGCCTGTACACTCTCCGAAGGACGTGGTGTGATTTTATCGATCATGGACAATGGAAAGGTTATTACTCGTTCATCTTCCAGATAACGCACGAAGTCTTCTATAACAAGTCCTCTTTGGGCCCATTCCTTAGCGATGGACACAACACCGTTCTTCAGCTTGTCGCCATTGTGTGAGCAGTTGTCCATGCTGACAAAGGTCATCGGATATTGGCCTTTCAGATATCTTCGATAAGCAAGCGAAGCTACAATGCTCATGACATGAACAGGATGCTCCGGTCCGCTCTCAATATCCTTTTCCACAATGCCAAAATATTTATCGTACGGATCCGTCAACGAGTAACCCTTCTCCGTGATGGTGAAACTAGCCATTTGCAGGCTGGGATTCTCGAACACCTCGATCAATCGACGGTACTCCGCTTCGCGGTTTTTGTCCGCTGCGATTCCCTCCACAATACTACTGACTACTCTTTTGTGGAAATCACCACGAGCATTCATCAGTACTAAAAGGGTCAGATTGTCGTAGGGCTTGTAGACTTTATCAATCATTTCGAAATCAAAGGTTTCCACCGCAATAATACCTGTATCCGACTTTCTGCTATCCAGCAGCTTCTGATGAGCATTTGCCACGAATCCTCTGAAAATATTACCTGCACCGAAATGAATCCATTCCGGTTTAAGCTGTGTATTGTTTGCTACCTGCTCATAGTCGAACTGTGGAAGCTCCACACCAGCAGCTTTCCAAGCTGCTTTTTCCCCTTGGATACTGCTTCTGGTCAGATGCAGCATTTATTTTGCCTCCTTGACATTATCCAAGCTATCCCAAACACCAAGCAAATACATGATGCCCATAGCTCTATCATACAAGCCATAACCCGGTCGGCAGTTCTTCTCTTCCCCCCACAGATGCCGCCCGTGATCCGGACGTACATAACCAATGTATCCGTTCTCATGATAGGCTTTGACCACCTCGGCCACATCAACACTTCCGTCACGCCCACGGTGCGACACCTCAATGAAATCACCGTTCTCAAATACCTTCACATTGCGGATATGGGCAAAATGAATACGATCATGGAACTCGCGGATCATCGCTGGCAGATCGTTATCCGGATTCGTGCCGAGTGACCCTGTGCAGAACGTCAAACCGTTGTACGGGCTGTCCACTAAATCCAAGAAGCGGCGGATCATATCCCGATTGCGGATAATACGCGGCAGTCCAAAGATCGGCCAAGCCGGATCATCCGGATGGATAGCCATCTTGATGTCCACTTCCTCGCATACTGGAATAATGCGTTCCAGGAAATACTGGAGGTTGTCGAACAGTTTATCTTCCGTCACATCCGCATAAGCCGCAAACAGCTCATCCAGCTTTGCCAACCGCTCCGGCTCCCAGCCCGGCATCGTGAACTTTCCAGCTCCCTTCAGAATCCGGTCCACCATCTCACGCGGATTATCGGTAATGGCAGCCTTTTCATAAAAGAGAGCATTCGAGCCATCAGGCAACTCTTTATACAGCTCTGTGCGGGTCCAATCGAAAACAGGCATAAAATTATAGCAGATCACCTTAACGCCAACCTTGGCGAGTTTACGAATGGTGTCGATATAAATATCGATATATTTATCACGGGTCGGCAAGCCGATTTTGATATCATCATGAACGTTGACGCTTTCTACTACAGCCGTGCTGAAACCCTTGCTGGTGATTTGGTCCGCCACTTCTTGGATCCGTTCCATTTCCCACACTTCTCCGGCTACTTTCTCATGCAAAGACCAGACAATCCCCATAACACCCGGAATCTGCCGAATATGATCCAGCGTGATATTGTCATTGCCCTCGCCATACCATCTCCACGTCATGTTCATTGATAAACCCTCCTGTGAATTCGTTTTCAACTATCTTGTATACAAGATTTACTTGATCATAGAATAAGAACAATTCTTTGTCAATCACAATTTGATCAGGAATTTTATCCTGAAATCAAGGAATATCCACCCTATTTTCATCCCAATGATTTTAATGAACGAACTTATCATGTATACTAGTACTGTATCTGTCATTAACAATTGAAAGCAGGAACAGAAATGTCAATTAAAGCTGAAATTCTAAACACACTGAAGCAAGAAATCCTCACGCTGGCGTTAAAGCCAGGCACCATTCTGAGTGAAACAGCCTTGTCTGAGCGGTTTCAGATTTCACGTACGCCGTTGCGTGATGTTCTCAAACAGCTTGCACTGGAATCTTATACCGATATCTATCCGAAAAAAGGTAATATTGTCTCCTTTATTGATCTTGAATCTGTTGAACAAATCACATACTTGCGTTGCACACTGGAAAAGGAGATCCTCAAGGATCTTTCTGCACAGCTTTTACTACCAGGAGTGCACGAGCTTAAAGAAATTCTTAAGAAACAGAAAGAGGTCATCGGGCAGGAGAATGCTGTAGATTCTTTCCTTAATTTAGACGACGAGTTTCACCGGGCCTTGTACAGGCTTGCTGGACGTGAGTATCTGTGGACTCTGATCCAGCAGTCGAATGTGCATTATCTCAGGTACCGCAGACTGCACATGCTTAAGACCGACAAGCTGGAAGAAATCTGGAACGAACACCAATCCATTCTTGAGCTTATGGTGCAAAAAGAAACCGCCAAAATCGGCCCGCTAATCCACCACCATCTCCGGGAAGATATTCATTCACTGGATTTTCAGGAGAATTTCTCGGAATATTTAAAGAAATAGTCAGCCATAAGACGGCTTACTGCCTTAAAACAAACAAAGAGACATCGTATGGAATTCTCCGTGATGTCTCTTGTTAAATTTACATAACGTTTTCTAAATCCAATTATCTCTTAATCCGATACAGAATGACTCTCTTTTTGAGCCAGCCAATCAATATGGCATCCATGAAACCCATACCGCCACGATTGATTTCCCCATATTTAGAGTTTCCGTGTTTCCTCGCTTGATGGGTTACCGTAACTTCAATAACTGAAAAGCCGTTCATCTTAGCCACCGTGGGCAAAAAGCGGTGCATTCCATTATATAAATAGAAACTGTCAGCTACCTCCCTTTTGAAGAGCTTCATAGGACAGCCTATATCATAAATTGAACCTCCAATAATCCAATTACGGATTTTTTTCGCGAAACCTGAAGAAACTTTCTTAAACCACGTATCTTTATGATCTGCCCATTTTCCATTTACAAAATCTCTTTTCTTGATGAAAGGCATTAATCTAAAGATGTTCCGTGGATCTGTCTGTAGCGCTGCATCCATAAGGGCGATCAGTTCGCCCTGGGAATTTTTTATCCCCGCCCAAATGGCTGCCGTTTGCCCGTAGTTTTTTTCAAAATGAATGACCTTTACCGCTTGATCCATCTGTGCGATTTCATTTAACAGCACGGCACTACGATCCCTACTTCCATCATTCACCAGTACGATTTCGTAATGCTCAATTCTCCCTCTTAATGCTTCAGTAATACTTAAGTAAAGATCGTATATATTTTCCTCTTCATTAAAAATAGGTACGACCACGGAAAGGTGAGTCATCGAGCAACACCTCACTATCCACTTATTTTAGGAGTTCAGTAGAGAGGTTGGTTTTAGGATCCCTCACTAGTCTTAATTGTTTTTTCTCAACCGCCTTCATCACTTCCTCACCTTCTACATCCAGGTTAGGAAGCAAGCGATCGAGCCACTTCGGCAAATACCACGCTGATTTTCCCAGCAAAGTCATTACACCGGGAACGATGAGCATCCGGACAACAAAAGCATCGAACAAAACCCCAAAGAGAAGTGCAAAGCTCATCACCCTGATGTTCGGATCTTCTGCCAGCATGAATCCCGTGAAAACAGAGATCATGATCAGTCCTGCAGCTGTAACTACCCCGCCGCTGTGATGAATACCGGCCAGAACGGACTTTTTGGCATCCCCACTTTTCTTAAATTCTTCCCGCATTCTACTGACGAGGAAAACTTCGTAGTCCATGGCAAGTCCGAACAAAATGCCGACGACCATGATTGGGAGAAAATTGAGTATGGGAGCTTGCCCATTAAAATGGAACACATTTTGCAAATGTCCATCCTGTATGACGAAGGTAATGAAACCTAATGTAGCCCCCAAAGAAAGAATAAATCCCAGGACCGCTTTGATGGGAACCAGGATGGACCGGAATACCATCACTAGAAGAACAAAAGCCAAGCCGACGATGATGATACAGAATTCAGGCAGCGCCTCGTTCAGCTTCTGAGAGATATCGATATTTACGGCTGTGCTCCCGGTTACTTTCAGTTTCACATGATTTTGACTCTCGATTTCTGCTGCTTGACTGCGAATTTGTTTAACCAGATCTACCGTTTTATTATCTGCAGGACCGGTAGCCGGAATCACATGAATCAAAGAAATCTTTCCGGAAGGACCAGGAACAGCAGGAGCAATCGTACCAATGTTAGGATAGGTTCTAAGTTGTTCCAGCGCCCCAGACAGATTGGCTGCAGCATCTTGTCCACCATCAGTTTCGGCTAGGATAACGAGCGGACTATGATACCCCACACCGTATGCCTCTGTCATCAGATCGTATGCCCGCCGCTCAGTTAATTCCGGCGATTTTTGCGCATCATCCATGGTGCCTGTCTCCATGTTGAAGAAAGGTATTGCAATAGTGCCCAGCAATGCTACACCAAGGATCACAGCCAACCATGGGCGCCCGGTAACAACCCCCCCCCATAAATTACCTCGAGTCTCGTTCTTTTTGTTGCGGGTTGAACCTTTGGAACTTTTTTTCGATTTGGCTTTGATCAAGCCTCCCATCGCTTCGAGGATAGCAGGAACCATAAAAATAGCGATGAGAACAGCCACGAAAATGCAAAGCGCAGCGGCTAAACCCATTGCGGTAAGAAAAGGAATACCAATCACCGACATTCCCGCAAGACCGATAATAACCGTTATGCCTGCAAAGACAACCGCACTCCCTGCCGTGCCGTTCGCAATCGCAATTGCTTCTTTTCTTTCATAACCTTCGGCAAGCTGTTGCCGATATCTTGAGATAATAAACAACGCGTAATCGATCCCCACTGCCAAACCAATCATGCTGGCCAGAGATAGAGCAAAAGAAGGGGTGTCGAAGAAATTCGAGCCGATGATGATCAACATCACGCCGGTACCAAGACCAATGACTGCCGTAAGAATCGGTAAGATCCCCGTCAGAACAGATCCAAAAGCAACGGTGAGAACAAGAAGCGCAATGAGCACCCCTATCCCTTCTGTAACGCCGCCGATCTCCATTTTCACATAACCAGAGCCAGTTAATTCAGCTTGTAAGCCGGCATCACGCAAAATACCTGCCACATCAAGCACACGTTCCTTTGATGTTTCTGTAACATCACTACCTGGAGTATTGTATGAGATGGTGGCATAGCCAATTTTGCCATCTGCACTTACCGAATGATTGTCATAAGGACTTACTACTGCTGTGACCGCCGGATCCTTAGCCACTTCCTCTAACTGTGCACCAATTAATTGCTTAGTTGTGTCTGAGGATAAGGTTTCATCCGTTAGTGATTTCATCACCAACTGAATTTTGCCGCTGTTATCCACAATGGAGGGAAATTCCTGATACATCTGTTCCATCGTTTTTATGGACTCCAGTCCAGGGATAGTAGTTCCCTCATGAAGCTTAGGCCCCATCGAAAGAGCTACGATTGCCGAGATCAGCAGGATGGCAATGCTTCCTAGAATGACTTTAACGCGGTTGCTCGCCGACCAGAACCCAAGCCGGTACAATAATTTGGCCATTTCAGTATCGTCTCCTCTATACTAATGTTTTTCTCTATGCCTTTATCTTATAGAAGAGAAGTCTTGCTAACATCGTCCAAAGGGGCGGACACGCACTGCCCTTTCGGGCAGCCCATTAGTCCGCAAAAAAAACATGCGAAAGATTTCTTTCGCATGTTCAAAATTACATATGTAAAATCCCCCGTTCCAAAGCGGCCGCCACTGCCTGCGATCGCGAATCTACCCCTAGCTTGTTGTAAACATTCGTCAGATGAGCTTTTACAGTACGTTCTGAGATTCCCAAATCAAAGGCGATTTCTTTACTTTTGAAGCCCTGCGCTACACTTTGCAGAATTTGAGTTTCTTTATCGGATAACAAGGATACTTCTTTATGAATCGGAGCCGAAGCCTTCTGCTGCTCGCGAGCAGAAATCACTCTCTCCATGATTTCTGCTGAGAGCAAGGTTTCTCCTCTTATCGCCGATTCAATATTCCTGAACAAATTTTCCCGGTTCGTATCCTTTAATAAGTAACCTCTCGCACCCAAGGCCAGTCCATTAATCATTAATTCATCTTCGTTGTAAGTCGTCAAAATAATAACTGGAACGGAGTTGTTCTTCTCCCTCAATACCTTCATGGCTTCCAGTCCGCTCATGACCGGCATATTCAAATCCATCAGGATCACATCCGGTCGCACTTCATCTATAAGGGTTATAGCTTCCTGCCCGTTTACCGCTTCTCCAACAATTTGAAACTGTTCATCCGTCTCCAGGATCAGCTTCAAGCCTTCCCGAACAACAAAATGATCATCTACGATCAGAATTTTCACTTGCGTCATGTAGGGTCTCCCTCACTAAATGATGTCTCAACCTGAATGCTTGTTCCAGCTGAACTGCTGCGCACCTTCAATTCTCCTCCAATCAGCCTTACCCGCTCCTGAATCCCGAGTAAACCGTAGTGTCCGGCATCCTTGCCGATGGCGTCTGTGTTAAATCCCAAACCATTGTCTCTGATTTCTATAAAAAGCCGCTCATTTTGATCGGACAGGGTAATCCACACCTTGTCAGCCCGGGCATGACGGGCGATATTGGTCAGACCTTCTTTTATAATGTGTAAACTATGTTCCATCATTACTCTAGACAACCGTCTGGTAAGCTTAAAATCCATGGTTACAACGATACCTGTAGCTTCACCGAAATGCTGTGTTTCATAATCGACCGCTTCCCTAAAATCAATCTCTGAAGCTGATTTCGCCCGCAAATTGTCAATTGCTCTACGAGCTTCGGCTAAGGTTGTGCGAGCCTGCTTCATAGACTGTCTGACAATTTCTTGAGAACGCTCTGTGTTACCCTTGGTCATATGGGCATCCGCGGCTTCGAGCTGCATAATTAATCCAGCCACTCCCTGCGCCAACGTATCATGCAGATCCCGAGCCATTCGTTGGCGTTCATTAGCCAGTGTCAGCTCCTCTACCTTTTTATGGGCCTCTTTTAGATCATGCAAAAAATTCTGAATTCTGAGACGCTCGCGAACCTGTTGAAAAAACAATAATGTATACGCTAAAACGATCACAAGCATCAGAACAAATAATGGCATAAATACGATCAATTCATCGGTATCGCCCACAGTAAGCGATGAATCAAAAAACAAAATTATACTAATAAGGGCAACGAAGACGATTCTTTTTATCCGAAATGAAAAACCAAGGCTTTGGGCAATCAGGACCGGAAGCAATCCCATCAACACTGCTTGGTACCCCTGCGGCATCAAAATCGCACAAAGATAAATTAAAATTGCTTGTGCCGAAAAATAAAACCAAAATTGCTTATTAGTGATTCGATAGGAGTTCCAGTGCAGCAAAATATGGACCGTGAATAAGCCTGTAAATATAGAACTGGATAATATTTGAGGGTCCTTAAGAAACTGCAGCAACATAGTTCCAATATATACAATGGATACCCAAATCAAAAGCGGCAATCTGGACGCAAACAATTCATCGATGAACAATAGTCCGGCTTTTCTTTCTTTCACTTGGCTGACCCTCCTTCTCCTCTATTATAAAGATTTAACCTACATGTTGGTAATGTACGAAAGTACATGTACGTTTGGGCAATCGAGATCGCCTTGTCTGTAATGCCTTCCCGGATAAAACTTCGTTATAAGAAGAAGCACACACGATCTCTATTCCCTATTAAAAAAACAAAAAAACCTTGATTTCTCAAGGTTTTCGTAAAAAATGGACAAGAACTATAACCCCGCACTAATAGCTTAAATCTGCACCGTTAGAGGTTATGACCTTTTTGTACCAGTAAAAGCTGTCCTTACGCAGACGCAGCAGCGTTCCATTGCCTGCATCATCCTGATCAACATAAATGAAGCCGTACCGCTTGCGCATCTCTGAGGTGGAAGCCGAGATCAGATCAATACAGCCCCAGCTGGTGTAGCCCATCAGCTCCACGCCATCGGCAATGGCTTCCGCCATCTGCTCAATATGCTGTGCCAGATACTCTATCCGGTAGGGATCACGGATCGTGCCATCCAGTTCGAGCACATCTGCAGCACCCAGACCATTCTCTACTACGAACAAAGGAAGCTGGTAGCGGTCATGCATCTCCTTGAGCACAAACCGCAGCCCCTTTGGATCGATCTGCCAGCCCCAATCGGAAGTTTTCAGGAAGGGATTCTTCAGCCCTGTGGACAGGTTACCTTCCGTGGTGGCCGTGATACTCTCATCTACACTGACTACTGAGGACATGTAATAACTAAAGGAAAGAAAATCCACAAGATTGTCCCGCAGCAAAGCTTCGTCTCCCGGCAACATGGTTATTGTCACTCCATGCTGCTCCAAATGCCGGCGGATATAAGAAGGATAATAGCCTCTAACCTGAACATCGGAGCAGAACATTGCCATTTGGTTCTCAGCTTGTGCTTTCAGCACATCACCGGGATGACAGGAATATGGGTAGAGCAGCTTGCGGGCCAGCATGCAGCCGATCTGGAACTGCGGATTGATCTCCCGGCCCCGCTTAATCGCAAGCGCACTGGCTACGAACTGGTGATGCAAAGCCTGAAAAGCAATCTGCTTCTCATTTGACTTGCCATCCAAAATAATCCCTGCGCCCAGAAACGGCGCTTTGAGTGTACAGTTGATTTCGTTGAAAGTCAGCCAATACTTCACCTTATCCCGGTAACGGGTGAACACAGTCTCCGCATAACGGACGAACAGCTCCACCAGTTCTCTGGATTCCCAGCCGTTGTATTTGGTGACTAGGTGCACCGGCATTTCATAATGGGAAATGGTGACCAGCGGCTCGATATTATATTTGCGCAACTCATCAAAAACATCGTCGTAGAAACGCAGTCCTGCCTCGTTAGGTACCTGCTCATCGCCATTCGGATAAATACGAGGCCAGGAGATGGACATACGGAATACCTTAAAACCCATCTCAGCGAACAAGGCGATATCTTCTTTGTAGCGGTGGTAGAAATCAATCCCTCTGCGTTTGGGGTAATTCCCCAGATTATCATCCTGTACGGCCTCTTCTAGCTGTGGACCGGACATGGACAATAGCTGTTCCAGGCTCTGCCGTTCCTTAGGAGGACAATATTTGACTACGTCAGCAGTGGACAAACCCTTGCCGCCCTCATTATACGCGCCTTCGACCTGATTGGCGGCTACCGCACCGCCCCACAGGAAGTTTTCCGGAAATGGATAAGTCATCGGTTGAGCCTCCTTTTATTAATGGGTGGCAGCGGTTGCTGCCGCTTTAGCTTCAGCCTGCTGCTCTTGCTCCAGCGCTTCGGCATCGGCTTTTTTGAAGAATGGATAGTAGATCATGAAGCTTGCGCCAATCATAACCAGCTGGAACGCACTTACGCGCCAGCCCCCGTTCATCCAGCCATTGACCAGCACCGGAATGCCCAGCGGTACCTGAATCCCATGCAGCACAGGAAGGATACCCAGCGTCGTCAGAAGAATCGCCAGACCACTACTCACCAGCGGAGTCAGGATAAATGGAATCATAAACCGAACATTCAGCACCAATGGCATCCCGAAAATCACCGGCTCATTGACACCGATCAGACTTGGGATAATTGCCAGTTTACCAAGTGTCTTATAACGTGTAGATTTGGCAAACAGCATCGCAATAATGAGACCTAACGTTGCCCCTGCACCACCGATCAGTACATAAACCGGGAAGAACGGCGAACCAATGATATGCGTACCTTCCACACCTCTTTGGTAAGCGTCCAGATTCTCAAGTCCCAAAGCCACCCAAATCGGGCCGACAACGGAATAGACTACCAAGGTGCCGTGAACTCCAAAGAACCACAGCAGGTGAATTACGAAGATGCAGATCAGCATCGCCCACCAGGTACCCCCCAGACTAGTCAGTGGCAGCTGGATGATCGAGAAGACAAACTCGTGCATATTGCCATATTTCGTTGCGGCGAAAATCGCCGTCAGCACCAGCATCAGAACCGCTACGATAAAACCAGGCGTAAGCGCGGCAAAAGATTTCTCAACCGTGGGCGGAACACCCTTCGGCATTTTGATATAGAATTTCTTTTCCAATACAAAGGTATAGATCTTACCTACCAGCAGTGCCAGGATGATTGCCACGAACAATCCTTTGGCACCCAACCAGGAGTAACCAAATGCTTTGGTCACGCCATCATCCAGCAGTCCTTTTGGTGTAACTAGCAAGAAACTCATCAGCGCCAAAATCCCTGCCGAAAAGCCTTGCTGCTTATGTTGGGTAGCGAAATTGTAAGCGATGGAGAACACCGCGTAGAGTGCGATCAAATCGGTGGTTACAGTTGCCGGAATCGAAGTATAAGTTTTGAGTCCAGTGCTTTCCAGGAAATTCTGATAAGGATCAAGCTTGAGTGCATTAATCAGGGAAAAAATAGCGCCCAGAATCAAAATTGGCATCAAGGCCATCAGACCGTTGGAAATAGCGCTGATATAGGTGTTTTTTTGGATTTTCGTGCTGACTTTCTGGATCTTGGCTCTCCATTCTGCGCCGCCTGCCATGACTTAAGCCCCCTTCTCCATCAGTTCAAGTGCTGTAGCCAGCACCTTGTCCCCATCCATCATGCCATAGTCCATCATATCGATCGTAGTTACTGGAATGTTCGGATATTCTGCGGCCAGATCGCCTTCGGCATGTCCCATTTGTGGTCCAAGCATAATGATGTCAAAAGGCTTTTGATCGGCGATGTCACTCTCCGCCACCGCATCAATAACCACTTCAACCCCTTGTGTCCGTGCCGATTCTTTCATCCGTTCCACCAGCATACTTGTCGAGAATCCGCCTGCACAGGCGAGCAATATTTTTTTCATCTTAGTTCACCGATCCTTTCAATTCTAGTTCGAGCGCTTTGCGTTCTTTGATTTCTTCGATCAGTTCCACAGCCAGTTCTCTAACCGTCAGGGCATTCATCAAATGATCCTGCGCGTGAATCATCAGCAGCGTAATTTCTGTCTTTTCACCCCGGCCTTCAGCCTGGATCAGCCCCGTTTGCACTTTATGTGCTTTGGTCAGGCTGGTCTTGGCGTTCTTAATCATCTCGCCCGCTTCTTCCAGGTTTCCGGCGCGCGCGGTTCTTACCGCTTTTAGGCTAAGGCTTCTTGCCTCTCCGCTGCTGGCAATAATCTGCATAATCGTTTGTTCATAATCCATGGGTTCTCCACTCCGTATCGTCATTTTTTTATAGTAGGTTCTCTATCTCATTCATAAATTGCTCATAACTATTCGTGTTTAGCAGCCGGTTACGGCTGTCTTCCTTCTCCATTAGAACCAGTAGCAGCTTGCTGATCTCTTTGTGCAGGAATAACTGCCCCGGACCCAGATTGATCAGAAAAATCAATTGGACCGGCTTACCCTCATAGATCAGCGGTTTCTTCAACACGGTTACACTGATACAGTCGCGGATCGCGCTCATCCGCATCGGATGAGGGCCGGCCACCCCATTATTGTAAATGGTGGTGAATTTCTGCTCTCTGAGCAGCACTTGTTCGGGAAAATCGTCAGCTGCATAATGATTGCCCACGATCTCCCGGCAGCGCTGCTTTAACAGCTCCATGTAATCTTCGTCCGAACCAGACAGATGAAACAGCTCCCTGCGGAACAAATCCTTGAAATCCATCAGCTTGTAGGACGGTTCTGTGCGATTAATCTGCAAAGACAATATTTCTTTGATCCGCTGAATCTCTTGATCATCCAGCAGCTGTTTGATATGGATCACCGGTTTTTCCTTAATCTCTGTTGCCAGCGGCACAGTAGAGAGGATCAGATCCACAGGCTTGCTGCTGATCTCCTCCACCTCCGTGATGGAGGCTGTGATCACCGACGCTTTGGGGAATACCGCTTCCAGCTTCAGCCGGATTAACTGGGCACTGCCCCCTCCCGTCGAGCAGATCACGGCAATCCGCTTGAACTTCTCCAGATTGCGCTGCTGCATCCGTTCCAGATGGGTGGCAAAATGCAACGCGACATACCCTGCCTCATCGCGCGACATCCGAAACCCGTACTGCTCCTCTACAATCTCAGCGAAGCGGAAGGAAATGACGAACACATTTGCATACTGGCTGTAAACATCCTCCACCAATGGGTTGCCGAGCTGAAGATTGTAATACAACCGGTTCAGCAGCGGGAACATATGCAATAGCAGTGCTTCGCGCAGCTCTTGATCTTGAGTGAATCCAGTAAGGAACTCGCGGTCCAAGCGCTCCAGAATAGCCGTGATTCCCTCCCGCAGATGCGATTTGGTCTCTTCCGACATCCGTTCCATAATGGTCTTGCCAGAAATGTGCAGCGCCAAATAATCAATCTCATCCGCCGGAAGCTTAATCTGGTATTGAGAGGAGATGAAATCTGCAATACTCCCGGCAATATCCTGATACAGCGGCTCAGGTGTTCCCTGCAAGGCTTGTCCAGCCACAATGAAATTGTGCTTGGAAACTCTGTAAAGAAGAATGAACAGATGGGTCAAGATATTATCCAGAAACACATCCGAGATCTTCAGTTCTTTTTCCTTGAGGATTTGCAGTAGAAATCCCTTAAGCTGCTCAGCATCGAAGTCCTGACTAAAAGCATGAAAATCCTCCGTATGCTGCAGCGTATGACCCGATTGCAAGATAAAGTAAGAAAAGGCTTTACGGAAGTCTTGCTCTTCCCCCTCGATTTTCATGCCATAATGAGCCCGACGTTTCAAGCTAAGCCGGAAAGCGGCAAGTCGCTGCTCTACTTCCTTCAGATCGGAAATAATAGTAGAACGGCTAACGCCGATTTCTTCCGCCATGTTATCCATAGACTGATAGCTATCGTTCTGTAAGAGATAGAATAGTAAATACTGCTGGCGTGATTGCTTATTATCGAGATCCACCTGATCCAGCTGCAGCATTCCTTTTTCCTGGTAGCTACTGAATTTGGCTTCATCGCCAATCTCCAGTAGATAACCCTGGCCGCGGATCATACGGATACCGAAACCATTCGCCTCTCCTGTTTTGTCGAGTGCACGGATCACGTCACGGAGAGTCCGTTCGGACAACCCCACTTCGGCAATCAGCTCACTCATGCGCACAGGACTCTTGCGGGTATATAAAATATTAACAATCGTATATTCTCTCACCTTAAATTCCCTCATTTGTGATACTAGTATCGGATGAAGCACTCAGCTGGTTATGAATACATCATACGTGGAAGCGTTATCTTCTGAACAGTTTGTATTCTGCTGTTTGGAACGGCAGAAACTGACGGATAGGAAAATAACGGATTAAATTCTTAGCATACATTATTTGTGGCCACAAATCAGGAGGAAATATACAACAAAGAGGAGAGTGTGATGTGAGGGGAATAGGATCAATATGTAGGTTGGAACCAGAAGTATCTTTTACTAATCAAAAATCCCAAGGTCAGTATGACCTTGGGATTTTGATTATCTTCTGCGGGAAATCCCGCATGGCTTTGCAATATGTTATCCACTACATGCCCACAGCTGAGGAAACTGCGGCAAAGATTGCCGCCACCAGCCAAAGAATCGGAAACAGCTTGAGTATTACCTTTAACCATTGTCCAAAATTGATCCGGGCGATGGCCAAACCTGCCAGCAGCACACCGCCTGTTGGCGAAATGAGATTCGTTAGTCCATTTCCAAATTGGTATGCGGTTACTACCGCTTCGCGGTTAACACCCACAAGATCGCCTAATGGTGCAAGCACTGGCATCGTCAAGGCCGCCTCTCCTGATGACGAAGGAACCAAGAACGTAATAATATTATGCACGACCAGCATGATGGTGGTGAACAAGTAATTCGGTAAACCCTTAAGCATAGTAGCTAGGCCATTCAAAATGGTATCGATAATCATCCCGTTCTCTGCAACGACGAGGATCCCCCGGGCTAAACCGATGATCACAGCAGCGTAGATAAATTCCCCGCAACCTTTAACAAAATTCTCGGCAATTTCCTTTTGACTCATCCGGGTGACAATCCCCGAAAAAATACCAAGTGCAAAGAAAAGCGCTCCGATCTCAGTCATATACCAGCCTTTGCTCAGTATTCCCCAGACAATAAGCCCCAAGGTAAAGATGAAGCCGCCAATAATTAATTTATCCCGATTGGAGAAACTTACTTCTATCCCATCATTCTCCTTGATGAAGTGTTGGCGGTTTAGAATATCATTTTGGAATACCGCTGATTTCTCCGGATTCTTCTTCACCCGTTGCGCATACCACATCGTAAAACCAATCGATATCGCAGTAAAAACAACCCATTCAATAAATCTCAGCCATAGCTGTGGATTTCCCTGCACCCCTGCTACGCCTTGCGCAATCAATACAGAGAAAGGATTAACGGTTGATCCGACATAGCCGATCTGTGTTCCGAGAAATAAAATTAGAATCGCCGTCATGGAGTCAAAGCCCAAGGCAAACATTAACGGTATAAAAATAGCGTAAAGCGGAATGATTTCTTCACTCATCCCAAAGGTGGAACCCCCCAGGCTAAAAATCACCATGGCTATCGGAATCAGTAATATCCCTTTACTTTTGAGTCTTCCGGCTAAAGCCATCAGTGCCCGGTCAATCGCCCCCGTCTGCAGAATAATTCCAAAAGCTCCCCCTACAATCAGGACGAAGGCGACGACATCAGCAGCATTGATGATTCCCTCCAACGGCGCACTGGCAATTTGAGCGAATCCTTGTCGCAAATCCCCTTGCTCACTGATTTTAGGAACGGTATGATAGGTTCCCGGGATGATGGCTGTTCTGGAGGAACCATCCACCAGCACTTCCTGGCGGTCAAATTGGCCGCTCGGGACAATCCAGGTTAATCCGGCAATAGCCACGATAATCAGAAAAATCAATGTATAACTATGAGGAAGGGACCATTTTATTTTACGTTTAACCGTTTCCATTTCTACCCCTCGTTCCTGGCAGCATCATAGGTGATTTGACCGGAAGTAATTGTCAAAATCACACGTGCATCTCTAATCTCGGTTGCAGCTGTATCCAGAAGATTACGGTCAAATACAGCGATGTCAGCAGCTTTTCCAACTTCCAAGGTTCCTGTACTTTCCATACCGCAATGTCTGGCCCCGTTAATCGTCCAGGCCTTTAAGACTTCTGATGCCGGCATCCCCTGCTCGAAATTCCAGCCTCCCGGAGGGGATCCATCAGGGAACAGCCGAAAAGAAGCCGCATAGAGCGAATCAGGAACACTGGTGAGGAAAAGCGGCAAATCTGTACCTATCGTAATCGGAACATTGGCCTCAAGCATGGACTTGTAATTATAAAACCGGCTTTCATTTTCTTTTCCGGCCACAGCAGCCATATAAGCATCCTCATAAGAAGGATTCAAGAGCAAAATCTGGGCATATACCTCGGCAAAAATCCCATTCTCCCCCATCCTCTGAATGTCATCGGGATGTGGATATTCCAAATCGCTGATTGAATGCCTAATCCGCTGTGCTCCCCGGTTACGATTGCAATCTTCGATCATGTCTACTGCCTTACGAATTGCCGCATCCCCCTCAGCTGTTAGACAACATTTCATTCCATGGCTGTCTGCTGCCCGAAATGCCTCTTCTAACCCTTCGTAATCAACTGACTGCAAGTTTGTAACACCTGGCATATCCGCATAAGGCACCAGCATATCTCCCGTATGATCAGCTACCACACCATCCAACATCAGCTTATATCCCTGAAACCGAAGAAATTCTCCTTGATAACGCCCTTTGTACTGCAAACCCGTGGAAATATCAATCGGCTGCAATACAGGTTCAAGCGCAAAATGGACCCGCAACGGCAGCTCTCCCGCTGCTTCCAGCTCTTCAAGGACCGGCAGCAAACCGCTATGCCTGTCAAAACCTATATCTTTTATCGAAGTGACACCCCGCTTAGCAAGCATCCGGGCAAAGTCCAAAAACTCTTGTCTGACTAATTCCTGATCCTGCATCATGTCATGAAGGAGACGGGCGCGTGATTCCGCGCTGCATTGGTTAGGGAGAAACTGATACTTATCCTGAGCAAGCTTGTTCATCCAACAATAGCTTTTCGTCAAATTAATGGCTATTACAGCCCTTTCAGTAAAAGCTTCGTCTAATAAGCTTTGCCCCGGAAGCTCGCCCCAACACTCTTCACTCCACCCGTAAGCGTATACATTTTGCTTTAAGGGTGTTTTTTCTGCCTCTTGTTTTAGCAACTCTAAAGCCTCTTGGATTGTAGCGACATTCGTCAGATCCACTCCACGGTGCATGGACATGTAACCGGTAAAAAAGACATGGTTATCATGTACACCAGGCATAATGAACGCATCCTTCAGATGATGAACAAATGTTGCCGGTCCTATCCATTCCTCTGCTTCTGCCGGGTGACCAACCGCGACGATGCGCTCCCCTTGCAGGGCAATAAATGCTGGTGAAACGCCATCTTCTATTCCTGTAAATACTGCATTAGACAATAGTACCCGATCTGCAAAACCATGTTTAACTGCTTCCATGATTTCAACGCCTTTCTGCCGATTAATAATACGACTTATAACGTTATATCGAAGCTTCTGCTTCCCGCTTACCGCAAGAAGAAGAATGAATTATAAAGTAAATTGATAACGGTCACCGATAATGTACTGCTTGCCTACATGAACCGGCTGACTGTCCTGATCATAAATAATAGTGTTCATATAGAATAAAGGGTCACCAATGGGAATCTCCAGTAACTTCGCTTGCTGTTCATCAGCCAAGGTGATTTGCAATATTGATTCGCCTGGCTGATTGGGATCAATATGATAGCGGTTCCGCAGCAGCTCATATACCGATCCTTCAAGCTGTTCATCCATTAAGAAAGAAAAACGGTCATACGAATAATAGTTATTTTCCAGCATTAGAGGTCTCTCCCCGGCATATCTTTTACGTTGAATATATAACACCGGTTCCCCCTGCTGTATTTGCAGCCGCTCCGCGGTTTCCTGATCGGCTTTAAGCTTAATTCTCTCTGTAACGACGCTGTGCGATGAAACTCCATTGGCTTTGCAGGCCGCCGTAAAACTGATGATATGCTCAATTTTGCGGCCGATCTTTTGTGCATTGACAAAAGTGCCCTTGCCCTGGCGTTTCGTCAGAAATCCCTCATTCACCAATTCCTCTATAGCTTTCCTAACAGTAATTCGGCTGACATTATAGGTTTCACTAAGCTCAATTTCAGTAGGAATTTTATCTCCTGAATTAAAGGTACCGTTCGCAATGGCAGATTGGACCGCTTTTTTCAATTGAATATATAATGGCTCTGCCTGCTCTGAATTTAACATGATTTACCCTCACTTGTTATATAACGTTATATTACTCTATTGTTAGAGTAACAAACGATCCTCTTTTTCACAAGCAAAGATAAGTACGCATCCGTTGTTAATAAGAAGCCCCGAATCCAAAGGAACCTTCCACCATACAGCTCTTGGCCGCTAATCTGGAGCCTTCCCGCATAGCAGCTTGAATATCACCATCCTTAATCATACTCATTAAAAAGGCAGTAATATAAGAGTCGCCTGCTCCCATCGTATCAACAGCCTCAATAAGCTCCGGGGTCTGATAATAAAAGCTTGTTCCATCATAGGCAATGGATCTGTCTCCCCCGCGTGTTGCCACCAATACTTGGCCTTCTCTTCTGCGTTTAGTCTCAATAAAATTCTGCGTCTCTTCATCCGTCATATGGCTGCAGGAAAAGAAAGCAAAATCCGCATTGCCAATATACCGTTCTACCTGCACATCCTCGAAGTCATCGGAGAAATCAAAAGAGAGGGGAATCCCCAGTTCATTCAGCTCCGCCAGCAAATGTCCGGTGTGACTATAAAGCCCTGTATGGATGATATCAAACCCGCGGATATATTCTCTGTCAGCTTCACTCAACGCTATTGGATTCAGTCTGGTAACCCCGCCTTCGTTGCTGCCCAGAAATACCCGTTCCCCATTCTCTAAGGTTACCCGTGCACATCCGTTCTCTCCGCTATGATGTCTGCAATGTGAGATATCGATTTCCAGCTGCTGCAGCGTATTTTCCACAAGACGTGCCTCGTCATCATCGCCGAAAACACCGAGGAAAGCCGCGTCAGCTCCTTCACCTTTGGCGAAAACACTAAAGTTGAGCGCATTGCCGCCGGGATACATCGTACGCTGATGAACATACTTGTCTACCACATTATCGCCAATACCTAGCACTTTCATGGTTTTATCCTCCCGATTAGTAGGCTACTTTCCCCATATAACGGCGGGTTTCTAGCGGATGATTTCTCACCTCGGCAAGAGCCTCGCGATAGACACAAATGATACTGTAGAATAATACCGGATTAAAGAATTCCACAACTTCATCAGCAATTGTACCAATTCCCAGCTCTTTAGCATCAATCACTTCGACTTTCTCTGCATACTGATTCAGGAAAGTCCGTGCCCGTTCATCCAGCTCACGGGTGCGCCCTTCATTAATCATTAGGATGAATGGGGTTTCTTTATCCGTCACTTCAAAAGGACCATGGAAGAATTCACCGGAGTGAATCGCCGCAGCATGCAGCCACTGCATTTCCATCAAAGAACAAATTGCAAATCCATAAGCATGTCCGTACGAAGCTCCACTCGTCAAGATATAATAAAGCTCCTCATTACGGTATTTGTCGGCAAACACACGGGCACGTGGAGCGACCTGCTTTTTACCCTGGTTAATAATGCCGTCGATGGCTTCCAATCCTTTTTGAAAAGCTTCAATATGCGCATACCCTTCAGCCACATCTAACAATTGAGTAGCGAGATCCAGAATGATAGCCATCGGGTTGTTTTTGACATTGCTGTCATCTCCCCATGCATACAAGAAAGAAAAATCAGAGTAATTCAGCAGCGCAGCTTCCTTGTTATGGGTTAGGCCAATGGTGTGCGCTCCATGCTGTTTGGCTACTTGCGCCGCAGCTACCGATTCCGGTGTATTTCCGCCGTGGGAACAAACGATTACTACCGATTGTGTGCCCAGACGTTTAGGCAATACATGAACAAACTCATTCGCCGTATAGAGCCCCGCTACCAGTTTCTTCGCTTCACTATCCAGAAAATATTTCGCGGGATACATATCAACCAGTGAACCCCCACAAGCTACAAAATATACCTCTGAAATCCCCTCTGCCACTTTTTCACGGATACTTTGAACAACCTGATTTGTATTCATTTGATTCTCTCCTTTGATATAACGTTATATAACGTATTGTTTACGAGATAAATATAACCGCTTTCAAAAATGCTGTCAACTATTAATTTATTCAGAATAAAACTCCAAATTATCTTCGGCAGCGACGATCTGTAATGCTCTGATTTTTAAAATAAAAAATCGCATGACCTCAATATTTCATGAGAGTCATGCGATCTTCTAATCGAGGATGGTAATGACGGGGATAGAACCCCTACGGTACAGGAACAGTCCGAGATGATATTGCAGATATAATCACAGGCGAAACAACTACTACTGAATAGCCTTTAATCTTCTATTTCAACGATTACATTAATGATAGAAGCATCATGGTCTTTAATACGAAGTGGTGCTGCGAAGGCAGAAATGAGTTTTTTGCCAACTAATGGAGCTGGGTTAATATCTTCATAAATGAGCATTGTCGGCTCTTTATATTTCTCATGATCTAAAAAGGCATGATGGACAAAATAGCCGTTTCTTTTTGCTTCTGCCAAATTTTCAATGCTCAAGGTATCAATAGCTACTGCTTTGCAGTTTGGGAGCTTCGTCCGGATGTATTCGGCAGCTTCCGGAGAGACAGCAGGAAAATTATTGGCGTATTTTTCGAAATCCGTATCTCTGTGTTTCCAATAGCTCGTGTTGAAGATTAGAATATCCGCTTCATTAAGTTCTTCATATTCCTCAAGCATATCGATTGTGATAAAGCCGTTTAGGCCAAGCGGGCAGTCAATTAATAGTGGGTTTCTGTAGATGAAGTCTTCTATAGGAACAGCATCTATCCCCTTACCGTTATTCAAATGATGCCATGGTGCATCGACATGGGTACCAGCATGAAGATAAATGCTTAACACACTTCCGTTCCATTCATCTCCTTTAATCAAGCGCTCTCTAGGATCTAATTTCACTTCTGGTAATCCTGGAAAAATAGGCATTCCTTCATAAATTGGGTAACCAATTTCGACGAATTTTGAAATAGTAACACGCTCCTATAGATCACATAATTCCCCTCTACGTATACTCATTTTTTTGTACAGGAATTGTGCTGGTCCGATAATGTAACGATAATATTACAGCTTAAAGTTGTTGATAAATAGTACATTATTGCAGTAATTATTATATAGCTTCCTAAAATGCCACTCTTAGTGTGTATTTTTCAAACTATTTGTTCTGATGACCCAAAGAATAAATTATATTGGCAATGGTTTGCGGACTTTCTCCACCATTGGACTCGAGCCACTGATTAATAACTCCAATAGATCCATAAACCTTGTAAGTGAAAGAATAGTCCCTTAGAAAGGGTTCGTTCCAATTTTGTTCAAGTAAAACTCGTGTTAAAAATTCACTTTTTCCACTCTCTGAAATTAGAAGCTGATACATGGTTTTCTTATCTTGAATAATGTTTAACAGTTTGACCATGGATTCTTCAGATGTGCAAGGACTGCCTCCTTCTTGTAATGCTTCCACCAATTCTTTATTAAATTCATTCTGCATCACTTCAAATAATTCAAAAGGATCTTTGTAGTGCAAATAAAAGGTGCCACGGTTGATATCAGCGTAGTTACATATTTCAGTGACCGTTATTTGAGGTAACTTTTTAGTTTCTAATAAAACCAGGAAGCTCTCTTTAATGAGATTAATCGTATATTTAGTTCTTCTGTTATTCTTGGTTCCAACCATATGCTCCTCCTGTTCTATCCTTTCAACATCATAGATGTAATCTGTTTACTTCATAACATTTACAAAGGTATTGATTATTGTGATTGTTCAGACGTATAGATTATACTGACAACACGACATTAAATCAACACATGTCCACTTAATGAGGAATTAATAAGCCAAAATCTATTTTTATATAATACAAGGAGATGAACTAACAATGACAATCACTTCAGATAAAACAAACATTCTTATAGTAGGTGCAGGAGCAGTAGGTTTCTCTGTAGGTTACCATCTACACTTATCAGGCACCGATGTTACCTTTCTTGTACGAAAAGGACGAAAAGCAGACTTCGCTCCTCCTCAGAAACTATATTGCTATGACGATGCTACATTGAAAGATTTTAGCAACTTTAATGTCATAGAAGATATAGAAGAAATAGAACCTCAGCAGTATCAATTTATTATTATTACATTGGACGGAAATGTGAGCCGTTCACCAGAAGGCGTAGCTACGTTATCCAAATTGGGAGATGTCGTTCGTAATTCTAAAACTACGGTGATTATGAGTGCGTTTGGAAGCGGGATTCGTGAACATTACATTCAGTACATGAGAATTCCGGAAGACCAGCTGTTAAGAGGAATACTGGGTACGTTAAGTCATCAATCCAAGGCTGATTTGCCTGTGCATGCACCAACAGACCCCAAACTCATTAACCAAGCCATTGTCTGTTACAAACATCCGGCGAACAAGGTCGGTTTCCAGGTCGAGAACAATAATAAATCAGCTGCCAAACAATTTAGCGCACTGTACAATAACTCTGGGGTCTCACGCTGTGGTCAAGTAAGTCCGGCGATGTTCAATATTTACTCTAGTATAGGTTTTCCTGTATACGCTGCTTGTGATATCGTAGGTTGGCCTAAATTCTCAGCCGTTATTGCAAATAAAGATCTTTGGCAGCTCGCTTGCCGTGCTCAGGGTGAAATAGCATCCCTGCCCAAGCATGGTCTAATCGGTAAGATTATGAGTTTTGTGATGGGGCCACGCATGACAGCAAAAATACATCTCAAAATGGAACAAGATATGCTGCCGCTAGATTATCAAGCATTCAATCGTTTCCATCATGGGGGTAAAGTGAAGGCTCAGGATGTAGAATCTATACGGAATTCGATTGTAGAGGGAGAACTTCAAGGCCGGCAGATGAAGGCTTTAAAGGAATTATTGCAACGTGTTGAACATAAATAACATTCACACAAAAAAACAGTATTTCATCAAAGATGAAATACTGTTTCCGCTCCGAACATTCATAATAGCGAATAACATTTTCCTTGTTCAGCTTGGAAGGTTACACTTTCGTCCTTTGCTGCCCGCTGACTTGGGCCACCCGTGCTGATGTGCAGCATTCGGTCAGCCCACACATGGCAGGTCTGCGTAGCCATTGTTTCAAACATCAGCGACCCTCGTCTGGTTTCTTCCCCTGCTCTTGGCCAAGTATAACGCCTGATCCGCCTTCTCCAGCAGCCCCTCCCGCTCCAATGTATGAAAAGGATAATGGGCGATTCCTAGAGAGATTGTAACCTGTGTCTCGATTGGCCCCCTGCTTTGTTCCATTGCCCGCCGGACTCTTTCAGCTATGATGAAAGCTTCCTCAGGTCTTGTGTGGGCTAGCAAGATGATGAACTCTTCACCGCCGTAGCGGTAGCAAACATCGTCTGGACGAACCGAGGTAACTATAACTTTGGCTACATGTTTCAGCACTTCGTCGCCGATGAGATGACCGTAAGTGTCGTTCACGAGTTTGAATTTGTCTACATCCAGTACAATGAGCGAAAACGGTTGTCCTGAGTCAATCCACTGACTCATCGTATACTCTAACGATCTCCGGTTCATTAAACCGGTCAGAGCATCCGTCGTAGCCTCTTGGGTCAGTTGATCCGTCTGCTTCTGAATATCCGTCATGGCAAGCAACACAGCCTTGGTCAGCAGATCTGCCTCTCGGCTCCATTGCGGCTTCGCTTCTGGCAATTCAATCTTCTCCTTGCCCATTCTGCTCACCAGATTTGCCAGGTACACAAAAGGCCGGGCCAGCTTGCGTGCTACGAGAATGACGCCCATCAGGAGGATAATGAACGGAAACAACGAATACCAGAGAATGGTCCGAAGGTGCCCCATCAGTTGATGATGGATGACACTAATCGGCGAAACGACCACAATTCCCCATCCGTTGGCTGGAACGCTGGAGTATCCGGCAAGCATTTCAACGTCACGGGTGTTACGCACTTGCTGTTCCCCACTCTCCCCATTCATGAGTTTCTGCGCAACCTTGTTATTGCTGACATCCTCCCCAATGAGCTGCTTATCCGGGTGGTACAACAGATGCCCACTTGAATCCACAATATAATAATAGGAGCCAGAATCGTCCACGTTATTGTCGCCAAAAATCATAGACAAAATATTGTTCTCCTGCAGATAAAATGTGCCGCTCAAAATACCGCGATATGTACCATTCTTGCTAAAAATCGGCTGACTCATAAAAACGATTAGTCTCTTTGTGGTTTGGGTCATGTAGGGGGAGGATATGTAAGGTTTTTTTAACGCCAGAGCTTCCAAACCGACCTTAGAAGTAATATGGTTTCCTGCTGACCCCAAACTAGCCGGTACTACATTGCGGATCAGCCCGTCGGCATCGAGCACGGCGATAGAATTGAAGTAATTGCTACTATTGCGCATCAGTTCCAAATTATCATCCACTTGCTTCGGCGTTGAGGTTTCGTCATCGGAGAGTATGTCAGCACTGTATTCCAAACTGCTGCGCATGGACTGAAATAAGGAATCCATTGTTTTGGTCATTCGGTCAGCGTTGTAGTAATTCAGATGGAGTGTAGTCTCCATCAATGATTGTTTTTTGGACTCGTAAGAGCCAATCAGAAGAATGCTTGAGGTTAGTAGAACCACCAGCGTAACCAAGCCCGTAAGCAGCGATGTAAGACTGAGCTTTTTACTTTGACCCGGGTCGGCTCTTCTCAGTGTAAGCAAACTTTAACCCTCCTTGGTTCTTGAAAACTAGATTAATCAATAATACAACAAATTAAGATGTTATTCGACAGTAATCAAAAGGCTCGGATCTCTCATACCACTGTGCGTACCGTTTGATATACGGCGGTTCATGAAATCTTCCATATTAAAAAAACTCCTCTCCAAAGCTTGCGATTAGACAAGCACTGAAAAGGAGTGTTATCAACCTGATTCTGTGAGCTCGGATGTGATTCCAAGACACACAGAACCTTTAGCTTTTGACGGAAGTTTTACTCAAGAAAAACAAAAAAAACCTTGATTTCTCAAGGTTTTCACTATGATGCCGAGGACGGGGGTCGAACCCGTACGGTACTCACGTACCGCAGGATTTTAAGTCCTGTGCGTCTGCCTGTTCCGCCACCCCGGCATATTATGTGTTGAAGCTTCATACGTTGTTCACATATAACGCGACAAGAAATATAATATCATGAATATCGATAACGCGCAATCCTTTTTCGAAAAAATTTATTCACAATAAAAATAACCCGTTCAGCCAGAACCGATACGGGTTATTATAAACGCGGATTATCTACGCTCGTCACTTCTGCTTCTCATTCCGGCAAGACCCAAAAGTCCAAGCAGACCGAGCCAGCCCCAATTAGATCCTTTGTTAGTTGCAGCATTCGTTGTTGTACTAGTTGCACGGTATTTGCCGGTCTGTGTGGTGTTGGTTGCCGGGTTGACAGTGCTGTTGGTTCTGTAGTTATTTCGGGTGTCATTGTAGTTATTGGTGTTGTAGTTGTTAGGTCTGTAATTATCATCGATGCGGATCTTATCTTTCATAATGCTCTCATGCTGATTCAGCGTTCCAGTGGTGCCGTTCATTAAATTGCCTTCCGTGTTCATCATCCGAGTGTGTTCCGCAGTCCCATCCATCCCGGTATTCGCGGCTGGGATACCGCCCAATGCTGCTGATCCCACGGCATTTGATGCATAGCTAGCTCCCATTAGACTCATTGATAATACAGTACCGCATGCAAGGCTTGTTATCAGCTTGTTCACAGTGTTATGCCTCCCTTTAAGGTTAGTTATCACTGATAATTTCCCCTTGGACGGCACTGTCTATGCATGGTGGTTTTACTCTTTTACTACATTAACTGTCTTAGTCACAGCATCATAAGTAACCTTTGCTCCAAGCGCCTCAGCCAGCGCACGTATGGGTACATAGGTTGTTCCGGTATCGAGAACGCCATCGGTAAGCTTGCGGCCGTTTAGGTTAATGGTCACTGTAACGTCTTTGTTCACCTGATCATCCCCTCCGGTAATCTTTTTTAAAGCCTCTTTGGCTTGGTCCGTCGTTGGACGTTTACCTGCCCGAAGTTGATCTATAGTTAAACCGAAAGTCATTTGCAGATGTGAATAATCTTTAAAAGAGGTCCAGTCCCCGCCCCATTCTAAACCAAGCCGCTTAGCCTCCTGTACAACCTCTTGCCAATCTGCTGTCTTATCCTTATCACCATCACGATTGATATCCCAAGAAAGGCTAGTGCCATTCGGCAGCAAAAGCGCAAAATCAAACGCAAGACCATAATTATGATAGCTGGTACCGCCTTTAGCGTTGGTAACTATCGGTCCTGGTTTGCTTCTACCCTGCGCATACAAAGCATTTTGCTCACCAATGGTCCGTAGACCCTGAGTAATAACGATAGGGACTCCTCTCGCATGGCTTTGCTGAATCAAAACATTCGCACCTGCCGCCAAGACAGGATGAAGCCCGACCAGACGCGCCGCGGATTTTTCCCTCAATTGCTCCAAAGTCAGCATAGAATCACCCCTTTGGTATATTCAATGATGCCTTTGCCCTATTTGCCTGTACCCCTGTCCCCCTTAGGATGATTTCCACAAAAAAGGACAAAATATTTAACGAAAGGTGGGAGACATATGGATATTCATAGCGATAGCTATAAAGTTGCAGCCCTTAGTGAACAGGAAGAAGCACTGGAAATTATTCGGAATGCTGAAGCTTCCATTGCACATCTGACCGGTAATCCTACCGTTACCTTAATCGCTTATGAGAAAAGCGAAGGCAACGGTTCTCAGCATTAAACGATGTAGACCTCGACAATATCATCCACATCGATCCACTTCCATTCCTCCGCCCACTGCAGCTTAAACTCACGCGAGTGGGTGTGAATGGAAGTCACAAAACCACTTAACATCGTATTTTCAAAAGGGTCAAAAAGAACAACTGTCACTCGTACATGACTCCGCAACGACAAAGCCAGTGTACATTCAATCTCCTCCAGCTTCTGCTCATCCAGAATAGGCTTGATGCGGCGCAGCGTTTCCCGTTCATCTCTTATAATTCGTATCTTATGCTCCGGCAGCATCATGCGGCTGCTTTCCCACAGCCCGTTTTTCTCCAGCTTTTTGCCCATGGTAACCCCTCCTTAATTATATATCTATTCCTCTAAACACGAACGTATGTTTGTATTATATCCGCATCTTCGCATATTAATCAATAATCAGGAAAAAGATACCTTTTTAAGGGTTACTCTTTATTCAAAAGATGTATATTAATGTATATCTATTCAAGATAAAATTCGCAGCAAAAAAACGCTGACAGATAAACTGCGCAGCGCCTGATTTGATTTATTCTTGAACAACGTCCCCAGACTCTGAGGTAGCCTGACCTTCGGAGTCTATAAGTCCTGTTGCTTCTCTTGCCTCGTTAAGCTTGGAAATACCGAATAACATCGCTACATCAGCGTTCTGATTCAATTCATTAAATTGCTCAGCCGTAACGTTTGCGGAATCAGCACCTTGAGAGGCCTCTTCTTTTAAAGAATAAGCACTTTCAAAGGCAACTTTAGACTCTTCGAGCAACTTACGAATGTCTTCAGGCAAGCTGGAGGAAATTTTTACTTTCTCGGCTTGATTCGATAAATCTGTTGCGGTACTCTGGAATTGCTTAATTTTCTTCTCCAACTGCTTGTCCGTGAGTTCTCCTGCTGAATAACCCGCAATGGCTTCGTTGAACTCCGCTAAAGAAGTTTTTCCTGACTCTTCAAGTTTAGACATTTCATTGTAGAAGTTTTGCACGGTCTCCTGCACTTCTTCCTCCGTGGCAGGTGCCGATGAAGTTGAATTATTGCTGCAGGCGCTAAGGATGACAGTCATCATCAGCATTCCTATTAGTAAAGCTTTTTTCATTATTTATCCCTCCACTTAACAGGATAATGTCGGTTTGTGTAAAGCGCAAATGAAATATATGTAAAATGACTGTTATGTTATAATTATTTTAATTGTGATCAGGAAAGGAGAGTATTTATGCCTTATTGCACCACCTGTGGAGCGGAATACAAGCAGGGCGCTAAATTTTGTGGAGAATGTGGAACCAGCCTTGACGGTACCGCTCCAGTAACCGCTCATCGACCAGCAGTAGATAATCATGTCATTCAAGAAGTCGTGCTCTGGAAAGGCAAACCTGCCGGCATCTCGGATCGACTCAAAGGAATCGTAGGACTTAACACAACTTCATATACCATTACAAGTCAGCGTATTATGGTAAAGACCGGACTTATCGGTAAAAATGTTGAAGAAATCGAATTGCTGCGCGTACGCGATTTATCCGTAAAACAGTCTATCATGGACCGGATGCTTGGCATTGGATCATTAACTGTATTTTCTGATGATGCCTCAGCGCCTCAGCTTCTTTTTCGAAAAATCCATGATGCCCAAACCGTCAAAGATGTTCTGCGCAAAGCCGTTCGTGACGAGAAGATCGCCAACAACATTAGCTACCGCGAGCAAATTTAAGACGTTCATACGTAAAAAGGCCCCGGAAAACCGGGGCTTTTTGCTTGCGCTTGCACACTTGAAGTACTCTTTTTTAAGGAAGATAAAATGCCCCCGCTGGGATAACCCCCTTGATCTGGCTCGGACTCTCCCACTGCAAAACAACCCGGGCGTCGCCCGCATTCTCATAATACTCCACCTTTATTTCATACGGCTTACCTGCAATCAGGTTTATACTCCCTTTTCGTTCCTGGCCGCTCTGATTCACCCAACTATCAATGACTAGCCCGCCATCAATCCATACCCGTATCCCATCATCAGAGTAGGAATAAATGGTATACACCTCGCTAAAAGCAGCCGTCAGCTTCCCACTCCACCGCACAGAGAATGCATCTACACGAATGGCAGGATCAGGTGAACCTTGTCTCCATGAAAAGTTAATATTGGCATCCGTTCGCAACAGTGCAGGCGTGCCGCTAAGCGTCATGTTATTGTAATATTGGCCACAGAGTCCACTCTCCAGCACACTATCCCCGATAGCAGCGAAAGCGGCGGCCTCAGCAGCATACTCCTCTCGTGTGAATACCATTTTGTCGTTCATAAAAGCTTTTATCACAGCGTCGGTATTCTTCTCATAGAGGAGTTTCCCCCAGGTCAGCTGATAAGACCATTTGGGCTGTGTTTTGGACAACAGTTCAGCAGACGGAAGCTCTCCATTCTCACCAATCGCAATCAGCTTGCCACGACCCAGATCCCATAAATTATCATAATGACTAATCTTGAAATCCGCGTCATAAATGTCGAGCGCCAGCACATCTACCTTATCACTGCCCGGATAGTATTCTGCCGGCTCATCACACCACTGATTTTTTGCGTTTGGACTCCAAACCCACAATAAATTATGCAGCTTATGATAATTGGTAAAACGATCGAACATAAGGCTCCACAATGCAGCGTAATTGCTCTTTTGCCCCCACCAAAACCATCCACCATTCATTTCATGATACGGCCGCCAAAGTACAGGAACCCCTGCGTCATTAAGCTTTTTCAGCGACAGGGCTATCTTATCCAGATCAGCTAACAGAGCATTATACTGGGTGGTACCTGGGGTTATATATTTATCAAAATCAGCATTGCTTAGGCTCGTATTTACATTCCCCCAAGTTGGCGCTGTCCCCGGTAATGCAGCGTGATAACACATCGTTACAATCCCGTCGGCCCTAGACCAGCGTATCGCACTGCTGACGACCCAATTCCGTTGATTGTCAATTAGAGCCTGTGACTGATTATTGATTGCTCCCAGCTCGTAGCCATGCAGCGCAGCATATGCCCCGCTGGTATTTTTAAGCTTCTCCATGAGCTCGTCTGCACTTTCCAAATAATCATGTTGGCCGCTTATCACACCCTTTCCCTGCAAGTAATAGAGGGTATTCAGCAATAGCTGAGCCGAGGACGACAGCCCCGAATCCGCCGGAGCCATTTGTAATCTGCGAAAAGCCATCTGCCACTGCACATCGCCCACGAACCTTGATGCTGAATCAACCATCTGACGAATAATCCGCTGCTCCATCTATTCTCACCATCCTTTTAAATCTTTTTAAGTTATAGTATGGGGACAATAATGACATGAACTCAGCGAATGGACATGAAGTTGTAAAATAAGTTGGGACGATATAAGGAACTGCTGAATAAATTCACGGCTCAACAAAAAAAGGAGCTCCGCGGCTCCTCATTACTTTTTTTCTTATCTCGTGTACCTTAAAGGCAATAGCTCAGTGATTTCATATTTAGCTAATCGGTCATCCTCCGATACAATTATCTTGCAGTCTATTCCATAATCCGCAATTAACTCTCGGCACATGCCGCAGGGAGAGACTACTTTAATCTCTTTTTCCTCGCTGTCTGGGTCAGAATGCCTTACCGCAACAATCGTATCAAATTCCTTATAACCTTCGGATATCGCTTTGCCAATCACCATCGCTTCTGCACAGACTGTAATCCTCCCCATGCTGGCTTCCACATGTACCGCTGTAAAAATCTCTCCTGTTTTAGTACGAAGCGCTGCACCCACATGGTGCCGTCCCCATTCATAACGCCTGGTAATTATATCTTCGGCAGCCGTAATAAGCGTCTGATCCTCAATGGTAATTATGTACTCCATATCCAGTTCCGTCCTCCTTTATTTTACCTAATTATATTAAATCGCACTGAATTATGATATAAGATATACTATTTTAAGTGCCAAAAAAGGAGGAGCAGATTTGAAAGTGAAAAAATGGACCTCCAGTCTCATCATTGTTGCATTACTTGCTTTGGCTAGTTACTGGTTTGAACAAAACGGAGAGCCTACAGACCCCTCGTCTCCATCCGATTCGAGTGTTGTTCAGCTAACCTTCCCATCAGACCGCTATCCTGAGACCGCCAAACATATTCAGGATGCCATTGCGAAGGGTGAATCCGCCACATGTACGATTAACCGAGAGCAGGCTGAAGAGAACCGTAAAGAGTCCTTAAAAGGGATTCCCACTAAAAAGGGGTATGACCGGGATGAATGGCCAATGGCTATGTGTAAGGAAGGCGGCGTTGGTGCCGACATTGAATACATAACGCCAAGCGATAACCGCGGGGCAGGAAGCTGGGTTGGCAATCAGCTGGAGGATTATGCAGACGGAACCCGGGTAGAATTTATGTTTAAATAACGGTCTGTCTGACCAGCCCCAGGCAATAGAATAGCCCCACCTGGCATTCGCCAGATGGGGCTACACTGCACATCAGCTAACTTAGAATAAGCAAGCTTTAGTGATGATAACCAGCAAGATGAAAAGTACCAGAATTGCTCCTGTTGAAGTCCAAGGACTACACACCGGACCTACTGATGCTGGACTTACTACCGGACCTACGTTACAACCACAACCATGTTCCATTCCCATTTTCAATTCCTCCTAATGATTAATGACTACAGCACAAGATATGTAAAAAGGAGATAAGCCGTTTGGGCGAATTGGCAAACAAATGCCAATCACCTAATGAATTGAAGGTAGACAGTCGATAAACAGGATATACACAAAGGAGGTGCAATATGGATATAGCTGCATTATCAATGGCAATGAGCCAAGCATCCTTAGCTCAAAATGTTGGGATACAGGTCATGAATATTGCCAAGAATCAGGCTGAAACCCAGAGCCAAACCATGGTGGAAATGCTGGGCAAAAGCGTTGCTCCTAATTTGGGAAAAACACTTGATATTAGTGTGTAATTGCTTTATGCTAAGGATACATGAGAACGAATGTTCCTGTGTATCCTTAGCATTTTTTTACTCTACATAGCCCTTCGGGCTTTTCTTTTGCACATTTATGCGAACATACGATCCCATTAGTGATTTATTAGTGATTTTAAACGAGGTGAATAAGTTGGAGAACATGAAATCATATTATCAAATGACTGTGCTTGAGAAATGGACAGAGGATTTATACAAGCGATTAAATCTTCATCAGCCTTCACAAATTTCAATATCGTATATTGCAGAGCGGCTTAATATCTGGGTTTATTATTTGGATGTGAGAAGCAAGAGCATTGAAGCGTCTGCAGGGATGTACAGCCTGTTTATCGACAACCGCCTTCCAGCCAATCTTCAACGGCTAGAGTTTCTTCATGAACTGTGTCACCTCCTTCGCCATGGCAGTGATAATCAGACCTTGATGCCAGAGCATTTCACGCGGGCACAGGAGGATGAATCCGAGCGTTTTATCTTGTATGCGGCGATGCCTTACTCCATGATCTCCCGCATGACATTGCCTGAGCAACGGGAGGATGCCATCTCCTATCTCGCAGCAGAATTTCAAGTTCCTGCCGAGCTGGCCTTACAGCGGATTGATCAGATCCAAAGACGTGTGTTCCAAGGGCAATTATTGGCCGTGATGGGAAGAAACGAAGAACGACTGACACATATTCGCAACGGATCACGGAGATAATAAGCTTAGTTGCAATAGTGCTCTGCATATTCATTTATGGTGGAATTTCTCGTGAGGGGGAACGACATGGAAGCCATTAAAGTAATTGAATTATTACTGACTCATCCGGATTATAATGTAGATGCAGTACACCCCGAAATCCCGGATTTCGTGGGCATTGAGACGATTGAGGTGGATCACGAAACGGGGACCTTCTCCATTTTATTGCAAGAACCCAAAGAGGACTAAAAGAGAATCATTATTCTTCATAAGTTAAAAGGCAGCAAATATAGTATATCCCGGCAATTCTTCTTTCGCTTACGCCTGGATTACTATCAGTATTTGCTGCCTTTTTGTATAATCTGTTATGCAGATACAAACTGTATCACACCAATAAGAATTAGAATAACAAATACACCGACAAAACCCCATATTTTAAAACTATAAGATTTTCACCTCCGGCAGCCTCGGACTTGCCTGGTCCTCCAGCATCTTAATTTGCTGCTCCAGCTCCAGTATTTTCTCTTCCTCCTGCGTCATATATCTATGAATGACATACCAGTCTCAGTATATTATCTTATACTATATACAAATTATTTATATGGAGGGAATTAATGAAGAAAAAAACAAAACTAATCTTCATCGTTCTAATCCTTTTAATCTATGGAATAACATCCTTATCCTTCCACTACTTCCAAAATCATATGAACAGAGAAGTCATTCATTATCTAGTAGAGACGAGAAATTATAAGAAAGAAGATTTTGATAAAGTATACACCCAGATTGCCAAAGCTCCCCTCGTAAGTACCACGGTGATTTTTGCAGACGAACCCTACGCAAGATACTTTTATCGAAAAGAAAATGGAAGGATCTTTCAATACAGCAGGGCTCCTGTTAAAGGTAATGATCCTAGCTATACATATAAACATATCGAGGAGAATCTCCCGTGAAGGAGTTGCCCTATAAAAAAGACGCGTTTGTCCAGCAGTCAGCACTTGGCTGCTTGGGCAAACGCGTTTTTTAATCTTCCCTGCTCTAAATAGGTAAACATCGTTTGCGTAGACAGGTGATGGTAGAGGGTCCAGGACATGTGCCGATGCACTTGACTAAAGAGAGTATGGATAAGCAACTTGAAACTTGTAACGAAGCCCCTTTTTAGACATTAGGTCCACTGACTACAGATAACATTGGCGTGGTTCTTAGCAGCTATCGGACACAGTTGATCTTATGCGCGGTATAACCCTCCATTTCAAAGTGTAGCGGACCCCATAGCCTTTATTGGCATGAAAAACACCATATAAGACCTCCTTTTTAAGGAATAGCGTCACTGGAGTCCGCGAACCTGCTCAAAAGCCTATAAATATACAAATAACGACTTCTGAGTCCGTAAGCCTGTGGAGATAATTTATGAATAGGTATTCTTTACGCTCAAACACAAAGGAATTTTCTCAGGAACAAAATGTGACCTAATGCCGTCCTAAATGGTGTTATAGGTAAAGGGGGGGCACAGTATCATGCAGCGATCCATGACCCGGCCGGGAAATCATGTGATGAAGAGTTACGAAATCTACGCAGATATGCTGTTCCGGATCGCATTGGTCCATCTAGGCAGCCGGCAAGATGCCGAAGAAGCCACTCAGGATACCTTCATCAAGCTAATAGAAAAAGCGCCGGAGTTCAAAGATGCCGAACATCAGAAGGCATGGCTGATCCGGGTGATCACCAACCATTGTAAAACACTACTGGGCAGAGGCTGGCGCAAGCGTGAGGTTAAGCTGGAGAGCGCTGAGCCAATTGCGGCAGACAGCCCCGAGGATTGGGCTCTGCTGCAGTTAGTTATGGCGATGCCCATGAAGTATAAAACCGTAATCCATCTTTATTATTACGAGGACTATCCCATCCAGGAGATCAGCAAGATTCTGCAGATTAGTCAGTCTGCCGTGAAGATGAGACTTCAGCGGGGACGGCAACTGTTAAAACTGGAGCTGGAAGGAGCGGAACCACAGTGAAGGAAGATCAGTTTCGAACAACATATAAGAAAGCGGTGGATTCGATGAAACCAGGTGAAGAGATGAAAAAAGAATTGTTCAATAAAATAGAGCAGCGGCAGGAGCGGAAGCGTCCGCGCAAAACCGTTTATATCGCGGCAAGTGTCGTGCTCGCCGCAGGAATCGGTCTGGCTGGGCCTAGTATATGGCAGCAGTTGAACAGTCAGAGCTCCCCAGGGCAGGTTGCCCAGGTAACTCCGGGAGCAAGCATTGCTGGCAATTCAGGCACAGCTACATCCGGCAGCATTGTCATTCCCAAGCTGAAACTGCCAGATAAGGAGTCTGGCGTGAAGGCAGATATGATCGCCTTGGTCGTGTATAAAAATAATATTTATACACAGTCAGCGACTCGCATTGACGCTTACGATGCTGCTGCTCTGCGCGGTGACAAGTTGGGACGCACTACAGGCGGCATCAACGAATGGAGCATTAACGACGAATATATTGAGTTAGCCTCGAACATCGGCGAAACGGATCTCTATTCCGTGAAGGGCTATGACTCCAGCTTCCTAATTATGTCCTATTCGGAAATCAACGGTAAGGTATTCGCCGAACTGTATGAGCACACGAACGGCATCACCATAAACAGCGGCGCCGACCTGTTCGGCAAGCTGAATCTTGAAGGCCGAGTTACTTCTGCTCAATGGGAAAGCTTCAACAGCTGGAACAACGGCCTCCAGCAGCAGGCGCCAATCGCCAATGGCGAGGCGCTTGATGGCTTCCTGACAGCCCTCCAAGCTGCCAAACCGCTGGCAGCAGAGCCGCTGATCGAGCAAGGCATCTACGACAGCGAAGACCGTAAGATCATCTATTTGCAGCTGGAAGACAACGCCCGAGTAGAGCTGACGCTGTTCGGTCAAGGACTTGTTCGCTACGGTCAAGCACCGGTATTCTTCGAGGTCGAATCCGGGGCATTCCAGCAGCTGTGGAACAGCATGAAACTTTAGGATTGCTGGTGGAACTGCGATCGGGACTGCAATCAGGACTGCAATCAGGACTGCGATCGGGACTGCGATCGGGACTGCGATCGGGACTGCAATCAGAACTGCGATCGGGACTGCAATCAGGACTGCGATCGGGACTGCGATCGGGACTGCGATCGGGACTGCGATCGGGACTGCGGTTGGGCCAGCGATCGGAGGCAATTAGGGACAACGTTTCGGTCGCCCTGCTCTCCATTGGACAATTTAGCTGGCTGTTAACAAAAACGGCGCTGCTTCAAAACCATTTCATGGTTTGGAGCAGTGCCGTTTTGTGCTTTACTGTATGGTTTACGAGCCCGCATACTAGATATGCTGGTTGTAGAGGTGAGACTACTGATTGTTCCTTTAAAAGCTGCTTCTCATTGTAATTTCTGCAACTAAATCTATGAAGAGCACGGCACTAACGAGCTAACGAATTAACGAACTAACCTCCTCCACCTCGAGCTATCGGACCCAGATGTCGCTATTTGCTGATTTTCAGCCTTAAGAGCATGGTTTCGGACTCCATGGACGCTAATGCCTAGAAAGAGGCTCACATGCGGTACTTTTTATGCCAATAGTGACTATGGAGTCCGTTAGAATTGCAAATTTGGAAAAAAAACGCTTTAAGGGTCAGCTGTGTCCGACAGGAGAAGCATCGTTCACGTAATTGTTATCGAATCAAATTTCAAAGGAACACAGGGTCTCTCTCGATACTTCCAATTGCTACAAAAAAGGAACGCCCACCATGGACGCTCCTTGAATTTCTTATTAGTCTACTACACTCTAGCTAGTTACGCATTTACACTTTCCGTTTTACGATCCTGTCTTGCGTGTAATGTTTTCATTGCAAATCTTGCGATCGGCTGCGCAACCAACAGTTCAATCCAAAATGCTATTCCAAAGTTTCTCGGCCAGATGTGAAGAAAGTTTTTAAGTGGATCCAGGCTTATTTGTTTCGTCCCAACCCATGTGCCGATAATTGATAGTAAAATAGATAACACTGTGACATTCAATAAAGTATTCAACAGAATCCTTGCATTAAATCCATCGGTTTGTCCCATGAATTTCGGCATCACTTTTCCAACAATCGGTCCTGCAACTAATCTTACGGATAAAACTACGATCATCCACATAAACGGAATAACCTTTAGTGTATCTATATACACTTCCTTACTGAAGCCGCGTTCCAACCCCACAATAATAGGGGCGATAGTGTTAACTGAAATGATTGAAATAATGAGTAAAAATAGTATACCTTCTTTTCCGTTTCTGGGCAGTCTTGTGTCTCCATGCATGTTTGTCATCTCCGTGAATAATATTTCAGATGGCAGACGTATCATGAGACATATATTTTTGGTCCAATAAAAAAGACCAATATCTCTACACACTGATATTATAATTATAACATTTATTTAAAATAAATGTCAGACCTTCTATTTAAAATTCTCCTGCTGATAGTGAATAGTTACCTGCATACGCCTTACAAGAGCTGCAGTGGCAGAGAAGTCGTAAAAATCCTCAATTGCTGTTCAACTTATAATCAAGTTATCTTCAGATTTCTGAAAATTTATTTGTATTTCCCCACCTAATTAGACCTCTCAGTATTCATTTCCGCGATTTTTCTGATTCCCTTGTCCAAACACAATGAATCTCAATTCATATATATATAGCAAACTAATAAAGAGGTGAAGCTCATGGCAACAACAACAGGCATCATTACGAACACAGGGACTACCCCAGCATCCAACGTGCTCATTAATATCGATAATGACAACCTTAGTTTTTCATCTAACGTAGTCTATCACGTTTACGTATGGAATACCTTGGTTAGTAAAGGTTTAGTCTACTCCAACTCATTAAATGTTAATGCTAACACCAGCCAGTTTCTCGGTTTTAATATCGCAGGCAATTCAGCTTATGAAGTCCAATTTCTAGTAACTGGAAACGCACCGGCAGACACGATTATCACGGTGTTCGGAACGGATTCGTCAGGAAACGTCATTCCCCATCAAAGAGTGCTGCAATCCGAACTTACTTTCATAGCTCAGCTGAACCCATAAGTACCGAAAACTCTCTGACGAAAGGAGCTTAGCATGGCTAATATTCAAATTTCGCCGAGCGCAAGCGTTCAGTTTGAGCCCACCATCGCGGTAAATTGGCTTAATCCTTCAGTTATGGTTGCCGTAGCTGTAGATCTTCGATTAGGCCCTCCTAATATAGGTTTATACAAATCTATTGACGCAGGTGCCACTTGGACAACAACGTTATTGCCGTTACCGACAGGATTTGCAGGCATCGAAGCACCACATATTGATTATATTTTCCCGACCACTTTCGTAGTATTAGCCCACGCCTTCGATTCAGACGGTCTCAGCGGGTCGATCGTTTCCTATACATCTGCCGACAATGCCTCTTCATTCGGACCTCCAGTCATCGTGAATCAAGGGTTTGGGCAGTTTGTAAATGATGATCAGGTGGTCGTTGTCACCGACAAAGCTGGATCAAGTCCCTTTTTTGGAAATGTATATACTGGTTATACGCATGATTACAACACACAATTCATACCGGGAAATACGATATTCTTCAATCGTTCCCTAGATAACGGTAGTACCTATTCCAGTCCCTCCCTGCTGTCTTCGGTCGAAGAATTCGAAGAATTCCCCGGTATAGCAATTACATTAAATGGGATTGTTATCGTGGGATGGATCAATCAGCCTCCCGGTAATACTGATCTTAAAATTCGCACATCCTCAGACGGTGGGGTCATTTTTACTCCTGAAACCATGGTCGCCAGCGTTGTAGTCCCACCAGATCCATTGCCGGGATATACATTTAGATGTCTGACATACCCTTCCCTCGCAGCAGATATTTCTAATGCACCGACGACGCGAGGTAATGTCTATGCTGTATGGCAAGATTTTCGAGAAGGTTATTCCGATATTTTTCTTGCCACTTCCACCAATTTTGGTGTGGATTGGGGGGCACCAATATCCATTACAGGTAGTCCGGTGGGCTCCCAAAACTTTTTCCCAGCCATCACCGTATCCCCTGCGGATGGTGCAATATTCGTTACCTATTACACTAATCGAGTCAACCCCCTCAACCTTGATGTTTATCTAGCAACCTCTAGAGATGGCGGTATGACGTATACAAACACCCGGATAACAACAACTTCCTTTGACGTCACCGGCATCCCCCTAATTGGGGACTACATCGGTAATGCCATCGTCCCCCAAACAGGCCGTCTAGTGAGCGTATGGACAGACACGCGGACCGGTACTGAGAACATCTGGTTTGGGGATAATCAATAAGCTATTAATCAACTTCTGATGATAAATTAAAAGGCTGTTAAGTTAGTATACCCATCTTCAATAAAGGATGCCGAGCGAACATGCGGCATCCTTTATTGCTTCTTATCAAAATTCAGCATTAACCTGTTCAAAGAAATCATCAATTTCAGCGTATTGGACATGCTTTTAATTCCATCAAAAATCTACGGCGTATGGTCTTCTACTTAATAGTCTATATGTCTTGACTGTCCCCCTTTCCTCTACAAGAGTAGGGCAGTTCCACAGAATACATACTTTTTACCGTTTTCCAGATGATCTATGATAAAACCAGTGGATCTAACAACGCCGTGACCAAAATGTGATCATTCTCTATTTTGTCGCTTTTCCAACTCTTCCACTTCTACTTACAAGGGAACCTACAGACAGCAAAAAACCCTTACAAAGTAAGGGTTTTTGATAAGTGGGCCCTGAGGGACTCGAACCCCCGACCAATCGGTTATGAGCCGACCGCTCTAACCAACTGAGCTAAGGGCCCGGATCTAAAAATATCCGAATGTACAATTGCTGTTGTAATAAAATTGGTTGCGGGGGCAGGATTTGAACCTGCGACCTTCGGGTTATGAGCCCGACGAGCTACCGGGCTGCTCCACCCCGCGTCATAAATAATATTCAAACAGCGACAATAAATAATATACAGTACAAAATGGGTCTACGTCAAGGATGAATTTGTAAAAGTTCTCAAGGCAAAAATCTAACCCCATATCTTCCTTTGCGGGATCGATAAATCTCCACAAAACTTGGGTCATGATAGCCATAAATCCAGCCATCTTGCTCCAGTCTTTTTGCCAAACAGCCTGCTTGAAATCTCGTTCTGAACAGTTTCGCGAAGTATATCCAATTCATGATGCCCTCTTCTCCTTTTCGCAAATTAATCTTACGCTGCTCTGAACTTATCATGCCCAAATTCCACAAAATAAGCCACCGGAAATCCGGTGGCTGCTACATATTCCAAAACTCAATCCCCTATGGAGTCAAAATAATATGTGGGATCTTTTTCGAGCGTACCCAGCATGGTATTCCCTTGCTTCTCCCAAGCTTTTAGGGCACTCTCGACCGTTCTCTTGCCCTGATAAACTTCAGTGAACAGTTGGCGCCCAACATCGTTAATACGGCTAATTCCAGGCTTCTGTGTCTGTAGAATGTTCATCATAGGATCATTGGCAGGTAACGGTTTGAGCGTATAGAAGGACTCCAGATTTACTGAAGGAACCTTCGTAGTAATGTAATCCTTACGGGAAGTTAGTTCTCCGCGCGTATGGGCTTTTATTTTGGCTACATCATTACTGTTGACGAACTTGATCAAATCCCAAGCATCTTCCTTATTAGCAGCCATAGTGTTGATAGCCATCATATTACCTACCCAAGTACCTACAGCCACTCCTGGTTTCTCCTTAAAAGTAGGTACGGTAACGAAACCCCAATCGACAGGATTATAATTTTTAATCTTTGCTGCATTGCGGCTCACACCTGCAAGCTCATTAAGATAATCGTATTCTCCAATTACCATTGCAGCTTTTCCGGTAAGGAAGAGATCCCCTTGGACAGGACTATAGGAGCTCCGTTCTGTTTCTATAAAATCCATACCGTTTAACCCAGGTGTAATTTGCTTTTTCACCAATTGGCTGTAGGTCGTCCAAGCTTGACTCCACTGTGTTTGATTTACCTCCATCTTATGTCCCTTGTTGTCATACATAGCAAGCTCAAGCGGTGAGACATAGGTCTGCATATCCCAGAAAGGATCGCTCATATAACGGTTCATCGAAAAGCCATATATACGCTTATCTTTATTTGTCGATTTCTTGGTCACCTTTTCAGCCAGCGCGAACACTTCATCCCAAGTCATTCCATCTGTCGGATAACCTGCACCTGCAGCATCAAAAATACCTTTGTTAAAATATAACGCACTCGACATAAAGGTCGGCGCTAACGCGTAAAGACTTCCTCCACCCAGCTCACGAACTCCACTTAGCATCGTAGGCGCCATATTGCTTAAATCATATTGATCCCGTGCGATAAGCGGCTCCAGCGATTGCACCAGATTATGTTCCACCAAACTCTTCACCAATGTACTATCACCGACGATTACATCAACCGGCTGTGCACCGCCCATAATCGCTCGGATATTCTCCATATTATCTGGGTTAACCTCTGGATACGTGCTGTCAAAACGAAGCTCATTCATATTAATGGCTGGAATAATCTCAAGTTTGATTTCAGGATGCTGCAATTCATACATATCTGTAAACTGCTGACGAAAAGAAGAATCGTCCTCTCCAGACCAGAGGCTGCCAATACGTAACACACGCTGTTCTGCAGATGGCTTAGAAGCCTCCGCCCAAGCTGTGTGCCTGCTTTCAGAAATTAAAGGCAATAGGAGTGCTGCACATATTCCAAAGCTTAACCAGCGCCGCCATAGCCTTCTATTATTATTTATATGATTCATTCTTGAACCCTCCCATAAAATACTCAATCCATCCACCTTATGAATAATTACCCATAATTCTAGTAACAGTATATAGCTTTATTCAGGAGGGGAAGTTACAGGTTGTTTAAAGTTGAACTACGATTTCTTCATATTATTTCTATAAAAAACGTTCCGCGAGTTTCCTGAGGATACTGAAATGCCCTTCTGCGACAGGATAATTGCACTTTGTGCAACTATTACAGCTGAGTGTGTTGTGCTTCTCCTTTTAATTGCACTATGTGCAGTTAAAAAACGTTATTAGGTGCTTTCAGCGGATTTCTGGCTGATTTAATTGCACAAAGTGCAACTATATCGCCAGATCCTCTAAGGAAGGTTAGTTTAAGTGCACAAACTGCAACTATTCGGCGTTTGAGACGACATTGCGATGGAATCACGGGGGCAGAGTATAGTATTCCAGAGTGTCAGAGCGTTCAGAGCGGAGAGCATAGAGCGACAGCGCATAGCAGCAGAGTAGCAGATTAGCAGAGTTTCAGAGCGTTCAGAGCGTTCAGAGCGTTCAGAGCGTTCAGAGCGTTCAGAGCCAGAGCATAGAGCGGCAGCGCATAGCAGCGGAGTAGCGGAGTAGCATAGTAACAGAATCCCGAGTGTCAGAGCGCAATATACCAGAGCGACAGAACGCAGGTCAGCCAAATGTCAGAATGAGAATGAGAATGTAAATGTAAATTCAAATGTAAATAAAAACAGCAAAACCCCACTCTCCACTCTACTTTTCCTTTTACCAATACAGCATTTTCCTTCCATACTAACTAACCTACTGACTAACCTGCTACATTTCATGTGACCGGCACAAATCGCCCCCTTCTACGCAGGATAACTGCACTTTGTGCAACTATTAAAGATGAGTGTGTTGTGCTTCTCCCTTTAATTGCACTATGTGCAGTTAAAAAACGTTATTAAGTACTTTCTGCGGATTTCTGGCGATATAATTGCACAAAGTGCAACTATATCGCCAGAACCTCTAAGGAAGGTTAGTTTAAGTGCACAAACTGCAACTATTCGGTGTTTGAGACGACAGCGCGATGGAATCACAGGGGCAGAGTATAGTATTCCAGAGTGTCAGAACGTTCAGAGCGGAGAGCGATAACACATAGCAGCAGAGTAACAGAGTGTCAGAGCGGAGAGCGATAACGCATAGCAGCAGAGTAGCAGAGTAGCAAAGTAACAGAGTGTCAGAACGGAGAGCGACAGCGCATAGCAGCAGAGTAACAGAGTAACAGAGTGTCAGAGCGGAGAGCGATAACACATAGCAGCAGAGTAGCAGAGTGTCAGAATCCCGAGTGTCAGAGTTTACACCTGCCGCGGGTGGATAATTGCATCTTTTTGCAATAAATAGCAGCATACTTCATGCACCTATACAGCAGAGTGCGCTTTAAGCTTTCCTTTTTATTACACTCAATGTAGTTAAAAAGAAAAACCTCCCACCAAAAAGTGAGAGGCCCGTCCAAACTATAATCAAATATTTAGTTTAAACGCCAAATGCGGAAGGATCTTTTCTCCAAGATTTCAGCAGTTCCACATCTGTAGCTGCGATCTTGCCTTGTGTAAGAGCCACATCAATCAATGTGCTATAGTTGGATAAGCTTTGTAATGGCATTTCAGCTGCGGCAAAAGCCTCCACCGCACGGTCCAGCTCGTAGCTGAAGATTGCCAATACAGCCAACGCTTCTGCGCCTGCTTCTTGCACAGCTTGAGCTGCTTTGATGGAGCTTCCGCCAGTGGAGATCAGGTCTTCGATAACGACTACCTTTTGCCCCGGCTTAATCAGTCCTTCGATCTGGTTCTGCTTGCCGTGACCTTTAGCTTTATCGCGGATATAAGCCATTGGCAGATTAAGTTTATCAGCTACCCAAGCTGCGTGAGGAATGCCTGCGGTTGCTGTACCTGCGATCACCTCTGCGTCTGGATACTGGCTTTTAATAAGCTCAGCGAAGGCATCAGCAATATAGTTACGTACCTCTGGGTAAGCCATGGTCAGACGGTTATCGCAATAGATCGGGGATTTAATACCAGAGGTCCAGGTAAAAGGCTCCTGCGGACGCAGTGCCACTGCTCCTATCGTAAGCAGATAACTTGCTACTTGTTCACTTCTATTTAATGTACTCATGCTAGGGTCATCTCCTCAATAATATTTAGTGCTGCTTGACGTGGATCAGCCGCAGTTGTAACAGGACGGCCCACCACCAGAAAGTGGCTGCCTTGCTGAATCGCTTTGCCCGGCGTCATCACCCGGGACTGGTCACCTAGGGATGCACCTGCTGGCCGGATACCAGGTGTAACTGTACAAAATGCGGGCCCACAAGCCTCTGCGATCGCTGAAGACTCTTGCGGTGAAGCCACTACCCCATCCAGACCTGCAGCGGCTGCCAGCTTAGCGTATCTGACCACAGTATCTGCTACGTCTCCTGCGATTCCAATTTCGTTATTCATCACTTCTTGGCTCGTGCTGGTCAGCTGTGTAACTGCAATAATCAAAGGCATTTTAAGCGCAGCATTCGCATTAACTACTGAAGCAGCGCCTTCCCGGGCTGCAGCCATCATCGCTGAGCCTCCTGCGGCATGTACGTTAAACATATCCACACCGAGGTTCGTAAGGCTTTCTGCCCCGCCTTTTACCGTGTTAGGAATATCATGCATTTTGACATCTGCAAATACAGAATACCCCCGAGATTTCAGTTCATTAATGAATTCCGGTCCGGCTGCATAAAAAAGCTGCATTCCCACTTTCATATAACAAGGAATCCCTTCCAGCTTGTCAATCAAGGTTCTTGCCCCTGCAACATCAGGGTAATCCAAGGCGATCATCAAGCGATTCGCCATTTCATTCCACTTTGCATCTCCCTGTCCCATAACCGTTCTCCCATCCAGTGCAGACTTAAATCCACACTCTTCATTTATTAGCCCCTAGGCATAGCGGAACGGTCTGCGTAAACGCAAACCGCCCTATACATCTTTATGAGATTAGTTTAATTGACCGACAAAAGCAGGCATGGACTGTGACGAGAAGTTGATCGTCTGCAGCATTCTGAGCAGTGCCGTTACTGTATCGAGTGATGTCATACATACGACGCCATTCTCAACCGCTTCACGACGGATACGGAATCCATCACGCTCTGGTGTTTTCCCTTTAGTCAGTGTATTAAAGACGAAGTTGGCTTGCCCACCACGAATCAAATCGAGAATGTTCGGCGCACCTTCATCCAGCTTGTTCACGTTCATTACGTTGAGACCTGCTTCTTCAAGCGCTTGAGCGGTGCCTCCGGTAGCAATGATCTTGTAACCCAGCGAGTGGAAGCCTTTCATAAGCTCTACAGCTTCTGCTTTATCTTTATCTGCCACTGTAACGATGATAGCGCCGGTTGCTGGAATTTTCATTCCTGCCCCGATTAGACCTTTATACAAAGCTTTTGCATACAATTTATCGCGGCCCATAACTTCACCCGTCGATTTCATTTCAGGTCCGAGCGTTGGTTCTACTCTACGCAGCTTGGCAAAAGAGAATACCGGCACTTTAACCGATACATAATCACTTTCCGGCCATAGACCTTCTGTATAACCGTCATCTTTCAGCTTGCCACCGAGAATGATTTTGGTTGCCAGATGCGCCATTGGAATTCCAGTTACTTTACTCAAGAATGGAACCGTACGCGATGAACGTGGATTTACTTCAATTACGTACACTTCATTCTGATAGATAACGAACTGGATGTTGACCAGACCAATCGTTTTCAGTTCCTTAGCAATCTTGATTGTGATCTCAGCAATTTTTGCTTTCAGACCTTCATCCAGATATTGCGGAGGATATACAGCGATGGAGTCACCGGAGTGAACACCTGCACGCTCAACATGCTCCATGATCCCTGGAATAACTACCGTCTCACCGTCACAAATTGCGTCTACCTCAACCTCTTTACCTAACATGTAACGGTCAATCAATACCGGATGCTCCGGATTCACCTTAACCGCTTCTACCATGTAGCTAAGCAATTCCGCATCATTATATACAATTTCCATTGCGCGTCCACCTAGTACATAGGAAGGACGTACCAGCACCGGATATCCAAGCGATTGTGCAGTTTCTACTGCTTGATCTACGTTGATAACCGTCTTCCCTTTTGGTTGGGCAATATCCAGACGAGCCAACAAAGCTTCGAATTTCTTCCGGTCTTCAGCTTCGTCAATACTGTCTAGGCTAGTTCCGAGAATCTTAACGCCAGCCGCACTTAATGGTGCAGCAAGGTTAATGGCTGTTTGGCCTCCGAACTGTACGATAACCCCAATCGGATTCTCTTGCGCAATTACGTTCATTACATCTTCAAAGAACAAGGGTTCAAAATACAACCGGTCCGAAGTATTAAAGTCGGTAGATACAGTTTCAGGGTTATTATTGATAATAACCGCTTCATAACCTGCCTTCTGAATCGCCCACACTGCATGCACAGTGGAGTAATCGAACTCAATCCCTTGGCCGATCCGGATTGGACCCGATCCAAGCACGATAACCTTTTGTTTATCGGAATGAATGACCTCATTTTCAGTCTCATAAGTAGAGTAGTAGTAAGGTGTAGAAGCTTCGAACTCAGCTGCACAGGTATCTACCATTTTGAATACAGGCGTTAATCCTCGCTCTAAACGAAGCGCGCGTACATCAGCTTCTTTGGTGTATTTACCGTTCGCTTGTCCTTCTGCACGTATCTCAGCAATCGCACGGTCTGTAAAACCTCTGCGTTTAGCTTGATACAAGGTTTCTTCTGATAAGCTTTCATCCCCACGGATGACCTCTTCAAAGTTGATCAGTCCCTCGATTTTGGACAGGAACCACCAGTCTACGTTAGTAATGTCTTGAATCTCTTGCAAGCCAAATCCGCGGCGGAAAGCTTCAGCGATCAAGAACAACCGCTCATCATCAGGTTTTGCCAGACGTTCACGCAGGACGCTTTCTTCCAGATCCTCAGCGCCCGGCAGACGGAAACGGTGTACACCGATTTCCAGGGAACGAATTGCTTTATGAATGGACTCTTCAAAGGTACGACCGATGGCCATAACTTCTCCAGTTGCTTTCATTTGTGTGCCCAGCTTACGGTTCGCATGAATGAATTTGTCGAACGGCCAGCGTGGGATTTTGCTTACGATATAGTCAAGTGTAGGCTCGAAGCAAGCATAGGTCTGTCCAGTAACTGGATTGACGATTTCATCGAGTGTGTAACCAAGCGCGATTTTGGCAGCCATTTTGGCAATCGGATAACCGGTTGCTTTCGAAGCCAAAGCCGAAGAGCGGCTGACACGTGGATTTACTTCGATTACATAATATTGATAGCTTTGCGGATCCAGTGCGAACTGCACGTTGCAGCCACCCTCGATATTCAGCGCACGAATGATTTTGAGTGAAGCGCTGCGCAGCATTTGATATTCACGATCGGATAACGTTTGGCTAGGTGCCACAACGATACTATCACCCGTATGCACACCTACCGGGTCAAAGTTCTCCATGTTGCAGACAACGATACAGTTGTCATTCGCATCACGCATAACCTCGTATTCAACTTCCTTCATGCCGGCAATACTTTTCTCCACCAAACATTGTCCAATTGGACTATAACGAATACCTGCTTTGACAGTCTCAAGCAGCTCTTCTTCGTTGTCGCAGATCCCGCCGCCGGTGCCGCCAAGCGTATAGGCTGGGCGTACAATCAGCGGGAAACCAATTTCCTCAGCGAATTTCATCGCTTCATCTACTGTGGTAATAATAGTGCTCTCTGGTACAGGCTGTTCCAATTCGCGCATCAAATCGCGGAACAAATCGCGATCCTCTGCTTTTTCAATGGATTCAAGCTGGGTACCTAGAAGCTTAACATTCTCTTGTTCTAGTACTCCTGCACGAGCCAATTCTACAGCCATATTAAGACCTGTCTGTCCTCCCAAAGTTGGCAACAAGCCATCCGGGCGCTCCTGGCGGATGATGCCAGTTACGAATTCAAGGGTAATCGGCTCGATATAAACTTTATCAGCCATATTGGTGTCAGTCATGATAGTCGCTGGGTTACTGTTGATCAGCACAACTTCCACGCCTTCTTCTTTCAGGGCCTGACAGGCCTGAGTTCCGGCGTAGTCAAATTCTGCGGCTTGCCCGATAACAATCGGTCCAGAACCAATTACTAATATTTTTTTAAGCTTTTCATTCTTAGGCATGTTATAGAGCTCCTTTCACGGCTTCAAGCTGTTTTACTGTAGGTTTTGGCGCCGTGATTCTGGCGTTTGCCGCAAGCTGCGCCTGGCGCGAGCTTACAGGTGTGTTAGCTTTATGATCAGCGATCATCTGTAAGAAACGATCGAATAAATAGCTGCTGTCATGAGGTCCCGGTGCTGCTTCTGGATGGTACTGTACTGAAAATGCAGGGTAACGGGTATGTTTAAGTCCTTCAACGGTCTTATCATTATTATTAATGTGAGTAACTTCTAGATCCGTGCTCTTCACAGAATCTTCATTCACTGTGTAGCCATGGTTCTGAGAAGTAATGAAGCAACGTCCGCTCTCCAATTCTTTAACCGGATGGTTACCGCCACGGTGCCCGAATTTCAGCTTCTCTGTATCCGCGCCACAAGCCAGTGCAAACAGCTGGTGACCTAAGCAGATGCCGAAGATTGGGTATTCACCAAGCAATTCCGAGATCGTCTTCACTGCGTGTGGGACGTCTTTCGGGTCCCCAGGGCCGTTGGACAGCTGGATACCATCTGGATTGAGGCGACGAATCTCATCAGCGGTTACGTCATGAGGTACAACTACAACATCACAACCGCGATTGTTCAACTCGCGCAAGATGCCAGCCTTCGCGCCGTAATCTACCAAGACGATGCGCTCTTTGGTTCCTGGACTATTGTACATGCTTGGAGTAGATGTGCGAGCTACCTGATTGCGCAATTCTTCAATTGAAGTGTCGCCCATCATTTCCATCAATTCCTCTACACGTTTGTTAGAGGTAGTCAGGATCGCCTTCATTGTTCCGTAGTGGCGAATAATCCGCGTCAACATCCGGGTATCAATCTCGCTGATTCCAGGAATATCATATTCTTTCAGCAGGTCGTCCACACTGTATTCTGCGCGCCAGTTACTTGGAACTTCTTCATGACGACGCACTACAAAACCGTGTACGAAAGGTCGAACAGATTCGAAATCATCCCGCGTAATCCCGTAGTTCCCGATCAATGGGTACGTCATGGTAACGATTTGTCCGCAATATGAAGGGTCAGACAGCACCTCTTGATATCCTGTAATTCCTGTGTTAAAAACAACCTCGCCTGTCTTTTCACCTTCAGCGCCAAATGCGGTACCTGTAAATAAAGTTCCGTCTTGAAGCAGCAATCTCGCCTGCATTCCCTTCCACTCCTTCATGTTCTGTAGTCTAATACGTATGCCTTGCATGCCTTCCGGAGTGTACGCGCTCAAATTGCTGATCTGTAAAGATCAGCAATTTCGCCTCACCAGTCCGCTAGTTTTTCTCAGTCCATACGGCTTTGCCGTCCACCCAAGTTTTTACTGGCCAACCCTTAAGCTTCCAGCCGCCAAAAGGAGTGTTACGTCCTTTGCTTGCGAAGGAACTTGGATCTACTTCTTTTTCCTGCTCCAGATCGATCAGTGTCAAATCTGCAGGAGCTCCGATCTCCATAACCCCGGTGTTCAATCTGAATACCCGTGCAGGATCAGCAGTCATTCTTTGTACTAGTAAGGATAAATCCCATTTTCCTGTTTCTACAAATGATGTGTATAAGAGTGGGAAAGCTGTCTCGAATCCAACGATACCAAAAGGTGCCAGCTGCATTCCTTTCGCCTTCTCTTCTTCACTATGTGGCGCATGATCTGTAACAATCATATCTAGTGTGCCATCAAGCAACCCTTCGATACACGCCTCAACATCGCGGCGGGAGCGCAGCGGCGGGTTCATTTTCCAATTGGCATCCAGGCCTGGAATATCGTCTTCAGCAAGAAGCAAGTGATGCGGACATACCTCAGCAGTTACTTTAATGCCGATCTCTTTTGCTTGGCGAATCAGCCGCACCGACTGTTCAGTACTGACATGGCATACATGGTAATGAACGCCTGTCGCTTCTGCCAGCAAAATATCGCGTCCAACATGGATCGCTTCTGACTCATTCGGAATTCCTTTGAGGCCATGCTTCTTAGCGAACTCACCTTCAGCTACACAGCAGCCTTCAACCAGCGAATTATCTTCGCAGTGGGCAATGACTGGCATATCGAGCGATGCTGCGATGTTCATTGCATCTTTCATCATTTGAGCACTTTGTACGCCCACACCATCGTCTGTATAACCAATAGCTCCAGCTTCTTTGAGCGCCGCAAAATCCGTCAACTCACGTCCAAGCTCATTTTTCGTAATGGCTGCATAAGGAAGCACTTTAACTAGTCCTGCTTCACGCGCCTTGTCTTTCACAAATTGCACGATCTCCGGGCTATCTGTCACCGGACGAGTATTTGGCATACATGCAATGGTTGTAAATCCGCCTTTAGCAGCTGAGCGACTTCCGGTTTCCACTGTTTCCTTGTGTTCAAATCCCGGTTCACGCAAGTGCACATGCATATCAATGAGTCCCGGAATGAGCAGCTTACCTTCAGCATCAATAATCTCCGTGGCTTCTCCGATAGCTTCATTTCCGTCGATTATAGCCGAGATCACACCCTCCTGAAGTTCGATGTGTTTGCGCTCAAGCAAGCCTTCCTTATTCAATACGCTGGCGTTTCTAATAATCACTGTCATGATTCTACCTTTACCCTCAGATCACAGCTGCGGGCCCTCTCGTTATTATATAATAAAAATTCATCTTTGTGTATATTTATTAGTCTCTATACGTTAGCATTCTGTAAGCTTATAGTAAAGCTCTTTCGAGAACCGCCATCCGGACCGGTACGCCATTAGACATTTGCGGGAAAATCCGCGATTGACTGCACTCAACTACTGCATCATCAATCTCTAGATTCCGGTTAACCGGAGCTGGATGCATAATGATTGTGTCTTTGGCCAGCTTAGCTGCCCGCTCTTCTGTTAGACCATAGTGGCTACGGTAATCTTCAGCAGACAGCTTAATGCCGGAAGTATGGCGCTCAAGCTGTACTCGAAGCATCATTACAACATCCGCTTTAAGAGCTTCTTCCATAGTTACGTAAGGCGCATACTCCATAAGCTCAGGAGCCTTCATATTATCCGGTGCGCAGAACTGCACCTTGGCTCCCATTTTCGTAAGCCCCCAGAGATTAGAGCGCGCTACGCGGCTATGCATAATGTCCCCAATGATGGAGACTGTCAGGCCCTTTAGTTCCCCAAAGGTTTTGGTCATGGTGTATAAATCAAGCAGCGCCTGCGTAGGATGTTCATTGTTGCCGTCGCCCGCATTGATAAGCGGTATAGTCACCTTCTCAGCTAACTGCTGCAGCACACCTGCAGGCTTCAAACGCACAACTCCGGCATCGATCCCCATCGATTCCAGTGTGCGCACTGTATCGTAGATCGACTCCCCTTTTTCTACACTAGAAGCTGCAGCCGTAAAATTAAGTACTTGCGCACCTAGTCGTTTCTCTGCCATCTCGAAAGAGAAGCGTGTGCGTGTGCTGTTCTCAAAAAACATGTTAGAAATAAAATGGGAGTTCAAGATGGGCGTTAGCTTTTCACTTTGATTGTCCCAAAATGCTGTTCTGTCAAGCAGTTGGATAATTTCCGACCGGTCAAGCTCTTTGATTCCCAGCAGACTACGTTCCTTTACCTTGGTAAGTGTCATGATGTTATCGTTCCTCCCGGTTTGAAATAATGTAGACCTCATCTTTGCCGTCGTATTCCTTCAGCGCCACTTCAATCTGCTCGTGCTTTGAGGTAGGTACATTCTTACCGATGTAGTCCGGCCGGATCGGCAGCTCGCGGTGTCCGCGGTCAGCCAGTACTGCCAGTTGAATCATTCGTGGGCGTCCGCAATCCATCAAAGCGTCCATCGCCGCGCGGATGGTGCGTCCGGTGTAAAGTACATCATCGAACAAAATGACTTTCTGATCATGGATGCCAGCACTTCCTGAAGTAATAACGACGTTGCTCTTCACTACTGCTTCACTGCCTTCCACTTCACGGTCATCCCGGTAATGTGTGATATCCAGCTCACCGTATGGAATCTCTACGCCTTCAATCTCCTTGATGCGCTCAGCGATACGTTGTGCCAGATACACACCTCGTGTCCGAATGCCGACCAGCAGACAATTCTCGATACCTTTGTTCTTCTCCAAAATCTCATGAGCAATACGCGATAAGGCCCGGCGGATCGCCGTTTCATCCATAATGACATTTTTCTCAGTAACCATAATCTTGTCACCCTCCAGCTTATTCGCCTATTCAAGTTCCCGGAAATCAAAAAACTCCTTGCCTATAACAGGCAAGGAGTGAAATCCGCAGATGAGGAAGATGACGGCCGCGCGCATAAAAAGACAGTTCCGTATTTACACACGGATACCTTTCTAAGAGTCGCGAACCTCGATTCACGTTACCTTGCCAGCCTCACAGGACTGAATTAAAGGCGCTATTCATTTAACAAGAATTATGACAGAACAACCCCCTCATGTCAACTTTCTCTGCCTAAACTTTTGCACTTCTCTTCCTTACTTCTATTAACAACAAGGGGGAAGCGGTAGTCAGTATATCTGCATAATAAACGAGGCTGGTCCCAAATAGCCATTTCATCGCTTTTTGGACAGCCCCGTTTATGTTCTTAGCACTACTTAATCTCCAAATGATTCAAAAGGTGCACCTAGTAATGCTGAAAATGATGCAATCGGTGAGGTACTTATATAGAATTAAGGAATTTCTCCCTGAAATTCAGTGATTTCTGTTCATCAGACTTGTTATTAGGGATACCTTCCCTAATTGTTGGCCGATTCAGTGATTAATATAGAAAACCACCTAATTATTAGGGAGTTTTTCCCTGATTTCGTACATTTAGAGCGAATATCGGCTAATTTCAGGGAGTTTTTCCCTAATTAGTTTAAAACCCACTCTTTACTTCTCACAAACACAGAACACAACACGTGGCATATAGTCATAGGGCACAGTAACATCTACAACATTTCCTATTCCATAAAAAAGAAGCTGCCCCAAAGTAGAATTTACTACTTTTGGGACAGCCTCATTAAATTCAATAACAATGCTTAAAACTCAAATTCCACATCGCTAAGACGTCTTTGAATTTCAGAGATGACACGTCTCTCTTCCTCTTCACCTTTAGCAATAAAGGTAACGGAGAAACGAACAAACGGACCTGCATCATCCCAAGGCACAGTGGAGATCAGCTTCTCACGAATGAGGAATTGGGAGAAATCTTCACCGGATTCAAAGCGACGGCCGTCTTTGATTCCCTTAGGTGCAGCGACATACAGGAAGAAAGAGCCTTTTGGCTTCTCAGCTTTAAAGCCGAGGCTGTTCAGTGCATCAACCAGCAGGTTGTGACGACGGGAGTATTTATCTGCAATCGCTTCAGTAATCTCCGGATGAGCAAGACCATAAGCCGCTGCTTTTTGAATCGCGATAAATTGGCCGGAATCGTTGTTATCCTTCACATCGCTGAAGGCTTTAACCACTAGCGGATTACCAGCCACAAAACCAATTCTCCAGCCCGTCATATTGTAAGACTTAGAAAGAGAATGCAGCTCTACACCCACATCCTTTGCACCTGGAACGGAGAGGAAGCTAAGTGGCTTCAAACCGTCATAGGTCAAGGCAGCATAAGGTGCGTCATGGATAACCACTACATCGTATTTTTTCGCCCATGCAACGACCTCAGCAAAAAACTCAGGAGTGGCACTAGCGCCCGTTGGATTGTTTGGATAGTTTAGATAAAGAAGCTTAGCTTTACGAGCAATGTCTTCCGGAATTTCATTCAGATCTGGAAGGAATTTGTTCTCCTTCTTCAGCTCCACTGTAAATACTTGTCCACCCAAATATTTAGTATGTGTACCCAAGACTGGATAACCCGGCACGGTCATAATCGTGATATCACCTGGATTGATGAAACAAGATGGCAACATAGCCAGCGCAGGCTTCGAACCGATGGAGTGAACTACCTCCGTGTCTGGATCAATTCCTTCCACCCGGAAAACTTCCCGCAAATATTCAGCAGCAGCAGTCTTGAATTCGGCAATTCCATTGTCCGCATATCCGCGGTTTTCTTCCTTCGCTGCTTCTTCAGCAAGCTTAGCTACGATACCCGCATCAGCCATCTCATCCGGCTCGCCTACGCCCATATCAATTAGTTCAATGTTAGGAAAATCCTGTTTTGCGGATGCTTTAGCACGTTTGATTTTCTCGAATTTATAAATCGAAGTGTCTTTGCCATAATTGGCACCGCCGATGCGGTCTGCAAAATTAGTCTGAATGAAGCTATCTTGGTATTGTTCAATACTCATACTGTCATCTCATCTCCTGAATATCTATTCTACTTTTAAAAGAAACGGCTTCGCCGTCCCTTGGATGGCGTATGTTCCGGATATCCGTTTCATTATAAAAATAAGGATAAAGAATAAGGCATTACCCTTTCTTTATCCTTATGTTTTTAAATATGCCGTAAAGTAGTGTTCAATACCATAGACTAATTATCACTTCATTTGTACTTATCTGCTGCGTAGTGTGAACAGCACTTCTTCCATATCCTCTGGAATAGGTCTGCTGAATTCTTTATATTCACCTGTGGTAGGATGAACAAATCCAAGCACCGCCGCATGCAACGCTTGTCCATTCATCGTAGTGCCCTTGCTGCGTCCATATATCGGATCACCTACAAGTGGATGGCCAATGAACTTCATATGTACCCTGATTTGATGCGTGCGGCCAGTCTCCAGCTGCAGCTCCAGCAGTGTACAATCTCCGAAGCGTTCCATTACTGTAAAATGGGTCACGGATTTCTTGCTGTTCTTTTCGGTTACTGTATATAGCTTGCGATCATGTGGATCTCTGCCAATCGGTGCATCAACAGTGCCCTTATCATGCGACAAGTTGCCGTGTACGACTGCAATATATCGGCGCGTAACACTATGCTCTTTAAGCTGTGCGGCAAGTGAGGCATGACTGGCATCATTCTTAGCCACCATGATAAGACCAGAGGTATCCTTATCGATCCGATGGACAATACCTGGACGAATCTCACCGTTAATGCCGGACAGATCCTTACAGTGATACATCAGCGCATTTACTAAGGTGCCTGACGGATGTCCCGCAGCTGGGTGCACAACCATGCCCCGGGGTTTATTAATCACAATGACATCACTGTCTTCATATACAACTTCAAGAGGAATGTTCTCCGCGATCAAATCGGTTACTTCTGCTTCAGGGACAACAACGCTAACCACGTCGCCTTCCGATAACTTATAGTTGGCTTTCACTGGCTTGCCATTAACCGTAACGTTACCGCCGCTGATCCACAGCTGCACCTGAGAACGGGAAATTTCTTCTTCCCATGATTCCGTAATATATTTATCGATTCGCTCCCGCGCGTTCTCTGCCGAAACGGTCCATTCCGTGACGTCCCTCTCTTCTTCGCTCGTAGATGCCGCTTGGTGATTGACGTCTTTATTCAAATCATTCATTCCCTTCTCTTACTTCCTTTGCTTCTTTTACTTCTTTTATTTCCGTAATTTCTTCGCCGTTCTTAAGGTCACGAAAAGAATCCAAAAGAATCAATCCAACCCCAATGACAATACAAGAATCCGCCACGTTAAAAATCGGGAAGCTATAGCTCCCAAAATTGAACAGAAGGAAATCAACAACCTCACCATTGATAATCCGGTCCAGGAAGTTACCGATAGCTCCACCCAGTACAAGCCCTAGGGCAACAGATAACAGCTTCCGCGAGTGTCTAGTCTTGTTCAAATACCAAACGATACCACTAACCACTACAACCGTAACTAGAAAGAAGAACCATTGCTGACCTTCGAGAATCCCAAAAGCAGCCCCGCGATTGCGATGAGAGGTAATCAGGAAAAAATCTCCGATAACAGAAATCTGTTCTCCGATCTCCAGACGTGTAGCAATAAGATACTTTGTCCCTTGATCCACCAAAAATACAATAAGAGCAATCAAATAGTACACCACAGAAGTTGTCACTCCGTTCTTATTTTTCCCGCTAAATGCGGTACGAATACTGTTTAAAGACTTGTATATTGTAGCACAGCCCTTAAAGAATCGTCTATTGCGGGACATCCGCTAAGTTCAATCTTGGGGACTATTTTCCAGCGCTAAAATCCCTGCTCTCCGGTCAACCTAACAGAAGAACCATCCGGTGTTATCCGGCAAGTCAGAATGATTCTTATAAAAGGTACAGAAAGGAGCTTTCTCATTATGACGCACCTGACAGTACAGCAGCTCTCAGAGCTACGCGCACGATTGGAAAAAGATCGGGATACGATTCAGCACAGGCTTCAGAATAATGAACATTACGGCTTAGATGAATCCATGCGGGATGGCTCCGGTGAACTTTCCGAGAATGACAACCATCCAGGAGATGCAGCCACCGATTTGTATAATCGCTCCATGGACATTTCACTGTTAGAGCGGGACGAGCATGAGCTGGACGATATTGAAGCTGCTTTATCCGCTATGGATAATGGCACCTATGGGATATGCAAGGCTAGTGGTGAGCCGATCCCTTTTGAACGTTTATCTGCCATCCCTTCCACACTTTATTGTAAAGAGCACAACCCGCGGCAAAACGCACCTTTCACTCGTCCAGTGGAAGAGGAGCTGTTATCTCCACCTTTTGGACGAACCAGTCTGGATGAACGCGACGATCAAAACGGTTTTGACGGTGAGGATGCCTGGCAGATTGTTGAAAGCTGGGGTACCTCGAATTCTCCCGCCATGGCGGAGGGCAACAATATTGATTCTTATAATGATATGGAGATTGAAGCCGATGAGCTGGAAGGCTGCGTAGAGCCTTGGGAGAACTTTATCGCCACTGATATCACGGGCAACAATCTAATTGTAGTGCCGGGACGGAGCTACCAGCGTTATTTGGACAGTGACGAGGCAACCCATAGCCTAGATCCTCTCGACGAAGACTAAACACAGATGTCCCCTACACAAAAATATTTAAACAGCGTACTGTTCCAGTTTTGAGGAATGGTTCGCTGTTTTTAATCTTAACGTTTCGATGACTATTTGAATTCTAGCTGACGCTGTACGATCCGCACAATATCCGCAATATAATCACCAATGATCGGTAGATTGAGCGCCCCTAGTCCCTGAAGGATATAAATAATCGTTGCCGCAAAAAAAGTAAAACCCAGTGCAATCCCAACTCCCCGAGCTGCTCCAAATAAAATATTTCTCCAAATCAACCGCCAAGGTGAATATAGCAGATCCGTATATTGATAAATTCGGGATTTTTCCAAAATATGAGCCCACTCAAAGGTCAAACGGTACATCGTATTCATTTTTTCTTCCAGCGGAATATCCTCGGGATTACGCGGATCTGCTGTTAGATACTCTGGATTAACTTCAGGAAAAGCCTTATTCTCCCTTTCCTTGTCTGGGTTATTCTTATTGCCGGATGTCTTAATGGAGATTCTCCTCTTATTTCCCTCCACAGCTACGGCTCCTCTCATATGTCTTTCCTTCGCTACAAAGTAAACGAGCCCGGCCAAAGAGAATTCATCTCCTTAAGCTCGGGACTCGTTAGTTTTGCGCCGAAATATAAAGACTATATTTCCCGCATAAACGGAAGATCTCCGTTTACACTTATGCCGCTAGTATATGCTGTTTTGGGACAGGTAATGCAGTATTATGCTTCGATATGGATACCGATGGATTTATCACCGACTTCTACCGTCTCAAAAGCATGTTCTCCATCAAAATCAACCGTAGTCACAAGAACATTGTCTCGCAATACATTGTCAAATGCTGTAACAGCTGCTTTTAGCTCATCATCTAACTTCAAAGTGAGTGCGATCCGTTTCTCGATCGGCAGATCCAGACGTTTACGGTAATCTTGAACCGCACGAATGATCTCACGAACCCAGCCTTCTTGTTCAAGCTCAGGCGTGATTTCGGTATTGAGCGCAACCGTAACTCCATATCCGGAAGCTGCGGCGAAACCTGCTTTGGCTTGTTTTTCAACAAGCAGCTCTTCAGAAGTGATTACAAGCTCTTCACCTTCAGGTGTCGCAATTGCAATTTTACCGTCCTGTACCGCTTTGCGGGTAGAATCACTGTCGAGGCTTTTCAGGAAGCCTTGCAGGAAGCCTACATTTTTACCGTATTTTTTACCGGCTACCTTAAGATTCAGCTTGAGTGTGAAATCAACAAATCCGCTGTCACTGTTCTCCAGCACGATGTTCTTGATGTTGATCTCATCTTTGATGATCTCTTCATACTCAGCCAAATGGAAGTCACGGTTCATCGAAACGATCAGCTCGGACAGCGGTTGACGATTCTTAATGCCTGTTTCGTTACGTACGTTACGCGCCAACTCAACGATCTGTCTTGCACTTTCCATATCCTCTTCCAGCTCTTTATCGATCAAGTTCTCGTCAGCAACCGGGTAGTCTGCCAAATGCACACTTTCTCCGCCGCCAAGGTTCGTGAAGATATCTTCGGACAACATCGGCGTAAATGGAGCCATCAAAGTTGCTGTCGCCAAAAGCACATGAGTCAACGTACGGTAAGCATCCAGTTTATCTTCACCTAGGCCACTCCCCCAGAAACGGTCACGGGAACGACGGATATACCAGTTACTCAGCTCATCCACAAAGTTCTCAATAGCTCTAGACGTATTCACGAAGTCATTTACCGCAAGCCCTTTATCCACCAAAAGAATCAAGCTGTTCAGACGGGACAGAATCCAGCGGTCCAGCTTATGTTTTGATACTTTAAAAGGATGATCGGCTGGATCGTAACCATCAATGCCCGCATACAGCGTCAAGAAGGCATGTGTATTTACCAGCGTATCCACTACTTTAGATTTCGTCTCACCTACAAGACCACGCGAGAAACGTTTATTATTCCACGGTGCACTGTCGGACAAAATAGCCCAACGGAAAGCATCCGTGCCGTAATCGTTCATGATTTCCCAAGGATCAATAACATTGCCTTTGGATTTAGACATTTTTTGACCATTCTCATCGAGGATATGACCGTGAGCAATAACTGCTTTATATGGAGCTTTACCCTTGAACAAGGTGGATACTGCAAGCAAGCTGTAGAACCATCCACGGGTCTGGTCGATCCCTTCACAGATCATATCTGCCGGGTACTGATCATCCAGCTTATCCTCGTTCTCAAACGGATAATGGCTTTGTGCAAAAGGCATCGAGCCACTATCGAACCATACGTCGATCACTTCCGATGTACGAACCATCTCTGCACCTTCGCTAAACGGACTGCGCAGCTTGATCTTATCCACGAAAGGTTTATGCAGTTCGATATCTTCAGGAACCTCACCAATCGCCATCGCTCTTAGCTCTTCAATGCTGTGTGGTGCAAACTCTTTGCCCGTCTCTTGACATACCCAGACATTGAGGGGTGTACCCCAATAACGGTTACGGCTGATATTCCAGTCAACCAGTTCATCCAAGAACTTCCCGAAACGACCTTCACGTACATGCTCAGGGTACCAAGCCACACTGTTGTTGTTAGCAATCAGCTGATCTTTGATCGCTGTAGTGTTGATGAACCAGCTGTCTGTTGCGTAATACAAAAGTGGTGTATCACAACGCCAGCAGAACGGATAGCTGTGCTCGTATTTCTCTTTACCGTAAAGCAATCCTTTTTCAGACAAAACCTTAATGATATCCAGATCGCAATCCTTAACAAAACGTCCCGCAAAATCAGAGACTACATCTGTATACTTACCGGAATTATCAACCACATTTACGAAGCTGATGCCATTCTCACGGCAAGTCTTGTAGTCATCTTCACCATGTGCTGGTGCCATGTGTACGATCCCTGTACCACTGGAATCTGTAACGAAAGAAGCGCCTACGATAACATTGCTTTTCTCTGCCTTAATATATCCGAATGGAGGTGCGTAAGTTTTACCGATAAACTCGGAACCTTTATGTGTAGAAAGGACTGTGTGCTCACCTTTCATTACTTCTTCGACCAAGTTTTTAGCAACGATGTACACACCATCTTCTTGTTGCACACGTACATAATCCATGTCCGGGTTCATAGCTAGCGCCATATGGGCTGGCAAGGTCCAAGGTGTTGTCGTCCAAGCCAATACGTAGTCTCCGCTGTCATCCAGCTTGAACTTCGCGGTCGCACTGAGATCCTTAACGGTTTTGTAGCCTTGAGCAACTTCATGTGAGCTTAGTGTAGTCTGGCAGCTCGGGCAATACGGGCTAACACGGTGTCCGCGGTAAAGCAACCCGTTCTCATGCACTGTAGCCAAGATGTTCCATACACTTTCGATATAGGTGTTATCCAAGGTTACGTAAGGATTATCTAAATCCGTCCAGTATCCGATTGCTTCTGTAAATTCACGCCATTGCTTCTCATAACCGAAGACGCTGTCTTTACATTCCTGGATGAATTTTTCTACGCCATATTCCTCGATCTCTTGTTTGCCGGAGATGCCAAGCTTCTTTTGTACGCCTAGTTCTACTGGCAGACCGTGTGTATCCCAGCCCGCTTTACGTACCACGCGGTAACCTTTCATCGTCTGGTAACGACCGATGAAATCCTTGATTACCCGTCCCAGCACGTGTCCGATATGCGGCGCACCGTTTGCTGTAGGCGGACCTTCATAGAATACATAATTTGGACGTCCCTCACGGTTCTCCATGGACTTGCGGAACGTATTTTCGTCGCTCCATTTCTTTAATATGCGGACATCTCTTGCCCGCGCCTTTTCTCTGACATCTACTTTTTGCATGTGATGGTCAATCCTTTCATGGATTAGTCTATAAAGCTCTTTTCGATCTTTGGGCGATCCTTGCCCAGCTGGTCGCCCACCGCTCTTGCCCGGGCACCCGAGCCGCGATCCCGCAGGGCAGCAATCGCTCGGGGCGCCATACGCGACCTTGCGCAGCTGGTCGCTCACCGCTCTTGCCCTGGCTCCCGAGCCGCGATCCCGCAGGGCAGCAATCGCTCGGGGCGCCATACGCGACCTTGCGCAGCTGGTCGCTCACCGCTCTTGCCCGGGCACCCGAGCCGCGATCCCGCAGGGCAGCAATCGCTCGGGGCGCCATACGCGACCTTGCGCAGCTGGTCGCTCACCGCTCTTGCCCTGGCTCCCGAGCCGCGATCCCGCAGGGCAGCAATCGCCCGGGGCGCCATACGCGACCTTGCGCAGCTGGTCGCGCACCGCTCTTGCCGTAAAGGCCCCGCAGGCGAACCCGCCAGGGGAGCCTAAGAAGGGCCGCTCCTTCAGCCACATGAATCCGTTCGTTTCCACCACGTACCTAGTTTGCACGAGGCTTTACTTTGCGGGTGTCCAGAGGGCAGCAGCCCTTGGGGTCCCCCTTAGAAAGGGGGATTTAGGGGGATGGCCGCCCCGGAACAACAAAATAAGCGTCATCCCACCCCCAAAGGGGCGAGACGACGCTCGCGATACCACCCTAATTCTGCGCATGAGCACATCCTTAAGGGGAGTGTATTCAGCACAATCTCAGTCCTGCGCGTAAATCTTGTGCACAGGTCCGGTGTAACGTCCGGCAGACGGTTAGGCTTACGCACGATCAACGCTTCAGCTTAACTTCTAGGGGAAGATCTTCCGGCAGGGTTCGAACAATCGGCTCGCAGCAATCGCCGACTCTCTGGAGAACGTTACCTTGTCGTACTTGTCCCGTCATCGAATACATATAAACATTATACAGATATGTTCTATTTATAGACTTTTTGAATCTAAATGTCAACAACCATTCGCCCAATCTAGCTATTATGAGCGTACTTGCGCATGGAGTTCACTTTATTATGGTCTATTTTATCGGAAAATAAAAATAGAGGGAATAGCTCCCTCTATTTAGCCAATTATCGTCTGAAACCTTTAGATGCGATGAAGAACATCATCCTTGAAAGCTACATTCTCGCTCGCCTCACGACTCTCTAAGGCATTCCAGTCATCCTGTGATAACAGCTCCAGCTGAGCTTCCACTAATGTCCGGAAACGAGTGCGATAGATCGAAGCTTGCTTGCGCAATTCTTCAGTCTCAATAGCAACCTTACGGGATTTGGATAACGCTTCGTTAATAATCCGATCGGCGTTTTTCTCCGCTTCCTTGATAATGAGCTGGGATTCCTTCTTGGAGTTGTTCTTCACATCATCCGCCGCTTCCTGAGCGACTAAGATCGTCTTCGATAAACTTTCTTCAATATTCACAAAATGATCCAGACGCTCTTGAATAGACAAAAGCTGATTCTGCAGTTCCTTGTTCTCACGGATGACACTTTCGTAATCCTTGATCACTTGATCCAGAAATTCGTTGACCTCGTCCTCATCATAACCGCGAAGTCTCCGAGAAAACTCCTTGTTATGTATATCGAGCGGTGTTAATGGCATGCTGTGCACCTCCTAGAAATTTCGGACCTTCTTTATCTCTAAATCGCAACTAAGCGGCAGACAAAGAAGAAAGACTGTACTTCAAGTAAAGGCAGAAGGTGTTCCTGTGTTCCGCCTGCCATTCATGGTCCGCCTCTTCTTAAAAGTATCGGCGTCCAGCTTAAAAAATGTTTGATTCCCTCGAAATAATCAATTTCGACAAGTAAGGCCGTATTCCTGCAAGGGATTCACACAAATTTACCAATCTGAACACGGTATCGGCCCTTTTTCGTCAAACTGCCGACCTCTAGAACCTTGAAGCGACCAAAGCCTTGAATAGATACCATGTCACCATCCTTAAGACCACAGGATGGGTCTTCCTCCACTTTCCAGTTTACTCGAACACGTCCAGCCTTGATGGGAGCAAGAATTTTGCTTCGGCTAAGCCGTGTTACATCTGCGGCAATGCCATCCAATCGCAGGGATGCTACAGTCAAATCCATCAATTCCAGCTTAACCTCACTATTACGCAAGGCGGAAAGGGGTAATACTTCCGTACTTACCTGTATCCGGTGCACTCCAGTTAAATTCATAGCTAAATAATCTGCAATATCAGCAGCGACTACAACATGACAACCATCGTCCAGAACATGAATATCACCGATTTTGCCTCGTTTAACGCCCAGCCCCAGAATAGAACCCATGTAGTCCCCATGCTCCAGAGCCAGAAACTTCTGCTCCCCTGAGGTTATTGCAAGCACCTTCAGCTCCATGTCTTCCTGATCCAGGTCACGATAATCAGGAGCGACAAGCGCTCGCTTCCGCTCTGCCTCAGCATGTCCACCTTCCCATTTAACAATCACATCAGGATGGCGGTTAACTAAAGTTTGCAGAATAAAACCTTGGCGGGGATCGAGAAATTCAGTTAATTTAGTCTCATGATATTCTCCAGCGTTGGTAACCCATTCGAAGGCCTTGTCCACAAATTGACGTTCATCGGGATGAAAATGCCCGTAAACTTCGTTCTTCATCACAATTGCCTAAAAAATCAAATGCAGGATAGATTTAAGTCCGCCTGCCGCAAATTCCAAGACAAGTAATGCAATAATTGGAGAGATATCAAGTGTACCGAAGAGCGGTGGAATAAACCGTCTGAAAGGTGTTAAATACGGCTCTACGAGTTTGCTTAGCAGTTCACCAATGAAGTTATCACGAACGTTGGGTAACCAGGACATTAGCACATAGAAAATAATCATGTAAAAATAAATGTTAAACAAAATATCGATAATGTAATCAATTTGAAGCAAAGCCCATTCACCTCATTCTGTTATAGTCTTGATCGTCACCTAGGATTTCTGTAATGGAGCCTTGAATTTCAACAGTATCTGGAGTGCACATAAATATATTGCCCCCAATTTTAGAGATTCCTCCCCCAAGGGCATAAACAGTTCCGCTGAGAAAATCAATAATTCGCATTGCTTGATCATTGCGAACACGCTGCAGGTTAATTACTACCGTCCGATGCGAACGGAGATGATCAGCAATCTCCTGTGCCTCATCATATGAACGTGGTTCATATAATACAACCTTGACATTTTTTTGCGAATGGATACTGACAACGTTGCCCCTCTGATTTTTGCGGGTTTCTACAGGGGCCGGCTCATACTCATCTTCTTCGTGGATTTGCTCCCGCTCCACAACTTCCTCTTCCTCCTGCAAGCCCAAAAAACTCATAAATCGGTTCATAACGCTCATCACGATCCCTCCTAATGGCCTACTAACACCGTACCCAGGCGTACCCAGGTGGCTCCTTCCTGTATCGCCACTTCAAAATCATTCGACATTCCCATGGACAGCTCCGTAATCGGCTCAGGTGTCAAAGCAAGTTGATTAAGCTCATCGCGCAGCTCACGAAGTCCGCGAAATACAGGACGGGTAAGCTCTGGATCACCTTCTAAAGGTGCCATCGTCATAAGTCCAATTACCTTAACGCGGTCCAAACTAGCGATTTCACGTAAAAATCCAGGTACTGCCTCAGGTGACTGACCAAACTTCGTATCTTCGCCAGAGATATTCACTTGAAGAAACACATTCACTTCCTGATCAGCGGCAAGCGCCTTTTTGTGTAATTCTTGCGCCAGAGACATCCGGTCCAAAGAGTGTATATATTGAAATTTGCCAATAACGTCTTTAACCTTATTGGTTTGCAAATGCCCGATAAAATGCCATGTCCCTTTGTCCCCTAAAACCTTCCATTTGTGCTCAGCATCCTGCCAGCGACTCTCAGCAACATGCTCTAGGCCTGCCTCCAATACGGAGGATACCATTTCCAGAGAAACATATTTCGTCACTGCAATTACCTTGACGTCATTACGATCCCGGCCGCTTGCCGCGCAGGCACGTGCTACACGTTCCTCTACCTCAGCAATTCTCTCCTGCAGTGTTAAAGACAACTTTCAACTCTCCTTTATTCCGATCCAGCTCGTCATTCTGCCTGTAATACCGTTTTCTTTGCGATAAGAAAAAAACAAATCACGATTACAGCTTGTACACCATGTTGTACATTCGATATGAGTCGGCAATATTCCTGCTTTTATCATAATGCGTCGATTCATTTCTTTCAAGTTTAGCAAGTATTTACTCTGATCAGTCTCTGAGGCTCTGTAAAGCTCCACAGCATCGAAAGTTTCTATCCCCTCATTCAAGCTGCCCTCCAGCTGCCCAACATGCTCCATCACATAATCATCCACCTCATAACAGCAGTCGCCAATGGATGGACCGATCGCTGCCACAATATCATGTGGATGGCTGCCGTATACCGTTTGCAGCTTACTCACCATAGCTGCGGCAATCTGAGCCACCGTTCCTTTCCAGCCTGCATGCGCAAGACCGACGACTCTACGCACGGGATCATAAAAATAAAGGGGCACACAATCCGCATAAAAAGAAGTCAACAAAACCCCAGGCACATCCGTCAGCAGACCATCCGTAGCTTGAAATGCCGATGCTCTGTCCTGTTGTCCCCGCCCACGGTCTACTTCCCTTACTACAGCTATCTCTGCCCCATGAGTTTGTTCTCCACAGGTCCATGCTTCCGGCTTGAAATCAAGAGCTTCGGCAAGCGCTCTCCGATTGCTCAGGACATCTTCAGGAGCATCCCCAACGTGAAACGCACAATTCAGGCTGTCATAGGGCGCCTTGCTAGCCCCTCCCTGTCTACCAGTAAACCCCGCTGTAATTTCGTTATGCTCCACTCGCCAAGGCTCCAGATGGAGCAGCATAAGCATTTCTTTCCCCTGCACAAACGGTTCCATTTCCTCACCTCCGCCTTAGTGTACCACATGTAAATACCCGTACAAAGTGACGGTTAAGCCTGATCGCCTAAATTCTTAAATAAAAAAACAAAAAACGCACCTAATTAATAAGTGCGCCGTTCGCTGCGATCTCCCCGTTCCAGATACATCGTTTCACGCTCTTCCTGTCCCGGAGACATCCGCGACTCTTCAATCTTCACGAGTACTACATCGGACCCGATCTTAACTATATTCCGCCATGGAATAATCAGATCTGTCCCGCCTCCGAACAATCCCATAAACCGAGTGTATCCGGGTATAACGATGGCATCAATGACACCACGGCGCAAATCAAGCTCCAGATCACTAATCTGCCCCAGCCGCTTGCCATCTACAATGTTGATAACATCCTTCGTCTGAAAATCTGAGATTTTCATTTTTTTGGCAGACCCTTGATAATCCTCGTTCATCTCACCACCCCTGTACAATCCGACCTATAGTCCAATATATGATCCGGAAGCTTGTCAACATGCATTAAAAAGAGGAGACAACCCAAAATCCTTAACCCGGATTCTGGAATATCTCCTCATGGCTACTGCTCTAAGATTTCACGTGTTTTTGCATTTGCTGAATCGCAGATTTCTCCAGACGTGAGACCTGTGCCTGTGAAATGCCAATCTCATCTGCGACCTCCATCTGTGTTTTCCCTTCGAAAAACCGCATGGATAAAATTCGTTTCTCCCTTTGTCCTAACTTACGCATCGCTTCACGTAATGCAATTTCTTCGATCCACGACACATCCTTATTCTTATCGTCGCTAATCTGGTCCATTACATAAATAGGATCGCCGCCGTCATGATAGATCGGCTCGAATAAGGACACTGGATCCTGAATGGCATCAAGAGCAAAAACAACATCTTCCTTCGGCACACCCAGCGCTTCTGATATTTCGAATATCGTCGGTTCCCGTGAGTTCTGATTGGTCAGACTATCACGTACCTGGAGCGCCTTGTAGGCGATATCTCTGAGAGAACGTGATACCCGAATCGGGTTGTTATCACGCAGGTAACGCCGAATCTCACCGATAATCATCGGAACTGCATATGTGGAGAATTTAACGTTTTGTGATAAATCGAAATTATCGATGGCTTTCATCAGACCGATGCAACCCACCTGGAACAAATCGTCAACAAATTCTCCCCTATTATTGAACCTCTGGATAACGCTTAGAACAAGTCTAAGATTACCGTTTACCAATTTCTCTCTGGCGGATCGCTCGCCCTGCTGCTGCAGCGAAGTGAACAGTTGCCGCATTTCCACATTCGTTAGAACAGGCAGCTTAGCAGTATCCACACCGCAAATCTCGACTTTATTACGGGTCATGATGATTTACCTCCCAAGGAGAAACATTACTGTACATTATCTCCCGGGCTCGCCATTTTATTCCTTGCTAATTTCACCTTACACCATCTTGTTAAACTCCTTGCGCAGCCGCTTGATAATTCTTTTCTCCAGCCGCGAAATATAAGATTGGGAGATGCCAAGCAGATCAGCCACATCTTTTTGTGTCTTTTCTTCGCCTCCGCGCAGGCCAAATCTCAGCTCCATAATAAGTCTTTCCCGGTCACTCAGCTTTTCCAGTGCCTTTTGCAGCAGCTTGCGATCAACCTGTTCTTCTATGTTCCGATAGATGGTATCATTTTCCGTTCCTAATACGTCAGAAAGCAATAATTCATTGCCATCCCAATCAATATTAAGCGGCTCATCAAAAGAAACCTCACTCCGTGTCTTGCTGTTCCGCCGCAGATACATTAAGATTTCATTCTCTATGCAGCGGGATGCATAAGTAGCCAGTTTTATTTTTTTCTCAGGATCAAAAGTATTCACAGCCTTAATTAAGCCAATAGCGCCAATCGAAACCAGATCCTCGATATTGATGCCGGTATTCTCAAATTTACGAGCGATATATACTACCAAGCGAAGATTGCGCTCAATCAACATCGCACGAACAGCTGCATCGCCGCTAGACAGCCGCTGAAGCAGATATTCTTCTTCTTCCCGTGTCAGCGGTGGAGGAAGTGCCTCACTCCCGCCAATATAATAGATTTCCTGACTCTTCAGCCCTAGTAGAAACAGCATGCGGTAATATTGCAGCTGCAGAGCAATTTTCCATTTGACCATTATTTGTTCCTCCTCCAAGAAGTGCACGGTTCGCGTGTGAAGCTTTCAAATCCCGCTTTCAGCCATCAGAAGTTTGGTTCAGCTAGCTTTAAAGATTAGGAAGGCAGTGCTGCAACAGTAGCGCTCTCTTTTTGAGTCAAATCAGGATGTATTACAGCCCGATAGGCTCCATCCCCCGACAATGTCCCACCATCCAGCCCAATCAAGACTCTTTTACAATAAAAGATATCTTCACCAAGCTTTATCGTCACCTGATCAGGCTTCAGTGCGAGCATAAATGATGCCCCCCGGTTAACTCCCCTGTAAGGCACCAGTCGCATCCTGTCCTGCCAAGCAAACGACTGCCCGTCCGTTTCTAGTAAAAGTTTGTCCGCTCCGTCCTGAGTGAGTCTACCTTTCCATGTTTCAGGCAGATGTCCCTCCCAAAGCGAAGATTCCATAACCATCACCGGTATGCGGGTCAAAGGATCACAAAGCCGGTTACCTGTGTCTAGCAGGCCGGGACAGGAAACAGTCACTCCATCAATTTCTACTACCACCTCACCGATATAGGTTTCAAGCTGCTCCCTTCTGATTCGTGAGGAGTGCACTGCCTTGAAACAGATTAACACCAGGGGAAATACTGCAATTACAAACCAAAAGCCAATCTTTAGGCGGTAAGCATGCCCTCCTGAAGCAGTGAACATAATACCATTCCAAATATCACCGGAGCTCTGCAGCAAATAGTGAATACCTACAATCCCACCAGCCGCTGCGAAATTGATAATATAAAAAGCTCCCATAGTGCGAAGGTAGCTTTGCAGACTCCCAAAACCAAAGGCAATCCATAGCATAACCACCGACAAGCCAAACTTAATGAGGAAGGTATACATGAAAGACAACTCCGGCACAAACATCATCACCACATACAGCGCACCAACCAGAGCTGAGAGGACTAAGCGCCACCATGATATCCTCAGCTTGACCATCCAGCCTGTCAGCCACAAAAGAATTCCGTCGATCACTAGATTGGCGGCGAATATCAAGTCAATATAAACAACCAGTGCATTCACCTGCTTACTATGGCGGAATCTATCCTGTAGCCAAAATAGATCAGGCTCTGTTTTTTTGGACGATATGATTAGTATAAAAAGTCTCGCATTCAAAGTCTGTCTAAACTTGGGGGGCATTCTTAAGGTTTTTTTGTCGAGTTATAGCGCGGGAGGGTTTTATTCCTACTGAACAGCATTTCACATAAAAAAAAGCACCGCATTGCCCTAGCTCTATTAGCTGGGGAATACGGTGCTTCATATCTCTTAATAAAAATATTTAATTAGTCATTGTTGCCACGATTACGGTTACGCAGGAACGTCGGAATATCTAACTGATCTGACGTGTTCTGATTCCCGAACGGACGCAGATTAGCAGCGTTCTTATCCGGTGCTGCCGCTGGCTCGTTATTCGTCGAGACCGGACGGCGTCCTGGAGCTTCAGGCGATGGTTTATGTTCAAAGCCAGTAGCAATTACTGTTACTTTGATATCATCCTTCAGGCCTTCATCAATTATCGCACCAAAGATCATATTCACTTCAGGATCAGAGGCGGATGTAACAATCTCAGCCGCTTCATTGACTTCGTATAGAGAGAGGTTAGATCCTCCCGTAATGTTCATGATTACGCCGCGGGCGCCTTCAATAGACGTTTCCAAGAGTGGGCTCATGATGGCTTTACGTGCTGCTTCAGACGCACGATTCTCACCATTTGCAATACCAATACCCATAAGCGCTGAACCGCGCTCTGTCATGATCGTCTTTACATCCGCAAAGTCAAGGTTAATCAGACCAGGAACCTTAATTAGGTCAGAGATACCTTGAACAGCCTGCCGGAGAACATTATCTGCTTCACGGAAAGCTTCCAACATCGGTGTTTTCTTATCAACAATTTCAAGCAAACGGTCATTTGGAATGACGATTAGCGTGTCGACTTTTTCTTTCAAAGCTTCGATTCCCAGCATTGCCTGGTTATAACGTTTTCTTCCTTCAAATGTGAACGGGCGAGTCACTACACCCACAGTCAGGGCTCCACACTCTCTAGCAATTTCAGCTATAACTGGCGCCGCACCTGTACCTGTACCGCCACCCATTCCTGCAGTAACAAATACCATATCTGCACCTTTAAGGGTATTCGAAATCAGATCACGGGATTCCTCCGCTGCTTTCTTACCGACTTCAGGGTTGGCGCCTGCACCCAAACCGCGGGTCAGCTTGTCCCCAATCTGCAGCTTGTGCTCCGATTTGGCCATATGCAACGCTTGGGCGTCTGTATTAACCGTAATAAATTCTACACCCTGAACGCCGTTTTCAATCATCCGGTTGACAGCATTACTACCTCCGCCGCCCACGCCGATGACTTTTATTTGCGCCAAGCTCTCCATTTCAAAATCAAATTCTAACATATTGTTCCATCTCCCCCTCAATGTGCTTGGATGGCCGGTCCAAGTATATCTGGACTTACACTTATATAAACTCGCTAAACATATTTTTTAGACGCTCCACAAATCCGGGCTTCTGAACAGTTTCCTGACTCGGAGTGGCGTTCTGCTTGCTCCGGTTGACCGTCTTTTTGTTGCTGCTTCCACCACTGTTTCTTCCACGGAAACTACGGACAACATTATGCAGAATACCGACACCGCCGGTAAACCCAGGGTCCCGTACACCGATATAATCCGGCACGGCGATGCGTACAGATGCAGCCAGCTCAGTCTGAGCAGCCTTCAATACACCCGGCATCGAGACAGTACCACCTGTTAGTATATAACCTCCAGGCAGTTCACTGTAACCAAGCCGTTTAACTTCTTGACGAATCAGGTGGAATATTTCTTGCACCCTTGGCTCGATAATGGCCGCCAGATCCTCTTGGTTAAATTCCTTCTCCACGTTACTGCCAATGCGCAATACCTTGAAGACAACGTCTGAGGCTGCATCGTCAATCCAAGCACAACCATATTTAAGTTTTACCTTCTCCGCTTGATCAGTAAGTGTCCGAAGTCCGTAGGCAATATCATTGGTTACGAATTCTCCTCCGATCGGAATCGTGGAGGTTGCACTAAGAGAACCCTCTTCGTATATGGCTATTGTTGTTGAGCCCGCACCGATATCAACCAGAACAGATCCCATCGATTTCTCGTCCTTGGACAGCGCCAATCCACCAGCTCCAAGAGACATCAGCACAAGATCCTTTACCTTCAGCCCTGATTTCTCAACACAGCGTAGTAGATTATGTATTGGCGTCTTAGCACCCGTAATGATTGTTGCCTCAACTTCCAGACGAACACCAATCATTCCGCGCGGGTCTTGAATTCCTTCAAGACCATCGACGATAAATTGTTTGGGAACAACATCAATCACTTCACGCTCCGGAGGCATAGCAATGACTTCCGCAGCTTTAATTACGCGATCGATATCATCATCGCCGATTTCACGATCCTCATTCTGAACGGCCACAACGCCGTGGCTGGATTGCAGGCCAATATGATTACCGGAAATGCCTACATAAACCTCTGATATTTGAATACCCACCATCTGCTCTGCATGATCTATAGCACTTTTGATCGATTGCACAGTTTGGTCGATATCTACAATCGCGCCTTTACGTATTCCTTCCGAATCGGCAGATCCAACGCCAATAATATTAAAGGTTCCATTGGTAACTTCCCCAATTATTGCCCGAACTTTGGATGTACCGATGTCCAAACTAACAATGATGTCATTGTTGCTCAAGTCCTATGGCACCTCCTGTTATAATCATAATTAATTGCATTACCTTATCCCGGTCCCGGGAAACTTCTCTGTACATATTCAACATACCTAATCCTTTCCCTCTTTTTTCTACAAATTTTTTGAACGGAATAATATTCCAACATCCCCAAATGTGAATAGTTACTCATATGTTATTGTAAAAATAGCAATTATCACAAGAAATATCGGCCTAATTGGTCATCTCAACCAAATATAGTACTATATCTCAAAAAAATCGAAGAAAAAAGAGGGATATAGCTTCTTGCCCGTAACTCCGATTGTAGCATTTTTTTAACTCTATTAGTAGGGACTATTTACCTCCACACTACTCTTGCGCAACATCTTCTTCATCGCTTTCAACCTGAAAAGGAACATATGAATCGGCTTCTAGCATTTTAATGAGTCCAGGCTGTTCAGTCTCTATAATCTGATTCAAATAGGACACCTTGCTCTTTAGCAAAGAGATGGCTGTAATCACCTCAAAACGGGATCTAGTATAGAGCTTGATCCGGTCTGGAAAAGACAAAGTCGGTGAGGGAACAATCTCAGAGATATCACTTGTCAATTCATTAGGAATGCTTGCTAATGCTTGACAAAGCTTAGCCTTATTCGGATCTTCCGGGTCCCAGTTCGTTAATATAGGTTTCTCAACAGCAATTCCAGTCTCATTAACAGGCACTGCAGCTCCACTGGACAGAATCGCCTTTAAGAGGCCTCCCTGTTCCAGTTCATAGGCTACCGCTGGAAATTCCTCAATCTTCACTGTGATCACCCCGGGGAAATCCTTCTGCACGCTGACGTCTTTAATCGTCTTAAGCTTCAGCAGAGATTCTTCCACATCTTTCGTTGATACAGCAAAGAATTGCCCACCTATTTTAATTCCACTTTGTGAGAGTAGCTCTTCACTAGTAGAATACTTACTACCTTGAAAATCTATCACTGTAATATGGCTAATAGACGATCTAAAAAAAATCACAGCAAGAAGCGCAGTGAACAGCAGCAGCAGGATCGCCGTAATCTTACGGCTCATTTTTTTCTTAGGCTTGTCCTCTTTAAGAAGAGGTAATCGGGTTGTAGTCATTCTCATATTCTCCGTAATAAGGCCCTGTCTCCTTCTCTGAGAGATCTGGAAGGAGACAGGGAGCTTTAATTGGCCAAATCAAGTGGATCCGTTACAGGCACCTTACGGCTTATACGCGCGCCAAGCTTCTGAAACAGCTTCTCTATTCCATCATAACCACGGTCAATGTGATGCGCTTGCTCAACGACCGTAGTCCCTTGTGCAGCAAGCCCGGCAATGACCAGAGCTGCACCCGCCCGCAAATCAGTAGCTTCCACAGTAGCACCATACAATCTCTGAACGCCGCGAATAAACGCACGATTCAAATCGATAGAAATGTCAGCACCCATCCGGGCCATTTCTTCCACATGTTTGAACCGTCCCTCAAACACCGTCTCCTTGATCACACTGAAACCATCGGCGAGCGACAGCAGCACCATGACCTGAGATTGCAGATCCGTCGGGAAAGAAGGATAAGGAGAGGTTACAATTCTCTCAACCGCACGCGGACGCCCCATGCAGCTGACATTAATTATATCATTGCATACTGTGATTTGAACACCAGCCCGCTTAAGCACATGAATAAGCGAAGTCAGATGCCCGGCGTTCGTATGTGTCAAGGTCACATTCCCACGTGTAGCTGCCGCAGCAATCATTACAGTTCCAGCCACTATCCGGTCTGGGATTACCTCGTACGTACAGGGATATAAGTTTTTGACACCCTGGATCGTAATGGTATCCGTGCCTGCACCGATAATCTGAGCACCCATACTATTCAAAAATTGCTGTAGATCCTGTATTTCCGGCTCTCTTGCTGCTCCCGATATCGTCGTTGTCCCCTCTGCCTTGGCGGCAGCCATCATAATATTCTCCGTGGCTCCAACACTTGGATAGTCGAGATGAATATCACTCCCTACAAGCTTTGAGCCCCGACAGGATATTCGTCCGTTGCTTTCCTCGATCTCCGCCCCCAGTGCTTTAAGACCCTGCAAATGAAGATCGATTTTACGCTCCCCGATCGCACAGCCACCAGGCTGATAGATCGTTACCTCACCAAATCTGGATAACAGCGGTCCCATTAAAAAAATGGAAGATCTCATCTGCCGCATCAAATCCTCAGGTACATGAGATGTCCCCACGGCTGACGTATCTATCGTCACCGTATCCTCTTGATGCACGCACCTGCAGCCCAGCCGATCCAAGATGTCTAGCATAGTCTCGATGTCCAGCAGCTTCGGCACATTATGCAGTGAGTGAACTCCTTCGGCCAGCAGGCTTGCCGCTAGAATCGGCAGCGCCGCATTTTTTGCTCCATGGATACGAATGGTGCCTGACAGGGGACTTCCACCCTCAATCACCAATTTGTCCAATGTATCACCTCCGAGATTACCGCTCACCCACCACAAACACTTCCGATACAAGGTCATATGAAATGTACAAGATTATCCTGCACTACCTTTCAGGTTAGGAAGTGTCCTGGGTGATTGTCACGATTATAGGATTATCCTATGTTCGTTCCTCCAAGTGTGTGACAGAGAGCTGCCAATAAGGAAAAACCTCTCAAAGGTTAATGGCTTAAGACTGTTTACCGGCTAGTCTTCGGAGTTCGTTAGTGACAATGGCAGCAGAATCCCTTTTGCCCAGTCGTTTGGAAGCCTCGGACATTTTTTGGCGTACAGCTTCAGTTCCAATGATTGCTTGCACAGCTTCATAAAGCGCCTTACCATTCAAATCCTTCTCAAGCAGCACCACAGCGGCCCCTTCGCGTTCCAGCTGTCTTGCATTCGCCTCTTGGTGATTGTTCGTAACATTAGGAGAAGGGATAAGTACAGAAGGAATACCCAGCGCTGTAATCTCAGCGAGAAAGGATGCCCCCGCCCGATTTACGATTAAGGAGGTACAAGCCAAGACCTCCGGCATATTGTGAACATAAGGTAGGACATGCAGCCAGTTCGGTGTGCTACCCAGCTTCTGACGCAATTCAGCACGGGTATCCTCAAAATAAGGCTCACCTGTAACGTAAACATAATGAACACCATTACCCTTACCCACAAATGGGGCCATTTCAATCATGGCTTTATTAATAGCCTTAGCCCCTTGACTGCCGCCAACAACCAAAACAACCGTGCTGTTATCCGGAATGCCCAGCGAAGCAAACCCCCGTTGTGGACTAGCCGTAGTAACCGTCGTTGCCCGAGGATTACCTGTGTAGATTACGTGCTTGCTCCCCGGAAAAGCAGATTCTGTCCCTTCAAAGCTTACGGCCACTGTACTCGCGTAACGACTTAGAAAACGATTTGTTAAACCAGGGATAGCATTTTGCTCATGGATCAAGGTTGGGATGCCCAGCCGGGATGCAGCGTAAACGACTGGACCACATACATAACCGCCTGTACCAATTACAACATCAGGCTTAAACTCTCTTAACATTTCTTTGGAAGCCTTAACGCCCTTTAAAAAACGCATCACCGTCTTGACGTTGTCCATGGACAGCTTGCGCCGAAAGCCAGTGATGTCGATAGATTTGAAAGGGATATTCTCTTGGGGAACAAGCTTGCTCTCTAAGCCACGCGTTCCACCAATATACAGGAAGGTAGATTCACTATCTTCTGATTCCAGTTGTCTAGCAACAGCGACTGCGGGATAGATATGACCACCCGTGCCTCCGCCGCTTAATACGATACGCATGTCTTTCACCTCGCATAACGGGATAAGTTCAATAGAATGCCCAGGGAGGTTAACATCAGTGTAAGCGAAGAACCTCCATAGCTAATCAGAGGAAGCGTAATGCCTGTTACAGGCATCAGACCAATGACCACACCAATATTAATAATGACTTGCACAGCCACCATACAGACGATGCCAACGGCCAAATAGCTCCCAAAACGGTCAGGCAGACTCATCGCCACCTTCATTCCGCGCCAGATTAGAATAAGAAACAGGATCAACACTGCCAAACCACCGATAAACCCCAGTTCCTCGGCCAATATAGAAAAAATAAAATCGGTCTGCGGCTCAGGTACATAACTGTACTTCTGCCGGCTCATTCCAAGTCCGAGACCCCCGAGCCCTCCAGGCCCAATCGCGTATAGCGACTGAATAATCTGGTAGCCTGCACCGAGGGGATCGGACCAAGGATCAAGAAAAGCGGTGATCCGCTGCAACCGGTAAGGTGCTGCGGCAACCAAAGCAACAAAACCAGCCACCCCAGCTACTCCTAGTGAGAGTAGATGTTTCATTCTTGCCCCAGCTGTAAAGACCATCATCAAGGCTGCGCCAAACATAACGGTACCTGTACCCAGATCCGGCTGGAGCATAATCAGTGCAAAAGCTGACCCGATAAGCGCTAACGGTGGAAGTAAGCCACGAGTGAAGGAGGTGATATCATACTCTTCTTTTCCCAGCCAATTCGCCAGAAATAGAATCATCCCCATCTTCATGAACTCGGAGGGCTGAATCCCGAAGGAGCTGATTCCGAGCCAGCTGCGCGCTCCCCCGCGAACTACACCAATGCCGGGAATAAGCACCATAACGAGCAGGATAAAGCAGACAATCAGTGCCGGCTTAGCCAGCTTTTTTAACACTTTGTAGTCTGTATTCGCTGTAACAAACATTGCAACAAGTCCCAGTCCTGCAAACAAAAGCTGCCTCTTTACAAAGTAAAACGAATCTCCATAATTGCGGAAGCCTAAAACAGATCCGGCGCTGTATACCATCACCATGCCGATCACCAGCAGAGAAAGAATGGGAATCAGCAACCAAATATCGGGAGCATGACGAGTTTTGTTCATCAGGAGCACACCTCTTGCATCCGTAGTAGGGGCTTATCCACCCCCCTACTTAAAGGTTATGCACCGCCTCTTTAAAAATACACCCGCGCTCTTCATAGGATGTAAACATATCCCAACTAGCACATGCAGGAGACAGGAGAACGATATCTCCTTCTTCCGCCAGAGCGGAAGCTTCCCGCACAGCTGCTTGCAGCACGGCGGCGGCGCTCTCCCCATTATCGACGGAGATAATCTGCTTTAATCCTGCCAGCTGTGCTACATTTATTAGCTTGTCCTTGGTTTGTCCTAACGCCACCAAAGCTTTGACGCGTCCGCTCAGGACAGGCAGCAGCTCCATATAATCGGAGCCACGGTCTAATCCGCCAGCGATCAATACCACCGGCCGCTGAAACGATGTCAAAGCCGTAATTGTCGCTTTGGAGTTCGTTGCTTTGGAATTGTTATAATAAGCGGCTCCAGCCTTATCAGCTACATACTCCAGGCGGTGCTCCACACCGCGAAAAGAAGAAAGCACTTCGCTTAATAGAGAGGGGTCCGCTCCAGCGGCAATAGCAATTCCACAGGCAGCCAGCGCATTCCCCACATTAAAGCGACCCGGAAGGGCGATGGAATCCACATCCGCGATTATCGTTTCCTTGTCCGCAGATTCGCGATAGATAATGTGGCGCTTCAGCTCATCATCTTGCCCCGTAATGTAGGACGGGCTAACAAATACTCCATGAGGCAGCTCCTCAAACAAGGAGAATGGAAGAATCGAAGCCTTCATATAGGGTACAAGTTCCCGGCAGACAGGATCATCCCAGTTCAGCACTGCTGTATCCGTAGCTAATTGATTAGCGAACAGCTTGGTTTTGGAATCCACATAATCTTTCATGCTTCCATGATAATCCAGATGGGTCTCTGCAATATTCAGCAGACAGCCTATCTTAGGGCGGAAGGTCTCCGTACCTTTAAGTTGAAAGCTGCTAAGCTCAACTACCATCCAGTTATCCTCGGTAGCCTCTTGTGCAGCCTGACAGAGAGGCGTACCAATGTTGCCCGCAATTATAGGGTTCATTCCCGCAGCTTCCAGCATATGGCCTACCCAGGTCGTCGTTGTCGTCTTACCATTGGAACCCGTGATCCCGATCATCGGCGCTGCACAAAGTCGATATGCCACCTCTACCTCTGTGACCACTTCAATTCCAAGCTCAATTGCCTTTTGTACAGGGGGCGCAGAATAAGGAATGCCTGGATTCTTGATTACCAGACTTACACCTTCATGAATAAGACCTTCCGGATGCCCACCGCATATAACACAAATTCCCAAAGATTCCAATTCGGAAGCTTCGGGACTTTGATCTCTTTCCTTTTTATCATTCACCGTAACTACAGCGCCGCGTTCATGCAGCACTTTAGCCACCTGGACACCGCTTTTAGCAAGCCCAAGAACCACAACTTCTTCACCACGATACTTATCTGGATGTTTCATTCTCTACAACCCCTTGCTAATAAATAGTCCCACAGCAGCCAACACCAAGCTAACCGCCCAGAACGAAATTACCACACGCCACTCCGACCAGCCACCAAGCTCAAAATGATGGTGAATCGGGCTCATTCTGAATACACGTTTGCCACGGGTTTTAAATGAAACGACTTGAATCACAACGGACAACATTTCAATTACAAAAACACCGCCAATGATGAGAAACAGCAGCTCACTCTTCGTGACAATAGCAATAGCACCTATCGCGCCACCAATACCAAACGAACCCGTATCCCCCATAAATACTTTAGCAGGGTGGGCATTAAACACAAGAAAGCCAAGTACAGCACCAATCATGGCCGCAGCACATACACCTGCCGCAATAGACGTAGCCTGCATTGCCACCACCGCGTATGCGGCCAAAGCAATGGCACTAACCCCGGACAACAGTCCATCGACTCCATCTGTAAAGTTAACGGCATTCGTCACTGCCATCATCATAATAATGATGAATGGATAATAGAACCAGCCACCCCAATCAAAGCTGAAATCAGTACCTGGTACGCTGATACTTGTACTGTGTCCGGCATAAATCAGAAGACCGCACATCAGAGCACCAACCAGCAGCTGTCCAAATAACTTTTGACGTGCTGTGAGCCCTAAGGAACGCTTAAATACAATTTTGATATAGTCATCCAAAAACCCGATCAATCCAAAACCAAGCGTAGCTACGAGCAGTACGTAAAAATCTGTATTCACCACAGAAAATTTCAGATAAGACAAGGTAAAAGCTACGATAATCACGATACCGCCCATAGTCGGCGTTCCCGCTTTCTTCAAATGGGTTTGCGGTCCGTCATCTCGCACCTGCTGTCCGAATTTCATCCTGCGCAGAAGCGGAATGAAGAGCGGAGCGGCAATGACCGCAAGGATAAAGGAAACAGCAATAGTCAATAACAATAGTTGATAATCCATGGGTACACCCCCTCCAATGATTTAGGTCTGTTGAATATCTTTATTTAGGCTCTGAAGCACTTCCTCGAGCTTCATTCCTCTTGATCCTTTAAATAGAACAATATCCTTAGCACTGCATTTCTCTAGAAGGACAGCGGTTAGTTCCGCTTTATCTGTAAAAGCTTTTACGCACTCTTTGCCGAATTTCTCTTCTGCTGCTTTGGCAATATGAACGGATAATGGTCCGTAAGTACATACAAAATCAGTTAATGAAGGGTCAAGGTAGTAGCCTATTTCTTGATGAAATTCTACTTCCTCCGGCCCAAGTTCCAGCATGTCCCCGAGCACAGCGATTTTATTGCCACTGCATTTCATAGATTGCAGGACATCTATAGCCGCCTTCATAGAAGAAGGGCTGGCATTATAAGCATCGTTTAAAAGCGTAAGTCCGGAGGAAGTCCGAATCACTTCAATCCGCATGCCCGTCAACTTGAGCCTGCTGAGACCCTCCTTCATATTCTGCTCCGTAACCCCAAAATGACGAGCAACCGCTAGTGCAGCCAGAGCGTTAACAACGTTATGCTGACCTGGCAGCGGTAATGTAAAAGCATGTTCCTTATGACGGCTTGACGTGAACGTCATGCCTCCAGTATGGGACATCATCCCTGTTGGATAATCATCATTATCCTCATTTAGACCAAATCGGAAGGTTCTCATCCCTTCTGGAGCCTTAAAAGTGGACTCTTGCATTACCTCAGTCAGCAGCGGTTCGTCACCATTATAAATCAGCAATCCCCCCGGCTTCAGCCCTTCAGCAATCTCCAGCTTGGCGCGGGCTATTTCTTTACGTGACCCCAGCTGCAGTAAATGCGACTCGCCTACATTAGTAATTACCGCTACGTCTGGTTCAGCCAAAGAAGCCAGCAGAGCAATTTCTCCCCGCGAGCTCATCCCCATTTCAAGTACAGCGATCTCTGTATCCTCAGCCATGGATAAAATAGTAAGCGGAAGACCGATATGATTATTGAAATTCCCTGCTGTCTTATGCACTTTGAACTGCACTTCAAGCAGAGACATAATGATATCTTTTGTTGTTGTTTTCCCGTTACTGCCCGTAACAGCGACAACCTGTGGAGCCACTTCCTTCAGATAAGCAGCGGACAACTTCTGAAGAGCCTCTAGTGTATCTTCAACAATAATAACTCCGCCACCTTCAGGTACCGGTCCTTTATCGCGTTGCCACAAGGTTGCACCCGCACCAGCAGCCAGTGCTGCGGCAGCATAGTGGTGACCATCGAATTTGTCTCCAGATAGAGGCACAAACAGGCAGCCGGGTGTGATCTTACGGGAGTCGGTAACAACTCCCGTAAGGGTTGTATTCATAGCTTCGACAGCAGCAGGTTCCCCTGCGCACATGGCAGCAATATTTTCAAGCGTTCTTGTAATCAATAGTTTCGGCCCCTTATAACTTCTTTAGCGACGATGCGGTCATCGAAATCATGAACCACTCCGCCAATCAGTTGATAGGTCTCATGACCTTTCCCCGCAATCAATACTACATCGCCAGGGCTTGCCATTTCAATAGCCTTCCCGATAGCTTCTCGGCGATCAACAATCATATGATACCGGTCAGAGGTGACTCCATCCTCTACTAGTCCTGCTTCTATATCCTTCAAGATTAGTTGAGGGTCCTCCGTCCGGGGGTTGTCAGAAGTTACGAATACCATGTCGCTATATCGTGCAGCGATCTTCCCCATTAATGGACGTTTCGTCCGGTCTCTGTCACCGCCACAGCCAAATACTGTAAGCACTTTGCCGGTAGCAAATTCGCAGACCGTTTTTAATACATTCTCTAGCCCGTCTGGTGTATGTGCGTAGTCAACGATAACAGCAAATTCCTGACCTTCGTCCACTGACTCCACCCGTCCAGCTACACCATCGATTGCCTCAAGACTAGTCTTGATATCAGCCAGAGAGACATCTTCCAATAAAGCAGCTGTAATCGCCGCGAGTGCATTGTAGACATTGAACTTACCAACCATACGGAGCGAAATGTCCGTCTTCCCCTTAAACGTATCTACATGGAAAAAAGTTCCTTTTGCTGTGATCGATATTTGCGAAGCTCGGACATTAGCGTTGTTATCAATGCCATATGTAATCACTTCCGCCGCAGTTTGGGCTGCAAAATATTGACTGGCTTCATCATCCGCGTTCAACACCGCATATTTGCGTTCTTCCTTCCACGGAGAGATCACATTTCCCAATCTGGAGAAAAAGAGCCCTTTAACCGCCCGATACTCCTCCATTGTATGATGATAATCCAGATGATCTTGGGTTAAGTTCGTAAAAATTGCCGTACGGAAGTCCGCACCCTTCACACGTCCTTGCTGAAGTGCGTGAGAGGATACTTCCATTACACAACATTCCACACCTTTGGAAGCCATATCATGAAGGGAACGCTGCAGATCTAGCGATTCTGGAGTTGTGCCTGACATAGGGTAGCTTTTGCCGTCATAGCGCATTTGAATCGTTCCAATCAGACCTGTCTTCATATTCTGATCCTGCATAATCCGCTCAATGAGATAAGTCGTTGTTGTTTTGCCGTTTGTGCCCGTCACTCCGATCATTCTCATCCGGCTGCTAGGTGAGCCAAAGAAAGCATTCGACATGACAGACATCGCAAACCGGCAGTCATCCACAACAATCTGCGGGATATCAAGCTCCAGCTTGTGCTCACATACAATAGCCGCCGCTCCGGAGGCTACTGCTTGCGGCGCATATTTGTGCCCGTCCACGGTGTGCCCAGGCAAACAGATGAATAGATCTCCCGGGCCTACACGGCGGGAATCCGTCTGAAGATCAGTAATCTCCACATCTCCATCCCCGTATAGTTGCGAAGTAGCAAGACAAGCAGATAATTCGTTAACTTTCATAGTAATCCCTCACTCTACATTTTCGGATACGAGCTGAAACCTTATACCTTAATCATTATTCACTAGATGCTCCCATATAAATCCTGATGGTTGAGCCCTGTTCTACTCTGGCCCCAGCCTTAGGAGCTTGATTGATGACCGTATTTCCTGTGCCTGAACGTGCAAGATTAAAATTCATATTTAAATCCTCATAGATATCCTGCACCGTTGCTCCGGTAAGATCAGGTACGGTCACTATCGGAGTTTCGCCATACTTATAAGTTTTGGGAAGCTGATCACTGCGCTCCGGAATCTTCATATAGTGCAGCGAGTCTTCCAAAATATTTTGCACGATTGGAGCTGCAACCACACCCCCAAATTGAATCCCTTTCGGATTATCCACGGCAGTGTACACAACGATCTGAGGATCATCCGCCGGCGCAAAGCCAATAAAAGAAACAATGTGCTCTGTTGGAGAATAACGTCCATTTACAACCTTCTGTGCAGTACCCGTCTTGCCACCTACACGATAGCCGTCAATAAAAGCCGGCCGTCCTGTGCCTTTGGCAACCACGCTCTCAAGTGCTGCCCGCACCTTCTTGGATGTTTCCTCCGAAATGACCTGCCGCACAAGCTCTGGCTTCACCTCTGATACAGTCTCTCCAGTAACCGGGTTAACCCATGCTTTTGTTACATGCGGTTTATAGAGATTACCGCCGTTGATAGCCGCGGATACCGCAGCAATCTGCTGAATAGGCGTAACCGAAACCCCTTGACCAAAGGCTGTAGTCGAAAGCTCTACCGGACCTACTTGATTAAGCTTGAACAGAATACCATTAGCTTCCCCATTCAGATCAATTCCCGTTTTGCTGCCAAAACCAAAATCACGAATATATTTGAAAAGTGATTCTTTTCCCAGCCGTTGCCCTAAGGCGACAAACCCAGGGTTACAGGAGTTCTCAACTACCTGTAGAAAGGTTTGACTACCATGACCGCCCTTTTTCCAGCAGCGCAGTTTTGCGCCCGCCACCTCGATAAACCCCGGATCATAGAAATGATCGTTCTGAAGATCTACTTTACCTTCCTGCAGCGCAGCAGCCAGAGTGATGATTTTGAATGTTGAACCAGGTTCATAGGTCATCCAGATAGGCAGATTCCGGTTGTAAATCTGCGCATCATATTCCTTGTATGATGCTGGTTCATACCCCGGTCTGCTAGCCATGGCTAGTATCTCACCATTCTTCGGATTCATAGCTATAGCCCAAGCACCCTGCGCCTGATATTTTACCATAGCCTGATCAAGCTCACGTTCCATAATGGACTGGATCTGTTTATCAATCGTCAGCTCCAGATTAAGTCCGTCTTGAGGGGCAGAATATTTCTCAGATGAGCCAGGCATAAGTCTTCCGCCCGCATCAGACAAATAAGAAATATTGCCGGCTATACCTTTGAGCAGATTGTCATATATACTCTCTACTCCTGTAATACCCTGGTTATCTATACCTGTGAAGCCTAGAATATGCGCGGCTAAATCGCCGTAAGGGTAATACCTTTTGCTATCCTCAGCGACAACGATGCCCGGCAGCTGCAAATCACGGATGCTCGCGGCAAGATCCATCGTAATTTTGCGGCCGCCGGGCTGAAGTTTCACCGACATTTCTTTTTTGGACAGCAATGTCATCAGCTTCTCCTCAGTCATCCCAAGCAGTGGAGCTAATTGCTGTGCTGTCTTTTGCTTCTCTTTTACCTGCACCGGTACTGCATACACTGTAGGTGTGGTGATATTAGAAACGAGCGGCACACCTTCACGATCCATAATTTCACCACGTTTAGCGGTAAAAGGAATATTGCGGCGCAAGGAATCTTCTACCTTCGCAGTCAATTCCTCCCCTTGAGATAATTGCACATACGCAAGACGCACGACCAGCGAACCGAATAACACTGCCAGTCCCAGCAATGTCCACAGCATTCTCCGCCGTGTTACGACTTTGGAAACCTTCATTCCGTTCTCCCCCACTTTCAACAATAGACATGAGCTCTTATCTTCATGACTATTCGGGACAAACAGGGGTTAGAACAAGCTATGTTCCGCTCTCGGAATCTGTCCCCTCATCAGCAGGCGGGGCCACGGGAATATCTTCGCCATAATCATTTAAAGGCTTCATTTTCAAAGTGACCAAGGTCTTGCCATTTTGCGTGCCTACAATCTGTTCTGAGACGTAACCTTCACCGTCTACCGCAATCTCTACTTTTAGTAGAGTTAGAATTTCAAGTGCATCACGCAGGGATTCCCCTTTTAGATCTGGAATGGTAGGCTGAGCCCCCTGCGGACTTAATAAATAGATCCGTTGCCCTGTAGCAAGCTTCGTACCTGCCTCAGGATATTGACTCTCTACAGTAGATCCTTCACCGACCACTACATAATCGAAGCCTTGATCCAAAAGCGCTTCTCTTGCTTCCTTCATCGTCTTGTCTGTTAGATCTGGTGTAGTCCGAAGTGCGACTGTTTCAGTCTTAGCCGGCTTTTTGCTGCTGCTATCACTAGCCTCAGACGCCAGCTTAGGTACTCCCATGTATTGCAGAGACTGGGATACAATCTCTTTAAATACTGGAGCAGCTGCCTTACCGCCGCCAACCTCAACGTTCGGTTCGTCAATAATGACAATAACAGCGATCTTTGGATCATCAACAGGAGCATAACCAATAAAGGAGACAAGTACTTTGGATTTCACATAATCCTTACCTTCAACCTTGATAGCCGTTCCTGTCTTACCTGCCACGCGATAGCCGTCAATATAAGCGTTGCGGCCTGTTCCTTTTACTTGGTCAGCAACAACCTGCTCCAAATATTCACCCGTTTTCTTGGCGCTTTCCTCATCAATCACCTGACGCACTACACTAGGCTGAGTAACCTTTGTCTCACCAGTGTTAGGGTTTGTAACCTCCTTAACTACATACGGAGTCATCAACTTCCCCCCATTAGCGATAGCAGATACGGCAACTAGCTGTTGAAGTGGGGTTACTAGCACTTTACCGTGTCCATATGCGAGTGTCGCAATTTCTATAGGACGTCCAAGGTTAGGGTTAACGACCCCGCTTACTTCTCCTGGCAGATCGATTCCCGTTTTCTCATTGAAGCCAAAATCATTGATATACTGTAATAGCTTGTCCTGTCCGAGCATTTCATATAGCTTAACGAATAGAACGTTACTAGAACGTTTCACACCTTCAAGAAAACTGATTTGCCCCCATCCAGCATGATTAATATCATGCAGTGCCTTACTATATCCCTTTATCCGGATGGACCCGGACAAAAATGTCGCAACAGGATCAAAAAGCTTTTCTTCTACTGCGGCGGCAAGCGTTACAATTTTGAAAGTGGAACCAGGCTCGTATTTAGATTTAATAGCATGATTATAAAATCCCGCCCCATCGGCCCCGGTCTTCCAAAATTCATTTGGATTATAGGTAGGCATATTGGCTAATCCCAAAATCTCCATCGTGTTCGGATCAGCAGCAATGACACTCATACTTTTTGGCTTATATTGCGCATACGCCTTTTGCATGGCCTCTTCTATATAATGCTGGATCGTACTATCGATTGTAAGCTTGAAATTACTTCCATTTACTACTGGCTTATAGGTATCTTGTGAATCCGGCAATTTCACCCCTTGACCGTCACTTTGATAAAGCAGCTTGCCATCGGCACCCTTAAGCTCCGTATCAAAGTATTTTTCCAGTCCCATGATAGCATTGCCGTCCCTATCTGTATAACCTAAGATATGTGCAGCTAATTCATCTTTTGGATAATATCGTTTCTGCTCTCTAACAAGCCCAATACCGGTCTCTTGAATTTTATGTTCTTTACCTAGGGCTACATAAAATTCTTTCACCTTATCGGCAAGCTCCTGATCAATCTTCCAGCCTTCATTACGAATTTCCCGGTTCTTGAGGTAAGCACCCGTCTTTTCGTCCTTGGCTTCAACCAGCTTACGCAGCTCATCCTCTGGTTTGCCGAGCAATTCGTGTAATCCTGTGATGACCTCTTCCCCGATGCCTTGTTGTTGAATCACTTCAGGATTCACCACCACGGTATAAGCAGGGACATCGCTAGCGAGCACACTCCCGTTACGGTCAGAAATCGTACCTCGCTCCGCTTTGATAGTTGAGGTATGCGCCCAAAGTGTGGCGGCCTTTTCCTGCCATTCCTCACCTTGCATAACTTGAATCCAGAACACTCTAACGATCAAAACAAGAAAAAAGAGGGTAATACACCCTCCTATAAACAGCGTGCGAAGTTTTATTCTTTTCAGCATAAGCGAACCTCACAACTTTTTTTATTGCGATCTTGCCAATCGCTCACTAATTATCACCTGGAGTCGTTGCCGAGCTTGCCGGAATATAGATTGTTGCATTCTCATCCGGGGACACATAACCAAGATCCCGTGCTTTTTGGGCGACTTTCTGCTCTAGATTCTGCTTTTCCATCTGATACGTAGAAATCTGCTTCTTGGCTGTTGCAATATCCTGATCTAATTTCTGAGCCTGCAAGTTCAAATCATAAATTTGGACGTAACGTGAAATCAGGGTGATCGCCACCAGAACGCATACTCCTAGCGTCAGCATATACAAAAGTTTCTCTTGCAGCGGAAGTACTCTTCGTCTGGTAACTACTTTTGTCTTCTCGCGGTAAAGGGGGTTTACCTCTTCTTTTCTTTTGGGCTGAACTGCTAAATTGCCGCGGGTATAGGCCATCTCTGACTCTCCTTTATCGTCAATTACAATTTTTCTGCAATGCGCAGCTTAGCTGAGCGGGCTCGGGTATTAAGCTCAAGCTCTTCTTCAGAAGGCACAAGCGGTTTACGATTGATTAACTTAAGCGTGCCTTTCGCGCCGCATACGCAAAACGGAAAGTCAGGCGGGCATGTACATCTGCTTAAATAGCTGCTAAAAATTTGCTTGCAAATTCGGTCTTCGAGCGAATGAAAGGTGATGACGGATACTCTGCCTCCTGGTGCAAGGCAACGTACTGCACTATGTAGCCCTTCTTCAAAAGCACCCAATTCGTCATTCACAGCAATCCTTAATCCTTGAAAGCTACGTTTAGCGGGATGCCCTCCTGTTCTTCGAGCAGCTGCCGGGATACCTTCCTTGATCAGTTCTGCTAATTCTCCTGTTGTCTCAATAGGAGCTTCTTCTCTTCTGTCTACAATTTTTCTAGCGATTCTCCGCGAGAATTTCTCTTCTCCATATTGGAAAAGAACACGGGCAATCTCCTGCTCGGACCATGTATTCACAATTTCAGCAGCCGTCAAAAGTGCTGACTGATCCATGCGCATGTCCAGCGGAGCATCATGATTGTAACTAAAGCCTCGTTCCCCTTCGTCAAACTGGGGAGAGGATACGCCAAGATCAAAGAGCAATCCATCTACTTGGGGAATACCATCTGTTTGTGGCACAAAGGGCACATCCTTAAGTACACTCTCCAGATCACGGAAGTTAGTCTTAATAGTCACAACCTTGTCTCCGTATTCCGCTAATCTTTCTTTGGCGTTCTCCAAAGCCCAATCATCTTGATCCAAACAGATTAAACGGCCTTCGCCGCTAAGCTTGGAAGCGATAAGTGAGCTGTGACCCGCTCCACCGAGAGTGCAATCTACATAGATTCCGTCTTTTTTGATGTGCAGCCCTTCTGTCGCTTCTTCCTTAAGCACCGTGATGTGGTGAAACAAGCTGCATCCCTCCAGGACAGTATTCGTTATTGTGTTTTATAGATCAAAATTGAAATCCACCAATTTCTCAGCGATTTCGTTGAACGATTCCTCGGACTGTTCGAAGTACTGTTCCCAAAGCTCTTTGTTCCAGATTTCCACCCGGTTCGAAACGCCCAGAATGACACAGTCTTTGTCCAGTTTGGCATACTGCCGTAAATTGGCCGGCAGATTTACCCTTCCCTGCTTATCCCAAACACATTCAGTTGCACCTGAGAAAAAAAAGCGGCTAAATGCGCGGGCATCTGATTTCATCAGCGAAAGGCTTTTAAGCTTTTGTTCCATGATTGCCCATTCTTCCATGGGATAAACAAACAGGCAGGAGTCTAGGCCGCGGGTCGTCACGAAGGAGGTTCCGAGCAATTCACGGAGTTTAGCCGGAATAATGATTCGGCCTTTGTCGTCAATGCTGTGTTGATACTCTCCCATGAACATCCTTTTTCCCACCCCTAATCCCCGAATCCCCACTTTACCCCACTTTTCACCACTTAAGCATAATAGATTCGCCATTAAAAATCAAAAACCTTTTTCTGGCCAAGGAAATTTTTCCTAAATCAGATAGCTCGTTTCCCGAAAAACATTTTTCCACAGAAAAAAGCCATACAATCGGAATCTTGTCCGTTGCATGGCTTTGTTAAAAAAGTTGCTTCAGTTCAAGGTACACTGGTTAATACACTTTATTGTTATGCGTTCAGTTATTAATCGTTCAAATTCCAGCTGTCCAAATAATCGACTTGTGCCGGAGTGAGGCTATCGATGTTAATGCCCAGACTTTCCAGCTTATAACGTGCTACTTGCTCATCCAGCTCATAAGGAACATTTTCAACTTTTACGCCAATGCTCTTATAATTATCATTTACATATTTCAGCGACAGTGCCTGGAGTGCAAAGGTTGTATCCATAATTTCAGCAGGGTGACCATCAGCAGCACCCAGATTTACAAGTCTGCCTTCAGCAAGCAGATATAATTTACGTCCGTCACGAAGCTGGTACTCTTCGATATTTTTGCGAACGGTACGTTGGGATACGGATCTTTCCGACAGCTCAGGCTTATTCACTTCAACGTCGAAATGGCCCGCGTTGCACATGATTGCTCCATCCTTCATCACATCATAATGTTCACCGCGAATTACATAACGGTTACCAGTTACTGTAACGAAGAAATCACCAACCTTAGCTGCTTCCAGCATTGGCATTACTTCAAAACCGTCCATATGTGCTTCAACGGCTTTAATCGCATCAACTTCTGTGACAACCACTTTTGCTCCAAGTCCTTTGGCGCGCATGGCAACACCTTTACCACACCAGCCGTAACCGACAACAACTACTGTTTTGCCCGCTACGATAAGGTTGGTTGTGCGAATAATTCCATCCCATGCCGATTGGCCGGTGCCATAACGGTTATCAAACAAATATTTGCAGTAGGCATCATTAACCGCGACCATTGGGAACTTCAATACGCCTTGCTTTTGCAGAGCTTTTAAACGAATAATCCCGGTAGTTGTTTCTTCAGCCCCCCCGCGAATATTCTCCATCAGATCAGGACGCTCCGAATGCAGCAATGTAGCAAAATCCCCACCGTCATCAATAATCAAGTCCGGTTTGCTCTCCAGTGCTTTGATATTAAGGGCTTTAAATTCTTCAGGAGACGGATTGTATTTAGCAAATACTGTGATTCCATCCTCCACAAGCGCTGCACATACATCATCCTGTGTAGATAGTGGATTCGAACCTGTAATGGTTACATCTGCACCACCAGCTTTGACAACCTTCGCCAAATAAGCGGTTTTAGCTTCCAAATGCAATGTGATCGATACTTTCAGACCTTTAAATGGCTGTTCTGCTTCAAACTGCTCACGAATACGGTTCAGTACCGGCATATGCTGGCGAACCCAGTCGATTTTCAAATGCCCTTCCGGTGCGAGTGACATATCAGCCACGATACTATTTTGTTTAGATGAACTCATTATGAAACCTCCTATAAGTTTTGTGGGAAATTACTCCAGTTATCTGCTTCGTACAAAACTCACTTCGTAAGCAAAAGCTTAGTTTTATGAAGCGATACTTCCATTACATATAAATGATGCGATGTGTTCCACTGTAATCCGGTTCAACCGTCATTAACTCATCCAGCCAAGCAAGCCCGTACCGGTTCAAGTAATACATGATATTGTAAACTCTTTCCTGCAGTTTACCCAGTGGCATTAACGACAGCTCGATTCGCTCCCATTGCCGGATTGCAGCTTCGTTCTGTTTTGCCATTGCATCTTGGGCTTTCGCCTGTAAAAAAGTAATTTGATCTAGAATCTTCTCTTTATTGTTATTCCCCAGCTTAAGCAGACCGGCCTGAACCGTTCCAAGCTGCTCAATCAGCGGTTCGTACATGGCGGCGAATGAGGTCTTGGTTTCTTCAAAACGACGTTCAATCCCCAGCTCATCCTGTGCGGCCAGCCATTCATGTCTTTTATGATCCAGTCCTTGTCTTACATCCTCAAAGCTAAGTTGATATTTATCCATATGCTTGTGCAGCGTACCTTCTACGACAGTAAAAGACATTCTAGGGATAATTAACGGCATTTCTCCCCCAATGGTCTCAAACGCACGACGCGGAATGGCCCAGTAAGCAATCTCACCTTGACCCAGCACCGTTGCCAGAACAGGCAACACATAATCCTGCATAAGTGGACGTGTCAGCACATTATTGCTAAAGCGTTCCGGATGTGCCTGCACCTCCTCAAGTAATTCATCACGGGAAAAGGATACCTGACCCTTGCGATCCGTAAAGATTCCGTCCTTCTTGTGAAGCAGAAGCCGTGTACCTTCATGAATATAAAAGAGGTTGGCATTGCCAGCTGTAACATCAGCCTGAAGCTCATATCCGGCGCCCACAATATCAGAAGCAGAATTCATATACGCTGTTTCCAGTGCATCATTCTGCATAATTAGCGAAGTGAAAAATGGCTGTTCTAACTTACGTAAGTTGGGATCAGCAGAATCAAGCAGAATTAGACCAAATTTACCAAATAATGAACCCATCAGCTTGGCAAATGCATCTGTCATACTATCTGCTCTAAAAGAAGAAGTGCGAATGAATTCCATAATTTGCGGCTTAAAGTCGCTTTCCTGAAGCAGACCGTCTAACTGTTCCACTACCTGCTGCCAGCTTTCCTCTTCTACACGAATATCACTTACTGAGGAGCGTTTCTCTTCTGACTTTTCTATCTTAATCTTAGTAATCTCCTGCGTACGATTCAGTACATACGTATGATTCACTTCATCCCAGTCATGATCTTCACCTGCAATCCAGAATAAAGGAACTACAGGTCGGCCGAGTTGTTCAGCTGCTTCTTTTGCCGCCATAATAGTAGTTGCAGCTTTATATACCACTAACAGGGGTCCAGTAAATAGTCCGCTTTGCTGCCCACCTGTCACCACTAATGTCCCCGGCTGCTCTAAGAGCGCCAGCGAAGCCATCACCGCATCATGCGAGTTATGCTTTTCATTATATTGACGCAGACACTCAGCAATCTGAGTCCGGTCGGCACGAAGGCTTTCTCTGCCGTCTAGCCACTCCGCCCTTCTACTTCTACTTTCTTTATTGCGGAAATCCCCACCGTACAAATGACTAACCTTTTCAAAATGATCTATATAGTCGCGCGAGAGTGCAGATCCACCCTTGAGCGGTTCCGTTACAATATTCATTTGCTAGTGCCTCCAGTTCTACTAAGCAGTTATATGTAAATCCAAGTTCGTAAAAACTCTCTATGATTGTATCCAAAGTCAGGAGCCGCGTCAAAGTAAAACATGTCTTGATATCAGCAACACAGGTACAGCCAACTGTTCAATTATACTATAAATTCATTAAATAATATCCTAAATACATACAAGAGGCGAGAGCATAATGCTCCCGCCTTTGAAAACCTAAGTATAAATTATGCGAATTTTTTGCTGACAAAGTGGCCTTTAGATACTTCTACTAATTCAAAGTCACTGTCATTGGTCTTATCGTTAGCAGAATAAATAGGGCTGCCAAGCTCATCATGCAAGTGAATACGTTTTTTGTTGACTTCAATTTCCGGGTCCGGAACTGGAATAGCCGACAATAGGGATTTAGTATAAGGGTGGATAGGATTTGCATACAGCTCTTCACTTTCCGCCAACTCAACCATTTTACCCAAGTACATAACTGCTACGCGATCACTGATATGTTTAACCATGGACAGATCATGCGCGATGAAAAGATAAGTCAATCCAAGACGATCTTGCAATTCTTTAAGCAAGTTAACGACCTGAGCTTGAATGGATACGTCAAGTGCGGAAATCGGCTCATCACAAACGATGAACTTAGGATTAACCGCTAACGAACGGGCAATCCCGATACGTTGACGTTGTCCACCGGAGAATTCATGCGGATAACGGGTTGCATGGTCATGGTTAAGACCAACCATATCCAGCAGTTCTTCAATCCGTTTCTTACGTTCTGCACGGCTGCCAGCCATTCCGTGAATGTCCAGTGCCTCGCCGATGATATCAGAAACCGTAAACCGCGGGTTAAGCGATGCGTACGGATCTTGGAAAATCATTTGCATGTCACGGCGCATAGCCTTCATTTGATTTCCAGGCAATTTATAAATGTCTGTACCATTATATTTCACACTTCCAGCAGTTGGCTCATACAAGCGAAGAATCGTACGTCCAGCAGTAGTCTTACCACAACCGGACTCACCTACCATCCCAAGTGTCTCGCCCTCACGGATCGTGAAGTTAATATTATCAACAGCCTTAAGAACCTTACCTTTACCTACATTAAAATATTTCTTAAGACCTTCTACCTCTATTAGGTTCTTACTCAAGAGTACTGCACCTCCTTGGCCATCGAATGCAGATTCCAGCAACGCGCCATATGCGTTTCGCTGAATTCTGTGGCGCCGGGATCGATTTGTTCGCACACATGCATCGCTTCATTACAACGAGCAGTGAACGGACAGCCGATCGGCGGCTTGATCAGATCTGGCGGTGTGCCGATGATCGGAATAAGCGGCTCGCCTTTCTTTTGGTCCAGACGCGGCATTGAGCGCAGCAGACCTTTGGTGTATGGATGTTGTGGATTTTTAAAGATTTCCCATCTTGTTCCGGTCTCCACAACCTCACCTGCATACATTACAATCACCCGATCACACATGCCAGCAACTACGCCCAGATCATGTGTAATCAGAATAATGGAGGTACCTAGTTTTTGCTGCATCTCTCTCATAACTTCCATGATCTGCGCCTGAATGGTTACATCTAGAGCTGTTGTAGGCTCATCTGCTATCAGCAAAGCCGGACGGCAAGCTAACGCGATTGCGATCATTACACGCTGGCGCATACCGCCTGAGAATTCGTGGGGATATTGGTTAAAGCGAGCCTCCGCATTTTTAATGCCTACTAATTTCAACATCTCCATACCTTGCTTTTTCGCTTCGGCCGCTGACATTTTCTGATGTTTAATCAAAACTTCAGTGATCTGTTTGCCCACTTTGATGGTTGGGTTCAGAGAAGTCATCGGGTCTTGAAAAATCATGCCAATATCTTTACCGCGAATAGATTCCATTTCTTTCATGCTTTTGTCTAGCAGATTCTGTCCTTGAAAAATAATCTCTCCCTTTTTCACTTTAGAAGGTGGGGAAGGGATCAAACGCATAATCGATTGAGCAGTTACACTCTTACCGCTGCCGGACTCGCCGACGATGGCAACCGTTTCGCCTTTGCCAATTTCAAAATTCATACCACGGACAGCTTGTACTTCTCCGCCCTTAACAAAAAAGGAAATATGCAAATCTTTGACTTGTAAAATAGGTTCCATCCATATTCCTCCTATTTCTTCAGCTTAGGATCAAGCGCGTCACGAAGACCATCACCGAAAATGTTGAAAGAAAGCATTGTTAAGCTGATTAGGATCGCAGGGAACAAGAAGCGCCATGGATAGTACAACCAGCCGGTGAGTGAGTCATTGATCATCGATCCAAGTGAAGCAACAGGAGCTTGTACACCAAGACCCAAGAAGCTTAGGAAGGCCTCAGCAAAGATAGCATTTGGTACAGACAGTGTAATGGTTACGATAATCGGACCAACCGCATTCGGCAGAAGGTGCTTGAACAACAGTCTCGCAGAACCAGCACCCATGGAACGGGACGCCAATACGAATTCACGATTCTTGAGCTGCATAATTTCTCCACGCACAATCCACGACATCGTAATCCAGCCTGTAATGGTTAGAGCTAGGATGATTGTTCCAAGACTTGGCTCAAGAACGACCAAGAGCAAGATTACAACCAGCAAATAAGGAATAGAATACAAAATTTCAGAGAATTTATTCATAATATTATCTACACGGCCGCCGAAGAAGCCCATAATGCCTCCGTAGATAACACCGATGAACAAGTCGATGGCTGCCGCAGCAAGACCAACGATCAAGGAAATCCGTGCACCGTACCAAGTACGCACAAAGATATCACGACCAAGATCATCCGTTCCAAACCAGTGATCGGAGGAAGGGGGCTTATTGGTGCTCATCAAATCATTAGAATAATAGTTATATTTCGAGATAAAAGGTGCAAAAATCGCTGCAAGTACAATCAAACCCAGGATACCGAGCGCAGTCATCGCCATTTTATTTTGACGCAACCGTTGCCAAGAGTCTTTCCAAGCAGAGAGACTCTCACGCTGGATAACTTCGGCTTCTTTTTCATCTACACCGACTTTTTGAAAATCTTCCGGTTTTAGATTTAGCAAGTTATTTTCAGTAGCCACTATTTAGCCCTCCTTTCCTCCACTTAATTTCATACGTGGGTCAATTAATACATAAGCAATATCCGTAATAAAGCGGGCAACCATGAGTAATACACCATAGAAAATGGTTATCCCCATAATAACGGTATAGTCACGGACACCAATCGCTTCCACGAACTGTTTACCAATACCCCCAACACCAAAGATCTGCTCGATAACAACCGAACCAGTTACGATGTTAGCTGTCATTGGACCCATATAAGTAACAACAGGTAGAATTCCGTTACGAAGTACATGGCGGCTCAGAATAGCCATCCAGCTCAATCCCTTTGCTTTAGCCGTTTTGATATAATCCGCATTCAAAACTTCAAGCATACTTGAACGGGTCAAGCGGGCGATAAAGGCGATCGGCTGTGCCGAGAGCGCGGCCACGGGTAAGAAATAATAGATTGGCCCTTTAAAACCTGAAACCGGTACCCAACCCAGTTTGAAAGCAAATACATACTGCAGTAATGACGCGACTACAAAGCTCGGAACCGCAATCCCCAGAACTGCCAGCACCATAGCTGCGCTGTCAATAAACTTTCTGTGATAGAGTGCCGCCAACATGCCGAGAAATACTCCGACAATAACCGCCACAACGATTGCGACGAGTCCCAGCTTCAGCGACGCTGAAAAGGTTTGACTGATCAAATGTGATACATCTTGATTTAGGCGTTTCATTGAGACACCTAGGTCACCTTGGATAATATCACCTAAATACTTAAAATACTGATGAGAGAGCGGCTTGTCCAGACCATATTGTTCCATCAGACGTGCTTTAATTTCTGGCGGTACCTTCTTTTCAGAAGTAAACGGATCCCCCGGAATAGCTTTCATCAAGAAAAAGGTAGCTGAAATCAATACAAATAGAGAAACCAACATATAGAAAAACTTATTTGCGACATAACGAACCATCCCCATCACACCTCCTCCGACAATTTTTGATACACATAATAATGATTTTATGAAAAAAACGGATTTTTGTCTATTTTCTATATATGTTATTAATAACATTAATTAACAAATAGACAGGAATACAAAAAAAAGGGATATATATGGAATTCCACATATATATCCCGAAGTATTCTGCAACTTCAGTCAACTAACTATTCTGTTGTAATTACTAAAGCAATATCTTAGTGCTCAAGCAAGTATCCGCGAGTCAAGTCAATTGCACCACTAAAGTCAAGAGTAACACCTTTAAGGTACTCTTTAGTCAGGGAGTTGTTAGTGTAGTAGTACAAAGGAATCAGAACCATATCTTGCTCAATGAGCAATTTCTCAGCTGCAGCAAACTTTTCTTGACGTACTGCCAAGTCAGTGCTTGTTTTAGCTTCGCTGATCAATTTGTCATACTCAGGGTTAGCGTAACCAGTATCATTGTTACCGCCACCTGTTACCCACATATCAAGGAAAGTCATTGGATCATTGTAATCCGCAGTCCAACCAGCACGAGCAACTTGGTAGTTCAGGTTTTGACGGTTTTCAATAAATACAGCCCACTCTTGGTTAACGGTTTGTACGTCGATACCAAGATTGTTTTTCCACATATCAGCAATCGCCAAAGCGATTTTCTTGTGACCTTCACTTGTGTTGTAAGTCAGGGAGAATGTAGGCAGTTTATCCATACCTTCTTCTTTCAGACCTTCAGCAAGCAATGTTTTAGCTTGTTCTAGATCTTCAGTGAAGTAGCTATCTTTAACTGCTGTACGGTATTCACCATCAGCACCAGCGATACCAGGAGGTACATAACCGTAGGCTGGGAATTGTCCACCTTGTACTACATTGTCAATCAAAGCTTGACGGTTAATGGACATTGCAAGAGCCTTACGGATTTTAGCGTTTGTGAAAGGTTTTTCAGTGATATTGAATTCGTAGTAGTATACGGAAGCAATACCTTTACGGCTGAATTCGTTAGGAAGTTCTTTTTGCACGATTGGAATTTGTTCTGATGGAATTTCACCAGTTGGTCCACCGGCACGATCGTATTCACCGTTCTTGTAGCTGAGCAGCTCAGTTGCACCGCTGTTTACAAGGGAGAAGTCGATTTTGTTAAGTTTAATGGAATCTTTATCCCAATATTTATCGTTTTTAGTTACAACAAGTGTTTGACCTGTAGTCCACTCAGTAAGAGTGAAAGCACCGTTAACGATCATAGTATCTTTGCTTGTTGCCCATTTAGGATTACTCTCAATGGATTTGTGTACAGGGTAATAAGTGTAGAAGGAAAGCAATCCAAGGAAGTAAGGAGTTGGGGCTTCAAGAGTAACTTCAAGAGTTTTCTCATCAACCGCTTTGACACCTACTTGACTGAAATCGGTAATTTCCTTGTTGTAGAACTTTTGAGCATTTTTGATGTAGTACAATTGATAAGCGTAAGGTGCAGCGGATGCAGCAGCAGGATCGAGCACGCGTTTCCAAGCGCGAACGAAGTCTTCTGTTGTTACAGGATCGCCATTACTCCATTGTGAATCACGGAGTTTGAAAGTATATACCAGACCGTCAGCGGAAACTTCCCAGCTTTCAGCAACACCTGGTTCAGCTTGACCAGATTCAGCATTCATGCGAGTCAGACCTTCGTACATTGTTGTCAGGACAGTGTGAGCTTGGCTATCTTGAGCCAATCCTGGGTCAAATGTTGGAGGCTCAGAACTAAGGTTAATTCTCAATGTTTGGTCAGCAGCCAATTTTTCTTCTGTAGCTGCATTACCAGTTGCCGTGTTACCAGTGTTAGCATTGTTACCTTTATTGCCGCTGTTTGCATTGTTTCCGCCGCAGCCAGCAAGCACTGTGCCGATAACAAGTACTAATGCAATCATTAGCAATAGACTTTTACTCTTCTTCATCTAGCAGTTCCCCCTAAATAGAATGTGGTATATGGTTTATGATTATACAACCAGTGGTCAAAAAAATCTAGTGCAATGTTTTCAGAAAATATTTTTTTTTTAAAACTTTAAACTTTTGTGACGTTGACGCTTCACCGAAGCAGTGGAACGTTACATCGCTTGTGATATGTAGGTAATTAGCCCAACAAACATAAATAATAAATATCCTACGCTCATAAAAAAGAACGAAAGTCTCCAAACTGCCCGAAATAACCGCTTTCCATCTACCTTTCCTTTCATCCGATTTTGAGCTCCGCCAATCAGTCCAGCGGATATTAATACAATAATTAGTATAAGGTAAAACCCAAAACCGGAATTAAAGATGTTGTTAAACAATGCGGAGACCGACAATAATAAAAAAAATGTGGTCACGTCCATTGCGAGCATAAAAGTTTTCTTTTTATCTTTTTTTAAGCCTTTTCCAATGAAAAAAACAATCAAAAACGGCACAATCGGAATAACGCTTAAAGTAATAACCGAATCCATCAGCAGTCCCATAGCTTCACCTCTCCCCAGAGATCATACCCCAATACCTTCTACTAATTGGCAGAGCCAGCGATTTAATGGTGCCGACACTCCAGATCGTTCTGCCATTTCTACAAGACTTCCATTGATCCAACGAATTTCTGTGGTTCTTGAAGCAAGTACATCTGCCAGCATAGATGAAATATTGCCAGACGTTAACCGGCACACCTGAAGGATGTTATCCCAAGCATCCTTATCATAAGTAATTTCACAGAAATCATACACCATTGTTACTTCTTCAAAAACTTCCTTCATTAATTGGAGGCGTTGCTCTGAAGACAGCAGCTCCCCATTTGGAATACGCCAAATCGCCGTGAGTGGATTAATAACGGCATTGATCAAGAGCTTCCGGTAAATCATGGTATCCACTTCATTCGACAAAAAGGCTGCGAATCCTGCCATTATGAGAACTTCTATTAAATTATTCGCTGTTAAATCATTATGTATGCTATGAGCTTGTCCATCCCCTAAGCTCCATTTTCCTATCCACACCTCCCCTGCTCCTGCATGAATGACCTCAGTTAATGATTTGCGCTTCGCAGCCTCCGTAGTCACAGCTACATATAAATTGGCGTTTGGCAACAAGCCTCCTAACATCTCCATATGTCCTGTTCCATTCTGAAAACAAATCATATGTACTTGCTCTTCCTTAAGTAGGGATAGAAATTCAGGAAAATCATTATGTAGAGTATTCTGTTTAACCGTCACCACGATCCAATCACTCGGCTCTTCTAGATAAGCACCTGCGAACTCCCCTATTGGCGCGGATACAAACTGATCTTCCGAAATTGTTATCGGCTCGCGTTCATCCTCGTAGGTAACCGTTAAGCCATCACGCCCTAATCGTTGGCATTGTTCTATCCCTCGGCACCATAGCCTCACATCATTCCCGGCTTGGATCAGTCTCCCTGCCAGCAGCAGCCCGAGTGAACCTGCACCAATTATATCAATTTTCATATAACCCTCCTGCTGATCTTAAGCACAATTTTTCTAAGTATACCAAAAACCCCGCAAGTGGTGCTTAAAAAGCAGACCACTTGCGGGATTGTTAGTTAACCTATCGTTTATTCAATGCGTTCTAAATTTCCGTTACCATCCATTTTGAAACGAGTCTTCATTTCTTCTTCTTCTTCATTTAAGAAAGCAAGCCTGCGAGCACGATCCATAATCTGAATTAAAGCTTTGTAATCATCGTTGACTACCCGGTAGTCGCTTTGAGCAAGATTAACCTCTTTAGACAACCGTTCATTCTCAGATCGTAATTCTGTTAATTCATCTTCCTTCTCGCGCAGGTCTCTTTCCAGCATTTTCAGCTGACGTCCTGCTTCCTGGATCGTACCCTTCCATTGTCTTAAGAAACGAATGACCGCATCAATGGATAATGTGTTTTCACTTAATCCCTCACCGCGCCCAAATTCCTCATCGACATCACCCAGAATGAGACCAGCTACTTGCGCTCCTCTTACTGACGGCTGCTTTTTCAGGTAGCTACGCTTTTGACGTTGCCCTTTAGCAATACCGATTGCACCTTCATAACTTTTCCGAACACAACTGTTCCAGCGGAATCCGCAAGCGGCCGAAGTTCTGCCGATTTTTTCACCCACCTCTTCAAAAGCGGCAAGCTGTGTGCTGCCCTCCCGAATGTGTCGCAAAGTTACTTCTGCCAATATTAGATCATCTTCTGCACTCCAAGCGTCCTGTCTAACGGCTGTCATAAAGCCAAACCTCCTAACAACGTCATGAAATAACCATCTCCATAACCGGCAGTTCTGCCGGGTAGTGAATAGGGATAAAAGCTGCTTACTCCATTTCTATGCTTCTCATAGAGTTCATAGAATCTATTTGATACTAATTTGTATTTCCATTATCTGCGTACATCATACGCATAAAACTATAAATTCTCTTTTTTAAAGCACTAATCACTCAGGTCAATTATAAAAATCACATTTTTTGAAGATTAGTGCATTTTTTTCAATGAATTCGTTTACACATAATTATGTTGAGGGTATAATAAATCGAAGGAATATTCGTGAGATACATACTGGAAGGGGGACTCTCTCTTGGACCGCATGTTTCGGGTATTAGGTTTTTTCACATTAGCTATTGGATTGATGGCTTTCGCCGGAGGTCTAACAGAAATGGCCTTGCTTTTCTTTTTACAAACTGCATTTTTCGTAATACTTGGCTATATGAAATTTACTGAAAAAACTTATGTTCTTCTCTTCTGGGCATACATGATTCTGACTTTCACCGGATTTAGTTATTGGACGATCTTTCAAATGGGTCTTCCACTATAAATTGCAGTACTCTTTTGGAGCGGATGAGGTCCTTATCTTATAAGGATCACTTCCGTTTTTTTGTTTGTATGCTATTTTAGAAGGGTTAAACATATTATTAGTACATACATATATCATTTCAAAAAAAAGGTGGTGGTGTGGTGCGCTCCCGCAATTTACAAAGCCGCATGATTGCAACCATACTAATTTTCTTCTGCTGTACTTTGTTTCCGTTACAACCTGTGAAGTACTTGTCTGCCGATCCTAGCGGTGATTTTTTCAACTCTGCTATACCAGATAATGAAGAAACCCGTAAACTACTTGAACAGACCTTGTCTTCTGCAGAAATTGAACGTGAAATCATCAAGATTACAGCCGAACAAAAAGCGCTTGAACAAAAGGTAGAAAGCCTGAACAGACAAGCTACCCAGAAAAAAACAGCCATTGCGGACCAACAGGAACGGGCAGGTGCAGTTGTGCGTTCTTATTATATGGGGGATAGAGATAATCTTCTGGCCGCGTTTTTTTCAGCAAAAAGTATCAGCAGATTCCTGGCTCTGTTCGATTATTATGAGATTATTATTGGAAATGACCGCGATATTCTCTCACAATATGAAGAACAATATAAGGATTTGAAGGATACCCTTCAGACTGCGAAGCGAAACTCGGAAGAGCTCGCCCGATTGCGTACGGCTCTGGAGGAACAGCAAGTTCGGGTAAACGCGCTCAACAAGGATATTGAGGGTGGGATTAAAAATAGCAGCGATCCTGAAAATATGAGTACTCTACTTAAAGAATTCACATTATATTGGGAGAATATCGGCCTGCACGAGGTAAAAACTTATTTCAAGGCGTTATCCTCCGCAATGAATAACCTACCACAGTTTGTTCAGAATCGAGAGGGTGTACTGACTCGAAAAGGAATGACTTATGAGCTAAACCTGAAGGAAGAGGATCTGAATGAATTTTTGCAATCGCAGAATTCGCTGTTTAAAGACTTCGCCTTTCATTTCAATGACGGATCGATTACTGCCACTGGAAAAAGCGGAGCGCTAGCCCTTTCACTGACCGGTCACTATACCATTCAGGAAGAACCGATCAACGGCCTTATATTCCAAGTCGATCATATTGTATTTAACGGTCTTGAATTGCCTGACACAACAAGAAAAACGTTGGAAGAAGAATTTGACTTAGGCTTTTATCCAGGCAAAATAGTATCTTTCCTTCGTGCCACGGCAGTAGATAGCCAAGAGGGCGTCTTGCATGTTAAGCTTTCCATTTCATTTTAGGCCTTCTTTTAGAAATTCTTTGTAGCCTTCCGCATCTATCTGCCCCGTTAATAGTAACGATACAGCTTCAACAACCTTACTCCATCCGCCCTGTGACTCATCCTCCGGGGCGGTTTCTTCTGTCAGCAATAGCTCAACATCGAAAGGAAGCTTGTATTTAAAAGCATGCTCCGAACGATAAAGAACATCAAGCGCCGGCAAGCTACCCGTATTCTCCAACCAATCCAGCTGAGCATCCTCAGAGGTGATAAAGGTCAGCCAATTCACAGCTTCCTTTGGACTTTGAGATTGAGCTGGAAGGGCAAAAGATCGACTGTAACAGGATTCAAACCCACCCCCATTATTAGCAGTCAGGGCCGGTACAGCAGCAAGGGATGAATTTCCATGCTTCTGCCACTCGGATAACGGTAATGAAGCAACGGCGACACTACCTCCTTGGAGCATATCCCAGACATCTTTATTGTAGCGGCTGGTGAGATAAAAATAACTGCGGGCATTCTGAATCCAATTCAACACATTTTGGTTATCTGCTAACAAGCTGCTATTCATGCTCTCCATTACCGCTGACAATCCATAAGGATTGCGGGTATCCATCGCAAGTAAATATTTCCCTTGCTCTTTTAGCACATTCTGAAGCAGGATATTCCACTCTTCGAGGCTTTTGGGTAATGCATTAAAACCCAGCTCCGCCAGCCGTTGTGGGGAATAAACAAGCACGTAAGGATCTATATCTAACGGGACTCCCCAATTATATCCATTCCACTGCATCCAGGGGATCAACTGTGTTAACGGTGCACTCCCCGGAACGCTCTGATACACATCCATCGGCAATAAATATCCACGTGTGGCCCAGTCCAGAATGCTTCGTCCATCTGCCATGACTATATCCGGGCTATCCCCGATCGTTAAATCATGCTTCAATACCTCATCGGCATCCTCCATATCCACATTGCTTAAAATAACCTTTACTCCACTTTCTAAGGTATAACGGTTGCTAAGGAGCTCCAGTTCACTAAATTCTTCGCTATTTAACGATACTCTTATGTGTAAGCTATCTATAGTTCCCTCATCTCCGGAAGAGGGATGGGTCGACTGGCTTTGTGGTCTTTTCATAGGACGTGGATCGTTACTGGTACTCAATTCCATACTGGGCGACAGGCTTGTCAGCGATAGTAGTAAAATTGCAAAAAGCAGCCAATAATTTTTGCGTTTCAGCACGATTTCCCACCTTCCCTTTTGATTGGTCTCCCCTATTTTACCAAACCCTCCGGTGCTTGTCTTTAGTTTGTGAAACCGTTCTCTTTCTATTATATGGGTGAAACGCCAGAGGCATTAAAAATAGGAAGGTGATCTGACCGCCATTACAAGAAAGCTTTGGACTTCCGATCGCTGTTATCCTCAGATTTCCTGATTTAATTACCGCATCATGCGGTTAAAATCCGAGGATAAAGGCGAACGCTTCGCTTCTACAGTTCCAAACTTTCTTTCCATGGCTCTAATCACCACAACCAACTTTAAATTCCTCTGCCGTTTCCGGGCGGGCAGGAAAAAGCCGGGAGTGTTTGCTTCTCCCGGCTGAAAATAGGATTGATGAACCGTTAGAGTAGATCCGCGGCCAATTGTGCCAAGCGGGAACGCTCACCTTTTTCCAAAGTAATATGCCCGCTAATCCCTTGCTGTTTAAACTTCTCGACGATATAGCTCAGTCCGTTGCTCGCAGCATCCAGATATGGATGATCGATTTGCTCTGGATCGCCCATTAGAATGACTTTACTTCCTTCTCCCGCTCTGGAGACAATGGTCTTCACCTCATGGCGGGAAAGGTTCTGCGCCTCATCAATAATAATGAACTGCGATGGGATTGAACGGCCGCGAATATAGGTTAAGGCTTCTACCTGTATACTTCCTAACCCCATTAAGATTTTATCGATATCGCCAGCTTTTTTGGTATCGAACAGGAATTCCAGATTATCATAAATAGGCTGCATCCAGGGTCTAAGCTTCTCATCCTTCTCACCGGGCAAATACCCAATGTCTTTACCCATAGGAACGACCGGACGGGCGATAAGCAATTTTTTGTATTTATGTTCATCCTCCACTTTGAATAGTCCGGCTGCAAGCGCCAATAACGTCTTCCCTGTCCCAGCCTTACCCGTGATCGTTACGAGTGGGATTTCATCATTTAGCAGCAGCTCCAGTGCCATTCGTTGTTGAGCATTACGGGCGCTAATCCCCCAAACCGAATCATTGCCCAGATAGAGTGGCTCCAGACGTGTGGCATCACTATTCACTTTGAGAAGAGCTGATTTGCCAGTGCCAATCTCATCCTTGAGAATCACAAATTCATGAGGGTACAACGGATACGACAACGCAAGCTGTTTTACCGTCAGAGAGCGGTGACTGTAATATTCATCAATCAATGCGGGATGAACCTGCAGAGATTGGTAACCAGTGTATAGTTCATTTAAGTCTCCAGTACGATCTGACAAATAATCCTCTGGCGTAATTCCAAGTACATCCGCTTTAATACGAACCAGTACATCCTTGCTCACAAGCACAACGGGACGCGGATCGGGCTTCTCATTCTCTTCATTCAAATAATTGAGAGCAACAGCCAAAATCCGATTGTCGTTAGACACCTCACCAAACATTTCCTGTACCTTCACAAAACTGCGATGGTTAAGTTCTACCTTCAGCTTGCCTCCATGCTCCAGTTCCACACCACTATGCAAATGACCTAGTTCCCGGAGTCCATCAAGCAATCGGGATACCGTACGGGCATTCCGACCGATTTCGTCAGCATTGCGCTTCTTGGAGTCGATTTCTTCCAGCACAACAGCCGGAATAACCACCTCATGCTCCTTGAAAGAGAAAATTGAATTGGGGTCGTGCAAAAGCACGTTGGTATCTAGCACAAATATCTTGTTCATATTATCCCCTCCACAGCGCCTGGTTTGATTGATCATACATAACTCTTTCCGCCAAGGGAAAAGATATGGTACAGAAACGATTCTTTGGCTGAAAGGAGTAATCACATATGAGAAAATCAATATGTCTGTTGCTGGTACTGCTGCTACTGACAAGCTGCGGTATCGCTAATAAAAAGACATCACCCTCTCCTCAGAATAAACAATCTGCGAATGCTGTAAAGGGTACGGGGAACCATGAGGTTCGGCAATTGTCCAATGATGGTGCGACTAATCCTAAAGCCACCTCAAAAGCTGGTCAAGCCGTCAATGTTAATGGAGAAAGTGAAATTGCACTTAAGGATCATTTTGAACAGTTGGCCAAAAGAGTTCCCGGTGTAAATGGCGCACACTGTGTAGTCATGAACAAAGTTGCCATTGTTGGTCTTGATGTAGAAGGTTCTCTGGGCCGTTCACGTGTAGGAAGCATCAAATATTCTGTAGCGGAAGCCATCCGCAAAGACCCAAGAAGTGTACGGGCGCTTGTCACTGCGGATATGGATCTCTCCAGCAGATTAGCGGAAATGAGCCGCCATATCTCCAAGGGACATCCGATATCCGGATTCTCATCCGAGCTGGCCGATATTATCGGACGAATCATGCCACAGCTGCCAGAGGATACCAAGCCGCAAAAAAATGCACAGTAGAGGTTAAGAACAAAAGATGTTCTTTGAGTTCAAAAAAAGCCCAGTGATATTTTCACTAGGCTTTTTTCATGGCAGCAAATACTTGTCCGTCCAACTTCTCAGCGGCACGTCCATCATAAACTTTCGCATATCTTGGGGCGGAGTCCAGCTGCGCGCCGTAAAAAAGCGCGTTGCGGACCGCTTGAATTTCAACATCAAAACAGCACATCTTAAAAGGAACATCTTCTAGCGGGTCCTGCCTTACAGCAGCACTACCGTTAATGGCATAGACAGTTCCTTCACCAAACACAGTTATAGTTATTAATGGATTAACCTTCATATTATTCACAAGTCTTGAACGATGATCAATAGCCAAACGCACAGTACTAGGACTAACAGCATAAAGCCACGAAATAGCTGTGGATGTAGGACCGCCTGTCTCCGCATCAACTGTGTTTAGAAGAACAAAGGTTTCCGATTGCAGCATCGATAGCAAAGTTTCATTCAGCTGAGCAACGGCTTCGGACATAAGTACTGGCCCCCTATGCGACGTTAATTCATTCGATTTATTATATTATAGCACAGGCTGAAACTTGCATTCAATTTTAGCTATGGAAGATATTAAGGTCCTCAAGGCGTCTCAGCAGCTGTCGAATCAGCTCCCGTGGAAATTCCTGCAATTCGATCCTGCAAGCTTTTCTTAGCGGCCTCAAACTCCTCATCATTAATATATACATATGGACTTCGCCACGTTCCAGTAACCGGCTTGAATTCGATATTCTCTTTGGAAATCTTCCAATACGTCGCAATCATATCTTTGATTTGCGAATTTTCGATATCTGTCTTCATGTTACTGTCCACTGCATCAAGCACCTTGCCGATTTTTAATACGCCACCAAGCGATTGCATCTGATCCACCAGACTGTTCAGAACTTCGTTCTGGCGTTTGTTGCGATCAAAATCATCTGATGCGTTGGTCTTAGGCTTGCAATTGGATTTACGATACCGCACATAGTCCAGTGCATTTTTTCCATCCAGCTCTGCCGGACCCTTTTTCAGATTGATATTCGTGCCATCCACAGTGTCTGTATAACACATATTTTCACTAATATTTACTTCGACTCCCCCAAGCTCGTCCACTACATCACGGAAGCCCTGAAAATCAAGAATCGTTGTATAATCTACATCAATATCCAAATACTTACCCATCATCGTCTTCATCTCATCTTCAGCCAGTAGACCAGAGGATTTCTCCTTACCCTTGAAGCGAGCATAAAATTCATTAATTTTCGTCTTCTTATAGCCGCTTAGCTCCACATAGGTATCACGAGGAAGCGAAACAATAGTCGCTGATTTAGTCTTAGGATTAAGTGCTGCAACCATGATCACGTCAGTCAAATAAGACTCGTGTTTAGGTCTGTTATCCGTTCCCAGTATAAGCATTGTCAGTGGTTTTTCTGAAGCGGAATGCCCTGGAGCAACCGTACCCTCAACCCCTGCATTAAATACGCCATGCTCAAGCTTCCAATACAGATAACCGCCATAACCCAACACGCCGAGGATCGCAATAATTAGCAAAGTTAACAATACTCTAACTAATCTGCCAAAAAAACCTCTCTTTTTCACTTTCTTTTTCGTTTTTTTCTTAGAAGCACCCTTCACAGGCTGTTTTCTATTAGTAGGTTGTTGCCCGTTTGCTCTTGGAGGTAAACCGCTGTTTCTTGTACTCATAATAGAATAAAGTCCTTTTCATTTCATTTAGAATTAGAATTGCTACATTAATTAGACGATCCTTAAGGTACAAAAGTTGCGATTACGATCTCTTCGCTGCTGCCGCAGCCTTTCTCTTCTGTCGAGCTTCTACTATATAACGTATCCGTACCATCAGCATTAATCCGACAGCAACCAACAGACACTGGATAATCGGAAGCTTATCATGTTGGAAAATGAGGAGCATGCCAGAGCCAACCGCCATCATTATGTAGAGCATGATTTCCTTGCCAATCGATAACTTTTGATTCACACGAAAGACTTGATTATAAACAAAAGTAAGCAATATAAAGATAACAATATAAGCGACGATTGGATGCTCAGCGAACCACACCTGCATAGATAACCGCACTCCTCCCAAATTTAAGATACGTTTACATTATATCATCAGTAGGGGAATTTTTTGTTTCTTATATTAAAAAAAGCCGCCGGATGCAATAATCCGGCGGTCTTATTCATAAGCATGTGTTTACGCGTTGGCTTGTGCTGTTTTACGTTGTTTCTCTACACGTTCGCGTTCGCCTTTGTTCAGAATCTTTTTACGCAAACGAATGGATTTAGGTGTAATTTCACAATATTCATCATCGTTCAAATATTCAAGTGCGCCTTCCAAAGAGAAGGTGCGTGGTGTCTTCATTTTTACAGTATCATCTTTGCCTGAGGTACGCATGTTGGTAAGTGCTTTTTCCTTACAGATGTTAACGATAATATCGTTATCACGGGTATGCTCGCCTACGATCATACCTTCATAAATTTCTGTACCTGCATCCAAGAAGAGAATACCACGATCCTCAACACCCACGATTCCGTATTGAGTTGTTGATCCAGTCTCACTTGCTACAAGCACACCTTGATGACGTCCGCCAACTTGACCAGCAACCAGTGGAGCGTAGCTGTCAAAAGCATGGTTCATAACGCCGTAACCGCGTGTCAAAGTCAAGAAGTAAGTGTTGTAACCAATCAATCCACGTGCAGGAATCAGGAACTCCAGACGTACTTGACCCGTACCGTTGTTAATCATATTGACCATTTCGGCTTTACGAGTACCCAGACTCTCCATAACAGAGCCCATGCTCTCTTCTGGAATATCAATCATTAGACGCTCAAGCGGCTCCATTTTGACACCGTCGATTTCTTTAATGATTACTTGTGGTTTAGAAACTTGCATTTCATAACCTTCACGACGCATATTCTCGATCAGAATACCAAGGTGAAGCTCACCGCGTCCAGAAACGATAAATGCATCAGGACTATCAGTTTCTTCCACACGCAAACTCACGTCTGTTTCAAGTTCTTTAAATAGACGCTCACGTAGTTTACGGGAAGTTACCCATTTACCTTCTTTACCAGCAAAAGGACTGTTATTCACTAGGAATGTCATTTGCATGGTTGGCTCGTCAATCTTCAGAACCGGAAGTGCTTCAGGGTTTGCAGGATCAGCAATGGTCTCACCAATGTTGATGTCCTTGATTCCTGCAATAGCAACGATATCCCCTGCGCCCGCTTGCTCTGTTTCAATACGTTTCAAACCTTGGAAGCCGAACAATTTCTCGATACGTGCAGTTTTGCTCTTACCATCACGCATAATAACTGTTACAGATTGACCTTGTTTGATCACACCGCGGTTAACACGTCCAATCGCAATACGACCCAAGTATTCGTTATAATCCATCAACGTTACGAGGAATTGAAGCGGTTCTTCAACACTTTCGGTTGGAGCTGGAATATGTTCAACAATGGTTTCGTAGAGCGAAAGCATCGTTTCATCTTGTTTCTCAGGAACCATGCTTGATGTACCATTAAGAGCAGATGCATAAACAACAGGGAATTCCAATTGTTCGTCATTTGCTTCAAGTTCGATGAACAAATCGAGCACTTCATCAATAACTTCCTTAGGACGAGCAGCTGGACGGTCAATCTTGTTCACGACAACGATCGGTGTAAGTTTTTGTTCCAATGCTTTACGCAGGACGAATTTCGTTTGCGGCATGCAGCCTTCATAAGCATCAACAACCAGCAATACACCGTCAACCATTTTCATGATCCGTTCTACTTCGCCACCAAAGTCAGCATGTCCAGGTGTATCCACAATGTTGATCAAAAACTCTTTATAAGTAATTGCTGTATTTTTAGCTAGGATTGTAATTCCACGTTCCCGTTCGATATCATTAGAGTCCATAGCACGTTCTTGCAAGTGCTCATGGGCGCTGAAGATCCCCGATTGTTGAAGGAGCTGATCGACGAGTGTTGTTTTGCCATGGTCAACGTGGGCAATGATCGCAATGTTGCGAATATCTTTTCTTGAATGCATGATTTGTATCCAAATCCTCTCATTTATCAAATTAAAACTGTTAAAATTCATAGCATGTCACGGCAGTCTCACAAAAGAAGCGCCAGGCAGAAAGCCGACGCTTCAACATAACATTAATATTATAGTGAAAGTACCATGAAAAGCAAGTCTTTTTATGAAAAAACAGTTACCAATTTCCGTTTTTTTCACAAGATCCTACAGCAATTAGCTTCGATACCATCTATTCCGGCCACGTGCTCTGCCTCGACCGGTAATCAGCCAAATTCCTACAGCTATTAATACAATCCCGATCAGGTAGATCGCGCCGGTGCCCATAAGGCTGAAAATACAAAGCGCAAGGCTTAGTAAGCCTAATGTTACAGCAATTGCTGACAGGCCACCCGTCCGTCTAGGTTCATAGATGGAGTATTCATACAAGCCCACGGCAAGACCAAGCAACAGCACAGGCCATAAGTTTCTCATAAGCCCCCATCCCCAAATATTGCAGAGGCCAAACAACAAACCATACACCGTTAATATCCCGGCAGGAACCAATACCGAGGCCGAAGCACGACGGCTGAAAAATAACATGTGTAGTACTATTCCTGGAATTAAAATCACTAGAGGCCAAAGCGCGCGCCCCAAAAATCCGAAGACGCCCAGCTTACCTAATAAAATCACGATGCCAGCAGCAACAATAAAAATTCCTAGCTGTATATCTTTCTTTGAAGACATCCTTCACCCATCCCTTCAATTTCACGTCTACCTCATTTCCTCGTCACCTTATAGCCTGAAAGCGACAGGATTCTTACTCATATATTATCCGAAACATACGCAAAATGCCATCACTCCCTGTGATTAATCAGTGTCGATAAGCGCTTCTGATCACGCAAAAAAAACGGACAATTCCAATTTATGGAGATGTCCGTTTAGTATTGCCTTTTATTGCAATTTATTAACCTGCAGATGTTTTTCTGCGTTTTATTGCTCCCGTAACGACAACTAATATTCCTAAGGCAATGGGCAAATAGGAATGTGAGGAAGGGAACAAAAAGGAGAGCATCGTCCCTAATTTTGCATCCTGAAGCAACATATCCCCTGCTGTAAACGCCAATATATAAGCACCGATAAATACGAGCACTGGAAACCGGTGCAGCCAGCCTACAATAATGCCGCTTCCCCACACTACTATCGGAATGCTAAGGGCAATCCCGATGACAATTAAAGCCAAATCTCCTTTAGCTACTCCTGCAATGGCTAGTACATTATCCAGGCTCATAATGAAGTCTGCTACAAGAATCGTCCGGATTGCTTTCCAGACTGAGGATGATTCCCTTACTCTGAGATCCTCCTCTTCCTCCAAAAGCAGCTTGAACGCTATCCATAGCAGCAGCATTCCCCCTCCAGCCTGAATATAAGGGATTTTTAATAGCAATACCGCAACAAAAGTAAGCAAACACCGCAGAACAACTGCGCCTGCTGAGCCCCACCATACTGCAGTCTTTCGGTGCTTCGCCGAAAGATCCTTGCTGGCCATTGCGATAACCATTGCATTATCTCCGCTCAGCACCAGATTAATCATCAATATTTCACCAAGGAGCAATAATGAATCCATTCGCACTTACCTCCCCGAGTCACATGTAACTACTTGTATGTTCGGAAATGACAAGCTATGCTTCCTGTCCAACTTTTTTTGAGCGTGAACGCATGTTGGCTCCTTTTTTTGCGTATACAAAACTAAGCATATTTTGAAGCTCAATCTAACAAACTTGGGAGTGACTTCGCTTTGAATACATCCATTTGGGAGTTTATATTATCGCTGCTCAACATTATTTTTCTAGATCTTATTTTGGCGGGAGATAATGCCATTGTGATCGGTCTTGCGGCGCGTAATTTACCGTCAGACACGCAAAAGAAGGCTATCGTATTTGGAACAGCAGGTGCTGTAGTGTTGCGGATCTTCGCAACGATTCTGGTCGTATGGCTCTTGAAAATCCCCTGGTTACTGCTTGCCGGAGGGATTTTACTCATTCTGATTGCCTATAAGCTGTTAACCAGTGAGAACACATCAACAGATATCAAGGCAGGTCAAAGCTTGTGGTCCGCTGTAGGGACAATCATTTTAGCTGATGCTGCCATGGGCCTTGATAATGTGATCGCCATTGCCGGAGCTGCCAAGCATAATATCTCACTGGTTATCATAGGACTGCTGATCAGTGTTCCCATCGTTGTGTGGGGAAGTACCCTTTTTATTAAATTAATCAACAAATATCCATGGATCATTTATATTGGTTCTGCTGTCTTAGGTTTTACTGCTTCAAGTATGATTACGGATGAACATCAGCTTGTGCCATTTTTTGATCATCATCCGCTGCTCAAATATCTGTTTATAATCGTGATCATTATAGGTATCTTGGCAGCGGGACATTGGAAACGCCAATCAAAACCAGAAGAGCCTCAGGAGGGCACAATCGTCTAAACCACAAAAAAACTGCCTCAGAACGTAGATTTCATTACGCTTCAAGGCAGTTTTTTGGTTTATTACTTTAGAACCATTCTTCCTGTAAACCAGCCTCGACACTTACAACATCACTAGGCTTCTCATCTCCATAGGGAGTGATTAACACGGTCTCTGTGGCTTCAATCGCCGCTTCCAGAAGTTCAGAATATCCCGGAAGCGTAGCCTCTATCTTATCCACAATCCGTAAATTCGGATTTGTTGTAGGTGATTTTGGAACAAATAAAGTACAGCAATCCTCATAAGGAAGGATAGACAAATCATAGGTACCGATGTTCTTCGACAGGTCCACGATATCACTTTTGTCCATCATTACCAGCGGACGCAGAAGGGGGAGGGTTGTCGCCCGGCCAATCACGTTCATGCTTGGCAAGGTCTGGCTAGCGACTTGTCCCAGACTATCCCCGGTTACAATCGCCAATGCACCTTCCCGCTCAGCAAGCTGGGTAGTAATTCTCAGCATTGCCCGCCGCATCAGTGTAATAATCAGATTATCCTGGCCGATGCCGGTAAAGGAAGTCTGCACTTCAGTAAAGGGTACCAGATGCAGCTTGATTACACCCGCATAACGTGACAATACCCGCGCAAGATCCACAACTTTTTGTCTAGCAAGCTCGCTTGTATAAGGATAACTGTAGAAGTGCACGCACTCCACTTCAAGTCCGCGCCGCATGGATGACCAGCCTGCTACGGGACTATCAATGCCACCGGACAGCAATAACATCGCTTTTCCGTTAGTGCCTAATGGAAATCCACCTACACCGGCAATATTTTCACAGAAAATATAAGTATGTCCCTGACGAATTTCGACCCTCAGCTCTAATTCAGGCGATTTAACGTCTACGGTGAGGCCAGGATATCCTTGCAATAGTGGTGTCGCGATCAGTTTATTCATCTCAATGGAGCCGTAAGGGAACTCTTTCCATACCCGCCGAGCATTAACCTTAAATCTGGTGCCCTGAGCAGGCGCGATTATCTCCAAAAATTGACGGCTGACCGCTACAATATCCTCAAGCTCTGACTTAGAAACCTTCACTGGACTAACTGAAGCAATGCCAAATACATTCTTCAGTGCTTGTACCAATTCAATCGCAGATTCCCCGTTCAATTCCACGTAAATTCTTCCGAATTCCTTGCTCAGAACTACGTTTGGATAAGGCTTAATCAATTCCTTCACATGACGCAGTACGGTTTTTTCAAATCGGGTACGATTTTTGCCCTTTAAAGTAAACTCTCCAAAACGCAGGAGCAGCATATCAGCGTATTCTATACTATGGGCTCTGCCTTCTGCAGATTCCTTATTCATCATGCTCATTTGTTACTTCATTCCTCCTTCAGCAATCTTTAAAGCTTGTACCGCAGTGGTTAATGCTTGCTCAAGCGCAGCGACATCCTCATCTGTATGACTGTCGCCAAGGCTAATACGAATCCCACCTGAAGCACTGGAGACATCTTTACCCATAGATAATAATACACGACTAGGCTCAGCCAGTCGTGAGGAGCAGGCCGAACGGGTGGAGACAGCCATCCCCAGTTCCTCTAGCTTGCGGGCAAATACCTCTCCCTTCATGCCAGGGTAAGAGAAATGCACAATATGGGGAGCTCCATCCTGTCTGCTGTTTATAACAAATTCAGGAACGGTGCGCAAGAAGCGTAATAATCGATCTCGGAGTGGAACCAACTGGGCAACGAAGGTTTCGCGCTGCTCACCACTCATGCGGATAGCTTTGGAGGATGCGACAATCGCAGGTACATTTTCAGTTCCAGCGCGTTGTCCTTCTTCATGAGAGCCCCCTGTAAGCAATGGGAATAGCTTAATTCCCTCTTTGATATACAGTAATCCCACTCCACGTGGGCCTCGAAGCTTATGAGGAGACAGGCTATAAAGATCCACCTGCCAATCTTTTAAATCAACTGCAAGCTTACCATATCCCTGAACACCATCTACATGAAATAAGGTTCGCGGATTCACAGCTTTAATCAGCTTCCCCATCTCTTTAAGCGGTTGTATCGTTCCAATCTCGTTATTGACATGCATCACACTAACAAGCACTGTGTCGCGCCGGACAGCAGCAGCTACGCGATCAGGATCAACAACGCCAGTGCTATCGGGTGCTACAAAAGTAACCTCCCAGCCCATTCGCTGCAATTGCAGGAAACTCTCATATACAGAGGGATGCTCTATTTCTGTAGTTACCAAATGGCGACCTCTAGTCTGATATTGCAGAGCAGCGCCTTTTATCGCCAAATTATTGCTTTCCGTTGCACCAGAAGTAAATAGAATCTCCTGCGGTTGTACAGATAAAGCAGCAGCGCATACTTCACGCGACCGTCTGATCAGCTTACCCGCTTCACTGCCCGCACGGTGCAAAGAGGAAGGGTTCGCATAATGCAGCTTCATAATTTGTTCCATCGTCTGCACCACTTCTTCATAGGGCGGTGTAGCGGCGGCATAATCCCAGTAAAGCATATGTCAAATGTCTCCTTTACTTCGTTGAGTGAACTTATTATCGAAAAAGGATCAAACGGTGTTTCCCGTTTGATCCTTTTTATTATACCGCGTATTGAGCGCGAGCGCGTTCTATTTTAAAGATATAAGATTGTGTCTCTTTTGGAAGCAGGCTAAGTTTCTCCAATAATTCCTGATCATTGGTTACTCCCAGATCTGTTACCCGTCCCGGCCCTGCGTTGTACGCTGCAAGTGCCATCTTTTCTTCTCCGCCAAAGCGTTTCAGTTGATAAGATAAATAACGTACGCCGCCATCAATGTTTTGCTCCGGATCGAATGAATCAGTAACCCCTAAGCCGCTCGCGGTGCCATCCATAAGCTGCATTAAACCTTTAGCCCCTGCCGAAGAGACCACATTAGGATTAAACGAAGATTCAGTATCAATCACTGCTTTGATCAGATCAATCGGCACGCCATATTTAGCACTCGCCTTCTGGATGAGATCATCATAGCTCGTAGGTGTGGAACCCGTTATTTCCCCGGAAATTATGTTATTGAAGGTTTCTGTTGTCCCACCTATCTGCTGCCATAACAAGCTGCTGACTGAAGTTGCATCCGGGAGAGAAGTCAAATAGCTTGAACTTTCACTACTCGTTGACATTGCCTGAAGCATTGTCGCAAATCCAGAAGCTGAAACTCCCGTTGACCGTTCATTTCCATTCGCGGAGCTAGTTTTTTCGGTTGTAGCCTTAAGGTTGATCCATTTAAGCTGCCCTAACCCGTCGGTTACAGCGGGATTGATCTGCATGCTGGCGCACTCCTTTTTTGTCCTACTCGAATCATATATAAGGTTTCGCGTTGAAATTTCGATGAATTACGGCTTAATCTTACATTTTATCTGAGATTATTGCTATATGTTGGAATGAAAAAACAGACTTCAGACCCTGATATTTAGGTCTAAAAGCCTGTTTAGATCAAAGCCATTCAGTTCTTTTTAGCGCGCAAAGGGAATCATCACAAAGTAACTTAGTGTCGCAACAATCCCTAAGCCCATTGCCCAGGCCCCAAGCGTTTTTTGCTCTTTGACATAGGAATAATAACCAACTACGGCAGCGATGGGTCCGAGAATAAAGGACCAGATGAACAATGAGGCGATCCCCATCCCCAGTCCAACATACCCCATTACCCGGCTTCCACTATAATCCGCTTCATTGTCCTTTCGCTCTTCCACTCTCCGCGGGGCATCCCGAACCTGCATTGGAACCGGATTTACCTCAGCAGCGTATTCTTCGCGATGCTCTCTGTCCCGACGAGGATAGTCCACTCTCCGCGGACGAAGAATGACTTTTCTCGGACCGGATTGTTCCCGTGATGAGCTTGATTCATTATCCTTTTCTGTGTCCATTCTGGCGGCCTCCTAAGCGTTCGGCTTAAACGTCAGACAGCATGTTGCAGATGATGTACTGGCATGATCGCGGTGACCTTCATTTGTCATTTCTTCAGCATATTCTTCCTTATAACCATTGCCTACGTGCTTATCGATCTCGATGACAATTTCTTCAGCCCGGCATAAATTATGCTCGCCCCAATAATGACAATTGCTCACGCTACATTTTACTAATGGTTTTTCACTCGACATAATTATCACCTCGGCTTCATTATGTCCGCTCCATTTACCCGCTATTCGACAGAGTGGTTTCCAGTTGATGTATCGAGACAGGCTTTTAATCCACGCAAAAAAGGACCCGCTCATCGTCATTACAAAAATGACAAAGTGCTGATCCCTTTAGATCACTATTTAGAAGTTAAACCTGATTTTGCATACGTTTCTCGGTCAAATAGTCGTTCTCATAATAAATGAGATCATCGCGAAGATCTTCATACGTTTTGGTGATTTCTAGGATGATATCACGTGCGGGACGTACTGGCTTTTTGCGGAAACGGATTGCATCCTGACCTGTATAAGCGTAACGGCCATCTTCAGAATAACTTTCATTTTTCGGATAAAAGAAGTTGTTCACACCATAGTGATATACATTATAAAGCGCTTTCTGTGCAAAAGATTCATCGAATGTCGCACGACGCAGCGCAACGCCTAATTTCTCATATGACATTTCCGAGAACACTAATAGGTGACGAAGATCGGACAGAAAACCTTGGTAAAATTGTACGGTTTCCTCATCTCCCTCAACTACAAGCTGAGGCAATGCATGCTCATTTAGAAATACTTCCATTTTGTCGATTACCACTTTAAGTTTATCTCTCGTCGATTCACATAATTTCTGCACATTGGCTGCTGACATAGCGGTTGCTCCTCCTTATTATTCCCTGCTCTTGTAGTCAATAAAGTTAATCCTCTGAAAGAAACCGCCCTAAAGACGTATCTCTTTATTCTTGCAATATCAGGATGTGAACACAGAGAAGTCTAACCTTCTGGACAATTAATGAGGTATCTCTTACAAAATCAAGAAGACAATTCGAGATACTTATTCTCTCTGATATTATCATAAAAAACGTTAGGAAGGTATCCTTTTCTAAGATGCATAAAAGATACGCTCTCTTCTAAACCTATAGACATTACATTGCATAGAGGAGCGGAAATCATGTCACGAAAAAATCTAACAGTTGCAGGTTTGGTTACAGCAGCTTTTACAGTTGGGTTACTTACCTTTGCCCTGCGCCCTGCCACTAATGGGACGACCAGAGATGTCGCAAAAGTCGCTGTTCAGAATCCGGCTCCAACTTCAGCTTTGCATTCACCTCCAAATCCCTCTCAGGAAAAAACATTAAAGAAAACCTCCTTAAGCCAGGATGTGGAGGCGACAGATCATCTGAATAGAGTCGATGTCAGTAGACACTTAACTAAACTCCTGTCTGAAACAGACGGGATGTCTTCGATTCATGATAAATCAGTGTATGCGAAACGATTGCAGCAAGACCACGGGTTTATCTCCATGCTGATGTGGATCGATTTCCGCACACAAAAGACTGAGACCTTTAAGTCGTCTTTTCCAAAAGGAACCGAACAGGAGAACAAACAGCTTCTAAAATATCTCAATACGGCAAAATCAGCAATCCACGGTCATCAATCCTATGAATCTCCAACGTTTACAATCGGTAAAGAAAAATATTACTTTATCGCTCAGCGGAACAAACAGAAAAATGTAGGGATTATTGCTCTTATTAACCAAAAGGTGCTTGGGCGTGTGGCAGACCATCAGCTGAAGAACCTGCGTCTCATTCCGTATCCTAAGGAAGGCAAATACCATGTGGAATCAGTCCATACCGATAACTTAAAGGACATTACAGTCAAGACCGGCCATGATAATGAAAATGCCAGCCATTTTTATGAGAATGAAATTGTAGTCCGTTTTAAGGGAACTGCTCCGACTCAGGGACAGCTCCAGACGATAACCGCCGATATCCACTGCAAGCAGCCACGCAAGCTGGGATATGCCTATATCTTTCGCTCTGAGAAGATGACCTATTATCAGCTGAAATCCTATTTCACCAACAAATGGCATCCCGAGTATACGGAACCTCACTATATGTATTTAACCAATGATACCATCACTAAAAACGCTGAAGGAACTGTAACGCCTAACGACATGTTATTCTCCACTTACCAATGGAACCTCCCGGCGATTGAAACTGAGCTAGGGTGGAATCTTTCCAAAGGCAGCAAAGAAGTGGTTGTCGCCGTAGTCGATACGGGAGTACAGATTAATCATCCTGATTTACAAGGTAAGCTTTTGACTGGCTATAATGCCATTACCAATGGTTCCACACCCGAGGATGATGTAGGTCACGGTACACATGTATCTGGAATCATTGGCGCACTTGTTAACAACGGGGAAGGTGTAGCTGGCATCAGCTGGTACAATAAGATCCTCCCTGTAAAAGCGCTAGATAACTCAGGTGCCGGAACGACTTATTCCGTAGCAGAAGGTATCATATGGGCAGCTGACAATGGTGCAAAGGTTATTAACTTAAGTTTAGGGAATTATGCCGACTCGCAGTTCCTCCATGATGCGATTAAATACGCCTATGACCGGGACATCGTGCTTGTGTCTGCAGCAGGCAATGATAATACAGAACGGCCTGGATACCCTGCAGCTTATCCCGAAGTGATTGCAGTGGCTGCTACAAATGCTTCAGGGGAAAAAGCCTCCTTCTCCAACTACGGCGATTATATTGATGTCGCTGCACCTGGAGAAAGCATCGCAAGCACCTATCCGGACAGCCAGTATGCCGCTTTATCCGGCACGTCGATGGCCAGTCCCCATGTCGCTGCGCTGGCGGGTCTGGTACGTTCACTGAATCCTAATCTGACGAATAAGGAAGTTATGGACCTTATGACCAAAAACGCTGTTGATCTGGGAACTTCCGGCCATGATAAATACTTTGGCTGGGGTCAGGTCGATATTTATAAAACGCTACAAGCGGCAAGCGGCAATCAAGTTCCATTGCAGCTTTTTCCTCAACATGTACGCCAGCAAATGAATCAATTAAAACAAAGAACAAATAACACCCCATAACCGTGTCATTGCAAAAACCGGCCAAGTAAGCGCAGAAACCGCTGTAACCCTTCCTCCATTTCCGATTCCTTCATTTGCGAATAGCAAAGACGGATGTGGCGGGAAGGCGTTTCCGCAGAATAACAGACATCACCGGGTAAAAAAGAAATGCTCTCCTGCTCCGCCAAGTCATGCAGGCTTGCAATATCAGGAGAAGGGGGCAGCTCCAGCCAGAGATTAAGTCCTCCCTCTGGTAGAATATAGTTCACTCCAGGCGGCGCGTACAGCTTCAGAAGCTTCGCCGCCTTTTCCATACGACCACGGAGTGTAATTCGTAGCTGTGCTGCGTAGGCGTCGTATTTTTCAGCGATGAAGGGTAATACGGCCTTCTGTGTCAGCAAGGGACTTCCTAGATCACTCGCAGATTTAGCGGCGATCAGCCGGGACAGAATATTTCCTTCTGCAGCCACACAGGCGATTCGGCAACCAGGTGCAAGTACTTTGCTAAAGCTTTTCATATAGACTACATGTCCATCGGGATCCATTGATTTAATCGCCCTAGGTGGTGGTGCATGGAAATATAAATCACTAAATGGGTCATCCTCAACAATGAGGCAACGGTAGCTGCGCGCTAATTCCAGCAGTCGTTGTCTTCTTGTGATGCTCATAGTTGCACCGCTTGGATTTTGAAAAGTAGGGATGGTATAAATTAGCTTTGGAGGTCTTTGATCACACATTTTTGTAAGAACATCCACTCGCATCCCTTCACTATCCGTAGGCACAAAAATCATCTCTGCACCTCGTCCCGCAAAAACATCAATAGCACCAGTATAGCTAGGCGCCTCAAGATAGACTGTATCTCCAGGACCAACAAATGTACGAGCCACCAGATCAATGCCTTGCTGGGTCCCGCTGGTTATCATCAAATCGGAAGAAGTGAGTGAAATCCCACGCGATTTCAAATGTTCTCTCATGACATTCCGCAGCTCAAGATCTCCCTGAAAATTCCCGTAGGTTGCCATAAGCTCCGGTTGCTCTTTGACCAAGGATGCATAGGTGTCACCAATATCTTGAAGTGGCAGCAGCTCACTGTGGATGGCGGCTAAATGAAAGGGATATTTCACTTCTGAAACATCAAAATTCCGCCAAAGCTGAGCCCGCGGCAAATAATCATCATATAAATCCTGCCAGCAACCCTCTTCTTGACGTCTATTATGGGTTGGATCGGCTACAAAGCACCCTTTACCCTGTCTGCAGTAAATAAGTCCTCGTTTCTCAAGCATATCGTAAGCCTTGCTTACTGTAACCTGACTCACGTTCAAGGTTATAGCTAGACTTCTAACGGAGGGCAGCCGGACACCTTGCTGAAGCAGTCCTGATGAGATCCGCTGACTGAGGGTTTCATTAATTTGATGGGGCAGAGTTTTGCTGCCGCTGCGATTCAAATCGATATGCATGAACCCTTCACCTCCACTGTTATATTCAACGCTTTACTGTTATACAGCACTCCTATTATGATAGCATCAAATCGAAAGGTGGAGAACTAATTTATGGATATCAAATACTCAACGGCAGCCAATCATCTAGGATCATCAGCAGTTCGGGAGATTCTAAAAGTTACACAAGGCAATGACATTATTTCACTTGCAGGCGGGCTGCCTGGGGAGGATTTGTTTCCCTTGGAGGCCGTACGTGATGCCTATAATCGTGTGCTCTCCAGCGACACCTCAGCGCTTCAATATGGGCTTACCGAGGGTTTTACTCCACTACGTGACAAAATCGCTGAAAGGCTTACCCGGCAAGGCATCCCGGTTACAGCCTCTGAGATGGTATTGACTACAGGCTCACAGCAAGCTATAGATCTGTTATGCAAAATATTGCTGGATCCCGGCGATGCAGTTTTTGTGGAAGCGCCCACCTATCTGGCAGCACTACAAGTGCTCGGTTCTTACCGGGCTGCTATTCATTCGATACCAAATGATGAACATGGCATTCTGCCGGATCAGTTAGAAGAGCAGATTCGGATACATCGGCCAAAACTGCTATACGCAGTTCCGACCTTCAACAATCCGTCTGGAGCAACCTGGAGTAAAGAACGCCGCGGGAAGGTGGTTGAAATCTGCCGCCGTTACGGTGTTCTTATTTTAGAGGACAATCCCTATGGAGAAATAACCTTTGATGAAGATAAAACTCTATATCCACCCTCATTAGCCTCCATCGATAGAAGCTTCGGCGGGGATCATTGTGTAGTCTACACAGGGACCTTCTCCAAGATCGTCGCCCCTGCCCTACGCACCGGCTGGATTATCGGCGATTCCGAACTAATCAAGACCATCGCCAAGGCAAAGCAAGCAGCCGATCTGCATTCCAGCACCATCGACCAGCGTGCTTTAGATGAACTGCTGTTGCATTTTGATATTGAGCAGCATATCCGCCTCATCTCAAGAGAGTATCATTCGCGTATGAAGCTCCTGTCCGCGGAACTCAGATCACATAACTGGAAAGGAGCACATTTCCTCGAGCCAAGAGGTGGCATGTTCCTATGGCTTACCCTTTCCGAAGAGATTAACACTAAGGAATTACTCCCGCTGGCAGTGGAAAACGGAGTAGCGTTTGTACCCGGAGAGGTATTCTATTCAGCGGAGCCTCACAAAAACAAAATGCGCCTTAACTTCACACACACGCCACCAGAGCAAGTTCCTGTTGCTGTCCAGCGTCTAGAGAAAGCATTGGTACAATGGCAGCAAAATCAAAACATCGTTCGGTCGTAAACAACTGCTCGTAATCAATACCTACGATGGCAAAATAAAACGGCTTCTCCATCCTTTATTGGACGGGGAAGCCGTTTTTTGTGAGCAGATTTCTGAGCTTTCACTTTTGCGCATTTGCAGAATGTTACATTTACGCATTTCTGCACATCTCATTTTCGTATTTCTACTTTTGTGGCACTACATAGCTCATTTCGTAATTTCACATTTCACATTTCACATTCAGCAATTTTTGCTCTTCACATTTCGAATTGCCATTATTCAGCGCCTCTGTACAGCTTATTTCGTATTTCCACATTCGCATTTCTACACATCTCATTTCGCATTCAGCAAATTTGCACGTCAAATGTCCCATTTCCCACATTTCGCTTTCCGCATCACCAAACATCCTCTAGTTACTCAACTCATCTGCCACTCAACTAACTCCGATTTCACAGCGAAGTACAGCCAGAGGTTCTTATTGATATGATGCTTCTGATACCAATCTTTCCGCAGAAGATTAGCCAAGCTCCGCATTGTTACATTTTGCTAGCTACTAGTCTAATTCTGGCGTCAAAGTAACCATGGAGTTCTGGAGTTCTGGAGTTCTGGAGTTCTGGAGTTCTGGAGTTCTGGAGTTCTGGAGGTTTGTATCGGACCCCAGCGCTCTTATTTGCATCAATTCCGCTCATTTGGTTTGCTATCGGACCCCATAGTCACTATTCGATCCAAAACGCCCGATATCCACCCTATTTATGCCGAATAACGGCTCTCCAGTCCGAAACTCCTCCAAAAAGGCATAAAATACACAAATAGCTGCATCTCGGTCCGTTAGCATATCAGCTCATCAAACCATCAAACCATCAACCATCAACCATCAACCATCAACCATCAACCATCAACCATCAACCATCAACCACCAGCCATCTATTCATCAACCACCAGCCATCTGCTCATCAACCACCAGCCATCTATTCATCAACCACCAGCCATCTATTCATCAACCACCAGCCATCTATTCATCAACCACCAGCCATCTATTCATCAACCACCAGCCATCTATTCATCAACCACCAGCCATCAGCCCATCAGCCGTCAGCTCATCAGCCGCTAGCAATTCTTCTAAAAAGTCTAATTTCTGCATATCACGTTCCAAATCCCTGCATGTTATCGCATTCACCGCTTTATATATTTGCCGTATCCGCATTTGTTTGCAACAAAAAAGGCGGCGTAAGCCGGGTTACCGGGATACGTCGCCGTTTGTATGGTGTTGTTATTATAACGTTGCAGTTAGGAAAGTTTGCCGTAAGCCGGGTTCTGTGCTCGTCGTGGTTCGATCGGGAACTACCCTCCCACCATAAGCGACAATCATCTATCTAGGCCATACATTACTGCACAGCTCCAGCGACCAACCTAGACGCGCCTCAGGCTAAGGCTGCTTATTCAGCTGCGTCTCATTAGGTCTTGCTCCAGATGGGGTTTACCAGGAACGAAGTCACCAGCGTTCCTCGGGGTCTCTTACACCTCGGTTCCATCCTTGCCTGTGCCGCCCTAAGGCAGCCATCGGCGGTCCATTTCTGTGGCACTATCCTTCAGCTCGCGCCGACTGGACGTTATCCAGCATCCTGCCTTATGGAGCCCGGACTTTCCTCCCGTGACGTCTTCACGTCACCGGCGATTGTCTGTCAAACTTTCCGAACAACATTATATATTATACAGACATCACATGTCTGGCACAAGCATTATTAAATGGCAATTTTATAGGAACTTAAATGGCTCCGTATTCACCTGCGAAGCATGCACAGCTGTATCATACTTATGCTCGGCCAATTTTCCAGCCATCCACTCCGCTACTTTCTCTTTCATGATCTTCTCCGCATTATGTCCCGGATCAATCAGAGTGATTCCGGCGAGCGCAGCATCCTGAACTGTATGATAATCCAGATCCCCAGTAACCAGGACATCCGCACCGCGGAAAATAGCACTGTTATAATACTTTCCACCCGAGCCGCCGAGAACGGCAGCTTTACGAATCGGACGGTCCAAATCACCAACAACCCGTACATGGTCTACCTTCAGGCCTTTTTTTACCGTCTCCACGAATTGTCCAAGGGTTGTAGGCTCTTTGAGCTTTCCTACCCGCCCAAGTCCTAAGCTGCGGCCTTTAAGATCCATTGAGTACAAATCATAGGCAACCTCTTCATAAGGATGGGCCTTAAGCATAGCCTGCACCACTTTATTGCGGATGGAGTGCGGGACGATCGTCTCAATACGAATTTCCTCGGCACGTTCCATCTTACCTTTTTCCCCGATATAAGGATCCGTGCCTTCTCCTGGAATAAAAGTACCGTATCCCTCGATATTGAAGCTGCAATGACTATAGTTGCCAATTGCCCCTGCTCCAGCATTCAGGATAGCATCCAGAACCTTCTGATGATGATCCTTCGGCACAAATACTACCAGCTTTGATAATTGCTCGGAGTGAATGTCTTTGATGGGTACTCCGTTTTCTATGCCAAGAGCTTCAGCCATCCAATCATTCATTCCACCTTCGGTGACATCCAGATTGGTGTGGCTGATGTACACCGCAATGTCATTCTTAATTAATTTTTCATACATTTTGCCCGCCGGTGTGTCTGTCTGGATTCCTTGCAATGGACGGAAAATAATCGCATGATGCGCAATAATCAAATTGCAGCCTAGACGAATCGCTTCTTCAACTACCTCATCATTCACATCTAAAGCAACTAATACATTAGTGATTTCTTTTTGCAGCGTGCCCAGTTGAAGGCCAATTTTGTCCCAATCCTCAGCTAAATGCTTAGGAGCCAGTTGCTCCATATACTGAATTACTGTTTGTCCCTTGGCAAACATTGTAGCACCTCCGTAATTTCCCTGATCTGACCTTGAATCTGTTTCCGTTTATGCTCAGCAGATTCGAGTTCTGAACGTGACAACGATGTTAAAATGCCTTCCAATTTCTGAATCTCACCCTGCCACTTAGCAAAAAACACAGCATTTGGTGCTTGAAGCAGCCATGGTCCCATTTGAAGCAAGGCCTCTTGCCCAAGGACTTTAGCGGAATCCCCCAAGGTTAATTCACGATATACACTTTCATTTGTAATTCCAGCTTCCGTATTTTCTGGTACAGCCGTCAATACTTCATATAGCTTCCCGTCTTCTTCCAATATTCTCTCAGCTACGAGTACCCATTTATTATTTAATAACCAGCGGCGCAAAATATCCTCGCCTACATTCGGTTGAAGCAAAAGGGTTGTAACCTCTTTTAGCTTCCCCTGGCTTTGACCCCGGTCCAGAATCGCGGCAATTAATGCGCCTCCCATACCAGCAATCGTGATACAATTGACTTCACCAGGTTCCAGAACCTCAAGGCCATCTCCACGGCGCACCGAGATCACCTTCCCTAGTCCAGCCTCTGCAACGCCCTTACAAGCAGCATCAAAGGGACCCGGGTTTACTTCACCTGCAATTGCAAACACAGCCTTACCGCTTTCGACAGCGGCCACAGGAAGCAAGGCATGATCGGAACCGATATCTGCTAATCTGCTTCCTTGCGGAATTTGCTCCAGCAATTGCTGAAGCCGATCTGATAATTTCACATTGTTCATGTTGCCACCCACGTTATCCATTTTTTTCGAAACCCAAACAACAAAGCTAACCCTGCTGCAATCTTTAGGATCAGCATCAATGAAATCCACTGCGGATAATCCTGTCTTAATAAAAGAGCGTCAAGCTCTGGCATGATCCAAAGCGATACTCCCACTGCAAAATAAACACTGGCAACACCTCTTACCTTATGATGCAAAAGCCAGCTTAACCATACCATCAGCACACACAATGGCAGCCATAGGAACTCCAGTTCAAATATAGAGGCCTCCGGGCTTCTTCCACCGAAGAACCCTGCATACAGTAATGCCCAAAAAGCAAAACCACAGTACTGCAACAAACCTATCCGGAGTAAAAATCCCAAAATACACCATAACAAGCCGCAGCACCCAATTAGAATAGGCCTCCAGAGCTGAGGATCCAGATCATGCAAATCAATCAGCCATAGCCCAAAACCAAGCGTTAAAACACTGCCCAGCCCCGCTAGGATAAGACTGATAACATTGTTCCGGTCCTTATAAACGGCGGAGTATCCATAACAAATAATTAATACAGATAGTGCGGTTGCAAGTTGCAAAGGCCAGGGAAAAACGCTAAAATAAAGACTAATCAAGAAAATCAAGGAAATAATTCCAAAAGAAAACAGCCAAATTTTGATGCTTCCCTGCTGTAAATTTCTCAGCGAAATTGGATTGTTATCCTTATTCGCATCCTCATCGTCATACAGATTGGTTAAGAAATCGCAATACTGCTCTGGCAGCAACCGGCTTTTTCTCCAATACTGAATCTCTTTTATAATGATGTCGCGTTTTTCCAAATTCACTGGCTCATCCTTCTTTCCAGATACACAAGGTCAACACATTTTTTACCAGCGTAAATTCAAATAAAAGAACCTCCTGCCACTGAGCAGCAGAAGGTCCAGTTCATGAAATACTATTCAAGGAAATCCTTAAGCCGTTTACTGCGGCTAGGGTGACGAAGTTTGCGCAATGCCTTGGCTTCAATCTGGCGGATCCGTTCCCGGGTAACACCAAACACCTTGCCGACTTCTTCAAGCGTTCTTGTCCGTCCATCATCAAGGCCAAAACGCAGGCGAAGTACATTCTCTTCACGCTCCGTGAGCGTGTCCAGCACATCCTCCAGCTGTTCCTTCAGGAGTTCATAAGCCGCTGCATCCGCAGGAGCCAATGCTTCCTGATCCTCAATGAAGTCTCCTAGATGAGAGTCATCTTCTTCACCAATTGGTGTTTCCAAGGATACAGGTTCTTGGGCAATCTTCATGATCTCTCTAACTTTCTCCACCGTCAGTTCCATCTCAGCCGCAATTTCCTCTGGGGAAGGTTCGCGTCCCAGTTCTTGCAGCAATTGGCGAGAAACCCGAATCAGCTTGTTGATCGTTTCCACCATGTGTACAGGAATACGAATGGTACGCGCCTGATCCGCAATCGCACGAGTGATGGCCTGGCGAATCCACCAAGTCGCATACGTACTAAATTTGAATCCCTTGTTATGGTCAAATTTCTCTACTGCTTTGATCAGACCCATATTACCTTCCTGAATCAGATCCAGGAACAGCATACCGCGTCCGACATAACGTTTCGCGATACTTACTACGAGACGCAGGTTCGCTTCTGCAAGCCGGCGTTTAGCTTCTTCATCGCCATTCTTAATCCGCATAGCAAGCTCAACTTCATCGTCAGCCGACAACAAAGGAACGCGTCCGATTTCTTTTAGATACATACGGACAGGGTCATTAATCTTGATCCCTGGTGGCAGCGACAGATCGTCATCAAAGCTGAAATCATCGCTGTCTTTATCCTCATTATCCTCACTTGGTCGGAGGCTGTTAACCTCTTCATCGTTCTCGTTTACAACCTCAATTCCCAAATCACTGAGTTGCTCGTAGAACTCCTCCATTTGCTCGGGGTCTTGATCAAACGGCGATAATTTCTCCATAATATCTTTGTAATTTAATGATGATCTTTTCTTACCTTGCTCAATGAGCTGATCCTTAACCTGATCCAAAGTAAATTCTGCTTCCAATTCAGTATGCTGATCGTTCGCCATAATTCGACTCCCTCCTCCCTAGGTACATCCTGTCAACATGTCATTGTCTCTCTAGGGCTATAATCTCACTTGCTATTTGTGCCGCACGCAAAAAGTCACCTGACTTTTCAGCCTGAATCATCTCTTCACGCTTCTGTTCCATTTTGCGTTGCAGTGGGTATTTCCGCACTTCACGAATACAATCATCTAGAACCTGCATATTCCAGTCCGGAGGGGTATCCATCATGGATATTGATGTCGCAGTTTTCTCCAGACGATCATCCTGAAGTGATGATAGAAACCGGCTAATGCCGGGTGGTTTGCCTTGCGCGTAATAGGCATATAGATAAGCAGCAATTGCCGCATGATCAACGATGTTGAAATCTTCTCCGAGGCGTTCGCCCACATACGTGGCGGCTTCCGGGTCCTGAATCATAAAGGACAATAGACGCCGTTCCGCGACATGATAAGCGGGTAGTAAGGTCGGTGTCTGCACCTGCCCTTTTTTATGCCTACCATTATTCCACCTTTTGTCGTTATTATCCCCTTCAGGGATGTTTTTTTGCATCGATGCCCTAAGTAAATTACAATCCTGCTTCAAACTATCATAGGAAAGTTCGAGTTCAGCAGCGATTTCCTTCAGATAAACCTCTCGCTCTGTTGAGGAATGCAGTGAAGCAATAACTTCTAAGGCCTCCTTGACATAGGCGATTTTGCCATCTTCCTCTAGGAGTATATGGTTTTTTTTCAGATATATAAGCTTAAATTTTATGGATGAAACTGCTGAATCAATAACCTGATCTTTAAATCTTTCTCCTCCATGCTTGGAGATAAATTCATCCGGATCCACCCCGCTTGGCAGTAAGGCGATCTTTACACGCAGGCCGCTGCCTTCAAGCATCGGAATGGCTTTCATGGCTGCTGCTTGTCCCGCCCGGTCACCGTCGTAAGACAGTATAATTTCATCAGCCAGGCTTTTCATCAGTGCCACATGACCCTCCGTCAAGGACGTTCCCATCGTTGCTACGCCGTTATGCACACCCGCTTCCCAGGATGAGATGACATCTCCATATCCTTCAAACAGGACGATTTGTCGAGTTTTGCGAATGGATGCTTTGGACTGGTGCAAATTGTACAATATCCGGCTTTTGTTAAACAATCTACTCTCCGGAGAATTTAAATACTTAGGTTGACCCTCTCCAAGTATTCTTCCGGCGAATGCGATTACCTTGCCTGTACGGTTGGCAATCGGAAAGATAATCCGGCCACGGAAACGATCCAAATAGCCTTTGCCCTCACCGCGGGCTGACAGAAGTCCGCCTTTCTCCATTTCCGCAAGGTCAAAATTTCGTTTTTCCAAAAACTGCAACAAAGTATCCCAGCGGTCCGGAGCGTATCCGATCTGAAACTGGTCAATCATTTTATCACTGAAGTTCCGGCCTCTTAAATAGTCCATAGCGGCTTTGCCGTGTTCCGTGTTCTTCAGCAAGTAATGATAGAACTTTGCCGACCATTCATAAGCTTGAATCAACCGGTCGCGTTCCGGATCAGGGGGAGACATCATACCTCCCTTACCTTCTGGAACGGGAATATCACTTTCTTCAGCCATTATTCTGACAGCTTCGGGGAAGGTTAATCCTTCGATTTCCATCCTAAATTTGATGGCATTTCCACCCATACCGCAGCCAAAGCAATGAAATACTCCCCGGTCGGGGGTAACAGTAAAGGAAGGGGTTTTCTCCGAATGGAACGGGCAGAGGCCCCATAAATATTTCCCCTGCTTGGACAAATGAACAACCTTACCGACTGTATCGACTATATCATGACGCGCAAGCACGCTTTCGATAACCTCTTCCGGAATATTGCCGTGTCCGCTAGCCACTTCAACCACCTTCATCTCTTAACAAATAAATATAATTCGCTATTGCTCCACATTCTCCTGCAAAAGTATTAAAAGTTTTGTCAGTTTATGTTGAAAATAAGTTTTTTCTTCTGCCGTTATGGGTTTTGGCCCCTTGGAATAATGTCCCCGTCTTCGTTCAACGGCCCTGGCATGTCTTCCCTCCAACATAAAATCCATCTTGAAATTGTCGTATTCCTGACCACGAAATGAAAGCACACTGCATCGTTTACCTAGTGCAAGTGCCGCAAGACCATAATCTTGAGTCAATACCACATCTCCTGCAGTAATATGATTGGCAATATATAGATCGGCACTCTGATCTCCTCGATCCACCTGCACAACCGTTACACCCTCTTCAGCTTTCAGTGCATGGTCATAAGAAGATACCATAAGTACCGGAACACCAAAGGTGCGACCTACCTCAGCGATCTCTTTTTTGACCGGACAAGCATCCCCATCCACCACTATCGTTCTAGACTGGGACTTCTCCATGATCATCACCAATTTCCCGTGTAATATATATACGCCCTCTCCGCAAGAAATCCTTCTTTCTAAGCATAAATACGGAACGGATGTCAAATGACGCATTGGCACCGTTCCGTATATTTATACCCCAAACCAACATTCTATACCATAAGATTCAAATTTTCTTGATTAAAATTACCAGACAAGCTTCGCGAAATCAGCGAACGACTTGGAGTCAGCATCAATACCAGCAAGCAGAGCCAAACGGTTAGCACGCACTTGCTCGTCCTCCGCCATAACCATAACGGAATCAAAAAATGTTGTAACGGCGTCTTTTAGACCCGAAAGAATCCGAAGTGCTTCTTCAGCATTTTTTGCCGCCATAGCTTCAAGGTAAGGTGTGTGAAGCTCCTGCCATGTATTGAAAAGCTGCAATTCAGCATCTTCTTTAAGTAAAGCAGGATCAATCACTTCACTGGTTGCTTTACTTGCCAAATTACTGACACGAGTAAGCGAATCTACGGTAATCTTGAAATCTGCTTGGTCGGACACAGCAGCCATAAGAGCACGGCTTCTGCCCACAACATCTACCACGTCGTCAAAACCAGCCGCTGTAACAGCGTCCACAACATCATAGCGTACATTGTCAGATAAAAGACGTTTTACACGCAGACCGAAGAACTCGTACAGGTTTATACGTAGTTCATCTCCAGAATGTTTCGTATTTCCTGAATTTTCATGAATTTCAATCGCCGCTTCAAAAATTTCGCGCAGCGTAATTGGCAATTTATGCTCAAGCACAATTTGGACAATACCTGCAGCCTGACGGCGCAGGGCATATGGATCTTGAGATCCTGTCGGAATGATGCCGATGGAGAAGCAGCCAACAATCGTATCGATTTTGTCCGCTATGCTGACAACTGAACCTGCTTCTGTTGAAGGTACAGCATCTCCTGCAAATCGTGGCTGATAATGCTCGAAGATCGCTTTTGCCACAGTTTCAGGCTCGCCTGCTTTACGTGCATAATCTTCACCCATTGTTCCTTGCAGCTCAGGAAATTCATAAACCATTTGTGTTACAAGGTCGAATTTACAAATATCCGCAGTGCGACTTACTTCGGACACAGCAGAAGCTGATAGTCCAAGCTTCACAGCCAGACGATCAGAGATTTGGCGAATACGGCGCACCTTATCCCCTACGCTGCCCAAATCTTCATGGTAAACAATGTTCTCAAGCTTGGCTAACGCATCGTCAATCTTCATCTTTTGATCTTCTTGATAGAAGAATTTGGCATCTGATAGACGAGCACGAAGCACTTTTTCATTTCCCTTAGCGATAACATCCAAGGATTCTGCATTCCCGTTACGTACAGTTACAAAGAATGGCAGTAGCTTGCCAGCTGCATCAAAAACAGGGAAATAACGCTGATGCTCACGCATCGAGGTAATCAGCACATCCTGAGGAATCTCTAAGAAAGATGGATCAAAGGTTCCAAAGAGCACGGTTGGTGTTTCTACCAAGAACAGTACTTCTTCCAAAAGATCTTCTTTAATTGCAATCGTCCAGCTTTTCTCTTCAGCCAATTTGTTGATTTGATCCAGGATAAGCGTTTCCCGTTCCTTCACATCCACAAGTACATGCTGCGCACGCATGCTCTCCACATATTGTGCAGGCTCCGAGATTACAGTCTCTGTACCGAGAAAACGATGTCCACGGCTCACATTACCCGCTTTTACATCCGTAATTTCCAAATCAATGATCTCTTTACCAAAAAGAGCAACCATCCAGCGAATCGGACGAACGAATTTAAAATCGTAAGCTCCCCAGCGCATGTTCTTCGGGAAAGTCATTGCATTTACAATACCCAGAAGTCCTTCTGTGAGCAAAGAAGCAGTCTCTACACCCGCACTATTTTTTGTGGCATAAATATATTCCACGCCAGCTAGTTCTTTAAATGTAAATTGCTCTGGAGATACACCTTGACTGCGGGCAAATCCTAGCGCAGCTTTACTCCAGTCGCCGTTAGCATCCAGCGCGATTTTGCGTGAAGGTCCTTTGACCTCTTCGCTAATATCCTCTTGCTTCTCAGCCGCGTCCTTAACAAATACAGCGAGACGACGTGGCGTAGCATATGCAGTAACTCCAGCATGGTTTATACGTGCAGAATCCAACCACTTGGACATTCTATCTTGCAGCTGTTCCATCGCAGCACGGATAAAACGTGCAGGGATTTCCTCCAGACCGATCTCAAACAGGATATCTTTAGACACGGTCAGCACCTTCTTTCTTCAGCAGCGGGAAGCCAAGCTTCTCGCGTTCCTCAAGATATGTTGCCGCTACGGAGCGGGCAAGATTACGCACTCGGGTAATAAATCCAGTCCGTTCAGTTACACTAATTGCCCCACGCGCATCGAGTAGATTAAAGCTATGTGAGCATTTCAACACATAATCGTAGGCTGGAAACACAAGATGTTTCTCCATCGCTCTACGTGCTTCCTCTTCATACATGTTGAACAGCGAGAATAACATTTTTACATCCGATACTTCAAAAGTGTAGGTAGAATGCTCGAACTCCGGCTGATGAAAAACATCACCATAAGTCATACCGCTTACCCATTCAAGATCAAACACATTTTCTTTATCCTGAATGTAAGAGGCTAAGCGCTCCATACCGTAAGTGATTTCTACAGCAACAGGGTTAGCTTCGATGCCACCTACCTGCTGGAAGTAAGTAAATTGAGTGATCTCCATACCGTCCAGCCATACTTCCCATCCCAGACCCGCACAGCCCAGTGACGGATTCTCCCAGTTATCCTCTACAAAACGGATGTCATGCAAGAGCGGATCAATACCGAGTGCTTTCAAGCTATCCAAATAGATCTCTTGAATGTTATCTGGTGAGGGTTTGATGATTACTTGGAATTGGTGATGCTGATACAGACGGTTCGGGTTCTCTCCATAACGACCATCGGAGGGACGACGTGAAGGCTCTACGTAAGCCACTCTCCAAGGCTCAGGACCTAGCGAGCGTAAAAAAGTCATAGGGTTCATCGTGCCGGCGCCTTTTTCTGTGTCATACGGCTGTACGATGATACAGTTCTGTTCAGCCCAGAACTGCTGCAGTGTCAAAATCATCTGCTGGAAGTTCATAATACCGTCTCCTTCGCTTTACAAGTTTTTTACAACAGCTTGCCTAAAACTTTCTACCATGGAGGCGGCACTTTTAGCTCCTGACAGCAACAAAAAGCCCCCGCCCCCATGCCTGATTAACAGACATAGGGACGAGAGCTTAACTTATTCTCCCGCGGTTCCACCCTACTTGATTTCATACCTTGTATGAGCAAGTTTACTGCCAAGACAAGAACGAAATCCACTTTCATTCGCCGCATTCGTACTCCCGGGTGCCATGTTCATGAACGTTGTCCCGCTAGGCTTCCACTGCCCCCAGCTCGCTGAATAACGACAATACAGTCCACTACTTTCCCGATCAATGCACGCCTCTCCCCAATTGGAGCATAACGACGATCATATAATAAACTGATCCTATAGTAACGGAAAAATCAGCTTTCGTCAAATCTTGTACTTGTCGAGCTGGTCTAGGAAACTTTGTGACTTCAGCTTTAATCCGAGTTGCACATCCATAAAGGCCCGCATAATTTTTTTCAGCTCATCCCGGCTGCTTTCCTTTACATCCACATTGCCTAGTCTAGTCAGGTCAAGTCTGGCGAATAATCGCAGCAGCTTCAACGCACGAGCAGAGACCTCCATGGCTGGAGGGTCATTATGTTTACAACTGCGGCACAGTGCTCCACCAAGGCGAGGGCTGACCAGCAGTTGATCATCCGGCTTCTCGGCACCACAAATTACACAAGAATCGAATTCAGGACCATAACCGGCTGCCTGTAAGATTTTCATTTCAAAGACATTTATGATAACGCCGGGTTCCTTGTCCTCTTCAAGTGCATTAAGACAGGCCGTAAGCTGGCGAAACCAGAAGCTTCCCGTTTCCTCATCATGCAGAACACGATCAAGCAGTTCACACGCATAAGACGCATAAGCAGCTTTGATCAAATCCTCACGCAGCGGATGGTGCGACTTCGTAATTTCGCCAGAATTCAGTGTCCCAAGTCCTCCATTATTTCTAAAAAAAACAAATTCCCCAACGGTGAACAGTTGGATCAATGCAGCATGGCGGCTTTTGACCTTCTTTGCGCCACGCACCAGAACCCCTACTTTTCCCGCGTTCTCGGTGCAAAGCGTAATAATTGCGTTCCCCTCGCCGTAGTCCATGCTGCGGATGACGATCCCTTCCACCCTGTGTAGCATGCCTCTTCCCCCAACCATTCGGCAAGCAACCAGTCCTTATTGCGCTTCTTCATCACAGGCCTTCTCTTCCTCCACTAGCTGTAATCCACTATCTTCAAGCGGATGGCCAGCTTCCTTATACAGCAGGTAAGCATCGACGTCTCCTGTCATTGCAAAATACTTCCACGAAAAGTTTCGCATTCGTATTCATCCTTTCTTGGGAAAGACGATGTCTCTTATCAAGAATTAGGATGGTGCGATGGAGCAGGTTCTATCCTTGCAATTCCTACCAAACGAGGAATAACGGAATTAACTTAAAGGTCTTTATGGAAGCCCAAATCCCGCAGAACGCGGTCCTGATTGCGCCAATCTTTTTTCACTTTTACCCATAGCTCCAGAAAAATCTTCGAACCCAGCAGGTTCTCAATATCTGTCCGAGCCCGTCTGCCGACCTCTTTCAGCATTGCCCCTTGCTTGCCGATAATAATTCCCTTTTGCGAATCACGCTCAACAAAAATAACAGCTGAAACATGCACCACTCCATTAGGCTCAACCTTCATATCTTCGATGGCTACAGCAATAGAGTGCGGCACTTCTTCACGAGTCAAATGCAGAATTTTCTCCCGGATTAATTCCGCGCAGACAAATTGCTCGGGGTGATCCGTGATTTGATCTTCCGGATAATACTGAGGGCCTTCCGGCAAGTACTTGGCAACCTGCTCTAACAGCGTGTTAACATTGCTGCCCATCTTCGCAGAAATCGGAATAATTTCGGCAAAATCATGCAGCTTGTTATATTGAGCCATAAGCGGGAGCAGAGCTTCCGGCTCTATTTTATCGATCTTGTTGAGCACTAGAATCACCGGTGTCTTCAGACCATTTAATTGCTCGGCAATGTAACGGTCTCCACCGCCCAAGCCCTCTGACGCATCCACAAGGAATAACACTGCTTCTACTTCACCCAGTGTACTCATTGCAGTCTGGTTCATGTAGTCGCCTAGCTTGGACTGTCTTTTATGAATCCCCGGTGTATCCAGGAATACGATTTGTGAAGTGTTTGTTGTGTAAACACCATGGATTTTGTTTCTGGTTGTTTGTGGCTTATCCGACATAATAGCAATCTTCTGGCCAATGACCTGGTTCATGAGTGTTGATTTACCTACGTTTGGTCTGCCGATAATTGCGACAAAGCCTGATTTGAATTTCATATTATCTTCCTTCCATACTTACCTTCTAGTTCAATCTTTTTCAATCATTCAATTTTTTAAAAAAGCTTTTTCGCTGCCCCTAAATCCCCCTTACCCAAGGGGACTCCAAGGGTCCCGGTCCTCTGGACACCCGGAAATAGGCGCACCTGCAACGTTCGGCGGGATTAGAGGGACGGTCGTGCAGGAGCGCTTTTGTGCCCTGTTGGGGACACACTACACTGTCACTTATTAACACGGTTCGCATTAAGCTCACCATAGATAAAGATTACTGAGATGCAGCTTACAGTCAGGGTTCAAGTTACGATGTGCAAAGAATCGCTGGCGGCTTTTGCCGTGGCGCTTACCTCGTAATGTTACTCTAAAAACAAATAGTTTGCACCAGTTTAGCCTAACTTGGTAGATAGAACACTTTTAATTGTACTTTGTACAACTAATTTTAGGTTGAGTTTATGTTTTTGGTGTTTTAGTTGTATTTTGTGCAATTAAATCCTGTCTTAAGAGCCAAATATGGGCTTTATCATAAATTTAATTGTACTATCTGCAACTAAATTCATTTTTGTCGCGAAAGAGTAGCAATTTAACTGTACATTGTGCAATTAAAGTAGCAACCTTCGTCTAACTATGCCTGATTTGCCCTTAAACAGGCACAGGCATTAAATCAAAACCTCATTTTATTCTGGAGCTTGTCCTTGCTTCAGATCTACGGGACCAAAAGCGCCTGGAAGCAATTCTCCCACCGTAGTCTCAACGATATCACCCTTCATGTTCCCAAGAATAACCTTCATATCCGGCGAACACAACTCAATCATTACTTGCCGGCACACACCGCAAGGTGAAACGGGGCCGTCCGAGTCAGCTACTACGGCAATTGCTTTAAAAGAACCAATAGCGTGACCGTCCGCAATCGCACGAAATAATGCTGTCCGTTCCGCACAGTTGGTTGGGCCAAAAGCTGCATTTTCCACATTACAGCCGTGGTGAATATGACCATCCTGATCAAGAAGGGCAGCTCCCACTCCGAATCGGGAATATGGAATGTAAGCTTTTGATCGTGCTTTAATCGCCTCTTGCATAAGAAGAGTAGAATCCATATATTGTCCTCCTAAAGTTTTGTGAGTATTGACTTCATTGATTTTACTTCGCACAAAACTCATTTCGTAAACATCTAATTAGTTTCGTTTATCGTTATTTTCTCAGCGTGCGCTAAATTTTATCAGTGTACTTCATGAGATATATTCGGGTACATAACTCACTTCAAATTATTCAGTAACGAAAGAGGCGGAATCGCAATACGCGGGTCCGCCTCTCCCCTGAATTGATTTTATATTCTGATTATGACATAAGTCCGCTAATCCAGTCCATCACAGGGTGATAAAAAACATAGATCCCGACTAAGACAGCAAACACCGCCGTAAGAAGCACAGCTCCTGCGGCGGTATCTTTTGCTCTCTTAGCCAGTGGATGAATCTCTGGCGAGATCAGATCAACCGTCGCTTCAATCGCCGTATTGAGCAATTCGGCAGTTAGGACAAGCGTGATCGAGAACAGCAGCAACATCCAACTGGCCAGCGGAAGTCTGAACACGGCAGCGGCTATTAGCACAACCACCGCTAAACAGCAATGCACCTTCATGTTAAGCTCGGATTTGAATGCCGACACTAAGCCTTGCGATGCAAACCGAAAAGAGTGCCAGAACTTCTTGTGCCCTACCGCCGTGTTCTTCACCATTAGCGCGTCAACCCAACCTGAGATAGTACTTTTTCTTGCTTGGACATCATCTCTGCTTCTGAAGCTTCATCCTGATGATCATATCCTAACAAATGCAGAAATCCGTGAACGAAAAGAAAACCAAGCTCTCGTTCCAGTGAATGGCCATATTCCAGCGCCTGCTCCTGCGCACGAGTTACGGAAATGATTATATCCCCAAGTACGTCTGGAACTTCTTCCAGCGCCTCGCCTTCCTCTACCTCGTATATAATGTCCAGCTCGTCCTCTCCGCTTTCATTCATGGCAAAAGAAAGCACATCCGTCGGACGGTCAATTCCCCGGTATTCCAAATTCAACTCATGTATACGAACATTATCGACAAAAGTAAGAGCTACCTCGCCACGATCGATCCCTTCCGCTTCACCTGCTTTTTGCAAAATACTCTCCAGCAGCGTAATGAGATCGTCCTTTATCTCGTATTCTTCCTGCTCGTTATCCCAAACGATCTCCAAACTCATGGGTTAGGTGCCCCTTCCTCTTTTTTCGGCTTACGCACATCTTCTGGATATTCGATCCGTGAATGGAAAATTCCCATAACCGTCTCCTTCAGAGTCCGTGCAATAATATCCAATTCTTTAATCGTCAGATCACATTCGTCAAACTGATGATCATCCAGTCGACTTTTAATAATCTTCTCAATCATCGTTTCCACCTGCAGAACAGTTGGCTTACGCAATGATCTCACTGCAGCCTCGACACTGTCTGCAATTCCCACTACAGCCGCTTCCTTCGACTGGGCTTTCGGTCCAGGGTAACGGAAATCTTCCTCGGTAAAATCAGGATCGACACCTTTTTCTTCCGCCAGCTTCAGTGCCTTATGGTAAAAATAATGCAGGAACGTTGTTCCATGATGCTGCTCCGCAATGTCACGGATTGGTTTTGGCAGCTTATATTCTCGTTGCATTTCCACCCCGTCACGGGCGTGGGCAACGATGATAGATTTACTAAGCTTCGGTTCAATAGAGTCATGTGGATTTTCCATATTATTTTGATTCTCGATAAAATAAAACGGACGTTTTGTTTTACCAATATCATGATAATACGATCCAACCCGGCATAATAAGCCATCTGCTCCAATCGCTTCCGCGGCAGCTTCTGACAGGTTACCTACCATTACACTATGGTGATAGGTTCCCGGCGTTTCGGTAAGCAGTTTGCGCAGCAGCGGGTGGTTTGGATTAGACAATTCTACCAGCTTCAATGCCGATAGAATACCAAAGGTTGCCTCGAAAAAAGGCATTAGCCCAATCACAAGTACAGCCGTTAATAGTCCCCCTGCAAAAGCAAAACCAACCGAATACAAGGTACCTACCTCTTTCCATGCTCCTCCACCTAACAGTATCTGCATAAAGACTGTCAGACAGCCAAAAAGCGATACCATAATCCCGCCTTTAAGGAGCGTGGAGCGTTGACCCGCACGGTGAGTCGCAAAGATAGCCACGTACGAAACCACGATAGCAAAGAAACCAAAGTTAAAATCAAAGATTGAGTTCTGCTGCACATTCAAAATAACACTCGCCAGTACACTGAATAGAATGGAGCAGAAATAGGCCAAAGGCATGTCCAGAAGCATTGCAATTAACATTGCGCCAATCGCCACCGGTGCCAGGAATCCGATATAAGATCGGACATCGGTCTGCAAAACAGCGGCCAGCCGCATAGAGATAATAGTTATAACAAATACAAGCACCAGCATCAATAGCTGAGAATTGTTGTACTTAAAGCCTGAGGTGCCGCCTGAATAACGAATGAACGCAAGCAAACCGACGGAGAGCATCGCAGAGAGAATCAATAGGCCTAACTGTGGCCAGTAATTCACCTCATTGCTTAGTAGTCCATTCTCATCCAAAAGAGTGTAGAGCTCTGGAGTAATTAGCTGCCCCTTAGCAACAAGCGTGTCCCCTTGCTCGATGAATACATCAGGTGTGTTCTCCCGGGCTTGTACCTTCGCTTCCTTGGTAGCATCCTCATCGTAGAACTTGTTACTTGTGATCACAAGACGCACAAGCTCCTGAACAACCTCACGCGCTGTACGCTGGCTTAGAGAACTAATACTGACCTGTTCCGCTACCTTGGCGCGAGCGGTCTGCGCATCCGTAATCTGATCATTCATCAGCCTAGTTACAATATCTCGGGCGACAGGCTTCATCTCGATAATGTCCTGAGAGGTCAGGCGCGGAATCTTAATGTAAGTCTCTTCCGGAATGACATAGGTCTGCTCTTTGATGACAGATTGCATTTCATCCAAGAGGTGATCTGAATATGTAGCGCTGCCCCGATTGGAAGCTACGAAATTCAAGATGAAATCGCTGGCTCTCTGCGGGATTTCATCACGATAAATCCCCGTCTTATCGCTTTGCGAGATCAGATCATCCTGATTGAGGCGATCTATCCGGTCCAGCAGCGAGGTCACTAGGTTGTCTGCCCTCATCGGGATAATTTTGTACTTGGGAGATACGCTTTCGGCTGCTTCCTCAGCCGCTTTTAACGTAGCTTTGGTGTCCTTAATTTGTTTCGGTGCCGTTATTTCCTTTGCACTGTAAGTATTCTCTTTAATATCATATTTCTTAGGTAGCAATTCTGGCGACAAGCTGAAGTAGAACACTAGTCCGAGTAACAGGAAAAGAGCATAGCGTGTCACTGCGCTATACTTCCATCCGTTGTTCGTATATACAAATCCGCTTAATTTAGATGGTTGCTTTGAAGCCATGAAGACAATCCCCTTTATTGGAGGTTTTCGGCAGAGCGGTCATAGGCAACGATAATTTTCTGCACCAGGGAATGCCGTACTACATCCTGTTCCGCGAAGTAGACAAAGCCAAGTTCTTCTATGCCGGATAAAATCGCTTTGGCTTCAATCAAACCGGATTTCTTGCCGCGGGGCAGGTCAATCTGGGTAACGTCACCTGTAATCACCATTTTGGACCCGAAGCCGAGTCGAGTCAGGAACATTTTCATTTGCTCAGGTGTTGTATTCTGCGCTTCATCCAAGATGATAAATGAATCATCCAATGTACGTCCGCGCATATAAGCCAGCGGAGCAATCTCAATCAATCCCCGTTCAAGTGCCTTAGCCACCTGATCGGGCCCCATAACGTCGTATAATGCATCATAAAGCGGACGCAGATATGGATCTACCTTTTCTTGCAAATCCCCTGGAAGGAATCCTAGACTCTCTCCTGCTTCTACTGCGGGACGCGTAAGAAGAATACGCTTAACCGAACCTTCTTTCAGTGCCGTAACTGCAAGCACCACTGCCAAGTAGGTCTTCCCCGTTCCTGCAGGACCGATTCCGAATACAATATCACGCTTCTTGATCGTTGTCACATAATGCTTCTGGCCGACCGTTTTGACACGGATAGGCTTTCCGCGAAAAGTTGTAGTAATTTCTCCTTTGAACAAATCGAGCAATTGATCAGCACGAAAATCTTTCGCCAGTTCCACAGCGTACTGCACATCACGTTCAGTAAGTATGTAACCGCTCCGAATGAGGGACAGTAGCACATTAAACAATTGCCCCAGCATGTCTACTTCCCGCTCAGCTCCACGAATCGTTAGCTCTGCTTCACGCGAATCAATAATGGCGGGAATTTCACTCTCGATGATTTTTAAGAATCCATCCTGCGGGCCAAACAGCGATTGCGCTTCTCCCGCATTTTGCAAAGATATACGAATGCTTGCAGTCTGTTCTGACAAGTAGCCTCATTCTCCTCAATTGTTTACTATTGGCAGTTCTTCGGAAATTTTTTCTTCTACTTCAAAGATCACTTTCATATAAACTTTACCATTCTCTTTCTTCTCATGCAAAACTTTTTGACTTTTGATGACGCTATCAACACCATATCGAGCTAAAATATCATTCTTCGCCCGCTCAATTCCCCTCGCTACTCCAGCTTCTGGAGTTATCGTATCCTTTGTTTCATTGATCTCCATTTCTTTCTCAGTCATCAGGCCCAGCGGCAGCTCAATAGAGCGCCAAGACAGCGGATCATGCTCTGTGAGCGTCTTTGAATTCTCAAAGGAGGATTTGCCATAACCCCACAGCTGAATAGCCCATTTCCCCAACACGAGATAGGTGCGATCCTTACGCTCCCCAGTGTAGGTGCTATTGGTTGTTTCAAGCGGAACCTCGATATTGTACTCATGCCAAACCAACCCCTTAACCTCACCCTTGGCTACCACATACTCTACATTTTCTTCGTCTCCAAGAGCACCGGAAATCAGGATATCCCCTTTTTTCACACGCGAATTACGCGCTACTACCGGTCTGCCCTGCTCCGCATATATTTCTGTTACCACCGCATCTGTTCGGCTAATTAAATGCCGTTGGCTAAGCAAAGGTTTGATATCGGGCTGTTTAGCCTCTACAACCTGAATTTTGATGCTCGTCCCCGTCCGTTGCAGCCCTATCCAAGAAACACCCGGTAAATGGGCCAGCAGCCCCTTAGAGAGCTTGTCCGGCTCCTCCAGACGCCATATCCACTGAAAAGGATACACACCCTCCTGGCGAGCGGCAGCCAATATATCCTCAGAAGCAATTTTTTCATTCCCTTCGACTCTAATACTCCATACCATCGTAGATAACATAAAAAGTGTAATTCCAAACATCAAAATACCTATGCCAAAAAATTTCCTTTTCCACAGCCGCGCCATAAGAAATGGAAGTCCGCTTCTACCGGTAACGTGCATACGACAGCCTGTCTTTTTTAAAATCGGCCGGAGGACATAAAAATCATCCAGAAGCAGCTTAAGGGAAGCGCCGCCCTCAGCGGGCCTCACATCCCAAATCATGATTCCTGCTTCAGAAATGAAATTAATAAATCGCTCCACCTGAGGTCCCGTCACATGCAGTGTAACGAACCCCCGCAGTGATGACAGAGGTGGCTCCTTCATGATCTCTCCTCGCTTTCGTTATATCTGATCTCCCCGATAACGCCTTCTACAGCCAATTCCTGGCCTAGAATATTTCGGATGACAAGTCCCTCGCCCGTGATTTCAAGCGATCCTTTAGCTAACGCGAGCTTAAGCTGACCAGAGGAAAAATGCAGCACGCCGCGATGATTCTCAATATGCAGTTCCTTATTGCCGATCAGGGTGATCCGGGGCATTTCCTGTAATAAGTCCTGTGGTAGATCCAGTACCCCGTTTGTCCATCCCCGCAGCCTGCGGCCAATACGGGTCATAAGTAGACGTTCCCCCTTCCTGCCTTCTGTACACCTTATGCGGCAACGCTTTTTTTTATGAGAAGAAGTAACAAAGGAGGACCCTTCCAGTGTGAAAAAAGCAAAAAAAAAGCCCCGGCAACCTATCGTAAAGATAGGAAACCGAGGCTTTATTGTTACTATGATCCGTAAATATTATCTTCGGGTGGAATGCGGCTGACGAGAACGCGGTGGTCCCAGAATCTCTGCCCAGACTACACCATTGCGCAGGTCGTCACGACTCCCTGTTCCATGTGTCTGGTCTGCCGCAGAGGGTGAGTTTGTGTTTTTAGTCTTATTTGATCTTTTGGTATCTGCACCCGCTATCCCGTCAAAAGCAGATTGAAGGCGCCGCACCTCTTCTTGCATTCTTTGTGTGCGTAATTCAACTCCGTCATCGGCATGCTCCAAAGACATTCCTTCTCCAGTAGAATAATCTGGAGTTGGTATATACGCGGGTTCCGGAAAGGCAGGAGAGGCATCATACTCCCGGTTATCCTCTGACCTCGACTGCCGGGAAGAGGTGCTAACAGGAGCAGGAAATCCACTGCCAGACTCCGCTTGGCGCCCTCCATCGATATCCGGGCGTTTTACCCGGCGGAGCGGAGAATCCTCTCCGCCCCCAAAAGTGGGCATTCCCCCGCGAGGAGCTCCTTTGGGCTTGTTTTTAGTTGCTTTATTCACATTGGACACGATCGCGAATATAATAACCGCAATAATATAGATCCAGCTCATGGAGATTCACATCCCCTTTTATTTATTATTGTTAGGACGGTTATTGTCGTCCTGATCATTCATTTTGCCGAGAGAGCCCCGCATTTGGGTATCTGCCTCGATGTTTTTGATATTCATATAATCCATCACGCCGATTTGGCCATTTCTGAGCGCCTCAGCCATTGCCATAGGCACCTGAGATTCAGCTTCCACAACAAGCGCCTTCATCTCTACTACGCGCGCCTTCATCTCTTGCTCGTGAGCGACAGCCATCGCTCTGCGTTCTTCCGCTTTGGCTTGGGCAATGCGTTTATCTGCTTCTGCTTGCTCGGTTTGTAGATAAGCACCGATGTTCTTGCCTACATCGATATCCGCAATATCAATGGAGAGGATCTCAAAAGCAGTACCTGAGTCAAGCCCTTTGGACAATACCGTCCGCGAAATCAAATCCGGGTTCTCAAGGACATCTTTATGGGAATCACTCGAACCTACTGTCGTTACAATCCCTTCACCAACACGGGCAATAATCGTTTCTTCACCCGCACCACCCACGAGGCGGTCGATATTGGCGCGAACAGTTACGCGCGCTTTTACCTTAACTTCAATCCCGTTCTTAGCAACAGCCGCAACAACCGGTGTCTCAATTACACGAGGGTTAACGCTCATTTGCACAGCCTGCAGCACATCACGTCCTGCAAGATCAATGGCTGCTGCGCGAGTAAATTCCAAAGGAATATCTGCACGTTGTGCTGCAATAAGCGCATTAACAACACGGTCTACGTTACCACCTGCGAGATAGTGACTCTCCAGTTGATTAATGTTCAGTCCAAGACCTGCCTTAGTCGCTTTAATCATTGGGTTAACGATACGACTTGGGGTTACACGACGCAGTCTCATCGCCACCAGCGTAATAATACTGATTCTAACGCCCGATGCTAATGCTGAAATCCAGAGCATAACCGGGAAGAAACTTAAAAACACGCTCAATACAATAATCACCACTACCGCGATGAACAGAATAGGAATCAAAGATGCTTCACCCATACTATATAACCTCCGTAAATTTGTTGTAGAACTATTATTGGTTCCAGTGTTTACCTTATTCCTTGATTTCTTTCACAACAATCCGTCCGCCCTCTACTTTAATAACAGAGACAGGTGCATTAGCACTAATAAAACTACCTTCTGTAACAACATCCACACGTTCGCCGCCTATCATAGCCGTTCCTGAGGGACGAAGTGGAGTAATACTGGTTCCTGTAGTGCCTAATAAGCTAAGCTTCTCTTCTACAGGCACAAATCCCTGATCTTTAGTAAGGCTTTCCTTCAAAATAAATCTGTTCCATATCCCTCGTTCTTTAAAAATGACCGCAACAATTACTACAACTATAGTCGCAGCTACGAAAGAGATACCTAGACTGAGCAGTGCATGCTTATAGCTGTAAGCAGCTCGTACAACACCCGCTACAAGGCTGACAGAGCCTAGGAGCCCCAATATTCCGAAGCTAGGCACAAAGAGCTCCAGCACAAGCATGACAAGCCCAATGATAAACAAGAGCCAAGTTTCCGCTCCGGCGAATCCTGCAACATAGTTGCCGAAGAAATATAACACAAAAGCCAACGTCCCGATAATTCCTGGCGCACCAAAGCCTGGAACAATCAGTTCAATGACAACGCCTGTAATCCCAATGAACAGCAGAATCGTCATAATAATCGGATTGGTCAGAAATTGCGACATTTTTTCCGCACCGGTATGCTCTACGCGAAAGATGTCGTCTGTAGTATATCCAAGCCACTGAATTGCTTCTTCAGGGGTATCTGTAATTTGATCAGCGTAACCAGCTTTTAAAGCTTCTTCACTAGACAAGGCAATGATTTCTCCCTGTGTCTTAGTCACTCCAAGCTCTGGCTTATCCACGACCAAATTACTATCCACCATTCCAGCAGCAATGTCTGGATCACGATCATTCAGAGCAGCAGCGCCGATCATTTTAGATCTCCAGTAGGATATCATTTTGGCATCATCGACTTTTTGACCATTCATGTCTACCAAGGAAGCGGAGCCGATCATACTGCCCGGCTTCATGATTATTGCACCTGCATTAAGTGCTATGTAACTGCCTGCAGAAGCGGCATCACCTTTAATATAGGCAGCTGTTGGTATTTCACTCTCTCTTACCATCGTCCCAATCTCTTCTGCCGATTTCACCAGCCCTCCAGGTGTATCGACCTCTAGTAGAATAAGGACTGCTCCATAATTAGCGGCTTCTTCAAATCCTCTTTCCAAAAAGCTTTGCAAACCCCGTTCAATCTTTTGATCTACCGGAATAATAAACACGGGACCTTTTTTCAGCTCACTGTTCGTAACCCCCGGTGTTTTCGGGGCTGCCCCGTCAGCGCTTACATTCGTTGCAAAGGGTGTCAGGAGGAGTAACAGCAGGACCACAGGAATGCTAGCTAACAGTATTTTCCGTAATCTTCTCAATGATTTTACCTCCCTTCTTTAGCTTGACCCAGAACTCATAACCCTTAATACGCTGAAATTGGATTTACGTTTCATAACATAGAAAAGCACCCCTTTTGCAAGGGGTGCTAGTGCTATATTATTGCAGAAATTGCAGAACCGCCTGGTTCACGAGTTTACCATCAGCGCGACCTTTGACCTTAGGCATCAGTGCGCTCATGACCTTCCCCATTTCGCTCTTCGAAGAAGCACCGGTTTCCTGGATGGTCTGCTGTACAATTACTTTAATTTCTTCTTCGGAAAGTTGCTCGGGAAGATATTTAATAATAATCTCGATTTCTGCTTTTGTACTCGCGGCAAGCTCGTCGCGACCCGCTGATTCAAATTCTTGGAGGGCATCTTTGCGCTGTTTGATTTCACGACTAAGGATATCAAGCACTTCGTTGTCGTCCAATGTTCTCTTCAGATCTATTTCAAGATACTTTATTGTAGAACGAACCATTCGAATCGTGGAGAGCGTGAACTTGTCCTTACTCTTCATCGCTTGCTTCATATCTTCGTTCAATCTCTCGCTAAGATTCATGCGTGGGTAATCCTCCTAAAACTTTCTCTTACGAGCAGCCTCAGACTTCAGCTTTTTCTTAACGCTCGGCTTTTCGTAATGTTTGCGTTTCTTCACCTCAGCCAAGACACCATCTTTTGCGATGGAACGTTTAAAGCGACGAAGTGCAGCATCAATTGTCTCGTTTTTGCGAACTTTCGTTTCAGACACAGGTTTCCCCTCCCTCCGACCATACCGTCCAAGAGCATAACACGGTTTATCAAACTCCATTATAGGTCAAACGGAAATAACGTGTCAACCTTCGTGCTATTCTTTTTTCTGGCAAGTTCTTCAACATTAAATGATTATGCTATGCGTGCGAAGCTGAGTTTCCAGTGAGCGCACCCAGCTTGGCTCCACCCAGCAGGTGATAATGAAGATGAGGCACAGCTTGTCCACTATCAGGTCCGCAATTATTGATTAAACGATAACCAGACTCAGCAATTTCAAGGTCTTTGGCGATCTGTTGGGCTACACTGTGGATTTCAGCAATTAGCGGAAGATCCTCAGGTGTAACATCATTCATTGAAGCAATGAACTTCTTGGGAATGATCAACACATGTACCGGTGCAGCCGGCTCGATGTCGTAAAATGCAAGAATACGTTCATTCTCAAATACTTTTTTGGAAGGAATAGTACCCTCAATAATTTTGCTAAACACGGTCTCCATAGAGTGCTTGCCTCCTAAAAATTGGTGAAATTCCACTTCATCATAAGATAATCATACAGGATAATCATCAAATACGAAAGCAGCAAGCAAACTCAGCATAATCTGCCCTAAACTGTATCTGTTACAGAATGAACCATTAAATAAATATATCAACACCGTTAGGCCTAAAAAAGACAAAAAAAAGAGAAACACCCTTCACAGCTTATAAAGCTGATTCGGCGGCGGACGTATGAAAAGGAGTTCATTCCCTGCCATACGTCCGCCGAGGTGTTTCTAAAGTAATGTCGGCTTAGCTGTATTATAACAGCGCGTTGATACTGTATCTGTGATAAGAATCACACACATTATAGATCTTCACATTTTTTCCAAAAGGATCCGAGATCCCCCTCCACCCTGTTCAGCAGGTACTACTACCAGCTTGCGTGGCAGTCGTGCCCGAAGCTCTGGAACATGGCTGATAATGCCGACAGACAGTTGGTCGTTATGCAGTCTTTCCAGTGAGGTAATTACCGTATCGAGCAATTCCGGATCCAGCGTACCAAAGCCTTCGTCCAAAAAGAAAAATTGCAATGGATACTGTCCCCGCAGCTGAATCTGTGCCGAAAGTGCAAGTGCAAGTGACAAGGAAGTTAAGAACGTCTCTCCGCCGGAAAGCGTGGAGACCGGTCTTCTTACACCACCGTTTCCATCATCACGGATTACAAAGCCACCACCCGAATCAACCTCCAGCGCATAACGCTGTTTGCTCAGGAAACGAAGCCGCTGGGAAGCAGACTGGCATACCTGCATCAATTGTTCCTCCGCAATATACTCAACAAAAGCATTTCCACGTAAAACCGTCTGCAATTTGGACAAATGATCCTGTAGAGAAGCATGTTCTAGCCGCTGGGCTTCGAGCTCCATCCAGCGAATATGCCGATGCCGCAGATCCTCCAGATCTCGCTCTGCGCGCGCTCTTGCTTGCAGCGACATTTCATCCTCTGACTTACACACGCTTAAGCTCTCCTGGCTAACTTGCCACTCCTCATCACTTAAGCTGGCTCCGTCAAGCTTCTCTTCAATATTGCGCAGCTGCAATGAGACTTCAGCTTCTTCCGCACGATGGGCATGTACCCGAGAAGAAGAAATTTCCCGCTCTTCAGGTGCGAGAGCTGCTCCTTCAACCTCAGCGGCGGAACTAAAAGGTGAAGAGGTTAAGCTTTGCTCCCACAGATGGCTTGAAGTCACATAATGCTCTCGAGCAGATTCTGCAGCCTGGCGGGTAATCGCTGCCTCCTTGATCTCATGCTGCGCTTTTTCCGCTGCCGTGAGATGTAATCGTTGGCTGGTCTCCACAGCTGCTAACAATTCCTGCAGACGACGCTCACACTCTGCTAGAAGAGGGGCAGCAGCGCGGCCATTAGTCCACTCTAAAAGACGCCGTTCTTTTTCACGCTGCAATTCTTCTTTGCCTTCCATCTGTGTATTCCACTGAGTAAGCTCTTTATCGAGTCCGGTGATGGTCTCCTGAAGATTCTGCACCGAAGCGCTTTTCTCATCCAGAAACTTGACACTGATTTCCAGTCGGGATCTAATTTCCTCAGCTTGAGCATCCTTGGCTAACAGCTCACGATAAGCTTTTTCTACCTCTTCCGGTGCCAAATCAGGGAACTGCTGTACCCAGTTCTGCCGCAAAGCGGTTAGTTGGCCACTCAGTTCCTCGGCTTTGGCGGTTAGGCCTTCTACCCAGCTTCGCTCACCTTCGGCACCCGCTGCTTCTTTGAGGCATAGCTGCTGAACTTCCTGCATCGATTGCTGCCACTGTATCGCTGAACGGCGCAGTTCTCCAGACTGGCTTTTTAATGCTAAAAATGCAGCATCAAGTTCTGCCAAAGCCTTTTCATCTGGAATGGACATATCGGTAGAGGAAACCTCAGTAGTGCTGACTTCTGAGCCTGCCGCTGCAGGATGATTTACCGTATCAAAAGCTCCATCACCAAACACCTGCTCCAGCCAAACCAGGTCCTGCTCCCGCAGACCACGGAACATATGGCGTGCTTCCAAAGCACGTCTGGACAACACACGCGCCTGTTGAAGTTTTAACTCCAGTTCCTGTTGCTCTACGTTATCCTGCAATACAGCAGGGGCCGGGTGGTTTTCGCTGCCACATACAGGGCAAGGTTGTCCTGCTTCCAATTCTTTAGCCAATCCAAGCGAGAGTCTGTGCAACTCATGCCCCTTGAGGGCTGCTTCCAAAGAACTGATATGTTGCTCCAGACTTTCTGCTGCGGTGCACGCAGCTTCTTCTGTCGCCAGCAGCTTCTCTTGATGCAGCGCCGCCTCGCGGATCAGCTGCCCGCGAGAAGCTTCCTGCTGCCCGCGACGGCCCTCGGCCTCCGCGAGGCGCGCCTGCGCAGCCGCGAGTGTAGTGGCACGCTCGCGGCGCTCCTTCTCCGCCGAATCCCACTGGGATTCGGCGGAGTGCAGCCCTTGCAGTCTCTGCATCGCTTCTTGCAGAGACTGCCGCTCCTGGGAGCGGACACCGAGCGGCTGCAAGCTCTGCTGCAGCTCTTGCTGGCGCTTTTGGCCCTTGGCCAAAAGCTCACGCTCCCGGGCCATGCCCTCCCGCAGCTGCGTCAGCTTGCGGGAGGCCTCTTCGCGGCGCTCGTGCAGAGCCGCGAGTTCGCGCCGCAGGGCGCCGAGCTCGGACTCGAGCTCGAGCGCGCGGCGGTAGGTGTCGGCCCCCTGCCGGAGGGCCGGCTCTTCCGCCGCAAGCGCGGCCTGCGCGGCAGCTGCGGCCGCAGCGGCATGCGCCGCCTCCTGCTCGGCAGCGGCGGCCAGCACCTCTTGGCCCTCCGCGCGGGTCAATCGGCTCTTGAAGGCGTCTTCCGCGCTTCGCCATGCTTTCAGCGCGGGAAGCCTAGCCTCGGCCTCGTCAGCTTGGCCGAGCTTCCGTTCAAGGAGGAGAATCTCCTCCTCCTTGGAGAGCAGTCCCTGCCGCTGCAATTCGCGGCGGGTCCGTTCCTCTTGCAGCTCGCGAATGCGCGTGAAACGCTCCGCGACCTGCAGCGCCGCCTCCAGCTTGCGGCGGCATTCCGCAGCATGCTGGGCTGCTTGTTCGAGGCGCTCCGCCGCTGCCTTTACATCCTCTTTGCCTGCGCTGCCAAGCCCCTGCTGCTCCGCTTCGAGTGCGCGGAGCGCAGCCTCATTCTCCTTCACCCGTCGGCTAAGCTTCAACGCAAGCTGATCGCCATACTGTTCCAAATGGAACAGGCGCTGCAGCATTTGTCGGCGGTCTACGCCCCGAAGCGATAAGAATTCGGCGAATTTCCCCTGCGGCAATACAACTGCTCGCGTGAAGTCATCCATTTTGAGCCCAATATGCTCTTCCACACAACGTGTAACATCTGCGAGTTTATCCGCCATAACGTTATCCCCGTCAGGTGTAACTTCAATGAAACGGCTAATGGTGTTACTGACTGTTTGCTCACCTGTCCGCTTGAACTTACGTTCAACGCGATAACGATGTGCCCCAGCGGAAGAAGTGAGCTCAAAGGTAAACGCCACGCTGAGTGAATCCTCAGAGTGATTCATAATCCCCTGTGTTCCATTAACGGCGCGCTCCACTTTGCCATACATCGCCAAAGTAATAGCATCCAGCAAACTGGATTTGCCGCTGCCCGTAGGTCCAAAAATCCCAAACAGCCCGGTCTCACACAGACTTTCAAAATCTATTTCCTGCATTTCTCTATAACTCTGCAATCCTGCCACTTTTAATAAAATAGGCTTCACCTTAGTTCTCCTCTCCTTCCTCCGGCTGCTGCCGTTCTTCTTCGGTTAGCTGTAAGAACAGCTCAATCAAACGATCCTCCGGCTCCGCCCCGCCCGTCTGGCGCTGATAGAATTTACGGAACAATTCTTGTACAGGCATACGTGAACGGGAAATTTGTTCGAGCTCCAGCTCCATTTGCGGATAAATCGGACGAATATGAATGATCCCCTCACGTGATTTACGCAGGCGCTGAATATCATTCATCGACATAGCTTCACTGAGCCGAATCTCCAAATCTATAAAAGCGGAAGCATCTCTACCTTCATCCAACCAGTTATATACCTCTTGCAATCCCCCCGTAGAGCTCCATCTTACAAGTGGACGCCCACAGCGAAGATAGATTTCTTCGAAGGTCGGCTCACCGCCCGGCGCAACATCAATCAGCGTCACCGACTTGGCTTGTCCTGCTTCCGAAAAGCTATATGCCAGCGGGGATCCGCTATAACGGATCATCCCTTCCCCTTTTACACGCTGAGCGCGATGAAGATGGCCTAGTGCAGTATATTGCGCTCCACAGGATAAAGCAGAAGGGTCTACAGTGTAAGCCCCGCCCACCTGAATTGGGCGTTCCGAATCACTCTCTACACCTCCAAGCACATAAATATGGCTCATCGCCAAATTCACGGTTTGTGGCGTAAATTCCCGTCCCAACAGTTGCATAAGTTTGCCTACCCGTGCGCTGTAAGCTAGTCGAAGCTCCTCTTCCCCGCTGTCCCCAGCAAGCAACTCACCGAGACGTGCCTCAGAGGGATAGGGAAGGGCTGCGATTTTGGCAATCTCACCTGTCCGCGCAGCATGAACTGTCACTGGCTCTGAGGTTGGAAGTCCTACCAAGGTAATCCCCTGCCTTAATACAAGCGGGGAGACTGAAGATACGCGCTCCGGTTGGTCATGATTGCCGGCAATCACCACAAGGGGCCTGCCCCCTGAAGTCAGCCTGGCAGCAGCCTCATAGAATAATTGCTCCGAAGCCGCTGGCGGATTAACGGAATCGTACACATCTCCCGCCATCATAATCAAATCCGCCTTATGAAAATCGGCGATCTCCACCAATTCATCTATGAACTGCTCTTGCTCCTTCTGGCGGCTTCTTCCCTCCAGCGTACGGCCCAAGTGCCAATCCCCCGTATGCAATATCCGCATCTTCGTCCTCTTTCCCCGCTCCTATGCGGCAATGAATAATTTATAATTTCACAGCATGATCGCCGTCAAAAAAGTACAGCCAAATCTCGCTGATCGGTTCTCCCAAAATATCATGTAATGCCTTGCTGTATAACTCTAGCTGAAAACGATATTTTTCCTTAAGTGCCTCTAAGCCGCCCTGATGTTCTAATACAGAGTCCGTCTTATAGTCTAGCAGAATAATCCGGTCCTCTTCACGGAACAGGCAGTCAATGACCCCTTGAATCAGTACAGCCTCACTAAAGCCTTCCTTATTGTTCTCAGGGGAAAGCTCCGAGACGGCTTCATTCATATAATCGAGCCCTCGATAAGCCTCACCTGCGGGAACCATATAACTGAACGGCATTTCTCTAAGCTTCCAAGAAGAAGCTATTAATCTACGTCCCAGTTCATTAGTATAAAAAGCTTCTATCTGATCGGGAGCTACAGCCTCCACCTGCTCAGCAGTTAGAATAGCCACTCTCTGAAGTCGGGCTAAGGTTTCTTCCACAACCCTAGGATCAACTGAACCCTCCAGCGGAATATGCTGCATGACTGTATGGTATGCTGTCCCGCGTTCCGCTGGGGTTAGACTGCGTTTTTCCATAAATTTTGGACGCCGCAAATGAAGACTGTCCGCACCTGCAACACTTGGACGTTTATCGGTTTCTATTGAGGTTGTAGAATTGCCTTCTTCCAGCAGATCAAAAGAGGGCTGCTCCTGCAACGACAACAACGCTTTTAACTCCGTAACAGAAGTTTTAGCCGGAATACCTGAGGCTGCCGCATACGGATAATTCCATTCCAGTCTTCTAGCAATTTCATCGCTAGTCTCTGTTTCATATATATTTACAGCTTCACCCTTATGCAGTGCTTCGAGTACAGCTTGCCGTTCCTCTACCTTCTCTTCAGTCTGATCCGTTGGCAGGAACGCCCCAGAATTAAGTTCGGAAGCATTTTGCACACTGATGCTCCAGTTGGAGACATCGTTGTGCAGCACCGTGGAGACGGTACCTTCTGAACCGCCCAGCTTACGAAGAATCGCCGCCGCAGGGTGCCGGATCAATGCCGGTCCAACCCAGTCCAAATAGCTGCGCCCTCGGGCCAGCAGATGATCTGCAAGCAGCAGCTCATCCCGGTTCTGTACGCTGCTCCAGCTAGCGATTTTGCGCGGCAAATCTCTTACAGTGCCTACTAGAATCATTTTATCTCTCGGACGAGTTAACGCTACATATAATACACGCATCTCCTCCGCTAATAATTCAAGCCGTGTACGCCGGTTAATAGCCAGATAAGGAAGTGTTGGGTAGCTAACTCGCGTTTCCCGTTCCACAAAACGCGGCCCAAAGCCAAGCTCTTTGTGCATAAGAAATGGCGAATGCAAATCTTGTCGATTGAACTGTTTTGCCATCCCGGCTACAAAAACAACAGGGAACTCCAGCCCTTTGGATTTATGGATGGTCATGATTCTGACGCCATTGCCTTCTTCACCGCCACCGCCAGCTACACCCAGATCTCCGCCGTTCTCACGAAGCCGTGAAATGAACACCAGAAAACGGAACAATCCACGCGCTGCGGTGTCATTCTCAAATTGCACAGCCCGATCATACAAAGCTTTAAGATTGTTCTGGCGCTGCGAGCCTCCAGGCAGTCCTCCAACCCATTCCAGATAGCCGCTCTCCCCATAGATACGCCAGATCAGCTCACTGAGACTACCTTGTCTAGCCGCATTTCTCCAGCTTTCCAGCTGTTCTAGGAAATGTCTAAGCTTGCGCTTCAGTTCTGGACTGATCTGCGGCAGATCTTTATCAGGTAAAACATTATTCTCGACGGTGCTTGCGGATTCAATCACATGAGCCGAGAAGAGGTCATACTCTTCTTCAGCCTCTTTTGCATCTTGCATATCCACCGCCATCTGTACTGCTTGAAAATAAGGACCCTGACTACACATACGCACCGTAGCCAATTCTTCTTCCGTTAATCCGACCACAGGTGAACGAAGTACGCCAGCCAGCGGAATGTCCTGCTGAGGATTATCAACTATTTTTAAGAGGGAGAGTGCAATTTCCACTTCTGTAGCTTCAAAATAACCTTTATTCAGATCACCATAAGCAGGGATTCCTTCCATCCGAAGCTCTTCGATGATTAGAGGGGTCCAGATTCTTGCCGAGCGAAGCAGGATTACGATATCACCGTAAATAACCGGGCGCATAATCTTGAGTCCTTTATCGTAGATAAGCAGCGGCGATCCACCGGTCATCCCCGTCATTTGTGAAATACGCCGGGCAATTGCCCGTGCTTCCAGCTGCGCCGTCTCGCTCTCAATGGCTTCACTCTCCTGAAGTGGCGCCTCACCGTCTTCAGAAGTCTCTTCTGACTTCCCTGCTGTTGAACCACGATCTATCAATAATAACTCCGGTGCAAAAAAGGTATCAGGACCCTTCTCTGCTGCACCTGGGAAATTCGCTCCGTAAACAAGCTCAGCGCGTTCGTCATAATTAATCTCCGCTACCGTCTCATTCATAATCTGCCGGAAGATCATATTAACGGCATTCACAACCTCCATGCGACTGCGAAAATTACGGGCCAGATCGATAACCGAACCGCTAGACGATTCATTAGTAATTTCAGATGGATCATCGATTGGGTGTGAGCCAAAGCTGCGGTATTTATCCAGGAATAGCCCCGGCTCCGCCAGACGGAATCGATAGATACTTTGCTTCATATCTCCGACCATAAACCGGTTACCGGGTGTTTCACGGGATATTAGCCGCACAATCTCCTCTTGCACACTATTCGTATCCTGATACTCATCCAGCAGAACCTCATCGAATTGAGCACGGTATTCCATAGCTGCATCAGAAGGCAGGGAATGACCGGGCGTAGAGTCCGGATGGCGTAGAATTTGCAGACAATAATGCTCCAAATCACTGAAGTCGACTAGACCTCTTCCTGCTTTTTCAATTCTATAACGTTCACCGAATGCTATCACTGTCTCTGCAAGCTCTGCCATCAGTGGAGCCGCTTCGTTCAGCTCTTTCAAAAAAACCTCAGGCGGACGGCCAAACAATGCTTTCTGAAGATCTAAAATACTCTTCTTCACACTGTCGCGCAGTTCCTTCACCATCTCCTGCAGTCCAGGATCTGTCGAATCCTTCTTACAAGCCTTTAATTTTCCAAAATATACTTCCATAAAAATATCATATAATTCTGCCCAAGGTCGTTCGTTAACGGCATCCTGCAGTGCATTTACCATCTCAAGATCAGTGGTTAAATTCTCAGCATAGGGTGCCGGACCACCCGGTTGTAGTGCAATCTCCCGGCCTTGCATCAGCTGACTGGCTGCACCCGCAAGTGTCAGCTTCGCTTCTTCAAGAATGCTCAGCACCCATGGCGTTCCACCCAGACTTTCGGTGTCTGGCAATGAGAAATCAGCTGCAGTATCACGGAGCCATTGCGCTGGCCAAGGATGGCTGCGGGCGTAATCATGCAATCGCTGTATGAGCGCATGCACTGCATCATCACTGCGTTCACCACTGAACCAATCAGCGAGCTGCACAAATATGCTATCCTCGCCATCCGCACCTACCTCACCGTACTTTTCCTCCAGCAACTCTTCAAGCAGCTCCTGCCGCATCATCTCCGCTTCATGCTCATTTAATATGCGGAAACCCGGATCAATCGGAATCATTTGATAATAACGCCGGATCACTTCCAGACAGAAGGAGTGCAACGTTGTAATCGAAGCTTTGCCCAGCAGGGATAGCTGACGGCGCAAATGGTCGTTCTCCCCGTTCTCCTCCAGCTCCCGATCAAGGGCTTCCCTGATCCGCTGCCGCATTTCGGCAGCCGCAGCTTTGGTAAACGTGGCTACTAGTAGCCTGTCTACACTGAAGCCGTTCTCTTCCTTACTGATCTTTCGAATAATCCGTTCTACCAGCACCGCCGTCTTGCCGGAACCTGCTGCCGCAGCAACGAGGATGTCATCACCGCTCTCCGCAATGGCGCGCCACTGGTCATCACTCCATATACTTCCTTCCGGTTTCGCTTCTATTTCAGCCTTCATACTCAAGGTGTAGTTCCTCCTTTGCGGGACAGCAGATCCCATATAACATCCTTCCCTGGCTTACCCAGATTGTTATAGCTGTTGCCTTCCACAGCTTCATCGAACTGGCAGACAGGTCTAAAGGAACAGAATGTGCAGGCGGTCTCCTGCCCAATTCGGTACGGCTCAATCGCCACATCACCCTCTGTAATCCGTGTCCCGATATCCGAGATCGTCCCTCTAACGGAGGATAATAGATGGCTCCACTGCTCTGGTGTAGCTACTGAGGCACTGCTATAAAAGCTGCCGTCAGCTTTTACTGCTACAGGCACGATAGAAGAATACCCTTTGTCTAAAGTGGTATCCATCAGGGAGACAACCTCACGATCAGCTGTAAGCAGTCCTTTCATCTTGAAGCGTTTCAACAGCTCTTGCTCAGCCTGTTCCTTGTTCATCCCGTTGGATGAGGTTAACAACGGATCATGCACATGGAAATAAAGCGTGCCTGCTGGAAGTGCCGGCTGCCCCAGCCATTGCTCCGAATATGTCAGCAGCACATCCAAATAAGTCAGCATTTGCAGCGACAATCCATAATACACCTCATGCAGCTTGAGATCCTTTTGGCTCGATTTATAATCAATTACCCGCAGAAGAATACCGTTCTCTCCACGAGCCATGTCTACACGGTCAATCCGGCCAACGACCTCCATCACACAGCCATTCGGCAGCGTAATTCTTAAAGGCGGCAACTCCTTATCCGGTCCAAAATCCAGCTCCAGCCCTACTGGCTCAAAGCTGCCCCGGCGGGCGTGCTCGCCCAGAATCACAGAAGCACGTCCAACAATATTCTTAAGCTTACGGGAGATGTACCCGTAACGTTTGGAGCTCATTAGAATTTCACCCTGCAACATCGGAGATAGCCGTTCTACTGTCTCACTGGCCTCACGCCGACATTCATCCGGAGATAAGCTGCCCCAGCCCCGTCCCTCTTGTTTCAGTCTTATCGCCATATCACTTAACGCAGCATGGAACAGCTGTCCAATATCAGGTGCTTGCAGCTTATATAACTGGCGCTCTTTCAGTCTTAGTCCGTAGGACGCAAAATGGGAAAATGAGCACGCAACAAATTTCTCCATCCGGGACACACTGCCCCGCAGTGTTGAGCCACCATACAATCTGAGGCTTGTGCCACGCTTTAGCTTCGTTCCCTCATTACGATAGAACAGTGAACTTAGCAAACGTTCCAGTTGAAATTTACGATCTTCGTTCTTAGTAAACCAGTTATACACATCCCACCATAGCTCCGGAATTTCTGTTCCTTGGCGCCACTGCCGCAGCTGCATAATCAATGCGCGAAGACTCTGTTCTGGTTGACCAATGAAACCGAGATGGATAGGATTTCCGACTTCTATAGGTAGTCCCGAAGGGGGAAGTGCTGACAAGCTGTGCTCTTGAACCCTTGGGAACATTCTATGCAAATGCCGGATAACCTCAGAGGGAAGGAGAGCTTTGCCCTCATCATCCGCTGTAGCGTAGCTAATCCAGAGCTTTCGGCTTCCTGTCGTTAGTGCATTATAGATCAGAAACCGCTCGTCCAGCAGTTTACGAGAAGCGCCGGGAGCAAGCTCCATTCCAGCATTCTCTAGTACGGAGCGTTCACCTTCCGAGAGAATTCCATCTTCCTTAAACTGCGCAGGCACAACACCTTCATTAAATCCAAGCAAAAAAGCGTATTTAACCCCCGTTGGGCGAGTCCGATCCATATTGCCGACCAATACTTGATCCAGTGCGGGCGGAACTAGTCCCATTTTAAGTTCAGCAAGACCTGTCTCTAGAACTCCAGTGAACACTTCAAACTCAAGTCTTTCATTGCCCATCATTTCTACTATCTGATCTAGAAGATCAAGTACCGCACCCCACAACTGGCTATGTTCCCTAGCCTTCTCGGGTTGGCCCTTCTCCATAGACTTAACACTGAGTTTCTCCAGCTTTCGCGCAACATCCGTCTCTTCAAGCAGCTTGTACAATGCCGTACAAAGTTCAAGACCGCTACGACTTTTCTGGATTCTTTTCTCAAAAGCAAATAATGGACCTGTTATACTAGCACGGCATCGTTCCATAGTAGCAAGCAGTTCATCATCCATCTGTCTGCCGCCTTCCAGCGACAAGCTAGGAATACCTTTCCAGGAGCGGCCATCTGTCCAGCGGTACCCCTGAATCCCACAAGCCAGCACATAGTTTTCTAAAGCATCCATATCTTCACGCGTAATACTACCGTCTAGCGGAAGCAGAAGCTCCGTCTTTACGCAACGGAATACATCCTCATAACGCCAGCGACGACGCACTACATCCAATGCGGAACGTATAAACTCCACTAGCGGATGATGCAGCTCATTCACCTTCTGGTCCAGAAAAAATGGCACTCCATAATCTTGGAACAACGGCTGAACCAGCTGCTCGTAATCGCCAATATTGCGCATCAATACGGCCATTTCGCCATATTTTGCACCTTCATCCCGCGCCAGTCTAGTCATTTCGCGCAGGGCTCCCTCAACCTCTGCTCTGTGCGAAACTGCGGCGCCTATGGATATAGCCTCTCTTGCCAGTTCATCCGCATCTATCCAAGCCTTCCGGCGATCATATCCCCGTTCAAGGTGAGCAAGTACTGGACTTTCTTCAAAACGCGGAAGAACCGTTGGCTCCAGCAGCTCGTCCCATACATCAATGCCCAGCTCTTCAGCAATTCCACGCAGTTTAATGTAAGTAACCGCAGTTGGGTGAAACAATTCAAGCTCATTCAACTGATCTCCATAGGGGTAAGGACGATCAATTGTAAGCGAAACCGTCAGCCTCGAAGCTTGCTGCATCAATTCTCGAAGCACTACGAATTCCTGCGGAGTAAATCCATGGAACCCATCTACCCAAATCTCTGCCCCGCGAATGTAAGAGGAATCTGGAATATGCTCAGCCAGTTCTGCTAAACGATCCTCTTCATCGATATAAAGACGGGACATTTCATTCTCTAAATCGCTAAAAACCAGCTGCAAATCATCCAGCTTACCCTCAAGAATAGGACTTCTTGCAATAGATCCTCGCATAGCGGACAGCTGTTCCTCTAAATCAGTGGAACCCAAACAGCAACGTTTCATCTCCGTGTGCAGTTGGTTCAGACGTTCCACAAAACCCGGTCTGTCTGCTGAGGCACCGAATAATTTCAGTTCCTCTTTGCGGCGACTGATGATTTTGTAAATTAACATTTTCTTACCTTCTTCACTGATTGGCAGACTTGCACTGCCACCAGTTTCCTGCTTCACACGATAGGCAAGCCGCGAAAAACTCAGTGTCTGCGCCCGAAGGCTTCCCTTCACATTCCCTACGGTCAGAAGCCCCCGTTCTGCTCCAAAAGAACCTTGCTCTGGCACAAGAATAATAATCGGCGCACCAAGCGGTTCCTTTTCTAAGGAAGAAGAGATAGATTCCCATATTTTTGTTGTCTTGCCACTGCCCGAGCGGCCTAGTAAAAAGGTTACCGGCATAAATGATAGACTCCTTCCGTAGCGGAGAAAATATATAGAATACAGGGTGAAATATCCACCCATTGATTACACTCCATTTAAAAAAGTTCAGTGATTCCTCGTCCCCTCAGTATATCATAACCACACTAATCGGAACATGTGTTTGCTAGTATTTTCTAATGTTTTACAAAGGATAAACAGCTATGAGTACAAATAAAAAAAGCAAACCTCCGGATTTTGGCGGCTTGCTTTTTAGAGTGTTTAGTTTGTTTTTAATGCCAGTTGTGCAACGTTAGATAGGAGCTGCCAATGTCGGAGCATAGGGTCAATGTTAGACTGTTCAGCGTTCGGCGTTCAGCATCCAGCGTTCAATACTCAACACCCCGCACTCAACATTAGCACTCTACGCCGATCGTTTTGTAATCCGCATTCCGCATATCATAATTCAATAAGCATCATTCGTTGTTTACTATTTAGTATTCCGAATTTAACACTCAACATTTCGGCTAGGCTTGTTTCATTAATTACTTAGGGACCCAGGAGCCGTTATTCGTGGATTCAGTGCTGTTATGGCAACTTTTCGGACCCCACTGACGCTATTCTTCGAAAATGTGCTGCATTACGGGTGTTATTGGGGCAATAGCGCCTTTAGGGTCCGTAAGAATTCATTAATGGGCTGTTTACGCTAAATAGAGTCATCTGAGTCCGTTGGCCACTACTTGCCTTACAGCCGACTCACGGCCACCCTACGACCAGCCCTTTTATCTTATTTGTTACTTGGCACTGTAGACCTTTTGATCTTCAGGCTTATTTTTTACTCCGCACTTCAAAAATCGCAAACTTCAGATAGTGTCCTTCGTTAACGCCAAGTATTTGTGGGTGGTCTTTGCCTGCGGCCCGCCATTCTACAAGTCTCAACACCTTGCCAGCATCTTTAGCAGCATCGGCAATCGTTTCGAGGAACAGATCTGGCTGCATATGGTAAGAACAGCTTGCGGTAACCAAATAGCCGCCTTCGTTCACCAGCTTCATCCCGTGCAGATTGATATCCTTGTAACCACGGCAAGCGCCAGCTACTGCACTTTTGGTTTTGGCAAACGCCGGAGGGTCTAGGATGACTACATCCCAAGTTCTTCCTCCACCTGCCGTCATCGGCTTGGATGTGTCGGTTTTGGCTGTTTTGCCTCCGGATTTAGGATTTGTAGCAGCTGCTGCCGTCTCTGTTCCACTGGCAACTGTCGCCCGTTCAGAACGTTCCTCTAGTCCTTTAACCTGATTCCGTAGATATGCAAAAGCATCATCCACTACGAATTCAACACGATCGCTAAAGCCGTTCAGCTCCACATTCACTTTGGCACTCTCAATGGCGTGTGCTGAAACGTCAAGGCAGGTTACTTTTTTCGCGCCATACTTGCAGGCATGCAGCGTGAAGCTGCCCGTATGCGAGAAGCATTCCAGCACTGTCGCACCGTCCCAATAAGGGAACGTTACATGTTTGCCGCTCTTATTAACTGGTAAGGTCTGTAGTGAACCATCCTCAGTTTCAATTTCCTGAAGCGTAATGCCGCTTCGTCCTCCCCAGCCTTTCATGAGCGGAGCAATGGAAGCTCTATTCTCACGTTGGTCAAAGAAGTAACCTGTCTTCTGGCCCTCTTCAATATCAACGACCAGCTTCAGGCCATTCTCGCTCACGGTTACATGCCTTGGACATTCCCCGTACAGCACACCCGTTGTCTGCTCCATACCTTCAAGCTCGCGCACACTAACATCACTGCGCTCATAGATTCCGCGCGGTGCCATAACCTGCACCAATGCTTCGACGATTTCTGCACGCCGCTTGTCCATTCCGAGGGTAAGCAGCTGCACAACCAAAATATCTCCGAATCGATCTACAATAAGCCCCGGCAAAAAGTCCGCTTCACCATAAACCAAGCGATAAGCATCCGCACCCGGAAGGAACCGGTTTCTGTGTTGCAGACAATTCGCAAACCGTTCTGCAAAAAAGGCTGTATCCATGATCGCAAGGGGTCCCTGCGATACAATTCTTACCCGAATCTGTGACGCTGGATTGTAATATCCCACGGCCAAAAATCGGCCCTGATGATTAAGGACATCTACTAATCCCCCCGCTTCCGGATTTCCTTCTACCGATGCGACTTCACCTGCATAGACCCACGGATGGCCCTGTTCCAGTCTTTTTTTGCGATTGCGTTCTAAAATAACCGATGGCAATGACTTCAACTCCCTGTTTTTCTAAAAATGTTTTTATACATGTCCCATGCAATACATTCATATATTGGTGTACAACCCTCGTCCAAAGGAGTATGCCCTATGTTCAGTGATTTGCTGTTCCCTATCATATATGGTCTTGTTATCTTTCTAGCCGGCATGAAGCTGATGGAAACGGCGTTGTCCAAGCTAGCAGGCCCTCTATTAACTACAAGCCTAAATAGAGCTACCTCAACCCCTATTAAAGGAATGATTGCCAGCAGCCTGTTGTCCGCCTTACTCCAGAGCAGTACTGCTGTAACGGTGTTGACTATCGGCATGGTCAATGCCGGCCTGCTTACCTATGCCCGCACACTTGGCATTATCTTGGGCAGCAACATCGGCACCACATTAACTACAGAATTGATCGGACTTCAGATCAATACCATGGCCACGCCCTTGCTGGCAGCCTCGCTCAGTCTGTGGGCAGCGGCAGTTATTGCAGGCGAACTGCCGCCTACATCGCGAGTGGCAGAGCTCTGCCACAAAATATCCCCGCCGCTGCAATTTATCAGTCTGGCTGTATCAGGCTTCGCCCTCGTCCTATGGGGCATCGCTGTCATGCAGTCTATCGGCGGAATACTTCAGGAAAGTGGCTTATTCCTCTGGTTCCTAAACCATGCCGCTACTAGTGCCTTATGGGGGCTCGCCGCTGGAGCGTGCCTAACAGCCATGCTCCATAGCAGCGCTGCTGTCATAGCTATGGCTATGAGCATTGCCGCCTCGGGTGCCATGCCGCCTGAGCTAGGTATAGCCATAGTGCTGGGCGCCAACGTGGGCACCTGTGTTACAGCAGTCATCGCTTCCATCGGCGGCACGCCATCCGGCGTCTTCGTCGCTTGGTCCCATGTTGCGCTTAATGTAGGTGGTGCACTACTATTCTTGCCCATGATCGGGCTGCTACAAGCAAGTGCTGCATGGATTGGTGGAGGCCCTGCTTCACAAATCGCCCACGCCCAGACCATTTTCAACGTAGTCTGCTCACTTCTAGCACTGCCATTATGCTACCTGCCTATATGGTCAAAACTGGAGAAACGTCTTCAGTCTTAACAAAAAGGTGCCGTTTATTATAATCCCAGCTTTCCACAACTGTACTATTATACTTCAATCGAAAATATTATAAAACCGCGAACCGTCGTAAAAAGTGATCACCGTCGAGAAAATTCCAATCAGCGCAAACAAAGCCAATGCAAAATAATCGTCTCTCGTGAACGGGCGACGGCTATACCAAGTTCGTTTGGTCTCAGTGCCAAAGCCGCGCAGCTCCATAGCGGTACTGATATTTTCAATCCGCTCGATACTAGTCAGAATTAGGGGCATCAGAATCGAAATGATATTTTTTAGCCGCTTAGGCAGCTTTTCTTTTCTAGAAATATCTATTCCCCTTGCTTGAGCAGAAAACGATATATTCTCATAATCTCGTTGAATATCCGGAATGTACCGCAGTGCCAGCGATACAGAATATGCAATTTTATAGTTCACTCCAACTCTATTTAAGGATGCTGCAAATTCACTGGGATTGGTCGTTAGAAGAAATAATAATGCCATAGGAATGACCACCGCATATTTCAGGGCAATATTGAATTGATAAAATAGCTGCTCCCAAGTTACCGTATACCGGCCTGCAATATGCATAATATCATGACGTGTCCCGTAAACACGTACGCCCTCCAAAGGAGAAAAGATAAAGATAGCTATATGATTAAGCAAAAAGAAAATCAAGATAAAATATAATACGAAAGCATAATCCTGAAATTGAACTTTGGAAATTCTAAAGGCAAGCAAACTAAATAACAGCATCACAATTAGACATCTTGTATCATATGTAATCATCCCCGTCACAGACCACACTACAAATAAAATCAACTTCGTAGCGCCGGTAAGACGGTGAATAGGTGAATCCTGCTTCGTAAAAGTTAACATTTTGGCCTTCATCCGCCTCGGCTCCTCCTATCATACGCAATAAACCTTCTAACGAACTCCTCCGGTTGTTTCAATCCAGCTTTTATAGCTAGGGCAAAAAGCGAGGTTTCTTTCAAGTTCGCTTTTTTCACCACATCAGTATTCGTTAATATTCGCTCAGGGCTATCATCCGCAAGCTTCACGCCATCAGCTAACACTATAGCTCTATCGGCATATTCCAGCATCAAGTGCATATCATGCGTAATCATAATGACCGTCATCCCCTGCCCCCGCAGCGTCAAGAGAAACTCCATCATTTCGTTATAATGCCTGTAATCCTGAGCAGCAGTCGGTTCATCCAAAATGATCACTTCCGGCTCCAGTACCAGAATGGAGGCAATCGTGACCCGTTTCTTCTGGCCGTAACTGAGCGCCGAGATCGGCCAGCTGCGAAAAACATAAAGTCCGCACACCTTCAAGACTTGATGGACGCGTTCACGAACGAGCTCCTCAGGGCAACCTCGGAGTCTTAGTCCTAGAGCAACCTCATCATATAAAAGTGTCTTAGAAATCATATGATTGGGATTTTGCATAACAAAACCAATCCGCTCTGCCCGCTCCTTAATCGTGTCCTGAGCAATATCACGCCCATGCATCCGTATCGATCCGGAAGAAGGCTTATAGAAGCCACAAATAAGCTTAGAAACTGTAGATTTCCCAGCCCCATTTCGCCCCGCTATACAGACCATCTCTCCTTTATGAATACAGAGATTGAGCTTATCCAGCACCTGCTGATTTTTTTCGTATCCAAAAGAAATATCTCTTAGCTCAAGGATGGGTGGGTTCTCCAGCTTATCCTGGCGTGACTGATTGCACTCATACCAGATCTTAAGTTTATTAGAACACGCCTCCAACTCTATATCGTTCACATGCTGCGGATTCATATTTGCTGTAATCGAACATCCGGCATACTTCAAAGCCGTTAAATAGAGAGGTTCCCGAATGCCAACTTCTGAAAGCAACGTTGTGCTCAACAGTTCTGCAGCCGGCATATCCGCCGCAATACGTCCTTCATGGATCACAATAATACGATCCACCGCCCGATGCAGCACCTCTTCAAGACGATGCTCGATCATAATAACGGTTTTACCTGTCTCTTTATGCACTCGATCAATAAGCTCAATCGCTTTTGTACCTGTATAAGGATCTAAGCTTGCCAGCGGTTCATCAAAGAGCAGGATGTCCACATCACCTACCAGAACACCTGCCAAGGACGTTTTTTGCTTTTGTCCACCCGATAACTCCTGAGGAGAAGAGGCCAGAAATTCGTGGATATCCACCGCTCTTGCGGCAGCCGCCACTTTGCTCTTCATTTCTGTCTGTTGAACCACATGGTTCTCTAAACTGAAGGCGATATCCTCACCAACCGTTAATCCTACAAATTGTCCATCCGGGTCCTGCAATACGGTACCTACCTGATTGGACAGCTCTGCGATACTCAGATCCTTCTGCTCCTGGCCTATAACCCGTAATGAACCTGATATTTCCCCTCTGTAAGCAAAAGGGATGAGACCATTAATGCAATGAGCCAGTGTACTTTTCCCAGAACCTGAGGGTCCCACGATAAGCACCTTCTCCCCTTCAACAATCGTTAAGTTAATCCCCTGTAGTGTGGGTTCCTGCTGCGCCCGATATTGAAAGCTGAAATCCTTAAATTCAATCATTACTTTTTTCATCTGAGACCTTCCTCTGGGTTAATGTGAAGAGAAAAAAGCCGGTGATTTCCACCGGCTTTTTAGCTTGGATATGTATTCCACTCAAGCTTCTCTAGTCAAGCTGCCCTGTTTCGTTCTTGTCTTAGCATACGCAATGGCTAGTAAAGATCCGATCACTGCCACCGAAGCTATATTTAATGCACCTGCGGTCAGTCCTTGCGTAAATACTTTATTAGCGGGTTCTGCATAGATCAGAATATCCAACACTGGGGCTACAAGGAACCAAGCTACAGCATTCGCTGCAATCTGAGCCAGATTAAAGCGTATTATTTCCTTCCGTCCGAATTCCCCGTCATGAATAGCGATTCTAGCTACTAACAAGCCAATAACCAGCCCTACAATTCCTGATGATATGACCCAACTGAACCATGGCGATCCATAAGATATCGTATCCTTCAGGGTATGCCCGATCAGGCCTATAAATAATCCGGCAAACGGGCCGTACAATAGAGAGAACAATGCCAGTAATGCGTATGTAGTCTCGATGTTAGTGTTTGGAATACCCGAAGGAATCGAGCCGAATCTCCCCAATATAACGAATAAAGCAGAACCAATACCAATCGCTACTATCGTCTTGATCGACAACACCTTTTGTTTTGCCATGTTTTCATCTCCCCCACCGCATCTATTATGTTTTATGTGATTATACATCGGAATAGTCGGAATTACTATAGAATCCAAATAAAAAAATCTGCAAAGCAACATAATGTTGGCTTTGCAGATTCATAGTTGATAATTCAGATCGTATTCTCTATTACTTCACTGTCACTGATACTGTAACTGTTTTGCCGCCTAGCTTTCCTTTAATGGATGTCGTTCCTTTACTCACAGCTACAATCTGACCACTTGCAGATACTCTCGCTACAGAAGGCTTGGAGCTGGTCCATACCGCACTTCCAGTAACAACAGCAGTCTTACCAGTATCATACTGTGCAGTCACGACTACATTCTGAACCGCTCCCGGAGCCATTTTCAGTCTGCTCTCATTAACGGTCAGCTTTGTTAATTTAGGAACTACAGTAATTTTGACACTAGCAGCAATCCCTTGGTAAGATCCTGTCAACGTAGCAGTACCTTCTGTTACTGCTTTAACGGTTGTAGCTTTAACCGTAGCAACCGCTTCGTTCGAGGACTCCCAATTCATACTGCTGGAGACATTCCCTGTCTTACCATTAGAATAATAAGCCGTTACCTTTATCGCTTTAGAGCCTTTAATGTTCATTTCGATAGCAGTAGGTTCTACAACTAGCTTAGTAACCTTTTGTTCAATGGTAACTGGGATACTGATGGTTTTATTAGCGTAAGTTCCCTTTAAAGTAGCAGAACCCTTCACCAGTCCTTTGATTACCTTACCGGAAGTTGTTGTCTTGATAATCGCATTCGTACCGGTAAGCTCCCATTCCATAGTTGCAGTAGCATCAAGTTCACTGCCGTTTTCCATCACAGCTTTTACTTCAGGAACAGCCTTCTCTTCACCAGTAACAATCACCAGGTTTTCTTCTGGTCCAAGCAGGACAAGGACTTTATCTTTCACTGTAACCTTTACTTCAACACTTTTTTCTCTTACAGCAGTTTTTGAAGTCGTTGGGTTTTCTGATTTTATTTTACCGATAACCTTCACAATACCTGCCGATTCAGCAACAATCTTGCCGTCTTTAATGGTGGCAATCTCATCATCCGCAGAGGTCCACTCAATATCACTGCTAAGATCTAGCTTTGTTCCGTCAAGCTTTGTACCATTTACTTTTGGAAGGCTTACGGTGTCATCTGTGTAAAGCTCCAATTCCGTCTTGTCGGCTGCCAGTTCTGTGATCGTAGGATACACTGTCAGCTTAAAGCTTTTATTAATTCCTCTGTACTCTGCTTTAATAACCGAAGTTCCCACTGCTTTAGCAGTCACTGCCGCAGTATCGCTACCAGGCGTAACGGTTGCCGCCAATTGGTTATCCGAAGTCCATACTGCGCTGCCTGAAATGTTCGGAGTAGAATTCGCAGCATCGCGAACCTCAGCTTTAACGTTCAGGGTTTCGCCCATAAACAGGAATTGATCTCCTGTAGGAGTAAGTAGTAGCGCTTCATAAGGAGCACGTACATATACGTCTACTGTTTGTGTAATCCCTAGATAGGATACTGTAATTACAGCTTTACCAGCAGACAACACTTTGATCTCGCCTTTGTCTACTGTAGCTACACTAGCACTAGAAGAGGACCATTCCGCTTTCTCTGAAATATCATTTGCGCTGGATTTTGTAGTTTCTTTAGTCTCTGCAACCAACTTCAAAGGTGCATCTCCGACTAGCATCTCTAGTTCTTTAACGATTTTGTCGTCATGTTTAAGCTCAATTTCAGAATAAGGCAATTTCACTACAGCCTTAAAGGTTGCTGTTAAGGTCTTGTATTTGGCAGTGATCGTTGCTGTACCTTCACCAGCCAAAGTGATCTTACCTTCTGCAATGGTCAACACGCTTGTGTTGGAGCTGCTCCAAGTAGTATCAGCCGTTACATCCTTAGCAGAAGTCGCTGTTTCTCCACCAATCGCATTGGCTTTGACCAGCAGTTTATCCTCATCATCACCCAATTTGTAGTTCCCTTCAGAACTATATTCGAGCTTCAGTTCTTTAACTGGATGGGCTACCTCAACTTCAATGGTAGCAAGTGCATGATTATAAGTCGCTGTAATAATAGCTTTTCCACTGTCAATCGGAGTCAATAGGCCATTTACTACCTTTACAGCGTTTGTGTTAGAAGAATTCCATACAACTGCACCTGTCACATCTCTTTTAGATGAGGACCCTTCCACATTCGCATATACCTTAAGTTGCTTTGGCGTTTGTCCAACCGTAAGCTCTACTTTAGCGGAGCTTTCGAATTCAATCGAGTTGATATCGCCGGTCGCTGCAAAGACACTTACCGGAAAAACCGCAGTAGCTAACAATATCATGATGAGGAGCATTTTCGTCATTTTCCTGTACACAGTCATTTGTTCTCTCCCTTAGGCTATAATGTCGTTCGGTGGTTTATCCCCACACTCTTTTACTTATATCGACAATTGTACCCTAAGTGTTTACCCCCTGGCTCTATAAAGCGAAATTCGGGACTTTCAGACTAGATAATACGGTAAAGGTTGATCAAAATATTAGGAAGTAATATGCTAACTACTAAATTCTTTCTTGAAACAAGGGGGCTACGATGAGTGCAGAGAACGTCCAACTAGAAGCAATCCCGTCTCCTAAACAGGAAGATAGCTTCCTTAAAGGGGTAAAAGATTGTATTCCCACACTACTAGGCTACTTAAGCATCGGACTCGCAGCAGGTGTTGTTCAAAAGACAGCCGGGCTCAGCATTGCTGAGATTGCCTTAATCAGCTTGATTCTTTACGCGGGCTCAGCTCAGTTTATAGCTGCTGGAATGATAGCTGTCAGCAGCTCGCCTGCGGCCATTATTATTACGATATTTATCGTGAATCTTCGCCATATTTTGCTTAGTGCAGCTCTTTCACCTTATTTCCGCCATCTTTCCCCACTGAGAAATATGCTGGTAGGTTCTTTATTGACTGATGAGACCTTTGGAGTTGCCATCAATCAAGCTTTGAATAAGCAGCAAATCAGTGAAAAATGGATGCACGGTCTAAATCTCACCGCTTATTTAAATTGGTTTCTTGCGAATGTAGCGGGAGCTTTTTTAGCCCAGTGGATCTCAGACCCTGATCAATTCGGTTTACAGTTTGCCTTACCTGCGATGTTTATTGGCATTCTTGTAATTTCCATGATTGACCGTAATAAAATCAAACTAGATTTGGTTGTCGCAATCCTTGCCGTGATCATAGCAGTAGGAAGCTCCTTCCTATTCTCCAGCAGTGTTGGAGTGATTATCGCAACAGTCATTGCGTCAACGATAGGGATGGTGTTTGAAAAATGGAAGTGAGATGGGATGTATTTCTGATCATTCTAGGAGCAGCTTTTGTGACCTTTATTCCCAGGGTGGTTCCGCTCATGATCCTTAGCCGGTTTGAATTGCCAGAATGGGGAATGCGCTGGTTAAACTATGTTCCTATCTCTGTTATGGCAGCATTAATAGGTCAGGAGATATTTTTGAATGATGGGAAATTTTCGTCTTTAGCTAATAACATTGAGCTTTTTGCGGCATTGCCTACTTTTTTGGTTGCGATAAAAACCCGGAGCTTGCTTGGCACTGTACTGGCGGGGATTGTTTCAATCATGATTCTACGGATGTTTTTTTGATCCACTTCTACGCGTATGAAGTCACTATCGGACACAGTTGACCTTATTCGCAGCATTATCCCACTTTTGGAACACTAATGGACACCATAGTCGCTATAGTCATGAAAAACACCTATCATGAACTACTTTCTGAGGAATAGCTGCACTGGAGTCCGAAACTAAGCATAAAAGGCAAAAAAAATGCAAATAACGCCAGCTGGGTCCGAAAGCATCATGAGATTGTTATGAATTGGTGGTGTAGACAGCAACAACTTAAAAACAGAGCAGCCCTTCCCCGCTAACGGGAAAATGGTTGCTCTGTTGTCTTTTTACTACTATCTATTGCTTAACGGATATCAATTGCTTAACGGACAGCCTGCTGAAGCCCAGTCTGACTAACCCCGACCAACTCACCGCGGCATTCGTTCACGCCAGCTTCCGTTATCTTCACCTGACAAAGTTCTCCTTGGAGTGAATCTTCACCATCGAAGAACACCTGCAAATAGTTGTCGCTAAATCCATGCTGGATATTGCGCCCCGGCGCCCCTTTAGCAGCTCTTTCCGGAATAACACTTAATGTCTGGCCTACAAATTTGCGAGCATAAGCTATTTGCATTTCTTCCGAAAGATCAATCAGTTCCTGCACGCGTACATTTTTGATTTCTTCGTCGATCTGATTCTCCATCCGCGCTGCCGGAGTGCCCGTCCGCTTGGAGTAAGGGAATACGTGCATCTCGGAGTAATTAATAGCCTTCATGAAGTCGTAGCCGGCACGGAACATTTCATCGGTCTCCCCCGGGAACCCAACGATAACATCCGTAGTAATCCCGACATCTGGCATCGCCTGACGGATCAGCTGCATTTTGGCGTAATATTCTTCTGTCGTATATTTACGGCGCATCACTTTCAGCACATCATTATGTCCGGCTTGCAGCGGGATATGCAGATGACGGCACATTTTAGAGGAACGGTTCAGCACCTCCAGCAGCTTCTCATCGATCTGGCTAGCTTCGATAGAACTGATACGTACCCGCTCCAGTCCATCCACCTTATCTAGATCCCACAGCAAATCGGCTAGACGGTAATTATCAAGATCGTCACCGTAACCACCGGTATGAATACCCGTGAGCACAAATTCCTTATACCCTGCTTCTACTAATTGATGTGCCTGGGTTACGATACTTTTGGGATCACGGCTGCGGGAAAGTCCACGCGACCATGGAATGATGCAGAATGTGCAGAAGTTGTTGCAGCCATCCTGAATCTTCATAAAAGCACGCGTCCGATCCGCAAAGCCAGGTACATCCATCTCTTCGAATTCACGTGTCTTCATAATATTACGAACAGCGTTGACCGGCTGACGTGAGGCTTCAATGTTCTTTACATGCGTCATGATCTGATCGCGGTCCTGGTTACCAATAACAAGATCGACACCAGGAATATCAAGAATCTCACCAGGAGAGGTCTGCGCATAGCAGCCAGTAACCGCCACGATAGCTTCCGGATTGCGGCGAACGGCACGACGAATCATTTGACGGCTTTTTTTGTCACCTGTATTAGTTACAGTACAAGTATTAATCAGATATACATCGGCGGGTCCCTCGAAATCGACCTGCTCGTAACCTTCATTTTTGAATAGCTGCCAGATGGCTTCGGTGTCATAAAAATTCACTTTACAACCTAAAGTATAAAATGCTACGGATGGCATCTCTTAAGCTCCTCCCATTTCTCCCGATTCATATAAAATACAAGCAGCGGCAACCATGCCCGCTGTCTCACAGCGCAGAATACGCCGTCCTAGTCCTACGGAAACCGCACCAGCTTCTTCTGCCTTTTGGCATTCCTCTGGTGTAAAGCCCCCTTCAGGACCTACCACAATCAGTACCTTCCCACCAGCCTGCGGTGAAAGCGAGGATAACCAAGGGGCAACACTGCTGCGAAGCTGCAAGCCTTCTTCTTTTTCATAACAGAAATAAACAGCATCATATTCACTAAAAGTCTGTAGCAGCTGCTTCCAGGATAACGGTGAGCCTACAGCCGGAACGATGTTCCGGTGTGCCTGCTCGGCAGCTTCTTTACAAATTTTACGCCAGCGGTCCAGCCGCTTACTTTCCTTGCGTTCATCGTATTGTACAATCGTGCGCTCCGACAGAAAAGGAATAAAACCAACGGCTCCAATTTCTGTACACTTTTGAATGACAGTTTCCATCTTATCGGCCTTGGGTAAGCTCTGAGCCACTGTGATTTTTATCCGCGGTTCATGCGTCATCTCCAGGGTTTCCAGGATGTTCACTGTCACTTCCCCTATTTCGATCTGAGCAATCTCCACTAACGCTTCACGGGAGACGCCATCGCTGACAATAAGCTTGTCCCCAACCTTACCGCGCATGACTTTGGCAATATGCCTTGCATCTTCCCCGTCAATTCTAACGTTATCTGCACCAAACTGCTCTGGTGTAACAAAATATCGCTGCATCTCTTCATCATCCTGTTCATGAATTCAGTAAGAAGAAACGGTAAAGACGCCTTAATAAAGACGTCACCCGTTTCTTAGAGAAATATAACTATGGATCAGGCGAAATTTAACTATCCTATTTTTCAACAAATTACATAATACAATGTTTAAGCAGGGTTGACCAGACTTCAGTCCCTACCTTAGCTGCCAAACATTCTTAGGAATAGCTGCACAAATGTTCTCGACATTTCACTAGCCCAGTGGCCAAGAGGATCGATGGTATAGGTTCGTAACCCTGGAATAAACAGAATTAATAAAAAGATAAATACAGCCCATTGCTCAAATTGCTGTAATCTGCCCCGAATGGAGCGAGGAGCAATATCCTCCACAATCCGGTAGCCATCCAGCGGAGGCAATGGAATCAGATTGAACAAGAATAAAAAGAAGTTCCATTGAATAAAGGTGCCAAAGAACAGATACACTGCCTCTAAAACGCGATCATTGGAGATCGACTCTAATACACCGGTTGCCGCAAGCACCCCATATATTAAAGCACCAATAATCCCTAGTAACAGGTTACTGATTGGGCCCGCAGCAGACACAATGACTCCCATCAGACGGGGGCGGCTAAAGTTATCACGGTTTACAGGAACTGGACGTGCCCACCCGAAACCAGCAACCAGCAGCAGTAAAATACCAAAAAAATCGAAGTGTACAGCAGGGTTAAGCGTCATGCGTCCTAATAATCTAGCGGTAGGGTCACCGAACTTATTTGCGAAATAAGCATGACTGAATTCATGTACTGTAAAAGCAATTAAAATCGTAATGAGCAGAAAAGGAAGCTGATCCAGATCTACACGTATTATACTTTGCAATATATCCATTTTTACCTCTTTCCGGCTGTAAATGCCACCCAATCTTCTTCACGGGATACTTCCATAATCTCAAAGCCGGACTCTTGTAGTGCGTTAGCCACAAGTCCTTCTTTATCCTTATAAATACCAGAGGTAATATAAAAGCCTCCTGGCTGAAGTGCACGATACACATCATCCGTAAACAATACGATGATTTCTGCCAAAATATTCGCAACTACAATCTTCACCGGGAGTGTAACACCGAGGCTATCCTCTGTTACTTGCTCCGCAGGTGTTCCCTCAAGAGTGTGACCCGGTCTAGCGGATGGCCACATTTCTCCAGCAGCCGTGTCAGCTACACCTTCACCGCCTAGCAAGGAGAGCAGGTCGCTTTCTTTTACCGTAATGAACTTTTCAAGTTTATTCAGTGCTACATTCTCCCGCGCACTTTCAACAGCTACAGGGTCCAAATCTAACGCCAGCACGGATTTCGCACCGAGCAGCATTGCACCTACAGCCAATATTCCTGAACCCGTACCAACATCGATTACTTCTTCGCCGCCGCTAATATTCTTCTCGAGCGCACGCAGGCACAAAGCTGTTGTAGGGTGAGTCCCTGTACCAAATGCCATACCAGGGTCCAACTCAATGATTGCTTCATCGGGGCTCTCAGGCGTATATTCCTCCCAAGTTGGTTTAATCGTGAGACGCTCCGATACCCTGAGCGGTTTAAAATATTGCTTCCAAGCATGCGCCCATTCGTCTTCATCTACGGTTTTCCAAGAAATCAGCGATTTGCCCGGATCAATGCCGTACTCACGCAATTCTGCTACCCGTGGAGTCAGCTCTTCTATAACAGCATCCATATCCGTGGAATCGGCATAATAACCTTTGATTACCGCTTCCCCTTCTGGGATATCATTCAAAGGTTGGTCGTATAATTCACCGTAACGCGTATTCCGCTCTTTACTGAGTGTTCCGGATTCTTCAATAGAAACCCCACCCGCTCCTGCTTCATATAAAAAATTCGAAATCATTTCTTGTGCATCTTCTGTTGTATGTATCGTCACTTCATGCCATAACATCTTTATGTGATCCTCCTAAAGTTTTGTGAGCGTTAGCTTCATTGATTGACTTCGTGCAAAACTGGCTTCGTAAGCATAGACTTAGTTTTGTGAGCGTTAGCTTCATTGATTGACTTCGTGCAAAACTTACTTCGAAAGCATAGGCTTAGTTTTGTGAGCATTCGCTTCATAGTATAACATTTCTTCTTGGGGTAACGCCAAACTACAGATCAACGCTCTGCCATGCCCGGGCTGCTCCTGCAAAAGCAATCGAGCGAATGATCATCTACCATCCCCGATGCCTGCATAAAAGCATAACATATGGTAGAGCCGACAAACTTCATGCCTCGCTTTTTTAATGCTTTACTCATTGCGTCAGACTGAGCCGTCGAAGCAGGAACATCCGCACGTGTCTTCCAATGGTTAAGCGTAGGCGCGCCCCCCACAAAACTCCAGAGATAATCTGAAAAGCTGCCTGTTTCCGCACTAATTTGCAAATATACTTTTGCATTACGAATGATAGAATCAATCTTTAAGCGATTTCTAATAATCCCGGGATCGTTCATCAGCTCAGCAATTTTCGGCTCATCATAATGCACAATTTTTTCCGGATCAAATCCATCAAATACCTCTCTGTAATGTGCCCGCTTTTTTAAGACGGTGTACCAGCTTAACCCTGCCTGCATGCCTTCAAGCATAAGTAATTCAAACAGCTTCCGGTCATCATACAGAGGTTTGCCCCACTCTTCATCATGGTATGCGATATATAAAGGATCCTCATTAACCCAAGCACAACGAGTGATTTCCATCCTTTTCTCTCCTTTACGCTAATCCTTGCTGAGTCCACTCAGCATCTACTCACTGTAAACGAAAAAAAGGGAAGAACACAAGGTTCCTCCCTAAAAAAATTTTCTATGGCCGCAGCTGCACTCTTGTTTCTTTATCCGGATCGTCAGTCGTATAGAAGAATATATAAATAGAAGCTTCTGTACCTTTGAAACCCTTGTAAACATCAATGGCCTTATTGTTTCCATCCCCAGTGAAATTAACGGTCAGAGGTTTACCTAAAATACGCTCTTTCCCCAGTCCGATATGGGTCTGGTTAATTCCACCGAAGCGAGCATCTTCACTTTCAGTCTCTACATAAAGATCGGCACCCTGCATATAGTACGTCCATTTTACCGGATATCCGCTAAGCTGCTGGATAAGCGTCTGTTTCTTATCAGATATATTCGTCAACAGAAGTGGTGTTTTTTCGTCCTTGTTAATTTTATAGCTGCCGTGCTGAGTCACCTTGTATTTAGCAACAAAGGTAATTGGCGTCTCTTCTGTGATTTCAAGGTCAACTGGCCGCTCAAAACGAAGCACTGTTAATTCCGGCTCACCTTCTGGAGATCTCCAGAAATTGCCCTCCAGCGTCTTGCCTGCTACTTCAAGAGTAGACTTTTGATACGGGAAATTGTTGCCTTTCTCTTTACTTCTAATAGCGATTCGAATTTGAGTAGGCGTCACTACCATTTTCTCCAGCGTGTAATTAGGTTCGCCCTCTTCTAGCGGCAGATTCAATGAAGTATTTATGGTTCCGCTCTCCATCTGCTTTTTGCTTAATTGAAGATCAAAAGCTAGGGGCCCCTCAACCTTTTTCTCTTGTTTCATGTACTGCAGCTTGTAATTCACTTCTCCGCTGGAAATATCAGCCGCCTTAAAATATTGCTGGGACGTATATTCCCCGTTTTCTCCCGGTGTACCGAAAGCACCTCCAGCCAGCGAATTTATGAGCGTTCCGTTTTTGTAAGCGACTATATTTGGAAAGACCCATTCTTTTGTTTCTGGCTGATCAAAAATGATCGCTGAAGAGAATAATATTTTTTCTTGTCCTTGGGTAAAAGGTTTCACCTCTATGCTGCGCATTCCTTCCTGTCCAATAGGAAAATTTTGTGTCTCCTGCGATTGGATATCCAGCGGTAAATCTAACTCCTGTGTGCTAAAGGCTTGCAGATTATCTGCAACTAGTTGCACATTCACAGTATCCTTTTTCGGTGTCCAATCACTCTCGAAATATCCGTTGTAATGTTGATTTTTCTCATCCCATAACACATAACTGAACTCACTAGGACCATTCGCCCCATCTGCGCCCTTCAAAGTCATTCCATTAACATTCCAATTTTCATTTTCCAAGCGTTTTCCTACATCCAAAGTGAATAAGATAACCGTCCGATTCTCATCCACAATCGCTGTATGTAGCTTCAGAGTTACTCCATCCTGCGTCACTGACTGGTTCAGTTGTTGTCCGAGATTTTGGGCCAGCGCTGCTTGAACGCCTCCTCTCCCATGGAGCAAATTATCCCAATCATAATGCACTGCTGCATATACGGGTGCCGCTGCAATAAGCACTGAAAATGAAGCCACCACAGCTATTTTACTCCAGTTTCTCCCTCTGTTCCCGCTACCATTCGCCATACGAAGTTGTAGGGGAGTCATTGTACTGTTTTCTTGCTCTAAACGTCCCCACATGCGCTCAAAATCTGGATAAGGCACGCCTTTATCTTCATTTAAACGATGCTCCAGCATATTTTCTAACTTTTTCAAAAGCTTCGCCCTCCTTTAGTTCAAGTTGAACCCCAGCCTCCTGCAGGATTCTCCTCATTACCGTTAGCCCTTTATGCAGCCTAGATTTGGTCGTTCCAAGTGGAATGGACAGCAGATCCGAAATTTCAGCCAGACTGAAATCATGCATATACCTAAGTGTGAGCACCATCCTAAGTTTGATAGGGACCTGGCTCATATATTGCGCCCACTCGACCTCCGTCTCACGCTGCTCAATCTGCTGCTCCACAGCTGTTTCTGCCGTTTTATTAAAGAAATGAAGGTTGTCCGTAATCTTCTGTTGTAAAGTCCGTTTTCGTTTCAAATGATTGAGGCAATGGTTGACCGTTATTTTCATAATCCAAGCCTTGATATGCTCCACGTGCTCACGATTACTGCGAAATACGGTAATAAAGACATCCTGAGTCAAATCCTCTGCATCCGCCGCGTCATGCACCATATAGTAGCAAGTCCGGTATACATCTTTATTGTAGGTTTCAAATAACTCCCGGTTACTCTCCAAATTTTACGCCCTCCTTTCTTGACTGAGATATCTATATGACAACCAATCCTTGGAAAAGGTTCGTTTTTCTGAGCATAAACTATCGCTACTCTTAAAGACATAGAGAAAATCAAACAGGCTTAATAATCTGAATGAAGCAAATGGAGGAAGGACAATGACTCTTTTAACTACTGGTCCGATAGAAAACAATGTTAACTCAGAAAACAACACAAGACTTACACAACAGGTCACGGTCAAAATTGCTAATGGTAGCGGTCAGATTGCTTCCACAGTTCTGATCGAAGGCTACTACATGAATGAAGAAAGAATTCAATATGTAGGCGATCTGCTAGATGTGATGCCAAATCAGGTAATAACTAAAAATTATTTTGCGGATTTTGATACCTTCGAATTTTTTTTCACAACTGCTAGTTTGCCAGACCATCCAATCCAAATCTCATTTTGGGGTAAAGACAGTGCAGAGAAATTAGTAGCCCAGCATCGATTAGCTACAGCAGAATTACTTGGATATGATGGGGCAACTGGGGCAACTGGGGCAACTGGGGCAACTGGGGCAACTGGAGCGACTGGGGTGACGGGGGGCTAAAGGTGGGACTGGCTCTGATGGGGCGATTGGGGACACCGGAGTTACTAAGGTTAGTGTTACTGTAGACGGAGTCATCACAAATCATAGATATATGATTCCTACCTTGATTGTTAACAAAATCGGATAATACCAACAATAAAAGGGTCCATCTCTTTCAAGTAGGAGACCGACCCTTTTTTGCCGATATTCAATCTATCAACATACATACTGCAACTAGAGAATATCCATAACCTCGCGCGCTTGTGTGTCGAGATTTTGTGCAGAAGAAGCAATCTTCGAAAAATCCTCCAACGCCACCAGAACCTGCTGCTGACTATCTTCTATACTTTCTTGTACTTGATTTGTACCTATAGAGATCTTTCCAATTTCCAGCGTGATCGCATTCACACTATCCCGTACCTTTATGATCGAATCTTGTACCATGGAAGATAATTTCCTTACTTCTTTTGCCACTACGTCAAAACCTCGCCCATACTCCCCGGCATGCGCTGCTTCAATAGCTGCATTTAGGGCTAATAATTGCGTTTGCGATGCAATATCGCGAATCGTTTGCACGATGCTATGAATCGATACAGCTTGCTTTTCAAGATTAGCTAGAGTATGTGTATTTTCTATCGATACTTCGGCGATTTTGTTGATGCTTCGTAATAATTCTTGACTGCGTTCAATACCTAAATCTGCTCTTTGATTCAAGCTGTCTGCCATCTCTTGCATCCGTTGCACAACATTACTCATGTTACTTTGTCTTTGGGTAATATTAGTTGCTATTTTAGATACTCCGATGACTTGTTCATTGCTTTCATCAAATACTGGCATGTAGGTAGCTTCAAGCCAAACCGCATTTCCTTTCGAATCCATTCGTTCGATCTTATCCTGAAAACTCTTCCCTGTAAAAAGATCCTGCCAAAACCGTTCGTAACCTGGGCTATCTGCGAAATGTGGAAAACAGAACTCTTTATGATGCATTCCGTACATTTCATCTTTTTTATATCCCATGGAATTTGCAAAAACTTCATTCACATAAGCTACCCGGCGATCAAGGTCAAACCGGATAATAGCTAAATTTCTTTCTAAAGATCTAACAACAAGCTCATCAGTAACTCCTTGAGAGTGTACCAGCCCCATTCTAATTCCCCCTGAAAAAATTCAATAGTTGATTGGTCGTAGTTAGTATATTCGAACAATTATACATCCTTAATCTGTAGTGTGATATTAGCTATTTTACTTAAAATATTTATAACATCTGCAGACGTTAATATACTCGAAATGATGATAATTAGGGAAAACATCCCTAATGATGTGCAAGATTCGAAGGTTGATCTATCATTTAGGGAAATACTCCCCAAAAACTCATGAAATCAGGCCTTTTTCTATCTTTTCGAGCGTTTTTTAGGGAGGTTTTCCCTAATTAATCATTTTCCAACCTCAAACATGCCGAAAATGTTACCCGATTCCAACAGAAAAATAGCTACAGCTACGTCGACTATGAGACCCCCAAATTCTTCTTAGCGGTAACCTTACTTATAAGCTAAAAAATTGCCTAACTCAGTTCATTTTTACTGATCTAATAACAAAAACCCCAGCTGCAATATCAGCTAGGGTTCAAACTCTCAATTTCATTTTCAAATTCCTATCATTCTCAATCCCATGTAGCAAAGTATGGAAGTTCCTCCGATTCAATTGGATTTATAATCTTTTATTTTAATCCCCAAAACCATATCCTTCTGATATGCGGCAGCTTGCTTCAAACCAATAATCCTTGGGTCTGAAGGGTAGTGACGTTCAAGATATAACAAAAATGCGTGATGAAACCTAATTTCGGCATCCAATTTATTCAGTTCATTCGGATGATTCTCTAGTTCGGTTAATTCTGCTTCCCATCGATACAAATCGCTCGCCTCAGAGCGCTCCATACGAACCTTCTCTGTCAGCTCCCGCAACTCAAGATAGGCGCGTTTTACTTTTGGAGAGTACAACTGCTTCTGGTTCAAATAGGTTAATAATGCGATCAATAAGGCTAACCCAGTCCACAAAATAACGTTATCCATCTTCTCCCCCCACACTTAAGCTCTTCGCCCTAATTATACATGCCCAAACGCAAAAATACCCCACAAAGTGAGGTATCCGCCTTAGCTTTTTTAGCTGCTATTCTTTCTTCATAATCTCATTCAGCTGACGTTTGTCCGCTTCTTGTGCGCGATCCTGAGCTTCAATATCATCAAGATCGGCTTCCGCCGCCGAGAATTCTACATCCTCTGCTTTAGCTTCGTATAACATTTTCAATTTCTCCGTCTTGGAGAAGATTTGTGAGTTCTCTCTATCCATTGTTCGTCTCCTTTCTTCTTACTCAATGAAGTGCCTGATCAGACCATCCCGCCTGCTTCTTCAATTAAGCGCAGAGCCTGATCGTAGGACTCCGTATGCACAATAACCGTAAGCAAAATATCTCTCCCCGTTGGACCACCGTTACCACCATGACTCATCCCGCTAGAGCTGGTGTCCGCAGCTGCAAGTATGCCTGTGTGTGCATGCTCAGCAGTCATGGAGTCCATTCTGGCCACATTGCCTGTCACCGGATTTACCCCTGAGCTAAAGCTGGTACCTCCATATCTACTGAAGCGATCAATGGAAACTTCAATGGCCCGAAGTGCACGAAGCTTGCGCGCGACGCCTTCGGCTTCCTCTGGACTTTTAAAATACGCCAAAATATATCTTTCCGACATCTTATCCCCGCTCTCGCTTGAAATTCAGATATCTGTTGCATTCATTTATATTGTCTTAATTTCACTTGTTTTATGCTCTGATTTTCTTATATTCCACTTATCTACTAGGAATTCGACATTTTCTTCAACGCTTCGCTGCAATATGGTACTAAAGTTGTATATTCGATTTGAAGTTATAGCTGTAGAATAAATTTAATTTTCATAATTTTTTACATTTTAAATTGAGGAGGAGAACCACAGACACATTGCAATACAAAAAATTCATTTGGGAGGATGAACTTATTTGAAACGTACCTTTAAACACTCTATTCAAAGATTTGGTATTGGAGCGGCAAGCTTCGGACTGGCTGTGTCTGTTCTTTTTCCATCAGCTGCATTTGCGAACTCATCCCTTGAATCTTCAACCCTGGTTACGGATGTACAGTCTCAAAGTGTAACCCCTCATAACTATGCTGGAATACTCAAAGGTTCAGCACCAGTTTCAGTAATTGTGGAATTGACTAATAAACCAGTCAGTGTGTATGTAAATGAGGCAAAAACTTATTCTTTACGATCCTCAGTCTCCTCACAACGCAGTAAAATTATCTCAGAGCATAAAAGCTTTATTTCCTCAACACAGAAAATCGATGCCGATATCGGTTTTGAATACAGTGAGATTTTTAACGGGTATTCCATTACGCTGCCAGCCAATCAAGTAAACAAGCTGTTAGAGCTTCCAGGCGTTGCGGCTATCTATCCAAATGAAGAAGTACATGCACTAGCAGACAGTGTTGAAGTAGCGACATTACCTGTTACACGTTCCTATTCAGACAGCGGCAAGCTAATAGGCGCGGACAAACTACATGATTTAGGGTACACAGGCAAAGATATACAGGTAGCTGTTGTCGATACTGGTATTGATAAGAATCACCCTTTGTTAAAAGATAATTATAAGGGTGGCTATGATGTATATGATCAGGATGATGATCCGGCTGAAACAGCCCCTGATGCTAACTTCCCTCCAAGAGCAGGTACTCCTTACGAAACCTCGCATGGTACACACGTTGCCGGGACAATTTTAGATGTGGCACCTGAGGTAGAATTGTATGCGTATCGCGTACTTGGTCCCTATGGATCTGGTTCCACAGCGGATGTAATTGCGGGTATTGAGAAAGCAGTCGATGACGGAGCAGATGTTATTAACCTTTCTCTAGGCTCTAGTGTCAACCAAAGCTATTCCGCGAGTTCAATCGCGATAGACAATACCGTAAAATCGGGCGTGAACGTTATTGTTGCCGCCGGTAACGCTGGTCCTGATGCAGGAACACTGGGCGAACCCGCTGGTGCCCAACTCGCGCTTAGTGTTGGAGCTTCTACTACTCCGATAAATACCCCTTTCTTTGATATTGGCGATGTTAAAAAGATTCCCGGAACATTAGCCAGTTACTCCCCAGATTTAATCGATAATATTGCTGGCAGTAAGATCGTTTTCGCTGGTCTTGGGAGTCCTTCCGATTACAAAAATCTGGATGTCAAAGATAAGGTAGTGCTTGTTGATCGGGGCTCGCTGAGCTTCTCAGACAAATCTCTTAATGCCAAAGCTGCTGGTGCGAAGCTTCTGCTGATTGCCAATAATGAGCCTGGTGAAATCAGCCCCACCCTTGGTGCGCCTGGGGATTACATTCCTACCTACGGAATCAGTCAAGCCGATGGCAAAAAAATAAAAACTCAGATGGCTGCGGCTAAAGATATAATCAGTTACTATATAGCGCTTGAAGTAAATCAGTTAGCAAACTTCAGTTCTATGGGTCCAGGGATGCCCGATTATCTAATAAAACCTGATGTTGTAGCGCCCGGAGTCAATATCAACTCGACGATCCCTAGCTGGGATGGGAACTATGACCATGCTTTCGGCTTAAAAAATGGCACTAGCATGGCAACCCCACATGTTGTAGGAGCTGTGGCTTTGTTACTGAGTAAAAACTCTGATCTGAAGCCAAATGAAATTAAAGCTCTGCTGATGAACAATGCTGATCCTATTTTTAACCGTGATGGGAATTCTTACTCCTTGTACCAACAAGGTGCAGGTTTAATTAATCTGGAGAAGTCGATAAACGCTAAATCCATTGCTAAAGTCGGTGAGATCCTTAACAGCGGTCTTCCGGGTACTGTTGAAATTCCTTATTACACAGGTTCCTTATCCTTCGGCTTACAGCCAAAGGGTGTTACTGTAACGAAAGCTGTCTATGTAGAGGACTTTAAAGGGAATGGAGAAACATACACCCTGTCCACCAAATGGCTGACAGAAGCTCCTACTGATATTAGTATTGATTTTGCACCAAACAGCGTTACCTCAGGGGCAGATCAATATGCACAATTCACACTCAATGTATCTAAAACAGCAAAAGAGGGCGCACATGAAGGCATCCTGTTACTTACCTCTGATACAGAAACCCTTCGTCTGCCATTTAACGTTGTTGTAGGTGACCAATTTAATGTAGCACCTATTAATCAGCTCTCTTTTGAAAGTCCACAAATTTCACCTAATGGTGATGGTCGCTCCGACGACACCACCTTTTCCTTTTCTGTCAATGAAGAGTTGGAAGGCATAAGTTTCGTTGCCTCTTCAAAAGATGCTCCTGCAACAGTTTTAGGTGAAGTTTATGCGATCGATGAGAAGATCTATCGTGGTGTATACGAAGTTCCAAATTGGGATGGAACATTAACAGACCTGGAGACCTCCGCCAAGTCTACTTTAGCAGATGGTCACTACTACATCATTCCTGTGCTTCCCAATGGGCAACTGCTTGAGAAACAAAAGACCGAGTTCACAATTGATACCGAGAAGCCGCAAGTTTCTGGCATCACCATTGAGGAGTATGAACGTGAAGCGCCAACCGATCCTGGCGTGGCACAAATTAGTGGTTTCATTGATGATGACCTAATGGCCTATTATATTTCTAATACAAACCCTATTGGAAACTGGTTTACCGTATATGCCGAAGGCAAACATTATGATGGGAATGCTTATAAATTTGGCGGTGTGATTGCAAATAACGGTGCCTTTACCATTGATGTTCCTGTTAACGAGGGGCTAAATGAGTACAAAGTCCATGTGGTCGATAAAGTTGGCAATGGTGCAGACGACGATGATTACGTTCAGCGGCTGCTTTATAGCACAGGGGACGGAACTTTCACAGTAACTCCGGCTCTTTCTGCATCCACCATTGAAGTAGGACAATCTGTGACCGTTGATTTAGATTATTCTGTGACAGACGAGGTTTATGGCGTCTATGGGGCTTCATTCGGTGTCATATACGATGATTCCCTTGAAACACCAGTAATCCAGCCAAGCGTACAACTGGTTACGTATCAAGAGGAGCATTTCTCTAGTGTTCCACTTACAGAATATTCACAAACGTATGACCTTGGAGACGGCCACAAACTGACACAATATAGTGTCAATCTGTCAGGAGGTGCTTATCACGGCTCTGGCTCACTAGCCCAAATAACCTTCGAACCAGCAACAGCAGGAGATTATTCCTTTGAGCTATATGATGTCCAGATTTGGAATGATGCCACAACATCAACTATCCCATCTGGTTTGAGAACAGTAAGTGTAACTGTAAACACACCTGAAAAACCTACACCAACGCCAACACCAACACCATCAGCAACGCCAGATCCAACAGAAACACCAACACCGACACCATCGCCTACATCGCCTCCATCTTCTGAGTCGTATGTACCTACAGCAGCCAGCACTCCCACTCCTGGACCTTCTTCGAAATCCGGGAAGCTAGTAGAGACAGCCGATCCAGCTGGTGGTAAAGCTTCAGCGGTGTTTAATATCTTAGATACTGCATTAACAAATTCGATTCAGAATGCAAAAGATAAGACTTCTGTACTTGATCTTAGCGATGTGAATTTCAATAAGTATAGCCAAGTTGTTATTACGCTTACCCCGGCGCAAGCTGAACAGTTGAAGAAATCGGAGAATGCACTCAGCCTTAACGGTAATGGGTTCAATGTTCTTATTCCAGCGGCAACCCTTCCGGATTTCATTAGCAGCAGTGGTTTGTTGCTTACGATAAGTCTGGCTGATGCTAGTGATGCAGCAGTGTTATCAGGAAGCTCAGCTGCGATCAATATTGGTTCTTCCATTCTTACCATCAAAAATGGTTGGACAACCGGAAAGCCGGTTACCCTTCAGCTTAATCTAAAAGACAGCAGTCTACGTGATGCTCGAAAAACTGCCGCCTATGCAGAAACAAAGGATCATAAATGGTCCTATCTGCAACCTGGATCTTTCTCTAAAGAAGGTATTCTACAGTTTACAGTTACTGGTGACGGCTCTTATAGCGTGGCATCCCGTAATGTAAGCTTCAAGGATATCGGCACACACTGGGCTAAAGGCGATATCGAAGTTCTTGCTGCTCATGGCATCATTGCCGGCAAAGGAACCGATGGCAGCTTCAAGCCTGCTGACACCTTAAATCAAGCGGAACTGCTAACGCTCTTCGACCGTCTACTCGGAAAAGGTGACACTTGGAATGCACGTATCAAACAAAGTGGTTCACGCGATGTGCTGACTCGCGAAGAAGCAGCCCTTATCATTGCTGAGGCCCTAGGCGCTGATCTTACAGTGGCTAAGACTCCTTTGAGCTTTAAGGATGCCGATAACATCGCTGCAGAAGCACGAAACGCCGTAGCCTATGCTGTAAGCAAAGGTTATCTCAAGGGCGTTGGTGCGGACAACTTCAATCCACAAGGCACTCTGACTCGTGCACAAGCAGCAACCATTCTGAGCCGTGTGTTTGAGGACCTACGTTCTTAACCAGTATCTAGTTGAACTCTCAAAGAAAGCCCCAGCAGCCATTTGGCTGCTGGGGCTTTCTCGTCTTAAGGTCACATCTGCGGCGTATACGAGGCAACTATCGGACACAGTTGCACTTAAACGCTGATTTATGCGACTTTTGCCATGCCAACGGACCCCATAGTCACTATTAGCACGTAAAACACCAATCATGGGCGCTTTTCTGAGCAATAGCTGCACTGGAGTCCGAAACTTCGCTCAAAAGGAGAAAAATGTGCAAATAGCGTCATCTGGGTCCGTATGCCTCCAGCCTCTTCCGGGTCCTATCCACGCAGAAGATTATGCTCGGCACTATCGGACACCGTTGCACTTAAACGCTGATTTATGCGACTTTTGCCATGCCAACGGACCTCATAGTCGCTATTAGCACGAAAAACACCAAATATGAGCGCTTTTCTGGGCAATAGCTGCACTGAAGTCCGAAACTTCGCTCAAAAGGCGATAAATTTGCAAATAGCGTCAGCTGGGTCCGTTTGCCTCCAGCGTCTTCCGGGTCCTATCCACTCGGATGATTATTCTCGGCGCTATCGGACACTGTTGCACTTAAACGCTGGATTATGCGCTATTTGCCATGCCAACGGACCCCATAGTCGCTATTAGCACGAAAAGCACCAAATATGAGCGCTTTTCTGGGCAATAGCTGCACTGGAGTCCGAAACTTCGCTCAAAAGGCGATAAATTTGCAAATAGCGTCAACTGGGTCCGTATGCCTCCAGCTTCTCCGGGTCCCATCCACTCAAATGATTATTCTCGGCGCTATCGGACACTGTTGTACTTAAACGCTGGATTATGCGACATTTGCCATGCCAACGGACCCCATAGTCGCTATTAGCACGAAAAGCACCAAATATGAGCGCTTTTCTGGGCAATAGCTGCACTGAAGTCCGAAACTTCGCTCAAAAGGCGATTAATTTGCAAATAGCGTCAACTGGGTCCGTATGCCTCCAGCTTCTCCGGGTCCCATCCACTCAGATGATTATTCTCGGCGCTATCGGACACTGTTGCACTTAAACGCTGGATTATGCGATATTTGCCATGCCAACGGACCCCATAGTCGCTATTAGCACGAAAAGCACCAAATATGAGCGCTTTTCTGGGCAATAGCTGCACTGGAGTCCGAAACTTCGCTCAAAAGGCGATAAATTTGCAAATAGCGTCAACTGGGTCCGTATGCCTCCAGCTTCTCCGGGTCCCATCCACTCAGATGATTATTCTCGGCGCTATCGGACACTGTTGCACTTAAACGCTGGATTATGCGACATTTGCCATGCCAACGGACCCCATAGTCGCTATTAGCACGAAAAGCACCAAATATGAGCGCTTTTCTGGGCAATAGCTGCACTGAAGTCCGAAACTTCGCTCAAAAGGCGATTAATTTGCAAATAGCGTCAACTGGGTCCGTTAGCACACGTAGATAATTCAAAACAGATAGTGTGTTAAAAAAGCTGGCAGACCAGTCGGGGGTTTCAAGGTTACAGGGTTCGCGGTTCGCGGTTCGCGGTTCGCGGTTGCCGGGGTTGCCGGGCTTGTCGGGGTCACCGGGGTCACCGGGGTTACCAAATTTACCGGCGTTACCAGGTTTACCGGGGTTACGGGATTGGCCGAGTTAGCCAAACACGCAGAATTCCGCAGGTTCCAGCATCACAGCTCATCCAAAGAATTGCATGAGGTTAGTTAAATGGCCCTGCCATAATCTCATGCTAAACAAAAACGCAGAGCAGCGATCCCCCAATAACGGGAGGATCGCTGCTCTGCTGTCTTTTTCTATTCATTTACTGAATGAATGAGTTAGGATATCAGTCCCCGCGAAACGCACGTTTCACACGATCAAAGAAGGACTGCTCGTGCTCATGTGTGTTTTCTCCGTTCAGAGAAGCGAACTGGCGTAGCAATTCTTTTTGCTCTTCATTGAGCTTGCTAGGTGTCACAACAATTACCCGTACATGCTGATCACCTTGGCCAGATCCACGCAGACGTGGAACACCTTTACCTTTGAGGCGGAAGAAAGTGCCTGTTTGCGTTCCGGCAGGAATCTTCAGCTTCACTTTTTCGGTTAAGGTTGGAATTTCAATCTCATCACCAAGTGCTGCCTGTGCAAACGTAAGCGGAACCTCGCACATAATATCATCGTTCTCACGCACGAAGAAATCATGCGATTTAACACGGATAACAATATACAAGTCTCCAGCAGGACCGCCGCGTAAGCCGCCTTCGCCTTCGCCAGTCATGCGCAGCTGTGCACCGTCATCAACACCGGCCGGGATACGCACATGGATCTTGCGTTGCTTTTTAACCTTACCCTGTCCGGCGCAAGTCGTACATTTTTCCTTAATAATCTTACCTGTACCACTGCAATGTGAACAAGGACGACGATTACGCATCTGTCCAAGCGGTGTATTCTGTACGAATTCCTGTTGTCCACTACCATGACATACGGAACAAGTCTCTGGTTTAGTGCCCGGTTTAGCCCCGGAGCCGTAGCAGGTATCGCAAGTTTCTGTACGTGGAATAGTAATATCGGTTTCTTTGCCGAATACCGCTTCCTTGAATTCAATGGTCATGGTATACTGCAAATCCCCACCGCGCTGCGGTGCGTTAGGATCACGGCGTCCGCCGCCTCCAAAGAACATATCAAAGATATCGCCAAGCCCTCCGAAGTCGCCACCACCGCCGCCTCCGAAGCCGCCCATACCTTGGTTAGGGTCAATATGGCCATATTGGTCATATCTAGCTCGCTGTTGTCCATCACTAAGAACATCATAAGCTTCTTTTACTTCCTTAAACTTAGCTTCAGCGTCATCTGCTTTATTCACGTCTGGGTGATATTGGCGCGCCAATTTCCGGTACGCTTTTTTCACCTCATCGTCTGAAGCATCTCTACTAAGGCCAAGCACTTCATAATAATCGCGTTTATCTGCCACTGCTTTCACCTCCGTGCATACATACTCAAATTCCTTATTACCTGTCAAACAAACCATTATACGATAAAACCTCAGGATCTGACCATCCAGATTCAGCGATGTTTATTCTTACAATATCAGAAGGCGCATTCGCAAAGAGTGTGCAATCTGATATTACAAAAGGAAAGTCAAAACACGGGATGACCCGGTTTTGACCTTCCCTTCTTAACTATATAAGAATTTATCAGTTTCCTATTACACTTATCGTATAAGGTTACCCTTGATTCTTATCTTCGTCAACAACCTCATAGTCAGCGTCAACTACATTATCTTTTTTAGGAGCGCCTTCAGCGGCTCCATCGCCACCTTCAGCACCTTGCTCAGCTTGAGCAGCTTGTTCGTACAGCTTCATGGACAACTGTTGTACAATCTCAGTCAATGCTTCTGTAGCTGCATTGATTTCTTCAAGATTGTCAGTTTCAAGTGCTGCTTTAACTTTATCTTTAGCTTCATTTGCTTTTTCAACATCAGAAGCATCAGCTTTATCGCCAAGGTCTTTAATTACTTTTTCAGTAGAATACACGAGTTGGTCAGCACCGTTCTTCGCTTCCACCAGTTCTTTACGCTTACGGTCTTCCTCAGCGTGAAGCTCGGCATCCTTCATCATTTGTTCTACTTCTGCGTCGCTCAGGCCGCTGGAAGAAGTGATAGTGATTTTTTGGCTCTTGTTCGTGCCTTTATCTGTTGCAGATACATTTACGATACCATTGGCATCAATATCGAAAGAAACTTCGATTTGTGGCACGCCACGTGGTGCTGGTGGAATCTCGTTCAGCATGAAGCGTCCCAGTGTCTTGTTGCCATTTGCCATTTGACGCTCACCTTGCAGCACGTGAATCTCTACGCTAGGTTGGTTGTCAGCAAAGGTTGAGAATACTTGGGATTTGCTTGTAGGAATCGTAGTATTACGCTCGATCATCTTCGTGAACACGCCACCTGCAGTTTCGATACCCAGGGAAAGCGGAGTTACGTCAAGCAATACAACGTCTTTAACATCACCAGTCAATACACCCGCTTGAACAGCAGCACCAAGAGCTACTACTTCATCCGGATTCACACCTTTGTGTGGTTCTTTGCCAGTAAGCTTTTTGATAGCATCTTGTACAGCTGGGATACGTGTAGAACCACCAACCAGAACGATTCTAGTAAGGTCTGCAGGGGTCATACCAGCATCAGACAATGCTTGACGAGTTGGTCCCAAAGTACGTTCTACCAGACCAGCAGTCAATTCATCAAATTTTGCACGAGTCAAGTTGATCTCTAAGTGCTGAGGTACGCCGTCAACCACAGTGATGAACGGAAGCGATACAGTTGTTGTCAGTACGCCCGACAATTCTTTTTTCGCTTTTTCAGCTGCATCTTTCAAACGTTGTACAGCAGATTTATCTTTGCTCAGATCAATGCCTTGCTCTTTTTTGAATTCGGATACCAGGTAATCCATAACCACTTGGTCAAAGTCGTCGCCACCCAGCTTGTTGTCGCCGCTTGTAGCTTTTACTTCGAAAAAGCCATCACCAAGTTCAAGGATGGATACGTCAAAAGTACCGCCACCAAGGTCATAGACTAGAATGGTTTGATCTTCGGATTTCTCCAGACCATATGCCAAAGCTGCTGCTGTTGGCTCGTTCACAATACGCAGAACTTCCAAACCTGCAATTTTACCTGCATCTTTGGTAGCTTGACGTTGGCTGTCATTAAAATAAGCAGGAACAGTGATAACTGCTTGAGTAACAGTTTGGCCAAGATAAGCCTCTGCATCGGATTTCAGCTTTTGCAGAATCATTGCCGAAATTTCTTGTGGGGAGTAGTCTTTACCATCAATGCTTTCTTTGTGGTTAGTACCCATGTGACGTTTAACAGAGCTGATCGTACGATCAGGGTTAGTAATCGCTTGGCGTTTAGCCGTTTCACCGACGATACGCTCGCCGTCTTTCTTAAAGCCTACAACCGAAGGGGTTGTACGCGCGCCTTCTGGATTTGGAATTACTACGGCTTCGCCGCCTTCCATAACGGCAACGCAAGAGTTCGTGGTTCCTAAGTCAATACCGATAACTTTACTCACAATAATTTGCCTCCTCTAAAGTTATATGGAGCCTAAGCTCAATAAATTTATAAAAATATTAAAAAAATTCGATTGATAATAAACTATCCGGGCAACAGCCTGCAATCGGATAAATAGTAGGCAAACGCACTGCTGCTTTATGGCGAGCAGAAACTGCCCGTCCTATATAGACAGACTACATGCTGACTTTGACCATGGCCGGACGAAGAACTCTATCTTTCAGAAGATATCCCTTTTGAACCTCTTCTGTAACGATACCCTCTTCGTACTCCTCGCTCTCAACCTGCATAATAGCCTGATGGTATTCAGGATTAAAAGGCTGTCCTACTGTTTCCATAGCTGTAAGCCCCTCAGCCTTCAATACCCCATCCAGCTGACGGAAAATCATATTAACGCCCTTCGCGAAAGCTTCGGATTCAGGATTAGCTGGAGTAGTGACTAACGCACGCTCGAAATTGTCCAGCACGGAAAGCAATTCCGTCAGGAGCTTGGAGGTAGCATATTGAGCCAACTCTTCTTTTTCCTTCTGGGTACGACGACGGAAGTTATCAAAATCAGCTTGTGCACGCAATGCACGACCTTGATATTCATCAGCAAGATCCTGTAGGCGTTTCACCTCAGCACCTGTATCTGAAGCACCTTCACTAACGTTTTCAGCTGTAAATGAGTCGGCATCTGAGACTACTTCAGCCACAGGCTCCTCATTGATCAATTCCTCTTTGAATTCATTAGAATCTTGAACTTGTTCCTTTTTCAAGTTGTCTTCACCTCCTTAAAATCATTCACGAAATCATGTTGACTCTGTTCACTTATACCAGTGCGCCAGCATCGCTGTCAAATCTCGGGATAAAATGCCCAAGATCCCCATCACTCTTGCATATTCCATACGGGTCGGCCCAAGGATCCCAATGCTTCCTAGTGCCTGCCCATCAAGTGAATAAGTGGCGGTGATCAGACTACAGTTAGCGAACGCTTCGTGATTGTTTTCTGTTCCTATTCGTACTTGAATACCTGTGCCACCCACTGTAGGGGCCAGCATTTTGAGCAGTGTCGGTGTCTCTTCCAGCAGATCAAGAATACTCTTCACCTTGTCTACGTCTTTGAACTCAGGCTGTGTCAGCATATTCGTTGCTCCGCTGAGATAGATGCGCTGCTCTTGATCGCTTTCCAGCGCGGTGTCCAGCACCTGCATTAATTCTTCATAATGTGAGATGTGACGCTGCATTTCTTCGCCAAGCTCGGAATAGAGCCGAGTCTTCAGCTTATAGAGTGGTACATTGACCAGTTTACTATTCAGTAGGTTAACCACTTTCTCCATCTCGGAAACAGAAATCTCCGGCGGAATGTTCACCGTACGATTCTCAACTTGCCCCGTACTTGTGACGATAATGGCCACAGCGGTTGTATCATCTAATGGTAACAACTGAAAATGACGCAATGAAGTATGAAAAACCTCCGGTCCCAGCAGGATGGAAGTATAATTCGTCATATTGGAAAGAATCATCGCCGCATGTTGGATTACCTGCTCCATTGCATTTAGCTTCTCGGCAAAAAAAGCGCGGATCGTGCCCATTTCTGCCGTTTCGGCGGAATTCCACGGTACCAAATGATCCACATAATATCGGTATCCTTTATGGGAAGGAATTCTTCCCGCCGATGTATGAGGCTGCTCGAGATAACCTAAATCCTCCAGGTCAGCCATTTCATTTCGAATCGTAGCCGGACTGTATCCTACATCTCCCCGTTTAGAAATGCTGCGAGATCCTACTGGCTCTGCCGATGAAATATAATCATCCACAATTGCATTTAGTATCATTCTCTGGCGATCAGTTAACATGTTATTCCCTCCTATCGGCTGTGGCTCCGATTCGTTAGCACTCGACTCAGATGAGTGCTAACCACTAATACAAAAATACCAAACTGACATTGACATTGTCAAGTCAGTTCAGTATCTTAAGCACTGCTATTTCATCGCAGGCATGCTGCTTTTTACAATTCACGCAATCTGTCCATACTTTTTCAGGGAAAATCTCTTTCTGGACGACTTCAAATCCATTTCTAAGAAAAAAATCAACAGCATAGGTTAGTGCCATTACCTTTGGGATTTTCTGGTTCCTAGCTTCCTCGACCAGCTTCGCCAATATCATGGAGCCTACGCCTTTACCCTTGCCTTCATCATTCAATCCAATTGAACGAATCTCTACGAGATCATTCCCGAGCTTGAAAAGTGAACCACAGCCTACGAATCTGCCTTCGATTTCGGCAACTACGAATTGATCGATCTGGCGTGTCAGCGCCTGCCGGGAACGGGGCAACATGATGCCGCGCTGGGCATACTCTTCTATCATTAGATACAATGGCTCAACGTCTTCTACCACAGCATTTCTACAAATCACCTGTGCGTCTCCCGCTGGAGACGAATGGCGAATCATTTCCGTCTTGGCAAGCACTTTGGTTCACCCCTCTGTTGATAATATGAATAAATATACAACAGAGTGAATTACAATTCAAGGGGTATTTTAAAATTAAACTTCTGTCAGGGCGCCTACAAATTCAGCAAAAACATCGTTCCCAAACAAGATTCCTTGCTTGCTGAGTCGGTAAACCCCTGCTTCTTGTTCCAACAGCCCTGCATGCAGCATTTTATGCAAGGATTTCTCGAATACTTCCTCTATTGAACGCCCGAATTGCGCCTGAAAAGCTTCATTAGAGACGCCCTCATGCATACGCAAGCCGACCATCATAAAGTCTTCCATCGCTTCTGCTTCTGAGATTGGGTATGCATCCAGTCGTGGCAGCCCTTTACGTGTGGCTTCTACATATGGATTTACGCCCTTAACATTAATATGCCGCTGACGCCCCACATATCCATGTGCTCCTGCTCCTAGACCATAATAATCTTCATTACGCCAGTAGGTGATATTATGGCGGCTCTCCATTCCTGGTTTCGCGAAGTTACTGATCTCGTATTGATTGTAACCCGCTTCCTTCATAGAGGACATCAACAGGAGGTACATTTGCAATTCATCTTCTTCATTAGGAAGAGGAAGCTTGTTCTTATTAAACAGCGTGTGAAAAAGAGTATTCTCCTCCACCTTCAAGCTGTAAATAGAATAGTGGGGTAGATCCAGCTCCAACGCCTTGCGGATACTTTCGCCCAACATCTCAACAGTTTGATTAGGCAGCCCAAACATCAGGTCAACCGAAAGATTATTTAGTCCAACTGCACGTGCATTCTCTAGGCTCCGGTATACATCATCTACATTATGAATCCGGCCGATACCTGTGAGCAGCTCGTTCTGAAATGCTTGAACACCAAAACTCACCCGGTTCACGCCGCCTTCTTTCATAACCGTCAGCTTGTCCAGATCCGTTGTTCCAGGGTTAGCTTCCATAGAGAATTCAATATCTTTATCCCAGTTGGGGAAATGCGTGCGAACAGACTTTAAGAAATAAGCCATTTCATCAGGTTTTAAAACAGTGGGTGTGCCTCCGCCGACGAAGATCGTTTTGATAACACCCGGAGGGGTGTTCTTGACGGTCTGCTCCATCTCCCGATCCAAAGCTTCGAGATAATCCATAACTGGCTGATCCTTGAGAACATAGGAATTAAAATCACAATAAAAGCACTTATTGGTACAAAAAGGGATATGAATGTATACAGCCTCAGGGGGACGGCCATTAGTCTTCGTTGTCATTAGCTGTCTCCTTTATATAAAAATATCGTTTGAATAGTGTAATCTAAAAAACAAGAAAAGGGAAGCCTGACGGCTTCCCTCCGAGGGCGTTCATTTATAAATGAACTCTATTTTATAATATAAGAAAGTATAAGTTTTACGTTATCCTATATATTTTGTATTTCCCGCAGAAACGGATACCGTCCCTATAAGGACGGCAAAGCCGTTGCTTCTTGATAAATCCGCATTTCCACAAGTTCGGCATGTACTCCACCGTTAGTTTCATGAATAACGATCCGGACAGCATCTGTAAGGACAGGCTTCTCTAATCGATGAACATTCTTCCGGCGATGGTTATCTTTGACACGGAGCATGACTTGCCACGCGCCATCAATGAGCAGCTCTACATCATAGTTCTTTACCAGTTCAGGAATCACTAGAAATGGCGTTTCATGGTGATGTAAGTTGATGAGATCTTCATTGACATCATCATTAAAGGTGAAATGGATTTCGGAGACTGGAGCAGCATCCGGGAGACGCGCCTCTACCCACTCCGATCTACCCGCGGTCATCGGCTCAGAAACCCAGCTATGTGGTCCCGCGAAAGGTCGAACATACCCATCAATGACTTTAGATGCAGCATATGCCGATGTTTCTACTGCAAAGCAGAAATGCCTGCGTACAAGTTGTTTCATGCTCCACTCTATCACCGGCTGATCTGGCTGATGATCCTCCAGCGCTGAATCAACAACGGATTTAGCACCTCGCTCAAATGTAATGACACCAGTGATTGGGGTTTCTGAAATATGCAATTGAAGGTGTTCATTAGCTCGAATAATAGCGAAGATATTACATTCACCGATAAGACTACATTTCTCCTCTTGTATCGGTACTTCAATCCATTGCTGCTCTCCAGCCTGTACTGTTATAACATCAACCTGTTTGCACTCCGCCGGCACGTAATTTTCCGCGCGTCCAGTCGTCCAGATCTCCACGGTCAGCTGCGTCTGAATACTTGCTGACACAAGCAGCCTTAACCCACGGATACTTCCTTCAACCGGAAACAAAATCCCTACATCATGAGAAAGCTCATAAGCTTCGGCTGGACGATCCAGCAGGATACCATTCAACGTGCTGGATGCATGAATCTCGCTTTTTCTGGCGAGGTCCAGTGGATCTTCGTTACGTAATCCAATAATCGAAGCATCTTGCTTTAACATCACCTGTTGCAATTCATGCATATGCTGCTCGCGAATTTCACGTGGGGTCACACCTTTGATGACGGATAAAGCTGCACCTGCTCCAGCTGCTTCACCCATGATCGCACAGGTTGCCATAACACGTGTTGTTCCAAAAGCCACATGAGATGCACTGATATTACGACCCGCGAAGAATAAATTCCGCACATTCTTCGAATATAGCGAACCAAATGGAATATGGTAGATCCCGTCCGCATGCAGATGCTTGGAGCCACTCTCTTGTGCGTACATCCCCTGTGGGGGATGTAGATCAATCGACCAGCCACCAAATCCAATACGGTCTGCAAATTCACGCTGCGCGAGAATATCATTTTGCGTTAGAATCGTATCGCCAATAAATCGTCTGTATTCACGTTTACCCGGAATCGAGCCAACCCACTCAAGCGTCATATTCTCGGCATCAAAATGGCCTGAGTTTTTGATATAATCCCAAATCCCATAAATAACAGAGGATAGTTCATCACGTATACGTTCATTCTCATCCACCGTATCAAGCTCGCCGCCCCACTCAATCCACCAGTAGTGACAGCCTGAATCCCCACTCCGAATGACCCGGCGGATCGGGATAGACGTTGTTGTAATATCCTTCGCGAATGAGGGTGCAACATAACGTACCGGTTTTCCAGTATCCTGTGTATAGAATAATAATGTACTGCCTAATGTAATATTATCAGGCACTTCTGGTGCCCATTCCTCATTAAATTCATGACGGGCTTCACGTCCTAATCGGAAATCCGCTCCTGCTAGGAAGCCCACTAAACCATCACCCGTACAATCGATGAAAGCATCGCTCTCGAACGTGATTAAACGCTCAGATCCCATCATCCAGCCGGTCACACTCTGAATCGTACGCTCCTCTGCCTCACCTTCCGCTTCCACTTCACGTACATCGGTATTTAGGAACAAGCTGATATTCGATTCTGCCTTCACCGCTTCGAGCAAGGTTAGATCCCATAGATATGGATTCCCTTCCGGGTTCCGGTATTGATTCTCGATGAACAGCTCACCCATAATGCCTGTCTCACGTGCATAGCGATTTACACCATGTCCTGTTGCACCGCATACCCATACCCGAACCTCTGAACTCGAGTTACCACCAAGTACAGGACGATTCTGTACCAGTGCTACCTTTAACCCAAGACGTGCTGCAGCAATCGCCGCGTTCATCCCTGCAAGTCCACCCCCGACCACTGTCACATCGGATTTAACCGTTTCTGTTCTCATGTCAGTATCCCTCCTATAGTTAGCCTTTCACAGCCGAGCTAGAAATTCCTTGAATAATATATTTCTGACCTATGAAGAAGATAACAATCATTGGAATGATCGCAGCCGACGAAGCGGCCATCATCCCGTTGTAATCCACATTGTTCTCAAGAATAAAATTCTGCAATCCAAGCGGAATGGTATATAGCTTAGGGCTCTGCAAAAATACAAGCGCATTCTCATAATCATTCCATTGCCAGGAGAAATCAAGAATAGCAAACGTAGCGATTGCCGGCTTCGCTAATGGCAGAATTAAGCGGAAAAATATTTTGTAATGACCGGCTCCATCCAGAAAAGCAGATTCCGTAATTTCCTTAGGAATGCCCATAAAGAACTGCCGAAGCATAAATACACCGAAGATCGAGAACATGGCTGGAAGGATTAGGGCCAAATGCGTATTGTAAATCCCAACCCAGTTAAACATGATAAACTTAGGAACAAAAAGCACCTGCGGTGGAACCATCATCATGGATAGATATATGACAAATAGGCCATCCCGCCCTTTAAACGAAGTACGTGAAAATCCGTAAGCGGCAAGGGCAGATAGAAACACAGCTCCCGCAGTTCCAATAATCGATATCTTAAGTGAATTTAAATAATACGGAACAAAATCATAACTTCCTGTCCACACCCGAATATGATTGCTCCAGTTGAGAGATGAAGGCAGCCATTCGTTAAACACCTCGGCAGGTGTCTGAAAAGATGTACTGAGCATCCATAGAAAAGGCACAATCATAAATAGTCCTAGAACAAACATGATGATCGTTACTGGCAGCTTCACCTTCATGTTTCCTGCTTTTTCATTCATACCGCCTGCTCCTTTAATTTATGGTTTCGGGGTCCCGCAAAGCACCACTTTGTAGGGTTATTTAGTAATGAACCCAGCGCTTTTGGCCGATCCACTGAATGACTGTAATGACGAGAATGACGGCGAACAAGAACCATGAAATGACTGAAGCGTATCCCATATCGTAATAACTGAATGCTGTTTTATAAACGAATAGTGATAAGACCGTCGTACTTCCGCTAGGTCCTCCAGCCGTAATGGCTTGAATAATCGAGAACGATTTCATCGTCATAATTAATCCGGTAATCATTAATAAAAAAGTTGTTGGACTAACAAGAGGCCATACAATTTTCCATGTTGTTTTGAATGTGCTTGCACCATCGATCCGGGCAGCTTCCAGCTGTTCTGTCGAAATTTCCTGTAGTGCTGCTAAATATATGATCATATTGTAGCCAAGCATCAGCCAGATCTGTACGATATCAATGGCATACATTGCGGTTTCCGTATCCGCAAACCACCCTGGCGGCGATGTTATGCCAATCCAGCGAAGCAGTTCATTGATGGGTCCCTGTGAAGGCTGAAATAGCAGCATCCAGACAAATGCAACGGCTACTCCACTAGAGATATACGGCAGGAAAAACATTCCACGCAATAATCCTTTAAGATACACACTGCGGTTTAGAAATAGCGCCACAATAAAAGCGAGCACCATCGATACTGGAACCGATATCAGGAATATCACCGTATATTTGATCGAGGCATAGAAATTATCGTCATGGAACAACCGTTTGAGATTATCCAGCCCGGTAAATTGCCAATTCGGATTTGAAAATTGATAATTCGTAAACATCAGGACAAAGGAAAAGATTGCAGGAATCACAAAGAATAAGAGAATACCAATCATATTCGGGAGAATAAAAGTCATGCCGATCCAGCCTTGTCTGTCCATCCAGCTTCTCCGCTTCACGGTATCGCCGCCTTTCGTATGCTGAAAAATGGGTACACGAAAGAGAAGAACGAAGAATTCTTCCTCCTTCTCTTTTGTGCCAGCTATTTCTTTATTTCATTAACTCTTGCGAACGGGTTTGCATATTTTTCATCGTGGTATCAATATCTTGCTTATTTAAGAAGTATTTTTCATACTCTTCTTTACGTGCATCAATGGCTTGTTGAGGTACATTTAGCTGGAAGGATGGGAATTTGCCGAATACAATATTATTCATTGAATCTGTATCATATTTGTCTTCTACACCATTCAAGAGAAGGCTCATCGCTTCCTTACTGTCCACACTCTTAGAGGCTGGAATACGCCCCCCGCTTGCCATTGGCAGCATACCGCCATCCGCATACCATTTTGCGAACTCCCAAGCCGCATCCAGGTTCTTGGACTTTGCATTAAGAGCAAGCATGTCGCCCACACCGCCCGAATATTTATAATCCTTTTGATCTTTATTCACTTTTGGAATAGCGGCGAACGCGGTTTTGAAATCATGCGGATAGTCCTTCAAGTTGTTCGCATTGCGGAAAATAAACTCACCTGCTGCCAGCATTGCCGCTTTGCCTTGCAGGAACATGGTGTCAACCGGCATTTTACTGGTCAGCTGCTCCCCATATTCCGGTGTGGATTTGTCCACGAACATCATGTTATGCAATATTTCCAGTTGCTGTTTCCAGAGATCATTTCCAAAGTTTGAAGTACCATCCGCCTGTTTCACACCCATTCCAGCAAGCGTACCGTCCATCGTTGTTGCGAAGGAGGAATCTGCCTGCAATAATCCGTACACACCAGGTTTCGTTAGCTTCTTCGCATACTCCTCAAGATCTGACCAAGTCCAGTCCACCGCAGGAATCGGTAATCCTGCTGCATCCAGCATATCTTTGTTCAACCATACAAACGCCATGTTTTTCTTTGTAGGAATCCCATAGTATTTATCATTGATTTTCCACATCGCTGCGTCCTCACCGATCTGGCTGTCGATATCATAATCTGTTTTCGTGCTTAGATCCAAGGCAACGCCTGCATCCATACGTTTCTGTAAATGAGCAAGATCGTAGTTCATGAAAAGGTCTATGTTTTGATTGGTCATCAAAGCAGTGTCCAGCTTTAAGTTGCCTGCATCGTCATTTACATTACGGATATACTCGACTTGAATATCTGGATGATCTTTATTCCAGTTATCAACTACAGCTTGAGGCCCGGCTTCTGCAGGAACTGCCCCCCACATCGTAAGCTTTATTTTCTCCTTTGCTGGTTCTCCATTTGCACTGCCCTGCGATTCATTACTTCCACCACTCCCACAACCAGCCAGCATCGTACCTGCTAATAAGACAGAAAGCACTGCAGGATACCACTTTTTCTTCATAGATAGCTTCCCCCTTGGAAGGATTATGTGTTGTGCTCTACATCTATAACTTTATCATCAGAGCGGATTCTGGGGGATGAACTACATTTGGGAACTTATAGAACGTTTTTTGGTTCTTTACGGAATTCATTTGGCGTGACACCACACCACTTTTTGAAGATTTTTATAAAATAATTATCGTTCTCAAAGCCTACTTGCTGCCCAATCTCGCTAATTGTTAGCTTCGTCTCTGCAAGCAGCATTTTCCCAGCCTGAATCCGACGCTCTTGAATATAATTGGTCAACGTTTTCCCTGTCTTTTTCTTGAATAAGTCACTTATATAGCTGGCATCCATCCGGATCAACTCTGACATGGATTTGAGCGAGATGTCCTCAGCATAATGTTCTTCAATATAAGCTATAATTTTGTTCATCTCCACATGATCTGTCGGTCCCGTTTGTTGCTTCTCAGGAAACCATTTATCGGCCTTCTTCATCTTCATCATTCGCTCCAGCTCGGCCTGAACCTTACCCATAGTCTGCTTCAAACCTTGGAGATCTAAAGATAACTTCAGAATGTAGTCCGAAGCCCCAAAAACGAGCGCCTGCCGGGCGTATTCAAATTCACTCAATGCGGTCAACATTACAAACCGGCAGTCGAAGCCTTCCTCTCGCGCAATTTGAAGAAGCTTCACCCCATCCATCACCGGCATATTGATATCCGTCACTACCACATCAGGCTGCAGCTCACGAATCATTTGCAAGCCTACTTCTCCATTCTCCGCCTCACCTATAATTTCAAACGGAATTTCAGCCTTTAAGAATAGCTTCCGTATACTTTTAACCGCAGGTTGTTCATCATCCACAATTAACGTTCTCCACATGTGAGCTTACCTCCATCGTAAGGTTTTGAAATAAGGAATGGAAAATGGATGATCACTTCAGTTCCTGTGTCTGATGACACAATGTCCATACCTGTCCGTTGATTCTTGAACAACAGCTCCAAGCTCTCCCTAATATTCTGAACACCGATTCCTTTACGTTTCCGTGTAGCCTTATTCAGCTGTGCTCTTTCTATCCCCATGCCGTTATCTCTAACCTGCAGATACAGCTGTTGCTCAGTCACTTTAGCGGAGATATCAATTCTCCCTTGTTTTACAGACTGACCGAAGCCGTGAATCAAGCTATTTTCAATTAAGGGCTGCAGACAAAATTTAGGGATTAATGCGTATTGCAGTTCCTCGTTGATATCATATTGAATTTCAATCCCATGTCCAAAACGTTGCCGCTGTATCTCCATGTAAGATTCTATTAGTACGATTTCATCCTTTAACAGGATCAAATCGACTTCAGTATTTAAGGTTGTCTCCAATATTTTTCCTAGTGAAACACAAATTCCATAAATTTCATCATCATCTTTATCTAAGGCAATGCTCTTTATCGTATTCAATGTATTTAGTAGAAAATGCGGGTTCATCTGCGAAAGTAATACCTGAAATCGAACGAATTGCTTCTGTTTTTCTTCAAGCTGAAGTCGCTGCAACAGCTCATTTAAATCATGGATCATGATATTGAAACTCTGAGTCAGGGCAAGAATCTCTCCCCGCCCTTGCTCGGGTAATTTCATTTTGAGATTCGTCTTAGCGGTCATTTCCATCTTCTTCTGTAGCTTCTTAAGCGGTACTGTAATCGTCGATGATATGAAAAAAGTTAATAGAACAAATAGCAGCAGAATGATTCCAAATCCACCAAAAAACCGTCGTTTCTGCTTGTCTACCTCAAGAAATAGCTGTGCTAGCTGCACTTTTTTAACTACATAGCCATTTAACTCCTCGATGTAGCTGTATGTGTATAAACTCTCCTCCTTCGGGTCGACAATGGATGCAGCACGCCCCGCCTGCCGCTGGTTGGCACTCTTCACAATACTCTGCGCAATATCAGGGGAAAAAGTCTCATCCTTAAGCGGATTAAGCATCACACCCCCCAAGGCATCGAGTAGAAATAAAGCCCCTTCCTGTTTACTCCCTAACGTTGATCTGGTAAACCACTCCTCATAATCGATACTTAATCTTGCATAGGCATAAATATTCAAACCATTATCACGCATAACCTCATAAAGACTAAGCATTTTCTTACTTGTTGTACTTTCCCGGACCACATTATTCTTGTCATTCGGATTCCATATATATCGATTCGTTCCTTCTCGCTTCAATGCTTGAACCCAATCCTCTGATTGGATTTCGTCGTAGCTCAAGGTTTCCTTTGGCATAAAGGAAGTGTATGCGTTTCCATGAAGGTCGATTAATGTATAATACACCGTCGCTCCACTCATAAAGAATGTATTTTCAATCGCTCCAAACTTGTTTTCAACGAGTTTTTTTCTCGTGATTTCATCAGATTGCTCGGGATTCTTCATTATCGATAAAATCGTCGTATCTTGTTCGAGTAATGACCCTGTTTTCATCACGAGACTCATGAGATCAACAAAACCATTCTTAATACCAATAAGCTGCTCTATGTTCTTCGTTTCCGCATTATCCTGCAGCATTTGTTCTGTCTCTTTAAAGTTATATAGAACGAGTATGGCAATGGGTGTTAGTACCAACAGCAAGAAAGCTAACAAAATCCGATTCTTAAAGGTACTTGGCGTAAGTTTCAAATATAATCGCTTCACGAGGACTCCCCTCACTTTGTATGTGCTTACAATCCTTCCCCCTATTGTAATCTGCTCCTGCTTAAAAAAATAGAGCCGGGATATTCTCCCGGCTCTACCTATTTTCTACTCATCGATCTTCAGTACTGCCATAAACGCTTCTTGTGGTACTTCTACACTACCCACTTGCTTCATGCGTTTCTTACCTTCTTTTTGCTTCTCCAGCAGCTTCCGTTTACGGGAAATATCGCCGCCGTAACATTTAGCAAGTACGTTTTTGCGCATCGCCTTAACGGTTTCACGCGCAACCACCTTCGTACCCACTGAGGCTTGAATCGGCACTTCGAACATTTGACGCGGGATAATCCCCCGCAGCTTCTCACAAATGATACGTCCGCGGTTGTAGGCACGATCGCGGTGAACGATAAAGGACAAGGCATCGACCTGCTCATTGTTAAGCAAGATATCCATCTTGACCAGATTAGAACGGCGGTATCCGCAAATTTCATAGTCGTAAGAAGCATATCCTTTTGTACCGGATTTCAACTGATCAAAGAAATCATAAACGATCTCTGACAGCGGAATCTCGTACGTAATTGTTACACGATTAGTATCTAGATATTCCATATTTACGAACTCGCCGCGTTTGTTCTGGCACAGTTCCATTACAGTACCCACGAAGTCGTTAGGCACAATGATCGCTGCTTTAACATACGGCTCTTCAATATAGTCAATCGTACCGATCTCCGGATAATGTGACGGGTTGTCGATTTGGATCATTTCGCCATTGGTCAGCATAATTCGGTAAATAACACTCGGCGCTGTTGTGATTAGCGGCAAATTGAACTCGCGCTCAATCCGCTCTTGAATAATCTCCATATGCAAGAGTCCAAGGAAACCGCAACGGAAACCAAATCCAAGTGCGCTTGAGCTTTCCGGCTCAAAGCTTAGCGAAGCATCATTTAGCTGGAGCTTCTCCAGTGCCTCACGAAGATCGTTATAATCGGAGGTCTCAATCGGATACAACCCGCAATATACCATCGGGTTGATCTTACGGTAACCCGGAAGCGGCTCAGCAGTAGGATTCTTTGCATCAGTGACAGTATCACCGACACGGGTATCTCCAACATGCTTGATCCCAGCTACGATAAAGCCAACATCACCGATGTTCAATTCATCGACAATGGTCATACGTGGCATAAATGCGCCAACTTCAATGACCTCGAAGGTCTTCTCAGTTGCCATCATCTTAATCTTCGAACCTGCACGGATCTTCCCGTCCATTACGCGCACATAGACGATAACGCCTTTATAAGGATCGTAGTGAGAGTCAAAGATCAATGCTTTAAGCGGCTCTTCTGAATTACCGGATGGCGCAGGAACCTGCTTCACCACCTGCTCCAGAATTTCCTTGATTCCGATACCGGCTTTGGCAGATGCCATAACCGCTTCACTGGTATCCAGCCCGATAACATCCTCAATCTCCTGCTTTACCCGGTCAGGGTCAGCGTTTGGCAAATCAATTTTGTTGAGCACAGGTAGGATTTCCAGGTTATTATCCAGTGCTAAATACACATTGGCCAGCGTCTGTGCTTCAATTCCTTGAGCCGCATCCACAACCAGCAGTGCGCCTTCACATGCTGCAAGACTGCGGGAAACTTCATAGGTGAAATCGACGTGCCCCGGTGTATCAATCAAGTTGAGATAATACTCTACACCATCGTCTGCACGATAGGTTAAACGCACGGCTTGCAGCTTTATTGTGATACCACGTTCGCGCTCCAGATCCATCTGATCGAGTACCTGTTCCTGCATTTCACGCGTGGTTAGTGCCCCCGTGTATTCCAAAATGCGGTCAGCTAGTGTCGATTTACCATGGTCTATATGTGCAATAATCGAGAAATTGCGAATTTGTTGTTGTCTTTTCTGAACGTCAGTCATTCCTTACCCCCACAGACAGCCTGATATTAATCCACTTATTATAACAGTACAAGCTTACTCCATCAATCCCGCGCTGGCCCAAAACAAAAGAAACAGCTATACACGATCCCGTGAAATAACCGTTTCTTCTAAATTTGCTGTTAATTTTCTGCCGAAGCGAACAATGAAACTACCCAGCGGATTCCCTTCTGGGAAGCCTGCTGCAAGAGACCTGCCGTCTTATCTGCCAGAACATCGACTGTAGGCTTTTGCTCCTCAGGAATTAGAATTTGCTCCGGAGATTTCGTACTATAATCATCCACAACTTGTTGAGGAGGATCGGCTGGCGTTATATTGCTATTTTGAGGCAAAGGAGAGACGGCCGTATAGGCACCTGTGACAGGATCGATCACCATTGGCACATATACATAAGTCTGCCCACCCTGTGTCACACCATTCTTTTGCAGTTGTGGCTGTGGCTGCATGCCTGTTACTTGACTGGTGGGTGTAGTCGGACTGGCATTCCAGCCGGGCAGAATCTTAGAGACTGTTGACCCCCCGCTTCCGCCGAACTGCATCCCTAAGAGGATGCCAATCCCTGCCCAAATCCCGACCATAACCAGTTTTCTTCCGAAACGCGACATGTACACCACTCCTTTTTAATCCTTGGTAATTTATTTTAAGAAGCTCCGTTTGATTTCTTTGGTGTTGTAGTGGGATTCGCCACTTTTTCAGGTGCGTTCACCTTCTCAGCGTCATGACTGCTCCAGTAAACATCAGCGATAGCATCCGCCAAAATATCAGCCGTACGCTTTAATTCCTCAGCCGAGTTATCAATTCCGCCCACTTCAATCAAAACACTATTGGGAGACAGGGTCTGATTGTACTCTCCGTTGTTGCCTTTACCCGCAGCTTTTCCCCATATCCCACGAGATATTCCCGGGTAATTCTTTTCAAGCTGTTGATGAATCTTATTGGCAAACTCTTCGTTCTTCTTCCAGTCTTTATTTGCATGTCCAATAATAAAATAGACCTGTGCGTAGCTTTTCCCGTCAATAACAGCTGTTGTTTTGCTATGACGCTGCGAATCGCGGTGAATGTCGATAAAACTATCCATTTCCTCATTTGCGCTGAGTGCTGATTTAACCAAGATCCGGGAATATTTATAGGAAAAGTTCCAGTTATAGTCGGTGATTTTGGTTGGAAAATCTTCTTTGGCATGAACCGTACCAATCCCGAGCTGTTCCAGTCTTTTCGTAATATATGATCCTACCAGCATTACATTTTTAGTTGAAACTCCGGAGCTGGGATTTTCATTTGCTGCCCCTAACAGAGGGTTGTAGGCCTCTCTAGGATGTGAATGATAGATTAGAATCCGTTTGATCGAGGTATCCTTAGTGCTGTCTGTGCCGCTTTGCGGATCACTCTTATCCGTCCCTTCCTCCGCTGATGGTTCAGGGGATGGTGCAACCGTCGCTTCAGGCTGCTGTGTTGTAGTATCTCCATGCTTGTCCCCTTCGTCCGGAACAGAAGTTTCTGCATCTTCACCACCCTCAGCCAGTTCATCAGTCCCAGGATGATAATCCACTGGTGCTCCTGTAGATCCACCTGAACCTTTCCGCAAAAGAAATGGATCATCCGCCGCCATCCCCGGCACTTCACGAGAGACTAGACTCTTAGGGTCACCTGGATTCACACTGGTTAGCAACTGAAATACGAAAGAAGTTACCTTTTCACCTGAAAAAGCGGAAGGCTCTTTACCCTGCGGTAAATGCGGCACCTCCATCCCCAGCAGCTCCATGAAAAAACCACTAGACAGTGAGGCAGCAAGCCCCTTCATTGAAGGAATGGGTGAAGAGCTAAGCTTCTGTCCGGCCAATCCACCGGCTCCAAGCAGCATAAAAAATACTAGCGAACCTCCGGCTAACAGCAGCATCGTTCTCCCCAGCGATAAAACATCCAGCATTTTTCCCCTTAAACGGCCGATGTTCCAAAGCTGAAACCATTTTTTATTCATTGTAGTTATGTCCTCCTCCAGCCCTCTGTAATCTCTTATACTCCAAATCTATGAGCGCAAGAGCAATACTAGAACCGAAAATGAGAGAATAGACATAAAGCCCGTACAGGATACCTTAATTCAGCATCCCGCCGGGCTAAACAAACCATAATTCAGTTAGTGGGTATACGCGCCAACATTCTCAGGATCAACCGCATCATGTAAAGCCGCATTCAGACCACTGGCCACAATATTCGCGATCCCTTCAATAAATTCATCGATTTCCTTGGGAGTGACGATCAAATCGTGCCCCAGAGGTTCAAGCACTTCCTTCACTAATGACAAGCGTTCCTGCTCAGAGATATCGTCCAGCATCCCCATGATTTCCTTCGTATGGTTTGCTCCTTGCCCGAAGTGATTTTTCATCATCTCCAGCACATTATTTACAATAGTTGAGGCATAGCAGACAGTGGGCACTCCGATTGCGATACAAGGCACACCCAGAATTTCTTGGGTTAATCCACGTCGCTTGTTGCCAATCCCCGAACCGGGATGGATCCCAATGTCGGCAATTTGAATCGTCGTATTGATACGCTCCAGTGACCGGGATGCCAACGCATCTATGGCGATAATAAGCTCAGGTTTCGTCCGATCCACGATTCCCTGCACGACTTCACTCGACTCAATCCCAGTCAGCCCAAGCACTCCAGGAGCAATAGCGCTCACCTTACGATAACCAGGGGAGATCTGATCCGGAACCAGCTCATAGAACTGCCGCGTAATGAGTGAGTTCTCCACCACCAACGGACCCAGTGAATCCGGTGTAACATTCCAGTTACCAAGACCAACAATCAACACAGATGCATCCTTGCCAATCCCAATTCTGATCAAAAAGTCCTCAAATTCGCGGGCAAAAACTTCAGCTACCTTTTGCTGCAAGCCAGTATCTCCGCCACGTAGAGCGGGTACCTCTAGGGTTACATAGTTGCCAATTGCGCGTCCTATTGCCTGTGATCCGGCAGCATTAGCTACACCAAGACGGGTCACTTTAATCCCATCAGACTCTTCCACTTCTTCGTTCACACCAGGGATCGGCGTTCTTTGTGGGCCTTGAGCCATTTCCTTTGCCTCTAATGCCAAATCGGTGCGCACAGAATATAGCTGCAGATCCGGTTCCATTGTGTACCAGCCTCCTAAAAGTTTTGTAAGCATACACTTCCATGAATTACTTCGAACAAAACTCACTTCGAAAGCGGCTGCTTAGTTTTGTAAGCATACACTTCCATGAGTTCATCCTCATTTGGCAAGCTTCTGCCTATGCTCTTTTGTCGATAGTGTGCGAGAGAAAGCCAATGTTTATGCAGGATACGGAGGTTTAATTTGAAAGCTTTAAGTATTGCTTTTTGCTACCGGTCATGCTAAACTATTTTAAGTTGTGAATCATTTGATAATGATTTCGAATGTCTTACAGGAGGTGAATGCAATGCCAAATATTAAATCCGCGGTTAAACGCGTAAACACGAACGAAAAACGCCGTGCACTGAATGCTTCCCAAAAATCCGCGCTTCGTACAGCTGTGAAAACTGCTGATGTAGCTCTGACTGGTACGGAAGTAGAAACTGCTCAAGCTGCTTTCCTAGCTGCTTCCAAAAAGCTGGACAAGGCCGTAAGTAAAGGTCTGGTTCATAAAAATGCGGCTGCCCGCAAAAAATCCCGCTTGGCGAAGAAATTGAACGCTCTTACGGCTCAAGCCTAAGACGACATTCATAATGAGCAATTGAAGAACCTGACCGCTATGCTTCATACGGTTAGGTTTTTTTGTGTCTATTAATTAATAATAAGTAGTGTTAGTTACTTTTAAGAGATGTTTATTAAATGAAAGAAGACCGCCTCAGAGAGGCGGTCTTCTTTCATTTATTTATTCTCTTTTTTCATTTCATAATAGTTACCATCCCATAAGAAAATCATCGTTTGATCGTCTTTAACAATAAAACTGCTGCCGGGATTCGTCCAATTATTTATAGATACCGTCTTAACCGATTCCGTCTCGATGCCAAGGTCACTTAATTTATTTCTGTATTCGTTAAAAAAGTCATCCTTTGTAATGCTCTCTTCTTTATATTCAGGGTTCATAATTTCATCTTTATCAAAAGATGCCTTTTCTTGCGAATAAGTTACCCGCATGCCAATAAGCTTTTCATCCTCCGCTGCCGAGACAGGTGTAGAACCTACTAGACCTTGTACACTCCATTCCCCAAAATAAGAAGGTGCATCTGCAGAGGTATTCGAATTCGCAGGCGACTCAGAAGCTGAACCTGACGGTGAATTAGTATCCGTTTTGCCACAGGAACTAATTAATAGAACGAGTAACAGCAGTGCCGAATATTGAAATATTCTTTTCATAGTCAGATCATCTCCAATACTTTTTCCCCTTCTTAGCTCAGACACCTAAACGCAGCATGAACAGCTCCAGCCCTAGCACTTTGTCTATAGCCCCTGTTTTCATTTTATAATCCAGATCCGCCAATGCACTTAAGATTTGCCGCAATCGTTCACTGGAGAACTTATGGGCCTGCTCCCCAGCAAGCTTAACCGCATATGGATGCAATCCGATCTGTGACGCAATCTGTCCCTGCGAATAACTATGTGCTGATAAATCCTTAACCTGCAAAATAATGCGGAACTGCCGCGCAACCAATGCTGCGATCTTGATCGGTTCCTCACGCTGCTTCAGCAGCTCATATAAGGTATCAAGCGCCTTATCAAGACGCAGATTAGCGATATCCTCAACAAGCGTAAACACATTTTGTTCTGTTCCACGGTGTACCAGACTCTCTACGGCCCCCGCATCCACAGTGCCGCCCTTACCAGCGAATAAACAAAGCTTGTCCATCTCTGCAGATAAACCTTGCAAGCCTGTGCCTGCATTCGTTATAAGAATTTCTGCCGTGCCAGGTGCCATTACACAACCCCGCTCACGAATTCCTTTTTCCACCCAGCGCAGCAGCTCTTCTGCTCCCAGCGGATTAAAGGCTAATACTGTGCCCACTGATTTGACAGTCTTCACAATTTTTTTACGCTCATCCAGCTTATCATTATTCACCATAAAGACGATTACACTGAAGTCTACAGGATGCTGCAAATAGTCACTTAAAAGATCTATACGATGCTCCAGTTTGGCATTTTCTTTGCCCGCTGTAAATAACGAGGCATCCCGCACCAGCAATAATTTACGTTCTACCATAAATGGCACAGTCTCCGCTTCTTCTACCACAGCCTGCACCGGCGTCTCAGAGAGATCAAAGGGAATAACTGCGAAATCACGATCCTCTTTAGCAATCAGCTGTTCTTCCAGCAGTGCCGTGAATTCATTCATTCGAAATTTCTCACTGCCATATAAAACATATAACGGTGAGATCTTCCCTTGTTTGATTTCTTTTATCGCCGTTTTGGCATCCATCCCGCCACTTCCTTTTCCATTCATCTAGCCCATTTTGTCCAGAGTTCTATTGTAGCAAAAAAAACTACAAAAATGCATGCAAAAACGGAGAAACTCTGGCAGCCATGGCCAAAGCCTCTCCGTTTAAGCGGCGCATCTATATAAACGACGGAGTGCGAAGCTCTAGAAACTCCACATCCGGCGGTCATACCGATGTTCTGCAAAACCTATACTTTCTAGTTCCTGTCCTGTTGATATAGTATATTCAGAAACTTCGAAAAAAGTTCCAACCCCACTTTAATTTGTTGAAGATGAGGTTGGAGTGTTCGTTGGTGTCGCCCCAGGGGATACAGCCGGACTTGAAGAAGCTGCTTCCTGTACAGTGTACACCTTGGTTACATTCACACCATCTTTTTCAGTCACGTACGTAAACTTCGAGCTGTCCGCAGACCATTCACCAGAAATCCAATTTCCTTCTAGCGGATAAGAGTTTACGGCTAACCGTTCTTCCGCTGAGCCCTCTGGCGACTTCTTATAAATCACAAGCTGCAGCCCAACAAATTCTATAGCATACTGACCATCAGGAGAAGTCCAGGTCTGCACATTAGGATCTTCAGAACTGCTTAAGCTCATAACTTCCCGTCCATAGTCATAAGGAATCTTTAAAGAATCCTCCATCAGCGGAGCAGAATCAGCTGCGCTGTCTGAATTCATATCAGCAGTTTGTTCCTTATTATCCACCTTTAGCTGATTGCTACTGGCGTTGCTAGAATCTGAATTATGAGATTTCGTGGCGACATCCTGCCTTGGCGGAGCAATCTTCGCTGTCGGCTTAGGATCTGCGCTTTGAGGCGGTTCAGTGATCGACCGCCCTCCAGCTCCCGCATCAGCTGCATCCGCCGGTGCACTTGGCATCGAGGTAGGGTCCACTAGTCCCGTCGCTCTATCTAAAGCGGCGTTATCTTCGTTCATCTCCGGTGCATCCGTCTTATACTGCGCAGCGCCCTCGTTCTCTCCACCAGCTGCAGGTGAAGCTCCATCAGAGTTAGCAGTAATAGAAGCTTGTGATTCCATTGCTGTATCCTTAGTATCATCGCTGGCTGTTTTAGCACTATCCTGCATCCTTTGTTCTACTTCTGCCCCAGGCATTTTATCGGGCATATTAAATATTGCGATCCCTAATAGAACGGCAGCTGCAATAGCTCCAATGCCTGTCCGTGTTGCTATAGAGGTTCCCTTGGAAGGTTTACCGCGGGAGCTTTCACGTGAAAATGGGACAACAACCGGCTCCTCAGATCTCACAGCACTCTGTTCACGACTGCTTCGATCCAATTCTGCAAGCTGAGGTAAAATAGAGTCAACCAGACTAAACGGGGGTTTCACGTCTGGCAACTGCTCCAATTCATTGGAGAGAAGTGTCAGGCGCTCAAAGACTTCCGCGCAGGAAGGACAATTATCGATATGACGGAACATCTCAACAATCTCATCTTGACTCAAATCTTTGTCTAAATAGCGGTGCATCCATTCCATCACCTCCGCGCATTTCATCCCGATACACCACCTTTCTGGTACTCCTGAAGTCTATTCTGCAGTTGCTGTCTAGCCCGAAATAAGTACGATTTCACTGTATTCAAGGGCAAATCCAGACAATCTGCAATCTCGTTGTAAGAAAAATCCTGTAAATAGCGCAGGACGATGACTGTCCGATGATGCTCGGGCAATTGATCAATCGCTTCGCGTATATCCTCAGCTAAATAAGAGGATAGAACCTCACGTTCCACATTGTGTTTATCCTGAAACACCATTTCATGTTCATCAATAGAAACTGTAGGTTTAGTTCTTCTGAATTTATCAATGCAAATGTTAGTGACGATTCGCTGAACCCACGTTTTGAACTGGGCCTTCTCCTCATATGAGCCGATTTTTGTATAAACCCGGATCAAGGCTTCCTGAGATGCATCTAACGCATCTTGTTCATTATGCAAAATGTAGAAGGCCGTTTTATATACATGTCCTTCAATTTCTCGCAATAGGGTGATTAGAGCGTCGCGATCGCCCGCTTGAGCGGCTCTGATGAGTCCCTGCTCCACCACGAAGGTTCCCCCTCTCTATGCAATCTTACTGACGCGCAAGACTGCGAATTTGTTGCAACCGTGTAATTAATATTTTTAGAATACCAAACTTTTCTTAGAACGTCATGTTAAGCCAGCCGTTACAACGCGCTATCCCGCATTGCACAGCCAATAATTCCTACTAAGCATACAGGGGAAACAACAATCATTCAAATACTCTTTTTCACTATCTTAGTAACAAAAATGACATCAAAAGAAACGGCCTATCCCCTTGTCGGAAATGAAGCCGTCTGTCTTAAATATTACCCTCCGGTATCGAGCAAGAAACTCTATTTATAGAGCGCAATTTTGCAGAGCATAAAGACCGCGTAGTTTTCCCTAGTCTCATCATCCACCACATAGGCTTCTCCATTCTCAAATAATTGAGGGTTATTGTAATTGCGCTCTAATCTGTAGATCTGCCCTTCCGTCACCTTACAACCATGGAATGCCGACTCAATTTCTACGTACTCAGCATCATCTTCATCCGCTGCTTGATACAGCTTTTTATCATTATAAGCAGGCATATACTCACTCCCGGCTGGATAATAAATCCTGACGTTCAGTCCATGTATCACTACTCTTCTATTATATAGTTTATTATCTTTATCCCGATTCTATACTTTCTAAAAAGCATAGAATAAAAGGAATATGGACAGCTCAAAGAAAATCAACATAAAAAGGCTGTATGGCCAACGTCTGTCAGCCACACAGCCTATAAATAAAAACGCGAATCCGGATTTCAATCTCCGTTCGAACTATACATTAAATCCCTTTTATCTCTTTAAACTTCGCCACATATTGGGCGGCAAGATCGGTAATCTGATCATATCGGCCATTCTTCGCCGGTGCAGTCAAATTCCCCCCAATGCCCACAGCCATGCAGCCGTTTGCAATCCACTTCTCCATATTGTTCAAATCCACGCCACCGGTCGGCATAATATTCACATGTGGCATAGGACCTTTAACCGCTTTTACATAATCCGGCCCGAAAGCACTGCCAGGGAATAGCTTAAGCACATCCACGCCGTACTTTAGCGCTTCCTTCATTTCATTTAATGTCATGCAACCAGGCATATAGGGAATGCCGTAAAGATTACACATCTTAGCTGTCTCCACTTCAAAGGAGGGACTAACCACAAACTCTGAACCTGCAAGAATGGCTATTCTAGCTGTTAAGGGGTCCAAGACAGTTCCGGCGCCAATCACCGCACGACTTCCGTACTCAGCAACCAATCTCTTAATCGCCACATCCGCGTCTGGTGTAGTAAAAGTTACCTCAATATTATTTAGACCGCCTTCTATACAAGCAACGGACATCTTAAAAGCTTCCTCAGCACTATCTGCTCGAATAACCGCTACAACCCCGACGGATGCCACATTCTGCAATACTTTCATTTTCTTCATCAGTAGACTCCCTTTCTCTTGGTACGATCATAGATAAACAGGAAATACTTTTTTAGATAAACTTTTTTATTAAATTTACTAATTATTGCGTTTTGTTCTATAAGGAAATAGTAATAACAATACGATTAACAGTCAATACATTTTTATTACATCAGGTGGAAATAAGTAATAAAATATATGAAAAACCTTTATAAAACAAGGGTTTACGGAAATATTATTTTCTTTTCACGAAAAAAGTTTTTTGGTTAACAATCATTCTTTTATTGTACAAAACCGATTTATGTGATAATTTCAAATTACAAATCATTATACTGGGATAAAATCATTACCCTAGGAGGAACTAAAAATGAGTAAACAGCTGGATGCCGTCACTTTCGGGGAGCCGATGGCGATGTTTTATGCGAATGAGGCCGGTCCTCTGCATGAAGTATTTTCGTTCTCCAAAGCATTAGCAGGTGCAGAAAGCAACGTGGCTACAGGCTTGTCGCGTTTGAATCATCCTACCGGTTATGTTACGAAGCTTGGCGAAGATAACTTTGGCACATTCATTGCTCAGGCGATGAAGAATGAGAACATTAATACGGACAATATTACTTTTACTAAAGAGTATTCAACAGGCATGCTTATCAAATCGAAAGTGGTTACCGGCGATCCAAAGGTCGAATACTTCCGCAAAAACTCCGCGGCCTCCACGCTTAGTCTGGAGGATTTCGACGAGGCCTACTTCAATTCCGCAGGACATCTGCATGTTACAAGTATCTCCGCCGCTTTGTCCAAGAGCTGTCATGAATTTTCTGTTCACGCTATGGAATTTATGAAGAGTAAAGGAAAGACGATCTCTCTGGATCCTAATCTGCGTCCTAGCTTATGGCCGGATACAGAAACAATGGTGAGTACTATCAATGATCTGGCTACACGCTGCGACTGGTTCCTGCCGGGACTCGGTGAAGGTAAAATCCTTACCGGACTGAGCACACCCGAAGAGATTGCAGACTATTACCTGGAGCGTGGCGTAAGCTTAGTCGTCATCAAGCTTGGCCCTGAAGGCGCTTACTATAAATCCTCTGCTGGGGAAGGTTACGTGGACGGATTCAAGGTGGAGCAGGTTGTTGATACGGTGGGTGCAGGTGATGGATTTGCGGTTGGCGTAATCAGTGCGATGCTGGAAAAGCTTCCGATTGCTGAGGCCGTCAAACGCGGCAATGCGATCGGTGCGTTAGCCGTCATGTCGCCAGGCGATATGGATGGACTTCCCACCCGTGAGGAACTTGCGAAGTTTATGCAACAAGAAGTCTAATAATTGCAAAAAGACACAGAGCAGCGATTCTCCGTTATTGGAGGAGCGCTGCTCTGCTTTTTGGGTTGCTGATTGGCTGCTATTGCTATGCTATGCCTTTGGCTTTGGCTTTGGCTTTGGCTTTGGCTTTGGCTTTGGCTTTGGCTTTGCTATGCTAAGCTTTTGCTATTGCTATTGCTATTGCTATTGCTATTGCTATGCTTCAGCAGTGTAATCACTTCGCTCTGGGGCTTTCGGACCCAAAAGACGCTATTTGCAATTTTTTTACCTTTGCGGCGTAGTTTCGGACTCCAGTGACACTATTCCTTATGAAAAAGGGCATTTAGCATGTTTTCCATGCCGATAGCTGCGATGGGGTCCGATAGTACTCCAAATATGGGATTATACTGCATATAAGGTCAGCTGAGTCCGATAGCGACTTCTTACGCGAAAATATTACCCAATCAAACCCAAGTTTAGTGTTTAGATAAAGTTAGGTCCAATAAAAGGGGGAGTGCCCAACAAGCTAAGAAATAGCTGCTGGGCACTCCCCTTTTTATAGTTCAAACTTATTTGTAAGACTTCACCGACTGCCCTTGCTGCAAGGTCGGCGGGAAACGGTATGTAATTGGAACAGAAGCTCCCTTATCCTCGATACAAGAGAGTATAATCTTGGCAGCCTGCATCCCCATCTCGTAAGCAGGCTGACGGATTGTCGTAATGACCGGATTATAAATTTGCGCGAATTCCGCATCATCTATCCCGATAACCGACAACTGTTCTGGAATAGAGATGGCATTTCGATTCGCATATTTCAGAATTTCCGCTAGTGTGATGTCGTTCGTAGCCAGCAGTGCAGTTGGCGGCTCCGGCAGTGCTAATAAGTGTTCCAGCCCCGAAGCTAATTCCTCTTTGGATACACTGCAAATATACTCCTCACGCAGCGTTATGCCCGCTTCTTCCATCGCTTTTTTGTAGCCGCTAATCCGCTCTTTCCGAGGGGTAATCGCATGCTCCCCAATTGGGAGGGACACCAGAGCAATCCGCTCATGGCCTTGCTGAATTAGCTGCCCTACGCCTATCTTTGCCGCCATTTCATTATCCAGCAATAGACTCTGCGTGGTGATTCCATCTACCAGACGATCCATAAAGACTAGCGGGAAATCAGCCTCTACCAGCTTGCTATAGGCAGACGGGTTATTCCCTGTAGGAAAAATAATCAGCCCATCCACCTGACGAGCGATTAAGGTTTCTACATATTTGCTTTCTTTCTCCGCATTCTCATCTGCGTTGCATATGATCACTTGGATTCCGTGATGCTGCAGCTCATTCTCAATCGCCCGGATACATTGGATTGACAGCGTGTAGTCAATATTAGCTACGATGATCCCGACCATATGCGTCCGGTTCTGCTTCAGACTGCGTGCCAGACCATTTGGCTGATAATTAAGCTCCTCAATTACGGCCTCAATCCGGTTTTTCGTCGCTTCGCTCATATATTTAAAACGTTTGTTCAAAAATTGGGAGACCGTACTTTTCGAAACTCCCGCTTTTTGAGCCACATCATCAATCGTTAACTTCTTCATCGCTTCGGCTCCACTCTTCTCAAAAGAAAATACTTTATCAAAAAGTATAGCTTTTATTTAGTGATTTATCTACTAGGGAGTCTGACTGTAAAATTCCTGATACAGCTCATTTTGTCGCTCTTCTGATAAAAATGCCCAATCTTCATCTAACCACCCTGGTCCACCTTTCGTAAGAATATCCGCTTTATAAAGTTCTCCATTCATCTCATATTCCATGGTTAACGATTGTCCATTAATGTCTCTAAATCCAATGGTCGATGCAGGTGTTTGAATGCTTAAGGTCTCCATATCATAAAGCACTGTTTTGTCTTGGTATGTCTTATCTACCGGGTATTCTAGGTAACTAAATACGATCAGGTCATGCTCCTTATCCACTGCGATTATTGACTTATATTCTAATAGCTCCCAATCAAAGGACGTAAGCTCTTTCGGTACCAAAGATTCTCCTGTCGCTGCTTTTTTAACATTTAGAATAAAAAATCTACCATTCTCCATAATGCCTGAACCTATAGTCTTCGTATAGGTAAATAGCAGAGCGTAATCGCCCGCTCCAAAAAATCCACTCAAATATTGATAAGTACTTGCCCCTCCTGCATAAAGAGGTAAAGTATAAATCCTAGTAGCTGAAGAAGCCGATAATTCCGTCTGGTCCTTCGAGCTCAGGTAAAGAGTGAACGGTTCTGTAGGATGTGTGTACTTTGGCTTCTTGTAGTCCACCATCGGGGGTGGCGGCGACCAAAGGATTCCCGCTGTTGTCTCAACGGCATACGCTTTACTCTTATCTCTGTTCATTGGCAAAGGCATGTAGTATTTCTTACCGCTAATCTCAAATTCTACTGGACTTGTCGGAGGCTCTATCGCTTTATCATTAGTTGCAGGACTAGAAGAAGGCAGTATGCCTGCGCCTTGTGACTGAACGGATGACGAATGGATTGGCCCTGTGTTTTTCCATATGCCCATAGGGAAGGTAAGCGCACCTATCAACAAAATCGTAGCCAGACTGGTTAACACCATATTTTTATTTATCCAATAACGTTTGTAAGCTGAACTTTTATTCGCAGCAGCCTGTTCGATCCGCATCATTAACTCAGGCGTAAAACCATCTTCAATGAAAGGATTTTTGCCTGCTTGCGCATACCAATCCGTCTGCCCGATCATCACTGGATTACTATCATCGGCGTTGCGTTTCATTCCCTCTCCTCCTTCTGGATAGCCTCTTTAACCTTATCTCTCGCCCGCGCGAGCCGAGATTTCACGGTTCCTTGTGCTACATTCAGCAAATCTGACATTTCGGCAATGGATAATCCATGTTGAATATCTAGCACAAGCACCTCTCTGTTCTTCTCTGGAAGGGTCATAATAATTTCCCAGATACGGTTCGCATACTGATTGCCAAGGGCTTCATTTTCCGCAGAAGGTGCATTAACAGCAATAGGTTGATCACCCAAGGCTATGAATCTGCGCCAAAAGCTATTTTTGCTCCAACTGAAGGCCGTATTTCTGGTAATCGTAAGCAGCCAGGTTTTCATCGAAGATTGCCCCCGGTATTTCCCAACATTCTTATACGCCTTCAAAAATACTTCTTGGCTGATATCATTTGCCTGCTCTCGACTTCTAGTTAAGAAAAAAGCATAATTCCACACATCCGAGCCATACGCCTCCATCATTTCCCGCAAACTCATTGCGGGCGCGTACGCTGCTGTATATGGTATCTCTTCGCTTAGCATGTTTCGCCTCACCTCTTGCCTAATAAGACTTTCCAAACTTGAAAAAGTTCCCTCTAAAATAAAAAAATAGGTCATTTATTAAAAAACACCACCGATGAACGTTTAAGCGTTCACTAGTGGTGTGTGGATATTTTTTAAAGAGAGCTGAATTTCTCCTGTAGCCGCCGTGCAAGCTCATCGTCTGATAACGGATTACGATGCGTATTTTCCAGGTAGATATGCTTTTCGGTCTCGGGCATCAAATATTCCTTATACCATAAAAACATATCCGGACTATCCCCCTGAATCCGCAAAAATTTACGGGCCGTTTCTACATGATCTATAGTGTTGGCAATATTGGTCAACCAATCAGCCCGATAAAAATGCTCCCACTGGCCGATCTCTGCCCGTAAAAGAGCCTGCTGGCCCTCCTTATAATCCCAAACCGCATGAGAAGCTTCGATAAACGCCTCTGGAAATCGCTCTTCTTGGTAACACATATACGCCTGGCAAAGAGAGGATAATCCTCTGCACCCGCTCCAATGCAGCTCAATTTGAACTAGCAGTTGAACATGCAGCCTGTTTCGCTCTTTTTCGGGTAAAAGTTCCATCACCTCTAGGCACTGCTTTCGCAGCAGATACCAAACTAGTATTACTCGCTCAGCTCGATCCCTGAACCATCGAACCTGCTCTACAAAAGGAACATCCCCTGCGGCCCAGCGCAGTCGCTCATCGCTCTCCGTCTTATTTTGCAGCCAATGCCCTATAATCTGCCTTGCCGGATGATGATAGAATTCATCGCCTGCGCGGTCGTCAGCATTAGGACCATATACTATGGTGTTTTTGAAGTAGCTTTTGTACAATTGTGCAATTCGCCCCTGCTGCGCTGTGTAGAAACGGTTAACGAAGGTCTGAAGCTGTTCATCAGCATCTGCTGTTCCATCCATCCACAACTTTGCTGTCAGATCTAATGTATAGAGATGAGGCAAAATATTCCCTGAATTCACTAGCAGATATTCACTAGCTCCTGCCGCAAATGCCCCCTGTAATTCCTCCACTATAAAGGACGAATCCGTTGGGAATTGTGTTAGATGATTGGAGGCCTGCAAGTCGTGGAAGGTGACGTGGTAATATACCCCGTTTTTGCCTTGATCTCCTGCCTCGGGTAGAGCAGGCACGCGCAGATTCAGATGGCCATGTCGTCGCGACACCATTTTACCGTATCCGTTATCCGCCCATATTTTAATAACACCTTCTGGCACTTCGATCTTTCCTTGTTTATACAGCTCCGCAATTTCTCCGTACATCGCCATACAGCACACAGGCTGGTCCACATATTCACAGATCATTTCGTATTGCTTGCGAACTACAAATGAGATCAAATCGCCCTGTTTCTCCGGAGTATCAAAAGAGGGATCATTCTCCCAAAAAGGTTTATCACCCTGTCCGCGGAAAGAGAGCACCCAGAGTGTTTTTTCATCTTTTTGCCGCTCGATGGCCTCTCTCCACAGCTGTTCAAACAATTCTGGATATTCTTTATAGCTGGCTTGCTTGCCCGGAAAAGCACGCAGGAACATTTGCGCGCCAAGCGGCTCCGCATGATGATGTGTGATCCACAGTCCCATATCCACCGCAAGCTGATGATGAATTCCGTTTCTCGGCAAATCCGTCCCGGGGATTACCATATTTCCACCACAGCGCAGCAGCGCTTCAAAAACAGGCTCCCATACCTCCGCCGTCGGAGGATAATCCTCCTTCCAGCCGATAAGACACACTTCATCATTCACGAACCAACCTCGGTAGCGTACCTTTGGCTGAATGCTGTTGTAATCAGAAACAGGTAGATTGATCGCATCTTTCTTAACAGGAGGAAGCTCCGCCCAGAACCAGAAGGGATCGACACCAAGCACGTGGCGGCTATAATGAAGCATCCCATAAATAATGCCCAATTCATCGCGGCCGATAATATGCAAGATCCGATCCTCTTCACTACCTGTAAAACGCAAACAAAAACCCTCCGCCCATTCCGGGCAGCCATCATCCTCTGTCGCATAACGAATAATTACAATAGCTGCTGCTCCTTGTACCGGAGCTTTTCCGAACACCTGCTCATGATCCCTGGCGATCATCCGCCAAGCATGTCCAATTGGATTACTGCGTTCCACTTGAACATCATATACACTTTCCGCTGTGACTCTAAATTCTGCATATGTATTCACTATCGCTTCATCTCCTAATTCGCTACAAAACACGGAGGACACAAGCTTCTCACCACCGCACTTTGCAACATAGTTTAAGTAGGCATAGAGTTTACCAGAATCTTCTATCTCTATTATAAAGCGTTTACATAAATTGTGCATGCCCGTGTAATAATTACTGGAGGAGGACGACGGCTACTGGAGCTACTGCGTTAGAGCAGTAGGTGCTAGAGAGGGACAACAGTTATAGTATTAGAGCAGCTGGTGCTAGACAGGACAACAGTTACAGTATTAGAGTAGTTGGTGCTAGAACAGGGACAGTAGCTACTGCGTTAGAGCAGCAGGTACTAGACAGGACAACAGTTACATTATTAGAGCAGCTGGTGCTAGACAGGGACAACAGTTACATACTTAGAGCAGCTGGTGCTAGAACAAATGGACTGGGATCATCAGCAAGTAACAGGAACTTATGTGAAAGTTAGTATCGCTACAACGATAATATGTAACTGAGGTGCTTTGATATGTTCATATGGAGCGTTTAGTTGCACTTTGTGCAACTAAAAAAGATCTTTCCAGCTCATAAAGTGATTTAGTTGCACTACATGCAACTATTTCTGCTCAAAATTAGAAAATAGGCGTTTTTCCAGATTTTAAGTGTACAAAGTGCAACTAAATGAAGAACCAGCTACTTTAAATTACGATCTATTGCACAAAGTGCAACTAAACAAGGTTTTAGATTTTATAGTGGTGTAAAAGACCACGAAAGGAGCTTTAAAGGGGCCTTAAAGGGACTTTAAAGGAGCTTATAGAGTCTGCGAAAATTAACATACACCACCCAGCGCTCAATCACATTACTCGACTACCTCTCTAATCCGCTCCCTCCGCAAACTATGACGCACAATAATCCCGTCGGCCCGCACACGCATCTGAATCTCCCCCTGCCGATCCGTTCTAAAAATAGCAGCTTGATTAGCTTCCAAACGTTCCAATACCTCAGCTTTCGGATGACCATATAGATTATTTACTCCTGCAGAAATTACAGCAGCGGCTGGGTGCCAAAACTGCAGCCAAGACTCGCCTGTTGAAGTTTTGCTCCCATGGTGAGCTACTTTTAAAACGTCAATGGCAGGTCCTGCGTTAATGCCCTTTTGCAGGGCTTGCTGCACAATCTCCTCCTCGGCTTCCAGATCCATATCTCCGGTAAACAGAAAATTTCTTCCGTTCATCTCTAGACGAAAAACTACAGAATCGTGGTTCTGATCCTCCAGCAGTGGGATGCTATTCAGCATAGAAGAACCTGACGCTGCCCCCTCTCTATCTTGTTCTTCCGGCCATAAAAAGGACAGCTCCGTCTTATCATCCGGGGAAAGCCTCATTCCCTGATGTACGGCATACAGTTGAACATTGTTCTCCAGCGCAGTCCGCATCATCTCCATATAAGATTCACGGTCAGCGAGTGTGCCATTAAAAAGCAGTGCCGAAACCGGAATCGCCTCCATAACGGCTTGGAGTCCCCCGGCATGATCCTGATCCCCATGAGTCAAAATAATCGCGTCCAGACGGTGGATCCCACGTTTTTTAAGCAAAGGCACCAACACTTTAGCCCCTACCTCGAACGGGCTGCGGCGAATGCGCCATTCTTCTTTTTGCTCAAAATTTAACGTTCCTCCACCATCTACAAGAATATGAGCTCCTTTTGGTGTAGTGATGAGGATACTGTCGCCTTGCCCGATATCCAGGTAACTAATCGTCCCTTTAACCGCCTGACGTTCTGACTGATAACCCTTGTACAGCATTAGGCCCAGTCCAACCGCAGATAGTAGAACAATCGCTCCGCTCCAACGTACAATCTTAGGTTCATCCAAAAAATACTGTGCGCTCCCCGTTCCCCCAAACCCGCCGTGCTTGTTCACAGATAAACCAATCTCAGCTAACGGCCTCGTCTCATCCTCCATATACTGAGGTGTTGCGCGGGCTTCTACTCTTAGCCTGGCAGCATACAACAGCCCATACAATAAGACATAATACACTCCGATCCACAACAGTGAAGGCGAGCGCCAAATCAGAACTCCGCCAGCAAAACCATTAATCCATTCAACCGCATAAAAAGTAACGTTATTCAGCAGCTCCGTAATATGTGCCAAAAAAATCGCGGCATCTCCCCACAATCGTCCAAGCAGTAGCGCAAGCGTTCCTAACGGCAATACGATAAAAGTAATAAAGGGCACAAAAACCAGATTAGCCACTAAAGACAGGAGAGAAAATTGATTAAAATAATAAATCGTCAATGGAAATGAGACTAACTGGGCAACTAGAGTCACAGAGACGGCGCTTTTAAGCCAGCGTGGCAGTGCGCTCAGCAGAGGGTCCATAAGCGGAACGTAGACCATTAATCCTAAGGTCACCAGAAACGACAACTGGAAACTGACACTGAGCAGCATGTAAGGATTCCAAATCAGCATAACCAGTGCCGCTGCAGCCAAAATATTCAGTCCATCCTTCAGCATGCCAACTCGTGCAGCGAGCAATGCAATCATACTCATTAATCCCGCACGCACGATAGACGGACCCGCACCTGTCAACAGGACGTATACAGGAACGAGCACTAAGGTGACTGTTAGCGTGGTTTCTTTTGTCATCCGTAAGCGCCTGAATATAAATAAAAGAACACCAACATACACCGCAACATGCATACCTGAAATGGCGAGGATATGTGTCAAACCAAGTTGTGAGAACTGCTTAAAGGTATCCGGATCGAGATCATCCTGCATCCCAATCACCAAACCCTTCATATATCCAGAGTGGCGCGCTTGAAACAGCCGATCCGTCTCCGCTCCAAGAACTGCCCGCGCTTTATCATTCCAGCGTAAGATCATTAACGGATTCCATGAATCTGGAGCAGTTGCTTGCACATTTTCTGCACCTTGACTCTTTAGAAGCCAGTGAATCTTCTGCGTATGCAAATAGGCCCGATAATCAAACCCTCCGTAATTCCGCGCTGTTGCTGGCTCTTCAAGTACACCGTTTAGCGACACCTGATCCCCTCTGCGCCACTCCGCAGCAATAGCGATTTCTTGCTCGGCAAGTAGTTTGATCTGCACCATAATTAACTCCCCATGCACTCTTTTATCTTGTTCATCCCGCGGATCAGGTGAAGCGGCATCTTCCTCAGTAATCAACGATAACTCTGAGAGCTTCATCGTGAAATCAACCCGGTCCCCGTCCCGTTCCACAACGGAAACTATCGTCCCCTTAGCCTCCACGGCAGTCTCATTCAACTCCGACAATAATCTCCCTAGCGCTTCAGGCAGGTGACTTAAATTACGGCCTTCATTCCATTCCCAATATCCAGCGGATAAACTAATCGCCAAACAAAATATCGCCAGCTGTTTCCAGCTTATGTTCACCCAAACTCTCATACTAACCAGTAAAAATAGTAATCCAGCCCACGCCAACCATAAGCTAATCCCTGAGAATAAACACGCTGCTGCACTTCCAGCCAACCAACACACTGTAAAACCTAATAAGGGTCTCTCCTTCAAGCCTCCATTCTCCTCCTTTCGCAAGATAAAAAAAAGAACCTCTGCATACGCCATAAAAGCGCACGAGAGGTTCTTCCTCAAGCCATCTTATTCAATTAGGGTTGTACAATACAGCTACTCCGCTACTTTAATCATCGTTTCACTTGGCGGCTCATAATTCTCCAATTGGCGAAATACGATGCCTTTGGCAGCCATCATTGCTTCTACCTTTTCCATATCCTTACGGTAAGGACGATAATACACAATCTCCACAATACCGCTATTAGCCAGCATATTTGCACAGGTCCAGCAAGGCTCATCCGTCACGTAGACGGTACTGCCTTCCCGGTCAATCCGGTCTGTGAATAGCAAAAGATTCTGTTCGGCATGAATCGTGCGAATGCAGCGCTGTTTCTTCACCATAGTCTCTACGCCATCCACGATCTCCATCTCATATTGCTCCGAGAGCATACAACCTGCCTCTGAGCAATCAGGTACGCCCATTGGCGCCCCGTTGTACGCGGTACCAAGCAGCTTCTTGCCTTGCACCAGTACAGCACCTACATGTCGTCGTGAGCAGCGTGAACGAGTTGAGACCATACAGGCAATGTCCATGAAATAAGTATCCCAGTCTTTACGATAGGCAGTAGTCATAATCAATCTCCATATCCTTCTAAATAGTTGTTAACTATTGTAGCACATCCCCGCAAGTTTTCACTAGGACAACGGTTGTGGCACTTCCAACGATCTTCATTTCTTATTTATCTTCAAAATATTACTAAAGCTTTTAACTTCTCCAGCATTTTAGGTCCTATCCCCTTTACCTTCCCCAGATCAGACAGGCTGCGAAAGGTCCCTGCACGGTTGCGGTAATCCATAATTGCCTGAGCCTTCTTTTCTCCGATGCCCGGAAGATCCATCAGCTCCTTAACACCCGCAGTATTCACATTTACTTTACCTTCCTGTGAAGCTGCTGATATGGAAAGCTCAGTCGTCTCCTTAGCCGCAACAACTTTATCCCCTGCCGGCGTTTGCTTCCCTGCAATGTTTGGCGTTTGAACTTCTGCCCCTGCTGGTGCTTGGCCTTCTGCCATTGGCGTTTGGCCCGCTCCTTCTGCTCTCTCCCCCGCAACTGCTGTCGAAGCTTTTTCAGCTGCCGAAGTTTGGTCAGCTTGTTCTGCTTGCGCTGCCTCCTTAACCTTCTCACCTTTTTCAGCATTCCCAGCAGCTTCAGCCTGCCCTGCATCTTTCTCTAAATGTAGCTTATTTCCCTTCGTCTGATGACCTCCCTCACTGCCCCCAGCAGCTGGAGCGGAACCAGACTCAGCGATTCCAACCGCTTGCTCCATACCAACATTCAAAGTCTCCCACCCGGCAATCCCGGAATCGCCCTTGCTCCCTGCCGCCCATAAAAGCCCACTTCCTATTACAGCAGCAGCCACTCCGAGTACGATACTTCCTTTATTCATATTACTTTCCTCCTCACAAAAATTCTTCTTATGCCTTTTTGTGAATCTTCATACATTCCTGCGGCTGGAAACTCCTTTAATAATTCATACAAAACCTGTCATCTGTCCAAGTCTATCCTGCATACATATAACGAAGAGCATTCATGTCAGTTAGTAAATAAGCAACGCTAGAAAGGAGGAACCACAGGTGAAAGTTGGATTTATCGGAACAGGCAGCATGGGCAGCCTGCTGATTGACGCCTTTCTTTCTTCCGGAGCCCTGAATCCGTGCGATGTACTCGCCAGCAACCGCAGTCTGAATAAACTGCTGGAGCTAGAAGATCGTCATCCCGGCATAAACTTATGCGGAAGCAATAGTGAAACAGCGACTGGAAGTGACATTGTTTTTTTATGTGTAAAACCGCTGGAATTCAAAACCTTAACAGATGAGATCGGCCCTTATCTCCGCAGCGATCAAATCGTCGTATCCATTACAAGTCCCGTTCAATTGCAACATCTGGAATCCGCTTTGCCGTCCAAAATAGCCAAGATCATCCCCAGCATTACACACTGTGTCAAAAGTGGGACATCACTGTGCATATTTGGCAGCAGGCTTAATAAAGAAGACAGGCTCGTGCTGCTGCAGCTGTTGTCTTTCATAGGTGTTCCTTTGGAAATTCAAGAGGCCCATACCCGAATCGCTTCTGATTTCTCCAGCTGCGGACCTGCGTTCTTGAGCTATTTCATTGAACGCTGGATTGAAGCTGCGGTGGAAGTTACCGGGATTGAAGAGACGTTAATCAGCCGGCTTGCAGGTGAAATGCTGCTTGGAACAGGCAAGCTGCTAACAGAAGGAGAATTCACCCCGCAAGAGCTTCAAGAACGTGTAGCTGTCCGTGGTGGGATTACCGCAGAGGCACTGAACCATCTTCGCATTAGCCTTGAGGGCGTATTCGAACGTCTCATCATGACTACCCATGATAAATACGATGAGGATGTTACCAAGCTGGATGCGTTATTTGGGCATGACGGTATTATTCAAAGTCCCGTAGACCGTTAGAAAACAATAAAACCCGCAGCACGGAATTCTCCGTTGCTGCGGGCAATATTGCGTTCTTCGCTTAACCCACTACGATATTTACAAGCTTGCCAGGAACCGCAATGATCTTGCGTACGGTTTTACCTTCTACTGCTGCACTCACATTCGGGAGTGACAACGCATGAGCTTGCATCTCTTCTTGACCCATATCCTGAGGGATCAACGCGCGTTGTACGATTTTACCATTTACCTGAATAACGATTTCAACCTCAGCATCCACCGTCCATGCTTCATCATACGTTGGCCAAGCCACGTAGCTGATACTTCCTTCGTGACCGAGCAGCTGCCACAGCTCTTCAGCGATGTGAGGCGCCAGTGGTGACAACATTTGTACGAAGTGTTCAGCAGCTTCTTGGGACAAAGTTTCTTGCTTATAAGCATCGTTAATAAAAATCATCAATTGGCTAATTGAGGTATTGAAACGCAGATGCTCGAAATCATCAGTGACCTTCTTAATGGTCTTGTGCCAAGTGCGTTTGAACTCGTCAGTGCCACCGTCTGCTGTGATTTTGGTGCTCAGCTTACCATCTTCACTCACGAACAGGCGCCATACACGGGACAAGAAACGGTGAACTCCTTCTACACCCTTTTCATTCCAAGGTTTGGTTGCTTCCAGAGGGCCCATAAACATTTCATACACACGCAGCGTATCTGCACCAAATGCTTCCACAATCTCATCAGGGTTGATGACATTTCCGCGTGATTTACTCATTTTTTCATTATTATTTCCAAGAATCATACCTTGGTTAACCAGCTTATGGAAAGGTTCTTTTGTTTCAACTACGCCGAGATCATAAAGCACCTTGTGCCAGAAACGTGCATAGAGCAAGTGAAGCACGGCATGTTCCGCTCCACCAATATACAGATCTACTGGAAGCCATGCTTTTTGCTTCTCAGGGGAGCAAAGCTCTTGATCGTTTTTCGGATCAATATAACGCAGGTAATACCAGCAGCTGCCCGCCCATTGCGGCATGGTGTTCGTCTCGCGGCGAGCCTTCATGCCAGTCTCAGGATCGATAGTTTCCACCCACTCTGTTACATTAGCAAGTGGAGATTCCCCTGTACCCGAAGGTTTGATTGCCTCTACATCTGGCAGTACCAGCGGCAGCTGATCAACCGGAACAGTCTTCATTGTGCCGTCTTCCAAATGCAGAATTGGAATGGGCTCTCCCCAGTAGCGTTGACGGCTGAACAGCCAGTCACGCAGACGATAGGTTACTTTGCCTTTACCTACGCCCTTCTCTTCCAACCAAGCAATCATCTTAGCAATCGCTTCTTCATTCTTGAGTCCATTCAGGAAATCAGAATTGACATGCGGACCATCTCCGGAATAAACCTCTTCTTCAACGTTACCGCCTTGAACGACTTCCACGATATTCAGACCGAATTGTTTAGCAAATTCCCAGTCGCGAGTATCGTGACCCGGAACTGCCATAATTGCTCCCGTTCCGTAACCAGCAAGCACATAATCTGCAATCCAGATTGGCACCTTCGCACCATTCACAGGATTAATTGCATATGCGCCTGTGAAGACACCGCTCTTCTCTTTCGCCAAATCCGTACGCTCCAGATCGCTCTTACGAGAAGCTTTTTCACGATATTCTGCCACAGCAGCACGCTGTGCTTCAGTTGTAATCACATCAACAAGCTCATGCTCTGGTGCCAATACGCAGTAACTTGCCCCGAACAGTGTATCTGGACGTGTAGTAAACACGGTCAGGTTAGCTTCGTGACCTTCAATGTTAAAGTTCACTTCTGCACCTGTTGATTTCCCGATCCAGTTGCGCTGCATATCCTTGATGCTTTCGGACCAATCCAGCTCTTCCAGATCCTCCAGCAAACGCTCAGCGTACTCTGTAATTCTCAGAATCCATTGACGCATCGGTTTGCGCACGACAGGGTGACCTCCGCGCTCACTTTTACCATCGATAACCTCTTCGTTGGCAAGTACCGTACCCAGTGCCTCACACCAGTTAACAGGTACTTCTGCTACATAAGCCAGGCCTTTGTTATACAACTGGATAAAAATCCATTGTGTCCATTTATAATAATCCGGATCTGTCGTACTGATCTCGCGGTCCCAATCGTAGGAGAAACCCAGCGATTTGATCTGACGGCGGAAATTATCGATGTTCTTATCGGTAAAATCACGTGGATGCTGGCCGGTATCCATCGCATACTGCTCTGCCGGAAGTCCAAAAGCATCCCAGCCCATCGGATGCAAAACGTTGAAACCGCGCATCCGTTTGTAGCGAGAAACGATATCCGTCGCTGTGTAACCTTCTGGATGACCTACGTGCAGTCCTGCACCTGACGGATACGGAAACATATCCAGTGCATAAAAATTGGGTTTTTCAGGATCTTCTCCTGTCTTAAAGCTTTTGTTCTCATCCCAGAATTTTTGCCATTTCGGCTCAATAGCCTGCGCCCGGTATCCAGTAGCGGGTATGCTATTTGTTTGATTGTCGCTCATTGTCTGCTCCTCCTTGGAGTGTTACTTCTTAGATTTCTTATTTCTTAACCAAGCATATACGCCCTCGTTGTCTTTATAAGGACAGTAAGCATTTATGCGGGAAATATAAGACATGAAGTATTGCGTGAAACGTATACTCTCTTATATTTACAAAAAAACCTCCCATCCCTAGCGTATTATCGCTAGGGACGAGAGGTTATAATTCCCGTGGTACCACCCTAGTTAGCGGCTGAATATACTTTATTCTGCCACTCACTTTGCACCCTTTAGCGGGGGTGAGGCGACGGCGGTTCATTCATGACATCCATTATCTCTTATGGATATCCTGTAAACTTGCACCGTTACTCCGAGGTGAGTTCACTCTGTTCCGTTAACCGACTCGCACCTTAGTGCCGGCTCTCTGCAATAACGGTATAGAATTAATACTCCTCATCATCGAACAACTATATACTGAGTCATCAGTAATATTCCCCAACATTATATACAAAACTGTTATCAATAGTCAATGATTATCCCTTTATACAGGCTTTCGTTTGATTAAAAACGCCATAAAGTGTTGAATAACGACTTTTGCAGCTGCAAAGAACGGTACAGCAAGGATCAGTCCAATCATCCCTGCCAGCTCACCACCTACCAGCAATGCAAAGATAATAAGCAGCGGATGCAAATGTAGCGTCCTGCCTACTACCTGTGGAGAAATAATATTGCTCTCCACAATTTGGCATAAAGTGTTTACCACAGCAACCAGTAGAACTAATCGAAAAGAGACGGTCGAAGCCATCACAATAGCAGGTGCAGCCCCTAGAAAAGGACCCATATACGGAACAATATTAAATACTGCCACCACACTGGCGAACAGTAAGGCATAAGGCATTCCGACGATAGCATAGCCGATATAGGCGAGCACACCTATAATGATGCAGACCAGAAATTGTCCGCGAATATAATTGCCGAGCGCGGCATCAATATCTTTTAACAAAGTAACAATAGACTTGCGGCGTGCGCGGGGCAGACAAGAGACCACCGTCCGTTCAAATACATCAAAATCCTTCAGAATATAGAACACCAGAAACGGCACGATAAAAGCATTGAACAGCAAATTAATCGTTGTCCCTATGTTATCGAGAAAATGCGAAATCCCTTCGGCCAGACGATTCTCCAGTTGAAAAAACCAGTTGTTCATCCCCATTTCAACCCCAGGTGGTATTAGCCTTGTATTCATATGGCTCATCAGGCCTTGGGCTTGCAGTGTGATCTCAGGCAGGTGTTCATTTAACTCTTCAAGCTGCTCAATAAACATCGGGATAAGGTTGATGGCGATCACGGTAATCGCTGTTAGAAACACTGCATATATAAGTAGAACAGCTACGCTACGCGGCATCTTCCGTCCGGCCAGCATACTAACCACGGGATTCAGCACATAGGAAATAATCATAGCTGCCAAAAATGGAGCAAGGATTGCCTTTAAGAATACAAAAATCCCCTGCAGCATCGGGCGAAGCAACCAAACAAAATACAAAATGATCAGGGATAGCAGCACTCCGATCATCCAGCGGAACCATTTACTTTGGGACCATTGTTCCATGAGAGTACCCTCCTGCGGTAGAGCCTGGACTAGCTTCGTAAATAAGTATATGTATGGCCGCAGCAAAATAACCATCAAACACACAAAAAAGCGTCAATAACCTTGCAACTGATTTCAGCTGAAAGGAAATTGACGCTTAAGTACATAGAGCAGTCTTGCTTACAAAGCAAGATTCATAGTTAAGACGACGCATGAATTTGCGGGAAATCCTGAGTCATATCATCCCCGGAGAACAGGTCGTCCAGTGAGCTTAGTGTGCCGTCTTCTTCAACTTGATAAACCGACATTTTCTCGCCATTTACCGTCAATTCGATGAAACAGCCCCAGCAATAAAACTGGTGGGAACCGATCTTTCCGATATCTTTAGAGTTGCAGTTTGGACACTTCATATAATACATTCCACCTATCCGTTAACAATATTAATGGCTTTTTGTAGCCGTTCTTCGCTCATCGCAGGAACCATTAATGCATTCTCACCAATGGACATCTCGTCAGAACAAGGCAGCCATTTGCGGCCTTCGATCAAATCAGTGACAAGCCCGTCACTAATTTCCAGCGCTCCTATTGTGTTTCCCAACTTTTGGTCAAAATAAACATCAGATATTCGTCCGAGTATAGTTCCAGTTGTAGTTAGCACTTTTAAATCCTTAAGTTTGTTCTTTCCAAGTAGAAAAGTACAAGGTATATGATCGGCATCTATCTTATCAATCGACTCTTTACTGCGAATCATGACAGCATCCTCGCCGTAGGCCACAATATCTTCCCATGCCACAAATTTCACATGGCCACCAAAAAAAGATTTGCTTTCCAGTTCAATACCCGTAATATTCCAGTTTGAATCGAGCAAAATATCGACAATTTTGCCGATTGCGTTACCCTCTTCAACTTCATATACAGCCAAGCCGATCAGATCTTGAAGTTTCATGGCTGCTCGGTCTCCTCACTTTGAGTGTAATTACGAGTTCTCAAAAAGTGAAAGCCCGAATGATCGGGATACCTATCATAGCCTAGAAGTAACTAGTCTCTGATACGCAGCCGATTCAGAATGGTTTCAACTTTTCGAGCAACGTACTCAATTTCTTCAGTAGTATTACCCAAACCCATGCTAAATCGAATCGCGGACCCTAAAATATTTTCTGGAAGCTCCATTGCTCTCAGAACATGGGATATTTCCAGTGATCCTGACGTGCAGGCTGAACCGCTTGCCGCCGCAATCCCGTCCATATCCAGGTTCATCAGCATAACATCTGTTCTAGCTCCCGGGAAGCTCAAATTCAGTATACTTGGCAAAAAATGCTCGGTATTGCCGTTAATCGAATAACTTTCCCGGCCAATCAGCGTATCCAGCTCTTCAAGTAGTCTATTGCGCAGGAGCTGCACTTTTTGTCGACGTTCTGATAGACCTGTAACTGCTATCTCAACAGCCTTGGCAAATCCAGCAGTACCTGCTAGATTTTCTGTTCCGGCTCGTCTGCCGCGCTCCTGAAGGCCACCGTGGAGTCTTGGATGCAGCGGTGCTCCACTCCGCACATAAAGGCCACCGATCCCCCCAGGTCCATTGATTTTGTGAGCTGTAAAGCTCATGTAATCTACCGGAAGCTCCCGCAGTGTGATCGGTAAGGCACCAAGAGCTTGTACAGCATCAACATGGAACAGAATTCCCCGCTCTCTGGCAAGCTGGCCAATTTCCTGAATCGGCTGAACGGTTCCTACCTCATTATTGGCATACATTACACTGATTAGCACCGTGTCTTCCTGCACCGCTGCTTCTACGTCTGCAACGGATACTCGGCCTGTAGAATCCACAGGAAGATAAGTAACCTTAAAGCCTTCCTTCTCCAGCTCTTCGCAGGTATGTAGCACCGCATGATGTTCTATCGCAGAGGTGATAATATGATTGCCTTTCTGGGCAACAGCAGCGACAGCTCCATAGAGGGCTAGATTGTCGCTTTCGGTTCCGCCGCCAGTGAACACCCACTCTTCCGGCGAGCAGCCTAAAAAGGCGGCGATAGTATCGCGCGCCCCATTTAATATTTTCTTGGCTGAACGTCCGAACTGATGTACACTGGACGCATTTCCATATTGTTCTGTCATTATATTCAGCATGACCTTGGCCACCTCGGGATGAACCGGAGTTGATGCGGCGTGGTCCAAATAGATGGTTTTCATCATTCATTTCTCCACTTCTAGGGTATAGGACAATAGTTCGTTTTTAAGAACTATTAAATTATACCGCGCGAGAAGTTAGTTTTCCACAAACTAAAGAACACAATATTGTAATCAATTCCCTACATAGGCTAGGATAATGACAGCCAATTCTCTTCAGAGGTAACTTCTATGCCATTTTTTCTAAGTAAAGCCGCAGTCACGCCGTTGCCAGCGATCTTCTTCCCTTTGAACTCTCCGTTATAAATCATGGTGCTGCCGCAAGAAGGACTGTTTTCCTTGAGGACTACCATCGTGGCTGAAACCTCTTGAGCTTTTTCAAGTGTAATATAGGCCCCTTTTAAATATAGTTCTGTTACATCTGTTCCCGACCGGTCCACTACTTTTGCCGTTCCTGCAAGCACATCCTCACCATCCCCGCCGACAATTTCAGCTGGCTCTCTAGGCGTAGAGAATCCCCCTAATAATTCCGGACACACAGCAATAGCCTGATTCTCATTCAATAGCTTCTGAATTTTCTCATCCAAACAATCCGTACCATTATATCTTACCTTCATGCCAGCTAAACAAGAGCTTACCAAAATCACCTATATGCACCGCTTTCTTCATTCATTGTGCTTCGTTTATAATAAGATACAACCCTCAACAGCCGTTCAAGCTAAGAAATATTTCGAGCATAACATGCTGATTACAAGCTGTAAACAAATCTAGCCTCAAAAACGACCGAATGGGAAGTGTATAAAATGTGCGGACGATATACAATAACAGTCACCATGGAAGAGGTGATGGTCAGATATTTTGCCAATGATTCTACCATTATCCACTATGCTCCAACATATAACGCAGCACCCATGCAGCAAATTCCGGCAGTCATTAACACAGGGTCCAGCAATAAACTTGGGGAACTGCGCTGGGGTCTGGTTCCTTCTTGGGCCAAAGATGATAAAATCGGCAGTAAAATGATCAATGCCCGGGCAGAGTCACTCCTTGAGAAGCCTTCTTTCAAGCGATTAGTAAGCTCCCGCCGCTGCATCATCCCTTCTGATGGTTTCTATGAATGGAAGGCACAGGGCAGCAGCAAACAACCCATGCGAATCGTGATGCGCGATGGGGGTATTTTTTCAATGGCCGGATTGTATGATATTTGGATGGACCCTGAAGGTAATAAATTAAGTACCTGCACGATTATAACGACTACCCCAAATGAACTTATGGCTGAAATCCACAACCGTATGCCAGTTATTTTGAAGCCTGAGGATGAGCCTGAATGGCTAAGCCGGAGCAATCAGGACGCAACTTCGTTAATAAAGCTTCTTAAACCCTATGATCAGCATCAAATGAGAGCCTATCCGGTTTCCACTGCAGTGGGAAATGTCCGGAATAATACGAAGGAATTAATCAATGAGATATAGACAGGAGGAAGTCATATTTATAAAACACATTTAAAAAAGTGGATCGTAGCAGGGTTAGTATTTCTGAGTTTATTTAGAATTCTGTTCTTTATATTAAAAGAGGTTATCTTTTCTTATGTCACTCTCCCTGATCCCTATAACAATATTATTCAAATGGTGGGAATGATTGTCACCCTTTTATTGACACTAATTCTGACCTCGTTGTTAATCCATGAAAAAACATCTTAACCCTGCAGATTAACCGCAGAGTTAAGACCAGCGCCGCTCAATTTGAATTCTACGTCCCATCAATTGATGATACATCTGTAGAAATCTGTCTGCATACAGCTCGGAGGACAGGTTAGTCCGGATATGCCATTCTCCATTCATCCTGATTCTGGCCCGCAGTGCCGGATCATCCATTAAGGATAGAGCAGCATTCACAGCTTCATCCAGCTGCCCTCTCGTGTATATTTTTCCAGTGTGATTGTTAATGACGAGTCTTCGAACGCCGTCTGAATCTGTAGTAAGTACAGGACAACGGCACAACATCGCCTCAGCAACCGCATATCCAAATCCTTCCAGAATTGAGGTGGAAAGGAGCAAACCTCCCGAATCACCAATAATGCTCATATAATCTGCCATTTGCTCATGAGGAATATTGGAATACGAAATTAATCGTGAAGAAATCCCTGTCTCAGCTACAAATTGATCAAAGCTTTCTTTTTGCTCTGGATCAAACAACGTGTCATCCTGAAAAATCCATAAATAAAGCTCGGGATGGATCGTCAGCAGCCTTTGCCCGATTTGCAGAAATTCCCGCCAATTCTTATTCGTTTGAATGCGTCCTACCCAACTGAGGATAGGGAAACTTTTCGCGGGATAATTGGTATATCCAAACTGATCGCAATCGATCGGATCATCAAAACAATATTGTGGAATGGTTGGAAATCCGCCTTTGAAAAGCGCCTGCAAATGGGTTGTTTCCGGATACAGCAGTGCATCGGTGAGCCTGTAAATGCGCTCTGTAAAATTATTAACGACCTGCTCAGCTTCATCTAAGGTACCTAAACCCTGCACTTCAAAAACAAGCGGCCCTTTATACCCAAACCCTCGAATCCGCTCTGCTAAGTTAATATCCGTACACACTACAATTAAGTCAAATGCTTCACGAGCAAGCATTGCCCTGATCTCGTCATCACTATTGGTAATATGCGTTTGAATGTTACGGATATTCTGCTGTCCTTTTCCATGGTGTGTATACAGTAAATGGCACTCTACACCGCGAGCATATAACGCTTGGCAGCGAACTCGGTTCAGAGTTTGCATACCACCACTCGGGTTATAAAAAGTGAACAAAATCTTCATCATGATCACTCATTCGCAAATTATTTTAGGTAAAAGAGGTCTTCAACAAATCATACAAATCTGCGCTGCGAAACAGCTCATTATAATAGTGGCTTTTGGTCGAGGGGACATGTCTGTGTCGAAATCCAATCAAGCTATGATCATCCGTGTAGTAGTTGGAAATCGTATCCCCACCCGTAGTAATCAAAGCTTCCAGCATGTACTCAATATCGAGCGCTCCTATAAAAACCTTTGGACCTAAAACTATCGTAAATGGGGTGGATAGCTGCTCAATAGCACTGCAAATCGCGTGTGACTCCACAGCCCCAGGCAGCCAAGCGAACGCTGTCGCAGGATGAGGTATGGTTTCCAATAGAGCTGATGGCTGACGTGTAGTTGATAAATCCAGCACCCGGCATTCATAATTGCTATACGTTTGTTCGTACAGATTCTCTATCCTCGTTATTTCATCCGCACAAGCATTCACTACAGGATATAAAACGGTAATCATCGCCGGAATTCCTCTGCGAAACCGCGCCTGATGGCGGGTCAAATGATAGGCATATCTCCATCTACGATGATTTTCAACCGAATGTAACTGGGCAGATACACTAAAGGTAGAATCCACACGATAATTCACCAGTTCCACCGGTATAAAGCGAATCTCACAATGTTCAGCCAGTCTCAGCCAGTAATCATAATCTTCCACCGGTTCCATTCCATAGGCTCCAACAAGCTTCGCAATCTGTGTTTTGTACATAAAAGATACGCCAATGAGCGAATAATCCAGCAATCTCTCTTTGGGCTGTGACTGATAATTACGCTGCGTAGCCAATTGATGTTCGTTGTGAAGAAACTTTCCCTCGTTATCGATGCTTTGAAAAGAACTGAACACGATGCCTAACTCCTGTGGACCTCTAACTAGCGCCCCCCGAAGGATTTCGAGGAAACGGGGTTCATAAACATTGTCGCTGGAAACCCAACTCAAATATTGAATACTGGGCTCACTAAACAAAAGATCAAAGCCAGTATTCAGTGCATGTGCTATACCCCTGTTCTGTGCGTAAGAGATAACCGTTACCCTCGGATCTTCGACAATAATGGATCTCACGAGCGGTTCCATATCTGGTGCTCCATCGATCACAACAACCAGCCGAAAATTGGTAAAAGATTGGTGTAGAACAGACTGCAGAGCTTGCCGCAGAAACTCCGGCTTTTGGGTATACACAGGCATAACTACTCCTACATCCGCCATGATTTTTACCTCTCTCTACATTGGAGTATAAAATCAGTATATTTTGATTCCTCTCATATGATTGTGTGAATGCCCCTAAAATACTTTATTGCGCCTAAAAAAGCAGCAATCGCCCTATTTCTTTCAGCGACTGCTGCTTAATGGTCTAAACGTTACTATTATATAGGGATAGATAATGCCGTAATCTGCGTCAATTCAGATTGAAGCACTCGCTGATCAGTAACTAGATTTCCGAACTCGTCCAGCCCATACACGGAGGTAACTACTTCTGCCAAAGGAAAAGGACTACTAATTTGTACCTCGTAAGCCAAATTGCCCCCAATGAAAAACTCTCTAATATCAGAACTCTTTGCAGGAACGTAATACCCTGTGACATAAAGCGGAGTAAGAGCTGGCATCGAATATGGAACACCAAAAACTTCGACGATCATCATTGCACTCGCATTACTTGTGTTACGAACACTGACTACTACATTACTTGCTGCAGTACCAGTTGCTCTTGTATTTGTAATAAGACCTGTTGTATAAGGCATTTCCTCACTCCTCCTTTTGGTTTCTATCAACTTATTCACCAGGAAGCCGATAGTTGTGAGGCAAGAGGAAGGGGAAACTCGTGGAATAACAGCCAATTAGACAGGTAGAAGATTATATTGATATCATTTCCGTTCCGCTTTGAGGATATGTCGGCGGGTGATTTCTGCCTTCTTATAAACAAAAATAAGTACAAATGTTCGCATATAAAGAATAATAGTGTTAAAATAAAGTTATACTATTCCTAAACTAAAGCCTAAGGAGTCTTGCCTAATGAGTCAAAGAGTCGCTTACAATGAAGTTGCACCTGAGGGTATGAAAATCATGATGGATATGGAGATGTACACCAAAAAATCTACGATTAATCGGACTACAAGAGAACTTATCAAAATCAGAGTTTCTCAAATTAACGGATGTGCTTTCTGCATAGATATGCATACATCCGAAGCTCGTAAAATGGGTGAAACCGAACAACGAATTTATTGTTTAAATGTTTGGGAGGAATGTACTTTTTATACACCTGAAGAGAAGGTTGCTCTAGAACTAGCTGAGCATATTACGCTGATCCCTTCCAAAAGAGTTCCGGATGAGCTATATAAACAAGTACGTGAACATTACGATGAGAAACAATATGTTGATCTTGTGCTGATTATTAATCAAATCAACAGTTGGAACAGAATTTCTATTGCAATGGGAAATACCCCCGCAGCACAATAATTACCCCCAAAGAACTCCTTAGGGTGTTCTTTTTTTCTCCGCTCCGTACGTTCCACGGCTCCGTTGATATATGAATCATCTTATTAAAATGCCCTGCCAGTATATCACTAGCAAGGCATTTTTTTATGCAATCGTGTTGGGTTAGTTCAATAACAATTGCTGATTTTAGTACTCTCTTTTATTTCCCTTCTTTACGTATTCCCACTCAACCTCAACATTTTTCCTAACTCTTTGCAAAAGTTGAAACAAGACTTCCGTTTCTTTTTCAGATAATTCTGCTAACGCAACCAAGTCGGTATGGTCCCCTTCTCTCTTCAGAAAAGAGTAGGCTTGTTTGCCTTTTTCAGTTGTGAATAACCTTTTTATTTTTTTGTTCGTTTCATCGTCTTTCTTTTCAATAAAACCTTGGATTTCAAGCTTCTGAATCGCACGCGCTGCTGTTGTTCGGTCCACCTTTATCATTTCCGACAGCTTTTCTTGAATAATGCCCGGATTCTCATATATCCGGACCAGATATAAATACTGCCCCTTTGTAAGCTCTAATTCCTTGAACTCTATATTACTTATGGAATCTAATGCCCTCGCTATCATTCCAACTTCACGAAGGATCTCTTTCATTCAATCACCTACCAGTTCCAATAATGTTGTATTTACAACAATATTGATTGTATATATACTTATAATTGTCGTTAATTCATTATGACGTTTTTCCTAAAAAAAACAAATACAGAATGGAGTAAGCAAGAATGAATCTTAAAAGAATTACACTAATCGAGGAACTTGAAGCTGCATTTTCAATCAGAAAAAAAGTATTTGTTGAGGAACAAGGCGTTCCCCTTAATGATGAATTTGATGAATTCGATACACTGAATGGAGAATGTGAACATGTCCTGGCCTATTATGATGGGCAACCAGTTGCCACAGGAAGGATCCGCGTTCTTGATGGTATAGGTAAGTTAGAGCGTATTTGCATCCTAGAACCTTATCGTAAATTTGGAATTGGGAAAAAAATCATTTCTGCATTAGAAGAGATCGTGGTGGAAAAGGGACATCAAAAGGTTAAATTGCACGGGCAAACTCAGGCGGAGGGCTTCTATAAGAAACTTGGTTATCGGGCTTCATCTACTGAATTTATGGAGGATGGCATCCCTCATCTTTTAATGACTAAAGATCTTTCTGCTTCAAAAGAATGAAGAAGTTTAGTGTAACTACGTTTTCCATTTTCACTTGCGGGATTTTCATCTTAACCCTAGGCGTTTCACTAACAATAATCTCTGACCTTGGAGCGTCACCTTTTGATGCACTTTTAGTGGGTCTATCCAAAAATGTCGGTCTTACAGTAGGCAGTTGGGAAGTGCTGATCGCATGCCTATTGATTGGATGTAATTCATGTTTATCCAAGCAAAGACCAGAATTATTAGGGCTGGTAACTGCATTCATAGCAGGCTTAGGTATTGATATGTGGCTTTTTTTGTTTAATAATCTGATCGAGCCTAATCTGTGGATCAGTAAAATTGCTTTTTATGGTTTAGGCTTAATCGCAATTGGATTAGGTACATCCATTTATTTATACGCAAATTTCGCACCGATTCCAGTGGACCGGCTAACATTAGTACTGCAAACGATAACTAGGCTTAGTATACTATTTACTAGAACAATCATTTATCTTGTTTTCTTATTTGCCGCCATTATTTTCAATGGGCCTATTGGGATTGGCACTCTACTTACCATTTGTTTAGGCGGATTAATTCTTAATTACTTTATGCCACTTACACAGAAAGCCTTGGACCGATTGCTACAACATATAATAGCGAACTCCGCTAAAGAAACTTGATATATACAACAAACCATAATCTTATCATTGGGAGTGAATAATTTGGAGATTAGAATCGATAACTTAACCGGAACCGAAATCATAGCATTGATCAGTGAACATCTTCAGAGCATGTTTGAGCAATCTCCCCCAGAGAGTGTACATGCGTTGAATTTAGATAAATTAAAAACACCTGAAATCACCTTCTGGAGTGCCTGGGAGCAGGGCGAACTCTTAGGTTGCGGTGCTCTTAAAGACATGGGTAGCCATCATGGTGAAATCAAATCCATGCGTACTTCTACCAAGCATCTTAGAAAGGGCATTGCATCTAAAATGCTTGCCCATATTATTAAAGAAGCTAAGCAACAAGGCTATCGGCGGCTGAGCTTGGAAACCGGATCCACTGAAGGGTTCGAAGCGGCTAGAAAACTATATGAACAATATGGGTTTGAATACTGTAGTCCGTTTGCAGATTACATTGAAGACCCCTATAGTGTTTTTATGACGAAAGAATTATAAGTACTGTAGAGGTGCTAACTTGACTACTAATCAATGGATACCGATTCTCGCAGCGTTCATCGGAGCCTTTTGCTGCTGGATTGCGCTCCTTAATAAACGTAAGAACAAATAGAATCACAGATAATAAAAGATAAAAAAAGACTCCCAAATGGGAGCCTAAGGTTGACACATTATTTTTTTTGGAATGTATTTCCAAATCTTAAATGTAAAACATGTAATTGTCAGCCAAACTCTCTTCTTTGTAGTTAATCAAATCATAAAGTGTTGTGGAATCCAGCACATCGGCAATACTGTCGCGAATACGCAACCATAAATCCCGTTTCGCTGCATCGTCCTCTTCCGTGAAGTCTACAGGAGAGATAGGACCCTCCAGCACACGGATGATATCACCGGCAGTGATAGCATTCGCCTCACGCGACAAAATGTATCCGCCATATGCTCCACGAATACTTTTTACAAGTCCTGCATTGCGCAGAGGAGCAATTAGTTGCTCCAGATAATGCTCGGAAAGACCATTTTTCTCAGCGATACTCTTAAGTGAAGTTGGTCCTTCACCAAATTTCAGTGCAAGCTCCATCATAATTGTTAGTCCGTAACGACCTTTGGTTGATATTTTCAAAGGGGCACCTCTTTCAGTTTAATGTCTGATTATTGTATACTATTGATTCGGCAAGTCTTTTGATTGTCATATCAAGGTATTCCGATAATTACTCTCAGTTTATGTTATCATATCCGAAGTCACAAATGAAATGGAAAACAAAACATTTTACGAGAATGTTCACCCCAGGTGGACATTTTGTTGTTTCCAGTCTCTTATTTCAGAGGTTTAGAGTAGACAGGTATGTTATAATACATTTTGAGCCGGGTGTTCCATGAATGACCGGTATTTTGGGTACAGAAATGGTGATTACGATGACAAAAGCAAAACAAGACACCCGTGTCGTCGTCGGCATGTCCGGAGGGGTCGATTCCTCCGTCACGGCGCTTCTGCTCAAGCAGCAGGGCTATGACGTCATCGGCATCTTCATGAAGAACTGGGACGATACCGACGAATTCGGAGTATGTACGGCCGAAAGCGATGCAGAGGATGTTCGCCGCGTATGCGAGCAGATTGATATTCCTTACTATACCGTTAATTTCGAGAAGGAATACTTTGATAAGGTATTTTCTTATTTTCTCGATGAATATAAGGCCGGCCGGACGCCAAATCCTGACGTCATGTGCAACCGCGAGATTAAGTTTGGAGAATTTTTGAACAAAGCTCTTCAGCTTGGTGCCGATTATGTCGCAACTGGACATTACGCACGTGTTATAGAAGAAGATGGTGTGTACAAGCTGCTCCGCGGCGTAGACAACAATAAGGATCAAACCTATTTCCTGAATGCACTGGGGCAACATCAACTCTCTAAAACAATGTTCCCTATTGGACATCTGCCGAAACCTGAAGTGCGGAGAATTGCTGAAGAAGCAGGACTTTACACTGCCAAGAAAAAAGATAGCACAGGCGTCTGCTTTATCGGCGAGCGCAACTTCCGCGAATTCCTCAGCCAATATCTCCCGGCACAAGCTGGCGATATGGTTGACATAGTAACTGGAGAGATCAAAGGCCGCCACGACGGACTTATGTATTACACGTTAGGCCAACGCCAAGGCCTTGGTATTGGTGGCTCTGGCAACGGCGAACCGTGGTTTGTAGCTGAAAAAGATCTTAGCCGCAACATTCTTTATGTAGTACAAGGAGACAAGCACCACAACCTGTACTCCACTAGCCTGATTGCTTCCGGTGTTAACTGGATTGACGGTCAAGCGCTTGGGCAAGAACCGCTGAAATGCACCGCCAAATTCCGGTATCGCCAGCCAGATCAAGGCGTGACCCTTACAGCGCGTGAAGATGGAACGATAAATGTAGCCTTTGATGTTCCACAAAAAGCGATCACACCTGGTCAAGCCGTTGTCTTCTATCTCGGCGAGCAATGTCTCGGCGGCGGAACGATAGAATACGCGGAGAAGGTTGTTCCTTCAGCACAAGTGTGAATGTAACCCAAGTTTCTATAAAAGCTTGATCTACAAGTAATCGTAGTAACTCACAATATCTAACTAACATACCAAAAGCACGAAATAGTTGTATTTAATACAGCTATTTCGTGCTTTTTTATTTCTTTTTGGGTTTTAGTTGCACATTGTACAGTTAAACTGAGCTTATATCTTAATAAGTATCCATATACTGATAAATAGTTGTATGAAGTGCAATTAAATTACGTTGACGCGGCTAGAGCCTATTTTAGTTGTAGGAAATACAATTAAAATGGACATGAAGCCACAATTAGTCGAAGTGCAGTCGCTAACCAGCCAATAACAAAAAAAGCCCCAGCCAAATGGCTAGGGCTTCCCTCATTTAGACTTTAAGGCTCAAGTCCCCATGCTAGAGCACCATTCAAGTACAACGGCACATGATTCCATTCCGTGTACGATGTTTTGGTAGGGTCATAAGAGTAGTCTCCAACCTCGTTGTAATTACTCCAGTCCGTTTTGTTGACCCGGATCTGGATATCACCCGTGTTGGCTCCCGGTGCAAGACTGCCTGCACCTGCGCCGAAGGAGATTTCTAAATAATAGTCCGCTCCAGTTTTGGCAGGGTCTACCTTCACGAATGTTCCCTGTATATTACTTCCACCGATGTTAGCATAGTCAACATTAAATTGTTGAGGTTTATCGCCATCAATCGTGTAATAATACCGCAGCTTTACATCGCTAAGCGCTACAGCCGTATCCCCATTGTTAACAATTTGCAGCTGCGGGCGGAACTGATTATCACCCGGATTGGTATCACTTGTCCGGTACTTCACCACCAAATCTCCTTGTGCCGGAATCGGTACATCCATAGGCTTGGCGTGAACCTCAGGCGAATTCGGGCTCTCTCCAACCACGTTGGAAGCACTAACTACATAGTAATAATCCGTACCGTTAACCACGGAAGTGTCACTGTAAGTAGCTTGAGTGACAACAGCCACATCGCTGTAAGGGCCACCAGTTGTTGCAGCTCTTTTCACAGTATAGCTTGTAGCTCCAGTTACGTTGTTCCAACTAAGATCTACAACTTGGTTACCAGCGACCGCACTTGGTTTGGAAGGTGCTTTTGGAGCTACTGGCTCCGTAGGCACGCTGCTGTTGATCAATCGATCGTATTCTGCATAAGCAGTTGCCATATCTACTTGCGACCAGAAGCGATGGTAGGTAAATTCAGGGGCTCCATTGTCCCATGTTTTAGTCAGTTTATTAAAAGAAGTATTGTATTTGTCCAGCAGATATTGCCACTTAGAGTCATTTACGATATTTGGACGGATATCGGTGTAGCTTGCATATACCCCATTTCCGCCTTTAGCAGGATCGGAAGGCACTGTTGATGTACCAGGGATTGTATTTCCTTGGCCGAATGTACCTGTCCAGCCGCTTGGGAAATAGACTTCTTTAGTGAAATAGCGAGAATAATCTGCACGGCTTTCGGTAGTTGCAATACCAATTCCATCGTTATAACCCCATGCCGTGTCTAACAAAGATTTAGCCAGTACCTGAGCTTCTCCTCCCAGAGTACTGTAGCTGCCATGTTCAGCTTTGGTGCCAGCCGCATAGAAGGTAAGTGCCTTAATATAGCTGCCCAGTACACCTGTATCTTGGCTTGGACTCTTAGTTACGGCTTTCAGGTTATTGTTTGCAGTAGAACCACTGAAGCCATTCCAAGTATTAGGTTGTCCTGTCCATTCCACATTACCTGGAATCCAGAATTCTCCTGGTGCAGAGACTGTAGCCACTTGCGGATTGGCGCCTCCAAGAATTCGATTTCCTTGGCTGTTCAGATAGTAACCTTCAGCATCCGTAACTGGACGTTTGTTGGCAAAGGCATAATCTTTAGACCAATCTACCCAATTTTCTATAACTTGTTTTGCCATTTGGAAGTTTTCAGATGTAGTGTCTCCGTTAGAAGCGAGGATATAGTACAGCTCTGCTACCCGCTCCACACTCCATGCCTGCATTCCGAACCAGTTATTGGATGGAGGATCGTGGTAGACTGGAGCTTCGTCATAGGCCATGCCATAAAAAGTACTGGTTCCAGCTGGATAAGCCTTGTAGGCGCCTTGATAACTATTGGTCGCTCCACCGGCAATTGCCCCTTCAGAGGACTGCAGCCAAGTATAAAATTCCAATTGACGTTTCAGAGAATTTTCCCAATCCTGCCCAGCTGTAGCTGATGACGGAATCAGACCACCATCCGAATCAGAAAGTGCGTAGGCAGCCACGACATTCTGATACCCTTGGTGGGCATGGCTCGCACCGATTCTCCAAGCCCAGTTTCCTGTTGCTCCAAGTCCACCGCCCCATGCGGTATACCAAGCCAGAAGATATTGATTAGAGTCTTTGCCAGTCCCGGCATCAGGGGTGCCGTCAGTAGCAGCACTCCCTACTTTTTGGAAGTATTTATCATACATACCGTAACGCAGGAAATCGCCCATTTTCTTAGCTTTATTCAAATACACTGTATTGTTGTAGCCGAGCTCTTTAGCCCAGTACATTGCTTGTACTGCCCGTGCATCGGCATCTGTAGCATTCGTGTAACGCCATTGAGCGGAAGGCACGTTAGCTTCTTTTGTGAACAGACTCATGAAGCCTTCGTTTGCTTTTCCGAACGTTTTGTCATCTTGAGAAGGGTGAGGGACCGCCTCCCAAACGGACTCTTGTTCACCCCGTTGGAATGTATTTACATAAGCGGCTGTATGCGTAGGATTCAGCAAGTTGCCGAAGCCGTACCAGTTGTCCACGTCTACCAGCCAGTGCATCAAGTAGGTCTGGTTGTTGCCATACGTCGCCTTCAATTCAGCATCTAGCGGATCTTTACCTGCTGTATACTGGCCACCTAGCTGACTTGGATACTGATCCGGCTGAGCATGCTCCGCTGCATACGTAGCCGGGCTGTTCGGATTGTAATAACTCATGGTTGGCTGCTCTTCCTTGCCATCACCTTCGTTAATAGGGATGATATACTTCTCCATGTTGTCCCAAGCGGATTCCAGCTTAGTCCAGTCCCCTGTGTGATAACCATAGAGTACCTCAAGCCACATCCAATAACTGTAAGCTTCTGAGGTCGTCATATGTCCGTAATCAGGGGCTTCACTCATCAAGGTCTCTACCGCATGATAAGGTACTCCTTCGGCAGAGAAATAACCATTTGCGGGGTCTTTTAGCTGCGCATATAATTGCAGAAATCGCGTCTGCTCCGTAGTTGAAGCGTGAGCAGTCTGAGGTCTAAAATTAAATAGACCGGTCATGAGTGAGAGAAACAGGACTGCGGCCATTATTACAGAAACAGGCTTCTTTATTAAGCTCAATTTCATCATCTTAGGCAAGCTCCCTCTCTTGGATATATTTATGGTTCTAAGCCCCATACAAGTGTTTCACCTTGATAAAGTGTAACCTTATTCCAATCGGCAAATGTCTGCTGAACCGCGCTGTAGGAATAATCATCCGTTTCATTATAAGCCGTCCAGTCCGTCTTATTGGTGCGAGCCTGAATCTCGCCGCTATCTCCACCAGGCGCTATACTTCCAGCCCCTGCACCAAAAGAAATCTCCAGATAATAATCCGCGCCCGTACTGGCGGGATTCAGCTTAACAAAACTGCCGCTTAAATTACCACTGCCCACTACAGCATAATCACAATGAAACTGTTGTGGTTTATCCCCATCCACAGTGAAATAATAACGCAGCTTCAAGCCGCTAAGTGCCACAGACTCGGTTCCTGTATTCATAATTCGGAACTGAGGGCGCAGCTGTCCATCACTGGCATTCGTATCATTCGTACGATATTGCACCTTTAAATTTCCCGTTGTGGGCTGTGTCGGTTCTTGGGGTTTGGCACTAACCTGTATAGATGGCAAGCTCTCCCCTACACCATTCTTGGCAGTGATCACATAATAATAAGTGGTTCCGTTCACCCGTCCACTATCCATGTAATCCGTTCCCGTGACATTCTCAAGCACCGTATACGGGCCTCCACTCACTTCACTGCGTTTAACGGTATATTCACTGATCCCGCTAATCGCATTCCAAGTCAAATGGACCGTTCCATTACCTGCTACAGCCTGAACATTTGTCGGACGTGCAGGGACTTGAGGTTCTCCAGGTTGTCCGCCACCCGCTGGAAGTTCTCCATACATGTGTACACCTGCATCAAACACCGGAATGTTCGCTGTTTTTACAGGAGTTACTCCTTGAGCTGCCACCCCTTGGAATGAAAAATCATTAGCATTATTCCAGAAGTTAGTGTTCAGCGGAGCTGCAATTCGGAATTGAATCTCCTTACGATGAGCAGATTGTCCACCCGGATAAATCAAAGTACCTGTAAAATCGATCTTAGTATAGTAGATATGGTTAGCTGCATCGTAAGGCTGAAGTGCAGACACCGTTCCACCCTGATTGTAGCCTCCCGCTGTAACCGTAATATCCTCAGGACCATAACCAGCCGCTATCGCTTCACTAAGATCCACATAATAGTTAAAAGACATCTCTTTACTGGCCCTTGCCGGCCAGCCCGTACGGTTATTCAGCAATGCTCGAATCTCTACAAAGTTGCTGCCACTAGCATTCACAGAGGCTTCGACAAACATCTCATCTTCACGTGTCTCTGCAGGCGGAAATTGTGCAAGGGGCTGTTGCCCTTGTCCATGCAGCAGCACCATTTTTGCAATAGCTCCTGTAAAAGCAGCATTGTAATCGGTTGCAACTTCATTCGAGACATAATCGTTAATGGAGTCGGTGTAGCTGTCTGTTTTGGACGGGCCTCCAACTAGCGCTCCGTACAAGACATGGCGATGATTTACCGGAACGCTCTGACTATCATTCCATGATCCATGTGAGGTTCGATGATGGGGATGCTGAGGAGAATTATTACCAAAACCGATAACATAACTGCTGTTTCGTGGATTGTCGCCAAGCATATACGTAATTTGTCTCTCCGCGAAAGAGCGCGCTGTATCTTTCTTCACCGGATCGCTCACCCAGTCTGAGTAAACGAAGGCCATAAAAGCCTGATTGGCTGCATAACGCAATGCGCCCCATTGATCCAGATGGGCTAGTCCGCCAGGTGTATAGGCAACACGGTCACTTGTTCCACCCACTCCAGTCGTCCAATACTGCATATTCCGTTCAGTGGATTGAATGAACTTGGTCTGCCCGGTGATTCGTGCCAACAGTAATTGAGCGCCATAATGCTTGTCGTCCCAAGACTGTGTCCACTGATACCCCCAGTTTCCAGCCTGATTCGTTCCCCATTGATCGCTTGCTGCAATAGCCTTATTGAGATACTGCTGATCGTTAGTCGCCAAATACAACCAGACAGCCCCCCAGCTCAATTCATCCGCGTAACCGCTCCAAGAATTATAATATTGTTTGACGTCGGTAATGCTGTCGGAATAGGAGCCGCGATAAGTGTCTGCAAAATTGTAAAGCTGTTTAGCATGCAGCAGCAGCTTGTCCGCGTATACGGCATCCGTATCCCTGAAAATAATGGATGCTGAAGCTAACGCTGCAGCTGTTTCTGCGGCAAGATCTGATCCGGGATGAGTGGCATCAATTTTGTAGGAAGGTCTCTGCATCTGCATGACTTCTGCGGGTCCCCACCAATTATGATCGGTTGTTCCGTTACCAACTTGTCCCCACAGCTCGTTAGGAGCGGTATGAGCTTTCACAAAATAATCGGTTGCCCAGCGAATATTGTCTAAAATTTCCTCCAGCTGCCCAGACCCCTCATATCCTTGCTTGTACTCATAAACTGACCATGCCAGCATCGTTGTAGAATAAGCCATAGGCAAACCGAATTTAACGTGATCACCGGCATCGTACCAACCACCAGTCAGATCATGTCCCACATCCGCCCCGTCCAAAAGACCGGAATCGCCCCGCCATTCCACCCGATTGTTATCTGGCAATTCACCAGACCGCTGGGTTTCGTAGAAATAAATAGATTTTTGTAGAACCTCCGCATAGTTGTAGTCTCCGGCCGCTGCCTCTGCTATCGCCGGTTGAAATGCAGCATTTGAACAAAATGTAAGCGTAAACAACAAACTGAACACCAGTCCTTGTTTCCTATACCTCTTGATCATTTCTACTGCCCCTCTCTTCAGTGAATGCCACAAGAAAGATTACACCTCAGTCCCGTAACACCTCCCTCACTTGAATCAGGTACCTGTCATTGCGATCATCCACTCACCTCACTCTAAGAGCTATATTTAAGCGAAAGTTTCGCTCTCACCCAAAATATACCATATCTTTCATTAAAACACTATATTTTTACAGTAAATAATGCACAAAATATAGGAATAATTGTTAATTTAACAGAAAATAAAAAACAGCAGCTCAGGATTTCTCCTTGAACTGCTGTTCATTAATCCCCTCTTACTGAGCCACCGCAGCTTTATCTGCAGAAACCGCAATGTCGTTATAATAGAGTCCGGTTCCATCACCAATTGCAAAGTTTAGAACACGGTTATTAACCGGCACAATCACAGCACGATAAAGTGTTGGGAATACTGGAATCTCATCAACCATAAATTGTTGCCACTCTTTATAGATTTCTTTACGTTTGTCTACATCAAATGCAGCCTCAGAGATCCCTTCGGCGAGCAAACGATCGTTCTCTGCACTGGAGTAACGTGGGAAGTTATAGATTGCATCTTTACCGTACAGGCCTGATGGGTCAACGTCAATCCCTACCCCCCAAGCACCTTGGTACACATCAACAGTAGGATCATCCTCACCATTTTGACCTATACGATCATAGAAGGTATTAAACTCTACCATTTCCAAAGTTACATTCAGACCAATCGCTTTCCAGGATTGTACATAATATTGAGCCAGCGGCTCAGCAATGTCTCCACCAGTCATCGAAATGAAATTAATCTTCAGCTCGCTGCCATCTGGATTCGTTCTAAATTCACCGTTTAATTTGTAACCAGCGTCATCCAGGATCTTTTTAGCTGCTTCTGGATCAAAAGCTACGCCCGGATTGGTAGTATCATGGAATTCTGGATGGGACGGTGGAATCAAGGTAGTCGCATTCCAACGCAGACCATTATAGAACTTTTTACCAACAGTATCATTGTCAACCGCAGCCCACATTGCTTTACGAAGATTCACATCCGCCATTTTAGCTTTAGGATCGGTAACAACCTCTTTTTTCGTTGCATCCCATTTGCCAAGCTTAAATCCAATATACGTATACGCACGGTCAACAGCCCCGAGATACTCAACATTTGATAGCTTCGCATTATCAGGGAATTGATCAATAGGGAAGGAATCCACCAAGTCAACTCCACCAGATTTCAGTTCTTGTACAATCGTTGTTGGGTTGATAACCTTCAAAATTACTTTATCCAGTTTAGGGGCTCCACGCCAGTAATCTTCATTCTTAACAAATACTACAGACTCACCAGGAACGATACTCTCTACTTTAAAAGCTCCGAAGCCAATTGGCTTTTGGCGGACTTCAGGGGAAGAGGAGATTTTGGCAACATCCATGCCGCCAAAGATATGTTTGGCTAATGGATAAATCCATACGCTACCCGTTAACAAGGAAGGTGTAGATTGCTTATAAGTAATTTGCAGTTTCTTATCACCCAGCACTTTAATCCCGGATATGGTCTTGGCCTTACCGGAATGGTACTCATCCATGCCTTCAATATTAGTGAAGTCAGAACCGTAACGAGGACCATCATAAGCAGGATTACCAATAACTTCATGGGCGAACAACCAGTCTTCAGCCGTTACTGGCTTACCATCCTGCCAGTTTACATTGTCGCGAATCGTAAAGGTAAAGGTACGTCCATCTTCTGCAACTTCATAAGTAGCCGCACCATCATTAGTATAAACATAGTCTTTATCCCAAGTTAACAAACCTTCATCAAACCAGTTCAGAACTTGAGCATCTGGATCTCCAGAATAGAAGTTCCAGTTCAAAGTGCCTTCAAATGGACTATCGGAAACAAGTCCAAATGTAATTGTCCCTCCGTCAATAGCTTCACCTTGGTTAGTCTTAACGTTACTGAAATCTTTAATGTTATAAAGTCCGTCTTCTGCCTCAGGCGCGGCCGTTGCTTCTGCGGTTGCCGCAGGTGCGCTGGCGTTAGGAGCTGCTGTTGATTCAGCCGCTTCGTTGTTGTTCTTGGAGCCGCAAGCCGCAAGAGCGAACAACATTACAAACATTAATGAAACTAGTAAAGCTTTTGAACGAATGGCTTTTCTCATTTAATCATTTCCTCCCTTATTATCCTTTTCTTTGTCTTGCGTCGGTCGCACGTTTTAGCGCTTGACCCACATTATTTATACTCAACATCAATACCAGGATCAGCAATGATGCGGGTAACCAGATCCACCATCTGAACTCAAGAGTCTGCGGATTTCTCGCATAGCTTACTAGAGTACCCAGACTGGGTGTACTTTCTGGAAAACCAAAACCTAGAAAGGATAGGCCTGATTCCAATCCAATATTAGCTGCCAGATTCAAGGTCATTGTTACGATAATGATTGAGCTTAAGTTCGGCAGAACTTGCGTAAACATAATTTTTAGATTGGAGGAGCCTAGGGTCTTAGATGCCTGAACATAATCCAATTCCTTCTCTTGCAATGTCTTGGAACGAATTAGCCTGGCAATCCCCATCCAAAGAAATGCTGTCATGATAAAGGAGAAGGTCAACGTATTGTATTTAGGAACTGCGCTGACAAAAGCTATAACAATCATTAGAAAAGGTAGAATCATGAAGAAATCCACAATACGCATCGCGACATTATCTACCGTTCCCCCAAAGTAACCTGAGACTAAACCTACCAGAATACCGATAATTCCCGTAAAAAATGTAACCATAAAGGCAATAGACATGGAATTTCGTGTTCCTATAATTAATTGACCGAATACATCCCGTCCTCCATAATCAGTCCCCAGCCAATGCACAGCCGAAGGCTTCTCATATAGGGCGAACAAGTCAACCGTGACAATTTCTTTCTGATCTAAAAATAAGGAGATCCCATATACAGCAGCAATAATCGTAAATAGGAAAATCAATGAGACCAGTGCCAGCTTATCCCGCACCATCTCCCGCCAAACAATTTTGAAGCCCGATGGACTTTTATCAGTTTCCTGCAGCAGAGCTATCTCTGCGCTCGTCTTTGCCATTTCATTCACCCCAAAGTGTTCATCTTCTTATTTAATCCGGATACGAGGATCTACGATACTTAAAATAATGTCTGATAACAACGCACCGACGATGGAAGCAACCCCATACAGAAGAACGAGGGCTGTTACCACGCTGAAATCCCGAATCGTTATCGAACTTAGAAACAGCAAACCCATTCCTGGATAGCTGAAGATCGTTTCAACGAACACCGTACCACCAATTAGCCCAGTGATCTCATATCCAAAAAATGCAGCGATCGGCAGCAAGGAGTTTCTCAAAATATGACGATTGTATACGCGTGACTCTGAAGCCCCTTTAGCTCTAGCAGTGAGAATGAAATCTTTTTGCTTCGTATCAATGATCTCATTTCTCAGATATTGTACGGTCCCAACCGTTGCAATTAGCGCCATAGATAGCGCAGGCAGAAGCAGATGATAGAATTTACTCCAGAAGTGACTTAGTGTACCTGGAACTTCCCCGGGACTGACACTGCCGCTGGTAGGAAACCAATGAAAATGAAATCCGAAAACCCATACCATTAAAAGTGCAAAAATAAACAACGGTGCAGCAAATCCAATATAGGTATAGCCAGTTATCAAGCGATCCAGCCACGAATCGTTATAACGTCCGCTGGTAATACCAAGCGGGATAGCAATAAGGTATGTAAGAATCAGCGTAACAATGGCCAGCCAAAGTGTATTCATCAGGCGTTGTCCGATTAGCTCTGAGACCGGCATTTTGAAACGGAAGGACTGGCCGAAATCCCCTTGTATCGCTTTAGTGATCCAATCCCAGTATTGGATGTACCATGGATCATTTAGACCGAGCTTTTCTCTCATCGCATCAATGGCCGCCGGATCAATATTCGGATCGAGCATTCCTGAGAGTGCGTCACCAGGCATCGCCTTCGCCATAAGAAAAACAAGAATACTTAATAGAACTACTTGAGGGATCATTATAAGAATTCTACGAACGATAATCTTCCACATATTCTCAACCTTTCTCAGGCAAGGCTACCAGATGAGTCTCGGAAATTGATTTTAATGGATAAGCCATGCCTTCTTCATCAAAATAATTCCGGTGCGCTTGTTCATATTCCTTGCTTACTGATTTTCTGAATTCCGTCTGCTTTTCTCTCTGTTTCGGATCAATATCAGGAATGGCGGCAATGAGTCGTTTGGTATAAATATGCTGAGGATTGTCAAAAATATCTTTAGCAGTCCCTTGCTCCACATGTCGTCCTTTATACATAATCCCTATGTGATCGCACATATGCCTGATGATCCCGAGATCATGACTGATAAATAGAAAAGTAAGATTCAGCTCTTTTTGAATGTCCTGCATGAAGTTAAGCACCTGTGCCTGTACTGAGACATCTAGCGCAGATACCGGCTCGTCAGCAATAATAAGTTTTGGCTTGAGTGCAATTGCTCTGGCAATTCCGATCCGCTGCCGCTGGCCGCCAGAAAATTCATGCGGATATTTCAGGATGTTCTCAGGACTTAAGCCTACTTGTAAAAGCAATTCCTGCACCCGGCGTTTTTCTTCCCCTGGAGACATTTTTTCGAAATTACGCAACGGTTCTGCAATAATATCGAGTACACGCTTCTTAGGATTTAAGGAAGAGTACGGATCCTGAAAGATCATCTGAATGTCTTTGCGGACATTTCTTTGCTTTCGTACACCCCTCAAGGCCAAATCTTGCCCTTCAAAAATCACGCTGCCGCTAGTAATAGAATTAAGACCTATAATCGCGCGACCCGTTGTCGTCTTTCCGGAACCAGATTCACCAACCAGACCATAGGTTTGCCCAGCTTCAATGGTAAAATTAACATTATCGACAGCCTTAACTACGCCAACTTCCCTTCGAAAAACACCGCCGTGGATCGGAAAATGTACTGCTAAATTTTTAACCTCAAGAAGTCCCATTGTGGATTGCCTCCTCGTTAGTATCAGGGAAATGGAAATTGTTATAACAGGTGCAGCGAACGAAATGTCCGGGTGCGACTTCATGCAGCTGTGGGTTCTCCTCATGCTCCGATTCAGGAATCCAAGGTGTCCGTGCCGAGAAACGGCAGCCCTTACGCGGAAGGTTTTGCAGTGGTGGAACAATCCCCTGAATCACATGCAACCTGGATTTTTCTTCTTTTGCCGTTGGAATGGAGTTTAATAAGGATCTCGTATATGGATGTTTCGGATTAGACGTCAACGTAAAAATATCTGCGATTTCGACGATTTGTCCGGCATACATCACCGCAACACGGTCAGCCATTTCGCTTACAACCCCTAAGTCATGAGTGATTAAGATAATGCCTGCTTCCATATCGTTTTTTAATTTTTTAATAAGTTCAAGGATTTGTAATTGGATAGTCACATCTAGTGCTGTGGTAGGCTCGTCGGCGATCAAAAGCTTGGGTCCATTGGCTATCGCAATGGCGATAACCACCCGCTGCCTCATGCCACCGGATAATTCGTGGGGGTACTGCTGATATGTATGCTCGGGACGGGAAATTCCAACCTTGGTCAAAAGATCAATGACCTTCTCTTTTCGCTGTTTCTTAGAAAGCTTGGAATCATGTAGGATAAGTACTTCTTCAATCTGTGAACCGATGATCATTAGCGGGTTTAAAGCGGATAAAGGATCTTGAAAAATCATAGACATTTCTTGGCCGCGCAGCTTGTTTAGTGCAGCAGGAGACATAGTAACGATGTCCTGGCCCTTGTATTTGATTTGTCCGTCAATTCTGGCTCTGGTATGCAGCCCCATAATGGAAAAGGCGAGCGCACTTTTTCCTGAACCAGATTCTCCAACGATAGCCAGAATTTCATTTTTGCGAACAGACAGGGTAACATCATCAACCGCAGCATAATAGTCGTCTGCAATTCTGAACGATGTCGACAAATTTTTGATTTCTAGTAGTTCTTCGCCCATATTCATCACCCTAACGACAAGGATTTCAAAATTAACACAATGAAAATATTATGTAAATTTTGATATAAATAGTGTTGATTTTCATGAAACATTTTGAAATAACCAATGTGATGATAATTAACACTGTTAAGAATACTACCAGTAGTTCAATCGGAAATAAAAATGAACATCTCGTAACTTTGTAGTTCATTTTAATTAACTTATGGTAAATTATCAATCTTTTCCTATAAAAAATTTTCAATCGATGTGATTAAAAGTAACGTAGATAACAAAAAAACGGCTCTAGGCCGCCTTTTTTTGGGAATTATTTAGTTCGACTGAAAGTTAAAATCTTTGGCTTTCCAGCATGAAATTGGAAGGTATTACAGTCGCTAGCTGCTTACTGCTCCCGCCGAAGCTTTTGATTATGACGAATCTTAATCTCATTGCCTTGCTCAGTAGCTTGATAAAAAACACGCTGAGAAATCTCCTTAGGCAAATACTCTTGCTTCACATAATGCCCCGGAAAATTGTGCGGATATTGATATCCTTCATGCCCTAACGCAGTTGCACCTTTATAGTGCGTATCACGCAGATGCAGCGGTACCTCCGCTGATTTGATCTCATCCATACTTGCCATTGCATTGGAAATAGCCATAACCACAGCATTAGACTTCGGACTTTCCACTGCAAAAAGAATAGCTTGGGCAATGTTCAGCTTCGCCTCTGGCCAACCATTGTTTCGATACGCATCCAGCGCACTCACCGCTTGAACCATAGCTTGGGGATTAGCCAAGCCGATATCCTCACTGCTGGCTGCAATCAGGCGCCGAATAAAAGTCATAGGGTCCATTCCAAGCTTTTCTACCGCATACAGAAACCAAAACAACGCGGCGTCGCTGGAACCGCGAATACTTTTATGAAAAGCGGATAGCACATCATACTGCGTAGATTCATCAGCCTTCACAATGGGGCGCCGAATGGATTCCTCCGCCACCTCCAGCGTGATATGAACACTTCCATCAACTTGCGGCGCGGTAGTCAGGGCTGCCAGCTCCAGCGCGTTTAGTGCCCGCCGGATGTCTCCATTAGCCATTGTTGCAATATGCAACAATGCCTCCTCATCGACCTGAAGCTCCATAAATCCAAGACCTTTCTCTTTGTCCGCCAAGGCTCTGCGCATTGCGATCAAGCTGTGTTCACTCGTTAATGCCTCCAGCTGAAATAAGGTGGAGCGGCTCATAAGCGCCCCATTAACATAATGGAACGGGTTCTCTGTAGTCGCTCCAATGAAGGTAATAGTCCCTTTTTCTACTGCTGGCAAAAGCGCATCCTGGCGTGAGCTATTAAATCGATGCACCTCGTCCAGGAACAGGATCGTCTTAGTGCCGTACAATGTTTGATTGTTCTGAGCTCGCTCAATAACCTCCCGTACATCCTTCACGGTAGCTTCCACCGCATTCAGACGTACGAACTCTCCTTGCGTGTGATGAGAAATAATATGCGCGAGTGTCGTCTTGCCGCATCCCGGGGGGCCATAGAGCAAAATCGAAGAGACTTGATCCGCCTCAATCGCTCTTCGCAGCAGCTTCCCCCGACCTATGATATGCTCTTGACCAATATATTCATCAAGATTCTCCGGTCTCATCCGGTCTGCAAGCAGCCGTCCGCCCCCAGTGTCCTCTCCAAAAGAAAATAAATCCATAACTCCACTTCCTTGCTATATTCTTGTAAAAGCTCAATGTAAATCCCTCTCTATCATACCATATCACAGGGAAGGATTAGGATGTCCTGCCGGTTCAAGGTAACAGTATCAGCATAGACTTATTTTGCGCCAAAATAAAAAGAGCATGATCTCGTCTTAGAAAGGCGGGAGCCATGCTCTTTTTTCAAAATATAAGAAAGTATAGGTTTCACGCTATACTTTATCCTTATGATTTCTCGCATAACGCTTACCGTCCTTCTAAGGACACCAGAGGCGTTTATGCTTGAATTGCAAGCTAGCAATTTACTGCCAGCCGCATTTTTGATATGATTTTACGAATGCTTTCTTCCGATAGATGGTACTTCTTCTGAAGTTCCGCTACGGAATCACCGCTTCGATGACAACTGAAAATTTCCTTGTTCCGGTTCGCTATTTCTTTCCTCGAACCGCTGTTCTCGCCCCATCGAACCCGTTCTTCCGTCTTCTTTGGGATGTAGAGCAGTTCACCTTGGATGTATCCCTGAAGCTCTTCGAGCAAGCCAGGGGGGAGCACATCCTTCCCATTTACATAACTCAACTTGCATTTCCTCCTTCAACAGGTGTGTCCCTATGCGTCGGTCAACTAAGTTTTTAGTTATAATCACGTCACCTGCCTCCTTTCTTCTCCTCATATTTGGAAAAATCCGTAATTTCATTATATAAAAACCTTTTGGTAGCGTCTACATTCGATTTCATAAATTTCGTTCTTATGGATAAGTGTGGTACTTCTTATGTTAGTAATAAGGAGGCCGTAAGGCCTCCTCGCTTTAAGCAGGTTTCCGTCTTAAACGGAAACCACCTCGTATACTGAAATCATTTCAATCAGCCTCCTTCCAGAAGTGTTCTTGCCCGGCCGGACACTTATTATTAAGCCATACCTATGGGGGAGTTACAAGACCAAGAACAGTTATAACCATTCTCCACCAGTCTTACTCTCCCTCAGAATCGCTTCCAGCCGCCGTTTGCACATAGGAAGGAACTTCCCCATTATGGAGCAGCCACAGCTCATGGAGAGCACGTGTACAGCCGACATACATCAGCTTCGCGTCCCAAGCCGTCGCTCCGTAATGGTCTTGATCGGCATCTGCTAAGATCACCGCATCGAACTCCAAACCTTTTGATAAATAGACAGGCAGCACCGATAACCCGCCCTGATATTGTGTCATACTGCCATCAATCAGATGAATATCTTCAAAATGCTGTGCCAGCTCCGCATATAGTTCTGCAGCCTCATGAAGATTTCTTGTTAGGACAGCCACCGTACGGTATTCCCTTCCTGACAGAGACTTCAGTGCAGAGGTTATTGTCCGCAAGCGAGCCTGCTCATCAGCCACCAGTTCCCCGGCATCCTCGCCATAGGCGATCATACGCACGGGATCTCCACTACGAAACACAGGAACAGCCAGCAATGAGCTCTCCACACCTGAAGATAGAATTCCATTAGCGAAGTCTATAATTTCCATAGTAGAACGATAGCTGCGTGTCAGCGCGTGATAAGCCGTGTTCTCAGGGGCAAACAACGTCTGCATCTCTTCCCACGCGTGTACGCCTTTATAGGCATGTATGCCCTGCGAGAGATCACCCAGGATCGTAAAGGAATGGCCTCGCACATATAAATCCAGAACGGCAATTTGGAAAGGTGAAAAATCCTGGGCCTCATCGATTACTACATGGTCAAAGCGAGTAACGCCCTCATCACCATTCAAAAGATAATGGATATACAGCAGCGGAGGTAAATCCTCTTCACGTATGATGCCTTTTTTCAGCTCTTTTGCCGTTTCCTTCAACACAGCTGCCGGAATTTCCTCTGGCGGTTCAACCGGCCAATCCTCAGGAAGTTTAGCTGCTCGGAAAATTTGCTTATAGATCGTTAATGGATCATATTTAGGCCATTTGGCACTATAAGCCTTCTCTCGCTGCGCGCCTTTTTTCTTGCGATCCTTCATAGCAGCAGCTGACGGACTCTTCTTCAGTTCCATCTCAATCCAGCGATGAATCCGCGCCATTACCCGTTCCTTGCGCTTGGCTGGAGGATAGGGAGCATACTCCTCATTATGCCAGCGCAAAATCATAGAACGGCGTAGCACCGCACCCTCCCACGGGCTAAAATCACCCTCAGGTACAGAGCTGCTTTCCAATAGCTTGATGCTGGACTCTATGATTCCCATCAGCACCGTGGAACCTTTGAAGCGCCCTGGTGTCTCTTCTGTAATTACCGGCATGCCCCCAGGGGTTTCGAACCAGCGGTTCATCGTCTCTGTCGCATCCTGTTCCGGCAATTCCAGTCCTAGTACATTAGCCGCCCAATCCGGAAATGTACTTTGAGCAATATTACCTACCCCGAGCTCAGGCAATACATCCGAGATGTAATCCAAAAACATCCGGTTTGGTGCAAAAATGATCATTTTTTCCGCAGAAACCTGATCCTTATATTGATACAGCAGAAAAGCAAGCCTGTGCAGTGCAACGGTTGTTTTACCGCTTCCTGCCACGCCCTGAATGATTAGCGCTGTATTTTTGGCAGCACGGATAATCTTGTCCTGCTCCTCTTGAATGGTCGATACGATATCCCGTAGACGATTATCCTTGTTCTCCCCAAGTCGATAGACGAGAAACTCATCCGATACAATCGGTGCATCGCTTTCCCGATTGTACGTATCCGCGACCCGCTCCAGAATTTGCTTCCGAATCACCACGTTGCGTTTGAGGTATACCAGCCCCTCTATCAATCCCTCAGGAGCTTCATAGGTGGCTGGCTCCGTACCGCCGGTAAACGAATAGAACAGGCTTGCTACCGGTGCGCGCCAGTCGATGACTAGCGGACGGTCGCTTACCTGCTCGCGGTCTACGCCGATTTTGCCTATATAGAGTGCCTTCCGTTCATTCTCATCATTGCCTTGAAAATCAAGCCGTCCGAAATAAGGCTCCTGCCTAAGCTTGGCAAGATCTTTGCGCTTCTGATCACGGTTCGCTTCCAGCACCTGTTCCGTATAGTCATGTCCCGTGTACACTGGTGTCTGCTGGAGCTTCTCCAGCAAAGTGTCAATTTCAGTAAGCGCTTGATTCAGCCTGTCTTCTTCCTCTTGATAGGCACTTTGAAAGTTGTCTTCCAATTTCAGTTACCTCCTAAAAGTTTATCGAGCTTAAATTTTCATGCTCCTACGCCCATTTCTCACGCAAAAGGATACCCATTGTAGCACAATCAGCACTTAAATACCAAATCTTTCAAATGATTTGACTAAACTTATAAGTTGTTCTCCAACCTAAAGCCCTTTGGTGCACCTTAGCATGCACAAGCGCCGAATGTTTGGGACAAACCAAAGGCATTTTTGCCTTTGATTTCGTCGTCTACACGCATTTAGCTCCAATCAACGGTATTTATACCTTTGTTTTCGACGCTTCCACGCATTTAGCCCCAATCAACGGTATTTATACCTTTGTTTTCGACGCTTCCACGCATTTAGCCCCAATCAACGGTATTTATACCTTTGATTTCGACGCTTCCACGCATTTGGCTCCAATCAACGGCATTTATACCTTTGTTTTCGACGCTTCCACGCATTTAGCCCCAATCAACGGTATTTATACCTTTGTTTTCGACGCTTCCACGCATTTAGCCCCAATCAACGGTATTTATACCTTTGTTTTCGGCGTTTCCACACATTTGGCTCCAATCAGAGGTATTTATACCTTTAATTTCGGCATTTTCACGCATTTAGCCCCAATCAACGGTATTTATACCTTTGTTTTCGACGCTTCCACGCATTTAGCCCCAATCAACGGCACAGCGGCAATTACCTCTTTGATTTCAACACTGGCTAATAGAACTAATAAGAGTGCAACAACAGGTCCCTCGCAATCAAAGAAACTGGATGCCGCACTATAGCACAGCCTGCAAAATAAAGTTAGCCACAAACAAACCAGCAATTCCATACAGCGCAGGTGGCACTTCCTTCCCTTTGCCCAGCGCCAGCTTCACAATTGGGTAGGTAATAAAACCAAAAGCCATACCGTCCACGATGCTATAGGTGAATGGAATCATAACCATGATTAAAAAAGACGGGAACAGCTCGGTCAAATCGCTCAAGTCCATCTCACGCACATTCTGTACCATAAGCCCGCCGATCACAATCAAAATCGGGGCAATCGCACTGTCAGGAATATAGGATAACAGCGGCAGGAATAAGAAGGTCGCCCCGAATAGAAGCCCTGTTACAAGCGAGGTGAGACCCGAACGCCCGCCCGCAGCTATTCCTGCATTGGATTCTGCAGCGGCCACGACCGGACTGCTTCCGAAGAGACCCGCGGCGATATTAGCAAGCGAGAGCGCACGTAAGCTGCTTTTGAAGCGTTCTGGACGGCCTGCCATCATCGTCTGCGAGGCTACAAGACCGATATTTTCAAATACAACGATTAACAATAACAGGAATACAGCAATCCAGAACACCAGGCTCACAATGCCGCTCCAGTCCATTCCGAAAAATAAGCCGCCATAACCTGAGAATACATGCCCTGAAGCTTGTTTTTCCGGTGTATGTGCAGCTCCCAACAGGTAGGCTAGTCCTGTACCAACCAGCATACTTATCAGCAGGCCGCCGTTGGTTCCCCGGATAAATAACACTAAAGCCAGCAATAAAGTCACACAGGATGTAATAACTGCAGGATCACTAAAATGTCCTATGGCAACAAAAGTAGTCTGATGGGCAATCACTATCCCACTCTTTTGCAGCCCTATAAAGGTCAGAAACAGCCCTATACCGACTGTAATGGCATGCTGCAGGTTTTGGGGAATTGCCTCACTAAGAATACGATAAAGTGATGTGAAGGCCACAATAGCGAATAACACGCCTGTTATAACAACTACAGTAAGCGCCTCTCTCCAGTCCAGCTTCATGGAATGAACAAGCGTATAAGTGAAAAATGCGTTAATTCCCATCCCGGGAACCACGATGATAGGCGTCTTCCCGCCAAAAGCCATCAGCAGACAGCCGGTAATTGCGGTCAACAGTGTGGCCACCATTGCCGGTCTAAGCGGCATCCCCGCGTCATGGAGAATCGTCGCATTCACCATAACAATATAAACTGAAGCAAAATAGGAGAGAATCCCTGCAGCCCATTCCCGTTTCCAGTCATTCTCAGGCGCAAGCCCCACACTATTTCGCCAAAAATTCGATTTCATGTACAAAAACCTCCACTGATATTAAGTTCCGCAGGCGGATATTACCCGGATTATAAACCTAATAATCAGCCGTTCATCCCGGTTCAGCTATTATGCCTATTTGTGGCCTGCTTCTTGCAGACCCCGCCTGTTTAACGACAACAAAAGGGCGTACGCAGCCGGATTTCAGCTACTCGCCCTTTTGTCCATTACTCTAATCCTATATCTATAATTGAAACAGCCTCAGCTCAGCGATTCACTTACAAGCTGACGCCTCCAGCCTCAAGCAAATCACGCACGGCAACGCTGACCATAATTAGGCCGGCTACCGGTGGAACAAATGAATTGCTGGCTGGCGGTTGTTTCGCTTTACGTCGATCCGGCGCATTCTCCGGAACAATCTTGTCCGTAACATCCTGACGTGGCTTCATTGGCGGCTCCGTAGAGAAAACCACTTTCACGCCTTTTTTAATCCCATCCTTACGCAGCTTCTGGCGAATGACCCGGGCAATCGGATCATACGTTGTCTTGGAAATGTCCGCTACCTGGAATCTTGTAGGATCCATTTTGTTGGCGGCACCCATGCTTGAGATCATAGGAATTCCACGTGCCAGACATTCTTTAATCAAATGGACCTTGTAGATAATCGTATCCGAGGCATCAATCACATAATCCGGTTTCAGCTTGAACAGTTCCTCATAGGTTTCTTCCGTATAGAACATGTTCAGCGCAATCGCTTCACATTCCGGATTAATCAGCCTCACACGGTCTACCATCAGTTCGGCCTTCTTTTGCCCAACCGTTGTAGTAAGTGCGTGGATCTGCCGATTCACATTGGTAATGTCGACGGAATCCTTATCAATCAGAATCAGTCTGCCGATCCCGCTACGAGCCAATGCCTCAACAGCCATACCGCCAACACCGCCGATACCAAGTACCGCTACTGTGCTGTTCTTCATAATCTCCAGACCTTCCGGTCCGATCGCCAGTTCCGTACGTGAGAACTGATGCAGCATGAGGTCAGCCTCCTTCAAAAGCTACAGCGAAGCAGAAATCTGCCTCGCCCGCTTTATTTAATTATTCTTTTTCTTTTTCTTTCTTTGGTTTAAGAGCCAGCTTAATATGCAGTTGTTCCAATTGTGAACCGTCTACTGGTGCAGGTGCATCCATAAGCAGGTCCGTTGCACTTGCCGTTTTCGGGAATGCGATGGTTTCGCGTAGATTTGTACGCCCCGCCAGCAGCATAATTAGACGATCTAAACCGAAGGCAATACCACCATGTGGAGGTGTACCATATTCGAACGCATCCATCAGGTAACCAAATTTCTCGTAAGCAACCTCATCTGAGAAGCCGAGAGCTTGGAACATTTTTTCCTGTACTTCACGTTTGTAAATCCGCATGGAGCCGCCGCCTACTTCATAACCGTTCAGAACGATATCGTAGGCTTGTGCACGAATTGCACCTGGATCTGTGTCGAACAGATGCAGATCCTCTTCACGTGGACGAGTGAACGGATGGTGTTCTGCTACATAACGTTTCTGATCTTCATCATAACCAAGCAATGGGAAGTCAGTCACCCAAGCGAACTTGAACACGTTATCGTCGATCAGACCCAGCTGACGTCCGATTTTGACACGAAGGGCACCTAGAACGTCCGCTACAACCTTTTTGGTATCAGCGGAGAACAACAGTAGGTCGCCTTCTTCAGCGCCTGTACGCTCCTTCACAGCGGCAATTTCTTCTTCAGTGAAGAATTTGACAATCGGCCCTTTGAACTCGCCGTCTTTCACTTGAATCCAAGCCAAACCTTTCGCTCCATAACGCGCAGCATAAGGTCCGAGATCATCGATTTCTTTACGAGTCCAAGTCCCACAGCCTTTAGCATTTAGACATTTCACTTCTCCGCCTTTTTCGATCACGGAAGCGAATACCTTTACGCCACTTGTGGCAACAATATCGTTCATTTCCACAAGCTCTAATCCAAAACGCAGGTCAGGTTTGTCTGAACCGTATTTGCCCATAGCCTCAGCATAAGTCAAACGTTGGAATGGAAGTTGAATATCCACTCCTACAGTTTCTTTAAACAAACGCTGCATCAGGTTCTCCATCATGCCAAGCAGCTCATCCTGAGACAGGAATGAAGTCTCGATGTCCACTTGTGTAAATTCCGGCTGACGGTCAGCACGCAAATCTTCATCACGGAAACAACGAGCAATTTGATAATAGCGTTCAACGCCACCCACCATCAATAGCTGCTTGTAGATTTGTGGAGATTGTGGCAATGCGAAAAATTCGCCTTCATGCACACGGCTTGGCACCAAATAATCACGCGCACCTTCCGGTGAGCTCTTAGTTAGGATTGGTGTTTCTACATCAATAAATCCTTCACTGTCAAGGAAATCGCGGAAAATCTTAGAAGCTTTCGAGCGTAGCAACAATGTTTTTTGCATTTCTGGACGACGCAGATCCAGGTAACGATATTTCAGGCGAAGAGATTCGTCTACTTCCACTCCATCTTCGATGAAGAATGGAGGGGTCTTAGCAGCGTTCAGCACTTCGATATCTGTAATTTGAACTTCAATCTCACCTGTTGGTAGATTGCGGTTAATGGTTTCTTCATCACGTTTAACCACTTTTCCTTTGACAGCCAAAACATACTCACTGCGAACCTTATCCGCAATTTGCAGTGCTTCGCCGGAGTAGTCCGGGTTGAATACAACTTGCACAATACCGCTTCTGTCACGCAGGTCAATAAAAAGTACGCCCCCAAGGTCGCGGCGGGTCTGGACCCATCCGTTCAAGGTTACCGTTTGTCCAATATGTTCTGGTGTTAATTGCCCACAGTTATGACTTCTTTGCATAATTCACCATTCCCCTTTTTATTTAAAAATACATTTCTACTTAAAAAGTTTTCTTCTATACCAACGCCTGAGCCAGCTCTTCGAGCTTCACAGTCTGCTGTTCCCCTGTGCTCATCGACTTCAGCGCAATTACACCATTCTTCAGCTCGTCTTCGCCAAGAATCGCAGTATAACGTGCCGACATACGGTCAGCTGACTTCATCTGCGCCTTCATCTTCCGGCCGAGGTAGTCGCGTTCTGCCGAGAACCCTTGGCTACGCAGAAAGTATAGCTGCTTGGAGATTTCAATGTCAGCCTCTTCGCCAAGAGCTACAAAATACACATCCAGTGGCTTCGCAGTCTCCAGCTCTACCTTCTGATCTTCCAGAATAAGAAGAATACGCTCCAGCCCGATCCCAAAACCAATACCCGGTTGATCCGGTCCGCCGATTTCTTCAACCAAACCGTTGTAACGGCCTCCGCCGCCTACGGTATCAATAGAGCCAATGCCAGCTGCTTTATATTCAAACGCAGTATGCGTGTAATAATCCAAACCACGTACAAGACGAGGATTAATCGTGAACTCCACACCCATGATGTCCAGATGCATCTTAACCTTCTCAAAATGAGTTATGCATTCATCATCCAAACTGTCCAAAATGGAAGGCGCATCTGTAAATTTATCCTGATCCACCTTGCAATCCAGCACACGAAGCGGATTACGCTCGATTCGACGCTGACAGTCACTGCAGAGGTTATCCTTCATCGGTCTAAGGAATCCCAGCAGCTTCTCCCGGTAAGCCGCACGGCTTGGTGCATTACCCACGGAATTAAGCTCCACTCTTACATCCTTAAGACCTAGATCCTTATAGAATTGATAGCCCATAGAGATTACTTCTGCATCAATAGCCGGATCCACGGCCCCAAACGCCTCAATCCCAAACTGATGGAACTGGCGATATCTTCCGGCCTGCGGACGCTCATACCGGAACATAGGTCCGATATAATACAGCTTGCTTACATCAGGTTCACCGTATAGCTTGTTCTGAACGTAAGCGCGCACGACACCAGCCGTTCCTTCTGGACGAAGAGCCAAATCACGGTCGCCTTTGTCCTTGAACGTATACATTTCCCCTTCCACAATATCCGTTGTTTCGCCTACTCCACGTTCGAATAACCCTGTGTGCTCAAACATAGGTGTGCGAATTTCCCGGTAGTTAAAACGGCGGCATAAATCTCTGGCCTTCCCCTCAATATACTGCCATTTCTCCACAGCACCCGGAAGCACGTCCTGCGTTCCTGTTGGTTTCTCGAATCTTTCTTTAGCCACAGTCTATCCCTCCTAAAAAATAACCCCTCTAAAGCTGTTCTCTTCATCTGTTTCTATTGCAGAAAAAGCAAAAAATCCCTCGCCCTGTTTTATAAAAAAACAGGGACGAGGGATTATCATAACCAATAATACACCACGTGGTACCACCCACATTCCGGATCAGTAAAAATATACTGAAGCCGCTCAAAGCGGTTAACGCCCGCCTACGCGTAAACGGCTACTGATCGCGGCAATCAACACTGCCCACTTTCGCCGTACGTTCTCGGGGAGGTCATTCATTCGCTCATCAACAGAATCCTTGCAGCCAAGCGATACCGGTTCATCATCCACTTAAGTAGATGTCATCCGAATCGACAAGGGATTCTTCTCTGGAGTTGTGGGTTCTCGAATTACTTGGTCCCGTCATCAAAACCATATGATAAAATCGTATATTGTTAATATTCTACTGAACTACTGCATTAAAGTCAAGGTAGTAAAAAGGATGCCTGGTATAAATTTTGACAGCTTCCGAGTTTTTTATTCAGCAATTATATTGTAACAAAAAAATGACCTGCAGCCGAATGCTGCAGGTCCATCATCATATATTATTAAAAAGGGGGTCATGCCTTTATTATAAACACGCTATATTAAGGAATCATGTACGTAATATTACGATTATATTACATTCCATGAAAGCGGTTTATTTTTAATAGAATACTATTCGAATTGTTCAACATAGGCCCCTTTGCCCCGAAGGATTTCCACAACTTCATTATAATTTTCTTCTGCTATACTTAGCTCCATCACATAACGAAGTTCACTTAAATCCCCATCTTCGAGATCTCCTTCTGCCACGTTCGCACTAACCTGATCTTCATTCACACTATAATGTGTTTCAGGGTCAGCCCGAGTATCGGAAGCGGCAATGCCAGGAACCAGCATAGCTCCAGCTGCAGGTGTGCTGGCCGTTCCAAGCGTTCCAGTTGTGCCTGCGACTACAGATGCACTATCCAGTGGAATGATTGGAAACAGAATATTACGATCATTGCCGATAGGGTCTGTGAGTGGCCAAACCTCCAAACCATCCACCTTATAGCTAATCAATGCTGTTTTTGCGCCTTCTGCTTCATTTTCAGTTCTGAAATACGCTTGGATTTTTCTGCTCATTGCCATTACCTCCTTGGATTATATGACTCTAATTTAAATATTGCTTATTTATTTCAGGACCTTCAATATTTCACGAACAAATGCAGGCTCATCTTTTGGTGTACGCGAAGTAATGTAATTGCGATCAACCACTACTTCCTCATCCTTAAACTCCGCGCCGGCATTCACAACATCATCCTTCAGCGGAGGATATGAGGTAATAGTGCGTCCCTTAAGCAAGTCTGCACTGATCAGAATTTGCGGTCCGTGGCAAATAGAGGCGATAGGCTTGCCTGCTTCATTTGCTTCTTTTACAAACTTCAAAATATCAGCATTTTGCCGTAAATTCTCGGGGGAAGAACCACCCGGGATGACTATCGCGTCATAATCACTTGCTTGAACATCGGCGATCGCCTTGTCTGCTGCGTAGGAGACTTCTTTCTTTTTACCTAGCAAGGTCTCCCCTTTTTTCAAACCAATAATGTCCGCTTGATGTCCTGCCTTTATAATTTCATCATAAGGAACCTTCATTTCAGAATCTTCAAAATCATTAGCCAGTAAGAAAGCAACGTTACTCATGTAATAGTTTCTCCTCTCTGTCTTTAGCAATTAATGATGTTCTAATTATTCTTTCTTGTGGTCTATTACCCTTATGAGGATGCTTTCTAACCTTTAACCGGAAAAAAGGCTTCCTTCACAACACCGAAAAAGCCGCCTTTTCCACCCGCTTCAGGTACGCGGCAAGAGATTGCGGCTTCTTCCTTTCATCACTAGTGGTTCGGTCTCGCCGTCTAGCTTTTTGGCTAATGCGCAGGCTTCCATAGGACTCCCAGTCGGTAGTGCCGGGAGACTTCTCCATACCCATGCCTTCTGTGATTGTCTCATTCTTAAACTCCCTGCCTTATGCGTGATATCTGCCTGCATTTAGTTTATCCAGCCCAAAGAAGCTCTATCCGCATAAAAAAAGATGTCGAAAGTTAGCTCCGGCCAGAAGCAATCTTCGACATCCTCTATTTCGTTAGCTGCGGCTATCCAGAATGAGAGTAACTGGGCCCCAATTGGTCAGCGACACATCCATCATCGCTCCAAATATGCCCGTCTCCACCTGAAGACCTCCAGCTCTAAGCTCTTGATTAAAATAATCATAAAGACGCTCGGCCTCCGCAGGAGCTGCAGCTCCCATGAAATTCGGCCGTCTTCCCTTACGGCAATCTCCGTATAAAGTAAACTGGGACACTGAAAGAATAGCCCCGTTAGTATCCGTGACACTATAGTTCATTTTGCCAGCATCATCTTCAAAAATACGCAGTCCAGCTATTTTATCCGCTAAATATTTGGCATCCTTCTCTGTATCTTCATGGGTAACGCCGACAAGCAGCATCAGGCCATTGCCAATCGCTCCGGTCACTGTCTCATCCACGGTTACTTTGGCGTCCTTACAACGCTGTACTACAACTCTCATCGCACTACTTCGCTCCTTGCCTTATTGCATGATCCGATTCACTGTATATACATCCTTGACTCGTTTCACTTTATCTACAACGGATTGCAGATGCTCCGTATTACGAATAAGGATGGTCATATGAATCATTGCCATCTTATTCTTGTCAGAGCGCCCAGTGACCGCAGAAATGTTCGTTTTGCTCTCGGACACAGCCTGCAGTACTTCATTGAGCAGTCCATTGCGGTCATGGCCTGTAATCTCAATATCCACACTATAGTTTGCTTCCATCGTGCCTTCCCATTCCACTTCAATCACTCTAGCTGCTTCTTCTCCGTCACCTTCACCCGGAATGTTAGGACAATCCTGGCGGTGTACAGATACACCCCGGCCCCGTGTAACATAACCTACAATGTCGTCACCCGGAACCGGGTTGCAACATCGTGCAAAACGAACAAGTAAGTTTTCAATTCCTTTTACACTAACGCCATTGGTGGGTTGATTTCGTCTCTCGCCGGAAGACTTGATCTCCTTCATCTCTGAAGTAAGCTCCAAGTGGTTAGCAGCTTCTTCCTGCTCCTTGCGCAGCTTCTCCGTCAAACGGGAGGCAATCTGCGAAGCGGTAATCCCACCAAAACCAACGGCAGACAACATATCCTCTACATCATTAAAAGCAAATTTTTTCGCAGCTTCCAACAGTTTTTCATCAGAAATCCACTCGGAAACTTCAACATTCAGGCGCTTCAGCTCACGTTCAATCGCTTCGCGACCTTTTTCGACATTTTCCTCACGTTTTTCTTTTTTGAACCATTGTTTAATTTTGCTTCTTGCGTGAGAGGATTGTGCAATTTTGAGCCAGTCACGGCTAGGTCCGTAAGAATGCTTAGACGTCAAAATCTCAACAATATCGCCCGTCTTCAGCTTGTGATCAAGTGGCACGATCCGCCCGTTCACCTTGGAACCAATCGTACGATTGCCCACTTCTGTATGAATGCGGAACGCGAAGTCAAGAGGCACAGAACCGGCAGGAAGCTCAATAACCTCACCTTTAGGAGTAAATACAAACACGAGGTCTGAGAAAAAATCCATTTTTAGTGATTTTACGAACTCTTCGGCATCCTTAGCTTCATGCTGCAGCTCCAATATTTCGCGAAAGAAAGGCATCCGATTCTCCGGATTAGCATTATTACTGCTGCCTTCTTTGTATGCCCAGTGTGCGGCTATCCCGTATTCTGCCGTGCGGTGCATTTCCCAGGTGCGAATTTGCACCTCAGTAGGCTCTCCGCCTGGTCCTACCACAGTAGTATGCAGAGATTGATACATATTGGCTTTTGGCATAGCTATATAATCTTTAAAACGCCCCGGCATTGGCTTCCATAAGGTATGAATAATTCCAAGGGTTGCATAACAGTCCTTAATATTATCCACAATGATACGAATGGCCAGCAGGTCATAAATTTCATTAAACTGCTTATTTTTTGTGCTCATTTTGTTATAAACACTGTAAATATGCTTCGGGCGGCCGGAAAGATCACCTTCAATGCCCATTTCATCCAGCTTGGCACGAATACGGCCAATTACGCTGTCGATAAATTGCTCACGTTCAGCCCGCTTCTTATGCACCAGATTAGCAATCCGGTAATACTGCTGCGGGTTCAAGTAACGAAGCGCAATATCCTCCATCTCCCACTTAATCGCGGAAATCCCCAGCCGGTCAGCTACAGGACAGAAGATCTCCAACGTCTCATAAGAAATACGGCGCTGGCTCTCTTCAGATTGGTATTTTAACGTTCGCATATTATGCAGACGGTCCGCCAGTTTAATGACAATGACCCGGATATCCTGGGCCATAGCAATAAACATTTTGCGGTAATTCTCGTTCTGCTGCTCTTCCTTTGAGCGAAAGCGAATGCGTTCCAGCTTCGTTAAGCCGTCAACAAGCATTGCGCAGGTATCGCCAAATTTAGCGCGGATTTGTTCCAGTGAGACCGTCGTATCTTCCACCACATCATGCAAAAGCGCTGCAACAATAGATATAACATCCATTTGCATATTGACGACAATATCTGCCACCGCCAGCGGATGCAGAATGTATGGCTCCCCCGACTTGCGGATCTGCCCGTGATGAGCCTGATCGGCAAATTCATAAGCTTCCCGGATGCGGAGAAGATCTTTATCTTTTATATAGGCGCCAGCCTTATCAATTAATCGCTCAATGCCCATTCTCGTCGTATCCGATTCCTTTCTATAATAAAATGAACCCGCAACTGTTCAAAAATCTGCAGGTTCCAATCATTTCATTTGTCCAAGCTTACTTACGCCCTTATTCAAAGTTGTCTATAATTATGAGGCTTAAGGAGGATTACGTCAACACTTGCCATCTCATGGTATTCCAGAAGTAAAAGTAATTAAATTCGGACAAATTAATAACACTTGTGAAAATGTTGTTGTAAAAAAGCCAAGTTCTATTTAATCTAGTAAAGGCGGATTTTCGCCGGACAACCTAATATCAGATAAGAAAGAGGAGTGAACTCCATTGCAACGCGAAATTCAAGTTAACGAAAAACTTCCATGGGGCCCAGGCTTTCTATTAAGTCTCCAGCATTTATTTGCCATGTTTGGCAGTACAGTGCTAGTGCCTAACTTGTTCGGGGTCGACCCTGGAATGATTTTGCTTATGAATGGTATCGGTACATTGCTGTACATTTGGATCTGTCGTGGTAAAATCCCTGCGTACCTTGGTTCCAGCTTTGCCTTTATTGCACCGGTATTGTCAGTACTCAGTCGTTACCCAAATGATCACATGAAAGGATACTCGCTTGCTTTGGGTGCTTTTATCGTCACTGGTATTATATTCGTGCTCGTGGCATTGATCATTCGTTATGCAGGAACCAAATGGATTGATGTTGTTTTCCCTCCAGCAGTAATGGGAGCGATCGTAGCTACGATCGGACTTGAACTTGTACCTGTTGCCGCACGAATGGCAGGACTTATTGCTCCTGAAGGCGTTGCAGTTGCAGACTGGACTCCAGATGGCAAAACAATCGCACTTTCTATGGTGACACTTGGTGTAACTGTAATTGGAGCTGTACTCTTCCGCGGTTTTCCAAAAATCATTCACATCCTTATTGGTATCGTCACTGGTTATGGTTTAGCATATATTTTGAAAATGGTGGATACCGCTGCTATCTCTAATGCAAAATTTTTAGCGCATCCTTCCATTGTTACTCCTTCATTTGATTGGAATGTAATATTCACTATTATCCCGGTATCATTAGTTGTTATTGTTGAGCATATTGGACATTTACTTGTTACAAGCAATATTGTCGGCAGAGACTTGGCAAAAGATCCTGGACTTGACCGCTCTCTGATGGGGAACGGGATATCTACAATTATCTCCGGTTTTATCGGTTCTACTCCAAATACAACCTACGGTGAAAATATCGGGGTTATGGCGTTGACTAAAGTATATTCGGTATATGTAATCGGCGGCGCAGCGGTGATTGCTATTCTCCTTTCATTCTCTGGTACTTTCTCCTCCGTCATCGCTAATATTCCAACCCCTGTAATGGGTGGTGTATCCCTGTTGCTGTTTGGTGTAATTGCGGCTTCCGGATTACGTATTTTCGTTGAGCAAAAAGTTGATTTTTCCAAGGCTACGAACATGATCATGGCTACGTTGGTACTCGTTGTCGGAATCAGTGGTACAACCCTTACTATGGGCAACGTTAAACTAAGTGGTATGGCGCTGGCTACAATTGTTGGTATCGTATTGGCATTGTTCTTCAAACTCATTGAAGTGCTTGGACTGTCTAATGATGGCGGAGAAAGTGATAAAACTGCCCATTAATCGGTTATAAAAAATAGAATTTTAAAAAAGCTGCTCCAACATCCATTTATGGACTTGGGCAGCTTTTTTTATTAACGCAGATACAAAACAGCAACTCTCCGCTACAAGGCAGAGAGTTGCTGTTATTATCTTACATTTTCCAATTAATGTTTAACTTCCACACTTTGTGTCACGCGTTAATCTTTGCACTTTTCAGCATAATTCGAGCGCCGAATCCCCGTTTATTTCCCGGGAAAAGACAAACTTTACAAGATTAATCCTCGTAATTCACCAAGGAAAGAACTTCAACTCCAGAAAGCTTATTACGCCCAGCAAGCTCAACCAGTTCAATCAGAAAAGCAGCACCTACCACTTTACCGCCAAGCTGTTCTACAAGGTTAACCGAAGTAGCAATGGTTCCACCAGTAGCCAATAAATCATCAGCGATCAATACTTTTTGACCAGGCTTGATGGCATCTGTATGAACAGCAAGGGTGTCCTTGCCATACTCAAGATCATAACCTACCTCTATAGTCTCATATGGAAGCTTGCCGCTTTTACGAATCGGCACAAAACCTACTCCCATCGCATAAGCAAGAGGTGCTCCAACTACGAAGCCACGTGCTTCTGGTCCAGCGATAACGTCGATTTCCAAATGCGCTACGAGAGCTTTCAACGCGTCAATCGCTTGGCGGTAAGCCTCACCGTCTTTAAGCAATGTGGTGATATCTTTAAAACTAATACCTTCTTTAGGGAAATCAGGAATCACACGAATACTATCTTTAAAATCCAAATTTATCATCTCCTATAAGTTTTGTAAGCATAAGCTGCTTTGATTTCAGATCGACAAAACTTGCTTCGTAAGCATTCACTTTGTTTTGTTAGCATAAGCTGCATTGATTTCAGATCGGCAAAACTTGCTTCGTAAGCATTCACTTTGTTATATGAGCGTTGCATTTTTATACACCGTTGGGTACGCTCAGCATCTCATATTTGCATGGATTATGATACGCCTAAACGACGCGATAACATCCAGTCCTGTAACTCTGACAGGCTGCCCTCCATGAAGTATTGCTCCATCTCCGCCATCTGTCCCAGTCTAACAAAATGACTCGATGCTGTCAGACTTTTAGCTACTGGCTGAGTAATAAACGCCACACTTCCCTGACTTCTTTTAATAAAATCAAGCTCCTCAAACACATCAAGCATGTTGTTAAGCATGCGGATACTTAACGAGGACTGGCGGCTTAACCGCAGCAAAACTTCGTTCTCAGGCGTTGCAACTGAGGTGATCGAAGCCAACAGTTTATATAGTATTTTGAAATGATCCCGTGTCGGAGTAATAAGTCGTTCTCGGCCATCCTTGATAGAATGCAATAACGCAATATTATCAGCATTAGGAAAGGTTTGGAGTAGCGCATCCAGTTGTTCAGGAGTCTCCGGCATATCCAGTAAGCATAACAGAGAGACATGCCCTGATTCCTGAAGGGGCTCATCCTTAACAGCAGCGCTAATGCCAGCTTCTTTATCATATACCCATAAAGACATTCCTATCAATTCACTTGCAGGCGTACTACGTCCGTTCTGAAACACTGCAGCAGCTCGATACGGACCCGCACCACTATAAGGAAGAAGTAGTTCTCTAATATGTGCGGCTTGTCGTACAGCGTCAGCAGCACCACGAAGATCGAATAACTGGGCATCCTGCACAGATAAATCCTGCAGCATCAGCTGTGATTTGCGTGAGCCATTCCATTCATTGATCGACAGCTCAGCTAACACGTTGATCGTAGTACCCGCCGGTAGCAGCCTGGATAAAGCGCCTTTACCAAACGCCAAGGCTTCAATGCTGTTTTTCCCATGCTGCAATACAATCTTCAGGTGTTTTCCATTTTGACCCATTGTACGTGTCTCTTTCACGGTAGCCCCACGAATAATAAACTTCGGCAACGGATTAGACATTCCGAAAGGTGCAAGCCTTTCCAATTCTAGCGCGGTCTGCAGTGATAAATCCGAGATTGACACCTCTGCATCAGCGGAAGCAACAGGAACGAAATGCTCTGGCGTTAACACCCCGGACGCATATTCATTTAATGCTGCAGCAAAGGCTTCTAATCCATCCCGATGCAGGCTCATTCCCGCAGCGGCTGGATGACCTCCAAAATGATCCATTAAATCAGAACAAGAAGAAAGTGCAGCGTAGATATCAAGTCCAGGTATGGAGCGAGCAGAACCTTTGCACATTCCGGTCTCTGGATGTACATCCAGAATGATCACAGGCCGATAATAACGCTCCAGCAGTTTGGAAGCCACTATACCTACCACACCCACATTCCAGCCATGATCAGCAAGAACAATGATGTCTGGGATTTCGCCACCCTGTGTCATCTGCTCCAGCTTGGCAGTGGCCTCAACAACAATTCTTTCTACCACCAATTGGCGTTCTTTGTTAAGCAGGTCAAGCTCTCCAGCTAGCTGCTCTGCCTCAGCCGCATGCTCGGTAGTGAGGAGGGACACAGCCCGTCCAGCATGGTCCAGGCGACCACTGGCATTGATGCGCGGCGCCATGCCAAAAGCGATATTGACCGCACTCACAGTGCTCATATTCACACCGCTGACAGCGAGTAAGGCACGAATCCCCGGGAAACTTGAATGCCGCATACTTTCCAAGCCATTTCTAACAATCTCACGGTTCTCGCCAAGCAGCGGCATTAAATCCGCAACCGTTCCTATCGCTGCAATCTCTGCCCATTCTGTGGGAGTCTCTTCCCCTAGAATAGCCTGAGCAAGCTTATAAGCCACACCTACACCCGCTAATCCTTTGAACGGATAAGGGCAATCTGGCAGCTTGGGATTAATAAGCGTATAGGCCTCTGGCAAAAGCTCAGGAGGTTCATGGTGATCCGTAACGATCACATCGATCCCCAGTTCATTAGCGTAAGCAACCTGATGATAAGCGCTAATGCCAGTATCTACTGTAATGATTAAGGAGACACCTTGCTGTAAAGCCCAATCCAGGGCATGATTATGCAGCCCATAGCCCTCATTAGAGCGGTGTGGGATATAAATATCAAAGGAAGCGCCTAAATAGCGCAGCAGATGAATCATAAGTGCTGTGCTGGACACCCCGTCGGCATCATAATCGCCATAAATAAGAATATGTTCTTCATCTTTTAAAGCCTTTCTAATTCTAGGAACCGCTTCAGCCATTCCTTTGAGTAGGAACGGATCATGCTGTTCTTCCTCACTGCCATCCATGAAGCTTAGCGCTTCATGAGGCGTGTTCATTCCTCTATTTACTAATAGTGAGGATAAGAGTGGAGAAATAGAAAGGCTCCGGGCCATATCCCTAACTGTGTCGGGATTGGCTGCCGGAGATTGCCATCTTGTTTTTGAATAAAGCAATAGAACTCACCTTTCTCTCACCTTGCAAACTACTGAAGCAACGTAGGAATATCATTATCCGGCAATTCATAATTGCTTTTGTACGGATAGCCGGGATCATAAGGAACAACGTCCATATGCACCTCACCGACATGAACAAACCGGTGCTGCAGCAGCTTCCTAGCGCATTCCGAAATATCCTGTGCTTCCATCACCGTAATCCGCGGATTTACACTGATTTTCACTTGAAGATTCACATAATTCCCTTGCTCAAGTGCCTTCAAATGTTCTACGCGAATGACGCCATGAACACGTTGCACTGTTTCAATAAAATTAGCGGCTTCCTCCGAAGGAAGCTCCTGCGCATTTTTAGTGTTAATAGAGCTAGCAATGAGTGAATAGCCTTTACGAAGAATTAAAACTCCGGTTAAGAGTGCAGCAATAGGATCCATATAAGATAGAGGATGCCAATAGGTACCACCCATGGATAACGAAATTCCGACTAATACTGTGATAGATGTATATAAGCTGAAACGATGACTATTAACATATGCAGCATGACTGCCATCACCTATTTTTTTAAAGTAGCGATATTGATATTGAAAAACAGCTTCTTTAAACACAATAGATACTAAGACGGTTACAAACGCCAGCTGTCCGTGTGTGGATGATTTTCCATCTGTTAAGTCGCGGATTGCAGAGAATGCGATCTGCAGTCCCCCCATAAGAATAAATACCGAAAAAAGTATAGCCAGCAGCGGCTCCTTAGTGCCCCGCCGTTCTTCGATCCGTTGCTTACTCTTTCTCCCTTGCTCAGAGCGCCACGGAAGAATATCCGCCAGTTTAGCTGCTGCATCTGCTCCGGAATACAAAGCATCCCCCATTAATGCCTTGCTCCCTGAAATATAGCCAAAACTCCCCTTAGCTACTGCCAAAGTAACATCGCTAATGATCCCTGTCCAAGCAACCGTCTCGCTTTGCGGTGATCGTTCTTTATTCATACGAGGCCCTCCTTACCAATAGCAAGTAATCTCATGATGATTCAATACACATGACATGACCCTAAAGATTTCGAAAGCCGCGTCGCATTTGACGCGGCTTTCTTAAACGTATAAGAAAAGTAGAACTTCGATGCTAATTTCTTCTAACCTTTATTCGGGCTGCTCTTCACTTTAACCTTTTCACGCTTTTTAAGCACTAACCAGAGTGGACTTGCAATAAAGATGGAAGAGTAAGCTCCGAAGAGCAAGCCGATTACCATCGCAAGCGAGAACATCTTAATCGACTCGCCTCCGAACAATAACAGGAAGAACGCCGCAATAAATACGGTAAATGCAGTATAGAGAGAACGCATGAGCGTTTGAGCCACACTTTTGTTCACAAGGTGTTTCAAGTCTTCATAAGTTTTCTGTTTACCAAAACGTAAATTCTCACGGATACGGTCAAAGATAACGATCGTATCATTGATGGAATAACCGATGATCGTAAGCACCGCTACAATGAACGTCAAATCCACTTCCAAACGGAAGATAGAGAAGAGCGCGACTACGATAAAGGCATCATGGAGCAAGGCCACAATCGATGCCACGGCGAAACGCCATTCAAAACGAATACTTACATAAATAATAATCCCCAGACAAGAAATCAGAACTGCATAAATAGCATTACGTGCCAATTCTTTTGCCATTTCAGTGTCCACGGTGTTAATTTCAAACGATGCTTTGTCATCCAGTTTAAGGATTTCAGCTTTTAGGGCTTCATCTTGAGCCTCATCAAGAACTTCGTCATAACGAATATTCACACGCTGATCACCAAACGAAATCGTCGGTTCATGATCGACATCGATTGCACTAGTTGCAGTCTTAACCTGATCCAAGTTCAAATTCTTGGATAGGGAGATGTCCACATTAGATCCAGCTTTGAAGTCAACGCTGTAATTCAGGCCAAATGTCGCCAGGAAAATCAATCCTGCTACTGTCAATGCGATAGAGAAAATATAGAAATATTTACTCAAATGTACGAAATCAAGCTCTTTCTTAAAGCGCACGGATTTCACTCTCCTTAACACCGAAGCTCTTCGGTTTGTTCAGCTTACCCGCTTTGACAAGCTGGCTAAGCAACCAGTGGGAGAAATAAAGATTCGTGGCGATACTCAGCACGATTTCTACAATCAGCACCAATGCAAAGCCTTTGACCGCACCTGTACCGAAGGCAAACATAACTGCTGCCACAATAATAGTAGTCACATTGGAGTCCATTACTGTCCGGAAAGAGGATTTATTCCCTGCTTTAACGGAGGACAGTATACTTTTTCCACTGCGCATTTCTTCCCTTATCCGTTCGTTGGTAATGATATTGGCATCGACCGCCATACCTATACCCAGAATAAATGCGGCTATACCAGGCAGCGTCAAGGTAAAGTCTGCAAAGACGAAGACTGCAATTAGTGCCCATGTATGCAAGAGCAAGGCAAAACTAGCCAAAAGACCTGGCAAACGATACATTCCGATCATGAAAATAAGGATAATCACAGAAGCCAGCAGACCTGCTCGAATCGTTTGATCAAGCGATTGCTTACCTAGGGTAGCACCCACACTTTGGGAATATTTCTCCGTCAGCTTCAGTGGCAATGCACCTAGGTTAATGGTGTCTGCAAGTTCACGTGCTTCCTTAATTGTATAGCTGCCCGAAATAGAAGCACTGCCATCGGTAAGTACTGCTTGTACCGTAGGGTCAGATAGTTTGTTCTCATCCAAGTAAATTGCGAGATTCTTTCCTAAGAGACGTTTAGTAATCTCTGCAAATTTGTCCTTGTCCTTAATCTTGATGCTGATGATTGGCTGATTCAGGTTATCCCGTCCAACTTCTGCAGCACCTTCAACAAAATCACTACCTACCAGTTCGATTTTGCTGTAAGTTCCCTCAGCGTCACCTTCAGCAGCACTACGGAAGGTCAGAACTGCAGGTTCTTTCATTTTTTTACGAACCTCGGCTTCATCCGTTACGCCCGCAATTTTCAAACGGATACGGTCCGTACCTTCAGTAGTTACCTCTGGTTCACTTGTTCCGAGCGCATTCGCCCGTTTTTCTAAGCTTTCCGCTGTCTTCAGCAGAGAAGCTCGGGACAATGCTGCTCCCGCTTCCATAGGCTCAGCATGATACAAAATCTCAAATCCGCCTTTCAGGTCAAGACCCAGTCTAACCTTGTCCAGCAGTCCAGGAGTAGTAAATGCCATAACGCCTGTCAAAACGAGCACGGTAATAAAAAAGCCCATTAGTCTCTTCATGCTCTAGCTAGTTCCCCTTTCATTAACTCAATATTCCTATTATAGCTACACGCGAAATGACCGTCAATTCACAGCATTGATAGAGCTATACTCACACAAAGAAACGGCCGCCCCTGCCTAAATCAGCAAGACATCCGTTTTAATAGGAGATGTGGAGTTATTATTCTCTTACTTTACTGCTTTATCAGGCAGTTCGCAAAAAGAAATATGTGGTTTATTGTTCAGTTCAACCCCCGATAGGCCGCAATAGTCAAATAATTCATGTAACTATTGGCTTTCAAGGAATAAATGTCGTTTACCAGCTTATGTAGGGGAGGCAAGCCTTCCTTATCATAATTACGGCTGATGCAATCCCAAATATCCTTGCTGGTTACATACTCATAGCCGAGGAGCCGGAATTCTTCAGCTTTGCTGCGGCACATGGCTTCGATTTCTTCACTATGTTGATCATGATTCCACTGTTCCGATTCCACGTGTTGACACCTCCAAAGATCGCTCATGTTCGTATGCTCACCATAGATATTCGACTCTTGTTCTTCGCTTTCCTTCTTCCGTCACAAAAAGTTAATGCCACTAAAACAAGGCATGCCGAGATAGGGGTACAGCATATCCATAAGAATAGACAAGTTCGCCAGCGTTTTATTTCATTTTGGGAAGAAGGCGTGACCTTTGAAGAAACAGAGCTTTATACAAGGAACTTTAATCTTGCTAGCCGCCGGCATCATTAATCGGATGCTTGGATTTATTCCCCGGATTGCTTTACCCCGTATTATCGGAGCAGAAGGTGTGGGTCTGTATCAGCTCGCGTATCCTTTTTTTCTTGTGCTGGTTACTGTCATTACAGGCGGGATTCCACTGGCGATAGCCAAGATGGTGGCGGAAGCAGAAGGAGAGAATCGGCCTGAAAAATCACGGCTGATTTTACGTACTGGACTTGCTCTTAGTATTGGACTTGCAATCTTCTTTACATTGGTTGCTTTGGTAAGTGCCTCATGGGTCTCCAATGTTATCTTAACAGACCATCGGGTTTATTATACGTTTATTGCCATGATCCCAATGATTGGGATTGTCGCCGTATCTGCAATTTACCGCGGTTATTTCCAAGGCAAGCAGAACATGATACCATCGGCGCTCTCCTCCATCTTCGAATCTTTAGTTCGAATATTCTTTATGCTCTGGTTCTCCTGGTTGTTGCTTCCTAAGGGTATTGCTATGGCAGCGGCTGGAGCGATGTTAGGTGTGACGGTAGGAGAAATTGGCGGAATGTTAGCGATTCTGTGGCAATATTATGTCATTACTAAAAAAGATAAAAAGCAGACAAATCCGACTCCAGAGCAACCCGCTCTCGAGCCGGAGGTTATCCCATCTGATACACAAGGTGTGAAAGCCAACTCCCCCATATTACGGCGGTTACTAGGCATATCCATTCCCGTTACGGCAAGTCGGCTTGTAGGCTCTTTTTCTTATCTGCTGGAATCTATTATTACTGTGCGCAGTCTCGCCTTGGCAGGTATAGCCGCTGCTGCCGCTACAGCTCAGTACGGGTCTTTACAAGGGATGGTTGTTCCTTTATTGCTGCTGCCCGGGGCATTAACCTCTTCACTTGCTGTGTCTCTGGTTCCTTCCATATCAGAAGCTGCGGCAAGAAAGGACTTGCCCACCATTCACAAGCGTATGCATCAAGCGTTGCGGCTTGCGCTGGTAACAGGGGCTCCTTTTGCTGTTCTTATGTATATCCTGGCGGTTCCGCTATGCAATTTGTTATATGGTAACGCGGATACAGCTCCTATGCTGAAGCTCATGGCTCCATTCGCCTTGTTCATTTATGTTCAAGCTCCTTTACAAGCTGCGCTGCAAGCTATGGATCGACCGGGCAGGGCACTCATCAATACCTTAATTGGAGCAGTAGTCAAAATCATTCTGATCGTAATACTGGCATCGCAACCTGAATATGGAATTTACGGCGCCATCATAGCCATTATTGTGAACAGCATTCTGGTTACGCTGCTTCACGGATACAGTGTGGTCAGTCTTATTTCATTATCTTTAAGAGTAACCGAAACCATAAAAACCTTATGTGCAATGGTCATTATGGGAGCGGGCGTGCATTATGTATACACTTCCATTCCCATTGCAGATGTACAATGGATTCAATTTATATTTGCCTCTGCGATAGGAATGGTCCTGTATTTCGGAATCAGTCTGTTAGCTGGCCTCATCTCAATTCGTGATTTGGACCGTCTGCCGTTTATCAAACGCAGGCTTTAAAAAGCTATCTGTTGTCCAAACGGTCGACATAAATTCTGCCCTTATGATCTATGGAGCATAGAAAAACATTTTTGAAATCAGATACTCCCTTTTGGCGAATTTGAGTTCTTAGCCAAAATCTGGTTTTTCCAATCATCTCTAAATTCTGATCCTGCACCTTTCCATCCATAATCAGAGGGATTGGAAGTCCTTCATATCTGATCTTATTCTTCGGCAGCTCTATCTTACGGTTCTTGTTCCCTTTATTATCGTCACTCTTTTTATGCTCAGCAGCTGCACTGCTATTGCCTGATGGATTAGAGGATGCACTCCCCTTCTCTTTCTCGAATACGGTTAGCTGCCCACTAGGCTCCAGGATCGCAAATTCCACGTCAGCAGGACTGGCGATATTCTGTCCACGCAATTGCTGCAGCAGATCATCAATATTATATCTCTGCCTACGCATTTCGCCCCGGTGCAGCTTGCCGCCAGAAATGAGTATGCTCGGTTTGCCGTCCATTAAAAGTCTGAGCTTTCTGCTCTTAAGACTGAGCTGAGCCACAACCACCTGTATCAACACCAATGTTGCCATCGGAACGACTCCCTCATAGATCGGCCGATTAATATCCTCAAGCACAAAAACAGCAATCTCGGCAATCATGATGGAGATCGTTAAATCAAATACAGACAGCTTACCTATTTCCCTCTTCCCCATGATGCGCATACACAGGAATATGAAGAAATACATCAGCACGGTCAAGAAAATATGGGTAGAGATATGCTGGAACATATAGCTTCGCTCCCCTCCATTCTCACCCGCAGACTTGTTTCCCCGGGTGGATTAATGTAACCCTATTCTGACCGCTCTGTGCAGGGAACATTCGGAAGCCGGCATATTAATTAATGGTAAAAAGGCTGCAATGCCCTTTCTTGTACTATTGGGGCAAGCCATCCCATACAATGAATAATAACTATGTTGATTCTTTTTCCTCAAAAAAACTTTAGGAGGTTGTACCATGTATTTAATCCGGCGCATGTTCTCGTGGAGAATAGCCAATCCTGTGTTATCTGGCCTATGTCGATCATTCCTTTGGATGCTGATGGGTGCGTTTGTCCTCTCACTTTTGTTATGGGGCAGCAGTCTGAAGGAGCAGGATCTCTCAATGTACACGTACATTGTACACGGCATAGCTGCAGCATTCGGAGGACTAACCGCCGGTCGCAGAGCCACGAGCAAAGGCTGGTATCAAGGAAGTCTTACAGGCGCATTTTATGGGATTATCGTTCTGTTGATCGGTTTTTTGGCACTGGACAGCGCACCCTCTGGTGTGGATCTGCTATGGGTTCTGGCAGCTGCAGCAATTGGCGCTCTCGGCGGAATGTTTGGCGTTAATTTACAAAAAAGCTAAAATTATAATTCCATTAAATTCGAAACATTCCTTGAAAATATGTTAAACTGTGATCACTGACTTCATTAAGAGATCAAGGAGGCTTCGATTGCTTTGTTTTACCAATCAATGAACCATATTGTTTTGTACACAGTTGCATTAGTAGTGATATTAGTATGGATTGGCGCTAAACGTAATCCACTCATGGCATTGGTTGAAATTGGGAAAGAGATGCTGCGATCCTATAAGTTTTTGTTGCTGATTGCAGGAATGTTTGGCGTATTAGCCATAAATAAATATGAACTGCAAATTGAACAAAAAATGCATCTTACCTCTGATTATACGCCGTTTATATTTGGCCTAGAGGGTCATTTTGTCCAAGCCGTTCAGGATATATTCTACAGTCCATGGTTAACACCGATCATCGTCTTTTTCTACATTTTCATGCTTCAGTCCGTTCTAGCAGCTTCATTAGGAGTCTATCTGTTAGATAAAAACCGGGTGATGTTATATGCCACCTGCTATGCTATTATTATCAACTATGCCTTGGCGATTCCATTCTATCTTTACTTCCCGGTAAACGAGGTTTGGTCCTATCTGCCAGCAGGCGTCAAATTTACTATGCTGGATGTATTTCCGAAATTCGAACAGGAATATAGACCGCTATCCGGTCTCAATAACTGCTTCCCGAGTCTACATACGTCCATATCTGTTACAATGGCACTTCTGGCCTTCCGTTCAGGGAACCGCCGCTGGATGGTCATCACTAGTATTTCCGCAGTTGTAATCGTCTTTGGAATCTTCTATCTGGGCATTCATTGGCTTACAGATATGATTGGTGGAACCTTGCTAGCCGTACTAGCCTCTACAGTTGGCGTTCAACTCGCCAAATTAACTTTGCGGGGACGTGAAGAATCGCTTACCGTTCCGAGCCGCGTAACAAATGTACGTTAAAGTTAAACTGCTAAATCTTAATAACCTTAAATATCAAAAAAGCGGTGTCCTCTCCAATGAGAAGACACCGCTTTTTATGTACTTAAATAACAAGTCTATACTTTCTCTTCGACATCCGTCGCCACAGCGTGGCTGATGGAACCGCGATCAAAAGTCAGCTTAGTTACATCGTTGACCCGCAGAACCACGATATCATCGGAAATTTCCATGATCGTACCGTGAAGCCCTCCAATAGTAACGATTTTATCGCCCTTTTTCAGAGCTTTCAACATTGCGTTACGAGTTTTGGTCTTCTTTTGTTGCGGACGAATCAGCAAGAAGTAGAATACTACAAACATAAGGACAAAGGGACCTACTAGACCTAGTATACTACCTCCACCACCTGTGTTAGCTGCATATTGAAACGATTGAATCATATTTCTCCCCCCTTTCAAAGTACATTAAAGCATGACTCTTAAATCAAACCCTAAAAGCCTTTAAGATTATCATATAATCCGTATTTGGCGAAAAACTCATCGCGAAAATCAAGCAGCCGATCTTCCTTGATGGCTTCACGCACTTTACGCATTAAATCCAACAAGAAGTGCAAATTGTGGTATGTCGTCAATCGAAGTCCGAAGGTTTCATCGGCTTTGATTAGATGACGCAAATAAGCGCGGGAATAATTCCGGCATGTATAGCAATTGCACTCCGGATCAAGCGGTCCGAAATCACGGGCATACTTAGCGTTGCGTACAACGAGTCTTCCCTGACTGGTCATCGTTGTTCCATTACGGGCAATACGAGTAGGCAAGACACAGTCGAACATGTCTACTCCTCGGATTGATCCTTCCAGCAGCGCATCCGGTGAACCCACGCCCATCAAATAGCGAGGTTTGCCTTGCGGCAGCAGGGGAACTGTATAATCCAGCACTTCATACATTAGCTGCTTGGACTCTCCGACGCTGAGCCCTCCAATAGCATACCCCGGGAAATCCATGGAAGTCAAATCAGCCGCGCTCTGACGGCGCAGATCTTCATACATGCCCCCTTGCACGATAGCAAAAAGACCCTGATCATTAGGACGAGCATGACTTTTCAGGCAGCGTTCTGCCCAGCGCGTGGTGCGCTCCAGTGATTTTTTCACATAATCATATTCAGCCGGGAATGGAGGACATTCATCAAATGCCATCATTATATCTGAACCCAGAGAGTTCTGAACCTCCATCGCTACTTCCGGAGACAGGAATTTCTTATCCCCATTTAAATGGGAACGGAAATGAACTCCTTCTTCCGTAATCTTGCGCATGTCGCTTAACGAGAATACTTGAAACCCGCCGCTGTCTGTCAGAATCGGACGATCCCAGTTCATGAACTTGTGCAGTCCACCAGCTTCACGAACAATATCATGGCCTGGTCTTAGAAATAGATGGTAAGTATTGCTCAAAATAATATGGGCATCCATCTCTTTCAGCTCTTCAGGACTCATGGTCTTAACTGTAGCTTGTGTGCCGACTGGCATAAATGCTGGTGTCTCAATCACACCATGTGGAGTGTGGACTCTTCCAAGTCTGGCTCCGGATTGTTTGCACGTTTTGATGTGCTCATAAGTAATTGCTGCCATAAGTTAACCCATCCTCTTACCTTAATAAATAAACATTGCATCTCCAAAGCTAAAGAATCGGTACTTCTGCTCTATAGCTTCTTCATAAGCAGCTAGAATATGTTCCCGACCTGCCAAAGCGCTAACCAACATAACCAAAGTAGACTTTGGCAGGTGGAAATTAGTAATTAGCGCATTTACTACACTGAACTTATACCCTGGATAGATAAAAATATCCGTCCAGCCGCTGCATTCCACAAGCGGACCACCTTCACATTGTCTTCCGACCGTTTCAAGTGTCCGACAAGACGTTGTGCCAACTGCAATAATACGGCCGCCTCGTGCCTTAGTAGCATTTATGGTATCTGCCGTTTCTTGAGACATTACGAAATACTCAGAATGCATAACATGCTCTTCAACCTTCTCTACAGACATCGGACGAAAAGTACCGAGACCTACATGAAGGGTGATATAAGCGATATTTACACCCTTAGCCTCAATCTGTTTCAACAATTCTTGGGTAAAATGAAGCCCTGCGGTAGGCGCAGCGGCCGATCCCTCATGCCGAGCATACACAGTCTGATATCGTTCACGATCATCCAGTGTTTCCTTAATATAAGGTGGCAACGGCATCGTTCCCAGCCTGTCCAGAATCTCCTGAAAAATACCCTGATATATGAAACGAAGCGTACGGCCGCCCATATCAGCTTCGTCCTCGATAACGGCACGAAGCTCATCACTAAAGATAATCACCGCGCCTGTCTTGAGCTTTTTCCCTGGCTTTACAAGTGCTTCCCAGCGATCATCCCCAAGATTCTTCAGGAGAAGCACTTCCGCCTTAGCACCAGTATCTTCTTTCACTCCAAACAATCTCGCTGGAATGACTCTCGTATCATTTAGAACAAGCGTGTCTCCGGGATTAAAATAATCAATAATATCGGTAAAATGCCGGTGAGCCAGCTCTCCATCCTCCTTATTCACTAGAAGCAGTCTAGAAGAACTGCGATCAGCGAGAGGTGTCTGGGCAATCAATTCTTCCGGCAAATGAAAATCATAAGCATCTACATTCATGGTCTGTCTTCATTCCTTAACTATAGTAACGTTCTTATAATAGTGTTGCAATATTTGCTTGTAATCATACCCGCTGTCCGCCATGCCTTTCACGCCCCACTGCGACATGCCTAGACCATGGCCGTTGCCTTGTCCAATGAACAGAAAGCCCGAGCTGTTAGTGATCACTCTGGCCGCAGAATCTCCGCCCATCACTACAGTTCCACTGCCATTCACATTAACCTTCCCCGATGCGGAAAGCACGCCAGCACTCTGCGAGCTGCTAATTGTGGCGGTAGCGCCGTCAGCGCCTAATACAGTATAACTTCCGGGTGCCACAATATCAAACAATGTACTAGGTAATCCATTAAACGCGGAGCGGAACATATCAGGATATTTCACATTCAGAGCCTGACCATTAGCTTTCACCTGAATCGCTCTTCCAGAAGGACCGCGCTGGGTGACCTGCAGGTTAGAGATGCTGGAAGGGAGCGTGCTTGTTGTTTTACCCTGCAGGCTTTTTAGAAGTTCAGCAGAGGTATACGGCCCTTTGATCCAGCTATAGCTGCCAGACTCATATACTTTATCCAGAGCCACAGCGTTCTCACCCGGATTCAGCTTTCCGACTGCACTAACACTGCTCTCAATAACTGGCAGAGGACGTATATTCACATCTTTGGTTGTAGCGGTAACTATATCGAGTCCGGCAGCGGTTTTGCTGCCCGTCAATTTAATATTATCTTCACGTGCATAACCAGAGGTACCATTCGCAAGCAGAACATAATACCACTTCTTAGCAGCAGCTGCCGAAACATCTTCAACGCTTGGAACACTAGCAAATACATCGCCACCATTCGCCCAAACCTCTGAAGGGTCAGCTGTCATACCACCACTATTGGATGAAAATACAGCCTCAACAACTTTACCACCACTCATCAGCACTTCACCAGCAGTAGTATCTACAGCTTTGATAATGGAGGGAGCTTCAGACCCGATTCCGTTATATACCTGACTAAGAGTGGTATCTACTACATTCGCTACATCAAAACGGTTGCCTTGGGACAGCGCATAGCTGCGGGCGGCGACAGCCTGAGCTTTTAGCGCTTCTTCTGGCCAGCTGGAGGAAACCTCTCCTCCAACTACGGCATACAAATATTGCTCCAGCGGCACTACATTAATTACAGCCAGCGATCCGCTCAAATTGCTCAGTTCCAAATTTCCGCGATATGTACGCTTGGATCTTTCCACTAACTGAATCCCAACCTCGCTGCCTGCAGCAAGAAATTTAGCATTGCTTCCAGAAACCAGATAATGATCGGCTTGAGTTTCACTGCTAAAATCCAGTCCGGCATCCTTACGCAGTATTAATCCAGGCGAGGTCGCCACCGAAACCGTAAATTGTGGTGCCGCCGTAGACACAGCGGCCTGAACAGCTGTTAAATCACTATCGTTGGCAGCTTCGCCTACCCATACCTCTACTTGTGCACTGCCATCGTTTCCTGTCAGAAACACCTTCCAAGCATCCAAACCAGCTGCGGTGAGGCTATTAAGCGCCACATCTGTTTCCTGCTCCGAAGAATAGCGGCCAGCTGATAAATGTTTATTACCTTTCACTGCTGGGGTTTGGTCAGCAGGAATGCTCAACCCTGCTTTGACTACACGGGTAAGCCCATCCTTGGCAGCTGCTTCACTAGCATAGACGCCCGTGTACAACTGATACACAGTCGCTCCATTTCTGGAGATTGCAAAAATCTGCGGTTTATCGGAGGTGGATTGGAGCTTTTTAGCTGCATCCGCTGCTGTCTGCCAGCTTGAAACCTCCATCACCTTAACTCTATATCCGTCCAGACTTACACGAATTTGCTTCTGTGCTGGGACAGATACCAAAGGAGCACTTCCTGCTTGACCCGACAACAAAGTAAAGCTTTGCGTTGATAGCAGTGTTACTGCTGGCACAGTGGATTTATATTTACTTCCAATATCAGCATAAAGAGCAACTCGTATCGTGCTATTAGAATCGGCATGACTGGCACCCGCAGGGATCAGGAAACTTCCTACAGCAAGCGCAGCCGCAAGCAATCCTTTGCTTAGCGGGGCGACCCCTCTCCATTTCCTCTTCGTATGCTTCATCCAGCATCCTCCTTTATAATTGTAGTGACGAACTAGTGCTGCTCCGGAGGGAGCGGAAGCCCTAAATGATGATAAGCGGCCGGGGTTACAATTCTTCCACGCGGACTCCGCTGCAAGAAACCTATCTGCAGCAGGTACGGCTCATATACGTCCTCAATCGTCTGACTTTCCTCACCAATCGTAGCTGCAATCGTATCCAGTCCTACAGGACCGCCTCGAAAGCTTGAAATCATAGCACTTAACATCTTGTGGTCAATACTGTCCAGCCCACGAGGGTCTACCTGGAGCATCTTCAATGCTTCCCCAGAAATTTCAGGAGTTATAATTCCATCTCCGCGCACTTGAGCAAAATCACGGACCCGCTTCAATAAGCGGTTCGCTATCCGCGGCGTTCCCCGCGAACGAAGCGCAATCTCTTCTGCTGCATCGCCAACAATCTCAATGCCTAATAGATCCGCATTTCGAGATACAATGTAACTCAGCTCATCTATGTTATAGAATTCCAGGCGACTGACCACTCCGAAACGATCACGCAGTGGCGCAGATAATAGTCCTGCCCGGGTTGTGGCACCTATCAGTGTGAACGGCGGCAAATCCAATCGTACCGAACGGGCACTTGGCCCTTTGCCGATCATGATATCCAGCGCGAAATCCTCCATCGCAGGATACATAACCTCCTCAACCGTGCGGTGCAAACGGTGAATCTCATCGATGAAAAGCACGTCGCCTTCCTGCAGATTCGTCAGCAGAGCGGCAAGATCGCCTGGACGCTCTATCGCAGGGCCGGAAGTTGTTCGCAGGTTCACACCCAGCTCATTGGCGATAATATTAGCGAGCGTTGTTTTGCCCAGACCCGGAGGTCCGTACAGCAGCACATGATCCAGCGCTTCGCTTCTCATTTTGGCCGCTTCTATATATACCTTCAGGTTTTCTTTCACCTGAGTCTGGCCGATATATTCTCCCAGATAACGAGGGCGCAAGCTTAGTTCTACCGCCTGCTCATCCATCATCAAATTCGCGGATATAATCCGGTCATCCATTTCCTATCGCTCCCTTTCTTTAGGATGTGTACGGCTTTACTTAGCTATATATAGCAGCCCTAGTGCTTTCTTCATCAGCACATCTACAGTTCCTGTCTCTGCTCCCTCTTTCTTCAACGCGAGCCACACGCGGTCCAATTCGCTTTCGGTATAACCCAGCCCCTTAAGCGCATCCCGCGCCTCTTGCCAGGCCAATCCATCCGTTGCTTCCTCCGTTGGCACTGCAAACAATCCCGTTTGCATTGAAGCCATACTGAGTCCGTCCAGCTTGTCCTTCAAATCAAGGATCATACGCTGTGCCGTCTTTTTGCCAATGCCCGGTAATTTCGTTAAGAACGTTATATTCTCTTGATAAATCGCTGAAATCAACTGATCCGGTGTTCCACCTGTCAGGATTCCAAGCGCAACCCTAGGACCGATGCCAGATACCTCTATCAGCTTGCGGAACAATTTTTGTTCCTCACGAGTCGGGAACCCAAATAATAGCGTAGCGTCCTCACGTGTTTGGTAATGAATATAGATCGTTACAGGTCCTTCTACTTTAGCAAAAGCATAAGGATTCGGGCAGAATACCCGGTATCCTACTCCCTGCACATCCAGCACCACATATTCCGACTCCAAATGAACGACGGGTCCTCTTAAGAAATCTATCATTTTCGTAATACCTCATTTAATTTAGAATTAAGACTGCTCGAATGGGCATGGCATACCGCTACCGCCAGCGCATCCGCCACATCATCGGGTTTCGGAATCGCCGATAGCTTCAGCAGCAGCTTCACCATTTCCTGGACCTGCCGTTTCTCAGCCTTACCATAACCCACAACAGCCTGCTTTACCATCATAGGTGTATATTCCGAGACGGGGAGACCCCGCTGTACTGCAGCTAATATAGTCACACCGCGGGCCTGCGCCACTGGCAATGCTGTAGTAACGTTGCGAGCGAAAAACAGCTTTTCTATCGCCACAGCATCGGGTTTATATTTATCAATGAGCTGACCCATGCCTTCATAGACATGCAGCAGTCGTTCTTCTTCAGGCGTATGAGCCTCAGTCTGAATACAACCATATTGGACGGGGGTCAGTTTATGTCCTTCCTTATCCACAAAGCCAAAGCCAACGATCGCCAGCCCCGGATCAATTCCCAAAATACGCAAACACGATCTCTCCTCTATAACAGGCAGATTATTCCACCGTTTTCATCCATTCCTCCGCCATGAAGCGAACATATGTATTCCTTCTAACCATTATAGCAAAAATCCCCCTTGCGGGAGAAAAAAAGTTTACTGTTTGCAGCGAAATGGCAACTTTAGGCCTACAGTTAAGACTCTTCCCCGTTTCATTTCACACAAAAAAGCTGCCCTCAGCCATTAATAATGACTTTAGGACAGCTTTACCAAAGCTATTGCTTGTTCTGCATGACATGCTCAGCAGCTTCGCGGGCATAATCACTGAAGGTAGACAGCACACTGTTGTACTCTTCAATATCCTGAACACGAATCCCCTCATGAAGCTCTTTCCAAATATTTTCCGGCAATGAGGATTTCAGGGAACCCATATCCATTTGAAAAAAAGTCTTCAGTACCTTCTCCTGAACTGGCGGACCTTTAAACAAGGTCAAATTCCCAAACGCATCTACACCAATGTAAGCTTCATTTTTTATCATTGTCGATAAATCATTCACTTTTTGTTCCAGCCACAAATCCCCTTCTGAACTAATCCAACCGCTCCATTCAGGGTGTTCATTGATTATAGTCTTCAGCTGAAGCGGGTTCTTTACGCCCGGCAACGTCTGAATCTCTTCTCCGGACACATAGGTTGTTTTTAAATGAACGGTTCTGCTGAGCCCACTTTGGGTGATGGTTTGCAGCAGTTGTTCATTATTTAAAGTGCCCTTCTCTTTTGCCTCATCACTGTCCTCGCCTACTTTAAAGACAGCTGCGGCCAGCTCACTATCGGCACTATCCGCCCAGCTAGAATTCGTCAGCAGTCCACTGATTTCCTCAGGTACCTGCATACTGCGCCAAGCCAGTACAGTAAAAGCTATACAAGCAGCTCCTACCCAAAGCGCCTTTTTCCAACGTCTCCATCGCCGCCAAAGTTGTTTTTTTAAGCGAAACGCGTTCACGTTAATCCCTTCATTCTGGTTTTTCCCTATTGTGACCTAAGAAGGGAGCATTTATGCGCTTTTCTGTGAATAATCGACATTTCTCCAAAAATACAAGGTTGACCTTGCAGTATAGTTCAAGATTTATGGTATAAGTCTGGAAGGGGGATTCTGGGGAGAGGTTTCACATACCGGCCTTAGGTGATACCTATTTCATGACAATCGACCATTTCTTGCACCAAAGCTTTTGCTTCGCCAATAACTATTAGTTCTTAGTGCGCTATGCCATTGGATTGGGCGATGGCGTTTGGGATGGTGGCGATGTAGGCGTTCTGCGTTTGCGTGCTGGGGAATGCGTTCTGGTGCTGGGAGTATGTGTTCTGCGTTTGCGCGTTGTGCGGAGTGGATCTAAAACTAATTAGGGAAAAACTCCCTGAAAGTAGGAGAAATTTGCTCTAAATGAACGAAACCAGGGAATTCCTCCCTAATAAATAGGCTGTTTTCCTTATTTCCGGGGAATCAGACATAAAATTAGGGAGTTTTTCCTCAATTATATGCCTGACGACCAGAATCCTAAAGAATTTCAGGGAGAAATTCCCTAATCGCTCTATAAGAGTTTTACTTTTCGCTTCAATTGAAGCATAAGCTCATTCTTCACTTTTTGTTTCACCTAGGCCTCACTCGGTGTTCACTCGGTACTCACTCGGTACGCCACTTGAAGCATCATTTGTCATCAAATGCAGCTTCAGCTTCAAGTGTTAATTCCCTTTACCTTTGTTCAGCCCTTTCTTCGTATTAAAGTCACATTTAAGCGTTAGGAACCACCGGCAGCTTCACATGGCTCGGATACTCACGATTATGGTAAACAGTCTGCAGCACAGTAATCGCTTCTGAATCTTCATACGGATTACTGCCTGTATTTGTATTAGGGAAAGCAACGAATTTACTGGACGAAGTAATCGAGAACCGAATTCGGTGCCCCACAGCAAATCTATGAGCAATATTCGGCATGAAAATATCATATTTCTCCACCTGCCCGGGAATCAGCAGCTCAGGCGCTTCCAATCCATGACGGTATTTAGCTCTGACAATATAATTGGATAACCGGATAGAGTCCCCTTGTTCATTCACGTCACTAAGCGTAACAACCCAATCCGTATCTTTGCCAGTGCTGGCAGCATAGATAACCGCAGACAATTCTCCGGCCACAGTCAGCTCATCCGTCAGAATATCACTAGTGTAGACAAGAATATCATTGCGCAGCTCGTATTTTCGCAAATTCTCAGGCTCTCGTTCACCGCTATCATTCATAGGATCATGAGGATTATAGATATAAGTATCTTCAGGAGAATGTTCCTCAGGCGCTGCAAGCAGTTGCCCATCCCCTTGTCCTGAATTCGCTCGCCCGCCGCTGGAAAGGTAGAAGGAAGAAGTTGTGGCTTCAGCAGGTGTCCAATCCGCGGACGTTCTCCACTGATTTTCACCAACAACATAATAAGAGGCTCTAGGCTCCTGATCTATTCCATTTGGAATGCCTTTGAGGAAGCGGTCGAACCAGCGCAGCACAGAAACATCGTAATCATAGACTACGGCATCATTGCCGAAGCTCACGCCTTCGTAGTCTCTAGCTCTGTTCGGCCCGTGCTCCCAAGCGCCCAGACGGATTTTTCGATTTGGCACATCATGTTCTGTTAGCATTCTCCATGTTTCCGATACGCCGGCGCTGTCGCCGTCATACCAGCCTGAGATAACATACATAGGCACCTGCACCTGATCACCGCGCTCGGTAAAAGTACAGTTTTTCCAGAAATCATCATACTCCGGATGCTGGCTCCACAGATCCCATGGACCTGATGTTTTGCCAATCATTTGCTGAGGGATCTCTTTAATCGGTCTTGCATCAACGGCTGCTTCCGGATTCACCGTAATGCCTCCAAAGATATCAAAATCCGTCCGAGTACCCACAGATTGAGCAAGAGTCCAAGAGAGCAATGGCCAAGAACAAAGGGTTCCCCCTTTGCGAACGGTATCAACAAATGGAGAGCCCACGTTCACTTCATCCACAACGGCCTTCAGATTCGGGTGCCCACTGGTGGCCGCCGCCACAACAACAAAACCTAGATAGGATGCGCCCCACATGCCGACGTTGCCATCCGACCATTCCTGAGCAATAATCCAGTCAATCGTATCATAACCGTCATCCCGTTCATTATAAAAAGGAATCAGTTCGCCTTCCGAATCCGCCCGACCTCTAACATCCTGCGATACTACTGCATAACCTTTATTGGCCCATCTCATAAAAATCTCTTTTTTTCCGTTGCGGTCATAACATGTTCTTACGAGAATTGTCGGCAGCTTAGTTCCCGGCTTAATACCCTCTGGTAAAAAAACATCTGTCGCCAGCTTCACCCCATCGCGCATCGGAATCAGATCAGTGCCCAGATCGTTCACCCCATATTCTGCCTTGGATAGAAGAGGATCGTCGTAGACCACTAAAGGAGTCAGCTTCTCATAACCTGCTTTAACCATAAGCTCAATACCATACCGATTCGGCGTTAAAAAAGCGATAATCTCCCCGTCCAAAGTCACAATGTCCAGAGCCGTCTCTTTGCGCAGCGCCCATACTTGTGAGGTCAGTTCGCGGCCTTCAATCTGCGCCTGATACTGGATATGCTTTTGATAGATATCGCCATTACTCAGCACTACCTCGTCTTCTGCCCATTCTGCTTTAGCATAAGCATCCAAATGTTTGTGGATTTTTTGAAGCGGGAGTACGGTCTTGAACTGTCCATCCAGCACATTGTCCTGCATTTGCGTTCTTCTGCGCGGATCGACCTTAGCTAGCATGATCTGTTGCTCTGTAAAATGAATTTTGCCTGTATAAACACCAGAAAAGTAGACGTTAAATGTAGATGTGTGTAAGTAGGTTGTCATCTGTTTATCCCCTATCCGCAAATTTCTTCAAATACACGCAGCCAGTTGCCGCCCATAATCTTAGCAATATCTGCATCCGCATAACCGCGGGCAACCAAACCTCTAGTAAAGTTAATAAAATAACTATATTTCTCAAGTCCAGCAATGGTTTCTGTAGAAGGACCGTCTCCTTTGGCGAATCCAAGCTTGGGTGCGATATGTTCTTTAAAATAAACCAATGACCAGAGCACATCGCTCATCGGCCAATCCGTTCCAATTCCGACATGATCCACGCCTACAAGCCGGATTACATATTCGATATGATCCAGCACATGGTCAATAGTTGTATGTTTAGGATCTTCATGAACAAACCAAGGCATAGCAAAAATACCAATAACTCCGCCTGTCTTGGCTATCGCGATTATCTCCTCATCACTTTTACAGCGCATATGCGGATAGATCGCCTCTACACCCGTATGTGAAGCAATCACCGGAGTTGTGGAATAAGCGCAGGCATCTAATGTAGTCTGTTTCCCGCAATGCCCCGTATCTACAATGATCCCCAGCTTGTTCAAGCGTGCAATGAATCTTTTCCCAAAATTAGTGACCCCGGCGTTCGATTGTTCTGCGCAGCCCGCCCCAATCTGGTTCTGATTGTTGTAGGTCAATTGTAGAATTCTTAATCCGAAGTTATAAAGTACATCTAATTGATCGAGATTCGTGCCCAGACCATCCGTTTCTTGTGCTGTGATAATGCCCGCTTTATAACCATTACGCTTGGCAGCACGTATGTCTTCGGCAGTTAAGGCTTTGATTAACCAATCTGCAGAATCGAATTGCAGCTGTACCTCTGCCATGCTTGTAATGATGCTGTCTAAGGATTCCAAATGAAGTTCGCGGTTCCCTGCTGTAATTCCGGACTTGTACCACTCTTCTTTATACTCAGGGATCTCTCCGCACGCAGATAGCTTTGTGATGATTTTTGCAGGCATACTGCTGTATACCATTGGCTCATCTTTATAAGGCTCACATAATTCTTTGATTCTGTCAGAGATAGAGTCTGGAATCGCGCTTGGAGATAAGGGACCTTGAAACAGCAGATCGATAATAATGTTCTGCTCATGCAAGCGTTTAGCCCGCTCCTCCTCTTGCTCCGTCAACTTGAAATCATACAGACCTTCATAAGTGCTCATCGTGTAGTCGCTCCTTAGAATGCAATTTCAGTGCCTTTATGTAATCTAACAGCTTCATGATATATAAAATTAGCTGCTGCTAAATCCTCTATGGCCAGCCCTAATCCTTTAAAAAGAGTAATGTCAGCTGCGGACCTTCTGCCCTCGATAGTGCCACTGATCAGCTCACCAATCTCCCCGACAATATGATCTGCTGTGATTTTGCCTTCGTTCAGCGGGATTAAATAATCCCCAGATTCATTCTGAGCGGATTCCAGCCGATCTACATATAACTTAGCTAATTGGACGGTCTCCGAATCCAGCTCACGGTCATTTGGTCTACATGCGCCAACAGCATTGATATGTACACCCGGTTTCAGCCATTCTCCCTTGAGCACAGGTTCGGTGGATGCTGTCACGGTACAAATGATATCCGCTGCGCTGACTGCCGCTTGAACTGTCTCCGCAACAATGATCTGCACATCATATTTTTGGCTCATCTCTATTTGGAAATCCTGTGCCTTTGCCAGCTTCCTGCTCCATACTTTTATCTCACGGATGGGTCGAACCCGCAACATCGCTTCCAGATGACTTTTTGCTTGTTCCCCAGTTCCAAGAAGAGCAAGGATCTCAGCATCCTCTCTGGCCAGATATCGGGTTGCTGCTGCACTGACTGCCGCCGTACGAATGGCTGTAATCTTTTGTCCATCCACTATAGCCTTCAGAACACCCGTAGATGAATCGAATAGGGTAACAAGACCTTGATGAGAAGGCAGGCCTGAACCATGATTGCTGGGAAATACACTGATGATTTTGGCACCAGCCACCTCTTCATGCTGCAAATAACCCGGCATTAAGCCGAGCAGATTACTCTTTTGTAAAGGAAGCACTTGTCTTAAGCTTTGTACGGCTTGTCCAGCGGAAAGAGCCTTCAAAACAGATTCCATAACGGAGATGCAAGATTCCATAGCTAACAGTTCGGCCACTTCATTTTGATTAATGACTAGCATAAGACGGACCTCCTTCTCCTCATCATGATTGCACGAACGCGAATATAAAATTTTTCTTACTATCATAACTTATCCGGTTTAAATATTCATGTATAAAGCTGGAAAGCAAAATTTGTCCTGACCCGAGTTATTCTCTATACTTAATATAGTACGTATTATATTTTAAGGAGCTGACTATTGATTATGGCTAATAAAATAACTTTAGGAAAAACCAATCTGCAGGTTCTCCCGCTGGGTCTGGGTGCCAATGCTGTTGGCGGGCATAATTTATTTCCGGGTTTAAATGATGAAACCGGCAGAAATATTGTGCGCAGCGCTCTGGATCATGGGATTAATTTTATTGATTCCGCCTTTATTTATGGACCAGGAAGATCCGAGGAACTGATTGGCGAAGTGCTGAAGGAAAGAGGCGGCCGCGACAATGTGGTCATTGCTACTAAAGGCGCTCACGTGATTACCGGTGACAAGATTACACTCGACAACTCTCCAGCTTTTCTAAGACAGTCTGTAGAAGACAGCTTGAAACGCCTCCAGACCGATTATATTGATCTTTACTATATTCATTTCCCTGATGAAAGCACACCCAAGGACGAAGCTGTAGGTGAACTTAAGAAGCTGAAGGATGAAGGAAAGATTAGAGCCATCGGGGTGTCTAACTTCTCCATTGATCAGCTGAAAGAAGCCAACAAAGACGGTCATGTGGATGTTCTTCAATCCCACTACAATCTGCTGCATCGTGATGCGGAACAAGATTTGCTGCCTTATACGCAGGAGCATGGCATTTCTTTCGTGCCCTATTTCCCACTTGCGTCGGGTCTGCTGGGCGGCAAATATAAGCAAGGCGATACATTCAGCGACATTAGAAAAAATGACCCGCTATTTCAAGGGGAGACCTTTGCCAAGAACCTGGAGAAGGTGGACAAGGTTCGTCAGATTGCCAATGCCAAAGGGGTCGAAGTCGCACATGTCGTACTTGCCTGGTATTTGACCGTACCTTCCATCGATGCGCTTATTCCGGGCGCCAAACGTCCTGAGCAGATCGTTTCCAACTTAGAGACGCTGAAGGTGCAGCTAACACCAGAAGAGATCAAAACTATAGATTCCATATTTAAGGCGTAATCTAGCCTCATTAGATTAAGGGGTTGTCCCATGGCCACGAAATGGCTGCTGGGGCAGCCCCTTTTCTGCTTTGGTTCATCGGATGATTCGGGTTAGATAGTTCGATTGCCATGATTCGTAAGATTCGTCATTCGTTCGTTTTATTTCCTTCGTACGTTCGTTCGATCGACCTATCACAGCTCCCCGCACAATGCCCTATCGGACACAGTTGACCCGTAACGCAGCATTATTGCACATTTGGAATTCCAACGGACCTCATAGCCTCTATTGGCACAAAATACACCTAATATGAACCTTTTTCTATGCAATAACGTCTCTGGGGTCCGAAACCCTGCTGAAAAGGCGATAAATTTGCATATAACGTCATCTGGGTCCGTAAGCGGCAGCGGATGGCAGTCGATCGTAGTGGAGAGCAGTCATTCTTCTCCAATATCCTAAATTCTTTGTATTAGTAAATATTGTTTGCTATACTTTCTCTGAAGTAACATTGGACTTTAATTTTTATAAAAAGGGGAATTCCTTGATGATTATTCAACCTAAAACTCGCGGATTTATATGTACAACAGCCCATCCAGAGGGATGCGCCAAACAAATACAACAACAAATTGAATATGTAAAAGCACAAAAGAAAATTGAGGGACCTGCTAATGTACTAGTCATTGGCGCTTCTACCGGATACGGACTAGCTTCCAGAATTTCAGCCGCTTTTGGTGCGGGCGCCAACACCATTGGTGTTTTCTTTGATAAAGCTGCTGAAGGTCAACGTACAGCTTCTGCTGGCTGGTACAACTCCGCAGCGTTTGAACAACAAGCAGCGCAGCTTGGACTTAAATCTCACAGCATAGTTGGCGATGCCTTCTCCGATGCTATCAAAGAGAAGACCATTGAATTGATTAAAGCTGAATATGGCTCAGTTGATTTAGTTGTCTATAGTGTCGCTTCACCACGCCGCACTCATCCGGTAACAGGAGAAACCTTCTCCTCCGTCATTAAACCGGTGGGAACCGCTTATACGAACAAAACCTTGAACTTCCACACAGGTGAAGTTTCCATGACCACTATTGAGCCTGCCTCAGAAGAGGAAGTACGTCAGACCATCGCAGTTATGGGCGGCGAAGACTGGAGAATGTGGATCGATCAGCTTCAAGCAGCTGGTGTGCTTGCTGATGGAGCTACAACCGTTGCTTACTCCTACATCGGGCCTGAAATCACTCACCCTATCTATCGCGACGGAACGATTGGTCAAGCCAAACATGATCTGGAACAAACAGCGATCCAACTGAATGATCGCCTGTCCACTCAAGGTGGACGTGCTTTTGTTTCCGTGAACAAAGCTCTGGTAACCCAATCCAGCTCCGCGATTCCTGTAGTCCCTCTTTATATCTCTGCATTGTATGAAGTAATGAAGGAAAAAGGGCTGCACGAGAACTGTATTGAACAAATGTACCGTTTATTCTCTGAGCATCTTTACAGTGGGGGCGAAGCTACTGCTGACGGAGGCTGCTTGATCCGAATTGATGACTGGGAAATGCGTGAGGATGTTCAGACTGAGGTTATGAAACGTTGGGACGAGCTGACAACCGACAATGCAGGTGAGCTTGCTGATCTTGAAGGCTACCGCCAAGATTTCTTTAACCTGTTTGGTTTTAGAACAGAGGGTGTAGACTACGAAGCTGACATTGATCCTAATGTCGACATTCCAAATATGTATTAATAACTGATCTATAGACAAATGAGGTTATCTCTGAAGTAGTGAATTCTACTGTTGAGATAACCTCTTTCTCTTTTAGATAGACATTGGCTTACCTCCCCTCTTTATGATATGGTTTGATTGAATACTGCATGTTCTACTAACATTCGAAGGAGTGAGTCACTTTTGGTTAAAAAAATTAGTGTAGCAAACGGCGCACTTGAGGTGTCACAAATTTCGCTTGGCTGTATGCGGATTGCTGATTTATCTGCAAAAGAAGCAGATACACATGTACATAGTGCCCTCGAGCTCGGAATAGACTTTTTTGACCACGCCGACATCTACGCAGCTGGCAAAGCCGAAGAAGTATTCGCAGGTGTACTGGAGAACAATCCGGGTATGCGTGATAAAATGATGATCCAAACCAAATGCGGAATCCGCAACGGTTTTTTTGATTTCTCCAAGGAACATATCCTGCAATCCGTGGAAGGCAGCCTTAAGCGCTTGAAAACAGACTATATCGACGTCCTACTGCTTCACCGTCCTGATACGCTATTCGAGCCAGAAGAAGTCGCTGAGGCTTTTGATATTCTGGAAAGCAAAGGTATGGTCAAACACTTTGGTGTCAGCAATCAGAACCCGTTGCAAATCGAGCTGCTTAAGAAAAATGTAAAGCAACCGCTGCTGTTCAACCAGCTGCAATTGAGCATTATGGTCACTGGCATGATTGATACAGGTTTCAATGTGAATATGACTAACTCCGGTTCAGTTGTTCATGATGGCGGGATTTTGGAGTACAGTCGCCTGCATGACATGACCATTCAGCCTTGGTCGCCTTTCCAATATGGCTTCTTTGAGGGCGTATTCTTAGATAACGATAAGTTCCCTGAATTGAACGAGGTCATTAACCGCTTAGCAGCTGAAAAAGACGTAACCAATACAGCTATTGCCATCGCATGGATTCTTAGACATCCGGCAAATATGCAGCCTGTCGTTGGCACAACTAATACGCAGCGCTTGCGTGATATTGCCAAAGCTTCCGATATTACTCTCACTCGGCAAGAATGGTATGAAATCTACCGTGCTGCCGGCAATGTCCTTCCATAAACACCTAAAGCCACGAGGTACGTTATTAACGTACGCCGTGGCTTTTTTACCAGAGAGCGATTCAATCCTCACGTTCTAGTAAAACTAGATAGACAGCGTCAAGATATTCGTATACTCACAAAAAGAACACAAAAAATAATAACTACTACCGAAATACTTAAGATCATAGTTGTTCTTTTGTTATCCTTTTTCATAATCCATCCTTCCTTTCTATAGATGCACATCTCTCTTTTCAAAAGAAACTAAAGCAACGCTCAAGCAAACTCCTATGATTACAACAGGGATTAGGATCATACGAACACCCTCGTTTAGGGTATATATTTCATGTGAATTTACAGCAGAGAATTTAAAAATTTGCGTCGTTAGCGTATTTTCAGAAACCATTCGCAGATATACATATGATGAGTCTTTAAGATAACCACTGAGCAGAAAATCGCCAAATACAAAAACAAACGTGGCAATAACAGCGGTAGCCGATTTTTTCATCAATACTCCTAACAACAGCACGACAGCGGAATAAGCTGCGAGATACAAAATATTGAATCCAATAGCCCCCATAGCAACGATAAACTTCCCCTCTAAGCTTTCATTTCCGATATGGGAACCCGTAACAAGCGCTGCCAGCATATACAATACATAAAAAAGACCAAAAAATTGAATTACCCACCATAATACCACTTTTAATTCGGTCAGATATTTTCCCAGTAAATATAATGACCTGCTCTGACCCGAAGCGATAATGGTTTGAACCGACCCATACTCAAATCCCTCGGTAGCAAAAAAACAAACGTAAATCGGGATGATAAAATACAGAAAAAAAGATAACTGAATGCTAGTGATTAAAGGCTCTAAAGGACCATCTATATCAAATCCTACTTGTACCCCCATCCAAACCAGTAATAAGGCACTTCCAAACAGCAAAAGAAGACTTATCCCCTTGAACATGGGATCCTTGGTTACATAATAAGCTTCAGCCTCAAGAAAATTCCTCATTCGTTACCTCCAGCAATTAGATCCATATAATAGTTCTCAAGATTTGGAGCCGACAGGTTAATCCCTTCAATATGGATGCCCCGCTGTAGAAAAAAAGACATCAGCTCTTCCAGATTTGTACTCTCTTTAGGAATTTGAATTTCTCCAGCTTCGCTGATCGTAATGGTTTCTAGTTGGAGTTCACTTTTCAAAATCTGAAGTGTCGCTGCGGGATCAGCCGTTCGAATACAGATCTTTGTTTCCGCCGTATGCAAGAGTTCCTCCGCAGAAGCTTCTTTGATTAACCTTCCTTTATGAATAAAACCGTATTGGGTCGCAAGTAGCTGCAACTCACTTAAAATATGACTGGATATTAGTATAGTCACTCCTTGCTCTTTGGATAGCTTCTCCAGGATTTTTCGCACTTCTACAATGCCTGACGGATCAAGACCATTAATAGGCTCGTCCAATACCAGAAATTTGGGATCGTTAAGTAGAGCAATAGCCAGACCTAAACGTTGTTTCATCCCAAGGGAGTATTCTGAGGTTAGCTTAGAACCGGCATCTGCCAGAGAAACTGCCTGCAATACTTCCGCAATTCTGCTCTTATCCTTAATCCCAAACGCACGGCAATAAAACGTAAGATTTTGCTTCGCATTTAGATTAGGATAAAGCGCTGGCCTTTCAATTAGAAATCCAACCTTTCGCCTCGCCTCGTGAACAGCTTTTGTGTCCTTTTTTTCAAAAAGAGAGATTTCGCCATGTGTCGGATGTACCAATCCGCCTATTATCTTCATTAATGTAGTTTTACCTGCCCCATTTTCGCCAACAAACCCATAAATATCTCCTACCCCAATCGTCATATAGACATCCTGAAGCGCAAAAGACTCTCCGTATTGTTTGCTTAAACCTTTGGCCTCAAAGATCGTTTGAGTCAAATCAAACACTCCTCTTTTCACTTTTCCACATCCTAACATGTTGCCATGAACTCTACATTCAAACTGTAACAATCAAGTTAGTTAATGTAATTATTAAGAAGGATTTGTATAATGTGACTTATATGGTCGACAAATTCCCGGATATTTTGGACAATTCTTGTCGAAAGGAATGATAAAGTGATACGTATTGCTGTCTGTGATGATGACTTTCCCACTACTGAATTAATAGAGAGACTTATTCTGGAGACTCAAAGGAATTTCACAAGGAAAATAGAGGTGTCGATCTTTTATTCCGGAGAAAGCTTCACTAAGGCCATTCAAGAGGCCTGCGCGTTTGATATTATTTTTATGGACATTGAAATGGCGGATATGGATGGAATAAAAGCTGGGTATGTACTGCGGGGAAATGATGAAAATGATCTAGTGCAGCTTATCTATGTCTCTAGTCATGATGAATATCATCTGCAACTCTTCGATGTTCAGCCCTCGGGATTTATAAAGAAGCCTATCGATTCAGAGATATTTAAGCAAAAACTGATTTCTACGATTGAAAAAGTAATTCGCAAGCTGCAGCAAGGCAAAAAAAACTTCTTATCACTACAGCAAAAAGGAAAAGAAATTCTAATCCCCTATCGAAATATCATCTATCTGGAAAGCAACCGGCGGAGAATTATTCTTTATTCCTGCAAGGATCAACATGACTACTACAGTACACTAAACGAGGAAGAGCAGAAGCTTCCTGTGAGCGATTTTGTCCGAATCCATCAATCCTACATCGTTAACTTTTACTTTATTAAAGAAATCAGTAACCAGGAAGTAATTCTCCTTAATGGCGAAGCCTTACCCATTAGTGCAAAATACAGTGCCGATTTTAAGAAAAAATATCTGAAATTCAGGGGGAGTCTTGTTGGATAATATCTTTCTGGAGGAGTTATTCTATCTAGTTACGTTTCCACTTTTACCTATCATCATTCATTACTTCTACAGCCATTGTTTCGTTAGCCGACTTACCACCAAAGCCAATCTTGTTATCGTGTACTCTCTATATTTCCTCTGTATTGTCTTTCTGCACTATAGCTCACTGCCAGGCTCAATCCTACTCATACTCAATATTGGCCTGATTGCTCTCTTATCTTTTTTTTACAATGGAAATATCAAATGGCGGATCGTTGCCGCTCTTTTTCTGGTTGCGCTTATTACGCTTAGTGAGTTATCACTACCCCTATTTTACTCGACAAAGGGATATATTCTGAACCAGTTTCTTTCCAAGCTGCTGATGTTTATATTAGCTTTTGTATCCGTGCGCGTAGCTAAAGCCTTTGGAAATGGCGGGTTATCTAAATGGTATTGGGTTCTATTATTTATTTGCCCTTCTATAAGCACACTAGGGATCTACAGCTTCGCATCCAGCCTTTATATGCAGTCCTTCCCTACCCTTGTTCCAATCCTATCCACAGGACTACTCATTATAAATTTATTGATATTTATCTTATGTGACCGTATGTTAGTTATCCAATCTGCGCAGAACCAAAGTTATTTACTTGAGCAACAAAATGCTTACTATGTAAATCAATATCTTTTGACAAAAGAAATACAGGAAGAATCTTTTAAGTTCCAGCATGATATTAAAAATATTCTCATAGGTTTACGCGCAAAGGTACAATCCGGTGAAGCTGCCAATCTAAATGAGTTGGACAACTTACTGGGGCAAATAGACAATCCAATAGGCGTTAGCAATAGCGGGAATACGATTATTGATTCCATTATCAACTACAAGCAGCAGGTCGCTGAGAAGCATCAGATCCCCTTCAAGTTAGACTTGAACATCCCTGTACAGCTGACGCTCGACACCACAGTTATCAGTGTGATTTTAGGAAATGCACTGGACAATGCCATTGAAGCTTGTTGCGATAAAAGAAATGAAGAGTGCTATATAACCATACATATGCATTATCTTAACGAAAGCTTGTTCATCCGGATTCAGAATCCTTATGTGAATGAAATTCATACGAATCGTTTTGGCGACATCTGCTCCACAAAAACTAATAAATCCGGTCATGGTATAGGCTTAAAAAGTATCCAGAAGGTCGTAGAGGATAGTAATGGCTTAGTAGATATTTCATATAACAATAATCTATTTCAAGTCGAAATTGTTCTTTTTATGGTCCCTGTAAAAAAAGGATTTAGAAGCTTATCATAAGCTTCATCATAAACCCAAGTGATTCCTTCATCTTTACTGGTAAGATATATAGTTCCTGCCACACCGGTATCTTGATCAATTAACGAGATAGGGAACAGTCCTTCCTTTCTATTAAAGATAGGAGAAAGGGGATTTTTTTTATATTTATCAAACTTTTCTGGAATTTAATAAGCTCTGAAAATGAAAAAGGTCTATAAAATCGCTTATTAAGCAATTTTATAGACCTTTTTAGTATACCGGTGAGAGGAATGGAACCTATCGGTATTTATTTTGAACGCATCAATAGATATAGGAAGTAAGGCACACTCAGCATTGTTACAATAATTCCTGCGGGAATATCTGACTTAAAGCTGACCGTTCGAGCAATCGTATCCGCTACAAGCAGCAATAGCGCACCAATAAGCGCTGAAGTAGGTAGAAGCACTTTGTAGTCGTGACCTACCAGCTTGCGAGCCACATGCGGACTAATCAATCCAATAAAGAAGATCGAGCCCCCGAGCGCTACACAGCCAGAAGCTATGCCTACAGCCGCAATTGCCAAGCGCAAAAATTTCTTCTTTACAGCAACACCTAATCCTATCGAAATTTCGTTGCCTAGCACCAAGACGTTCAATGTCCTGAAATTAGAAAGAATATATGCGAATAGCAGCAATACCCAAGGTGCCAACAAGCTGATATAAGACCACTTGTCACCCCATAAATATCCTGCTTGCCAACGCTGCGCAAACTCATACTTCTGGTCATCAAGCTTTAAAGTCAGGAATAGCGATAGCGCACTAAACCCCATATTGATCGCAACACCAGTCAAGACAAGTCGTGTAGAAGAAATCATACGACGTTTTCTATAGGCTAGAACATAGATCAGAGCTGCTGCCAGCAGACCACCTAAGAATGCCATAGACGGCAGTAATAATGTTATAGCGGCGCCTTGAATGCTTACCGTTGAGATAATCAGCAACACCATAAGACCTGAACCTGAGCTAATACCAAGCATGCCGGGATCAGCCAGATCATTGCGCAGCAAAGCCTGCATAACTGCACCTGCCAGTGCCATCCCAAATCCAACAAGTATCGCTAATACGATCCGGGGAAGACGAAACTTATAAACAACGAGATTATGCTCCTCTGGACCTTGTCCAAGCAATACTTGAAATACTTCAAGTGGATTGAGGGACACCTTTCCCATATTAAGACTAAGAATAGCTCCTGCAATAAGCAGTATTAAAAGAGATAGAATCCATATTGTAGCCTTATGCGATTTAACAACATTCATTTGAAGGCTCTCCTCTCTTTGCTCGCAATTAGCAAGAAGAAAGGAACACCAATTATTGCAAAAATAATGCCCAGTGCTGTCTCTGCCGGACGATTAATCAGCCTTCCTGCGATATCCGCTACAACCATAAGTGCGCCGCCGTAAATGGCTGATGCCGGAATAATATAACGATAATCTACACCTACAAAAAAACGCATAATATGCGGAATAATCAACCCAACAAAGCCGATTGGCCCTACAAGTGCAACAGCTACACCCGCTAGTAAAAGGACCGCAAGCGTAGCTATCATCTTAACGAGAACGATCCGTTGCCCGAAGCCTTTCGCAATCTCTTCCCCCAAGTTTAAAACAGTGATAGAGCGTGCAATGAATAGTGACAAAGCCAGTCCACCTAAGAACCAAGGTATAACTAGCCTAATTTCCACCCATGTTGCTCCAGCCACACTACCCGAAGTCCAATAAGCAAGGGCACGACCAATTCCATAGTTTAATGAGATAAATGACCCCACAGCTCCAAATAGCATTGTAATTGATATTCCAGCTAGCACCAGTCGTTGAGGTGTCATTCCTGAACGATTCAATGAAGCGGCAAGATACGTTAATCCTGCTCCAAGTCCTGCGCCAATAAAGCTAACCAGCAAGGTTGTTGTCTGCAGTTGTCCTGGAAGAAAAACCAGTGTAACGGCCATTGAAAGTGCTGCTCCTGCATTTACTCCCATTAATCCGGAATCTGCTAAGGGATTTCGCGTATAGCCCTGCATAACCGCTCCTGCTACCGCGAGACACATACCTGCAATAATATCAGCTGCTGTACGCGGAATACGAAGGGCATGAATAATCTGATGCTCGGTCAGTTCAGGATCAAAATTAAAAATCGCTGTCCATGCCATCTTCAGGCTCATAGAAGCAGAGCCAAATGAGATAGAAGCTGCTACTGAAAGCAGCAGCAGCAGTATCCCTAGGAGTAGAAACAGACCGAAATACGATTTCCCTCTTAAATCAGGGATAACGGTTGTTCTATCATCTAGCTTTCTATTTTTTTTCATACGCTGACACTAGCTTCTCAACTACAAAATCTAGCTGCTTATCAAGAGAGTAGATATCGGAATAATATGAAAAATCAAACCCAATTTCGATCAATCTACCTTCTTTAATTGCTGGAATGCTGTTCCAAATTGGATTGTCCGACAAATCATCAGCCCCATCCCATACAGAGCGGAACACGAAGTCTCCTATATACTCAGGTAACACCTCTAAGGAAACAAACCCTCCAGTAGCCTTCTCTCTGCCATCAATCTTTTTCTGAAGAATCTCTGGTGCTTTTAGCCCTAAATATTCATAAATGATCTGAGAGCCCCTTCCATAAAGCTTGCTATCGATCACCGCCATCTCTTTTTTGCCGCCTTCGATAATGGTTACTGTCTTATCCAAAATTCCAAGTTCATCAAGCTGCTGCTTGCTCTTCTCCAACTTCTCGTGGAAATTATCTAATAGAGCTTGTGCCTCCTGCTCCTTGCCAAATACCTCGCCAATCTTCATTACACGTTCATCCGTCGCCATTTTTTCATAAGGAATTGGAACGGTCGGTGCAATATCCTTAAGGATTTCGTAAGTTTCTTCAGAAGCAGCTATGATCAAGTCCGGCTTTACTGCCATAATAGCCTCTGGATTAGGCTCATACCATGAACCTAGATCTTCAATCCCCCCCAGCTCTTCTGCAAAGGCCGCTCCTTCAAAGACACTCGAAGTCCCTACTGGCTTAATGCCGAGGGCCACAAGATCCCCTTGAAGGTATAACACGACAACCCTCTTTGGATTAGCTGGAACAACAATATCTCCCTTTATTGTAGAGATAGTTCTTGTCTGAGCCTCCTTAATGGCATTGTCAGCTGCAGTTGAATTATTTGCTGGTGATGATGTAACTTCAGAAGCTTTGGATCCATTAGAATTTGTGGCATTAGAACCAACACTTGCAGATCCACATGCACTTAATAGCAAGGTAAAGCTAAGCAGCATCGCTACAATAAAACTTGACGTCTTTGTTAATCTCATAGGTGAAGACCCTCCGGTTATTTCATTATGGTAATAGTAATGATAATGATTATCATACTCAATAACATTATATCGGGAGGATATGTGCTCGCCAATGGAGAATTTGGCGGTGGTAAATGGACGATTGTCCGATGAGCTCACCTGCCTGCTTTCCTTGCGGAACCGGATGGGAGATTGACCATTGTATTTACTGAACATGCGACTGAAGTAATATACATCGTTATATCCAACTTCTTCTGCAATATCGCGAAGTGGAGCATCGGTACATCGTAATAGCTCTTCTGCATGTGTAAGCCGGAATCGTATCAAGTATTCAATCAAGCTGAACCCCGTCTCCCCTTTAAAACGCGTTGATAAATGACGAGGGCTGTAATTAAATTGCTCCGCTATAGATTCTAGTGATAAATTATGACGATAATGCTCCTCAATATAACGGACAACCTGCCCAATGACATCCGGTTGCCTGAGGTTAATTCCATCCTTTGTGAACTGCTTTAATAACTCATGTATAAACTGATAGAACAAGCCTTTAACTTGAATTCTTTCCAATTGGCTTCCTTGTGCCCAAAGTTGTTCCATTGCCATTAGTTGATAGTGCAGTGGTAATGGCTCCAAAGACTCGAAGCTATACTGCATCCGAAATGGATTGCTGCGTTCTAAAAGTCTTGCTAAATCCTTTCTTCCTGGCAAGGAGGCTCTATAGAATAATAAATAGTATTCAAACAACTTCCCTGTCTCTATACTTAGTCTCATGCCCTTGCCACCATGCACAATAAAGTGACGGTCTGCGTCGTAATCTATGCCGTTGAGATTCAAGCTGGCCGTACCCCGCACACAGTAGATAAATCCACATGCTGGTAATACATAGCCTTGCAGCTTGTCCCCAGGCTTCATCACAGCATGTCGAATATCAAGTACTTTAACAGCGGCATAATTCCATGCGAAAATATGATCTTCCAGCCTCATCTTTGCAATACACTCCGATCTGCTCCACAATCTATTTGAATTAATTATATTTCACAATAAATGATAATGATTATCAATTAGTATTAGGTAGTTCCTCTATTTTGTCAATCGCTGTTTAGTATCATGATTGCTTATAGCTTTCGAAATGGAGCTTCCTCAGGAATGCCTCTATCTCATTCACATATCCGCTTACATTAATCTTCCTCAGTACAACTAAGTACAATTTCTTATTCACACTTGAAGGATGTATCAAAAGTTTTCCGGCACAGACATGAACGGAATTGTAAAAAAACAAACAAAAAAGTTCATCAGATATAGTATCTAATGAACTTTGAGTTGATTTAGTTGGTACCGGTGAGAGGACTCGAACCTCCACGGTTTCCCTCTCGATTTTGAGTCGCTCATGCTATCGGGAAGATAGCAGAAACTAAGTCAAAGAAAAGGAATCTAAAGCCCGCGAAAATCCTTGTAAGATCAAGTTTTTTTGCAGGTTCTTTCGTTAGATTTAAACGCCGCAAGGCTTCCGGGAATCTTCTCAAATAGTAGTCGCTTTTGCACAAATGAGAGAACTCGGAGAGAACTATAACAGATCAGCCCGCTCCCTATCATTGACAGATAATATCGAAGCTTTGGCTTCAGGGAGGGGAATTGATATGAGAAAAACAACAGTAAACACTATCGCTAATCAAAAAGGCAGTACAGGTAAAACCACCACCACTTATAACCTGGCTTACGCCTTATATAATGAAGGAAAAAAGATATTACTGATTGATTTTGATCCTCAAGGGAATCTAACGATGTACTTTGGTATCGAACAACCTGATAAACTCCCTTACTCTATGTTCAACATCAAGAACGCGATGATGACGGACGAACCGCTTCCATCGCCCGAAGAGTGCATTCATTCTCAAGGTAACATTGACCTGATTCCTAGCAACATTGAACTGTCTGTTGCCGAAATTAACCTACGGGATGAAAATGGCTGTGAAAAGACATTGACCACTTTACTGGAACCGATGAAAGCCAACTATGACTACATCATTATAGACACGACTCCATCACTTGGCTTACTCAATATCAATGCTTTGGTAGCACTCAACTGCTCAGATCATTGTGAAGGTAAAGAAGCGAATCAATCCACATATTCGCATTGAGGGCGACTTGATGACCAGGTGCGACACCCGTACCAATTTATATAATGAAACCATTCATCTAGTGAAAGTGTGGTGTATCATAGAAGTCAGTCGTCCGGCAAGTTTATTTTGATCAATGAAAATGGACTCTAGACTCCAAAGCGAGGAAAACTGTCGGCCTGTCTTTTACGTTATTCAAAAATAATTAAGTCATCTATCTCCCCTAACGCAAAATACAAGAATCCTTTGAATTTATCAATCGTAACATTCCGTAAAATATCAGCAAAATCTTCATAATCTTTTATTACTTGAAAATTATTAAAGTAAACTTTATTCAATATCTCTGCTTCGCATTCACTTCGACTTATTGGACTAAATCTATTACTGTATACATTTATCCTTAACTCCTCTTTTAACTCGTGGAAATTTACACTTTCAAGCATGAAATTTATTATCTGTTCCACATCTATGGTTATCTTATTTGGAGTCTCGTAAATATCATTGCTGCTCGTTAATTCAAATATATAGTAAATTCTAGTAGAGTCCTCATTACTAAAAAATATAATTTCAAATTTACAGTTATTTTTGACACCATAAGCTTTATCTAATAATTTGCAAATACTTATCAAGTACAATTCATTGAGAATCGTTTGTTCTTTGTTAAAAATCTTAGAAAAATAAGTACTAGAAAGTGCAACTTTTTTATCACTATTACAAAATAATTTAAATATTTGTACATCTATATTTAAATTAGATGCTATCCGTTCCAGTTCTTTGTCATGGAATTCTTGCTTTTCCACACAACCTCTTCGCTTTGTTTTTTGAGGCAAGTCAGAAATAACAAACTCATTTTTTTCATGATTAAAAATGAAATATCTTAAATTTCCTGCTACATAAATACTACTTAAAGTCTCAAATAATTGGTCAACGTTCAAACTTTTTACGTCCTCAAGTAGGCCTATTGGTCGAGAAACAATATCTTTATTTAAAAAATGAATCATTACATTGATCTTTGCCACCTCATTGTGTTTCGATAGTATTTCTTCCTCGACCTCTCTAATGGCCATTAACATTAAGTCATAATATTCATTTTTATTATCTAATATCCTCCTCACATAGTTTTCAAATTCAAAGATAAGGTTTAAACCTACTTGGTACTTCGCATTGCTCCAACTATATAAGCAATAGCAGTAACTTGTTTGTCCTCTCAAATTACTTTCTTTCTCTGTGAAAAAATCTTTGAGCATCGCCAGTATAACAAAGTGCTCTAGAACGTGAGCTAAACCGTTGTTGCTAATACCATCTTTTTCTGATCCAGCTTCGCATAAAATAAAAAATGAATACATCATCTACCTTCTTTCCGAACTTCACTTCATTTTTTTATCCTTGATGTGTTTTAACTTTATGCGTAATGCTCAATCTAAGAAGTAAACCTCATTTTATTAATCCATCTTGGCAAAAATAGTAGGAGTATAAATAAAACTGCAACAGTAATGGAAGGAACGGCAATAATTCTAGAAATACCTCCATAGGGTTCAAAACTTGTGTAATAGCTATTGAACTTGGCTATCTGCATGGGCAGAAAATTGCCCACATAATGTTTCAGAAAGAATACCTCGCTCATCTGAATGGCGTAAGATATGGCTATGGTGAATAGTAACAGGGCGTAGCCAGTATAAATCTGTGTGACTAATACGCTGATCAATAAAGTAATCCCTGTCATCAGTGAGATTGCCACATATCCAATAACCAGGTTGATTAAAAACTGCTCGAAATAATTCACCGCAACCATTGATAAAAAAAATTGTGGACTACTTTGTATAGGCAAATCCGCTCCTTGTAAACCGTACATAAAGAATATAGGCGTAATGTAAATCGCTACCGCCGTCAGATAAAGCAATAAAGAGAGCTGGAAGGCGTTGATAATCCGTATCCTACTCAGCTTACGTTTTCCAAACCTCGTGGATTTGACCAGTCCGTCCACGCCCAAGGTCTCGTCTTCATTAAAAATTGGGACCAGTAGAATGGAAATGAGAACCAGGACAATAAAAACACACTGGCTCATCCCTGAGTTAACGTTCTTCCATCCCTCGGCATAACCCATCCGGATAGGTTCGGAGAGAGAAGCCGCTGCAAAATTCCCGTTGCTGATTCCTTCCCTAGAACTCCCCGCTTCCTTCTGTGCACTTTTGATGATGTCTGCCCTGTCCTGATAAAATTGTTCTGCTGAGACATCCCGTATTCCAGTCCAGTTCCAGCCATACACTTGGATAATTATATCCAAGGCTGGCAAATCTGCAACATCCGCTTTATTCCTGTCTTCTGGTAGGCTAAGTTCTCTGTATTTTTCCAAAATTTTATTAATCTCAACTTCATCCAATACCTCCGGTTGATAGAAATACCGGTATTCCGTCCCATCTGTTACCTCATATCTTGCCTGATTTAAATAACCTGTTTTGATGGTGTCTAAGTTGTAAAAGGTAAGTATCAGAAACAATGCCAACAAAAAACCGAATATGTTTATGTTTAGGATTTTACTTCTGTTTACTTTTGATAAATAGCTCATGATTTCACCTACCTTCCTCTACTGTAAATAATATCTTCTCATCCATATAGAGATACCGATTCGAGATAAGAGAATGTACACAGTACCCAGAAACAGGGCGACAAAAACATAAGGAAATACAGTATTACCCACAAAATATAATTTCTCTATGCCTATAAGATTATTGATAAAGTTCTGGGGCATGAAGACCATCACTTTTTCAATCAGCGCCCCCCTCCCCATCTGATAAGTATTTACGAGATAAAAATAAATCAGTGAAAGTGCTAATACCAGTTTCCCTCTTTTAAAAACCACGGACAAAAACAGGATAAGATGCGTCACGACAAGTGTGGAAAAGTATCCCATGGAAATATAGAGTAACCCCTCTTGAAGCTGATTCATAGAATAAAATGTAATTGTTCCGATTTGAACCGAAGAGTCCCAGCCGTGCAGCGTATACACTGCGGTAATAAACAGCAGTATGATCGCAATATACACAAAATAGGCTATCGTAGAAAACACACAAGCGGCACCAAGCTTGTAGCTGAGCAGCCTCCTCCTGCTCTCCTTGGTGGATAAGGTCACCTTGTCAATTCCTTTGCTGCTGTTTTTGGAGAATCCTTCGCATAGGATAAAGGCCAAGAACATAAAGAAAAGGTAGATCGTATTTAATAAACCTATTTTCAGGTACTCCCAGCCACTATCGTATTTGAATAAAAATGGGGTGGGTACTTTTTGCATTTTCTGGGATATGATTTCGATTTGTTTCTCTGTATAAGGAAATAGATTTTGTTCAGTGGATAAATATTCGGTAAAACTGCCCTTCCAATCTACATAAAAATTGGAGAGCTGCTCATCCGTTAAATTTAAGCTGTTATCGAGAACACGGTACTTTATATATGGAAAGTTCAGTTCCCAGTTCAGCGCATCGTGAGGAAAAGTTAATCTTTTTCCCAACTTGCGATCTGTATCTACTTCGCCTTCAATATAAGGTTTGTCCACGCTGTTTTCGTAGTTTTGTTTCATTTGTAATAAATAATCCGTCGTCATCGTGCCCTCAACCGTGCGCTCCCTTAAAATTTTCCAGCCTCCAAGACCGCTATGTATGGTTCCCTCATCATCCAAGACATCTATACTCTTGGCGGTTTGAATCCAGGGGATCAGAATAATAGTGAGAAAGAGTAGGCTGATAATTACTGTATTTTTATTTAATATTTTTTTCAGTTCTAATGGAATGAAATTACGCATGGCTCCCACTCCCTAAGTAGATGTAGTAATCTTCCAGCGTGGGCTCGCATACGATTGCGCCTGATTCCTTTTCTCCCAAGTAACGGACATTAACAACGTTTTCTTCCTGCCGGATCCGTACGATCAGGTGCTCCTTTTTAAAGGAGGCCAGTCGCTCTCTGTCCATCTCCTCAGTAAATACTTTTCCTTTAATCCCGGATAACATCTTTTGCACATTACCTTGCTCTTTAATTTTCCCCTGATTTAGGATGATCACATTGGTGGTAATTGCTTCGATATCCGAAATAATGTGGGTAGAAAACAAGATGATCTTGTCCTGTCCCATTTCGCTTATGATGTTTGAAAAACGGATTCGCTCATGGGGGTCAAGCCCAGCGGTGGGCTCGTCAAAAATTAATATCTTCGGATCGTTAATAATGGCTTGGGCAATGCCCACCCGCCTTTTCATCCCTCCGGAAAAGGTTTTGACCTTTTTATTAGCAACATTCTCCAGGTTGACAAACTGTAATACCTCTGGAACTTTGTGCATCAGTTCTTTTTTTGACAACCCCTTCAGTGCTCCCATATATTCCAGATATTCTGTTGCTGTAAACGCGGAATAAACCTCGAAATCCTGGGGAATATATCCCACAAGATTCCGGTAGTCGTCGTTCATATGGAAGATATCCTTGCCGTTAAAGGTAACCTTACCACTAGTTTGATGGTCAATTGCCACAAGGATTCTCATCAAGGTGCTTTTCCCTGCCCCATTATCTCCCAAAAGCCCATACACACCTTCAGGCAATGTAAAATTTAGTTCACTGATTGCCCGTTTCATTCCAAATGTTCTTGTTAAATTCTCCGCTTTAATTTCCATCGCTAATTTCCTCTCTCAATTGATATACGTCTCCTTCCGAGAGAACTTGCCATTCTTCTCCCGTAGACTTTCTACCTAACAGGAGGTTGGTATATTCTCCGTCCAGCTTTTTCACTTCCCATGCGAACAGATTTTCATTTTCGAATCCTGCTATGATACCTGTTTTTTCTTCCTTGTATAGAATATTTTGGATTCTCGGATCATCAGTGTTTCCCCTAGTGCCATTATCCGCTGGTTCGGGAAACCGATCTGAATTTTCTCTCATGTATGCATCAACTGTTTTGTAGATGCCTGTTATATCCTCGATAGAAAGAGATGGAACTTCTATTGTTGGCCTAATTGAAGACTCTTTTCTTCCTTGCTCCCGATAAGTTCTTTCATTTTTTTTCCTCCCTTCATCAAGACGTTTGTCCAAAGCAATATCCTCAAAAGTCCTTTTATCATCTAGCGTTGCATCCTTTGGAGATTCCTCATTGCCCGGATTCTTATTCTCTGACTTTACATCCTTCGGATTATTATCTAAGGTAATTAAATCCTCTGAGATGGTTTTATCATCCTGTATGCTTGCATATTCTGAGTAGCTGCTTTGATTTTGGAAGTAGAGGCTTCCTCCAATCAAAATGGTTATAGTTAATACAAACATTAAGATTTTTTTCACTAAGACACCTCCATTTTTTATATGTAATTCTACATTTTATCGTTTATTTCAACTGACTTAATTTTCCGTATAAATTTAAAGTATCCCTAATCTGAGCCTGATCTGGATGACTAATGTCCTTTAATGGCGCCCCCATGACGATGACTATATACTCACGGTTATTCACTAACCCAAGTGTTGCCCAACATTGTCCAGCAGCAGATGTAGTTCCCGATTTACCTCCAATAATTTTGAAGCCGATTTGCTGATCTTCATTAAGGTACTTCAGTACCGTCGATTCTAACAGAATCCCTTCTGGATGGTCTGTTGTTGATGTCGTCAGGTATGTCTCTTGAGTAAACATCTTTTTAAAATCCTCGTTAGCTAATGCATAATCCAAAAGCTTTCCCACGTCTGAAGCGGTTGTATACTGATTGTCATCATGAAGGCCCTCAGGACTAGTGAAATGTGTACCATTTAAGCTGAATTCAGCGGCTTTATCATTCATCATCAAAACAAAATTTTCCACACTTCCCGCAACATGGACAGCTAAAGTGTTTGCCGCTTCACCACCAGAAGTGAGAAGCGTCCCATATAACAAGTCTTGGTAGGTAACCTCCTCATCTTCGCGAAATCCGGCCATAGAAGAGTTACTTGCAAGAAGCTCACCGAACGTTCTCCGGTCTACCGGCGCGATTACAGATAAGTCATCAACATGCTCAAGGGTGACAATTGCGGTCATAATTTTTGTCAGTGAAGCAGGATAAACCTTGGCTCCCGCACTTTCTTCGTAAATGGCTTGATCAGACTCTCTGTCATAGACATAAATATATGGACTGGCATAAGTGTTCTGTCCAAAGAATGGCAAGACCTTTTGTGAATCTAAATTCAGTTTACTTGCTGTTCCTATTAGCACTCCGAGAAGAACAATTGTGAATACTGATATTCTTACTAACTTGGGTTTCCTGTTCTTTAGCTTGCTACGTTCACCTTTCTCCATTTCCATTTTCTCCCTATTCTTCTTGGTACAAAGTATAGATTCAACACCTTAAAAATCTAGGTGTGTAGATCTTAAGTTTTTCTTAAATAAATGGTTTGTGCTTTACTATTCTTCTCTACTTCATTAGTATCCAGCCGTACACGAACTTCAACCGAGCGTTATATATAAAATGTTTCAAATAAATAGTGACATCAAAAAAATATCATCTAAATATTTTACTGCAATGTTGGTATTGCCTAACGTTGATTCTTTCTTTGTAAATCACTCATATATCCCTTAATATGCTCCAATAACAAACCAGTAAATTTTAAGAATAAAAAAATATGATGTCACTATTTTAAGATTGATATATTGCAATTTAGCAATTATAATAAACACAACCTACTATATGAAAGGTGAATGAAATGAAAAAACTGCCTAGAATCAGTCAAAAAGAACAAGATGTGTTATTGGTTTTTTGGCGAGATGGCGGAAATTTAACCGCATCAGCCATCGCAGATAAAGGGGACGGATTGGGTATTAATACCGTTCAAGCAGCGGTTCGGAATTTATTGAAAAAGGAATATATTGAAATTTCTGACATTGTATATAGTGGCACCGTACTAACAAGAAGTTATAAGCCTGTTATAAGTGCAGAACAATATGCTGCATATCAGTTGCAAATTTTAAAAATAAATGCTAAGAATTTTTCAGTATCGAACTTTGTAGAACATTTTAAAGAAAATAATGAGTTAGATTGTTTAAAAGAATTGAAGTAGTTATACAAATCCAAGTTTAATCTCACCGTAGTTAAAGATAAAATTCATATAGGACGAGTATGAAAACTGAAAAATTAAGTATGTCAAGCATTTTGTTGATATATTATATAGACATCTGTTTATTCCTTCTTCGAGAATTACAACAATACAGGAGTATCAGATGTTTTTCCATTTTCACCTTTTGGACACTTTGTCAAGCACTGATTACTGCTTTGAGCTCTTTATATTATTTCAACAACTCACCTGCAAGAGCAGGCTCTTTAATGAATCCTTTATAGTTGTCTGCTTGAATGTCATACAGCTCCGCATATATTTTATTATTGCTAATCAGAAAATCATGATCACCCACAGCGTCTACTTTTCCTTCGTGTATTACAATTATTTGATCAATATTTTTTATATTAGTGAATCTATGAGTAATAATTATATTAATCCTCTCTGTTTTTTTGTTTACCATATTTTCAAAGACTTCACTTTCTGTCTTAGCATCTAAAGCTGCTGTTGGTTCATCAAATACCATAACGTCTGCTTCCCGGACGAAACTTCTTGAGATAGCAAGTCTTTGCCATTGTCCTGATGAAATATCCTCACTATTTTCCCATCCAATCAATAAATTTGTATCAAATTTCCTATTTAATTCATTAATAAAATCATGTGCTTGACCTAAGACGGAAGCTTCTATTATAACTGGCATATTGTTAATATTATCAACCATTGAAATTCCAATATTTTCTCTTATTGTAAGCGGAAACTTCACAAAATCCTGAAACATCGCGCTCATTTTCTCAAAATAGGCTTTCTTGTCGTACATAGTTCTATTAATGCCATTGATTAATATCTCGCCTTTTGTTGGTGCATATAACCCTAAAATGATCTTGATCAACGTAGTTTTTCCACTTCCGTTATATCCGACAACTGCATAATCAAATCCTTTTTTTAATGTCAAATTTATATCTTCTAATATATGGTTACATGAGCTTGGATATTTAAAATAAACTCCTATAAACTCAATTGAATCCACGACAAAATCCTTTATTAAATCCTCCCTAACTTCCTCGCTTTTTATTGAATTTATTTTGTTTAACCTCTCAAAGCTCAATAAATACAAACAATTTTCATATAGTGTCAAAGCACAGCTTATTAAATTGATCAAAGCATTTTGCAGCTTGGTAGCAGTTTCAATACTCATTATGATCACACCGATTGACAGTTTACTCATAATACCATTAACAACTATAATTATTTTCAATAAATAGGTCAGTAAATGTTGAATAGAATCACCTACTGTAGATTTTATAGTCAAAGTTCTTTTTACATTTTTATCTTGCTCAATTATCTTTTCAAAAATATTATTAATGATATTCTGTATAAAAGATATGTTGGAAAATAATTTCATTTCTTTGAAATTTTCATATGTAACTATCATATCCTTTAAAGAACTATAGTACCTAGTTTTTTCATATCGTTTATCATATACTTCAAATAACTTTGACATAGATTTTAAATTAATTATTGTACTTGGGACTATTGATAGTATGATGATAATCACTATACTTATCTGGTAAGATGCCAATATACTTATTGTACCAACGAATAAAGTCATATTCATGATAATCTCAACAATGTTATTCAAAATACCTATACTTCTCACTGTTGACTCGTCATTTGTTTTTTGGATGTCATTATGTAGTCTTGGATCTTCGAAATCTTGCATTTCCATGCTGTCTACAATTTCAATAGTTTTATTTGTTATATACTTATCAACTAATACAGTATAAATTTCCTTTACATAATTTGTAGTTTTATTAATAATTAATTTTATTAGTACAATAATGAAATGAAGAAGAAAGAGATATATTATGATAATATAATCTTTGTTGTCATTTATTAAAAGAGAACCTATTTGATCTATTATATGCTGCCATACAATTAAGTTTATGATATCAGGTAAAGCCATAACAGAACTTAAAACTAAAATTAATATGAAGTATTTTTTTGAAGAGGCGAATAATACGCTTAGAGTAGTTTTTATAATAGCAAAGTAGTTACTAAAGTGTCTAAAATTGTTGAATTTCTTCATCTCAATTATCCTCCAGTATTAATTGTGTTCTAAGTACTAAGGACGTGACTAAACCCTGAAGAATAATGTGGTATGGTTATTGTATTTCAATATAGGTCATAGCCTTCTGAAGAGTAACTCCAGTCTAACAACCTTAGATTTGAATACAACAGTGTCTTCGTCGGTATTGGACGAAGACACTGTTGTATTGTGAAACTCAATTTCTTGCCGCGTCGGAGTTATACGCGTTGTTTACAGAACCGACGCAAGAGCAATTACAATCAGGTTCTGAAATTTTATTTAACTGAATAGTTCGTTAATTGAGAATTACACATACTGCTGGTTTGTAAAACTAGTTTCTTGCTGCGTCTTGGTTAGCCGCTTCATTTACAGAACCGATGCAAGAGCATTGACAACCAGTTCCTGAAACCTTAGTAGCTGCTTGGTTCGCTAATTTAGAGTTACACACACATGGCGCACGAAAAGCTATGCTCTCATTGTCAATAGCTTGCTGTTGATATGGATTCATAATTTTCAGCATATTCTCACCTCCTTTCATTATGTATTTATCCAGGTTTAAATGAGAACAATTAAACCGAGAAATTAATTGTTATAAAAGAACATCTTCGTTAAAGATTGCTAATTGTTCCGGTGATGTCCTAAGTAAGTTGTGATAATTCCTTAAACTACGTTCTGTTGTACTTCTATAATATTCACACTCTGCAAGATCAGGTTCCCTGACTCCCGAAGAATCCATTCTGTCTACATAACAACTACTACAAAGTTTAGCAGCCCAACAATCAGAGCAAATATTTTCCCAAACTTCGGAAAATTCATAAACATATTTTTTATAAATCTTTTCCTCAATAATCCCTTGATTTATATTTCCTATTGAAGGACTGTTTCCTATCCTTTCACATGCGAGAAAATCGCCATCTGCGGAAACAAATAATCGTCGGGATCCAACAACACAACAACCGTTCATTGGCACAAAATTAGTAGCTCTTTTTGTTACGCTTCTTTTATGAATTCTATCAAGTGAATTAAAGATAGTTTGTTCTTTGATTTCTTCCAAATTGCTAGTAATACTAATTTGCTTATCCTGCCATTGTCGTAGCGATTGGTCATTATAATCGGAGCTTTTAAGCAATTCTTCAGGCACAGTACCAGGTCCGGCATAACCTAATTGATATCGGAAATCTTCATGAGTAAAATCTAAATTTGTAAAAAAGTCATCTATTTGAGAAACCTTTTCTTCGCTAAACGGAGGCATGTACACCGCATTTGCACTTATGTGCATTTCCTTACCATTTTTTCTAGCTACACTATTTAATAATTTGAATTTCTTGAAAACGTCATCAAATGAGCCTGAGCCATTCTTATAAACTCGATACATATCATGTATTTCTTTGGGACCATCAATGCTACAAAGAATAGATAAATTGTCAACGGTAGAAAAATATTCAGCCATTTTGGGGGTTAATACAGACAAGTTAGTAGTAAAAGAAAATTGTATAGTCCTTCCTGCTAAAGCAACCTTCGAGTATTCAATAACTTCTTTTAATAGCTCGAATTCAAGTAAAGGCTCTCCACCGTAAAAAGTAATAGAAACTTCCTGCTGATCCCCATAAAGTTTCATGTAATCAATAGATTTAAGCGCCGTATCAGATGACATTCTTTTTGAAGTAAACGCCCGATTGTGAGGATACCCATCATGGTATATACAATAGCGACAACGCATGTTGCATTTTCCAGTTAATTCTAAAATGAGTTGCGTTGTCCCTGTATTCATTTCATTTTTTATATACTCTAGGGATATATCATTATATAAGTGCTTAATTTTGAATCCTTTGAATAAATCCTCCTCATTAATTGAAGTCATTAATTCATCTACATTAACGTTGTGAGCATAAATATATTGATTTAATTCATCTAAGCTTTTATTAGAGGAAATTAACAATTCAAATAACTGAGCTATATCATTGTCAAGCATCACAACCTTACTTGTACCACTATCGTAGAAGTAGTAAAAGTTATGTTCAGAGAATATCTTCCCTATGGAAAGTGCTGTTTGTGCTGGTTTTTCTTTTTTGTATTCTTGGATGTAATTAAAGAGTTCTGAAAAGTTTTCGAAGTTATCTTTATATAAATCCATTTCATTACCTCCTGCCATTAAAATACAATTCTTGAATATTATTATAGTAACATATTAAAAAAATATCAACACATTATTTTTTTAATATGTTACTTTCGGTCTTACCACATCTAGGTTATGAAGTTTAGTAGGCGAAAACTCTACTTGATAAGACTAAACCGAGCCCCATATTTTAATAGACAACTTCGCATAGAAACCTGCAACACTCTAAATCAAAAAAGAGCAGCATAAGCGCTGCTCTTTTTTGCTAGGCTAGAATCGGAGTCTTAATACTTGAATTCATACGAATAGGAGTTTATTGTCTCCAGAACCGTACTATTTTCCACAAATTTTGTTATATGTACCACCCGGTAGGTATTCCCGGAATTGACATAGTTAAACCCGTTCGAAGCATGTGAGCCCATGCTCGAGAAAGACTAGGTCCAAGTCTTCACATCAGACCATTGATTGCTGCTGTTTTACCTCTTTTGTAGGGTGAGAGTAATAGAAGTATCATAATCCGTATAAATCTTTATTGTTCTCCCACTCTCGATAGTCAGCGAAACAGATGTCACCGAGATATACTATAAAGGGTATTATTATCTTCTCCTGTACAGCAGGTTCAGCATATTCTACTCTCTAAGGTCATGCAAATAAAGATCTCTTCGTAATTTCCCTCTATTTTTTTCTTATTCAGATGTTTCTTCATACTCCACTTCCGCCATTCTTAAGAAGCAACTTCATTGCTCTGCGCCTGGCTCTGGTCAAATAAGATCTAATATTCACCGCTTGGACATCCATAGAAGCAGCAAGCTTGTGATCACTCCATTCAAGAATGTACTTGTTATACAATAAAGTCTGATCCCGTTCTGATAACTCACTGAGTATCTTGGCAATCTCTGTGTAATCCTCCTTGAGGCTATACATCTCCTCGATGCTAGGCTGCTTGTCGGCTATTTGCTCTATACTGTCAGCGGTTATCCCTGAAGAGGTATGATTCAGATGTCTTTTGCGCTGCTTCGCATGATTAATACTAGTATTATGTACGGTATGGACCAGATAGGATACTTGTTTATGCAGGTCTAGGGAACGCAATAATGCGGCTTTACTGATTAGTCTGACGAAGGACTCCTGTATCATATCATCAACAACATCATAGTCCTGCAAGATCTCATAAGCCTTCTTTTTCATAATAGGATAATACCTATCGTATAGCTCTGTTAGAAATACAACATCCTCGTTAACTTCTACAGTAGATAGGATGGTGAAGAACATGAATATTCTCACTCCCTTTAATTTACATTATAATACATAATAATAGTTGATCCACCTTATTATGGAAGTGATGTATGATTCACAATATATGCTACTAGAAGCATTCAGCGAAACAAAAAGACCACTATAAATAGCTATATTTAGAAAATAAAAAAAACTTGTAAAATTGCTGGAAGCAATCTTACAAGTTTTTTTTCGATATACCGGTGAGAGGACTCGAACCTCCACGGTTTCCCTCTCGATTTTGAGTCGAGCGCGTCTGCCATTCCGCCACACCGGCAAAGTATTAAGTTAAAATATGGCGCGCCCTGAGAGATTCGAACTCCCGGCCTTTTGATTCGTAGTCAAACGCTCTATCCAGCTGAGCTAAGGGCGCAAAATTTATATGGAGCGGACGACGGGAATCGAACCCGCGACCCTCGCCTTGGCAAGGCGATGCTCTACCGCTGAGCCACGTCCGCACACGGTATGTATTGATGTCCGACTCACTAAAGAAGTGAGCCATGAAGGACTCGAACCTTCGACACCCTGATTAAAAGTCAGGTGCTCTACCAACTGAGCTAATGGCTCATAAAGCAAGAAAATGGCGGAACCGACGGGATTCGAACCCGCGGTCTCCTGCGTGACAGGCAGGCATGTTAGGCCAACTACACCACGGTTCCAGAAGAATAATTGCTTAATGAAAATTGGTTGCGGGGGCAGGATTTGAACCTGCGACCTTCGGGTTATGAGCCCGACGAGCTACCGGGCTGCTCCACCCCGCGTCAGTAAAAAAGTATTAATTCCCTTGGATCCCCCGGAAAGTATCCGGAATCCTTAGTGAAGCATTAACTTCACTTTTGGGGATGTGTTATGGTGGAGGCTGAGGGGATCGAACCCCCGACCCTCTGCTTGTAAGGCAGATGCTCTCCCAGCTGAGCTAAGCCTCCATGTAAAGAAGCAACTTAATTATCATACCACAATCAAACCTGTAATGCAACCATTTTTTCTAGAAGTCTAATGCTGTTTCAAGAAGAAATGGTGACCCGTATGGGATTCGAACCCATGTTACCTCCGTGAAAGGGAGGTGTCTTAACCCCTTGACCAACGGGCCGTTTTAAAAACAAATTGTTTTGACAACAAAAAAGATTATATCATGTATTATTAAGTATAGCAATACCTAAACTAATTATTTTTCTTTTTACTCTTCCCTAGGTAATAGATTGATATGAAGCTTTTGAGATATTATCTCAACGATTTGACCTATAGTTCTATCATTCGTGTCTAGATGCTGCTTAAATACCTCGTGATCAAGCCCTCTGATCCACCTGTCGATCTGCTGAGCAGCCCAAGGGTCTTTTCCTTCACCTCTAACGCTTAATCTCTTAAGCAAGGTCTCTCGGGAGCCACGCAAACTTAAATGATAAAGCTCTATACCTCCATCAATGAACTTGCCGATGATTTCACTATCTAGATTCATTATGGTCATAGGCACGATAATTATTCCATCATACTCGCTAGCTATGTTTTTCTTCTATACATTTCATATGCGGTTTGTGTCTTCCCTGAACCAAAAGCACCATTGATCCATATAATCATGATCATTTGCCTCCATGAACTAATTTTCATTCAAAAACCACTTCACAGTGATTGCCTATCCTTATAATAAACTGCTAAACATCGTACAACAAAAAGACCACTGTCGATTACTCAACAGTGGTCTTGCGTGCTTGGCAACGTCCTACTCTCCCAGGACCCTTCGGTCCAAGTACCATCGGCGCTGGAGGGCTTAACGGTCGTGTTCGGGATGGGTACGCGTGGAACCCCTCCGCTATCGCCACCAAACGGGCATTTGCGGTACAAATGCATTATTCAGGTCTCAGCATCGCCAAATGCTGAAAACAAATTCATCATCATACAGTCACTTGGACTATATAAATCTGAGATTGATGCCTGAAAACTGAATCCGAAACAAATCTGCATTTTACATATAGGATAAGCCCTCGACCGATTAGTATTGGTCAGCTCCATGCATTGCTGCACTTCCACCTCCAACCTATCTACCTCGTCGTCTTCAAGGGGTCTTACTAATTGGGAAATCTCATCTTGAGGGGGGCTTCACGCTTAGATGCTTTCAGCGCTTATCCCGTCCGTACGTAGCTACCCAGCCATGCTCCTGGCGGAACAACTGGTGCACCAGCGGTACGTCCATCCCGGTCCTCTCGTACTAAGGACAGCTCCTCTCAAATTTCCTGCGCCCACGACAGATAGGGACCGAACTGTCTCACGACGTTCTGAACCCAGCTCGCGTACCGCTTTAATGGGCGAACAGCCCAACCCTTGGGACCTACTTCAGCCCCAGGATGCGATGAGCCGACATCGAGGTGCCAAACCTCCCCGTCGATGTGGACTCTTGGGGGAGATAAGCCTGTTATCCCCAGGGTAGCTTTTATCCGTTGAGCGATGGCCCTTCCATGCGGTACCACCGGATCACTAAGTCCGACTTTCGTCCCTGCTCGACTTGTAGGTCTCGCAGTCAAGCTCCCTTATGCCTTTGCACTCTGCGAATGATTTCCAACCATTCTGAGGGAACCTTGGAACGCCTCCGTTACTCTTTAGGAGGCGACCGCCCCAGTCAAACTGCCCGCCTGACACGGTCCCCGTACCCGATAAGGGCACTAGGTTAGAACCTAGATACGATCAGGGTGGTATCCCAACGGCGCCTCCACCGAAGCTTGCGCTCCGATTTCTACGGCTCCCACCTATCCTGTACAGATCGTACCCAAATTCAATATCAAGCTGCAGTAAAGCTCCATGGGGTCTTTCCGTCTTGTCGCGGGTAACCTGCATCTTCACAGGTATTAAAATTTCACCGGATCTCTCGTTGAGACAGCGCCCAAGTCGTTACGCCATTCGTGCGGGTCAGAATTTACCTGACAAGGAATTTCGCTACCTTAGGACCGTTATAGTTACGGCCGCCGTTTACTGGGGCTTCGGTTCATAGCTTCGGGTTACCCCTAACCACTCCCCTTAACCTTCCAGCACCGGGCAGGCGTCAGCCCGTATACTTCGCCTTGCGGCTTCGCACAGACCTGTGTTTTTGCTAAACAGTCGCTTGGGCCTTTTCACTGCGGCCCCCTCGTGCTATTCACACTACCGGGGCACCCCTTCTCCCGAAGTTACGGGGTCATTTTGCCGAGTTCCTTAACGAGAGTTCTTCCGCGCGCCTTAGAATTCTCTTCTCGCCTACCTGTGTCGGTTTGCGGTACGGGCACCTTCTCCTGGCTAGAGGCTTTTCTTGGCAGTGTGAGATCATGACCTTCGCTACTATAATTTTCGCTCCCCATCACAGCCCAGCCTTAATGATGTGCGGATTTGCCTACACATCAGCCTCACTGCTTAGACGGACATCCATCAGTCCGCGTCACTACCCTCCTGCGTCACCCCATCGCTCATAGCGGATTACGGTGGTACAGTAATTTCAAACTGTTGTCCTTCGACTACGCCTTTCGGCCTCGCCTTAGGTCCCGACTTACCCTGAGCGGACGAGCCTTCCTCAGGAAACCTTGGGCTTTCGGCGGATCAGATTCTCACTGATCTTTTCGTTACTCATACCGGCATTCTCACTTGTGTAGTGTCCAGCGCTCTTTTCAGTACACCTTCAACCCCTACACAACGCTCCCCTACCCCAGATACATACGTATCTAGCCATAGCTTCGGTGGTGTGTTTAGCCCCGTTACATTTTCGGCGCAGAGTCACTCGACCAGTGAGCTATTACGCACTCTTTCAATGGTGGCTGCTTCTAAGCCAACATCCTGGTTGTCTGTGCAACTCCACATCCTTTCCCACTTAACACACACTTGGGGACCTTAGCTGATGGTCTGGGCTGTTTCCCTTTTGACAATGGATCTTAGCACTCACTGTCTGACTCCCGGCAATAAGTATATGGCATTCGGAGTTTGACTGAGCTTGGTAATCCTTGCGGACCCCGCACCCAATCAGTGCTCTACCTCCACTACTCTTATACCGAGGCTAGCCCTAAAGCTATTTCGGGGAGAACCAGCTATCTCCGAGTTCGATTGGAATTTCTCCGCTACCCCCACCTCATCCCCGCACTTTTCAACGTACGTGGGTTCGGGCCTCCAGTGCGTGTTACCGCACCTTCACCCTGGACAGGGGTAGATCACACGGTTTCGGGTCTACGTCCACATACTCAATCGCCCTATTCAGACTCGCTTTCGCTGCGGCTCCACCTTCTCGGCTTAACCTTGCATGTTAAACGTAACTCGCCGGTTCATTCTACAAAAGGCACGCCATCACCCATTAATAGGGCTCTGACTTTTTGTAAGCACACGGTTTCAGGTTCTATTTCACTCCCCTTCCGGGGTGCTTTTCACCTTTCCCTCACGGTACTGTTTCACTATCGGTCGCCAGGTAGTATTTAGCCTTAGCAGATGGTCCTGCTGGATTCATACGGGGTTTCACGTGCCCCGCACTACTCGGGATCCGTCTCGGAGAGAATACAGTTTAGGTTACAGGGCTTTTACCTCTATCGCGGGCCTTTCCAGACCTCTTCACCTACCATATTCCTTTGTAACTCCATGTGAGACGTCCCACAACCCCAAGAGGCAAGCCCCTTGGTTTAGGCTGTTCCGCGTTCGCTCGCCGCTACTGACGGAATCACTATTGTTTTCTCTTCCTCAGGGTACTTAGATGTTTCAGTTCCCCTGGTCTGCCTCTACATTTCCTATGTATTCAGAAATGAGTAACTGCGAATTACCACAGCTGGGTTTCCCCATTCGGACACCCCCGGATCAAAGCTTGCTTACAGCTCCCCGAGGCAGTTTCGTTGTTCGCCACGTCCTTCGTCGGCTCCTGGCGCCTAGGCATCCTCCGTGTGCTCTTATTAGCTTAACCTTGATTTTTCCGCAGGAAAATATCATACGATGACATTCTCTTTGGAATCATCTCACTAATAACATTTACTTGTTTGCACAAGTTGCTAAAAGATGTTCTAAAACGCAAATTCGTTTCGGTATCCAGTTTTCAAGGATCAAGTCTTACTTGAGAGCTTAAACTCTCAAAACTGAGCAACGAGTGAGTAACAGGCCTAAACCTGAGTTTTGGAAGCATAGCTTCCGATTTGAATGTTCTCATTGCAGAGAACGATTCTCCATAGAAAGGAGGTGATCCAGCCGCACCTTCCGATACGGCTACCTTGTTACGACTTCACCCCAATCATCTACCCCACCTTCGGCGGCTGGCTCCCTTGCGGGTTACCCCACCGACTTCGGGTGTTGTAAACTCTCGTGGTGTGACGGGCGGTGTGTACAAGACCCGGGAACGTATTCACCGCGGCATGCTGATCCGCGATTACTAGCAATTCCGACTTCATGCAGGCGAGTTGCAGCCTGCAATCCGAACTGAGACCGGCTTTGATGGGATTGGCTCCACCTCGCGGCTTCGCTTCCCGTTGTACCGGCCATTGTAGTACGTGTGTAGCCCAGGTCATAAGGGGCATGATGATTTGACGTCATCCCCACCTTCCTCCGGTTTGTCACCGGCAGTCACTCTAGAGTGCCCAGCATTACCTGCTGGCAACTAAAGTTAAGGGTTGCGCTCGTTGCGGGACTTAACCCAACATCTCACGACACGAGCTGACGACAACCATGCACCACCTGTCTCCTCTGTCCCGAAGGCCGCTGCTATCTCTAGCAGATTCAGAGGGATGTCAAGACCTGGTAAGGTTCTTCGCGTTGCTTCGAATTAAACCACATACTCCACTGCTTGTGCGGGTCCCCGTCAATTCCTTTGAGTTTCAGTCTTGCGACCGTACTCCCCAGGCGGAGTGCTTACTGTGTTAACTTCGGCACCAAGGGTATCGAAACCCCTAACACCTAGCACTCATCGTTTACGGCGTGGACTACCAGGGTATCTAATCCTGTTTGCTCCCCACGCTTTCGCGCCTCAGCGTCAGTTACAGCCCAGAAAGTCGCCTTCGCCACTGGTGTTCCTCCACATATCTACGCATTTCACCGCTACACGTGGAATTCCACTTTCCTCTTCTGTACTCAAGCCACCCAGTTTCCAGTGCGACCTCAGGTTGAGCCCAAGGTTTAAACACCAGACTTAAATAGCCGCCTGCGCGCGCTTTACGCCCAATAATTCCGGACAACGCTTGCCCCCTACGTATTACCGCGGCTGCTGGCACGTAGTTAGCCGGGGCTTTCTTCTCAGGTACCGTCACTCCGGTAGCAGTTACTCTACCGGACGTTCTTCCCTGGCAACAGAGCTTTACGATCCGAAAACCTTCATCACTCACGCGGCGTTGCTCCGTCAGGCTTTCGCCCATTGCGGAAGATTCCCTACTGCTGCCTCCCGTAGGAGTCTGGGCCGTGTCTCAGTCCCAGTGTGGCCGTTCACCCTCTCAGGTCGGCTACGCATCGTCGCCTTGGTGGGCCGTTACCCCACCAACTAGCTAATGCGCCGCAGGCCCATCCCTCAGTGACAGATTGCTCCGTCTTTCATTCTTCTCTCAGGAGAAAAAAGAAATTATCCGGTATTAGCTACCGTTTCCGGTAGTTATCCCAGTCTGAAGGGCAGGTTGCCTACGTGTTACTCACCCGTCCGCCGCTAAGTCATTTTGAAAGCAAGCTTTCAAAATGACTCCGCTCGACTTGCATGTATTAGGCACGCCGCCAGCGTTCGTCCTGAGCCAGGATCAAACTCTCCAATTAGTATTGAAAAGAGCGATATGCTCATTTTGAAACATCTGACGAGAAAATTAATTCTCTAATTTTGGATTTCACTTACGTGATTTCCTACTCACTCGTTGTTCAGTTTTCAAAGATCAAGTTCTCGTTGGCGCCGTTTAATGTCTCAGCAGCAACTCTTATAATATATCATGCTTTCTGATTTATTGCAACTCTTTTTTTCAAAGTTCTTTGCAATCTAATTCAGATTAACATTCACCAACCGAAAGCTTTATAGTTCCTCTTTGCGACTGGATTTATAATGTACCATATATCCCTATATAAAAACAATACTTAAAAATTTATATTTTATAAATAAGTGCTTTTGCCCCACTTTATTTAACATCTTTTATCCCTATTTACCTATAAAAAAACGTGTAGATTCTAAGGATACAGAATCTACACGTAAGTCAAACAACGGCTTAATATATAAATTTATTAGTTTGAAATCCAAGGATTTCTACGTTTTTTAGTACTCGCTGCTGAACCTTGAGATTTCGTAGCAGTTTTGCTTTTCTTGCTACTAGGTTGACCTGAGGTCTTTGCTTTTTTGCCTGTTACTGTTTCCTTTGCTACATTCCCCTTATTCTTGAGAGAAGCGTTAGAAGTTGACTCATCAGTCTCTGTTCTAGCCGTTTCGGGAGATTCCTGCACGAACGCTTCAGGTTCTTGAATTTCCGGCACCCGATTATGCTGCGAATAATTACCTATCCCTGGATACTGCGGATTGGATGGAATATTAGAGTTATCCGGTCCACCAAATGCTCCAAGCGTAGAAGTAGGTACCATTCCCTGATTAGGCATTCCTGCTCCATATGCGGAAAAAGCGTTTGGATTCCCATATTCAGGATAGGTGTTATATACAGGCATGTCATATGAATAAGTTTGCACTGGTTGAATATGCACGCCTCCGCACCCACAAGTTGGCCAAGGAAGGTTCGGCGTCTGTCCTCCATATTGAGGAACAGCATACGGCGAGAAATCCCCGCCAACATTCATGCCAGCAACATTAGCCTCCATCGGATTCCACTGTCCTGGACTCATATTAGGGGCAGCATTGGGATTCCATTGCTCTGGGCTTATGTTTGGCGCGGCATTTGGATTCCACTGTTCCGGGCTTATGTTTGGAGCGGCATTGGGATTCCATTGTTCTGGGCTTATGTTTGGCGCGGCATTTGGATTCCATTGTTCTGGGCTCATATTAGAATACATATTGCCCGAAAAATAACATGGTGAAATACATTCTGGTGCATAAGCCATTGGCTGAACATAACTTGGTGCCCAGTTCATGTTCATATTAGGGCTATTTTGATATGAATCATAGAGATAAGGATTTCCTCCCAGTCCCGGGTATCCGTTGGAATTATCCCATGAGCAATCATTGTCTGCTTTTTTCTCAGCTTTAGGTGCTTCTTGTTGAGCAACCGGCTCTTGATTTGGAACCGTAATCTGAACAAATAAACTCTGCATTTCAATTTCTTGCACAGGAGCAACTTCCATTTGCATATTAGGCGCAGGATTGGGTGCAATGTTTTGTGTATTAATAGGGGCGATATTTAGCGATGGGTGTGGTGCAGAATTAGATTCAGGTGAGATATTTGTCACTGGTTTAGGTGCTGGTTTAGCTTCTGGCTTTATTTCTGGTTTGGTCTCTGGTTTAGTTTCCGGTTTAGGTGTAGGCACTACCTCAGCAGCAGGCTGTTCTTTGGGGCCTGTATATTCCTTGCCACCCACCTGCGTTTTCTCTGAGGCGTTAGAAGGTGTATACCCAGGCTGTGTCGGTGAGGTATTGGATACTTTTTTAGGAATATTAACTACTTCCCCTAACATAAGTACATTTGGATTCTTTAGTTGGGGATTGGCCTCAACCATATCCTTCAAAGGAATTCCCCAGGCTTTAGATAATTTCCACAAGGTATCTCCTTGTTTAACGGTGTGCTTGTAGTAAACTTCACTGTTCTCCGGTACGGATACAGGGGCCGTAGGTATTTTTACTTTGTCTCCAATCCCTAACACATTCGGATTACTGATCTGCGGGTTTGCTTCAATAATTTTTTGTAACGGCACTCCGTACTTTTGCGATAAGGCATACAAACTATCGCCTTGTTTGACAATGTGTATTTTCACGTAGCATTAACCTCCTAAAAGTTTTGTGGAGTATTGCTTTCTTTACAGCTACACAGCAAAACTGACTTCGAAAGCAAACACCCTTTTCATGGAACATTGCTCTCTTACAAAGTTATATGCGGTACAGCCGCCTCCTTCGTTACTACATCTTATGCAGCCCATGGGCGAATGACATCCCCGAAATAAAAAAAATCCTTTCATGATCCATGAAAAGATTAACCGGAGACTCCCGTTTTCTTCTGCATGTATGCATAAAAGGACTTCTGATGCGTATTCAATGCTATTTACGTTGTATGATTAGTCTTTATTCCCAAACCTTATAGCCATCTTTATCAACCACATTACGGAACTCTTCGAGCAGCTTCAAAGTGATTGGACCCGCTTGTCCTTCACCAATGATCCGGCCGTCAATTTCACGTGCAGCAATAACTTCAGCAGCTGTGCCAGTGAAGAACACCTCGTCCGCTATATAAACATCATGCATTGTGAACGGTTCTTCTTTCAGTTTAATACCTAATTTCTCGCAGAGCTCAATGATCGCCAGACGGGTAATTCCTTCAAGGGCTCCCAAGTAACATGGAGGAGTGAAAACTACACCATTTTTGATAATGAAAATATTATCGCCCGATCCCTCAGTAACATAACCTTGAGCGTTCATCATGATGGCTTCGTCGGCTTCTGCCAAGTTGGATTGGATTTTTACTAGGATATTGTTTAGGTAATTAAGTGATTTGATCTTTGGATTGAGTGCATCCGGAATATTACGGCGTTGGGACACAGAAACTGCACGAAGTCCGTTCAAATACGCTTGTTCTGGGTAAATAGCCAGTTGCTCAACGATAATAATTACACTAGCTTTTGGACAACGGCGTGGATCAAGACCTAAGTTCCCTGGTCCCCGGGAGACGATCAGTCGAATATAGCCGTTACGCATGTCGTTAAGACGAATCGTTTCAGCCATAGCTTCCAGCATCTCATCATACGTTAGCGGAATGTCCAGCATGATCGATTTTGCCGAATCATACAGTCTGTCCAAATGCTCTTTACATTTAAAAATATTGCCGTTATAGATACGGATACCTTCAAAAATACCGTCTCCATACAAAAAACCGTGATCAAAAACGGATACCTTTGCATTTTCCTTCGTTACGTGTTGTCCATCCAAATAGATCCATTGCTCAGCCATGAATTTACTGCACCTCCGCTTTCTCTTCCTCATAGGTGTATGTGGGATACGAGCCCAGAATCCTTACCTGACAGCCTAAAGCACTAATTTCTTCAATAGCCCCTGGCAGCAGAACAGATTCTATCGGTTCCAGCACATCAATATAAAAATAATAAGTACCCAGCTTCTTCTTCGTTGGTCGTGATTCAATACGCGATAAATTCAGTTTCCGCCAGGAAAAAGCAGCAAGCACCTGATGCAAGGCACCTGGAAAATCCTCTGGCAGCGTTACTAGAACACTCGTCTTTACTCCTGTGCTGCTCCGCGGAAGATCTATCTTCTGTGGACCAACCAGGACAAACCGTGTGTAATTGTTGTTGTGATCTGTAATTTGCCGATCTACAATCTCCAGCCCATGAGTAGCGGCGCCAAGAGCGGTACCGATAGCAGCCCAGCCCTTGCCGGGATTGTTTTTGACGATTTCCACAGCTTCAGAGGTACTTCCGACCGACTCCAGTTCAGCCCAAGGGGCATGCTTACGAACAAATTGCATACATTGTGCCATTGCTACGGGATGCGAAAGGATTTTCACCATCTTGGTGAAATCCTTGTTGCCGTCTGTCTCTGTGAATTCCCTTGGGTTACCGATAAGATTCTGTATCGATGGAAAAATCCATTCCGTCTGCATTGGCAGATCCACTTCATTGATGAGCCAATCGATGTGAAGACTAACTGAGCCTTCAATGGTATTTTCAATCGGAATCACGCTGTAATCGGTGGTACCATTCTCCGTAGAGAGAAATACATCGGAAATTAACTTGTGATGCACAAGCTTTACAGGTTCACCGTTAAACAAATGCAGCAGCGCTTCGTGAGATACCGAGCCCTGCGGCAATACCGCTATTGATTTCATGACCGTACTCCTTTTATCATATCCAAAAATGATACGTTTTGCATCTCGTTTATTTCGAGCAGCTCTGTAGTAACTCCAGAAGCACAAGGTGTTAACCAGCAGGTCCGAGCGGAAATGCCATGTTCCTGCATCGTATTCTTCAAGAAGGCCTCAAGCTCACTCTTGCGGGTCTCTTGGCGATCCACTAAACATAGCAGAGTCGGTCCAGCACCGCTAAGTGCGATCCCTAAAGCACCGTGTTCAGGAGCTTCTGCGAGCAGCTTCTCCATGCCCGGTATAAGCGGTGCACGATACGGCTGATGCAGGCGATCCTGCATCGCTCTGCTAAGCAGGTCAAGCCGGCCTGATGCCAGCGAAGCCGTCAATAGAGAGGTTCTGCTAATGTTGTACACAGCATCACTAACTGAGATTTCTGTTGGAAGCAATCCCCGCGCTTTTGTGGTTTCCAGTTCGAATTCAGGAATAACCACCAGCACCTCAAGATTTTGTGGTGGTTCCAGCCGAACATAATCCGCATGTTCACCATCCCACACGGCAGTAATAATGCCGCCAAACAAGGAGGCACCCACATTATCGGGATGTTTCTCAAGCTGGGTAGCCATATCAAACAGCTTAGCATTATCCAGCGGAGAGCCAATCATTGTGTTCGCTGCGGCCATTCCGCCAATAATAGCTGAGGCACTGCTGCCGAGTCCACGCGTAAGCGGAATTTCCGAGTACATGGATATCGATAATTCAGGCACCGTAACGCCTGCTTCTGCAAATACCATTTGAGCGACCTTATAGAGTAAATTGCTCTTATCCTGAGCCACTCCATTCATCTCATCACCATATAGATGAAAAACAGTCTCCTCTGCTTCCTCCATCTCAATCCAGGCATATAGCGGCAAAGCCATACCCAGAGTATCGAAGCCCGGACCAAGATTGGCAGTACTAGCAGGCACTTTAACCCTAGCTCTTCCGTAAATACTCATAACAGGTACAATCTCCTTACTATGTTTTGAAATATGAAAGTATTAGTTCAGTGGCTTGGTTAACCTTCCACACGATAATGGCTCTTAATCCGGCGGATGACTTTCAGCTCCTCGAAATGGCGCAGCACTTTGTTCATGCTTGCTTTACTAGCGTTATGAGTGACAATAATGATCTCCGCATCAGGATTATTGGGATTGGCTTGCTGAACTACTGAATCCAAACTTACATCATATTCGGCAAACACTTGAGTAATCTTAGCCAATACCCCTGCTTTATCATCAACATGCAGAAGCAAAAAGTTTTTATAAAAAATAGCTTCATCACTCTTAAGCTTTTTCTGCTTGTAAGGTACTTTTTGCTTCAATCCATTCACACCTAGTTTAAGGTTCTTAATGACAGCTACCAAATCGGCTACCACTGAGGTTGCAGTTGGCATTGCGCCCGCACCCGCACCGTAGAACATGGTCTCTCCCACTGCTTCCCCGTATACGTAAACTGCGTTGAACACGCCATTGACGGAAGCCAAGGGATGACTAGCCCGAATCAAGGTTGGCTGAACACTGATGCTGAATTCTTCATCCTGACGTTCAGCGATGCCTAACAGCTTAATTTCATATCCGAGACGTTTCGCAAAGGCGATATCCGCCTTACTCACCTGAGAAATCCCACTCACACTTACATCATGCAGCTCCACATTAGTACGGAAACCTAAGGTTCCGAGAATCGCCATTTTGCGGGCAGCGTCCAGGCCTTCCACATCCGAGGTTGGATCAGACTCTGCGTATCCCAGATCCTGCGCTTCTTTTAACACATCATTATAGGATGCGCCTTCTTGGCTCATTTTGGTTAGTATGTAATTAGTCGTTCCATTCACGATACCTATAATCTTCATAATCTTATCTGAAGAAAAGCCCTCGATAAGTGTGCGGATAATCGGAATGCCTCCTGCTACGCTAGCCTCATAAAAGACATCACATTGCTTCTCCTGCGCCTTAGCAAGAATCTCCGAGCCGTGCAGCGCCATCAAATCCTTGTTCGCAGTTACGACATGTTTACCGCGTTCCAAAGCTTCAAGAATATATTCTTTGGTTCCCGCGATTCCCCCCATAACTTCAACGATGACATCAATTTCAGGATCACGAATCACATCCCATGGATCTGTCGTTATTTTAGCAGGATCAACCTCGATTTCGCGTGGTTTATTAGAATTATTCACAGCTATACGTTCAATGACAATTGAAGAGCCTACCTGGCTGCTTAAATCCTCTTGATTCCCTTCCACGATACGAACTACACCTGTGCCTACTGTTCCCAGGCCCAGCAACCCCACTTTAACCGGCTTCATCTGTCTCCTCCTAAAAGTTTACGAATATAGTTCCTATCCCTGTCCAACGATTAAAGCACGCTTCACTCCTGGAATCTCTTTCAGACTATCCAGCATCTCTCCAAGTTCCTCATTTAAGTGTGAAATTTCTACGGAGATCACCACATTCGCCCGCCCTTGCAGCGGAATACTCTGGTGAATCGTCAACACATTAGCCCCATGTCCCGCTACAGAGCCTAGTACCTTGGAAAGCATTCCAGATTCGTGCTCCAAATCCATGGAAATCGTAACGATCCGCTCTCGTTCGAGCTGATGGATCAAGTGAATTCCATCCTTGTATTTATAAAAAGCGCTTCGGCTTAATCCCACCTGCTCTACACCTTCATTTACGGTCTTCGCATCCCCGGCCTCAAGCAATTGTTTAACCTGCATAGTCTTAAGTACAGCATCAGGCAATATGTCCTCCCGGACCAAATAATAGCGTTCTCTCACGAACGTCCTCACCTCAAAGACTTTTGTGTTTTCTTAGTGGACATTATATCGGAAAAGGCTTGTAAAATGCAATAACTTTATCTGGATGCTCCAAGGCCTGGGGAGTTAGGTGTAGTAAAACCCCCGGATTCCCGGGGGCAGAAGGCAATCGTATGTACACTAACTGTATGGAATCGTCGTCCCGCAATAGTCACAGATTTTATCCTGCCCTGGAAGTACTCTACTCTTAGCACCGCAACTCGGACAAACGATGGATTTCGGCAGTTGGACAGGTGGCTTAGGCCTATTCTCCGGCAATGACTGCCGCCCAGATGATGGCTGGTTCTCTGATGCCGCGGAGGGCTGTGCCCGGTCAGGATGTACAAGATTGGGCGGTTGTTTATCTAAGAGCTTAACACGTCCTTCATAATAGACAAGATCAGAAGCAAGTAACCCCCATCTCACCAAATACCGTAGGTCTCTACGTACATCATCTTCACTTTGTTTCGTGATATCAGCTAAATTACCAATATGCCTAACATCATCCACTACGATCAGCATGAGATACTTCTTGCACAAAAAATCAAAGTCTTCTGTTGCGAAGGTAGCCCTCCCTGCAAAGCTGTCCGCCGGAATTATAAAGATCACGTAGAGGACCACCAGAATGATCAATAAAGTGTACCACTTAAAATCCCCTTTGTAGGTCCCCACGGCGAAGAGGACAGCAAGTTCCATAAAAGCTCCCATACATACATGATAGAGCAATTTGTAGTTAAATGATTTCCGCTCATTCTTATAATGAGTGCTTACAAAACGAAGCATCGCAAGTACAAACCCAAGCGGAGCAAACAAATAGGCAATCGCCATGATGATTCGATCAAACACTGTCTGGTCTCGTTTGTTACGGTAGCGAAGGTTATTCTCAGGCGCACGCACCAGTGCTTGTGCCCGTTTGGAATAAATAAGCTTCGGCGGCAATTTCACAAATGGATTGTCTACACGTCCTTCATAATAAACAATATCTGGAGAAAGCACTCCCTGATCTTTTAAATATTCCAAAACCTCGCGGACATTCTCTTCACTGAATCCGCGGATATCGGATAGGCTGCCGATATGCCTTATGCCGTCCACAAGAACCAATGCGATATAGTCATTGCAAAGATAGGTGAATCCCTCTCTCCATCCTACGGCCCTAACGGATAATTTGATGGCGGGAATCCTAAACAATGCGTAGATAATCACCAGCCTGATCAAGAGTGCGACATAACCGATTTGACCGAGCAGCTTGCTAATAATGAAATAGATCGCCAATTCTACAAAGGCACCCATACACGCATGATAAAACAGGTTAATATTGCTTGCTTTGCGCTGTCTCTTGGAATGTGTAGATAATAACCGAATGGCAGCCAATATAAAGCCAAACGGAGCAAATACATACGCAAACACAATAGTCGTATAATCAAACGCCGTCCGCTCATATTCATGCTTGTACACGGGTTTTCCCGATACCGGCGGCTGTCTGCGTATATCCAATGCACTCATTTTGTCTTTAATCCCCTTATTTATGTAATCCTATATGCGATGCAGCTAATCTGTTGGTTGACGGCATTAATTGTACGGGATCTTCGTTCCACAGTAATCACAGCTTTTAGATTGGCTTGGGAGCACAGTATTCTGGGCTCCGCACCCCGGACAACGGATAGACTTAGGCAGTTGCGGCGGAGACTGAGGCTGCGCAGGTATCTGCTGCCCCGATGCTTGGGTTCTCCCCGTTCCTCCAAAACCCGAAGTACTTTCAGGGTAACCTTGATTAGCTGCTGATGGTTCTGGCGTCTGGCGCCCTTCGGATAATGCGATATCAATATCAAGCAGTCCTTTATCCTTCAGATAGTGGACATCTCTCCGTACATCACTTTCACTTTGGCCTATTCGTTCAGATATACTGCCAATATGCCGGATATTCTTATTTTGAATCAGCTCTATATAAGAAGTGTTAAGCTTAGAAAGGGTATATTTAGCTTTCGCTGTCACACTGGCCAGTATAAAAGCTGGAGTCAAAAACATGATTGCAATTAAAATAAGCGTTGATACTAATTCAGAAGTTCCAAATTCCCCATTGAGCGCACTAGAAAACATGGCAATAGAAAGTTCAACAAACCCACCAATAAATACATGCATCAGCAGATTGAGGTTAGTCGGTCTGCGGTAATTTTTGTAATGCGTTGTCATCAAACGTAACAAGGCAAGCACAAGTCCAACGGGCATCAGCAGATAAGCAGCCGCGAGAATAACATAATCAAACCCGGTACGTTCGTATTTAAGCCGGGGAACGGCTGCATTTCCTCCCGGGAGCGGTGACGGCTCTTGTAGGTTCAAACTGTTCATGTAGTAAACTCCTCCTATTTAAGTGCCGCTAATTCACGGTTACGCCGCTGAAGTGTAGACTTTATACTCTCTGACATCTCATTTACTTCTACCTGCCAGCCCTCATGTGGCTCTTGGGTCGCCAGCAGTAGCTTCACGTGATCATGTAACAGAGAAATCTGCTGCTGCAGAATATCCTCTGTAGCATATAAAGACGGTTCTGATATCGGATCACTGTACTTAAATTTTTCCTCCAACATATCTAACACGTTCACTAGCTGCTCGGATTCGGAATTCTTCCAGCTACTAGCCAGCTCACTCATTTCAGTTAATTCGTTCTGATACCGCCGAAACTTTTGTAAAGACCTTTTGGCTTGCTGTTCCCCTGCCCCAGCATTCCACCCGTAAAGCCCTATCGCGGCCAAAGTGATCGCTCCTAACACAAGAATCAGCAATTGTTCGGCTGCGTACCACAAGGCGGGTAACTCCAGCAGCCAATCGAAGAGTAAGGCCGATACAAATACGATGGCTGCATAGATTCCCGTAATGATTGCGCCGCTGATAAGAACAGGCGGAGTCTGCTGAATGCTACTTGCAGTTCGGAGCCAAAAAATACAATAGCCATAGATTACACTTTCTGCTAACAGAACCGCGGATAAAGAAATTATGAACCGAAACAGTGAGTCGGAGAAACCTAATCCAATAAACGAGAACACTGTCAGTACTATAGCTACCGCATAAATGATGGTAATAATGTATATATATCTCCTGCTTTTGTTCATTAGGTCCTCCTTAGCCTGCTTTTGTTCCGCACTCTGCACAGAATTTTTGTCCAGCTTTCAGCTCATGTCCACAGCCGCTGCATTTAATCACCATGCTGTCTCCACAATGAGGACAGAATTTCACCCCTGGCGCTACCATAGTCCCACATTTACCGCAAGCTTTAGGCATTTCTTTTCCACAGGAGACACAAGAAGCCGCTCCCTCAGGATTATCTGCTTTACAGGATGGGCAAGCACGATAAGGATTCCCGCAACCTGGACAGAACTTAGCTCCCGCATTTAGTTCATGCCCGCATTCAAAACATTTGATCTTGTTCGCAGAGGGAGAACCTTGCGGGTTGCCTCCAAGCGCCTGCCCACAACCGCTGCAGAACCGTCCCTCTACTGGATTCATAACTCCACACTTAGAGCAGGAACGCTGCTCTTGACGTATAACTGTAGTCCCTGAATCCAAGTTCATCCCTCTAGTCATACGGTTCACCATATCCATAGCGGGTCCAGCAAATCCCATTCCAAGTCCAAGCCCCATCCCGGTGTTCATCATGCCCACTCCAAGATTGCCGGGATTCCCTGCCGCTTCTTCCATCGTGTCAAAACCACGCTCCTGCTGATAGGTGAAGCCGATGATATCCATTTCCGCTTTTTTAGCCAAAGCTTCCTTCAAACGAATCGTTGCCGGATCATCCTCTGGAATATTGATCGAATCAATATAGAAATTATTCAGCTCAATGCCATTATCCAAGAAAGCCGAGGCTAGTCGGCCCTGAATATGTTTGGAAATCTCTGCAACATAAGCATTAATCTCCAGTATGCTGATTTGCTTGTGCACAAGGTAAGAAGAAATAAGTTCATTTATATTCGACATCAGCAGTCCGCGGAAATAACTGATAAGCGTTTCATGATCAAACTGCGGGAGCGTCCCTACGAGCTTCAGCAAGAATTTTCGCGGATCATCGATTTTTACACCAAACTGCCCAAAAGAACGAACAGAAATCATAATTTTGTATTTGGGATCCTGAAGCTGTAAAGGTGAGCTCGTTCCCCATTTGACATTCATCGAATTCGTCTTATTCACATACCATACTTCAGCCGTAAATGGTGATTTTCCACCAAAAGGAAGATTAACGATATTGGATAAAATAGGTATATTAGCGGTACTTAGCGTGTGCCGCCCAGCTGTAAAAGAATCAAGCGCTTGTCCGCCCTTGAATAGAATCGCTTCCTGGGATTCATTAACGATTAGTTGTGTCCATGTCCCCAGCTCCTGGTTAGGATATTTCCATGCAAATATACCTGGAGGACCGTCATACTTCACCACTTCTATAATTGCCATCTGCTATTCCTTCTTTCATTATCTTATATATAAATAACGTGTACGCTCCCAAATGGGAATTAGTGTATTTCGATATTTATTGTATACGATATATATCGTGTTTTGGGTTCTTTTATTGAAAAAATTACTGATCTCCTCACAAAAAAAGCGCCATCTATGCTATCCCTTTACAGGAAAACCATAGTTGGCGCTTCATAGTCAGCTAAATATTAATAGTAGCTGCTGTTCTCAACGAATTCGAATTCGAAATCAGCGATACGGACAATCGTTCCTTCTACAGCACCGCGTTTACGAAGCTCTGCATCTACACCCATATGACGCAAAGTCCGTGCCAGCTTGAGAATCGCATCATGTGTGCTAAGCTGCATGCGCTTCAGCATACGTTCGATACGTGGGCTTGTGACCACAAACGCCTCGTTATCCCGTGTAATAGTAAAGGAATTATCCTCTTCTGCTTCCAGCTTATACACCTTACGTTCAGTAGTTTCAGCAACTTCCTCAACCACCGGCGCAACCGGAATGCTGTCGAGAATATCCGTTGCACGATATAGGAGCTCCTGAACACCCTGACGGGTAAGGGATGAAATTGGCATGATTTCTAAATCCGGCCGCACCTCAGCTACGCGTTCGCGGAAAGAAATAAGATTCTCTTCTGATTCAGGCATATCCATCTTATTCGCCGCCACAATCTGCGGACGATCGATTAGACTAGCATTGTACTGCTTCAGCTCATCATTAATTAGAACCCAATCCTCGAAGGGATCACGGCCCTCAGAGCCAGACATATCAACTACATGAATGATGATACGCGTGCGTTCAACGTGACGCAGGAATTCGTGACCCAGACCTATGCCTTCACTAGCTCCCTCGATTAATCCAGGCAGATCCGCCATCACAAAGCTTCGGCCATCCCCAACATCCACTACCCCTAAATTCGGTGTAATTGTTGTGAAATGGTAAGCTCCGATTTTGGGCTGGGCTGCGGACACAACCGACAGCAACGTAGATTTACCCACACTCGGGAAGCCTACAAGCCCTACATCAGCCATTACCTTAAGTTCCATAACAACATAACGCTCTTGGCCTTCTTCACCGTTCTCCGCAAGCTCTGGTGCAGTATTATTAGCTGTGGCAAAACGGGTGTTACCCCGGCCTCCACGGCCTCCACGTGCAACTACAACCTGTTGTCCATGACGCGTCATATCGGCAATGATCTCTTGCGTATCATCGTCAATCAGAATGGTTCCTGGCGGAATACGAACGATCATATGATCCGCATTCGCTCCATGTTGGCTTTTGTTCCGTCCTTTAATCCCTTTGTCAGCTTTGAAGTGGCGCTGATAACGGAAGTCCATCAACGTGCGCAGTCCCTCATCTACACGGAAAATAACGTCGCCTCCACGGCCTCCGTCACCACCGGCAGGACCACCCTCCGGTACATATTTCTCCCGGCGAAACGCAACGAGACCATCCCCGCCGTCACCGCCTTTAACATAAATCTTAGCTTTATCTACGAACATAAATGTTCACCTTCCTCACATTTCAAGCGGTAATCGCAGCTCTACATAAGCCCTGCTAGGCTTAAACTGCTCTGCTTTCATGATTTTTCCTTGTACTATATTATAAATTTGCCCTTTGAGCAGCTCGGGATTGCCATGCTCCCCCTCGCCTTCGAAGGAGATAAGAATGTCTCCTCCATCCTGAAAAAAGCCAAGGCGCAGCTTGCGCGTCTCCCCCTGAGGAGCCAGCCCGTTGTACTGATAAGCCCGTATGGTCTGCATAATCACTGAAGTCAGCTCATCTCCTGCTTCTGGATTTAGCTTGTCCTCTAGCTGCAACCCTTCCTCCACCTGAACTTCCAATTCCAGACTAGACCTGTTAGTTCGGAAGGATTGGATATAGAAAACCAATGAAGGAATGCCCAACTTAGCGATACGACTATCAAGTGCTATGCGTTCCTTTATTCTTTCCACACACTCCACGGATTTATTAGGCTTTCCAAGCTGAATATATCCGTATAGAATCTGCAAATCGTTCATCCAATCATGTCGATGATGATTCAGTGTCCGAATCGCCGCCTGTTGCAGAGTGTTCTCTTGTATACGCAGCTCCCGTTCATAATGACGCTGGCTCCAGATAAAACTGAAAGCAACGATTGCCACTACCCAGACTCCGAGTAATAGACACGTCAGAAGAGAAGTATGCCAATACAAAAGACCTAAAGGAAGCATTACGGATAACATGACTGCCCAGATTGCACTTTTCCAGGATTTCATTCTTTCTCCCCGTCCCTCAGTTCGCAAAATTCATGACTTCGTTTAGATAATTTGTTTTGTTAGTATCATTTACCATTTCCTAGTATAACACACGCGTTCACTGTAGTTCACCAGAGATAATAACGAGATTTTCACATCTATCTAACCATTCCAACTTTGCAACACAAATAATTATGAATATTCTACAAAAAAGCCTCCGGCACTCATGCCGGAGGCTTCTACTTGCTCATATGGTCCGTAAGCTTACGCTTCCAGTGCCGCTGCTACCGGAGCGACATCAACTGGGTACACGCTCACTTTTTTGCGATCGCGGCCCCAACGTTCGAACTTCACTACGCCATCCACCATTGCGAACAAAGTATCATCTTTACCGATGCCTACGTTAGTTCCTGGGTGAATTTTTGTTCCGCGTTGACGAACCAAGATGTTACCGCCGGTTACTGCTTGACCGTCAGCACGTTTCACGCCAAGACGTTTGGAATGGGAATCCCGTCCGTTTTTTGTGGAACCTACACCTTTTTTCGATGCGAACAATTGAAGATTCAATTTCAACATGTTGTCAACCTCCTTCTTTAAATATTTACTTGCTGTATTTGAATATACTTCCCGTATGATTCTGCGATATCATTCAGCATCACGACCATGGATTCAAGCAGCAATTGTACCTTCGCGGAAGTATCGAAATCTTCAACAGAACTTAATGTTCCACTTAAGAATCCGTTCTTCATGGACGTGTCCATGGAGATTCCGGTCAAGGTCTCAATCGAATTGACGGTTCCAACTGTTACAGCGGATACCCCGGCACATACGATATCTTCGCCACGCTTCGCATAACCCGCATGCCCCTTAACCTCAAAGCCAACGATAGTTCCTAGATCCGATAATCGTGTAATCCGCACGCTAATCATTAACGCACCTTCTTACGCTTGAATCTTCTCGATAGTTACTTTCGTGTACGGTTGACGATGACCTTGTTTCTTGTGGTAGTTCTTCTTAGGTTTGTATTTGTAAACTACAACCTTAGCGCCTTTACCATGTTTCTCGACTTTAGCTGTTACAGACGCGCCGCTTACTAGCGGAGTTCCTGCAGTCAGACCACCATCGTTAGAAACAGCCAATACACGGTCAAAAGTTACACTTGCGCCGTCTTCAGCTTCCAACTTTTCAATGAACAAAACGTCGCCCTCTTGGACTTTGTATTGTTTACCACCAGTTTCGATAATTGCATACATTTTACTTGCACCTCCTCATGTCTCAGACTCGCCTAGTCTAGGTGGCAGAATTCCCGTAGGAACTGCGCTTATGTACCCGATCGGAGCGGTTACAGCATGTGCAGGATCAACTGCATCAAACACATACTTGAAGATAGTATCATACTTATGACTTATCGTCAACTCATTCCAGCCATTCTCCAACTTTTCCGGTTCCCCCGCAGCACTGGCAAATCACAGGCGCAAAGCTGGCTGAATCATGCCTTGCCTTCTTTCTGGTCATCTCGAGCAGCCCGAGTCTTGTCCACCCCAAAATATGTGTTTTGGTGCGATCCTTGCAGATCACTTTCTCTAATCGCTCTGTGACCATCTTGCGGTGAAGCTCTTGTTCCATATCAATAAAATCGACAATAATGATTCCACCAGTATCGCGTAACCGGATCAAACGACCGATCTCCTCAGCTGCGAGCAAATTCGTATTAGTAACCGTTTCTTCAAGCGATGCTCCGCCAATGTATTGAGCGGTGTTGACATCAATTACGGTTAACGCCTCTGTCTCATCCCAGATCATTGTTGCTCCGCCCTCCAGCGTGATTTTGCGGCTGAAGCTCTTGAGCAATTGATCCTGAATACCATAAGCAGCGAAAATAGACTCCGCTCCATTATAAAGACAGACTGGCTTGTACCCTTCAGGAGCCATGTCGTCCAGAAAGGCTGTTGCTTCTCTAGCTGCGGCAGATGAATCAATAATCAACTGATCCCGTTGCGGATTAAAGGCATCTCTTATAAAGCGTTGGACAATACTAAGATCACGATGTAGTAAAGCGGGAGCCTCTACCGTTTGTGCCTTACGTGTAATATTCTCCCATTGGGCACGCAAAAAAGAAAGATCACCCTCCACAGCTTCATGTGGCTCGTCCTGAGAAACCGTCCGCATAATAAGCCCTTCTTCTTTCATTCGCAGACGTTCTCCGATTCCTTTGAGACGACTGCGCTCTGCATCCCGGCTTATTTTTTTGGAGACACCGACGTATTCTGCAAAGGGCATGTACACCATCCAGCGCCCGGGCAACGTATAATGAGTCGTTACACGCGCGCCTTTTCCGCCGCTCGGCTCTTTCCGCACTTGAACAACAATATCCTGTCCCGGCTGCAAAAGCGTCTCGATAGAGGGCTTCACATCAGGCTGTTTATCCAAATTAGGATGCAATACATCATCAACATATAAAAAAGCATTCTTCTTCTGTCCGATATCAACAAAAGCAGCCTGCATACCTGGAAGTACGTTAATCACACGGCCCTTGTAATAACTGCCGACCAACCCTTGCTGCTGATCGCGTTCAGCCGCGTACTCCACCAGCCTTCCGTTTTCCAGAAGAGCCATTCGGGTAATGTGCTGCGTGCAGTGAACGATCATCTGTTTCATGGCTTCACCTCTGGTTTCGTTCGTTCATTCCTTCACATTCTCTGCATAAATACACTATATTCCGAAGTAGGTTGATATTAAGCGCTGTTCCGGCACAACAGCAACAACATTTCCTTTACCGTTTAACACATAGATAAAATGATATTGATTACGTTTAAATAGACGCAATATATCATCTAAAGGTTTCGCAGATAATGCAACTATTGGACGAGCTACGCTTCCTGTTCGCAAATGATACTCATAAACAGCCTCCCGATTCATCAAAAAAGCAACAAACCGGTACGGTAAATTACGATGGTCGGTGAAATTCGAATACAGCAGAAAAGCTCCGATCATGACCATATTCAGCCTAAGGCCTCCACCCGCTCCAAGAGGCAGCAGCGCATATATAATCACAAGGACACTTGCGGCTACACTCACCCGTCCAGTCCATAACAAAGTGTAGTAATAAGGAAGTACTAAACTAATAGTGGCCTGAAGCACTTTACCTCCGTCAAGCGGCAGCACTGGCACTAGATTAAAAAGCCCAATAATGGCATTGGCATGAATAAAATAGGTCAGAAATTCCTGATTGCCATAACCGGCTTGTTGAAGTCCAAAAGCAATAACGATCATAATTCCATTTTGCAGTGGACCGGCAAGGGCTATTCCGATCTCACGACTGGCTGTAAGCCGCCCATGATCTTCAATAACAGCCACTCCGCCAAACGGAAGAAGCTGAACCGACTTAACTGTAACACCAGCCAAAAGAGCCGCAACGACATGTCCCATTTCATGAATGAAGACAATCGTAAATAAGGTGAGCAGCTCTAGAAATTGTCCCGTGACCACGGAGAATAACATAATGATCACGAACAGTGGATGTAGTGACAGTTCGATACCAAAGATCCTAATCAAACGATACCACTTCTGTAGGATCAATATAAGTCTTGTCTTTCATCACTGCGAAAAATAGTGTTGAAGCTGAGGATACGTCCTTCTCCATCATCCAACCGAGTGAATCCCCGCTCTGCACCCAGTCATCAACCTCCAGCTTGGTGCCGCTCAAATGTCCGTATTCTGCAGTGACACCGCCTGAATGCTGAACAGCAATTCGAATGCCCCCTTCCAGCTCTTTAGAGATGGAGAGAATACGTCCCATGTCTATACTTTTCACCGTCACATTTAAGGTTGAATCGATTTGAGGCATAATTTCCACCCCTTTTAGCGTAGATGCAAAAGGCTGGACAATGCTCCCAGCTATCGGAGCAGTGAGTTGATGATGAGCGGCCACTTTTTGAGCAGGCTCATCTTTATCCCCAAATATCGGAATGAACGCTGGAGCTCCGTTAAAGTTCTCCTCATACCAGACTCTCACAGCCGTGAAATCCATGTCATTGCTTAACGCATCACTAATAAAAGCTTGCATCTTATAGGACCATGGCTGATGTACCGCAAAAATCCCCCACACTGCTCCAAACACAAGAACACTAGCAACAAAGCGCCGAATAAAACCGGCAGTAAAATTTGAGCCTCCACCGCCGTTATCCTCCCAGCCTCCACGACTCTTTTTCCACATCACCTCTGGATCGGGCTCTACAGAGGATTGATCGGCATTCTTAAATCCTGTTCCCCATTCCTTAAAGCTCGTACTCTTATCCGGCATAATAAATAAAGGGGGAGCCTCCGCTATTTCTAGTTCCGGGACTTCCGAAACTCCTGAGACTGCTGAGACTTCCGGGAGTTCCTCCAATAAACTACGAATACGCTCCTTGCGGCGATTCTTGATATCTGATTTCTGATCCATATTTATCCCTCCGGACGGGCTTGTTTTACTTCCATTTTATGAAGCACGGAAGTCTCTTTAGAACAAGCCCCTCCAAGGTAGGCCATATAAATACCGGAAAGTACTAGAATGAGCTAAGCTTTTAAGCGAGAAATATAAGACTGTTCCTTAAGCTCACATTGTTAAGGAAAAATATGTAACCGTCAAACCTGTCGTCATCTGAATCTCCCCAGAGATCTTCTACTGATTGACTCGACTACGGTCACAGCGGCAAACTCCCGAGTGCCTTGGGCCCCATACAAAAAATTCAGAGGGCATTAAGTTGCATGGCACCTTGTCTCATGACCAGCTATACCTCTGAACGTGGCGGAATCGATCGCAAAGCGACATCGGCATCGGGTCGTTGAATTTGAAAATAACCGGAGTGAAATCGTGCGGGTTGTGACCGATGTGAGAAAAGCTTCCCCTCACGTTATCGCTAAGAATTATAAGACACGCTGGCAAATTGAAGTCTTTTTCCGGTGGATTAAACAGCATCTGAATGTGCCTTATCTATTTGGAACGACAGAAAATGCGGTATATAGTCAATTATTTGTGGTCCTTGCCGTCTATGTGCTCCAGAAATACATTTTTGATGAAATTCATCCCAACATGCCTATCTTTACTCAACTGACCTTTTGGGAATCTGTGCAGTATTTCCGCATGTTTAATCTTCCACTGGAGCGGCAGGTTCAGCTTGGCCTGCTCTGGAATAAATGGAATTCCGGAATATCTGCCATCCCATAATGTGGCGAACTGAACTATCATGATTGAAAAACAAGACAAAAATCGACATTATTTCTTTTGGATAAATATCCTGTAGGAAAAAGGGATCATTTTACTTATTAACCATTCACTTCTATATCGGTATTTGATATGGTAATTAAGTACAAAAAATATATATTTGGAGGAAAAACATCTTATGAAAAAAATCTCTAGTTTATTTCTTTTAACGGCTGCTATTTCTTTAGTAAGTGCAGTTCCAACGTTTGCTGCGAATGAATCTAGTACTAACGCAAGCCCACCTTCGTTTGACTCTATTGCACCTTTTGTAGCGGGGGAAGCTACGTTTCCTGCGAATGAATCTAGTGCTAACACAAGCCCTTCTTCGATTGACTCTATTGCACCTTTTGTAGCGGGAGAATCTACGAGTGTTGTTGTAGCTCCTGTTACCTATCAATTCTCAAATCCCATTAATGGAGCTGGCCAGTACGGAAAAATTACACTTGAATCAGCTGGAAAAGCTTCATTATATGTTTACTACAATACAGGTAATGGAGTATGGACCTCGATGAATATTCATGATCCAGGAACCAGTTTTATTTTATTAGATGCAGGCCAAGGCTCAGACTCACTTACTTTCTACATGAATTTAGGTTGGCAATATAAAGTTTACGTATTTGCGGAGACTCATACAGCAAAAGGATATATTAGAAACTACCAATAATCACTAAATGTAATAATTTTATTTTGGGGCATTTACCGAAATCCAATTAAACAGCGACAGTCTTGGACTTTATTTTCTCGTCCTTTGCTGTCGCTGTTTAATTTGCTAGGGGAAGTAAAAAACATATTTTATAAAGTATGACAATTGGGATACTCGCGTGGAACATAGCATCGAGTCTAACCCTTTATTTTTCTACTGACAGTACTCGCTGTAGGAGCGGAAGCAGGTAACGCTTGTACTGTTTGATCCAGTGTAGGATGTTAAGGTGTGAGGCATGGTGCTTAAGGTGGGCCGACAGTTGAGGTAAATTAAATTTCAACTCGAAGAGGATTAAGGCTGGATAAAGATAGGTGATGATATTGACGCAATCACAGAACAAAACCACCCTACGGGTGAATAAGCTTACTAGCCAGCGGTCATTGTCTGCTGGCTAGTAAGCTTATTCACAAAGGTTCCGTTACAAGCTGGACAGAAAAACTCTAGAAATTCTCCGGCTTCCAGCTCATATGAGCACTTTGTCACTATAAATTCGGGTACAGGATCTACCATCCCTCATTCCACACAGACATAATCCACCCATTCTTCAGGCTTCATATCTTCCTCCTATGGACTCCATAGGGACTGTTCCCTTTCCTTATCCTATTGCCTCTTTTGACCTTCCTCTTTTTTCATTCCTTAGTATTACTCATTTCTTTTGATTTTTATATTCTCACTTCTCGTCATAATAATAAATCCGTCCATATTCTGTGTGCCAAATGACCACAAGCAACATTCGGTGCTTACAGCATGGACAGCATATCGGGTCTGCCCAGTAACTCTCTATCATCTGTTCACAGTAACTTTTCTTCTTTCATTTTTCCATAGGGAAGGTCATCCGAATTTGTTTATGTACCATGAGCCACAATTCTTTGCATTGTATCATTGCTTATTATAATACAAAAAATCCCATCCGTAGATTTCTCTATGGATGGGATCAATTATGTTTTTATAGTAAAATCGCTAGACTTAAGACTAGGACATGCCGAAAAATTTCTTAAGTTTCTTAAATGCTCCCGGTTTCCGGTCAAGCTGCATCAGGGGTACAGCATCACCTAGAATTCGGCGTGCAATATTGCGATAGGCAATAGCAGCTGAAGAATCGGGATTCATAACTGTAGGTTCTCCGTTATTTGCGGCTTTAATGACTAATTCATCATCCGGAACAATTCCGATAAGATCAATGTTCAGCACCTGTAATATATCCTCAATATCAAGCATATCCCCAGACTTCACAAGACCTGGGCGAATACGGTTTACCACCAATTTCGGCGATTCCACACTCGACTGTTCTAATAGTCCGATTATACGATCGGCATCCCGTACAGCGGCATGCTCTGGTGTGGTAACCACAATCGCTTTATCCGCACCGGCAATCGCATTGCGGAAGCCGTGCTCGATTCCTGCCGGACAATCGATCAGAACATACTCATATTCCTTCTTTAGTTCAAGAATGATATCTCTTACTTGTTCAGGAGAGACAGCCGTTTTATCCTTTGTTTGAGCTGCAGGCAGCATATACAATTCATCAAAGCGCTTGTCTTTAACGAGCGCTTGATTAAGGCGGCAACGTCCTTCCGCTACATCCACAAGATCATAAATAATACGATTCTCAAGCCCCATAACTACATCCAGATTACGCAGTCCAATGTCGGTATCGACGAGACATACTTTTTTGCCCTGCAGTGCAAGTGCGGTTCCAATGTTGGCTGTTGTGGTTGTTTTGCCAACTCCGCCTTTGCCCGAGGTTACGACTATCGCTTCTCCCATGGAGGCTACACCCCTTTAAACACATTTAAATCCTGACGTAATTTGACCAAATTATGAATCTTATCGATCTGCATAGCTCCGTTTGTTAAATATGCAAATTCCATACTGCTTTCTCGGGTTTCCCATTCATCGGGCGGACGACTAATAATATCGGCAATTCGCAGCTGCGTTGGAGACATTAAAGAAGCAGCTATAATTGCTTCCTCATTCCCGTCTACTCCAGCATGCGCCATCCCTCTTAGCGAACCTAGTATATAAATATCGCCTGAACAGGTTATGGTCCCCCCAGGGTTCACATCCCCCAGATATAGAAGATTTCCGTTATGGTGCAGCACCTGACCGGAACGTAGAATTCCGCTCATCAGAAACAATGCGTCATTATCCTCACTGCCGGGCGCTGGAAGCGCCTCTATAGATCGAATCAACAGATTTCCCTGTCCCTTAAGAATCTCCAGCACAGCTTCCTTGTCTTCCTCAGTTACGGTACGATTGCCCAGCTTTATGTCCACATGTACAATCGGTCCAGTTAAAATATTTTGATGGCTGTGCTCCAGCTTATAGCGAAGCTCGCTCAGAAGATCTTCAAAGGGACATTTGTCGTCTAGCAGGAATATCAGGCCATCCTTGATGCCCTTAATCCTTACATGCTTGGATTTTACTGTCATATGCCTGGCCCCCTATCCTCATTCATTCGTGCCGGGCCCCTTAAATTCCTGCTTTGTATAGAAAGAAAATAGAAGCTCTTTAAGCCGCTTCTTCCTTATTCGTTTCTTTCTTGATTAGCTCAAGCTGGCGCCGAACCGGTATGTAGAAGAGTAGCCCGATGGCAAAATGAAAAAGCATCGTCGGCAGCATGTGATTCAAAATCGCCCAGCTATAAGGTTCTTGATTAAGATTAAATACACTATAGATACCAAATAGTATACTATCCCCAAGTAGACTTCCAAGCAGAACCACAGTCATCATAAGGGGCAGCGGAGCACGTGGAATCTGAAATAAAAGGCCGATTAAATAAGCCGACAATCCCATCGCAAAAGAGTGTGCTCCAAGAATTCTGCCGTAAAAAACGACATCATGCAGCATTCCAAAACATAATCCCAATATAAGTGCTGTATGCCGATGATGATATATAGTCACGAACAATAACACTACAAAAACCAAATTCGGAATGATTCGCATCTGCCACACATCTGGAATCAGCCAAGGTAAGATGGTTCCCTCCACAATAAATAAGAGGAACAGTATCAGAATAAGAACTGATCTGCGCATATTCACTATTCAGCACGCTCCTCCGTAAACACAACAATCAAATGCTTCCAGTCCTGAAATTCTGCTGAAGGCTTTATCACTGCTGTGGAGGTTAATCCAAATTCACCAACATCGACGCTTTCAACTGTGCCTATTGTCAACCCCCTTGGATACAAGCCTCCAATACCGGAAGACAGAATAGTATCCTCCACTGCAATAGGATCACCCGGTGGAATCTTGGTCATCAGCAGTCTGTTCGTCTCTGGATTATAACTCTCAATCATCCCAAAGGACTTACCCTCTTTATTAAAGGCAGTTGCCGCAATAGGCGGCTGGGAATTAGGATCATTAGTGTCCATCATGGTCATCAGTTTCACAGTAGAAGTGAAATTGCTAACTTGACTGATAACACCTACCAGACCATCGGTTGAAATAACAGACATATTAGGTCTGACACCATCTTTGGAGCCTAAATCAATTACAATGGTGCTGTTGCTTGGTTCTGTAGTCTGGCTAATTACTTGCGCAATACGATATTCATACTTATACAAATTCTTCTGTTCTTTAGTGAATTGCCATTTTTTTTCCAAGTCTTCATTCTGTGCTTTAATAAAATTATACTGGGCTTTATCACGTGCATACTGGGCAGCCATAATTTTAAGCTGTTCATTTTCTTTAGCAAGATCACTCAGATTTCCAATATCTTCAAACAAGCCCGCTACATATCCAGCGGGCTTGTAGAACATTTTTTGCACGAAACCAGTCGAATCTCTGAGAAAGTTCTCCGGCCAGGACAAGCCTTTCCTTGTTGCCAAGCTGAAGCCCATTACCACAATGAACAGCACCAGTGTAATCAACAGAATAAACAGACGTTTATTGCTTAAGAGTTTAAACAGTTTCAACACCCTCTAACAACAGTATTTCTCCCATAACAGGGGTTGACTTACACAAGTGGTAGAACATCATCTTATCTCTTCGAACGAAGACTGGATCCGCTGCGGCTCTTGAACAAATGAATGTTCTCAAGTGCCTTACCGGTTCCAATAGCTACACAGTCCAGTGGATTCTCAGCAACAATAACCGGCATTCCCGTCTCACGTGCAAGCAGCTTATCCAAGTTGCGAAGCAAAGCTCCCCCACCTGTCAAAACAATTCCACGATCCATAATATCTGCTGCAAGCTCTGGCGGACATTTTTCCAACGTTACTTTAACAGCTTCAATAATAGCATTCACTGTGTCAGACAAAGCTTCACAGATTTCATCAGAAGTAATTGTAAGTGTTTTTGGCAGACCTGTTACGAGATCACGGCCGCGAATTTCCATGGTTTCAGCCTTTTCAAGAGGAAGGGCAGAGCCAACATCCATTTTGAGCTGTTCCGAAGTACGTTCACCGATCATCAGATTGTATTGACGTTTGATGTATTGAATGATGGACTCATCCGCTTCATCACCTGCAACACGCACTGAACGGCTAGTAACAATACCGCCGAGCGAGATTACAGCAACTTCAGTTGTACCTCCACCGATATCTACAACCATACTACCTGTAGGCTCCCATACTGGCAGATCCGCGCCGATAGCAGCAGCAAAAGGCTCTTCGATAATGTAAGCTTCACGAGCGCCAGCTTGTTTGGTAGCATCTTCTACCGCACGTTGCTCTACAGCAGTAATGCCAGATGGCACGCAGACCATTACATTAGGGTGACGCTGGAACATAGAACGCTGTTTCTGTGCTTGACGAATAAAATATTTAATCATCGTAGCCGTTGTATCAAAATCAGCGATAACGCCATCTTTCATCGGACGGATCGCACGGATATTTCCAGGTGTACGACCGATCATTTTTTTGGCGGATTCACCCACAGCTTCAATCGTCTTAGTATCAGTGTTAATGGCTACAACGGAAGGCTCTCTTACAACAACACCCTTACCGCGTACGTAGACAAGCGTATTCGCTGTCCCCAAGTCAATTCCTAAATCTTTTGTGAAACCACCCAACATGCTAATTTCTCCTTTTCCTAAGTAAATCTACATTTATATTACATATGTCCTTTTTCTTTCAAGCTTACGAAACTGCTATCTCCGATAATTAGATGGTCCAGCACATCTATTCCGATAATCTCACCTGCCTGAAGCAATCTAGCAGTTAGGGAAATATCTTCTGGACTAGGTGTTGGATCACCACTAGGATGATTGTGCGCGCATATAATAGAGGCGCTACTGCATTTTATAGCTGCTCTGAATACCTCACGAGGATGAACGATCGAAGCATTCAGGCTGCCCATGGACAATGTTTCTTGTCCAATCACATGATTCTTCGTGTTCAGAAACAGACAGACAAAATGCTCCTTTTGCAAATAACGCAATTGCTCAGTCAGAATCTCAGCAGCGTCCCCAGGACAGCGGATAATGACCGGCATATTGAACCTGGAATTCGCAAGGCGCCTTCCCAGTTCGATGCCTGCTTTTAGTTGTACGGCCTTGGCAGGACCGATACCGTTGATTTTGGTCAGTTCTTCGATGCTAAGGTCAACTAGCCCACGCAGGCCACCGATCTTCCCCAGCATCTGCTGTGCAATATGAATAGCCGACTCGCGGCGTGTTCCCGTACGCAGCAGAATGGCTAACAACTCCGCTTGACTTAATGATTCCGCCCCATAATGCATCATGCGCTCTCTAGGTCGTTCTTCATGGGGGAGGTCCCGCAGCATAATTGGTTGCGACTCCATCCCTATCCCTCTTTCCCCAGGCTTCCTACCGGCTCAATACAGTTATACCGAACTCGGATAGCATTTCGCCAAGAAGCGACAAAGGCAATCCGACTACATTGAAATAACAGCCTTCAATTCGTTCCACCAAAATGGACCCAAGCCCTTGTATCGCATAAGAGCCAGCCTTATCAGCAGGCTCTCCCGTAGCTATATAAGCAGCAATTTCCTCTTCAGTCATTGCCCTCATCGTTACGGAAGTAACACGGTGCTCCACTATAGTCTTCCCATTCGGGAATCCGAGGCAGGCTACACCCGTGTATACCTTATGAGTTCGGCCCTGAAGTCTGGTAAGCATCGCTTTGCTGTCCAGCTTGTCCACCGGTTTGCCTAGCACAGTATTATCTAGTACAACAATTGTGTCGCTTCCTATAATGACTGCGTGACGCTCTCCGGCTGTAGCTACTACGGCTTCTGCTTTTCGCAAAGCTAGACTGCGCACGATTCTCTCCGGCGTCCAATCCGGCGGTGTGCTCTCATCAGCTTCGCTGGTAATGACCTCAAAGGGCAAACCCAGTAAGGATAACAGCTCACGTCGACGCGGTGAACCTGAGGCTAGAATAATGAGTGGTGAGTTGTCCACGTTGTAAACGTCCCTTCTTGCTCAGTAACGAGAGTTACAGTCTGCGGTACAGCCATACAGCTGTAATAATACCGGCGAGACTAAGCATGCACAATTTCAAATGAATAGTGATGTCATAGGTTATGATGTCTAAATCGGCTCGCGGAGACCATTTGAGCACAGTCGATGTTGTTAGAAAAGACAGAGCCTTTACGGGCTGCAGCAGCTTGGCGATCCAGGCTCCAGCCAGCCAGCCTAGAATTAGAAATAACAGCAGTGTTCCTACATTTTTCTTCTTCATCTCAGTCTTCCCTCGCCATTTTTTGACACCCTAATTATTATACGGTGAAACGGTGATCAATACAAACGTAAAATCCCCTACGGTAATGTTTACCACCTTTTGCCCTAAAAGTTGCGGAACGATACCCCTCTCCGAAAAAAACAACAAGCCCCCAACTCCCCGGAGACTTGCTGTTATTTTGAATCCGCAAATCCAAGCATTCAATTCATAGCAGACAGCAGCTGTTTTTGGCTGGTCAAGAAGCTCAGCATGGATTCCTGCACTTCCCAAAGCAGGGCTTGCGCCTTGTTCTTGTTATATTCACTCAGTGCTGAAATTCCTTGGCTCATAGATTTTTCTAGCGCTGCGCAAATGCTTTTGGCTTCAGGCGTTATGCCTTGCTCCAGAGCTTTAACAGCTTCACTCCATTGGAGATGAAGATCACTCACAGCTGAGGTATTAGCTGCCGCATCCGTTTGTCCGCCACTGAGTAAAGAAGCGGATTGACTGCTTAGTTCACTGAGCAACTGTCCACTCACCGCAAAATAACTATTCACAGCCTCCGCATTTCCGGCAAATCCTAATCGTTCCACTCCGGGAAGATCCACCTCTCTTACATAAAGCTCAATCCCTTGATTCTTCAGTCCACTGCTGAGCAGCTTAGCTTGTTCACGGTCAGAGGACATTCCGGCATATACACGATTTCCGTCAGCAGGGTCCAAGCCCGCAGCCAAGCCAGCGTCCAACAGCTCTTGTCTAGCTTGTTCCGCGCCTGCCGGCGTACTGAATACGCCATACTGCAGCAGGTAGTAGCTTTGCGCAGCCACTTGAACAGGAATACTGTTTTTGCCGGCATCATCTGTGCCCGTAACCGGCAATCCCGAGGTTCCTACACCTGCTGGATCATTAGCTCCGGAAGTCTGCCCTGAAGTAGCCAATGTATCTGTTATCCCGGTTCCTGAACTACTGTCCATGTTTCCTCCATAAAAAAAGGAAAGCGCCGCATACCCAAGCAGTAGACCTGTGCCGATGGCCCCCACCACAGACAGGGATAATTTCCACCAATACGATGGGCGACGAGTATGATATGAGCCCCCATAACCTCCCGTATAAACCTCTGCTGATTTATCTCTGTCATCCAGTACCAAATCTGAGAGCAGATACGATTGCTGCGTATTTCTGAAATCTCTATCCTGTTCGTCCCATTCTTGCTGGCGTGGATCTACAGTTCCTGAGTAATAGTCGTAAGCATCCTCCGGTGGTGCCTCACGCGTAGAGCGTAGATCAGGTTCTTGCACCCAAGTATGCTGCTGTGCTGGACCGACCTCCTTGCGCAGCTCCTCTGCATATTCTTCAGCTGTACCCAGTCCGCCACTGGACCAGCGCTCCACTACCTGCGGTTTTGGCTTAGGCTCGTCCTTATTCACGTCAAATCGGAATGTCATTCTTCCGTTATTCAACAGTAACACCTCACCTCATCTAATCTATATGGAAATATATGATAGACAATAGAGAGATATGCTATTTTTATAGCCAAATGAATAATGAAAGTTATACGGATTCAGTTTACATTACATGTAACTTTTATATACTATATAAAAAGAGCTAAAAGTGTGCACTATACTAGTTAAGCTAGAAATAGGATTTTAGTTCATTACAGTTTAGGAGGGCTTTTTCTGAAACAAAAAATTCAAGCAGCAATTGTGGGCTACGGTAATTTAGGAAAAGGTGTACGTAAGGCTATTAACCAAAGTGAAGATATCGAGCTGGTTGCGATCTTTACGCGCAGAGAGCCTGGACAACTGGAAGCCGGTGAAACCGGTGTGAAATTCGAGCATATCTCTGCCGTCGAACAATATAAGGGAAAAGTAGATGTTATGATTCTGTGCGGAGGATCGGCTACCGATCTGCCAGAACAGACACCAGCTATTGCCCGGATGTTTAATACCGTGGACAGCTTTGACACTCATGCCAAAATCCCTGAGTTCTTTGCGACCGTTGATGCCGCAGCTAAACAAGGCGGAACACTCAGCGTAATTTCTACGGGCTGGGATCCAGGCCTGTTCTCCATGAACCGTCTGCTAGCTGAAGCTATTCTTCCACAAGGTAAAGAATATACTTTCTGGGGTAAAGGCGTCAGCCAAGGTCACTCTGATGCCATTCGCAGAGTAGAAGGCGTTAAAGGCGGCGTACAGTATACTGTTCCAGTACAAGAGGTTATCGAGGCCATCCGTGCGGGTGAAACACCAGAACTTACTACTCGTGAAAAACATCTTAGAGAGTGTTTTGTAGTAGCTGAGGCAGGTGCAGATCAAGAGCGCATTTGCGAAGAAATTGTGAATATGCCGAACTATTTTGCAGATTATGATACTACGGTTACTTTCATCACTGAAGAAGAACTGGCAGCTCAGCATAGCGGTATTCCGCACGGCGGGTTTGTTATTCGCAGTGGGGTAACAGGAGAAGGCACGAAACAAATTGTTGAATTCGGCCTGAAGCTGGAAAGCAATCCTGAATTTACAGCTAGTGTGCTTGTGGCTTATGCCAGAGCTGCTCAGCGTATGAGTCAAGAAGGTCAAAACGGAGCGCGTACTGTTTTCGATATTCCACTTGGGATGTTGTCTCCAAAATCACCAGAAGAACTGCGCCGCAACTTGCTCTAAAATCCTGTCAACAAATAACCCGCGTAGGACTTTTAATGGTCCTCGCGGGTTATTTGTTGTCCAGAGCAGCAAGCCTCATGTCTGACAACCCTCTATACAAGACTAAGAATCTTACTCTTAACATGATTCATTTCGTAATTTTTCAACAAAGTCTCATGCGCACGATCCGCAATAATGGCGCCAAGCTCAGGATTTTTCAGTAAATTCAATACACTTCCAACAATCTCAACCGAGGTATTAGCCAACAAAATATTTCGGTTATGCTCACAATTCAGCTTCTCACACATGATAGAGCTAGTAACCACCGGCGTTTTGAGCGCCCAGGATTCCAGTATATTTCTAGAAACTTCGCAGCCTTCAAGGATAGGCACCAAAACAGCTTTAGAACGTCGTATGTATTCAGCGGAGGAATTAACTGGTCCAGTGACTATGACCGATTCATCTTCCTTAATCAAAGTCATGACCTCCGGGTGAACCTCTGAGCTGATAATATAACTTTTGATATCGGGCACTTGCTCCTTAATCATGGGATAGGTTTTTTTAAAGAATACTCGGGCTGCATCTATTCCCAGTCTCATATTCATATTCCAGTGCAGCACAATTAAATTTTCTTTAGTCACAGGCTCTGCAAAAGTCTCATACTCATTCATCTTGATGAAGTGAGGGACAACATGAACCTTACGGGCATCAGCAAATGATAGAGATTTGAACGCTAGTGCATCCCATTCCGAGGTTGCTAAAAGTAGACCCGTTTTATTCATTAATCGCCGTTTATTCCTACGATCCCATGCAGCATTGAGTTTATTATACGGATTATTCCTGCTTAACTTCCCAGTCTCTCCGGCAGATCCTCCGCTTCCGTTTGCAAAACTATAGGTATCTGTGATCACACTGGCTTCTGGAAGCAGGTTCCGCACCATATCAATACATTTTCCCAGTAGGACATGCGATATAAATACATGCTTATAATTATTTGAACGGCAAAGCTCCAAAATAGTGTTTTTCATATCTTTATCTATATGACTTAAATTTGAGAAATTCCGCAATTTATGTAAGGGGCGCAGCATTGGCCTCCAGGTCGTATAATCTTCATTAATGTTATGAACCGTAAGTGCCGTCCGCTCCTTTATAGACACGGTTTGATTGGCACTACCGTACGTCAGCAAATCTATATCAAATTTCCCAAGCAAAATCTCGAGAATACTCCCTGTTCTCATTTCTCCTTCTAGATCCTCTGCGGTTTGATTCTGGGCTGATAGGAACAGCATTCTTTCTCGCATGACTCTGGCTCCTTGTATTTTGTAATAAAAACCCCCATCTACTAACTGAAACTTTAGATGCAGTTCAATAGTAACTCATTTCACTTAAAAGTTTTGTCGATTTATAGGAGAAGTCTAAAATTTTTTAAGTTTTTTTCTGAGTTTCCAGAAATCCATCACGATTTCCCCTTATAAAACGCCGCCTTTTCTGAAAAATAGACTCAAAACCCCTTTTTCACGGCATACATAATCATGAATTGCTCAATTTATAGAGTTTGAAACGTTAGGTAATATGTACTACGCCTCTTTGCATACAAAAAAAGCGTCTCCCTCGCTTATTGTCGAATGGAAGACACTTTAGATGTCGTAGCTTCTAACTACACAGTTCCGGCCCTTTTTCTTAGCCTGATACAATGCAGTGTCACTAAGTTTGTAAAGAGTGTTCAATGAGTATCGTTCACCTGAATCCACCGTGATGATGCCAACACTTATCGTGTAATGCAAGGGTACACCATGAATGACCGCCCCTGTAACGGCTGTGCGCATCCGCTCTGCAATCATATCACTGTTTTGTTCATCGGCTCTATGCAGCAGCACAGTGAACTCCTCACCACCGAATCTTCCGAACAGATCACCATTGCCAAGCTGCTGTTTTATTTTATGAGCCAGATCCTTTAGAACGTGGTCGCCGGTATTGTGGCCGTAGGTATCGTTTATGCGTTTAAAGTGATCCACATCCAGCAGTAAAAAAGAATACGGCAGCTTCTTCATTGCTGAGGCAGCTATTAAAGGCCGGGCGCGCTGTACAAAGGATCTGCGATTCAAAATACCTGTCAACACATCATAAGTGGCCACCCGTTCCAATTCTGTAAAGGAATCCTCCCTATAAAGCAGCATGATGCCTGCAGTTCCTAAGAACATAAGCAAATAAATCCCCAGATAAAAAAATATCTGCAGCCAGTGAGAGGTCTGAGCATTCCATCCTAACATCAAATAAAACGGTTCAAGTCCCTTGCTAACCAGCGCTAAAATTACAACAAAGTACAACAATCCTATGGTTCGCTGGAGAGAGGTTTCTCTAATCTTCACAGCTAATATGTAAGCAGGCAAAGCTATGATCATAATCCCAAATAGACAAGTTGCAGCCATAACGAACCGCTCATCTGGCATAATTAAATGCAGTAGCACTATGATGACAATGGATACTCCGAACAGGATCGTATAATATCGTTCAATCCTACTCCCAAAAACTCTGAGAAGCATCAGAAGCGCTAAGCTTTCCAGCGTACCTCCAGCTAGAGCAAGCAGCATACTGATAGGAATGGGAAGTCGTGAGTCTGTGAAATCATTCAGCAAAAGGAGAATTAAAGCTGCCAGCTGCAAATATTTTGCCGTGACAAAGAAGGTAGAAGTCCGTTCCTGCGCGTAACGCAAACGATAGACGACAATAAGCAATACCGTAAAGGATTGCCACATAAAGAGGCAGACCAGCAGTGTCTTGAGATCCAGATGCATGTTAGTGAATTTCACCCCCTGTATTCTCCAAGCTCAATAAATATAATTGTATCTGACCACTCGGTTTCTTCCTTCTTGTTTGGCTTGGTATAACGCTTTATCACTCAGCTTGTACAACTTATTTATCCAGATCTCCTGATCCGGCATGATTGTAATTACACCTATACTAACTGTATAGCCTTGTAAGAGTTTTTGTGGAGGTGTCTTCATTACTGCCTTTCGTAACACTTCAGCTTTCCGGTCACAGCTAGCTTCATCCAGCCCGCAAAGGATAACTGCAAATTCCTCGCCGCCAAGCCTGCCGAATAAATCGCTGTTTTCGAGGTTGTCCTTAATCGTCAATGCGAATTCTTCCAGAACCACATCGCCGGTATCATGGCCGTATGTATCATTGATTTCTTTGAAATGATCCAAATCCAGCAGCATAAACGAAAAGTACTCTTGCTCAGCAACTGCCTTCTCAAGCCGTACCTCAGCTTCCTCAAGAAATGCTCCACGGTTAAGGATTCCAGTCAGATCATCGTAGCTAGCGATTCGTTTCAGTTTTACAAAGGAATGCTCGTTAGAAAGTAGAATAAAGCCTGCGGCTCCCACAATCAACAATAAATACATCCCCAGGTAATATAAATACTGCGAAAGATTAGTTGTGAACACGTTCATCTCTGGCTCCCAGATCAATGCAACAATCGCGCGGAGCAGCATAATCCCTGCAAAAGCGTAAAACAATATTCCGAGTATCTTCTGAAGAGGGGTGCCTTTGGGGTTCGCCGTGAGGTGGTAAGCTGGATAGACAATAAACAGTATCGACCATAATGAGGTACAGGCTATGCGCCAGCTGGAATGATGAAAGAAGATCGCTACAATACTAAAAGTAATCGAACTAAGTATGGAAAGCGTTATGTAATACAACTTTATCCGCTGACCAAGGATTCCCATCATCAGCAATAAAGCAATAATCTCCAGACAGCAGCCTAAAAGAATCAAAGCGTTGCTAAGTGGAATGGATAAAGCGCGGGGGATATGACCCCATAATAATAATGAACACCAGAAGAGCAGCTGCACAGCCTTTGAGCGTATGAATAAGGTGGATGCCCTGTCTTTAGGAGCGCTCCTCCGGTAATTGGTTATCAGCAGCAATATAAATAGATTTCCAAAAATAAATAAATACACTAACGTTTTGATATCAAGCTGGGAGTCCATGAGTCACCACCTACACGGAAAAATTGATCCTCTACTGACAGCACTATAGCACTCAATGGCTAGTTCAGCAAATACCCTATTTATTTCATTTTTTAGAATGTACATACACCGCTTAAGTATACAAAAAAGCACTTCCCCCTGCACGGAGCTCGGGGGAAGTGCTTTTGTATCTCTATTTCAATTTACATTTTTAAAAATGCGTCATCTAACCATTGAATACGTTTGGTTAACCAATTTATAAAATAATCCACCTCTGAATCATACGTAATCCGATCTTGCCAACCATCGGGGTTAGGCCATATGTCCATTCCCAGAACTGGCCATTTCTCAAAATTATATCTCTGAGAAAGTTCTAGTGTTGAGCTAGTTTGATTAATTAAACTAAACATAGCAGGTAGTTGATTACCTTTGATCTCTGTCCATCGTTCTTTTACACGTTGAACAAATTTCGGATCTTCGAAAAATCTGGATATCCACTCTGCATTTTTAATATAAAATTGTTCAGGGTCGTCACAATCAGCATAGTTTATATTTCCCCCACCAATGTCAAAATCCCAGAGCGGCCCCATTGATAGTTTTCCGCCTTTGTCTTTGTAGAAATAAACACTAGTTCCAAAAGCAGCATCTGCATTCTTAAAAATCTCATTGATTAAGTACCAATCGATGACAGAATCAACATCAAAATACTTATTATATCCCGTTGATATATCCGTAAAATGATCACTGTACAATGCTTTTTCAGCTTCCTCAAAATAAGTACTGATATAACTTAATTGTTGTGAATTAATCTTATTTGATTTTGGCTTTTTTATGGCAAAAACATTTTCACCAGCGATTCGTGTTGTCTGAAAATAGTTATCATCTACATCCAATCTATTTAACCAGTCTTTCTCAATCAAATATCCACCAGTTATCGACTCTTCAGATGTATCATTTGCACTCAGTTTATTAATATTTAAACGTGATTTTGATATATCTATTTTTTCCCCTATGAGATAATTCCCTAGGTATTCTCCATTTAGGAATAGATCTACATACCTCATTCTTGGGCTATACTTCATACCTATCATTTCGCCAAGATTATATGCCGTATAATTTCGCAAGAGTGTCTTATCCGCATAATTAGCAATAAGTACCCAATCTTCATCTTTTGGCATATTTAGGACGGGAGCTGAATTCGTTATAGAAACTGCATATGATTTTTTAGGCATATTCCAAGAACTGTTTCCTCTGCCCTTAATCGTGATAGCGCCATCGTACAATCCTACTCCATAGGTTTGAGTGCTTCCATCAACGATCTTCATAGCTGCGTCAATTTTATTTTCTTTATCAAGAATTGCCTGGTTAGCCTCCGTGGTAATAATTACTGCTGGCAATCCCGACTCTAATACTTCCACAATGAGCAGATAGCTATTTACTTCTTTTCCTTCTTCAGTAACAGTTATCTCCTGTTTAGATTGGAGTTTAACTGCTTGACCTTCAGTTATTGGTATCCCATCAATAGCTAAGGTTCCGTTCGTAGTAACGAAGTTAATAATCCCATCTTCAAGCTTTGTTGACCTTGGTACAAGCAAATTAACCTGCCCCTTGGAGTTGTCAATAGAAGCTTTATATCCATTGTATACAAAACTCTTCAGGGAACCCTCAAGTTTTGCTTTTACAGTGACGTTGAAAACTTTAGATGTCAAAACCTCTTCTTTGGTTATCGTAGCGGTTAATGTAACCGTTGCGTCAGGTTCTCCAAACTCTGGTCTTGTCACTTTACCCTTGGCAGAGATCACATTAGTATTATCTGAGTGCCAAATAATCAAAGTATTATTTAATCCTTTTGTAGGTAAATAAACATCTCCGGTTACTGAACTTGTATCTCCTAAATCCAAGGCTTCTTTAGCGGCAAGAAGATCACTTGAAATAGTGTCAAACCGAATGGATTTTACGATAATCACAAAATCTTTTGTGACTTGAATGTTACCTTTTGTAAGCGTCGCGTTCAAGACAACATCCCTATCCACTGATTCTAACCTGTAAATATGACCACTCTCGCTAACAATCTCTGGATTTTGAGAGGTCCAGACAATACTAATACCATCCTGGGTCATAGTTGGCAAAATCAAATTCTGCGTAACCTGACTAGTATCTCCTAAGGTGAATACCAGCTTTGCCTCCTGTAAGGCAAGACGATCATCTTCATCCACTTCTACTTGTTGTTTAGCTTTAATAATCACTTCAAACTGCTTGTTAACTGAAAATCCCCCTTTGACTATCGTAGCCGTTAATAAAACGCTAACATCAGGTTCTCCTAACCCAGGACGACTGATAGTACCGTTAGCTTGTAAAACTTCAGGATTAGAAGAATTCCACGATATAGTAGTTTCATTTAAGCCTTTAGAGGGTAATACTAAATTGCTCATGACATTTTCTGAGTCAATTTCAAGTAACAATGCTGATTTAGCTTGTAAAACATCCTCTTCATCTGGATCAACAATACTTTCTGACCCTCCTCCACTACCACTACCACTACCACTACCACTACCACTACCACTATCGCTACCACCACCACTGGCTCCGCCCACTACAGCGCCAGTATTAAGTTGCGTATTTTTCAGGGTTGGGGTTATACCCTCTAGCAATTCCAGTTTCTTCGGTGTAAACTCAAATGATACATTATTAACTTCGACCTTCGCATAATCTATCTCGCCTTCACCAGATAAATTAATTCCTGCTTTGATAAGCATCTTCGAAATTGTAGTACCTTTATCAAGAATAAGAATATAAGGAAGTTTATTAGGAGAGCTTAAGGGATTAATAACTTCTAAATGATCTATATTTCCGTTAGTAAAATTCACTCTCGTATTAACTGAAGCTAGCTCGACCTTTTTATAATTTCCAGCCAACTTGATTAAATGATCTGCTGCATTGTTTACAACCTTGATATTATCAATGTTTCCATTATCGGACTGTATAATTGCCCCACTGTAAAGCTCTCCACTAGGGATATGTGTACTCCCTGTAGTCAAAACTCTAACCTTACCGTTTTGTTTTGCAACCGACAGTTTACCCTCTACAGTAGAATCATTGAGCTTAATGCTGTTTTCTCCACCGCCCCGTACATATATATCCCCTTTAATAGTTACGTGATCCAAAGTAACATCACCTGCACCAATTCCTTCAACAAGATACAGATCACCCTGAATTGTCGTATTACTAAATGTAACGTTAGGGGTATTCACCACTACGTTATTTTTGTACATCGTGCTATAAGTTCCTTCTTTTGTAATTATTTCTCCGGATATATTATTTAATATCGTCAGTGCCTCTGCAAAGGTAACTTGGTCACCTGGTCTTAAGGTTTTATCAGGAAAACCAGAGAGAAATCCTTTATTTACAGCATATGTAAGATTGTCATAGGCATAGGGAGCAATTTTTTTATAATCCACAAATTTTTTAAGCGAATTCTGATCTGCTTCACTATACTGAAAATCAAACGCTTTACTGATTAATGTCATCGCTTCTTGACGTGTTACTTTTTGTTCCGCTCCAGCCTCTAACTGACCTTTTGAATTCATAATGCCTTTTAAATATCCAGCATTAACAGCTTTCTCAACATCCTTTTGATACCACGCATTAATAGGGATGTCCACAAATTCAGTAGATGTTGTATCTTCATAACCAAAAACATTGTTTATCAATGCAATTAATTCTCCACGTGTGACTCGCTGATCAGGTGAAATCGAGATATTCTCATTAATATCTAGCAATCCCTTTTCATTCCATGTGGCGATGGTTTGAGCTGCCCAGTGTTGTCTTTCAACAGTGTTTTTTGCTAATGCTGGCATTGAATACGTAAAAATAAGTAATAAACAAAGCATACCTATAAAATATTTGTGTTTCTTTGGGGCTATCATTCTGTATTCTCCTTTTCCTTATATCATTACTATTACTATACAAGACTATTGGTATATACTATAGGTTTTTTTTACCATATTAAATAAGTACATATTCTTTTCATACATATAAATATAAGTAAAAAAGCACCCCCCCAAAAGCCCTATCCAGATAAACATGTAGATTATCTGATGGAACCTCGGGGGAAGTGCTATGGTCAAGAGAATATGAATATTCTCGTGTAGGCCTGTGTTTGTATTAACGCTTCTTCAAGCCGTCCGCCAATGCGTATCCAACCTTCCAGATATCGCCTGCGCCCATCGTAATCACTAGGTCACCTGGGGCAATACGAGGTTTCAGATCAGCAAGCACATCTTCTTTGGTTGGCAGATGTCTTGCACCAGCGTTACTGTTCTGCACAATAAGCTCAACCAGCTTCGCAGATGTAACCCCCTCAATCTGCTTCTCACCTGCCGGAGAGTAGATGTCGGTGATGATCACCTCATCTGCTTCGCTAAAGGCACGGCTGAAGGCATCTAGCAGGAAGAACGTACGTGTATACCGCTGAGGCTGGAATACGGCAATAATCCGTTTCCCCGTTGCCTTAGCAGCACTGATTGTCGCCTGAATTTCAGTTGGGTGATGCGCATAATCATCGATGACCAGAATGTCATCGACTTCTCCGAGCACTTGAAAACGGCGCTTCGCACCATGGAATTTCACGATCGCTTCAGCGATTTTTTCAAAAGAGATTCCTGACTTCAAACAAGCGATAACCGCAGCCATTGAATTATACAGATTGTACTGGCCTGGCACGGATAGTTCAATTTGTCCCAATACTACGCCATTATGGTTCATCGTATACGAAACCTGACGGTCGCCAAGAACGATGTCTGTGGCAATATAATCTGCAGTCTTCGACTTGATGCCGTAAGTAATCACCTTACCTGACACTTCAGGCAATAAAGAAATCACGTTCTCGTCATCTGCACACACAATCGCAGTGCCGTCTTCACGGGTCTGGTTCATAAACTGTACATAAGCAGCCTTGAGACGGTTAAAATCTCCGCCGTAATTCTCCAAGTGATCTGCTTCCACATTCGTGACAATTCCAAGCCAAGGGTGATAGTGCAAGAAAGAGCCATCACTCTCATCCGCTTCCGCCACTACATAATCGCCTTGTCCTGCCTTTGCATTCGTACCGACGTTCATAATCTCTCCGCCGATAATATACGTAGGATCAACTTCACACTCTTCCATTACAAGTGCGATCATAGAGGATGTAGTTGTTTTACCATGCGCTCCGGCAACGGCTACCCCTTTACGTTCGTTCAATAAACGGGCTAACATTTGTGAGCGGTGCAGAATTGGAATCTTAAGACGCTCTGCTTCTACCCATTCCACATTATCGCTGGACAAAGCCGTTGAGTACACGACCAGATCCGCACCTTTTACTTGTTCTGCTGTATGCCCAATATAAATCTTGGCACCTTTAGCAATCAATTTATCCGTCAATTCTTGGGCAGCCACATCGGAGCCCGTAACCGTATATCCCATTTCTAGCATTACTCGGGCAATCGCGCTCATACCGTAGCCGCCGATCCCTATAAAATGCACACGTTCAGTAGTATCCAACAGTCGTCACCAGCCTTTTTCAGTATCGGGTTGCTGCAAAAGTGTACCGCGCACGTCAGAAATCAAATACAGCGTACCAGATACGACGGCAAGGTCATCCTCCGCTGTAATCGACTTCAGTTGTTGCAGCGCTTTTCCCCAATTATGTTCTACTATGATTACCAAGTTTTCCTTGGCATATTTATCCCGCAGACTTTCTGCGATAACCTGCAGATTCTCCGCGTCCATTTTGTTCTGGAAATCCGGTTCGGTCAGGATGAGCGTATCCACTATAGGCAGTATATGCTTAAAGTAGGATTCATGATGCTTATTTGCCATCATTCCCATAAGTAAATTTAATTTACCGTATTTATAGAGCTGTGGCAGGCTTTTGGCAAGGCTCTCCGCGCCTTCCGGATTATGTGCTCCATCCAGTACGATCCTCGGAGATTTACTTACCTCTTCCAGCCTTCCAGCCCAAAATGCATGACGCAATCCTTCCAGAACATCTTCATCCTCTAACATGAACGCCATATACTGGCGCAAAACTTCAAGAACCATCATGGCTCCCGCCGCATTGCTAATCTGGTGTTCGCCTTTCATCACAATCCCAAGTTCAAGCGAACGGAAGGGACCCTTAAAGTTAAAGGTCTGCACATCCCCATGGATTCCAGTAGCTTCATAGCTAAAATCTTCTCCGGCAAGATAAAGAGTAGAGCGGCAAGCCGCCGCTTTCTCCTTGAGTACAGCCACGACTTCCGGTTGATTTACGCAGCTAACAACAGGTACACCGGGTTTGATAATTCCGGCTTTCTCCATTGCAACCTTCTCAAGTGTATCTCCCAGAATATCCATATGGTCATGGCCGACATTTGTAATCACCGACACGATCGGAGTAACGATGTTCGTTACATCCAGCCTTCCCCCAAGCCCAGTCTCCCATACGACAACATCCGGACAAGAAACACCCGCAAAAAATAGAATGGCCACAGCTGTAGTTACCTCAAACATCGTTGGTGAGCCAAATTCCGTTTCTGCAATCTCATCTACCAAAGGACGAAGGGTATTCACTAGCTCAAGAAGAGTTTCTTCAGGAATGTCCGTATTATTATATTGGAACCTGTTCGTGAACTTCGTAATATACGGAGACGTGAAGGTGCCGACAGAATAGCCGCTTTGCAAAAGTGCGCTTGTCAAAAAAGCACAGGTGGAGCCTTTGCCGTTGGTACCCGCCACATGAATAAATTTCAGCCGACGGTGCGGGTTTCCCAGCTTGTCCATCAACATCTCAATTCTGTCTAAACCTGGCCGGATTCCAAAAGGAATCAGGCCCTTGATCCAGTTAACCGCTTCGGTATATGTCGCAAGAGGGGCGGTGCTCCCGCCCCGATTTAGGTCATCCATGTCTCTTATCCTCTCAGCTCTGCTATGCGGGCAAGTACTTTCTCACGTTTGGCAGAATAATCTGCCTGCTTCGCCTGCTCCTCTTCGATAACTTTTGCGGGAGCTTTGGCCACGAAGCCCTGATTGCTCAACTTTTTCTCTACGCGTTCTACTTCGCTGTTCAGCGTCTGCACTTCTTTTTCCAGACGAGCGATTTCTTGTTCAATATCAATCAGCCCCGACAAAGGCAGAAGCAGTTCCGCTCCCGTTACTACAGCGGACATTACCTTGTCTGGCGTTTCCGGATTCAGGCCAGCTTCGAAAGAAGAGGTATTGCAGAAACGTCCGATGTAGTTGTCGTTACGAGTAATGATGCTCAGCGTTTCCTCATTGCTCGCTTTAATAATCAAATCAACCTTTTTGCTCATCGGTACATTTACTTCAGCACGGATATTACGAACTGCCCGGATTACATCCATCAGCAGGTTCATTTCCGCTACCGCTTGCGGGTTCTCCAGAGCAGCATCATACTCAGGCCAAGCAGCCAAAGTAATTGTCTCTCCTTCATGCGGCAGATGCTGCCAGATTTCCTCCGAAATAAACGGCATAAACGGATGGATCAAGCGCATGGTGCGGTCGAGTACATAAGCAAGTACGGACTGTGTCTTCGCTTTGGCTGCGGCATCCGTTCCGTAAAGCGACAGCTTCGCGAACTCAATATACCAGTCACACAAATCGTCCCAAATGAAGTTGTACAGCTGGCGGCCGGTCTCGCCGAACTCGTACGAGTCAATTAGACGCGTAATTTCACGAGAAGTTTCGTTCAGGCGGTGTAAAATCCAACGGTCAGCCGTAGTTAGCTCACCAGTAATGTCAATATTCTCGAAGCTAACTCCTTCAAGATTCATGAGGGCGAAGCGTGACGCATTCCAGATCTTATTAGCGAAATTACGCGCCTGCTCTACCTTTTCCCAGCGGAAGCGTAAATCCTGACCCGCTGTGCTGCCGGTAGAAATCATATAACGCATAGCATCTGCGCCATACTTCTCGATAACCTCAAGCGGATCTACACCGTTTCCGAGTGATTTGGACATTTTTTGTCCTTCAGCATCCCGTACCAAACCATGCATCAATACGTCCGAGAATGGTTTCTCTCCGGTGAATTCCAGTGCCGAGAAGATCATCCGCGCTACCCAGAAATAAATAATATCGTAGCCCGTTACGAGCACATCGTTCGGATAGTAACGTTTGAAATCTGCACTGTCTTCATTCGGCCAGCCTAGGGTTGCAAACGGCCAGAGGTTGGAGCTAAACCAAGTATCCAGAACATCCTCGTCCTGTTTCAGGTCGGTTAAGCCGCTGATCCGGCGCGCTTCTTCCTCGTCATTCGCCACAACCAGCTCACCGGTAGATTCAGAATACCAAGCCGGAATACGATGCCCCCACCAAAGCTGACGGGAAATACACCAGTCGCGTACGTTTTCAATCCAGTTCAGGTAGGTTCTCTCGAACCGTTCAGGTACAAAGTTAACCCCATTACCATCCTTCTGTGCATTGATGGCAGCTTCGGCGAGGGGCTGCATCTTCACGAACCATTGTGTGGACAGGTAAGGCTCAACAACCGCTCCTGAACGTTCACTGTGTCCAACTTGATGCACATGATCTTCAATAGAGATCAGAACGCCTTGCTCCTTCAGATCCGCCGTGATGGCCTTACGGCATTCACTCCGGTCTTGACCTTTGTAAGGTCCTGCTTCTTCGTTCATCGTACCGCTCTCATCCATTACGTTGATCTGCGGCAAATTGTGCCGTTGACCTACCTCGAAGTCATTTGGATCATGAGCTGGCGTGATCTTAACCGCACCGCTACCAAACTCTTTATCTACATACTCGTCAGCGATAATTGGAATCTCCCGGCCGATAATCGGCAGGATCAGCGTTTTACCAATCAGATCTTTATAACGATCATCCTCAGGATGAACAGCAACTGCCGTATCACCCAACATCGTCTCCGGACGTGTGGTCGCTACAGTGATATGTCCACTGCCATCTTTAAGGGGGTAACGCAGGTGGTACAGATGACCGTTAACTTCCTTATATTCAACCTCGATATCCGACAACGCCGTACGAGCCGCCGGGTCCCAGTTGATGATACGTTTACCGCGATAGATCAAGCCTTTATTATAAAGCTTAACAAATACCTCGCGAACTCCCTTAGACAAACCCTCATCGAGGGTAAAACGCTCGCGGGAGTAGTCAAGGGAAAGTCCCATTTTTGCCCACTGCTCATGAATGGTGTTCGCGTATTTGTCTTTCCAATCCCACACCTGCTCCAGGAACTTCTCACGTCCGAGGTCATGTCTGGAAATCCCCTGCTCGCGCAGCTTCTGCTCTACCTTCGTTTGTGTTGCAATACCTGCGTGGTCCGTACCTGGCAACCAAAGCGTATCGAAGCCCTGCATCCGTTTAGTACGAATCAGGATATCCTGTAATGTGAAATCGAGCGCATGCCCGATGTGCAGCATTCCCGTTACGTTTGGCGGCGGGATCACAATACTATAGGCTTTAGCATCCGGACGCTGGCCTGCGCGGAAATATCCGCCCTCTGTCCAGTAGGAATACCATTTCTGTTCTGCTGCCTTCGGATCATACGTTGTTGGCATCTCGTTTTTAGATTCATTCGTAGCGGCAGCATCTGCCGCTGTTAGATGGTTTTGGTCAGCCATTCTCTGATACCTCCACTAGTTTACTTGTAGTTGCTTATAGTTGTTAATAAAGTTGCTGTATAGAGCGCACAGGTCTCTGAAAAAAACAAAAAGACCCCTCGTCTCAAAGGACGAAAGGTCATTCTTTCGCGGTACCACCTTTGTTTCGCGCCAATGAAAAATAAAACTACACTTCTTACCCTACGGATTCAGAAGCTTAGCGCGACACTCGTACAGATAACGGCTGCTACCGGCCACAACCTAACTTATCCTTCACAAATATGAAGATAAGCTCAGAAGGGCGACTCCGGGGCGACTTCGGGGGCTGTTTCCTACGGAATGTCACAGCACTTGCAATTCCGCTCTCTGAAGGGCTGACCGCCTACTCTTCCCGTTCCCAGTCTTTACTTAGATATTGCTTACTCCATAATACATTTTGAGCCCCCCCTAGTCAACCTGGATACGCCTTTGCAGCGGGACTTTAGGCTGAATTTCGACTTATTTCTTCTGAAGCATCCCTTCCAACAAAGAAACAGCAAAAATCCCGATCCTAATACCTGATCGGGATTCACCTATTCATGTGTGTACGCATCACGATTCGATTACGGGATGTACAACACTTGACCTTCCTCTACACTCTGCCCGGATAAGCGATTATACATTACCAGCTCCCGCGCACTTAGCTGATACTTCTCTGCTATGGTATCCAGTGTTTCTTCACGCTGCACAATACACAGCCGAACTTTGCGGAACATGTTAGCTCCATCCGCGCTGGCAATGAATCTGCTCTTCCATTCCGTATTATTGCCAACCTCTGGAACGTCCACTGCTGCAGATGTGTTTGCATCCAACTGCAGAGCTTCCTGCTCTTTACGGACACGACTGGAGCTTAGTAAAGAGGAGAAGGTGAGATGTTCTTTTTCCGGAATTTCTGCTTCTTTTTTGCTGCCCAAGGCGATCTTAAGATCTTGTTTCTCCTCATGAGAAGCCACACTCTCTTGTGAAACAAAAACTTCGTTCGCATTCTCATTAATCGGCGCAGTATTCTCTTCTTGCTTAGGAAGCGCATTATTAGCCTCATTTTCAGAAGCGAACACAGGGATATCCTGAATTGCATCTGCACTAACGGCTGGAACAGCGGTCTCTCTAGGAGTAAAATATTCCTCTGCCGACTGTTGGTTCTCTTCGCTCACATAGCTTGCTTGATTCAGCTGAGACACCTCAACCTCTTTGTTCTGGGCCTCGGCTTTAAACCAGTAATCGGATAAACCCGCTTTAGCATCCTCAACTTGGGACTCCAGACTATGTGTCCGTGCTTTAGCTCCCTTGTCCTTCTCCTGACCGGATGAGAAATTGACTACAGGGGACGTATGAGCGGCTCCACTTGAGACTAATGATTCTTCTGCTTCCTGTTCATTCGCTTCGGCATGCTCATGTTCTTCTACAGCAACCTGTGAGGCATCCTCACCAAAGGTCCACTGAGAATTTTCATAAAGTGCATCATTTTCCTGTTCTTGTAGCTCCGTAGTAGCTTCTACCCTGTCATCATTCACAGGAGAATAGGCGACTGTATACTCCTCTTGCTGCCAGGCTGGTTGAGGTTGAGGGTCCGCACCACCGATCCCCCGCAGCGATAATACGCCTGTTATATTCACAGTGCGCATCGTGAGCAGATCGATATCAAAATTCTCAATCTCTACCCCAATATCTTCAATCGAGCTGACGCGTGTAAGCGGAACAGTGATTTCCACGGGAATGGCATGCTCCAGACGTTGTGTTCGGTCATCTTCACTCCGGTAAAGCCCGGTAAGCAACAGCTGACCATATAACTCGGCACGATCCTCCCGCTGAATCACCTGAATTTCCGGAAGTAGTTCAACCTCCTCCAGCTCAGCTATTCCCGGAAGCTCTTCCGAAAGGTGAATGCGTTCGTAAATATCAAACCGCAAGCCGTGGGACTGATCAAACACGGGATATGTCCTCCTTCTTGGCATAATCTAACCCTGAGACAGGCCCAGAGCATAAGCCCAAAATGTTACTCCCCACATGTATATGCTTCAAACAGAGAGGCATGACAACTTTGGTAGTACTAACCGGACAGGATGCTAATAAATTTCATGAATTTAAGAGCTCACCAAACCTTCAGCCTGCTGATAGATGCACTACTTCGTAAGAACAAAGTATTATATGCTGCTTTTATTAATAAGACATGGATAGATGTTTTTTTTCTGAAAAAATAGAAAAAGAACAGCAGAACCAGCTTTTGCTGATTCTACTGTTCCTTAGCCACTTACGTATCTGTCAGGGTGCTTCAGACAGCAGCTCTCGCAGCTGCAGCATATCCTCCGGCCACGGATCGCTGACTTCCAGCTGTTCTCCGCTCCAAGGATGGCGGAAGGACAATGCCTCGCCATGCAGGGCATGGCGGCCGGCAGCGCTGGAAGCCCAAACCGGACCGCCATATAGTTCATCCCCATACAAGGGATGACCCATATGGCTGAGATGAACGCGAATCTGATGCGTCCGTCCAGTCTCCAGCTGCACATGCACCAGGCTTCCGCCATGCAGTGCCTCGCGCTCGATGATTCGCGTCACGGCAGATTGTCCGCCGGGCGAGACCCGTCTGCGCGCAGCGTGATGCCGATCGCGCCCAATCGGGGCATCGATCACCTTAAGCGCAGGCGGCACGATGCCTTCAACGATCGCGGCGTAGTGCCGCGAGATGCTTTTTTCACGCATATTCTCGTCCAGGACTAACTGTGCGAACTCATTTTTCGCATACATCACCGGACCCGTTGTATCTTTGTCCAAGCGGTGAATATGGCGCACAGCCACATTTTCGCCGGAAGTGATATAATGCGCAGCTACGAGGTGATCCAGAGTTACACCTGTTCCACTGCCATCGGGATGTACCGCCAGCCCAGCTGGTTTATGAGCTACCAGGCAAAAATCATCCTCATACAGCACCTCAAGCTCTTCCCATATCGGTTCAAGCCCCGCTTCACGATCGGGAAAAAGCGCCAGCCGAAGCCGGTCGCCTTTCCACTGAATGCCTCCCTCGCGGCGTAACCGCAGATGAAGTTTCTCGGGCATGCCTACAGTTTCTAACAGCCACTTGTCAATCGTTGCCTGCGTATCCTCGGCTCCAGTAATGATTTTGCCGGGTGTTACCTCCAGCCACTCTCCACGCCGGGTCCAAGCGCCACCACCGGTTCTTTCTCCGGCTCCGATGCTCAAAGGGCCTTCAGGGCATTATAATGGCCCTCAATGGTATCATCAATATCTTGTTCACTATGTGCAGCCGATATGAACATCCCCTCAAACTGTGAAGGTGGCACACTGATGCCTTGGTTTACCATATGACCAAAATAACGACGGAAAAGATCCGTGTCACTGGACTTAGCCGTTTCAAAATTGATTACAGGTCCTTCAGTAAAGAATGGGCAAACCATCGATCCCACCCGGTTGATAGTGAGCGGAATGCCAGTCTCAATTGAATTCTTTTTCAAACCCGCTTCCAGACGTGCACCCAATTGTTCCAGACGATCATATACTTCCGGGGTCAACAGCTTGAGCGTAGTATATCCGGCTGCCATCGCCAATGGATTACCACTAAGTGTGCCCGCCTGATAAATCGGTCCAGTAGGAGCGATTTGCTCCATGATCTCTCTTTTGCCGCCATAAGCACCCACTGGAAGTCCGCCGCCGATAACTTTGCCAAAACAAGTAATATCCGGAGTAATCCCGAACAAGCCTTGAGCACAGCCACGATTAACACGGAAGCCTGTCATAACCTCATCAAAAATAAGCAGCGAACCATTGTCAGAAGTTAATTTACGAAGCCCTTCCAGGAAGCCTGGAAGCGGTGGAACCACGCCCATGTTGCCGGCAATCGGCTCTACGATCACTGCGGCAATCTCATTGCCAAAACGTTCGAAAGCAATCTGAGTGGACTCCAAATCATTGTAAGGAACCGTAATGGTATTCATTGCAACGCCTTCTGGGACACCCGGGCTATCCGGCAAGCCCAATGTAGCTACACCAGAGCCAGCCTTAATAAGCAGACTATCGGCGTGACCGTGGTAGGAGCCTTCGAACTTCAAGATTTTGCTGCGCCCAGTGTAACCACGTGCCAAACGAATCGCGCTCATCGTAGCTTCCGTTCCAGAGTTAACCATGCGTACGATATCTACAGATGCCACTCGTTCAACAACGGTTTTTGCCATTTCCGTTTCCAGTAGCGTTGGAGCGCCAAAGCTTGTCCCTTTTACCGCTGTCTCCTGCAATGCCTTCACAACCTCAGGATGCGCATGACCCATAATCAGTGGACCCCATGAGAGCACATAGTCGATAAAGCTGTTGCCGTCGATATCAAAAATACGCGAACCTATCCCATGATCCACATAAATCGGAGTCAGACCTACGGATTTAAACGCCCGTACAGGGCTGTTCACCCCGCCGGGAATATATTGTTTTGCTTCATCAAAAGCCTTCCGGGACGCTTCCTCTTTACGCGCCATTGGCACATTACTCATGTATCTTCACTCCTATTCTCTTCTTGGTTACACAAGCTTGTACAAACATTTATTAGCTGCCGCGATGTCGGTGTGATGAAGATTAGCCGCGCAGCCAGCGGGCTGCATCTTTTGCAAAATAAGTAATAATAATGTCCGCACCAGCACGTTTCATGCCCGTCAGCATTTCCAGCACAACGGCTTGCTCGTCGATCCAGCCTTGCAGTGCCGCTGCTTTTACCATGGAATATTCTCCACTCACATTATAAGCCACCAAAGGAAGATCAAACTGATCACGAATCGTACGAATCACATCTAGGTAAGCCAGAGCTGGCTTCACCATTAACATATCCGCGCCTTCCAGCACATCGGATTCTGCTTCACGGAGTGCTTCGCGCAGATTGGCAGGGTCCATTTGATATGTTTTGCGATTCCCGAACTGTGGTGCTGAATCCGCTGCTTCGCGGAAAGGGCCATAAAACGCCGAAGCATATTTGACCGAATACGACATAATCGGCACATGCTCAAAGCCGTTCTCATCAAGTCCCGCACGAATTGCGTGAACAAATCCATCCATCATGTTGGAAGGGGCGATAATATCTGCTCCAGCTTTTGCTTGGGATACCGCCGTACGAGTCAAAAGCTCCAGCGAGGCATCGTTGATAACATCGCCATGGACCACACCATTCACCGTATGCGTATGCACCATTCCACAATGTCCGTGATCCGTAAATTCACAAAGGCAGGTATCTGCAACGACCAACAGCTCTGGGTACCACTGCTTGATCAAGCGAGTAGCCTCTTGCACAATTCCATCCTCTGCAAAACCGGAAGAACCGATAGCATCCTTCGTCTCAGGAATCCCGAACAACAATACTGCCGGGATGCCTAGTGCGGCAATCTCGTCCACTTCTGCTTTTAACGTATCCAGCGAAAAATGATACACACCCGGCATCGAGCTAATCTCATTCTTCACACCTGTTCCATAAGTCACAAAAATAGGCTGTACCATATCCAGCACATTCAGTATCGTCTCCCGAACCATGCCACGAATTCCAGCAGAACCGCGCAAACGACGGTGACGTGTAATTGGAAAGCTCATTTGTTCATCCTCCTGAAAAATAAAATATAAAACCAAATTATGTGTCTGGCAGCAAACTACAACTAGCCACAGCCAAGTCTAAATTAGCCGCAACCAAACCGCCGACCACAGGCTAACTACGTATAGTTGTAGTTTGTGCAACTATCTCGATGTTTTGTCCTAATTGTAAGCTTTAGTTGCATTCTCTACAGTTATTTATTACAAAAGTGCGAAGATTCCTCATTTAGCGGATATTTAATTGCACATACTACAACTAAACTCGACTTTAGCTGATATATAGAAAATTTAATTGTATGAAGTACAACTAAACCTAAACCTCAAGCAGATCTGCTCACATTAACCTACTGCATATTCTCTACATACCTGTTAGTTTACAACCAAATATTATCCTCCGAACTCCATAAGTCACTACGTTCGGAGTTCAATTTATATGTTACTTGAAGGTAGCGATGTGGCACTTTTGAGCGTAGATATAACGGCGAGTAAACCAACAAATGTTAGTTAGTAAAAGTAACCGCGAACTCATTAATAACTACCAACTCACGTGTAACCACGAACTATTTAGTAACTACGAACAAACTCTAAACTCACATGTAACCCCAACTATTTAGTAACCACGAACTCACATGTAACTACGAACTATTTAATAACTACCAACTCACGTGTAACCACGAACTATTTAGTAACTATGAACAAACTCTAGCCTGTAATCTAACTAAATATAAGCTGAGCGCTATATTTCTAAGCAGGCACTGCCTTTCTCCGTAGAACATCTCCCCGCGGAGTAATCAGCTTCTACCTTCCCACCAGAAAGTAAGCTAAGTATGCTAAACTCACCAGTAAACTATTGCTTTGTTCTATCCTCGATCCGACCGCTACTGCAGCTGAGTCTCCGCATTCCAGCGGCAGAGCTCCTGCACCAAACCATCTATGGTTGCCTCTTCAGACAAGAGACCCGGTGTCAGTCCCGCGTCTACCGCAGTCTGCTCCGTTAACGGACCGATGCAGGCGATTTTCACATTTGCAAGCAGCGGGAGCGGATCTTCAAGCCCCAACCGTTTCAGGATGTGTAAGAAATTACGCACGGTTGACGAGCTGGTGAAGGTTACCGCGTGAACGCGACCTTCCTCTAGCAGCTTCAGCAGCTCGACGTCATCCTCACCCGTGACAACCGTTTCATAAGTATCCACGTCTGTCACCTGAAGGCCAAGCTCTCTCAGCTTGTCCGGCAGCCAGTCCCGCGCCAGATCGCCGCGCGGCAATAGCACGTTCTGTCCCGGCAGCAGCTGGGGACCGAACGTCTCAATCAGACCTTCCGCCTGAAACTTCGCCGGAAGTTCCTCAGCAATCACCCCGCGCTGCGCCAGCGCGGCGGCTGTGCCTGGCCCCACCGCTGCAATACGCGCGCGGTGTAGCCCGCGAATGTCCGCCCCCAGCTCCGCCAAGTGGCGCCAAAAAAACTCCACGCCGTTCGGGCTAGTGAAGAATACCCAGTCGTACGATTCCAGCGCGCCAAACGCCGCAGCAATCTTCGCCTTCTTCTCTGCCCCTTCCGGCATGATCGTCTCGATCACCGGGAACTCGTAGGGTTCCCCGCCGAGTTCTTCAATTCTATCCACCAGCTCGCTTGCTTGGCTGCGAGCCCGTGTCACCACGATGCGTTTGCCGAATAACGGCATCGCCTCGACCCACTTCAGCTGCTCACGCTGCAGCACCACGTCGCCGACGACGATGACTGCCGGCGGCTGAAAATCCGCCGCCTTCACCTTCGCCTCAATATCGGCGAGGGTTCCCGTCAGCGTCTCCTGATCCGCGCGGGTGCCCCAGCGCACAAGTGCCACTGGTGTTTCTGGCGGCCGTCCGTGCTTGATCAGCTGAGCGCTGATATAACCTATTTTAGCTACGCCCATCAGAAACACTAACGTTCCCGTGGCGTTCGTTACTTTATCCCAATGTATGGAATGATCCAGTTTATCCGGACTCTCATGCCCGGTGATAATCGACAGGGAAGAGGCATGATCGCGGTGCGTAACAGGTATACCCGCATAGGCAGGTACACTGATCGCTGACGTGATGCCCGGTACGATTTCGTAATAGATCCCATTTTTGCGCAGCAGCTCCGCTTCTTCACCCACCCGGCCAAAAATCGTAGGGTCCCCACCCTTAAGCCGCACCACTGTTTTCCCCTGTAAAGCCAAATCAACTAACAATTGATTAATCTCTTCCTGCTTCATCGTGTGGCGATCCGGCAGCTTGCCTACATAAATCTTCTCCCCGCCGGGTTTCATGCATTTCAGCAATCTAGGACTTGCCAAGCGATCATACACCAGTACGTCGCTTTTTTGGATACACTCGAGGCCTTTCACAGTAATCAGCTTTGCGTCCCCGGGACCTGCACCTACCAAATAAACCTTCCCCGTCAATCCACTCATCCCCTAACGTCTGACAGTATCTTCTCCGCTCCTCTTGCAATCAGCTTTTTAGCGACTTCTTCGCCGAGCTGTACCGGGTCAATCCCCGTGCAAGTTTCTTTCAAAATCGTTGAACCGTCCGGTGTTCCCACCATCCCCGTTAACGAGATTACTTTGTGCTCAGCGGTAGCAGCTTTGGCGGCTGTGTCAAGCACCGCATGAGCACCAATCGGCACTTGGCAGCCGCCATTCAGCACGCCAAGGAACGTGCGCTCCGCCGCTACCGTCAATGCCGTATCGGCGTCGTTGTATAATGCCAGCAGCTTCCGCAGGTCAGCGTCATCTGCGCGGCACTCGATGCCGAGTGCGCCCTGCCCTACAGCGGGCAGGCAAACCTCCGGCGGCAGGTAGGCGCTCACGCGATCCTGCCAGCCCATGCGCGACAGCCCCGCCGCTGCCAGCAGGATTGCGTCGTATTCGCCGCTCTCCAGCTTGCGCAGCCGCGAGTCAATGTTGCCGCGCACGGGCTCAATGACCAGATCAGGCCGCAGCGCAGCGAGCTGGCTGGATCGGCGTAAGCTGCTTGTGCCTACGCGTGCACCCTGAGGCAGCTCGTCTAGCGAGACGCCTCCGTTAGAGATCAAAACATCACGCGGATCGACACGCTTCGGCACAGCACCATTGATCAACCCATCCGGTAACTCGGATGGCATATCCTTCATGCTGTGCACCGCCATGTCGATTTCTTTTTCCAGCATCGCTTGCTCGATTTCTTTCACGAACAACCCTTTGCCGCCTACCTTGGATAAAGTAACGTCAAGAATGCGGTCACCTTTGGTGACGATCTTTTTCACTTCAAAAGTAAAACCAAAACCATGCTCCTCGCTAAGTCGCTCCAGATCAGCAATCACATGTCCCGTTTGCGTCAACGCAAGCGCGCTTTGTCTACTCCCCACTATAACCTTACGCATTTGTCCATTCCTCCTGGTAACGTTCGCCTCTTACTCTTCACCGCAGAACCTTGCACTAGAAATCCAAACCCAAACTAACCAATTAACTACTCTCACTCTAAAAAAGGCATTATTGCCTTTGAATTCGCTACTTCGGATAATCCCCGCCGAATTTGAGGCATTTTTGCCTTTCTTTTAGCTCATTCGGCGACTGTTGCTTATTTTAAGGGCATTGTTACCGTACATTCCGCCATCTCAGCTACTTAAGTCCAATTCAACAGCATTTATACCGTACATTCCACCCTCTAAGCTACTTCAACCCAATTCAACGGGATTTATACCGTACATTCCGCCATCTCAGCTACTTAAGCCCAATTCAACGGGATTTATACCGTACATTCCGCCATCTCAGCTACTTAAGCCCAATTCAACAGTATTTATACCGTACATTCCCCCATCTCAGCTACTTAAGCCCAATTCAACAGTATTTATACCGCTCATTTCGCCATTCCTGCCACTACGAACCAATTCAACAGCATTTATACCGTACATTCCGCCATCTAAGCTATTCCATCCCAATTCAACAGTATTTATACCGTACATTCCGCCATCCCAGCCACTTAAGCCCAATTCAACAGTATCTATACCGTACATTCCACCATCTCAGCCACTACGAGCCAACTCAGCCATTCATTATAGTTACTCAAAACCGCTCATCCACTTCATATCTTAATCTAACCCAATTTTCTAATCTTTACAGTGTCCACGCGCACTTTTACTCCACCCGTTGCTGAGCAATCCAAGCGTCCATATCCTCCGGGCTCCACGCTATGAAGGTACCCTTACTCATCTCGTTCAACACATCCAGCGCGCCTAGCTTCCTCAAAAGCCTTCCACGAACTTCAGCAGAAGGTTCTTTTTCCTTAATCCGGGTTCGCATGGCATGCACAAAATCCAAATATGGCTCATACGCCGCATCCAGCGCTTTTTCAAGCACATTTTTGATCTTCGTTGCCGCAAGCGGGCCAGCACCTGAAGTAGATACAGCTACCGTCAAACGTCCCCTCCGAACCACTCCGGGCGTGATAAAGTTTCCCGCTTCCGCATGGCTGGCCACATTCACATGAATTCCAAGCCGTCTAGACTCCCGCGCAACCTCTTCATTAACCGCCCTATCGTTAGTGGCTGCATATACGAGAAAGGCCCCACGGAGATCTCCGGGAGCATAAGTACGGTCCATCCAGATCAGAAGACCTTTTTCAGCTAGAGAATCAAGCGGATCTGTCAAAGAAGGACTAATCACCTTAACCGCCGCTCCAGCTTCCAACAGCCCGCTCACCTTACGTTCAGCCACGACACCACCGCCAATAACCACACAGTGCTGCCCTTCACAATCCAGCATTATGGGTAAATAACGCGTCATGCCCTTCACTCCCCGCTCCAACCGTGAAAATCAGACCAAGAATTCAACAGAAAATTTAAGATAATAAAAGCATATCCTAAAATCGCCCAGCGAGCCATACTTACTCCACTTTTCCGCCCGGACTTCTTAAAGATAATATAAAATATGTAAATCCCAAGACCGATAAGAGTCGTTAATACTTTTAAATCCTTCAATAAAAGCGTCCGTCCCTCAGATACTATAGATAAACCCGCCACCACCAGCGATATTCCCAGCAAAGGAGTGCCCACCAAAATAGCGGTGTAAGAGTATTTATCTGTAGTCTCCAGGTTCGGCAAACGACGGATCCGGTCGCTCCATTTCTTGCTTTTGAGTCTGGTGTGCAGGAACAAGTACAATATTGCAAAAACCGTCCCTAACGTCAGTGCTGCAAAACTCAAATTTGCCAAAATCACATGCATCGTCAGCCAGCCATACACCGCACTCCAAGTCTCAAGCGTATGTCCACCCGCCGTCAGCCACACCCGATTAAGCAGAAAAACACTAAACCCGGCCATACTGAGCAGCAAAATCGTAAACTCGCCACCACGTGTAAAAGCCACCGCAAGCGAAGTCAGCACAATACTAAACGCAAACCAAAACAAGAAATCATAAGGTGTAAAAATAGGCAGGCCTTTCTCCTGAGAGAAACGAATTCCAAGTCCTGCAACTTGCAAAAGACCCACAACAACAAGAAGCCCCGTGCCTAACCGCTTCCCACCCGGACTCCTTTTAAGGCAATCCGAGAAAACAAACAGCAGGCTCAGGGCATAGACCAGCAGAGCGGCGTCATATATTCCGTTCAGCAGTTGCATATTATTCACCCACCCAGCAAGCCTGCCGGAGCAAGCGCCGTTTTAGGCACAGAGAAATCAGCGCTGCCAGCCGTACGTTCTCCAGAACTAGACTGCTTCACTGAGGCAATATCTCCATCATCTGAATCGGATTTGAGCTGTTCCTGCAACGCAAAGATTTTGGAAAAATAATCAAGAGCTTCATTTCCCTGCTTACCGCCGGACAGCTCTTTAATTACATTGATCGGATCATGCATCATCTGGTTCACAATACTTTTAGTCAGACGGCGGATCACTTTCCGCTGATGCTCGTCCAGCTCGGGCAGCTTATTGAACAGACTTTCCATCGTTTCTTCATGAATCGTATTCGATTTATCCTGGAGCGCCCGGATTACAGGTCTTACACCAAGCGTCTTGAGCCACAGCTGGAACTCATCCATTTCCTCACTGATCATCACTTCAATCTTCGCAGCTTCACTTCGGCGCATTTCCAGATTGTTCTCCACAATGCCCTCCAGATCGTCAATATCATACAAAAAAACATCCGGCACATTTGCCGCCGCAGGATCAATATCACGTGGTACAGCAATATCTATCATAAAAAGCGGCCGCGAAGGGCGGCGTTTCATAGCATGCGCTACCTTATCAGCCGTAAGCACGTACCCGTCTGCTCCTGTCGAGCTGATCACGATATCTACTTCATTTAGAGTTGTTAACGCATCTTCAATCGTGCTCGGCTTACCCGAGAACTTCTCCGCCAATTCAATCGCACGCGACAGCGTACGGTTAGCGACAATCACTTCTGCCGCACCACTACTGTATAGATGCTTCACGGTAAGCTCGCTCATTTTGCCGGCGCCGAGAATCAGCACTTTTTTCCCAGTGAACATGCCAAAAATCCGCTTGCCCAGCTCCACAGCCGCATAACTGACCGATACTGCGCTCTCGCCGATTGACGTTTCACTATGTGCTCTTTTGCCGAGCGTCACCGCTTGCTTGAACAACCGATTGAACCAAGTTCCAGTTACACCCTCAGCCTGAGCTGTGAGAAAAGAACTCCGCACCTGTCCCAGGATCTGCGTCTCCCCAATCACCATGGAATCCAGACCGCAGGTCACGCGGAACAAATGCGCAATCGCCTGCTCGTCTTCATAAATATACATATGCTGAGCAAATTGCTCGCTTTTCACACCAAACCATTGCTCCATAAAGCCGCGGATGAAATAACCAGCCATATGAAGGCGGTCCATCACCACATAAATTTCCGTACGGTTGCAGGTAGCTACTAAGACCCCTTCTAGCACACCCTTCGTCTTCATCAGTTGATGGAGCGCTGCCGGAAGATCACTTTCCGCAAAAGCAAACTGTTCCCGTACCTCCACGGGAGCCGTACGATAATTCAGGCCAACGACGACGATGTGCATCGATAGTTCACCATCCTAGTCTCTATAAGTTGCTGAAATCCAATTATATAAATTAATACCTTACATACCGTTCACTTTCACAACATCTCAAAACACTGTGTTAAGTATATCACACGAAAATAAGACTTTTTACAGATTTTTTGAACGCTTTATGAAATCCAGATAATAATTATTATAAATAAAAAACCGTAGGTTCGCTACGGTTAGGATGAGTTATTTTTAGCTAATTTATAAGGTTATGGAAGTGAGAATGAAATATTATCGCCTACTAGTTCTTAAAATTGTCAAAAAGTCCGTTCTCCAAAAAAATAAGCCACTGCTCAGTGACTTAAAACTTCTCAGCCAAAACAGAAGGTTTTTCCAATAAGCATGACGTTAGCCTATCGGTTGCTCATTTCTCCTTTAACGAATGTAGTATTCCCAGATGATTTACAAACTAAATGGTCTTGACTCATGAGATCACCTCGGAAGTTGGACGAAAATATTAGCGAAACCAGTTCTTAATCTGATCAAGAGTACTTTTTGCCTCCGGACCATTGTAACCAAAGGTGTTGCCGATCATTTTTACATACTCGTTGAACGTTGTTTCTCTACTCCTTCGGTCACTCCACCAGCGTTTAGCGTTATATCCTGATGCAGAACCCAGATACGTCAGCTCAATCTCCGATTTTTTATATACACGACCAAAAAGAAATTTTACTCTCCGCATGTGAAAGTCAGAGGAAACAACCATCGCAGATTTAAAACCGTACTCCTTCATAATAGGAAGGGTGTACTCGGCATTCTGATAAGTGCTATCCGCCGCGTTCTCGGTATAAATAACATCCTGGGGTATGCCTAAGGCTAGAGCGGTTTGGACCATGTCACCCGATTTACTCGTTGACTCTTTGGCATTGGAAAGAATTATATAAGGAGCATAACCTGCTTTATATAACTCTGCTGCCTTTTCCACACGCCCTTGGTCTCCGCTTAGGACGATGATGACATCGGCTTGCTTGGGAGATTCAGTTAGAGCTAGGAAGCGGCCTGCAATGAAAAAACTAGTAATTAACAATAGTAAACATACGACAAGGACCCATCTTTTATTAATTAAATTACCTTTTCTTTTCTTAACCGTTAAGTCGTGCATAAATCACTTATGCGATTCGTTACTAAGGATTTGTTGCCACCATTCAGCATTATCAATATACCATTGGATCGTCTGCGCAATACCTGTCTCAAAAGTATAAGTTGGCTTCCAACCTAAATTCTCAAGTTTCGTTGGATCAATGGCGTAACGTTTATCATGTCCTAATCTATCTGTTACGAATTCAATCAAATCATCAGATTTCCCCAAGGTACTGATAATCGTCTTAACTACTTCAAGATTAGTTCTCTCATTATGACCACCTACATTATAAACTTCACCGCTTACTCCTTGGTGCACGACAAGGTCAATGGCCGCGCAGTGATCCCAGACATGGAGCCAGTCGCGAATATTTTTTCCATCCCCGTATACAGGAACCTTCTCTTCGTTTAATACTCTTGAGATGGTTAGTGGAATCAGTTTTTCAGGAAAATGATAGGGGCCGTAATTGTTCGAGCAGCGTGTTATGTTCATTGGTAACCCAAAGGTCTCATAATAAGCACGGACTAGCAAATCAGACGCTGTTTTACTAGCACTATAAGGACTGTTAGGCTGCAAAGGTGTTTCTTCGGTAAAAAATACAGTAGGATCAAAATCAAGTTCGCCATACACTTCATCCGTAGAGACATGGAGGAATTTAGTAATGCCGAATTTTTTAGCTGCATCCAGTAGTACCTGTGTACCCATAACATTCGTACGAACAAATATCGCAGGATCAGTAATTGAGCGATCCACATGACTCTCCGCAGCGAAATGAACAACATAATCGAATTTTTCCAACTCAAAAAGAGACAATATTGCCTCCCGGTCAGCAATATCAGCTTTAACAAACCGATAATTCGATTTAGACTCAATATCCTTATGTTTCGTTAGATCACCCGCATAAGTTAGCAAATCTAAATTCACAATATCATAATGCGGATATTTATCTACCATATACTGTACGAAGTTGCCTCCAATAAATCCGGCACCACCCGTAACCAGCATCTTTTGCTTACTCAATGAACGCACACTCCCGATCTATTATCTTTAATATTAGTTTTCATAAAAAAAATTCAAATTTGCCTCTTTTAATAAAGGCGCCTTCTCATCTTTGGCAGACAGCACTGGTGTAACATGAATAGGCCATTCGATACCAATAGAAGGATCATTCCACAAAATACCCCCATCACATTCCGGGGCATAAAGCTCATCGCACTTATACTGAACCTCTACGTCTTCTGTTAGTGTCATGAATCCATGAGCGAATCCTTTTGGGATCAGCAGTTGCTTCTTATTCTCAGCACTTAGTTCAATGCCGAACCATTTACTATAGGTAGGACTGCCTTTTCTGATATCTACGGCTACATCAAAAATAGCACCGCGTGTACACCGAACCAGCTTCGTCTGTGCTTTGGGATGCAATTGATAATGCAAACCACGTAATGTTCCTTTAGTTGCAGAGTAGGATTGGTTATCTTGTACAAAATCCATGTCAATTCCATGCTCTTTAAACTTAGCTCCGCTATACGTCTCCATAAACCAACCTCGGTGGTCCCCAAAAACAGCTGGTTCTACGACTAATACACCTTGCAGTAAGGTTTCTTTAATTTTCATGGTTACCACACTTTCAGTTATTAATATTGTATTTTACCTGTAGCTACTTTCATCAAATACTGACCATACCCCGTCTTACTCAACTTCTCCCCACAATTCCACAAATGTTTTTTGTCAATCCATCCATTAATATATGCAATTTCCTCAGGAGCGGCGATCTTGATACCCTGATGATCTTCAATAGTCCGTACAAAGTTAGTTGCGTCGACAAGACTTTGATGAGTTCCTGTATCTAACCACGTGAATCCCCGCCCTAGAAGTTCCACATCGAGCTCACCAAGGTTTAAGTAAGCTTCATTAATGGAGGTAATCTCCAATTCCCCCCTTGAAGAGACCTCAACATTCTTAGCAATCTCAATAACTCTGTTATCATAAAAATATAAACCAGTAATTGCATAGTTAGATTTTGGCTGAGTTGGTTTTTCCTCCACGCTCAACACTTTGCCCTCTTCATTAAATTCGACAACACCGAATCGCTCTGGATCTTGCACATGATATCCGAACACCGTTGCTCCTTGTTGTTTAGTAGAAGCACGTTGCAACATCTTCCGCATTCCATTGCCATAGTAGATATTATCTCCAAGGATCATGGCAACAGAATCATCACCTATAAAAGATTCACCCAAAATAAAAGCCTGAGCTAAACCATCAGGACTTGGTTGCACTTTGTATTGTAATGAGATACCAAATTGAGAACCGTCACCTAATAAGCTTTCAAATCTAGGCGTGTCCTCTGGAGTTGAAATAATAAGAATTTCTTTAATGCCCGCTAACATTAATGTGGATAGCGGATAGTAAATCATTGGTTTGTCGTAAATAGGTAAAAGCTGCTTACTTGTCACCATTGTTAATGGATATAGGCGCGTACCGCTGCCGCCTGCTAGGATAATGCCTTTCATTAATTCACTCTCCCAAATAATATAGAATTAATACTATTTAATATTCTCCTATTACTAATAGAATTAAGAATTAAACGTCTTTATTAATCAAGATAAAAGTCATCAATACCTCAATAAGGTCATAATAAAACTGAAAACTTCAGAAATACTGTAACAAAATAAGGAAGCATAGAATCTAAATTAGAATTAGATTTAACTATACTTTTACTAGTTGTTTTAGATTTATCATTGCGCCTTTAATATCCTTTCTCTTATAGAACAAATACACTCCATACGTAATTAAATATAAAGCCACTCCGATCCATGAATCAATAAACCAACTAGTTAATATGAAGATCAGAGAAATAATCATTTCAAGAAATATATCTTTATATACAGAAACATTGAGTATCTTTGATAAAAGCATCTCTGCCAAACCACAGCGAAAAGCTAGCAGGCCCACAATCGATACAATAATTAACGAGAGATTTTCAAATACTATAGTAAACAATATTGTAATAATGATGCTCAATAACACAGATACCACATTAATAGTAAGCATTAGCTTTTCTTTCCTCAATGTTTTTAAATAAGTATTAATTAATAATGACATTTTCCCTTCATAGACACACATTGGGAAGAGAAGCGCCATAAACATTACGCTCTCATTATATTGTGGTAACCATGCTGATAAGATTACCTTTATTGGGTAGTATGCCGCAAGTAATCCAAGCATAGGGATCATTAAAAAAGTTCGTATAGTTGAATATATAAATGCTAGTTTATCTTTATTTGCCCTTTTTAATACTGGAAAGATAATTACACCGACAGCATTGATAAATATCATCATTAGACTAGAAATACTTAGTGTGAGCGAAACTTTACCAAATGTTGTAACATCCCACGTTCTTTCAATACCAAATCGAACGATTCCAATGATAAACATACTCGCGATGTTTGCAAACATAAGTTTTATCCCTACACTAAAATTCTGAATGATCTCTCTAACATTTAAATGAAAAGCTGAGATTTTATTAAATACTATTTCTCTACAGCAATAAGCTGAATAAAATAAAGTAATAAGTTTCCCAATTATATCAGCAATGATTAATACTTCATATTTTCTAATACCCGCTATTAATAACACTAAAATCATACAACAATACAAAACTTTTTCCATTATTGTTATCTGTGCATATTCCTTAATTCTATTAGTACATTGTAATATATAGATTAACATGAGTCTTACATTAATTATAAGCATACATAATGTTGTCATATTAATTATAAATAGCCTACTAACATTTTCAAATATAATAGTTGAAAAACTAATTATCACTACACCAATTAATACTTGAAAAATAAATAACATCCAAAATTGTGAGAAGAACAAATCTTTATCTAGCTCTTTATATTCCTTTCCTCCATATCGAAGATAGATTCCATCATTCCAACCAAAGTGCAAGAAACCAACATATGATGAATAAAATAGGTATAATTGCCAATATCCATAATCTTCTATACCTATTAACTTTGGTACAACTAAAATAACAATTGTTGAAATGATCATTGATACCAGATTCGACGATAAGGTATATGAGAAATTTTTCATGAAAGCAATGGATTTTTTATTCAATATTCATCCCTCATCATCTTTACTGTAATAACTTGGAAGACAATTTACTAGTGGCCTGTAAACCTATTATTCATTTATATGATCTAAGCTTTCTATCCAAATATACTCCAATAACAGAACCACAAACCAAAATTATCCATTCCGCAGAAGATCTTAATCGCCAATCAAAGAATGAGAAACTAATAATCTGAAAAAAAACGGCTACCCAAATTGCATAAAGATACGAAAGAGTATTTCTGAATTTAAGATAACTACTACTAAAACAGAAGCCAATGAAGAAGATTATTAGTGCACAACCTCCAATCGTAAAATCTTCTATTAATTCACGCAACATTGTACCAACATTCACTCTCATCGGAACATAAAAATCATCTTGGTACAAAGATATATTTATATTGTAACCAATTTTATTTAGCAGATTATATATTGTTAAAAATGTATTTTTCCCAAAAGAAAAGGTAGGATCCTTCAAGAATGCATTTAAAGTTCCTAAAGGAGAGGTAATATATTCAATTAATTTATATACTGTAGGATTTCCATTTGTTATATTGTAAAGAAATTCACTCGAATACACGTTATCGATACCAGCTGTTCTATTCGAACTAATAACTATAAAGAGTATTCCGACTAGTGTTAATACAAATCCAACTTGCATTTTCGAAAACTTACTTTTCACATCACTAGCTAATAATACTCCCACAAACATAAGAGGAGCAAGAACAAGAGAGGCTCTTCCACCACTAGTAAGTTCTTCTAGGGCTATTAAAGCCATTGGGATGATAAATATTTTTTTAAAACCGTATTGTACTGTATATACCGCTGAAAAAATTAAGGAAACATATACCAAAACCCCTAGATAAGGTATTGTCTTAATTCCTTCACTACCAGTAAGTCGAAATAAATAAAGTTCATTTGTTTGTCCAAGTAAATTAAAACCAAACATTCTGAAAAATTGAAATACATTTAGAAGTATGACGCAACCCGATATTAAAGTGATAATTATTATAATATTAAGAATAACCTTTTGGGATTTTATTGAATGAGTAGATGATATTTCAAAATCGACAGTTGCCTTTAATTCTTCATGATATATTTTTTTTGCTATATAGCATCCCATTACATATAAAAGTTGCATAATAAATACAACTCCCCATGTAGTAAGTGTTAGTGGGTAGTACTTTATTAATTTTAGCTCATACAAAAAAACAACAGAACTCCACACATAACAATAAATGCTCACAGGGTTAATCTTTTTTTTATATATATTATTACCAAACAACACTAACAATACATTAAATACTAAATATCCAATAATTATGATTAATTCACTCTCCTTGCAAATATATATAATTTAAATATAGAATTTATTTATAATTTCCAACCAATTATTTGACCAGTCCTTATAATTGTGATGGTTTTCAACGCATTTTCTCGAATTAACTTTCAATTCATCCATTAATTCTTCGTTACACATTAAAGAGTATATTTTATCAGCAATCTCTTCGGCATTTGCATTAGAGGAGAGCTTATCTACTCCATCTATTCCAATTTCACTTAACCCACCTATTTTAGTCATTATCACCGGTTTATTACAAGCCATAGCTTCTAATGCTGATAAGGAAGTTCCTTCTGAAAAAACAGTTGGTATCAGTACAATGTTTGCTGAACGAAATAATTCTACCATCTTCCCTCTATCATTGACGTGCCCCAATAGTTTTATATGATTTTGTATATTTTCACTTTGAATTTTTTTTTCAATATAACCTTTCAACGGTCCAGTACCAACAACTTGCACAACAAATTTATCTGTTTTTTTTAGTAATCTTGTTACTATATCTGGTAATAAGAAAACACCTCGTGCTACATTCAAATTTCTTGGAACTAATATTATTGTCGATTCAGCAGTATTATCGATTTTTGGATTACCGGTAAAAAAATCCAAGTCTACACAATTGTAAATCACATTTATTTTTCCTTTATGTTTCTCTTTTTTAACATAATTGAATATATTATTGTCAACTGATACTAGGCAGTCAATGTTATTAATACCTTTTTTCACTAAAGTCGGTACTACTAATCTAAAGTATATGTATTTTAAAAGTGCAGTAAGTACTCCAAAAATATTTCTATATCTATATTTCACTTCTCTAAACACATAACTGAATAAATCCGTGTCCCATTCAACTCCATGAAATATACCTATACTATTTTTTTGAACTCCTACAAATGCAGCATAATTTGGATAGTTAAAAATTTTAAGTGAATCTTTCTCAATAATTTTTTTGAATTTAAGTGATAAAGTAATTGGGAAAAATATTTTTTCTATTTTGTTTAGCTTAATATGTTTAAGTGTAAATAGTTCAGTGTAAAACTCTTTATTATCATCACCTAATTGATATACAGTTATCTCAGCATCCGAATATTTTTGGTGAATAGCTTCTATTAATTGCATTAAATAAACTTCAGCCCCACCAATAGCAGATAAATTTCCCACATCAAAATTTGATATTTTCCCCAAAAAGTTTCTAGTGAATATTTGTATTTTCATTTTGCACTTCACCCTTTTTCAAGTAATATTTCACAAATTTCACATGATGGTAAAAAGCTAGCGAAGTAGCCCAAGTAAATCCTGCTATTCCATCGAGAAAACCTAATTGAAAAAAGTATTTATACAAGAAAATTATTGGTGGATACATTATAAATGAGATTGGATTCGGTTTCTTACCAGATTCAAATAATTTTTCTGATTCTAAATCTGTGTATCTATCAATTTTCGCAATTAGTTGTGAAACATTTTTATATGCAATGTGCAACATCTTATTTTCTAACTTGGTAATAGTACCACCATTAGTTTCTATATCTTCGTGTATAACCGAATTCCATTTGCAAAAATTTTTATTATACAATCTAATATGATATTGATTATCAAGCCCTGAATGCTTCATCCACCTATTAAAGACAAAATTCTGCATTGGTATATTATAGGCAGCATGTTTTGGATCCTTCAATGTATTTTGTATCTCATTTGCTAACTCGCTACTTATTCTTTCATCTGCATCGATACTTATTATCCAGCTATTTGATGCAAGATTTGCACCATAATTTCTTTGATTTGAATATCCTTTCCATTCATTTTGATAGACCTTATTAGTGTATTTTTTCGCAACTTCTATAGTATTATCATCACTATACGAATCAATTACTACGATTTCATCTACCCAATTTAAAGTATCTAAACACTCTTTTATATTCTTCTCTTCATTTTTTGTTATTATCACTGCAGATATTTTATTCATTTAGTTGCTCCTATTTAATAAAAATATTCTTTTATAAACCCTTAATCTATCAATATAATCTTTCGAATTTATTCTATAAGAAAGAAGCTTTATAGATGATGCTAAAAAATCAGATATCAGCCCTAATTTAGTAATCATATTAAATAGGGATTTTTGATGGGATGAAAAATACTTTTCGATATAAATATATCTATTTTTGTGCATCTGATATAACATTCTCCCTTTAACACTTTTAGTACTAGAACCTCCAATATGTATTATTTGAGCATAAGGTATATAATACATAATCTCACCATTGTCCCAAAATCTTTTACATAAGTCAGTATCTTCTTGATAAAAATAATATTGCTCATCGAAAAGCCCAAATTTCTCAATAGTTTCTCTTCTAATAAACATATATGCTCCACTAATACATTCAACATGGTGCTCTACTTCATAATTATATTTTTGAGAATATCGGTATCGAAAAATGTATTCACAGAAATATGACTTTAAAGTAGGCAACTTGTAGCAATTCTCTTGTAATGATAAATCGCTATTTAGCAATTTAATACCTAACATACTGATCTCTCTATGATTATTCATAAATTCTTTGGCTAGTGTAATATTATCATTTAAAAATATAGTATCACTATTTAATAATAGGACATATTCACCATCAGCGTACAATAAGCCTATATTATTTGCTTTCGCAAATCCTTCATTAGAGCTATTCCTCACTACTTTTATATTATTAAAATTCATTTCTATTAACTTAATGCTATCATCGGAAGAATCATTATCAACAATAATAATTTCATAATTATCATTTGTGCAATACTCTCTAATAGACTTTATACAATTAAATAACACCAATCCACCATTCCAATTAACTATTATTATTGAGACTTTCCCCTTTTCCATTCAATCCCCACCTTGATTTGCTTCATTTAAGTTTCCATTATTTTCTTATACTTTAAAACTGAGCCTATAATATGTCTACACATAAAATAAGCTGAACCCAGAGGATTCATACCTATAAATCTAAATACTTTATAAGTCATTCTAATTGTTTTTAATTTATTACCTGATTTAGAATTTCGTGAGATCCTGTATACCAGAAGAGGTTCGTTAATACCATATGCACATATACCTGTTTTCAGGATTTTCAACCACACCGCATAATCTTCATGCATATCGTCTTTCTCCATCTTTATGTTGTTAAAGAAATGCTTTTTTAGAAGAACAGAAGAACATGAAATCACATTATGCTTTCTTAATTTTTTATAATCTACTAATTCTGGTACTTCAAAAACCCCTTTATAGGAAACCCCTTCCTCATTTATATACGAGGAACCTGTAAATAAAAACTCAGCAGTTGTAGGGCTCAGATAATTCATTTGTTTTTGAAGTTTAGATATATCCCAGATATCATCACTATCCAAAAAAGCAATCCACTCACCTTTTGCCAGGAATATACCTTTATTTCTTGTAGCCGAAACACCTTGATTGTGGTGATTTTCATACAAATGTACACGATCTTCATTTTCGGTTAAATTTTTAACAATGTTCACGGTTTGATCAACCGAACCATCATCGATAATAATAAGTTCCCAATATTGATATGTCTGATTAAGGACAGAATTAATAGAATCCCTTATATATTTTTCACAGTTATAAGCAGGCATAATAATACTGACTAATTTTTCATCCTGTGCTATCTTACTCATTTCAAAGCCTCGTTTCGGATAAAATGATCGATTCATTAAAGTCATTAATACAATATTTTTTCTTATATTCAGAGAGTTTTTTATCATAAACTAAATTACCAAATACTTTATTTAGTGTTCTTGATTTTATAAACCTAAGTAAAGGATTAAATGAATTTAACATATTTATTTTTTTACCATGAACTTTTGCCACAAGCTTAACCAGATGAGAAGTACAAACATATTCTTCATTCTGTGGAAAGTACGTTCCCTCGGCACAATCATCAATCAACAATCTTACAAATTCACAAAAATTATCTATATAAATCATACTTCGTTTATTTTCAATACTAGGAAAAAAGGGGAACCTAAGTGCCATTTTAACCAATTTCGGATAATTACCTCTACAATTTTTACCATATATCATTGGTGGTCTAACGACCGCAACTTTAAATGAATCATTTTCTAGCGTATTTATCAATTTCTCAGCTTCTAATTTAGAACGGCCATAACTACTCTTAGGATTTAAAGTCGAATCTGAAAGAATTAAACCATTATCAATCCCATAAACGCTCATAGAACTCAAAAATATAAAGTGCTTAACTCCCTCCCTTTTTGCTTTGTAAGCAACTTCATATGCTAAATCACGATTCACTTTAAAAAATAATTCTTTGTTTTTTTTCGTTTCCTTAATATGGGCAATACCAGCAGTATGAAATATAACATCATATTTTGAAAAATCTCTTCCCTTCCAGGAATCACTTCTTAAATTTATTGACTCAATGATATAAATATTCGAATACTTTTCAATCCATTTTTTAAAACTTGTACCCACGTAACTATTAGCACCTGTAACAAGTATTTTCTTCATCCTGTTATTATCTCCTCAGTGCTTAAAGAATCATTTTTATTAATTTTTCCAGTCCTACCCTCTACAACACCTTCACTTTTAATAACTCCAGTAATCGTCCTAACAAAACATTTACTATCCATACGGATACCCATTTTTTCAATGTACTCTCCATCCAATTTAGCTTTAATATCGATTGAGAGTTCATCTCTCCCATTAATTTGTGCCCATCCTGTGAGACCCGGCAGTACATCATTTGCACCATATTTATCTCTTTCCTCTATAAGATCATATTGATTCCATAAAGCTGGTCTTGGCCCAACAATACTCATCTCACCTCTCAGAATATTGATAATTTGAGGCAATTCGTCCAAGCTTGTTTTTCTAAGAAATTTACCTACTTTAGTTATAAAAAAATTAGGATCTTCTAACAGATGAGTTGGCATATCTTTGGGTGTATCAATTCGCATAGTCCTAAACTTAAGAATATAAAACTCTTTTTTATTCTTACTCAATCTCTTTTGTTTAAATAGAATAGGACCTTTTGAATTCAATTTTATTATAATTGCTATAATCAAAAAAAAAGGCCATAGCAGGAGAATTCCAATTAGAGCCAAAAAAGTATCAATAGTTTTCTTCACATAAAAATATGAACTCATAATTCAAATCCTTTCTCAGGTATTTATTCAATGTATATCATCTCTATGCTTAAACAGAGAGATGATATTTTACTCTCGAAATTAAATTATTTAGACATTCCTGCAGCCAGATCTTTCCCCAACTGCAGCTGCGATTCAAATTCACTTTTATATTTACCAATAATTTCTGTACTGTAGCCATTACTGTTCAGTTTTTGTTCAGCATCAGTGACTATACTATTAAAGCTAGCAGTAAATGAGGCTAGTTGTTGTACCCCTTTAGCTTTAATACTTTTCTTACTCGCTTCATCTGTTGCTCCTATATACTCAAACGCAATATTCATTAATGTCGATTGGCTTTGATTTTTAAGCGCCGTAAGCTTAGCTTCTGTGTCACTGGTGATAGTTTCATATGAAACCTTTCCAGTTTCCGCAGAACCCCCACCCGCTGCGTCAGTTGTATCCGTTGGTGCTGGTGTTGCTACTGGAGATAAATCCTTACCATTGTTACCTGTTGAACCATTATTGGATTGCTCTTGATAAGCCTTGGAAGCAGCAGTAATGGTCTTCGTCTTCTGATCCCAGCTAATGTTATGACCTACAGATTCCGATAAAAAACGAAGGGGCACATATAAGGACCCATTCAGGATGAAGCTGGATTGACCTGCAGGCAAAGCCTTGGTTGAACCGTTAAATACATAACTTGCCTTAACTTGATTGAGGACAATATTCTTCGATGCTACTGAAGTACTATTCCCGTTCGTTGCATTCATTAGGTATTCTTTAATCACAACTAGTTCTGAACTGCTAGGCTCTGCTACGGTAACTTTAACGTTTTTAGCATCCCAAGCAACACTTTTCTGCAAGGCATATGACATAAAGCGTAATGGAATATAAGTAGTATTGTTGTACATGAATACATACTGACCTGTGGGTGGCTGAATACTCACGCCGTCAAAAATCAAATTCACATTCATACTTTGCACTTTAATCGTAGTAGTTGCAGTCTTAGTCGTTGCATTTGGCACCACCGCAGCTGCCGATACTGATATAGGTGCGGATGCTGTTAATGGCGCTAAACCAATTGAAGCAATTAATGATAAAGCTACTACTGGTAGTGTTACTTTAGACATGCTTATTCACTTCCCTTTTCTATCGCTTTTAATTGTTCTTCTTCGGCAATGATTTGGTCACGTGTTTTCCCTTGACTTACTCCATACTTCTTAGCAATCTGTGAAAGCTCATTGTACTGTTCTTCCGATACTTTATCGAGAATAATACTTCGCGCTTCCCGTTTCTCATCAAGGGTCAACCCGCCAGATGCCAATTCCTTGAGCCTCTTTATATCTGCTACACTTAGTTGTCCTAATACAATAGAGGCCACATCTGCTTTCTCTTTCACAGTGACATTATCTTGAATTTTCTTCGCCTTATCCGCAGAAATCTGAGCTGTATAGCCTTCGTCAGTACTGTTAGAAACTTCTTTGGAAGGTTCGATAGATGGTTGTATTGTTATAGTTGGAGTTGCTTGAGTTTTGTTGTTCCCCTTTTTTTGGCTAGCTATAGGAGGATTAGTTGCCCCAACTTCGGTAGATCCGTTTAGAGGCTCTACCACAGGCATTGGAGTCTCAACAGGTTCACTAAAAGTACTAACAGGAGTAGCTGTCGGTGTTGAGTCCACTACCTCTTCAACTCGAACATCGGTAACTGTATCTTCCGATTCTAAGTCTAATCCCTCCGCCATGGAGTTCATCAGCTTATCCACAGCATAATTAGCAGCGAATAATCCACCTACACCCAGTACAACAAGGACTGATAGTGTCCAAATTAATATCTTCTTCCATCTTTTATTGAACATTGGGTATCCCCCATTTGAATTAATTAGCTAATTGCAGCTTGAGCAACTGGTTGCATGGGTACAATCTGATCAATGACCTCTCGTATTACTTCCGCATCCTCCGCTAGCACACGTTCCAAACGTTTAAATTCCAGTTCCATCTGATTCTGACTGATCACATTAGGTCTGCCAATAAAGATCCGACCGTGATGTGTAGAATCTAGATTCTCTTCATCGGTGAGCAATTCTTCATATAACTTCTCACCTTCCCGAATGCCTGAGAACTGAATGTCAATGTCCGCATATGGCTCATATCCAGACAAAGTAATTAAATCCTCTGCCAGTGTCAGAATCTTTACAGGTTCTCCCATATCTAATATGAAGACTTCGCCACCTTTAGCAAAGGAACCCGATTGGATTACTAACTGTACAGCTTCTGGTATTGTCATAAAGTAACGTACCATCTCAGGATGGGTAACCGTGACCGGTCCACCAGCTTCAATTTGCTTCTTAAATGCTGGTATTACGCTTCCTCTACTACCAAGTACATTTCCAAAACGCACCGCTGAGAACTTAGTCTCACTCGTTGTATCCAAACTCTGAACATACATCTCAGCAATTCTTTTAGTCGCACCCATTACACTAGTTGGATTAACCGCTTTGTCTGAAGAGATCATTACAAATCTTTCAGCTCCGTATTTATCTGCACAATCCGCAACATTTTTTGTACCAAAAACATTATTTTTAATGGCTTCCGAAGGATTCCGCTCCATTAAGGGAACGTGTTTATGTGCTGCTGCGTGAAAGACAACATGCGGTCTATGGCTACGGAAAACGTCCATCATGCGATTACGGTCTTGCACATCTGCTATCACCGTAACTATATTTAAATCAGGGAATTTTTTACGCAGCTCCATTTCGATCGTGTAGATACTGTTCTCTCCGTGTCCAAGAAGCAATAACTTCTCCGGTGCGAAAGGTGAGATTTGACGACATAACTCCGAGCCGATAGATCCACCAGCTCCTGTAACTAATACAGTTCTATTATGCACATAACTAAGAATACCGTTTAGATCAGCTACGACAGGTTCACGCCCCAGTAAATCCTCCACACTGACATCCCGCAGCTTCTTTACAGATATTTTTCCAGCAATCAGATCATTTAGTGCTGGAATAATCTTAAGTTTAGCTCCTGTCTTCTTCGCAAGATTAATGATCTCAGAAATCTCAGTACGTGAAACGGAAGGCATCGCAATTATAATCTCATGGATTCCGCGTTCTTTCACGATAGCAGGAATTGCGTAACGGTTACCCAACACTGGAATACCCATTATTGTCATATGAAATTTGTTCATGCTGTCATCAATAAAGCCTACTAACTTGGTATGGGCAAAAGAGGGTCCCATCATTTCTCTGGCAATCAATATTCCACAATCCCCTGCCCCGACAATAAGCGTCTGGGTCTGCGTGTCCTTGTAATTGATCCGATCATTACGAAATACTCTCCACAAAAAGCGAACTCCGCCCACTAGGACAAGGGTCGCCTCCATGGCTTGCACCTCCACCCCAAGTGGTACACGTGCAGGTAGGATAAAGAAAGCCAGAGCGTAAGCAATCCCCCCACCTACTATGCTAGCTTTAAGAATGGAAATAATCTCGCCAATACTGGCATATTGCCACATTCTCCGGTACAAACCGAAATAAATCAGACTCCCCCCAAATGAAACCGTTGAAATCAATCCAAATTGCAACATTTGAATTACATACTCTTGGGGAAAGTTATCATAGAATCGGAACATATAAGATGTCACAATACTGAACCAAATGATCGCAAGATCAATGAAGAATAAAAGAACCACTCTAGATTTCGCTGTCATTTTCAGTGCCTCCAAAAATAACATTTTTAATTATGAATAAATCAATTTCCATAGTAGTAGTAATAGTACCCTTCACTAGCTTTACGTTTTACATTATTGAGAACAACGCCGAGCATTTTTGCACCTACACGATCTAGATTAGCTTTAGCTTTTACTGCGATATCGCGTTTCACCTTACCATAGCTGACAACCATAATAACGCCATCACTCTTCGAGGCCACAATTTGTGCATCCGTAACCGCTAATAATGGTGGAGTATCAATAAGAATGACATCATACCGCTGACGCAAGTCCTGTAAAAGAGTGCTCATCCGATTAGATGCCATCATTTCCGCCGGATTTGGCGGGATTGGTCCTGAGGTCATGATTGAAAGATTATTAACGCCGGACTCTTGGACAGTGTCCTCGAGAACTGCTTGTTGAGACAGTAGGGAGGATAAACCAAAACGGTTACTTAGTGTAAAAGTCTTATGTGCCGTCGGCTTCCGCAAATCGGCGTCAATCAACAACACTCTTTTATCTGCTTGTGCATATGCTGCCGCCAGGTTAGCAGATACCGTAGATTTACCTTCTTCCGGTCCGGATGAAGTGACCATAATCACTTGAATAGTCTGATCTATGGAAGAAAAATCAATATTCGTGCGCAATGCGCGAAACGCTTCAGAGACAGGAGAGCGTGGGTTCGTAACGGTGATCAGATGGCGTTGTTTATTTGGAAGCTGTGACATGTTCGAGGTCCCCCGCCTTTCTGGATGATTGTTTCTGTGTTTGTGCGGCACCTTGTTTGCTTTCGTCTTGCCCCAATCTTGTAATCATAGCTATGGTAGGCAATCCAAGATACTTTTCAATATCAGCTTCTGTCTTTAGGGTGTCATCCATATATTCCAGTAGGAAGGCAATCCCTAATCCAATCATTAAAGAAACGATAAAAGCAATAGCCATGTTCAGTAAAACATTCGGTTCTACCGGCCCTGGCTCAACAGTTGGATTCACTTTAGCTTCATTCAGAATCGATACATTTTCCACATTAAATAGACTTGGAATTTCTTCCTTGAACACAAGTGAAATGGCATTCACGATTTCAGCAGCCCGCTGATAAGAATTATCTCGAACGACAAGTGTCATCACCTGCGTATTATTTACGGAACTCACATTAACCTTTTTCAATAGCTCTTCCGCAGTAATATTGAATTGCGGATAATCCTTTGTAACAATATCAAGGATGGCCGGAGTCTTAATAATTTCCTTATACGTATTAATTAATTGAATATTGGTATTAATCTGGTTTAAGTCAAGCTGCCCCGCCGCTGACTGCGTCGGTGTTTGGTTAACGATAATTTTCGTAGATGCCTCATATACTGGGTTTTTAATATACAGACTATATACACCAGCAATACCACACACCAATACAACTATGCTGAAAATCAGCCATAGTCTCTTCCTGACGATCTGAAAATAATCGCGAAGATCCAATTCTTGTGATGACAAGTGAAATTACCCCCAAGCTATTTCTGAAATATTTCGATGCCTGTTCAAATCTTCCCTATTTGCAAAAAAAGCGCCTCCTCTCACCTACATGAGAGGAGGCTGTCTACTATAAGTTTTATTTACTTGAAGTTAATAGTACGGTAGATAATTACTGCTGCTTCAGCGCGGGTAGCTGTATCGTTCGGGTTGAACTTGCCAGCATTTCCGATAACCAGGTTGTGGCTTGCTGCAAACGCTACGCCATCTCTTAGGGATGCGCTGATCTTAGCAGCATCGGAGAATTTGCTGATTGCAGTAGAATCAGTCTTTGCATCAGGATTGATAGATTTCAACGCACGGGAGATCATTGTTGCCATTTCTGCACGTGTAATAGTTGCGTTAGGATCAAATTTGGCCGCACTGCGTCCAGTAATAATCCCTTTTTCTGCTGCAACTGCTACATATGGTGCATACCAAGCAGTTGAACTTACATCGCTAAAGCTTTGTACTGCAGAGTTGTTTTCCAGGTTAAGCGCACGAATCAGCATTTTAGAGAACTCAGCACGAGTTACATTGCTCTTCGGTGCAAATTTACCTGCTCCTACTCCTTCAATCGCGCCTTTAGCAGCTACGACTTGAATTTGTCTGCCAGCCCATGCTTGTACAGCAGCAATATCATTAAAGGAGACTTTATTCTCAAGTACTGCGTAAGAAGAGAATGTATCACGTGGTTCTACGATGAAATCTCCATCAAGAACTCCACCTTGGAACTGCAGGTTGCCGTATACAAGTTTACCAACGGAAAGCAATTCTTTATCAAGACCATCAGTATTCTTAAGTGGCAATTTAATAGTTATTGGTTGTTTGAATGTGCTTTGTGCTACACCGTTTACACTTAGTGCGAATTCATACACATCCGAAGCCAATTTCAGCTTGGTAACGGAAGTTACAACTTCTGGTTTAGCAGTAGTTACTGTCAATGAAATCGCTGTGCTGAATTGGCTTACAGGAATCGTTACAGTTACACCGTTGAAAGTAATTGCGATATTTGCAATACCTCTAGCTTTCGCAGCTTCAATAATAGCTTGGGAAAGTGGAACTTCAACTGTAGTAGCGTTTACTGTTCCCAGATTCAGGGTCAAAGTAAGACCAGTTTTACCAGGGTTCGCTGCAACCAGCTTATCAAATTCTTTAATTACATCAGCATCAACCAATTTCACAGTTGCTTTACCATCAACAATACTTACAAGTTTGGATACATCATAGATTCCTGGAGTTTGAACAGGAGCTACAGGCGTTGTAACACTTCCACTTCCATTTCCGCTTCCACTGTTACCATTACCGTTACCATCGCTAAATCCATAGGCTTTAACGTAAGCAACAGCAAGTGATTTTGCCGCAGGTTTCGCGGATTTAATCGTATTGTTCAGGTTTTTCAGTGTTTGCTTCACATCATTAGCACTAACTCCAAGCTTGTCCAACGCTTGGCTTACTGTAAGTGCTCCTGTTCCTGTTGTGTGGCTCAATACTTTTGCAATAGCTTCATCCAACAAAGTATCGTAACCAGATTCAGAAGTAAGAATTGCCAACAAATCTGCCGATGACTTGCTGCCTACCAGTGTACGAAGTTCTGTTTCAATACTGCTCAAGAATTCAGCAACACTATCAACAGTAAGTCCAGACACACCCGCTTTAGTTGCAATTTTGCTAACCAAAGCAATGTTTTTGTCATCGTTACGGATAACTTGGATTCCAGAGAAGTCATTGCCATAGACGTCGTAGACTACACTAGTAACGCTTTGGAACAATTTAAGAGATGTTGTCTTTTCTTCTGGCTCCAAAGCAAGCTTATCCAGAATTGGAGCAAAAATCTTTTCGAAAGTCGCCTCATCCAGCGCTGCAACCTCAGTCTTCAAATTGTAGAGATAAACTGCATCTGTTGCGGACAATTGTTTGTAAACAGCAAGAACTTTTTCCTTAACTGCGGTACTGCTACTAACTGTAGCCGCAGATGCTGTACCTACCGCACCAAGGCTACCCAGCGGAAGACCCGCTACGGATGCTGCTACCATACTTGCTGCTAATGTTGATACTACTAGTTTCTTTTTCAAAGTCACTAAATATCCACCTCTTCTTATGTAATAAAATATTGTACTACCATAGACCTAGAACCATTCGCCCAAATGCTACACTATTGCGTTTAGCATTAAATCACCCAATAAAACCCATTCTACCACTATTAGGTAGATTAGTCAGCCCTTTCGGAAAAAAAATCCAAACAATTTTTGTCGGTTTCTCCTTGTTTGTACGTGTTTTCCATGAATAACCTCGCCATTGGTCATAATTTGCTGAGCATTGCCGCAAACATAGTCGCGCAGCTCAGGGCCTAGTTCTTTCTCCATAACCACATAAGCAGTGTTTAATCCAAATGGACGATGAACACTGTCATGTGCATCAGAGGCCAATACATGTACTGCATTTCTACGGCATAGCTCCAGTGACAGCTTCTGAAGCTTATTCCCGAAAACGCCTGCAAGACTCTGTGCGGTTACCTGCCCTAGTGATCCTAGCTCTATCAATCTCTCTAGTTTAGAAGGATCAGCAGCTATTTCAGCATTGCGTTCCGGATGGGCGATGACCGGAACGAAACCTTGAATGATCAGCTCGTGGCAGATTTCTTCCATGTTACGTGGTACTCGTGAAGAAGGCATTTCCAGTAAAATATACCGCGAATCTGCAAGACTCAGCAATTCCCCCCGCTCCAGATCATTCAGCAGATCACCGTAGATACGGATCTCTTGACCTGGAAGAACAAGCAGTGGATTACCAGCCTGACGAAGTCTTTCGTTCATCAGCTCCACAGCTTCTCTAATCTTGGGGGCGTTATTCATATATTGACCGTTGGCGTGATGTGGCGTGGCGATGACTGAAGTAATCCCTTCTCTGTGGGCGTCTTGCGCCATGGCAAGAGCGGCTTCCCAATCAGAGGCTCCGTCATCCAAAAAGGGTAAGATGTGGCAATGAATATCTATCATATGTTATCTATCGGTCCTTTTCCATAGAAATTTTAGTTTTAAACAAAAAAATACAACCATTCGTACTAGGAATGGTTGCTTGATTGTAAATGAGTTCTTATCTTACGCTTCGGTTGAATCCTCTTGCTGAGATTCATTTGCTATCATTTCAGCATCCTCTGAATCCGGAGATTCATTCTCAGAAGGGCGAATATACCCATCGATTAAGCCCCAAAGCTCGTCTTTGCCGAGACCAATTTCCGAGGAAAATGGAATAAAATTATCCCCTGGCAGCACGCCCAGCTCCTGCTTCATGGTCTTGATATGCTTTTGCCAGCGCGTCTTCGGAATTTTATCCGCTTTGGTCGCTACAACACACATTGGAAGATCGTAATGCTTCAACCAGTCGAACATCATCTTATCATTGCTGGTAGGTGAATGCCGCAGGTCCACAATAAGCAGAACAAGCTTCAACGTATCGCGCTCAGAGAGGTATTTCTCAACCATTTTACCCCATACCGCGCGTTGCGTCTTGGAAACCTTGGCATACCCGTAACCTGGAAAGTCAACAAAATACATGCTGTCTTCATTGATACGGTAATAGTTCATGTGTTGTGTCTTACCAGGCGTGGAGCTTGTCCGAGCCAGATTCTTACGGTTAATCATTCGGTTAATGAGGGAAGACTTCCCCACATTGGAACGCCCTGCCAGAGCAACCTCTGGCAAGGAATCATCAGGGTACTGATCAGGGCCAACGGCACTGATAATAAATTCGGCAATATTAACTTTCATAGGACTTCCTTTCTAATGCACACTACTCGGTGGCTCACTGCTAATTTCATTATGATGCTCAACTAACGCATGATGCAAGACCTGATCCATATTAGATACTGGTACGAACTCAACATCATTACGTACGCTCTCAGGAATATCTTTCAAATCCCGTTCATTGTCTTTGGGAAGAAGGATCTTTTTATATCCAGCTCGGTGAGCCGCAAGGGATTTCTCTTTCAATCCACCAATTGGCAGTACACGTCCCCGCAAGGTGATTTCACCTGTCATCGCCACATCCTTCGAAACATAACGTTTCGTGAGCGCGGAGATCAATGCGGTTGCAATCGTAATCCCTGCAGACGGACCATCCTTCGGAATTGCACCTTCCGGAATATGGATATGAATATCAATCTTCTCATAAAAATCGGGCTGGAGGCCCAGCTCCTCCGCCTTCGAACGAGTATAGCTGAATGCGGCCTGTGCCGACTCTTTCATTACGTCGCCAAGCTGTCCGGTAAGGGTTAGTTTACCTGTTCCCTGCACAACCGTAACTTCGATCAGCAATGTATCACCGCCAACCTCAGTCCAAGCCAGCCCAGTGACCGTACCGATCTGATCTTCAAGCTCGGCCATACCGTAACGATATTTGGAAGCCCCAAGATAATCCTTGATGTCGTCAGGAAGAATGACCACTTTCTCTTTTTCCTCAGACACGATTTGTTTCGCAGCTTTGCGGCATAATGCTGCAATCTGCTGTTCCAAATTACGAACACCGGATTCACGGGTATATTCGCGGACAATGCGTAATAAACTATCGTCTTCGATAATCAGTTGATCTTCTGCAAGACCGTGGTTTTTCTTCTGCTTAGGCAATAGATAACGGCTGCCGATTTGCAGTTTCTCCAGTTCCGTATATCCCGGAATGAACAACATTTCCATTCGATCCAGCAAAGGACGCGGAATATTATGCACTACGTTGGCTGTTGTTACAAACATTACGTTCGACAAGTCGAACGGCAGCTCTACAAAATGATCACTAAACGTGTTGTTTTGTTCTGGATCCAACACCTCAAGCAGCGCTGAAGATGGATCTCCACGGAAATCCGCAGCCATCTTATCGATTTCATCCAATAGGATAACCGGATTAATCGTACCCGCCGTCTTCATGCCTTGGATAATCCGGCCCGGCATCGCACCTACATAAGTCCGTCGATGACCTCGAATCTCCGCCTCATCACGTACACCGCCTAGCGAGATACGGACGAACTTGCGGTTGAGCGAGCGGGCGATGGAACGAGCCAGTGAGGTTTTTCCCACCCCTGGAGGACCTACAAGACATAAAATCGGACCCTTAAGCTTCTTAACCAACTGCTGAACGGCCAAATATTCCAATACCCGTTCCTTCGGTTTTTCCAAACCGTAGTGATCCTCATCAAGTACCTGCTCGGCCTTTTTGATGTCAAGATCATCCTCTGTCTGTTCACTCCAAGGGAGACTGAGCAGCCAATCTACATAGTTGCGAATAACGCCGCCTTCCGCAGAGCTGACTGGCATTTTTTCCAGACGGTCGATTTCTTTCTCCATCTTTTCTTTCACGCGTTCCGGAACATTTTTCTCTTCCATTAGCGTCCGCAGCTCTTCCGCTTCTCCTACCCGGCCTTCCTTCTCACCGAGTTCTTTCTGGATCGCTTTCATTTGCTCACGCAAATAATATTCCTTCTGCGTCTTTTCCATCTGCTTTTTGACACGTTGATTGATCTTACGTTCAAGCTCCAGCACTTCACGCTCATTATTAAGAATATCAAGAAGCTTCTCCAGCCGTTTACTGACATCAATTGTCTCGAGAATTTCTTGCTTATCCTTAATTTTTAGCGATAAATGACTCGTAATGACATCCGCAAGTCGACCAGGCTCTTCTATATCGGATACAGCAGCGAGGGTCTCTGGGGTCACTTTTTTGGATAACGTAATATAGTGTTCGAACTGATTGAGTACTGTACGCATCAGCGCGTCACATTCTTGATCGCTATCTTCATCTTCCGGCAGCTCACGCGCCATAACCTCATAGTACTCATCATTATCGATATAATTAATAATTTCGGCCCGTTCTACACCTTCAACCAGTACACGTATCGTACCGTTTGGAAGCTTCAGCATTTGCCGCACATTGGCAACAGTACCGACCCGAAAAATATCGTCCTGACCTGGCTCTTCAATATTCACTTCCGACTGGGAACAAAGAAGAATCAAATTATCTTCAACCATAGCTTTCTCTAACGCCCGAACTGACTTCTCACGGCCCACATCCAAGTGAAGAACCATGCTTGGGTACACAAGAAGCCCTCTTAGCGGCAATAAAGGAAAACGACGACCTTTTGTTTTATTTGTCATCATCGCTTTCGCACCTCCCATGGCTCTCAATTAATCTCATATGCATTCATTCTAACAAAAGCAGCCCCAAAACACCAACAGAGTCCTTAGATTTCAAGAAGAACCGACTTGCTTTTCCTTAAATAGAGACAACCTTTCTTGTAGCATTTAAAAAGGAAGCAGCAGAATTGCCTGCAGCCTCCTTTATTTTACAGCGACAAATCTCACCTTATTCTTCGAATTAGGGATCAATTTAGTTTAACCCTTTGCAGATTCACCAGCCGCATCGGCCTTCAGGAGTGAAGGTGCAGCGGAGAACAGCTCTCCAGCAACTGCAGGCAACCTTACATCTGCTGTATCGGCACCAAACAGATGACGGAACACCTCTTCTACTGTTTCCATTGGAATAACGCGTAATGGCGCGAGGTCAGCGAAGAGAGACTGCCAGTTTTCTTTTGGAATAAGCACTGTAGTGGCACCAGCTTGAAAAGCAGCTTCTACTTTGGCAATTACACCGCCCACTGGCTTAACTCGACCATGGATGCCTATCTCACCTGTGATCGCTACCGTGTTATCCACGGGAAGTCCACGAATAGCGGAGACAATTGCTACTGCCATCGCAACTCCAGCAGAAGGTCCGTCAATCGGTGTACCCCCTGGGAAATTCACATGTAGATCATAACGATCGGGCTCCAGATTCATCGTACGTAGTACAGTCAATACATTCTCAACCGAACCCTTTGCCATACTTTTTCGCCGAATCGTGCGGGAGCCTCCACCGATCTCTTCTTCATCCACCACACCGGTTACGTTCAGTCTGCCTTGGCCGTTCACAGCAGGCGCTGCGGAAACTTCGATTTCGAGCAGAGTCCCCATCCCCGGCCCATACACGGCAAGACCATTGACTAATCCAATCTGCGGTGCCGAAGGAATCTTGCGTTCCGTACGCAGCGGAAGCTGGCTACTACCTGCTACCCATTCTACATCAGCAGCATTTAGTGTATCTCTCTGCTCTGTTAAGGCTAACCCAGCAGCCAGTTGAATCATATTAACTGCTTCCCGGCCGTTGGTTGCATACTGTTGCACCACAGTGACTGCTTCCGGACTTGGTTTAAGCCCAATTTTCTGTATCGCGTCACGCGCGATGACGGCAATCTCATCCGGCAGCAGCGGGCGGAAATAAATCTCCATGCAGCGCGAACGCAGCGCAGGTGAAATCTCATCCGGAGAGCGCGTAGTAGCGCCAACTAGCCGGAAATCAGCAGGCAATCCATTTTGAAAAATATCATGAATATAAGCCGGAGTATTATTATCCTCCGAATTATAATAAGCGCTCTCTAGCAGGACCTTCCGGTCTTCAAGCACTTTAAGCAGCTTATTCATCTGAATAGGGTGAAGCTCTCCTATCTCATCCAGAAAAAGAATCCCGCCATGCGCCTTAGTGACCGCGCCCGGTTTCGGCTGTGGCACACCCGCCACACCCATGGCCCCTGCACCTTGATAAATAGGATCATGCACAGAGCCGATCAACGGGTCAGCAATACCACGCTCATCAAAACGAGCGGTAGTGGCGTCAATCTCTGTGAATTTGGCATCACTTTTAAAAGGAGAAAGCACATTCTTTTTCGCCTCTTCCATGACAACACGCGCTGCCGCAGTCTTGCCCACTCCCGGCGGACCATAAATAATCACATGCTGCGGATTAGCGCTGCAAAGTGCGGCTTTCAGGGCGCGCAGCCCATCTTTTTGCCCGACAATATCTCCAATAGAAGCCGGACGTGTTTTCTCCGACAATGGTTTAGTTAATGTAATCATCCGCATTTTCCGTAACTTGTCCAGTTCCTTGCGCGACTCTCGTTCTACCGCTGTCTTATTTGTCTTCTGACCCCGCAGCAGATTCCAAAAGTATACGCCGATAACCAGCGCGAAAAAGAGCTGCACGATCATCACAACTATACTTAATTCCATAGGTCATCCTCCTGTTTCGTTCAGTCTACCTTTCCACCCTTGGCTACTATTAGGTAGTATAGCCGTTTCGGTAATTAGTAAACGCGAATTTAAGGATTTGTTGAATTGTTGCAGTAGGATAAACTCCGGTAATTAACTATAAGGGCATTAATGAGTGTGGGGAGTACGAATGTAGCTTAGGTAAATTTTAAAAAGGAGATTGTTGAGGAGGTTGGAGAGGAAGGAATAAGGAGGAGTGAGGAGTTATACTCAACATTTTTGACGCCGATTCCCCTCTTCACAAGAGTAAGCCAGCCTTTTTCACAGAGATTCTTTAGCATCATGCGTACTGCTTTGGGATCTAGCGTGAAATAATCAGCGACTTCTTTAGGGCGTATCACCCCAGCTTGACGCATCACTAAACGCATGATTTCCTTCTCAGCGATTAGCAGTCTGCCACGCGGTGCATCTACAATTTGGTAGCAGCTTAGCGCCAAACGCAGCAGTGTAACACATAACTCAGGGCGCTGTTCAACATCATCATAGGCAAATGAAAATACTTGATAACCCATTCCGTACAGAAAAGTTTCACGATTTAGCTCATTACAAGACTTCAGCCTATCCATGTCTCTTACATGAGCTACATACCCTTTGATCTCAAACAAAAGCTTGATCGGCCCCGGCAAAAAAGCAAAATCAGCAAAATAAGCTCGTCTTTGTAAATCCAGCACCTCATACTCCGGATGAAGATCATTGAATTCACCACAAAGCGGCCACCAGACATTCTGCAAAAATAATTTCTCGGCGTGGCCATGACCTCTCTCCAGCCTCCCCCGACGTTCGCCCGTTCTGCTTGCAAGATGATGCGAAATAAATTTTTCATGGGCTTGTTCATAGTTCATGTTTACTCATCCCTTCCTCCAAAATGGAAATAAACGCAAAAAAAACGCCCCATGAGCCCCGGATATACCGGAACTGCACAGGACGTTCTTCGCCACTTAGATCACTACTTACCTAACGTCGCCCAAAATTACTATACGATGCTAAGAAGTGTTTATAATATTATGAGATTGAAAATTCTTATAAATACCATTCAGACCAAGTTACTTCGACTGCACCGGAGGTGCAAGGTTAGCGTGGGCGCGGCCCGGGATTTCGCCCGTTGCCTCGTAAGCCACCACAATCGCATCAATTTCCTTCTTCAGCTCGTTTACGAGTTCAGCTTCAGGCACTTTACGGATCATTTGTCCGTAGCGGAAAAGCAAACCTTCCCCACGAGCGCCAGCAATACCGATATCTGCTTCACGTGCTTCACCAGGACCGTTAACAGCACAGCCAAGGACGGAAACTTTAATAGGCACCTTAAGCTTCGAAATGTATTCTTCCACCTCATTAGCGATGGAGAAAAGATCGATATCCAGCCGTCCGCAAGTCGGACAAGAGATCAGCGTCGCCGCGTTAGAGATCAGACCAAACGTCTTCAGCAGCTCACGCGCCACCTTAACCTCTTCAACCGGATCGGCACTAAGCGAGATACGCAGTGTGCTGCCGATGCCCATAGAGAGCAATGCACCAATACCTGCGGAACTCTTCACTGTACCAGCAAATAATGTGCCAGATTCTGTAATGCCCAAGTGCAGCGGATAAGGGATGACTTCCGCAGCCTGACGGTAAGCTTCGATGGCCATTGGCACATCGGATGCTTTTAGAGAAACGATAATGTCGTGGAAATCCAGTTCCTCCAGAATCCCAATATGGTATAACGCACTTTCTACCATAGCTTCTGGGGTTGGGTATCCGTATTTCTCCAAAAGGTGATTCTCCAAAGAACCGGCGTTTACACCAATCCGAATCGGAATTCCTTTTTCTTTACATGCTTTAACTACCGCTTCTACCTTTTCGCGACGACCAATGTTCCCCGGATTAATCCGTACCTTATCGATGCCGTTCTCAATAGCCATCAACGCTAGCTTATAGTTGAAATGAATATCCGCTACGAGTGGGATATGAATCTGTTTCTTGATCTCCTTGATTGCGGCAGCCGCCTCTTCATTGTTGACAGTTACGCGTACTAGCTGGCAGCCTGCTTCCTCAAGCCGCAATATTTCAGCTACAGTAGCCTCCACATCAGCGGTTTTGGTTGTACACATGCTTTGAATCGCAACCTCGTTGTTTCCCCCAATAATGAGCCCGCCAACATTGACAGGACGGGTTTGGTGTCTCAAGAACATGATTTTTCTCCCCCATAACGCCAAAGCTCCACCCCTTCGCTCCCGCTAATGTGAAGCGGGATAAGCGGAAGAAAGGTGGAGACTGTGACATGTATTGTTAAGGAAAAGCGGCTTACGCGCTTTCCTCTTTCTTCTTGTCTTTCTTAAGGTTGAGCTCAGGCAAAGCTTTCTCCTGAACGACCTGTTCCGTGATCACACAATCCTTAATATCATCGCGTGAAGGAACTTCATACATCACATCGAGCATGATGCTCTCAATAATCGCGCGCAGTCCACGGGCTCCCGTATTACGTTTGATCGCTTCCTTGGCAATTGCTTCGAGTGCCAATGGTTCGAACTTCAACGCTACGTTGTCCATTTCCAGCAGCTTGATATATTGTTTAGTGAGTGCATTTTTAGGCTCGGAAAGGATACGTACAAGCGTATTCTCATCAAGCGGCTCCAAAGTCGAGATGACTGGCAGACGGCCTACAAATTCAGGAATAAGACCGAATTTGAGCAAATCTTCAGGCAATACCATCGACAAATATTCGCCAGACTTAAGATCCTTTTGTCCTTCAACTGCTGCGTTGAAGCCAATGATTTTTTTACCGATACGGCGTTTAATCATTTGCTCCAGACCGTCAAAGGCACCGCCAACGATGAACAGGATGTTCGTCGTATCGATCTGAATAAACTCCTGATGAGGATGCTTACGTCCGCCCTGCGGAGGCACAGAAGCAACAGTTCCTTCCAGAATCTTCAGAAGCGCTTGCTGTACACCTTCGCCGGAAACGTCACGAGTAATGGACGGATTCTCGGATTTACGTGCTACTTTATCAATTTCATCAATATAGATAATGCCGCGTTCGGCTTTCTCCACATCGTAATCTGCAGCTTGAATGAGTTTGAGCAGAATGTTCTCAACATCCTCGCCGACATAACCAGCTTCCGTTAAGGAAGTAGCGTCTGCAATAGCAAAAGGAACGTTGATAATCTTCGCCATCGTTTGTGCTAACAAGGTTTTACCAGAACCTGTTGGACCGAGCAAAAGGATATTACTCTTCGTCAGCTCAACATCTTCGATCTTGCTTTGGCTGTTCACACGCTTGTAGTGGTTATAAACCGCTACAGAAAGAGATTTCTTCGCTTGCTCTTGACCGATTACATATTGATCCAAAATATCGCGAATTTCCTTTGGTTTTGGAATGTCCTTCAGATCAAGCTCTTCCTCATGACCGAGCTCTTCTTCCACAATTTCCGTGCAAAGCTCGATACATTCGTCACATATATAAACGCCCGGTCCTGCTACAAGCTTACGAACCTGCTCTTGTGATTTACCGCAAAAAGAACATTTCAATTGCCCTTTTTCATCATTAAATTTAAACATCTAACCACCCCTTTAAGATTTCATCGGTGAAGAAAGAACCTGGTCAATAAGCCCATATTCCTTGGCTTCTTCCGCGCTCATGAAGTTATCGCGGTCTGTGTCCCGTTCGATTTTTTCAAGGGGCTGACCTGTGCGATCTACATAAATTTGATTCAGCTTCTGTCTCGTCTTGAGGATCCAGTCAGTGTGAATCCAAATATCAGACGCTTGACCTTGAACACCGCCGAGCGGTTGATGAATCATAACTTCGCTGTTGGTCAGCGCATATCTTTTGCCCGGCGCCCCAGCTGTTAGAAGGAGCGATCCCATGCTTGCTGCCATCCCTACACAAATGGTTGAAACATCCGGTTTGATATATTGCATCGTATCGTATATACCCATGCCGGCTGTTACTGAACCACCGGGTGAGTTGAGGTACAAGTGAATGTCCTTCTCGGGATCATCTGCTGCCAAAAACAGCAATTGAGCAATAACCAGATTGGCGACATCATCGTCAATCGCACTGCTTAAGAAAATGATGCGATCCTTGAGCAATCTGGAATAGATATCGTACGAACGTTCTCCACGACTTGTTGATTCCACAACCATTGGTACCAGACTCATGCCACCAACCTCTTTTCTCTGTACAGATTAGTCTTATCGTTTCAGAAATATTTTAACACGTTCACGGCGCGATGTCATTTTTTCACCACAGTGAACAGTCCGCTGCTTGTGAATTGTGACGTTACCGCCCCTATTACCTTATTGCCATACGTTCATACGGATACCTATGTAGTCACATATATTTGCGGCCGAGGATAAAAATAAGGCACGTAACGAAACTTACGTGCCTTATCATATCTGTATGGAGGCCGTGTAACTGGCCGTTCTAGGTAGTGTCAAGCTAAAACGCCTTTGGCGTCCTTTTAAGGACGGTAAGCGTTTATGCGAGAATTATAAGAATAAAGTATAAAGTGAAACTTATACCTTCTTATAATTTTAAAATATCCTACTCAGCTTTAGTGTCTTCAGCAGCTGGTGCTTCTTCTACTGCTTCAACTTCTACACTATTGCTAACAAGGAAATCAATGGTTTTACGCAACGAAAGCTCTTCGCTCAAGCTGCCCAGTGAACCGTTAGCTGCCAAGATACTGCGGATTTCTTCTGGAGTACGTTTGTAAGCTTCAGCCATAGTAGCCAACTCTTCGTTAACTTCTTCTTCGGAAACTTCAATGTTCTCTTGTTTTGCGATAACTTCCAATACCAGGTTGTTGCGAACGCGTTTTTCAGCATCGCCTTTCATTTGGTTCTGCAAGTCTTCACGAGTTTGGCCGGAGAAGCTAAGGAACATATCCATGTTCATACCTTGTTGACGAAGACGAGTGTCGAAGTCACGAACCATATTCTCAACTTCACTGTTGATCATAGCTTCAGGGATTTCAACTTCAGCGTTAGCTGCTGCTTTATCAACAACTGCATTCTCACGAAGGCCTTTCAGTTCTTCCTCTTTACGGGATTCGAGCTGAGCCTTCAAATCTGCTTTGTACTCATCCAAAGTTTCGAATTCACTTACATCTTTAGCGAATTCATCATCCAATGCAGGAAGTTGTTTGCGTTTGATTTCGTGCAGCTTCACTTTGAATACTGCTTTTTTACCCGCAAGGTTCTCTGCATGGTATTCATCAGGGAAAGTAACTTCAACATCTTTGAAATCTCCAGTAGCCATTCCTACCACTTGCTCTTCGAATCCTGGAATGAAGGAGTTGCTGCCAAGCTCAAGAGAGTGACGTTCAGCTTTTCCGCCTTCAAACGGTACATCATCAACATATCCGTCAAAATCGATTACAGCGATGTCGCCGTTAGCTGCTGCTTCTTCTTCAACTACTACAAGCTCAGCATGACGTTCTTGCAGACGAGCAAGTTCAGCACTCAACTCTTCTTCAGTCACTTCAGCTTTTTGTACTGGAACTTCCAGACCTTTGTAATCGCCGAGCTTCACTTCAGGTTTAACTGTGATCTTCGCTTTGAAGATAAAGGATTGGCCTTTAGCAAATTGCTCAATATCAACTTCAGGACGGTCTACAGGGAAGATGTCAGTTTGTTCAACTGCTTCACCGTAAGCTTCAGGAAGAAGAATGTCGATTGCATCTTGGTACAAGCTTTCTACACCAAAACGGGATTCAAAGATCGGCCGAGGTACTTTACCTTTACGGAAGCCTGGTACGTTAGCTTTTTTAACGACTTTGTTAAAAGCTTTATCAAGTGCTGCTGTTACGCGTTCTGCGTCTACTTCTACTTCAAGAACTCCAAGGTTCTTCTCTATTTTTTCCCATGTTGCTTTCATATTATACTTTTCCCTCCAAAATATAGGTTCACAAGTTTACTTCAAATAATGATACAATCCACGCACAGAATAACCATTATATTATATACAACATTACTTTATTTATCAAGTAGAGAAGTCTTTACAAAACCCTTGAGAGCACGATAAGCTCCCTCAAATTGAAAGCGCATGCCGTCTGTGATGCCATACATTCCACGTGTCTCTTCCTCTTGTCGGGAGCCGTTTAAACTCTCAGAAACAAATTGGTGCAACGCTCCTGCCCAAATATCCAGCAAAACGTCTTCGCCTTCCAGCAATTTCCGATATTCATCCGACCCATAAATCGACATGATGAACTGGCCCCAGAGCTCTTGTGCAAAATAATACAGCGTAGGCTCATGCACCTCAGCCTGCCCGGCTACCCGCTCCAGCACATGACTCACCTGCGGAGGAAAATCCTCCGTCTGCAGTGGCACGCTCTCGATCTCTACAAGTACCTTTTCATGTCCGCGAATCAGCTTCACTGTTCCCTGCATCCCACGCCGCTTAAGCGTCTGCAAGGTCCGAAATTGCAGCAGTGGATGAACATTATCCCCCTGTAGCCAAGTGGTCAGCTCCTCGTCAACGCCGCCACCTTCCAGATAGGATAGCTGCTCTAGTGCAAGTATTGTCGCCTCAGACAGAGGCTCGTTCATCACCCGCTGCAGCAGCTTTTTGGGATACCCCGTATCCTCGTTCATTTTAGATTTGGCCAAAAAGCGGGCCATATCCTCTTCCCTTAAATCTTCGTCTTCGGGGTGAACAGCTCCCTCCGCATCTCCATTCTGGGACGCGTAAGGAAATGCCGTTTCGAGCCATTCCAGCAGGGACCGCCATTCCTCGTAATTTCGCTCTTCCTGTCCTTGACACTGCAGCAAAAAACGAAGCAGCTCCATCGCTTCCCCGTAGCGTTCACTTTCCAGCATCACCGTCAGCTGGATTTGATAATAGTCCAGTGTCTTGGGGAAAAGGACGATATTCTCTTTGGTGGCGGGGGAATCCGAATGTTTAATGAGGGCACCTCCTTATGTCTACTTATGTGAATGGAATCCTAACCATTATAAAAGTTATTAATACCTTAAGCTTCTTCCGAAACTTAATAATTGTAGATTATAGCATACCCCGTACTCTTTTTAAAAAACAGCTTGAAAAAAAACACCCCATATGATATGATAACTCCTGCTTGCTTTTCTGCCAGCAACCATGTCCCGGTAGCTCAGCTGGATAGAGCATGCGCCTTCTAAGCGCACGGTCGGGGGTTCGAATCCCTTCCGGGACGTCATATAGAAACAGCCTTCCTTCGGGAAGGCTGTTTCTGTGTTCAGGGGAGGGGTTGGGTGGAGCTCAGGGTTATGTGAAGCTTAGCAATCGTTGATCAGTTTTTATGAGTCAGTTCCACATCATCCCTCGCCGCATTAGAACATTACGGCTAATTTTCCGGAGAAACGCCGCTACATGCTATCTAATTGCATTTTCTGCAACTAAAAGTACCCTTTTACCTCCAAAACTCGCTTTAATTGCATTTCATACACTTATATTCTCAGATTTACGCCTAGAATGGCCTTTTCACCATTTTTAACTGCACAAAGTACAATTAAACCCAAACAAACCTATCCCCATCAAAAATAAGTGTATAAAGTGCAATTAAAAACCACTCTTATCACCATTACTCACTCATCACTCATCACTCACCACTCACCACTCACCACTCACCACTCACCACTCACCACTCACCACTCACCACTCATCACTCACCACTCACCACTCATCACTCACCACTCACCACTCATCACTCACCACTCACCACTCACCACTCACCACTCATCACTCTCTACTCATTACTCATCGCTCACTACTCATCGACTATTACTCTTCACATTCCCATTTCTGATTTTTAAATATGGGAATTTTTTCAGTTTTCTATAAGCTAAGCGTGGCCAATCTAATTACTCAAAAGACACGCGCATTAGCAATTTTATCGAAGGATGAGAGTACCTTTGCTTATTTAATCGGGAATAAAAAAACTGTTCACGGCGATTTCTCGCCGAGAGACAGTTTTTTATGCATGTCTTCCTATATTAGCGGAATCAGCGCCCTTTGCGGCGATTTCCGAGCCAGAGCGGAAAACGGAAGGCAAAGTTAATAAACAGAACTACAAATACGAGTACTGCCGCTGATTTGTCAGCGATTTGCCGCGCATCTTCTACAATTGCTTCGGATTGTACATACCATAGATGCACTGCCAGGGTTTCTCCCGGCGAGAACAGATTAAAGTCCCACATTTCGCCCGAGGTACTGAGGCCAGCGGTAAGGATAATAACCGCAGACTCCCCGAAGGCGCGTCCAGCAACGAGACAAATCCCAGTAACAATGGCTGACATTGCAACGGGTAGAACTACTGTGCGGATCACATGGAATTTAGTCATGCCCAGTGCATATCCAGCTTCACGCATCTCCCTAGGAACAGCACGAACCGCTTCCTCCGTCACACGTGCAAGCATAGGCAGATTCAAAAGCGCCAAGCTTACCCCACCGCCAAGAATCGTCAGGCCGATTCCAAAATATTCAGCAAATATCGCAAGTCCAAGCATACCAAATACAATTGAAGGAACCGAAGAGAGAGCTTCTACACATATACGCAGGCCGCCTGTAAAAGCATTATCCGGAGCATACTCCGCCATATAAATCCCCGCACCTAAACCGATAGGGACGGAAATAAGCAGCGAGATGAACAAAATATAAAAAGAGTTGAAAAGTACAGGACCGATCCCGCCACCTACGTCAATCTCTTCAGGCTGTTTAATCAGGAAGTCAGGCCGCAGTGCTGGCAGACCTTTACTAAGAATCGTGAAGAGCAGCCAGAAGATTAGCAGCATAACTAAAGCCCCAAGCGTATAAAACCCTATAGTCGCCATCTTATTGCTTCTCTGAGCACGCGCTGTATGCTTTGTACTTGCGAATCCGTTCACGCTGCATCCCTCCTTTTTCTACCCAGCACGCGGATGATCAGAATCAGTACAAAGGAAATCACCAGCAGAAGAAAGGCCATCATATGTAGGGCATAATTCCAGGTTGACTCAAACTCTACATTCGAGATTTGCATAACGATGTTACTAGTCAAGACCGAGGCAGGTGTAAATAAGGTTTTTGCCAACTGTGGTGTGTTTCCGATAACCATAACTACAGCCATTGTCTCCCCCACAGCACGAGTCATCCCGAGAATGACCGCGGAGATAATTCCTCTGCTAGCCGCAGGCAAAACAACACGCATAATAACTTGCAGACGGGTAGATCCAAGAGCGTACGCAGCATCCCGATATTTGCGAGGAACAGCGACAATTGCATCATCACTGATTCGGCAAATTGTTGGCAGGACCATTAATGCGAGCACGAGGGCCGCAGCCAGTAATCCATCGCCCAAGCTCTCCCCACTAACTCTACGAAGAAATGGAAGTAATACCGTTAAGCCTAAATAACCATATACTATAGAAGGAATACCAACGAGCAAATCGAGCACCGGGCGAATGAAGGTCTTCATCCACTTCGGAGCAATCTCCGCACAGAGCACGGCCATACCCACAGAAATAGGTACTGCGATCAGCAGGGTCAAAGCCGTCAGTGAAAGTGTATTTACAATGAAGGCAGCAGCCCCAAAGGAGTCCTCTTCAGGCGTCCAGTTAAAAGAAAAGAAAAAGTCCGCAGGCGAGAGATGACCAAACAGAAGCAGCGCCGTTTTGCCGATAAATAGAGTTACAAGTCCAAGCACGAAGCAAAGTGCAAGAATGCTGAATAAGAAATAAAAGCGGAATAATCGGTTGCTAAACATATGTCTACTGTGACGTTTGGAGTTGGCGCTAACTTCTGTAACGCCCTCCTTAACCTTAGTTGCCAGGTTGTGGACTGGTGCCCCCATACTTTCCCTCCTGTAAGCGGCCAACCCCGTATCAAAATCGGGGCTGGCCGCTGTTACCGTTCAATATGATCTTCAGATGTTATTAACCCTTCATTGCTGCGATCGGAATGAATTTAAGCTTTTTCAGAGATCCTTGTTGGAACTTTTTGCTTTGTACGTATTCGATAAATTCTTTAGTTGCGCCAGTAGGTTGACCTTTAGTCATGTAGTAACCATAAGCCCAAATCTTATAAGAACCGTTAATTACGTTGTCTGTAGTAGCTGCGATACCGTTGTGTTTCACTGCTTTTACGTCGCCACTTACATAAACAAGGTCGATATAACCGATGGAGTTAGGAGTAGTTCCTACTGCTGTTTTCATGTCGCCGGATGAACCTGTTTCTTTGTAGTTCTTAGCTTTTTTAACGATATCTCCGCCATCCAAGGCTTTAGCTTGATAGTTAACGCGGGTACCAGAACCGAAAGAGCGAGTGATGACAACGATATCTGCATCTGCGCCGCCTACTTCTTTCCAGTTGGTGATTTTGCCAGCGAAAATGCCTTTAAGTTGTTCTGTTGTGAGGTTATCTACACCCACATTTTTGTTTACAATCGTTGCAAAAGGAATGACAGCTACTTTGTTCGCTACCTGTCCGTCAAAAGCTTTGAAGCCTGGTACGTCGATGCTAGCATCCCAGTCGCATGCGCCGATATCAGCGATGCCTTTTTTCACAGCTTGTGGTCCAGTTACAGAACCTTTACCAGATGCTGCGATTTTTACTTTAGGGTGCAGCTTTTGGAATTCTTTTGCCGCTTGCAAGGTCAATGGAAGAAGTGCGGTTGAACCGTTAACGGTGATTTTGCCACTAAGTGAATCTGCTGCTGCTGCAATCCCTGCAAAAGATGCGGTTACCGCGATTACGGCTGTTAAAGCCGTTACTGTTAATTTCTTGAAGATTTTCATTGTACTATTTTCTCCTCTCGGCTCTAGGCCGTTAAAATATGTTTGGGATAATCATTATTTAGTCAGTTGCAGCCCTTTACCGCCTTGGATAACCCATACGCTGTCGCCGCTCACAATCGCAAGCTTGCTTCCGTCTTTAGATACAGATACTTCAGATACATCTTCAGCCGTACGGAACAGTTCGGTCTTTGCACCACTACCATCGATAGAATAGATCACTGTGCTTCCGTCTGCCGTAGTACCTGCCACTACCAAACCATTGCTAACGCCAGTGGACCAATTCACTTCGATATCAAGTGCAATATTAGTGCTGGTTGCGTCCGCTTTTACAAGCTTTAGGGTATTCTTCTCATTGCCGTCTGCATCTGCGCTCAGGTATGCCACATTTCCATCAGCCAAAATCTCTGGATAAAGCTTGTTATCTGCTGTGGTTGTTAATGCAGCTGGTTTAGCATCTTTTGTAGCCAGATCAAGCTTATAAAGCTGCTCTCCTGCCGAGCTGAAGTCTACCGTAAGAGAATCTTCTGTGCTGTCTGCATCATTTTTAGCAACACCCGTCAAATTAACAATATAAACGGCACTTTTTTCGTCAGCAGAAATGCGCAGTTCAGATTTATTCTCAACCTTGTCAGCCAATACGGATTTAACATCACCAGTCTCTACTGAGATTTTAGCGATTTTTTCTTGCTTGTCTCCTTGGATGAAATAAATGCTTTTCCCATCTTTGGACCAAACCAGATCTGTCTTCACGCTATTGTCGGTGCCTAGTGTTTTAACAGCTCCGCTAGACAAGTTAATCAGATTCAGCAAACCTTTCTCATCATTAAAAGCTCCCCACTGTTGATCCGGCGATACTGCAAAGTCCACCGCACTGTCATTTGACGAAAACACTTCATAGTTACCTGGTTCTGTACTGAATTTGATAAGCTGAGTAGTTTCAGCATCACTTTTGTTCGCAATCAGGTTACCAGCTGCCGTCCAGTGCAAAGTATCAAACAATCCTTCCGGACGTGCAAAGCTCAAAATCGTGCTAGCATCAGCGTCCAGCTCTCCACCTAATGCAATAACTAACTTAGTCAGCTCTACATAGGTTTTACCGTTATAAAACACTGGAGCCACTGTGAACGATTCGGAATTACCATCTACTTGATAGCTCTTTGAGCCTGTTTTGAGTTGCACATTATGTAGTCCTTTGCTGTCGTTAAGTTCAAACCCGCTTGTTCCCAGTACTACCTTAGCCCCAATTTCACCAGCTACCTGAGTCAGCGAGTAAAGCTTGTAACCACTGCTGTTAATGGTGTTAAACACAATCGGCGTTCCGTTTACATTCCAAGTAGTTGTACCTTCTTTAACTGCTGTAACAGCAGCGACTTGATTGGTAGCTACAGATTTTACATTACTGCCGGTGCTAGCTGCAGATACACTTCCAACGCCTACTGTTGCAAGAAGTGCTGAAGCCAACGTTGCGCTAATCCATTTACTGTTTTTCAATTAGATTCACCCTTTTCGTATAGGTAACTGCTAATGTCATTTTCGTCTACAATTGTCAATTCTGTTGCAGAGGAATGTAATGGAAATATTAACTAGTATTCTTTTTTTAAAAAAATCAGGTATATTAGCTCATTTAACAATTTTCTTGCTCTAAACCAAATGAACTAAAGAGCAAAAACAGCCTCTTTTCGTAAAAAGGTGCTTGGTGTGGCTACCTTATTTAGTTGGAGAATTGTTTGGGATTTAGTGTGATGCAGGGACTAGTTTGAGATTGCAGGCGGGTGGGGGAAGCTTGTTGCTGAGGTCGATGGGCACGGTGAGTATATGTGGAGTTCGCTTGGGCGCGTGGGGAAGCTTGTTGAGGAGGTCGCTGGGCACGTGGAGTATATGTGGAGTTCGCTTGGGCGCGTGGGGAAGCTTGTTGAGGAGGTCGCTGGGCACGGTGAGTATATTGCAGAGTTCGCTTGGCGCGTGGGGGAAGCTTGTTGCTGGCGAGAGTCTGCTATCAATTATGTGGCTGCTGCTTACGATTTAAAAACTAACTGGTCTGTTGGGACGGTTTCTGCATAAGGTTAGGAGATTCGGCTGATTGTACGGGATTTATACCGTTCTTTTGCTAACTTTAGCGGGATTGGGTACATTGTGCGGGATTTATACCGTTCTTTAGCTGACTTCAGCAAGAATGAGCTCACTGTACGGGATTTATACCGTTCTTTTGCTAAATTTAGCGGGATTGGGTACATTGTACGGGATTTATACCGTTCTTTAGCTGACTTCAGCAAGAATGAGCTCACTGTACGGGATTTATACCGTTCTTTTGCTTGATTTATCTAAATCATGCCTATTTAGTGGCATTTATGCCCTTCTTTAGTCTGGTTTAGGTAAGCCCGTGCTATTTTGAGGCATATATGCCTCTCTTTTAGCTGATTTAAGTGGATCGACGCCATTTAAGGGCATTTATGCCTTTCTATTACCTAGTTTAGGCGGACTGACACTATTTAGTGGCACTTTTGCCTTTCATTCAAATCATCTCTATATACATAGTAAAAGGACATGTTGAATTAACAAACCTCAATCGGGATTAAGCTAATACTGTGGGATACCTTTGTATAAAATATATGGTTTACAATTCCTAACTTTTGATGCACAGTAATGAGTGAGTACTCACTCATTATATAATTAGAGTGTTTAACGCAATGCAGTTCATCACCATCACCATCACCTTCTACACCTTCAACTCAAGTAAGTATCCCAGAACATTCAGAATCGAGGAGATAAACATGGGTTCAGAGGTTCCAGTTATTTCAGTGAGCCATGTCGGGAAAGCCTTTGGAGAGAAACAGGTGCTCGAGGATATTTCGCTTCAAGTGGAACGTGCGGAAACCTTTGGCATACTAGGGCCATCGGGCTCAGGAAAAACAACATTAGTGAAGCTGCTTACAGGTATCGATGAGGTAACCTCCGGCGAGGTGAAAATACTTGGCGTGACGATGCCGAAGCTGACTATGCTGCAACAGATTGGGTATATGGCCCAGTCTGATGCCTTGTACACGGAGCTTAGCGCGAAGGAGAATCTGGAGTTTTTTGCAGCGCTATATGGACTAAAGGGGGAGCAACGCTCCAAACGCATCACAGCCGTAATGGAGATCGTTAATTTACAAGATCATTTGCGAAAAAGAGTAGACCAATACTCCGGCGGGATGAAACGCCGCTTATCATTGGCGATCGCGCTGCTGCATGAACCGCCGTTGCTTATTCTTGATGAGCCTACAGTTGGCATAGACCCGGTGCTGCGGCTATCCATCTGGAAGGAACTAAAAGCGCTGAACCAGAAAGGCACCACCATTGTGCTGACCACGCATGTCATGGATGAGGCTGAAAAATGTGACCGGCTCGGAATGATCCGTGATGGCAAGCTGCTTGCTGCCGACACGCCTGCCGGACTGCTGCAAGCCACCGGTTCAGCTTCTATTGAAGAAGCCTTTTTATATTATGGAGGTGTGCGTTCATGAGAATCCGAGCGATCACCTTAAGGATTTTGCGGCAATTCATTCATGATAAAAGAACGATGGCATTAATGTTCATTGCACCACTCCTCGTTCTAAGCTTAATGAGCTTGGTCTTCAACGGTGACGCCTATGAACCCAAAATCGGTGTGTCCGGTGTACCTCTAAATATGTCAGCTGCGTTAAAAGAACAAAATGCCATCATCAAAGAATATGCCAGCGCAGAGCTGGGAAAAGGCGCTTTAGTAGAAGGAAAAATTGACGCTTTGATCACTTTGAACGGAACCGCCGGAGATTCGCAAGTAACGCCTCAAGTGCTGTTAGAAGGTAGCAACCCTACAGCCAATAAGGCAGTAATCATGACGCTGCAACAAATCTCCCAAAAACTTCTTCCAAGTACAAAGGAACAATTACAGCCGCAGATCAGCTATCTTTACGGTTCTGAGAATATGAAGACGATCGACCGTTTCGGTCCCATTATGATTGGCGTATTTGTTTTCTTTTTCGTATTCTTGATTGCAGGTGTATCCTTCTTAAGGGAACGAACCACAGGCACGCTTGAACGCCTACTTTCGACTCCATTAAAAAGATGGGAGATTGTGCTCGGGTATGTATGTGGTTTCGGCATATTTACCGTTTTTCAGGCGCTATTGATCTCATGGTATTCCATACAGATTCTTGGCATTATGATGACAGGCAGCTTTGGTTACGTGTTGCTGATAACATTACTCCTATCGATGACAGCGCTGACGTTGGGCACACTGCTGTCGGCTTTTGCAGCCAATGAGTTGCAGATGATTCAGTTCATTCCACTCATTATAGTGCCACAAATCTTCCTCAGTGGATTATTCCCGCTCGATACCCTCCCACTGTGGCTCCAGCGCGTTGGCCTCGCTACACCGATCTATTACGGATCAGAAGCTCTGATGAACATTATGGTCCGTGGCAAAGGATGGAGCGCAATTGCAATGGATGTCTATGTACTTATAGGATTTTCGCTGCTATTTATGCTGCTGAATGTATTGGCACTGCGCAAGCATCGCAAAATGTAACTTCACAAAAGCTATTATCATTGAAACAAAATGAATCAAGCATGGAGGGTTATTGTAATGAAAGAGGAAGTTTCTACGGAACAAAATATAGAAGAGCAGTGGATAGAAGAGCTGCTGACCCTTGGCAAAGACGAGAAACTGACATCGAAGCAGATTTCTATTCTACAAGCGGCGATTGAGGTGTTTTCCGAAAAAGGATACTCTGCGACATCCACGAGTGAAATTTCTCAGAAGGCGGGCGTGGCGGAGGGAACGATTTTTCGCTATTACAAGACTAAAAATGATCTGCTGCTTGCCATAGTAGGTCCTACCATGAGTCGCATGCTTGCGCCTTTTGTGCTGCGGAATTTCAACGGCGTGCTTGATATGCCCTACGACAGCTTCGAGGAGTTCCTGCGGGCATTTATGATCAATCGGCTGGATTTCGCCCGCAAGAATTTTAAAATTCTTAAGATTCTTATTCAGGAGATTCCTTTTCAGCCAACAGTTAGAGCGCAGTTTGTAGAGAATATTCTTAGCAAAATACTTGAGCGCGTGATTGATATTGTTGAACATTTTAAGGAAAAGGGTGAAATCATCGAGGTGCCTACACCCACACTTATACGCTTCACACTCTCGTCTGTCGTAGGTTATTTGATGAATCGATTGCTGCTGCAGCCAGATAAGGACTGGAACGACGAGGAAGAAATCAACCTGACGATCGCTTTTATCATGCATGGAATAAGTAAAACAACACCCCCTATTTGATGCGCACGCCCGTTCTGTTATCATAAGTACTATATTAAATTCGGACTTTTCGAGATCAAGTTATGAGGAAGGAATTATGTTATGGGCTTTAGTGTATCAGAACGGGTAATCAAACTGCTGTGCGGCAAGTCTATTTTTGAAAAAGGATTAGCTTATTACCAAACTGAAAGTGTCGATATAATTGAAGTTGAAGAATACAATGACTCCATTCCAGATTTGCCCCGCTCTCGATATGAAGCCATTGTTCAGGGGGCGATCGACTATGAAGCTATGGTGGTCATTGATATTGATGGGGATGTCCAGGCAGAGTGTAATTGTCCAGCCTACTCCCATGGGGGGCCATTCTGTAAACATATCGCGGCTGTGCTGATCAACGTTGACGCCCTTAAAACTGGCCGAGATCATTCAGAGCCTACCGGAGCTTCGCACCTGTCTTCTATAGAAGATACTGAGATTCTAACCCCACGTATTTTTACAGATACTGTGCGAGACAACGGGGGAAAGTCCAGAGATCAACAGCTCGTGAGCAGCCTACTGGGGATGTTCGGCAACCATATACCGCGTCCTAGCGGTACGGGGGCTTTTGTAGATAACAGACTTCCTCTAAATATAGAGTTTACATGCAAGCCGTTCACTTATAGTTACAGCCACACCATGCTGGGTATAGAAATGAAAGTCGGTCCAAAACGTCTATATATTGTTCAGAAAATAAGGGGATTTCTAGAAAGTGTACACCGCGGAGAATCCTTTGAGTTCACGAAACATTTTATCTATAATCCTGCCATTTACAGCTTCCGGAAGGAAGATAATGTTGTTCTACAGAAGCTGATTGATATTGTATTAAATGAAAAAATGTACCGCGATAACGTCACTCCTTACTCACCTTATGGGGGGAGTATTGGGGGAGATCGGTTGCTGGCCGTCCCTCCTTTTTTCTGGGAGTCGCTTCAGCCTGCGCTTTCAGAGGTCTCGTCGGTATTTTTGCAACAAGAAGAGGTGCTGTACGAAGGCATCCACGTGTCCAATGAGGCGCCTCCACTCAGCTTTGAATTTGAACAGGCAGAAGAGGATGGATATCATCTGGATATTCAAGGACTTGAGCAGATTTCGGTCTTAGAAGATTACGGGATAGTACTGTCGGAAGGTAAGTTGCTGAAGCTATCCCCTCAAGAATGCATACGCCTTGCTGAAATGAAAAAAATGCTGGATTCCTCCCGCCGAAATGGTATCGATATTGCCCCCGAGCAAATGGAGTCTTTTATGGACAAGGTTATTCCTGGTCTGAAAAAGCTAGGCAACGTCCATATCGCCGATTCCATCGCGGATCGGATTGTCCAACATAGGCTTATCGCGAGACTTTATCTGGACCGTGTGAGAGATCGGCTGCTCGCCGGACTAGAGTTCCAATATGGTGACATTGTGATCAATCCCTTAGATGAAAAAGCCCATGTTCGCGGGACGAATTTGATTCTTTTGCGAGACGGGGAGGGAGAAGCCCGCATTCTGGAGCTGATGGAGCACGAATCCTTCGCTAAAACCGAGGGCGGATACATTATGACAGACGAAGAGGGCGAGTACGATTTTTTGTACCATACCATTCCGCTGCTGGAACCGCTGCTTTCGGTCTATGCGACCTCCGCAGTCAAAGCAAGACTGTTCACGAGCACTACACCCCCAAAGGTGAGCATTAGTTGGAATGAAAAGACGGACTGGCTTGATTTTAAATTCGATATGGGCGGGATTCCAGAAGCTGAGATTGTTATGGTTCTGAAATCCCTGCAGGAAAAACGCAAATACTACCGCTTGCCTGATGGGGCCCTGCTACCGCTGGAGAGCGAGGAGCTTCAAGAAATCATTACCTTTATGAATGATATAGGCATCCGGGAAGGTGAGATCAAAGGGGTGGAATTTTCTCTGCCCGTTGTTCGCGGGCTACATTTGACCTCCACGGATGCTAAGAGTGACTCCATTAAGCTGGGCAGATCCTTTAAAAGGTTACTTGCGAACATGCGGAATCCTGAGAATCTTGATTTTCCTATACCTGACAGTCTGGTTCCTGTGCTAAGGGATTATCAACAATATGGATTTCAGTGGTTGAAGACGTTGGCCCATTACCGTTTTGGTGGTATTTTGGCGGATGATATGGGGTTAGGCAAAACGCTGCAAAGTATCGCTTTTCTCCTGTCAGAACTTCCAGAGATCCGCCAGAATGGACTGCCTGCCCTAATTGTCGCTCCTGCGTCTCTCACTTATAACTGGCTTAATGAGCTTAAAAAATTCACGCCAGAGATCAAAGCTGTCATTGCAGACGGTAGTCTAATTGAGCGCGGGCGGATTTTAAAAAATACAGCAAAAGCTGATGTAATCATCACTTCTTATCCGTTGCTTCGCAGAGATGTTCAGCTGTATGCTAAAAAGTCTTTTCATACCCTGATTCTCGATGAAGCACAAACTATAAAAAACCATACTACACAGACAGCCCAAGCTGTAATGGCGCTTCAAGCCCGGCACCGTTTTGCACTTACGGGTACTCCCGTGGAGAATGCGTTGGAAGATTTATGGTCCATTTTCGGCACCGTGTTCCCTGGGTTGTTTCCAGGCAAAAAAGCTTTTCATGATTTACCAAGAGAAACGGTTGCGAAGCGGGCGCGTCCCTTTTTGCTGCGGCGCTTAAAGAGTGATGTGTTAAAGGAACTTCCGGACAAAATCGAATCCGTACAAGCATGTGAACTGCTGCCGGAGCAAAAAAAGTTATATGTAGCTTATCTCGCCCGTTTGAAAAAAGAGGCGCTTAAGCATTTGACCCAAGATAGCTTCGGCAATAATAATCGGATCAAAGTTCTGGCGGGACTAACTCGTCTGCGCCAGTTGTGCTGCCACCCTGCTCTTTTTGTCGATGGATATGAAGGAAGCTCTGCTAAATTCGAGCAGCTGCTCGAAATTATAGAAGAATGTCGCAGTTCGGGTAAACGTATGTTAGTATTCTCACAATTCACAGAGATGCTCGGCCTGATTGGACGTGAACTAGGATATCAGGGCATTCCATACTTTTATTTAGATGGTCAAACGCCTGTTTCTCAACGAGTAGATTTATGTAATAAATTTAATGAAGGAGAGCGTGATATTTTCTTAATCTCCTTAAAGGCCGGCGGGACCGGGCTCAACTTAACTGGGGCAGACACTGTAATCCTTTACGATCTTTGGTGGAACCCTGCCGTTGAGCAGCAAGCTGCGGATCGGGCTCACCGTATCGGGCAGAAAAATGTAGTGCAAGTAATTCGTCTCGTCACCCAAGGCACCGTAGAGGACAAGATGTATGAGCTGCAGCAGAAGAAAAAGAACTTGATCGATGAGGTCATCCAGCCAGGTCAAGAAAGCTTGTCTACCCTCACAGAGCAAGACATCCGGGAGATTCTAATGATCTAAATAACAACGTTGGAGAAAAAATCAGGATATCCTGCAGCCCATAGGGCTATCGGGATATCCCTTTTTCTTCAGATTATGCGATTGTAACTCCTGCACTAGCATAGCCAGCAACAGTTGTTGCAACGTCAATGCCAGCCGTGACCGTCGAAGTGAAGACCAACAACAAGCGTTCTCCCACAGTTACAGGGATGCTCAAACCTGTGGTATTACCACTGCTAATAGTTCCAAGAGCAATTAATCCTGTAAGCGGAGGACTTAACGTAACTAAAGCCCCAGGTACTGCTGTGAAGGTATTGTTAGGTGTAGTAGATCTGTATAATTGAGCCGTGATTGTTACCGTAGACCCCACTAAACTAACGGAAGCTGTCGCACTGAAATAGGCTGCCATAGACGTAATCGTTCCAGTTCTAGGAACCGAGAACGCAAAGTTCAGCAAGGTTCCAGCCGCTCCGGTAAGATCTATAGTACCGCCTGTAATACTGATATTAGTTGCACTGCTACCAAAACCAACTGCACTTGAAGTATTCAAAAGCCCCCCTAATACAGTGGTCATTGCTACTGGAAGACCAGAAGAATATGGAATAATTGCACCTGAACCAGTAGCACCTGTTGCTCCAGTTACACCAGCAGTTCCTGTTGCTCCAGTTACGCCAGCACCTGTCGCTCCCGTTACTCCAGCACTTCCTGTCGCTCCCGTTGCTCCAGCACTTCCTGTCGCTCCAGTTACACCAGCACTACCTGTCGCTCCCGTTGCTCCAGCACTTCCTGTCGCTCCCGTTGCTCCAGCACTTCCTGTCGCTCCCGTTACTCCAGCACTTCCTGTCGCTCCCGTTGCTCCAGCAGTTCCTGTCGCTCCCGTTACTCCAGCGCTACCCGTCGCTCCCGTTACTCCAGCACTTCCTGTCGCTCCCGTTGCTCCAGCAGTTCCTGTCGCTCCCGTTGCTCCAACACTTCCTGTCGCTCCCGTTACGCCAGCACCTGTGGCTCCCGTTGCTCCAGCAGTTCCTGTTGCTCCCGTTGCTCCAGCAGTTCCTGTCGCTCCAGTTACACCAGCACCTGTTGCTCCCGTTGCTCCAGTACTTCCTGTCGTTCCCGTTGCTCCGACGCTTCCTGTCGCTCCAGTAGCTCCAGCACCTGTGGCTCCGGTTACGCCAGTACTTCCTGTCGCCCCCGTTGCCCCTGCACTTCCTGTCGCTCCCGTGGCTCCAGCACCTGTGGCTCCGGTTACGCCAGCACCTGTCGCTCCCGTTGCACCAACGCTTCCTGTAGCTCCAGTAGCACCTGTAATTCCTATATTTTCTCCATATAATTCAGAGTAGACAAGGCGATGAGCAGTCACTAATTGACCTGTGCTACTCTTCCCCCAAATTGAAATTTGAATGGGATCATCAATCGTAATAGGTGTTGTGAATAGAAATTCAAATGAATCAAAGTTTGCATAATAATCCCTATTAACCACTTGATTAGGAGCTAAATTAACCTGTTCACTTACATATAAAGTTCTTGTCCCATTCATATAATAGCCTTCGACTTGAACCGTTGACGGAGTATCATCACTCTGATTGACAATTTTAAGAGTAACAAGCTGAGTAGGTCTTACACCGCCTACCAGATTATTTTCTATGGGACCAGTAGATAGTTGACTCAATTTTCAACACCTCATTTTTTATGAAATTATAATACTCGTATTATTTGAATTTCGAAAATCAACTCACCTGAACAAAACTATCCTCAAGAGTTACGTATAAACTAGGGTTTTATCTATAATCATTCCTCCCCCTGCTCTAAGTTGATAATCTATGAGCCTACAAATCAGTTCATATTTTTTGGCTCTTTATAGTATTATTCTTATTTTGAATTAAGGTGTGGACATCCATTTAAAAACTACTATTACACATATTTGATTTATTAAAATAAGCTAAAAATCTGTAATGGTTTAATAGAATAAGAATCTAATAAGCAACGTTCCAGTCGACTTATAACATATGCCAACAAAACAGAGGGTAACCCGAGAGCCACACTAACGGCTACCGAATTACCCCTGTTATAAACACTGAACTTGAAGATAAATAAGCTTAAGTTAATTCATGAACAGACCAGACGATACCTGCTGAGTTCGCTCCACCCAAATTCAAAGGAACCGTCAAACCATTTGCCACATAGAACAAGCCAATCACATCACCTGCGGTTAATGCAAATTCTCCAGCTAGCGTCACAGTACCACTTCCCAAAATTGCTCTCAAATCTAATATAAGCGCTACATTCACATCAAGTACTGGGAACAACCCACTTACCAGATTTGTTGCAGTAGGAGAAGTTCTCTGAACTACGAAAGCCGGATTAACTCCAGCACCAAGACTGATAGAAAGTGAGGCAGTTGTGGAATAATTGATAGTCGCTTCAATCGAATATCTACCAGTTGTCGGAATGGTATAATTTCCCCCAACTTCGTCGAAAGACGGGCTATCATAAAAAGGTGTTGTCACAGTCCAGCCAGTTAATTGTGTAGATGTGGAAATTGCCAATGAGGGTTTGAAAGCAGAAAACCCTTCTTGTTGAATGTTCGGACCTGTAGCTCCAGTTACTCCAGTTACTCCAGTTACTCCGGTAGCTCCGGTTACACCAGCTACTCCTGTTGCTCCTGTTGCTCCTGCTACTCCAGTCGCTCCGGTTACTCCTGTTTCACCCGTTGCTCCGGTTACACCAGCTACTCCTGTTGCTCCTGTTGCTCCTGTTGCTCCAGTTGCTCCTGTTGCTCCCGTTGCTCCAGCTACTCCTGTTGCTCCCGTTACACCAGCTTCACCCGTTGCTCCGGTTACACCAGCTACTCCTGTTGCTCCCGTTACACCAGCTTCACCCGTTGCTCCGGTTACACCAGCTACTCCTGTTGCTCCCGTTGCTCCTGCTACGCCAGTCGCTCCGGTTACTCCTGTTTCACCCGTTGCTCCGGTCGCTCCAGTTGCACCAGTCTCTCCTGCTCCGGTCGCTCCGGTAGCACCCGTTGCTCCATCCGCTCCAGTTGCTCCCGTTGCACCTGTCTCTCCTACTCCAGTCGCACCAGTCACTCCATCTGCTCCCGTTGCTCCTGTTGCACCTGTAGCTCCATCTGCTCCTGTTGCCCCTGTCTCTCCTGCTCCGGTCGCTCCTGTGGCACCCGTTGCTCCATCGGCTCCCGTTGCTCCTGTTGCACCTGTAGCTCCATCTGCACCTGTTGCCCCGGTCGCTCCTGTAGCACCTGTTGCTCCGTCAGCTCCCGTTGCACCAGTCGCCCCAGTTACTCCGTCTGCTCCTGTAGCTCCAGTCTCTCCTGCTCCGGTCGCTCCTGTTGCACCCGTTGCTCCGTCTGCTCCCGTTGCACCCGTTGCACCTGTAGCTCCATCGGCACCTGTTGCCCCAGTCTCTCCTGCTCCGGTCGCCCCGGTTGCTCCCTCTGCTCCCGTTGCACCCGTTGCACCTGTAGCTCCATCGGCACCTGTTGCCCCAGTCTCTCCTGCTCCGGTCGCTCCAGTGGCTCCATCCGCTCCAGTCACCCCGGTTGCACCAGTCACTCCATCTGCCCCTGTTACACCTGTCGCCCCAGTCTCTCCTGCTCCGGTAGCACCCGTTGCTCCATCGGCTCCGGTCGCTCCTGTTGCACCAGTCGCACCGGTCGCGCCAGTTATCCCTTGCGTTACACCAAGCAATTCTGCATGTACAAGTCGATGGGCAGTCACAATCTGGCCAACGCTATTTTTTCCCCATACTGAGATTTGAATCGGATCATCTACCAGACTTGTAGTTGTAAAAATAAATTCAAACGCATCAAAATCGGCATAATAATCACGTGTTATAACTTCATTAGGTGCTACATTTATCAGCTCGCTGACATATAAAGTTCTTGTCCCATCCATATAGTATCCTTGAACAAGAGCCATTGATGAATCAATGTCACTTCGGTTATCAATTTTGACAGTAACATGCTGAGTAGGTCTTACACCCCCTACCATACTATTGTCTATCGGTCCGGTAGATAAATAACTCAATTTCTCATCACTCCTTTAACGTTAACTGTGTCACAAAAATAATTATTAAATTAATACTGCCTGCTTCTCCCACGCAACTATGCGATGAGGATCTACCAATGCCCCTGAGTTCTGTTTTCCCCAGACTGAAATCCCAACCTCTGCTTCAACTGCTTCTACTGTTGTAAACACAAATTCAAATGCGTCCAAGTCGGCAAAATAGTTCTTAGTTAAAACTTGATTAGGTGCTAGATTTACTGTTTCATTCACATACATCGTTCTTGATCCGTTAAGAAGGAAACCTTGAATAACTAGATTATAAGGATTAAGAGAATCCCGATTAACTACTTTTACGGTTACCAGTTGCGACGGTCTGACCCCTAGGATTGGGCTGTTATCTATAGGTCCAGTAGAAAAGATAGCCATGTTTTATTCACTCCTCCCTTCCACTACAAATTGAAAGATTAGTGGCTCCGTATAGTAATATTCCTTGGCTTGAGTTAGCGTGTGGACTGTTGTGCAAAGGAACAGCTAGTCCTATAACAAGACAGCCTTCTTTTTCCAGATTTATAATCTACTAATCTGATAATCTAACAACAAAGAGCAACCAAGATTGTTAAGAAGCTAACCACTATTGCTTTTTATGAAATATTAGGTATACTGGTAAAAATTAATTAAGCATCGATGAGCGGGAGAGTAATTAACGAGATCTAGTCCTCAGCGAGCCGGGAGAGTGTAAGCCGGTACAGATCCCTTTAATGAAGCGCACCCGTGAGATGGACTTCTGAACCTTAGTAGGAAGTCCCGGCTGAAGGCCGTTATCCCGTAAGGTGGCTGAACAACTTGTTCAGCAACGAGAGTGGTACCGCGAGCGCTAAAGCCCTCGTCTCTTTTGAGACGAGGGCTTTTTTGTATTTTCAAAGGAGGGTATACCATGTTAAATCAAATCATCAAAGACGGAATCGAGCACAGTGTACAACGTGTATTCAATACCTTAGGAGCTGACTATCCAGAGGACATTGCCATTCTGATCGAACAGCCAGCTAATCTAGAGCATGGTGATTATTCATGCAATATCGCTATGCAGCTAGCCAAAACTCTACGTAAATCCCCAATGGTCATAGCAGAATTAGTGAAAGCAGAGCTTCAATTCCAAGGGCGCCTCGCCGGTCTTTTACAAAAAGTTGAAGTCGCTGCTCCCGGATTTATCAATTTGTATATGAATTGGCAAAGCTGGGCTGAACATTCCTTTGAACTGCCTGCCAGCACTGGGGAAAAAGTCATCATCGAGCACACTTCTATCAACCCCAACAAAGCCGCCCACGTAGGTCATCTAAGAAACGCCTGTATCGGCGATACTCTAGTCAGAATTATGAAAAGAACTGGGTATAACGTAGAGGTCCATAACTACATTGATGATCTCGGCAATCAGCTGGCGGATACAGTTGTTGGATTATTAAATATATCTTTAGAAGGGGAACACCAACGTTTCGGTGATTTTTGCTGGGATCTTTATGCCAAAGTGAACAAAGAATATGCGCTGAACTCTGAGATGACACATAAGCGCACAGATATACTGCACTCCCTTGAACAAGGGGGCGGTAACGAAGCCTGGCTGGGCAACCTTGTAGCTGAACGCATCGTTAGAGAGCATGTAGAGGAAATGAAACATTTTGGAATTTATTATGATTTGCTGGTATGGGAGAGCAGTATTTTAAAAGAGGGATTTTGGGCAGCCGCAGCTGAGCTACTGAAGCAGACAGCCGTTTTTGTACAAGAGACTGAAGGTAAACTCGCAGGCTGCTGGGTGCTGAAGCAAGGAACAGAGGCTAACATTGGAGCGGATTCAGAGGAGCATCAGCTCGATAAGGTGCTGGTGCGTTCGAATGGGATTTTAACGTATACAGCCAAAGATATTGCCTATCATCTCTGGAAATTTGGTCTTTTGACCAAAGATTTCTCCTATAGCGAATTCTCGTCCGGTTTATGGACAACTGGATTAACTGGAACCCAAGAATCTTATGGGCAGGCGGACAGAGTCATCAATGTGATCGATTACAGACAGGAATATCCACAACAGATGGTTAAGCAAGCCTTAGGGGCACTAGGTTATAACGAGCAAGCAGACAAACTCCATCATGTGAGCTATGGTGTTGTATCTCTTAGTCCCGCTTCGGCGGCCGAGCTGGGTATAGATATTTCAGAAGGCAAATCTTCTTATGCTATGTCCGGACGTCAGGGAATCGGGATTAAGGTAAGCGATCTGGTGGAGCTTATGGAACAGAACATTGAGCACACACGTTCCGATAAAGACGGCCTCTCCAGCCGATTGATTGCCACTGCTGCGATTCGCTACTATCTGCTACGGTTTAATTTAGGAACGGAAATCGTGTTTGATTTCAAACAGGCTACCGAAATATCCGGCAATACCGGAGTTTATCTGATGTATACTTTTGCGCGTGCGACAAGCGTTTTGAGTAAAGCTACGATCCCAATCCTTACAGCTGCCGCACAGCTTCAGTTCCCTTCCGAATTGGAAAAAGCAGAGCTTGCCCTGCTAAGACAGCTAAGTCTCTGGCCGGAGATATTACATTCAGCAAGTATAGAGTTAACGCCAAATACGCTCTGCACTTACGCACATACCTTAGCTACACTGTTCAACAACTTCTATTCTGCATGTCCGATTCTAAAAGGAGATCCAGCTACGATCGAATTCCGCCTCTGGCTCACTTCAAGATTCAAGGACATCTTGGGAGATGTGCTCGAAGTGCTTGGGTTACCGACACCGAGCCGAATGTAAAAAACACAAAAAAGGCAATTTCCGCGCTTAACGCGGAGATTGCCCTTCTATATATAATGTTACTTATAAATCTCTATCACATTTCCAACTTCCGTGCTGAGACGATCAAAGTCCGCACGTTTGATGCGAACACCACCACTACGATAGCGGTTAGGTGTACCTTCTGTTTGCACTTCCGTACCGTTGATAGTAATTTGACTAATCTCACGACCTGTAAGGTGATAGATAAAGTCTACCTTAGTGCCTGCATATTCAAAGCTGAAGTGCATTCCATCCAGCGATTCCGGCAGAATCGGGTCAACAATTAAGTCTCCACCTTCCGTACGGATCCCCAGTGCATTCGAGATTAACTGGTTCATATAGATCCCAGGACCGCTGGAATAGATTCTCCAGCCACCTTTAACAGCTACGTCACCATTGCGCAGTTTATCGAAATTCTCCTGTGCCTCATAACGGGTGTTAAATTTACCATCCGAGCTACTGAAATAGGAGTTAGCTTGACGTAGTTCAGCGTTTGGCACCACATCGCGGATTCCGATCGGATTAATCGCTGCCAGACCCTTCCAGACCTGATCGGTTTTACCGAGCTTAGCCATAGCCTCTACATAACGGATATGTGCATGCACATATTGTAGTCCAATTTCCCGGCCAAAGTTAGCCGCTTGCTCCGCACGTTTGAAATGGGTGCTGACCCCGCCAACATATTGAGCTGGACGATTCATCAGACGTACACCGTCAGGACAGAATAGTTTATCCTGAATGACATCATAGTGTGCTTCGGCCTGTTCCGGAGTAAGCAGCTCACTGATCATACTGCGCGTCATTGGCAGCAGACGGTACTGAATACCTGTTTCTGTGTCACTTGGGTGCACCATAAGCTTAATCTGCTCAGGGTCCTCCATATACAGGAAGCCAGGAATCACTTCGGATTGAAGCATATGAGTATGGAAATCCTTACGGATTCCTTCCACCATCGTCTTCAGTTCCTCTGCCTCAGCTTGATCAACTGAACGAAGCACCTCTGAGAACTGATTAAGTGTCTGATAGGTAAGTGCCACTGTCCAGCTGCTGACCATATACTGCTTCAGCTGTGGATTTGCAGGCTGGAGCGTATCATCCCAGTCTCCATCACCGTAAGAAGACAGATGTGTGTCATGCAGGAAATGATCCTTAATATAAGCAATTTCCTTCCGTGCGTGATCCAGCAACGTCGCCTTTTCTTCTGTAAAGTCAAAGCTGTGCTTACGGGTATACGGTACTGTTGCTCCCAAGATGCTGTAATCCTGAGTTACTGCCAAGTAGTCTCCAAGCACCTTAAGCGGCCATACAATAATATCTCCATGACTTTCTTCCTGTTGTATCTTCGTATATTTATCAAACATGAACCACTGTGGCCAGTTGCCATCATCTTCATATTGATGACTGTACAGCGTCAGCAAAATTTCACGAACCTGTTCGTATTTTTGCGTAGCCATGAAATATTCCACAGGTCCCTGACATACATCCCGGGTTCCCCAAGCAGCGCCACCATATTGCTCTAAACCATGTGGAACCGAATAGTGAACCAGCATGTTATGTGTGTACCACCAAGTCAGAGCGTTAACCTTAAACAGTTCACCTTCTGTTCCGTCCCCAAGCGTCAGGCGGAAGCCATTCATCACACCAGCATAAAACGCGCGATAAGCAGAAATTTCTTCCTCAGCTGAACGATTTCTTGGAGCAAGTGACTTACCATCCAGAAGCCCTTGAATATTCAAGGTCCATTCACTGCTGGCAGACAGCTCCAGAACTGCTAACGGCGCTTCAGTTGGTTGAACAGGAGAGACAAGTCTACCTTCATCCTGCAGAGTTAACTCCGCACCCTGTACCTGTAATTTATACTGTAAGTCAGGATATTCACCAGCACTTAGTGCGCTTCTGTCAGCGGAGAAGATTACTGCTCCACCTTCTTGCTTAGATTGATATGGAAGCTCGTATTCATTAACGTTCATAGTGATTTGATTAGTGACTAAATAACGATAAGCTCGTCCGCTTTCCGAACGCACATTCAGGAATATCTCTGGCGAATCTTCGGTGGTGTAGTTCGTAATAATGAAGCATTCACCATCTGTTCTGTAATACCAACGAGCATAGTTGAAACCAACCTCAAATAGAGAAGGCATGGTCAGCAAACGATATTCACCGTTCCACTCTACATAAATGCGTTGTCCTGAAGCTTTTGGAATGTTAAGCGCATTTCTTGGATTGGACATTAGCTTGTTGAAATTGGTATTTCCAATTACCACTTGGGAGTTAAAGATCCCGTACATATAAGAAGTTGTTGTGATGACCTTATCATTAAGTCGAGCGTTATCCCCACTCATCAGGATATGGCCGTGTGGCCGTTCTACGCGCATTTCTTTCTCTTTTAATACTACGTGCTCATAATTCTCCGTGAAAAAGGAAAGTAGTGTGTCTCCTTCTCTCTCCTCCTGATAACGAACCGGAAACAAGACCCCGATCTCTTTCTCTGTCAGCGAATCTGCAGCCAGCGGTGCTCCCAGCTCCTTCGAGAAGAAAGAACGTTCAAGTGCTGCTTCAGCTTCTAAAGGTAAATCTTTAACAGCATCCCAAGCCGCAGCAATATCATTAGCAAATTCTAGCGCAGTGATCGCTTCTGGATGATCTTGCTTAAACAATCCGTAGAACACAAACCGTGTTTCCCCGCTCAGCTTCACCCGTTCCGATTGCAGCGCAGTATATGCGAATTCATATTGATAGATCTCATTACTTAATTGCTCAAGACCCAAGCTCTCTGGTTGGTTGGTTTCTTTATAGGACAGTCCAAAGAATTGAAAACCGTCTGTTGAGAAGCTTGTTGCCTTGGTAAGTGAACCCTGTTGCAGATATGGGAATTTCCCGCCCTGCGGCTGATTCTGTCTAGAGCAAACAACGTACCCGTTGGATTGATCCTCAAATACCGCATGATCGATATACTGTGACAGGTAAGCTTCATTACTGCGGACAGCGGCGATATCAGCAATCCCTACATCCTGTCCGTACACGAGATCTACCTCTGCATTTTGTCCAGTAAGCTTCACATCCCAGAACCAAGCTCCTCCTGCAGTAGGGGTGAAAATAACTTGATATTCAATATTTTCCGCAGTACCTTCCCAAACCAAACGGTTTCCAGCCTTACGTACAGTGCTTGAAGAATGAATGCCCAGCAAAGGAATGGCTTGAATGTTTCCATCATTGTGCACTCGCAAATATAGATTGGATAATGAACCATCCACAATGCTTGGCAGCAATTGATTGATCATTGTCCGTTCGTAGAGGACTTGGAACAAGTCCCCGCTGTTTGTAAAAGTGAAGGATAGATCCCCGGCGTTTAAACGGATGTTAGTATTCAAATTAGTAGTCATATTATACACTTCCTCCATTACGGCGTTACTGCCGTATATATTCTACTTATGCTAATGTTAAGCAAAAATCCCGTTCTTTAACCTCATTGCTGTTCGAACCGACGAATAATTTAAATCGTCCCGGATCGCTGCTAAAGCTTAGATCGCTATGATAGTAACGAAGCTGCTGTTCGGTAAGTGTAAAGGTCACTTCACGACTTTCCCCTGGTGAGAGGTTGATTTTGGCAAAATCCTTCAGTTCCTTCATTGGTCTGACGACCTCTCCGGAAATGTCTCGGATATACAGCTGCACTACCTCTTCCCCATCTACTTCTCCAGTATTGGTCACCGTAACTTTTATTTCAATAGGCTGATTTTCAGTCATAATTTCACCGGACAGAATTGGTTCACTATAGCTAAATGTCGTATAGCTCAGTCCAAAACCAAATGGCAAAAGCGGTTCATTAGGAATGTCCAGATATTGCGAGACATAACGTTTGTCGGCACCCGGAGCATGAAGTGGGCGTCCAGTGTTGAAATGATTGTAATAGACTGGAATCTGCCCAACGGATACCGGGAAAGACATCGTTAATCTTCCTGAAGGATTCTCATCTCCATAAAGTAGACTGGCAATTGCCGCTCCGCCTTCACTGCCCGGGAACCAAGCTTCCAAAATAGCATCCGCATGCTCGTACACACCGGCCAAGTCTAGTGGACGTCCATTAAACAACACCACCACGATAGGCTTATTCAGCTGTTTCAGACGTTGTAAAAGCTCAAGCTGCGCTTCCGGCAAACGGATATCTGAACGGCTGCCCGCTTCTCCACTCATCTCTGAATGTTCACCAAGCGCCAGTACAATCACATCAGCTTGCTTAGCAGCCGCTTCCGCCTCCAGCCACTGTTCCTCTGTAAAGCTATCGACTCCAGAACCTTCTGCAACAGTAATCTTACCCGCACCTGCGCGAGCTTGAAGTGCTGGTGCAAGACGGCTTGCCTCTTCCGTTGAACCCAACCACGACCACGGTCCAAGAATATCTCCGCTAGTAGCAAACGGTCCAATTAGCGCAATCCGTTGCTCTGCAGTAAGCGGCAGAACCTGATCATTCTTGAGCAGTACGCAGGATTTAGCCGCCAACTCACGCGCCGCATTTCGATGATCTTCACAGAAGATTACCTCACGCTCTTTCTCGACGTCAGCTCCGCGGAACGGATGCTCGAACAATCCCAATCTTTGCTTCAATTTCAAAATACGAAGCACAGCTTCATCAATAATCTTCTCATCTACTTGTCCATCTGCAACAAGCGCCGGAAGCTGATGAACATAACAAGCCGTCATCATCTCGATGTCTACACCAGCTTTGATGGCTTTAAGTGCTGCCTCAGCCTCATCCTCGGCGACACCATGTGGGATCAGTTCCTTCACTGCACCCCAATCCGAAATCAATACGCCATCAAATCCCCATTCTTCACGAAGCAGCTGGCGAAGCAGCTTGACGTTGCCGCTTATCGGAATCCCATCAATCGTATTAAATGAAGTCATAACCATTTCTGCACCTTCATCCAGTGCTGCACGATAGGCCGGCAGATAATATTCACGCAGCTGCCGTTCCGATAAATCCACCGTATTATAATCACGACCGCCTTCGGATAGACCATAGGCAGCAAAGTGCTTAATACAAGCCGCCAGACGATCTACATCACCAGTCAAGTCGCTTCCTTGAAATCCGCGCACAAACGCACGGGCAAACCTACCATTCAAATATGGATCTTCTCCTGTAGATTCCATTACTCTTCCCCAACGTGGGTCCCGTACAAGATCCGCCATTGGCGCATAAGTAACGTGCACACCGGAGACTGCCGCTTCTTTAGCCGCAATCTCGGCGCTCAGCTCTGCGCGATCCATATCCCAAGAGCAGCCAATTGCCAGCGGGACCGGAAAAATCGTCTTGAAGCCATGCACAATATCCGCCATCATCAGCAAGGGAATGCCCAATCTATTTTTGCGTAAATGGGCTTCCTGAACCGCAATGACTTGCGCTGCACCTGATAGACCAAGTACAGAGCCGCTGCTCTCGATCATGTGGTCCGTAATTCCCATGGATGCCATAGGGCCAGTGATTTGTCCTCCATCCTCTGCCCCTTCATAGAAATTAGCGGCTAGCTGCTGCAATTGTGCAATCTTTTCTTCAAGCGTCATCTGGTTCAACAAGGTAGTCAGTTGCTGCTCATTCATTTCAAATCCTCCATTGTTCAATTCTGCCGATGCCTATGAATGGAAAAACCCGTGTGCAAGAATTGCACGCGGGTCCTGTAGGTTCATTCCTACATGCATAGGGCGAAAGCTATTTTTTTAGATTGTTTAGTTCATCTAGAACCGGCTGAACGAGGGATTGTTTGCTCTTAACCCATTCTTTCCAGTTCGCCTCTAGATCGCCTGGTTTCAAAATCAGGTTAGTGTATTCTGTAGCATAGTCAAAGGAAGCCTGATTTTTAGCCTTGGAATCATACAACTGGTAGTCCCAGTCATATTCAGCCGTTGCTTTGTCTTTTAACGCAAGCTCAGCTTTTTCCTTGAACAGTTCTACAGAACGATCGCGATATTCTTTTTTGATCGCAGGGTTCACGACACTAAAGTCATCCGCCAAGACATACAGTCCTTCAAAACGGTTCGGATATTTCTTATCCAATGTTGTTCCTTCAGGGAGCAGGCTGATTAATTCGCCATTTTCGCCTTTTTTCCAATCTGTTCCTTCAAAGCCCAAGTTAACAGTCAATTGACCTTCTTTACTTGTTGTATATTCCATGAAGTCCATAATCCGTTCAAATTTCTCTTTGCTAATATCTGGCGAGAAGATTACAGCAGACCAGAAGTTAACTTGATCGAGGTTACGATATTTACCGTCATCGCCAAGTACAATAGCTGTGTGTACTAGGTCATCACTATTTACACCTAGGTTATCTTTCATTTTAACGTCCATGTCTTTTCTGTAAGAAGCCAAACCACCTAGACTCGTAATACCGGAAACACCGTTAACTGTGAACTTTTGGCCAGATTCACCATTTTTCCAAGTATAAAACTCAGGGTGCAGTAATCCTTCTTTATAAGTAGTTTGAAGTTCTTTCAGTGCCGCTAACGTTTCATCGTTGGCTGGACCCCATTGGTATTTGCCATCTGCATCTTTATAGAATGCTGACTCTACTCTGGAATGCACGCTATTAGCCATTACAATATTAGTCAAAGCATCGTTGATGTCATAAGAAATAGGAATGAGTTTATCTCCTACCTTGCCAGGGTCTTTCTCTTTAAGCAATCTAGCAAATTCCATCAGTTCTGTAGTAGTGTAGGCATCCTTCAATTCAAAACCAACAGCTTTAGCCCAGTCAGAACGCAAAGCAATTACTCCGATTTGGTTAATGAGCGGATCTGCCGGCTTGTTCTCAAAGTATACCGGTCTTGGCAGAACATAAGTGCCACCTACCGCTTTCTCCAATTCATCGCCAAGTCCTGTCAGCTTATAAGCGGCTGCCACATTCGGCCAGCGTTCTTTCCAGTCATCTGGCAGCTTGTACAGCAGCCCTTGATCAATGTAATTAAGCGCATCACCGTGAACATAGTTCCAGCTTGCTACGTCAGGAAGATCACCAGAGTTAATCCATAGGCGAAGCTTCTCAGCCCATGAATCCCATTCAATATAGTTGTAATCCCATTTAATATTGAACTTATCCGTAAAATATTTATGATACACGTTATCAAAATCAGATTCTGTTGTCTTAATGGTACTGGCTAACGAAATCTTCAACTCATCTTTATATCCATCTGTTGGATTGCCTGAATTTCCGCTATTAGCATTGTTGTCTGAGCTTGAGCATGCTGCCAACATGATTGGAGTAAGACATAAAACACCGGCAAGGATTGACTTTACAGATTTTCTTTTTAAAATATTCATTTTGTCCTCCTTAAATTGTGTGACTGACCCTCTTTTATATGGATAAATCATAAACCACTAGGTCTTGATAGCCCCTGTAAGTACCCCTTTGGCAAAGTGCTTTTGGAGCATTGGGAAGAAACACATAATAGGAACCATGGTAACGAATACTGCCGCCATTTTCATACCCATGGAGAATGATTGTTTACCCACTGCGTCAACACTTGTGGCATTCGATGCATTCACTTGGGCTTCCATAATGATAGATCGCAACACGTTCTGCAGTGGCATCTGATCCGCTTTCCGCAGGAAGATCATGGCGTCATACCATCCATTCCAGAAGGCTACTCCGTAGAACAATGTGATGGTAGCTACGATTGGAGCAGATAATGGCAGGACTACAGAGAACAGGATTCTCCATTCCCCAGCACCATCAAGTCGCGCAGATTCCATCAGGGACTCAGGCAGACTGCTAAAATAGTTCGACATCAGAATCAGGTTAAACGCACTGAAGCTTCCAGCCAGAATAACTGACCAAAGGTTGCCTGTCAGATGCAGATCCTTCATCACCAGGTACAAAGGTACAATCCCGCCATTAAAAATCATTGTGAACAAGACAAGCATAAAAATCAGCTTTTTACCCGGGAATTTATTGCGGCTAAGGCCGTAAGCCATACTTGTCGTTAAGAACAAGCTAAGCGGGAGTCCTAAGATTAAGATCTTAAAGGTATTCCAATACCCAGTCCCGATCCGCCCATCAGCAAAGAGTGCCCGATAGGATTCCAGTGTTGGGTTCTTCGGAAATAACATCATAGGGTTATCAGCGTATTCTTTTTGCGTAGAAAAAGAAATCATAATGACATTCCAGAATGGAATAAGAATGGCCAAAGCGCCCACACTCAGAATTACGAAAATCACATAATCCATAGCGGTCATTTTTTTATGGTCTTGCATAATGGTCAGCTTTTTTTTACTCATACATTTGCACTCCTTTCTTACCGGAATAAACCGTCTCCGCCCATAAGTTTGGCAGCTCTGTCTGCCAAAATCAGCAGAATCATATTAACAAGTGAACGGAACAAACTGACTGCAGTGGAGAATGAAAAGTCTGTTGAAGACTGGAACGTGATCCGGTAGATATACACATCTAGTACTTCCGAGACGTTTTTCGTTGCAGCGTTGCTCAAGTTAAAGATTTGGTCAAATCCAGATGACATCAGGCCACCGACAGAAAGGATAAACATAATCGTAATCGTCGGAAGAATGTTAGGCAGGGTAATGCGGAACATTTGCTGCAAGCGTGTAGCACCATCAATCTGTGCGGATTCATATTGGTCTGTATCAATACCAGAGATAGCGGCCATAAAGATAATGGCGCCCCAACCTGCTGATTTCCAGATATCCGTAAGATACAACATCGGAACGAACATTTTTTCAGAACCCAGGAAGTTAATGCCTGTCCCGCCAAACATTTGAATGAGGCTGTTAACCAGACCATCATAGGAAAGCACATTGATAACAACCCCGGATACTACGATCCATGACAGGAAGTTCGGAAATGTGAACACCGTCTGTAAAGCTTTTTTGTAACGATTCATGCGCAGTTCATTCAGCAGCAATGCCAATATGATTGGAAAAGGGAACTGAATAATCAGCTTACCGATGTTAATGGTTAACGTTCTCCATACGGCGTCAATAAAAGCCGGGTCACGGAACACATAGGTGAAATTCTCGAATCCGCTCCATGGGCTGCCCCAAATTCCTAAATTCGCTTTAAAATCTTTAAAAGCCAGAGATAGACCACCCATCGGCAGATAAGCGAATAGGAAAAGCCACACTAGTCCAGGAAGCACCAGAGTATAGACCATTCTGTTCTTCCAGACTTCCCTTAGGAACAGTTGGAATCTGCTGTCGTTCATTTTTTTAGCCGGTATTGCAACTTCGGATTTCAATTTGCATCTCCTCACTCTGCTTATGTCTTTTAGTTGTACAAGAAATCAAAGGTTGTCTTCAGATGTTCCTCCCAGAATCGCCATTCATGAGTTCCAGAGGTCTCAACATACTGAAATTCATAAGGGGTCGTCTCCAGGTAAGCTGCGAATTCCCGATTCATCTCCACAAACGGATCTTCCGAACCACAGCAAGCCAGAATCGAAGGCAGGTTACGTTTATCGTCGACCAATTTAGCAGCTAAAGCGTACAGATCCTGATCCGGCTTAATTTGTAAGCGTTTTCCAAAAGTACCCGCCATCTCCCTCGCCATGTCCTTGGACATTTGCGGATCGTTTAATCGTTTCTGGAGATCGGTAACTCCTGATAACGAAACCACTTTGCTGTAACGCTCGGGATAGGTAAGTCCACATTTCAGAGCACCATACCCGCCCATCGATAGACCAGCGATATACGTCTTCTGCGGATTATCATCCAACCTCATCATTCGGCCACAAAGCTCGGGAAGCTCATGGGTCACATAGTGGAAGTAATCCAGTCCGTACTCCATGTCTGTATAATAGCTCCTGTTTACTTGGGGCATTATGACTGTACAACCATATTGACTTGCATACTGCTCAATAGTAGTCATCCTGTGCCAAGTACTGGCGTTATCACCAGCACCATGCAGCAGGTAGAGCGTTCCTCCAGACATGTTGCCTGAATCGACGGGGGAGATAATACTGATGGTCGTTGTCATTCTCAAGGTAGGAGAACCTGTCTCAACTGTTAATAATGCCATGAGTTATCTCCTTTTCGTTCTTATTCATTTGTTTATTTTCTTGCAAGATCCCCGCTTAACCAGTACAGATTCGAATACCATATGTTTGTTTTGCGAATCACCTGTGATCAGGTCAAACAAAATTTCAACACTGGCCTTCGCCATATCCACTCCGGGTTGGCTGATCGTATCCAGAGATGGATGATAATATTCTGCCATTTCAATCCCGTCGAATCCGATAATCGAAACATCATTTGGAATTGATAAGCCCAAGGACAATAACGCCTTAGCCGCCCCAATGGCAATCGTATCTGATGCAGCAAAAACAGCAGTGATATCTTTTTTCTTATTGAGCAGACGTTTGGTAGCTGTAAAGCCAGAGCTTGGACTATATTCACAGTCCTCTACCATTGAAGGGTCGTACTCAATTCCATGCTCCTCAAGCGCCTTGATATATCCCATAAGCCGCCGGTTACCTGTTGTATTTTGCACCAGAGGAAATCTGGCCAAAAAACAGATATTGCGATGTCCTAATGAGATTAAATAGCTGACAGCTTTATAAGATTCCTGAAGATCATCAATGATCACGCTTGAAAAAACAGCAGGATCGACTTCTTTTGTAGTCGTGATGGTAGTCAGAACAAATGGAATTTTTAATTGTTTGAATTTATCTTCGGAATGATCATACGTTCCGCCCATAAAAATTACGCCATATAGATTTTTTTCTTTTACAAGCTGTAGAGCGATATCGATCTCGTCTACTCCATCTTCTACATGCTGGATCATTAGCGGACATCCCCGCAGATTCACCTGGCGTTCAACTTCTTTGATCATGTCGGCAAAAAACGGGTTTGAGATCCCTTTTACCATTAGCGCTATGGTATTGGATCGCGTTTTTTTCAAGTTGCTCGCATTACCGTTTGGAATATAGTTATGTTCTCTAACAACCGCCATCACTTTAGCTCTAGTTGTATCGCTTACAACACCGCTATTATTGATTACTCTGGAGACTGTGGCGATACCCACGCCTGATAGCCTTGCAATATCTTTGATATTCATATTTACCTTGCTCCACTCCTATGATGAGTCCCCCCTTCACCCGATGAAAATCAGGTTGTGGAAACGCATGAAATGATGGGAAACGTTTCCCACGACATCATTTTGAGTCCTTAGCGCGTTTTTTCCGCTTACTTCGTCCATTATGAACAGGTAATTTTTATAAGTCAACTAAAAAGGCAAAAAAATTGTGATTCATCACTTTTTATTTGGTTAAAATTACAATAAGTCTATAGTTATTCAATCTACAAATTAGTAATAATTGGTATTTATATATCAAACAATAGTTTTCCTTGTTTTATTGACTTTAAAATAAGAATGGAATACCATCAATTTAGTGATTTTCATCGCAATAACAGAAAACGTTTCCACTCATTTTTCTAGTTTTTCTTTTTGTCACTTCGCTATCCTAGCTAGGAATATCAAGAGAAAGAAGGACTCTTTTTATGTTGAACATGGCTCCATTCGCAGCTAAGGCTCGTGAACGAAACCTGAATATTTTCAATGTTCGTGTGCTTCAAAACGGAAACCTTGTGGGAAAACTGGATCTCACGGAGGATATTCGGCGCTTGCAGCATTCCGTCAGCAAGTCTTTTACTTGTATGGCAGTAGGTCTTGCCATTGATGAAGGGAAGCTGACACTGGAAACAACGCTTAAAGATGTTTTTCCGGAGTATGCCTCTCCTCTTAAACCAACACCTCCATCCATGCAGCCCGGAGATATAACTTTGTTCGATTTGCTGCGAATGAGTACAGGGCACGACTCCCCTCCATTTTGGGCTGAAGAGAGATTAGCCTTGAAGGATAAAAATTGGGTGCAGCATTATTTGGCTCTGACTTTAGACAGAGCTCCAGGAGAGAAATTTACATACAGCAGCGGAGATACCATTATGATCTCTGCAATGGTGCAAGCCCGCGTCGGGCAAACCGTAAAGGATTATCTGGTACCTCGTTTGTTTGCACCTCTGGGCATAAACAATGTCGATTGGGAAACAACACCTCAAGGGGTAACCCTTGGCTGTGCCGGACTTCAGATTAGCACGGAAGAGTTAAGCCGGTTTGGACAGCTGCTTTTACAGCAAGGAAAGTGGCAGGGCCAGCAACTAATTCCCGCAGCATGGATCGATTTTGTTACACAAAAACAGATCGACAATGATGGAAACGGCGACTGGGGAGAAGGATACGGCTGCCAATTCTGGCTCTGCTCCCACGACGCTTACCGTGCCGATGGCGCTCATGGACAATTCTGTCTTGTGGTGCCGGACGCTCAAGCAGTCATTGCAATTAACAGCATGGAAGATAACATGCAGGGAATCCTGGATACCGTCTGGGAGGAAATCTGGCCGCTTCTTTAGGAGCGGTCTTTGTTTATGGCTTGAGGTTAGCGTGCGCATAATGGGTAATTTACATTCTTCGGCGATTAGTACATAACACCGCCAAGTAACCAGCACTGTTTGAGGCTGAGGAAGCTTGCGGACTATGATGACGTTATTTACTCTTTTATCGCCTTACGAGCAACGTTTCGGACTATAGTGCAGCTATTCCTGAGAAAGTAGCTCATTTGGGGCACGTTTGGCATCAATAGTGACGATGGAGTTCGATGACATCACAAATGTATCACTTTTCAGTATTTAAGGTCATCTGGGTCCGATAGCTGCTGCGTAGGTGCAAATGTGGGCTAAGATGCTGGAAGCTTGATGTTCAATGATGGTTAGTAGCTCAACACGCCCAAGCGTTCACACCAAGAAGTGCTCAAACCATAAGCCCGCGACGCCAAACACGCCATGCAGTCAACACCAATAGATGCACAACACCAAGTAACCAGCATTACTTAGACTGAGGAAGCTCGCGGACTCAGGTGACGTTATTTACTCTTTTATCGCCTTACGAGCAACGTTTCGGACTCCAGTGCAGCTATTCCTGAGAAAGTAGCTCTTTTGGGGCACGTTTGGCATCAATAGTGACGATGGAGTTCGATGACATCACAAATGTATCACTTTTCAGTATTTAAGGTCATCTGGGTCCGATAGTTGCTGCGTATGTACAAAATAAGTAACTCATCACACCAAGTAACCAGTATTTCCTGAGACTGAGGAAGCTCGCGGACTCAGATGACGTTATTTACTCTTTTATCGCCTTTTGAGCAACGTTTCGGACTCCAGTGCAGCTATTGCTGAGAAAGTAGCTCATTTGGGGCACGTTTGGCATCAATAGTGACGATGGAGTCCGATGACATCGCAATTGTGGCACTTTTCAGCATTTAAGGTCCTCTGGGTCCGATAGCTGCTGCGTATGTACAAAATAAGTAACTCATCACACCAAGTAACCAGTATTTCCTGAGGCTGAGGAAGCTCGCGGACTCAGATGACGTTATTTACTCTTTTATCGCCTTTTGAGCAACGTTTCGGACTACAGTGCAGCTATTCCTGAGAAAGTAGCTCATTTGGGGCACGTTTGGCATCAATAGTGACGAGGGAGTCCGATGACATCGCAAATGTGGCACTTTTCAGCATTTAAGGTCCTCTGGGTCCGATAGCTGCTGCGTATGTACAAAATAAGTAACTCATCACACCAAGTAACCAGTATTTCCTGAGACTGAGGAAGCTCGCGGACTCAGATGACGTTATTTACTCTTTTATCGCCTTTTGAACAACGTTTCGGACTCCAGTGCAGCTATTGCTGAGAAAGTAGCTCATTTGGGGCACGTTTGGCATCAATAGTGACGATGGAGTCCGAAGACATCGCAAATGTGGCACTTTTCAGCATTTAAGGTCCTCTGGGTCCGATAGCTGCTGCGTATGTACAAATGTGGGCTAAGATGCTGGAAGCTTGATGTTCAATGATGGTTAGTAGCTCAACACGCCCAAGCGTTCACACCAAGAAGTACTCAAACCGTAAGTCCCCACCGCCAAACATGCCATGCAGTCAACACCAATAGATGTACAACACCAAGTAACCAGCATTACTCAGACCGAGGAAGCTTGCGGACTCAGATGACGTTATTTACTCTTTTATCGCCTTTTGAGCAACGTTTCGGACTACAGTGCAGCTATTCCTGAGAAAGTAGCTCATTTGGGGCACGTTTGGCATCAATAGTGACGATGAAGTCCGATAACATCGCAAATTCTGCATTTCTCAGCATTTAAGGTCATCTGGGTCCGATAGTTGCTGCGTATGTACAAATGTGGGCTAGATGCTGGAAGTTTGATGTTCAACGGTGAATCGAATTTCGACGTTTAGATCAAGAAGGAAGACAAAGCACCCCGTGTGTGACCTCGAACTAAAACTTGCGCACGCAAAAACAGCCCTCCCGAAGGAAGGCTGTTAATTGACGTCCCGGAAGGGATTCGAACCCCTGACCGTGCGCTTAGAAGGCGCATGCTCTATCCAGCTGAGCTACCGGGACATATAAGAAATAAATACTATGTATTGACGCAACGATATTTATTATACCTTATTCAGCGGATTTTTCAAGTCAAAACAACTTAGAAAAATAATAAAAGTGTTTCCGGTGCAGCTTTTTCACACGTCAGCGTAACCACAGGAAATGAAAAAAACGGCATTTCTGCCGTCCTTTTCTGCGATTCCAGTGTGCATTTTACAAACCTTCGATATTTACTCCAGCTTTCGAAAACGCTTCTCCAGCTGCTTTTTTAAATCCCCAAAAGTGAGTAATTCTCGTTGAAATTTGGAATGCTCATCTTCTGGCGACATGAAGTTGCTGCCTGTAAATGCACTCGAGGTCACATCTTGAAAAGCGTCATGCATATTGTTATCAAACCAATCGGTGGAGGTATCAGCATCATTAGTCAGAATACGGACAATCTCATATCCTTCTTCACGCCGATCCTCAACGATATACACCAAAAGCGCAGGATCACTAACAGCACCCGGCAAAACACCCACTTCTGCACAAGGCGCACCATCGTACTCCATCATTCTGCGAATTTTGGCGTCTTTAATATAATACACCTGTCATCCTTCCCTCCTGGCAAATTCCCCTCTCCCCTAGTGTTCGGATAAGGACATACATTTTATGCCTTCCTTCGGCATATATCTGTATTACTTGGCAAAAAAGTAAGGACAACAATCGCACAAAAGAGAGGATGAACCATCATGTGCGGAATAACCGGATTTATCCAGTGGCGCGGAGATCTCACTCAGCACTCGCAGCTGCTGGTCAAAATGACTGAAACTTTAGCAAACCGCGGCCCCGATGCAGCCGGAACCTGGATCTCAGGCCCCTGTGCTTTCGGTCACCGCAGACTTAGCGTTATCGATCCGGAGAACGGTGCCCAGCCCATGATCACCCGCCATGAGGAACAGGTATACGCGATTGTTTACAACGGCGAATTATATAACGCCCTCGAACTCAAACAGGAACTTAAGCAGCGAGGGCATCAATTCCGCACCCAGTGCGATACAGAAGTGCTGCTGCATTCCTATATCGAATGGGGGCCGGATTGCGCAGAGAAGCTCAATGGAATCTTTGCTTTTGCAGTATGGGACGGTCTTCGGGACCAAGTCTTTTTTGCACGTGACCGTTTAGGTGTGAAACCCCTGTTCTACAGCAAGGTTGATGATGTCCTGGTTTTTGGCTCAGAACCTAAAGCGTTACTGCAGCATCCCAAGGTACAACCAATCGTCGGTCCTGAAGGTCTCGCAGAAATCTTCATCATCGGTCCAGCGCGTACACCGGGTCATGGTGTTTATAAGGATATGCAAGAGCTTCGTCCAGGTCATGCTATGATCTATAGCCGTGAAGGTCTGCGCAGTTATGCCTATTGGAAGCTGGAGAGCGCAAAGCATACAGACAATGAAGCAGAGACAGCCGCTAAGGTGCGTGAACTGCTCCAAGATACACTCGAACGCCAACTGGTCTCGGACGTCCCTGTTTGCTCTCTTTTGTCGGGAGGGCTGGATTCCAGTGCGCTGACGGCACTTGCAGTGGATTACTACAACCGGAATGGTCAGGGACAAGTGGATACTTATTCCGTAGACTATGTAGATAACGACAAACATTTCAAAAGTCATACTTTCCAGCCGGGAGCAGATGGGCCGTGGATTAAACGAATGGTCGATGAATTGAATACAAACCACCACTACATCTCGTTCGATACACCGGAGCTTGTAGAAGCGCTGGATAATGCTTTGTACACTAGGGATTTACCAGGGATGACCGATGTGGACTCTTCGTTGTACTTATTTTGCCGGGAGATTAAAAAGAACGCGACAGTAGCTATTTCCGGTGAAGCGGCGGATGAGATTTTTGGGGGATACCCTTGGTTCCACCGTGAGGAAATGCTCTCCTCAGGCACTTTTCCTTGGTCAGTTGCTCCGAAAATGCGTGCAAGTCTACTTTCCCCAGAAATTAACGAGTGGATTCGTCCACTGGAATATTTGGGTGACAGATATAGTGATGCGGTGGCTGAAGTTCCGAAGTTGGATGGAGAAACAGGAAAACAAGCACAAATGCGCGTAATGTCCTATCTGAATATCACCCGCTTCATGCCTACTCTGCTAGACCGTAAAGACCGAATGAGCATGGGCGCAGGGCTAGAGGTACGTGTTCCTTATTGTGATCACCGACTCGTTCAATATGTATTTAATATTCCGTGGGAAATCAAGAATCTGGGGGGCCGTGAAAAAGGGATTTTACGTAAATCTCTTGAAGGCATTCTTCCAGACGATGTGCTCTACCGCAAAAAAAGCCCTTACCCCAAAACTCATAATCCTGCCTATTTAAATGCGGTACGAACTCAGGTATTAAACATTCTGGATGACTCCACTTCCCCCCTACTTCCGCTAATTGATGCTGCCAAAATCCGTGAGATCGCCGCTTCCCCGGAATCCTCAACCAATCTGCCTTGGTTCGGCCAACTCATGTCCGGTCCTCAGCTGTTTGCTTACCTCGCCCAAGTGGATCTCTGGCTGCGTAAATATAACGTCTCCATCCAATAAGCACGTAGAGAACTGAGGTAACCGACAAGCCAAACAGCAAGTCCCCGTATCCGGTGGCTTGCTGTTTGGCTTGTATTTGCAATAATTACTCTACGATCTTGTCTGAACGATCTTTAAAAATTAAAGTTGTCCGGGTCCGGGCCAAATCGATGGTCTTTGTTCAAGCCCTCGATAGCTTTGACATCCTCATCACTAAGCGTAAAGTCAAAGAATCCCGCATTCTCCTTGATTCGATCCGCATGTACGGATTTAGGAATCGTAATGACACCTTGCTGCAAATCCCAGCGAAGTACAATTTGAGCAGGGGTCTTGCCATACTTCTCAGCCAACTCGTTTAAGAGTGGTAGATCAAGATTCCCCTGCATTAATGGACTCCATGCTTCAAGCTGAATGCCCTGTTCATTGGCATATTTCAGCAGCTCGCGCTGAGTCAACAGCGGATGGAATTCCACCTGATTCACCACAGGCACCACTCCGGTATCCTCGATGATATCTTTCAGATGATGAACCTGAAAATTGCTCACACCGATAGATTTGATGAGGCCTTCTTTTTGCAGATGAATTAAGGCCTTCCATGTCTCACGATATTTCCCTGCCACCGGCCAGTGTATGAGATACAGATCTAGATAGTCCAGACCCAGCTTGCGCCGGCTATCCTCGAACGCTTTTAGCGTAGATTCATAACCTTGATCAGGATTCCGTACTTTAGTTGTAATAAACAACTCATCCCGGGCCACTCCACAATCACGAATAGCTTGTCCTACGCCTTCTTCGTTATTGTATCCGGCTGCCGTATCAATACTGCGATATCCTAATTCCACTGCGGTTTTGACCGCATGAATAACCTCTTCGCCATCTTTAGTCTTATACACGCCAAGACCCAGCCACGGCATGGTCACCCCGTCATTTAAAGTAGGACCACCCGAGAACGGTGCATTCAATTCACTCATCGCTTAACCCTCCAAGCTTATTGTTATTTCGTTAAACATACTTAACCTATTTATCCACTTAAGAAGCAAACGCTACCATAAAAAGTATAGCAGATGGCTTCATCATTCCCCAAATCCTTACAAAAAAACGGAGGCGTAAGCGCCCCCGCTCTTCTTTATTTCTCAATTAGTTTGAAATCATCAAAATGGAATTCAGGAGAAACAATACAGGATACCAGCGTCGGCTCTTTGCCTAACGAGCGCGCGGCCTGCCATACTCCCGCTGGAACAACCACTTGTGGCTGCTGGCCTGCAGCAATATCGAGACCCAGAATAACTTCCTGCACATCCTCAGGCTTATCTCCATTACCTCCGAGACTTAGCACGATTGGACTACCGGAATGCCACAACCAAACTTCATCGGACAATACAGTATGCCAATCAGATTGTTCGCCTTCGTGAAGTAAAAAATAAATTGAAGATGCCGAATGACGTGATCCAGAATAGCTATCGCCTAACACTTCCTGCGAAATTTCAAATTCCGAATTCCAAAGTCTTTTGTACCAACCACCCTCAACGTGAGGCTGTAATCCAAGCAGTTCAACTAGCGGTGAAATTTCTTTTTGCGTCACAGTAGCTTCTCTCCTTCAAAGTTAGCATGAACAACAATAGCTTCGTATGCATAAGGTTGTTTTTGCTTTTTACTTTAACGGAATAAGCTCGAATTGTAAAATCTATTTACTGTCCTTGCTCGCTTTGAAGACTTCTGCAATCGCTCCAAGACTTCCCAGCGTTTCAACAGCGCTTGTTGGTAAGAACACTTTATTAGCAGGACCTTTGGCAATCTCAGCCAGAGCCTCGAAGGAACGATAAGCCAGAACATGCTCATCCAGACCTGCCGAACGAATCAGCTCAATGCGTGATTTTTCTGCTTCTGCCACGGCTTGAATCGCTTTAGCCTCACCGTGTGCTTCCAGCTCTTGCGCCTGGCGAGAACCCTCTGCTTGACGGATACGCGCTTCTTTATCGCCTTCTGCTTTTAGAATCTTACTTTGTTTATCCCCTTCAGCGCGTAGGATCATATCCTGCTTGGCAGCTTCCGCCTCCAAAACAATGGCACGTTTGCTCCGCTCTGCTTTCATCTGCTTATCCATCGCTTCCTGAATATCCAATGGCGGTTTGATATCGATAACTTCCACACGCTCGATCCGTACGCCCCACTTCTCAGTAGCTTCATCGAGAGCAAGACGGATGTCCGTCGAAATCTTTTCCCGTCCAGACAAGGTCTCATCCAATTCCAGCTTACCGATGATTTGCCGCATTGTTGCCGTCGAAATGTTTCTTACCCCATACACATAATCAGAAATACCATAAGTAGCTTCCTCTGGTCCAACCACCTGGTAGAAAATAATCGTATCAATCTGCACCTGCACGTTATCCTTTGTAATTACCGTTTGTGGAGGTACATTCGCTTGTTGAATCCGTAAATCATGGTACGTGCGCACCTGATCAATTACAGGAATCAGAATGTTCAACCCCGGTGTCAGCAGACGATTAAATTTACCGAGCCTTTCCACTACGCCTACCCGTTGCTGTGGTACGATTTTGACTGTTAATGCCACAAAAACTACGACCACTACAATAATAATTGCGATAATTGCCCATTGCATTAGTTCATTTCCCCCCATCGTTCTACTTCGATAATCGTCGTGCCTCTTTTCACTACTCTTACAACCTCATCCTTGCCCAGATTCTGATCAGAGCTCGCGCTCCACGTATCTCCGCCTACCTTCACTTGCCCGTAACGTCCCTGCTCTATCGGCTTAACAACTACTCCTTGCCTACCAATGATTTCTGTACCTGTATCCTTGAACCCACGTGAATGGCGAAATCTTGAAACCAGTGGTTTCGAGAATATAGTCAGACCAAGTGCGACCAGTGATCCAAGGACCACCTGAAACAAAATGGCTTCGGGAACAATCAGCGACACCAAACCTGCGGCCAAAGCACCAATACTAAGCCACAATAAATAAAAAGTAAGCGTCATCATCTCAACAACAAACAGGACACCGGCTGCGATCAGCCAAAACACCCACACAACCATCGGTGAGCCCACCACCTTCCGTATGATACTACTATAACGAAAAGAAACATCGATGCGTTGCATAGTTCCATAAATAAATATTTCAGGCATGTATATGATTTATATTCATTACATCGGTGGTTATGTGTTTCTTCATGAGTTTCTTGATAAAAGGCGAGTATACAAATCCAAAAGGGTTCACTTTTTGAAGAGTCGCTATAAATTAGAAAATTCTCCCCCTGTATCACCTGATTTTATCCCTAGCGCAATTGCAAGCTATGCTTGAGAATAAGAGTTACCATCACCCATTTATATCTAATTCATCCTAATTATCCAACTTCCAAACAACCTCCTCTATTCATTCAAACCATACACAGCATGTTACATCTTTTAAAATCCAAGAAACAGCAGCACACAAAAAGCATAAAAGAAAGCGCTTACTGATTGGGTAGGCTTGATTTGGACCGCTGCTTTTTTGCTGCTGAATCTACGAATTGAACTTCAATAGAATGATAGGGACGCCAAGGGTGATGGTGCACTACAACCGACGGGAGGTGAAGGTCAGGACATCTTGCCGAAAAGAATTTCGAACTACACTTTGAATCTAGGAGGTAGAAATTCAATGATCTTCACGAAAAAAGCTTCACGCAAAACCTTTGCAATTGCGATGATCGCCGCGCTTGTTCTGACACTCTTTTCCACCCTGGGCGGCAGTCCCAAAACAGCCAACGCCGCACAGGATTACAAACTGGTTGGTTATTACGCTTCATGGGCCGCTTACGGGCGTGCTTACAATGTAACTGATATCGATCCTACCAAAATGAATGTCATTAACTACGCTTTTGCGGATATTTGTTGGAATGGCATCCATGGCAATCCCGACCCCACTGGACCTAATCCGGTGACCTGGTCTTGCCAGAATGAGCAAGGCCAAGCCATCAGCGTTCCGAACGGTACGATTGTTCTTGGTGACCCGTGGATTGACACTGGAAAAAGCTTCGGGGATGACAAATGGGATGATCCCATCAAAGGTAACCTGAAGCAGCTATGGAAGCTGAAGGAAAAGAACCCGAACCTGAAGACCCTAATCTCCGTTGGGGGCTGGACCTGGTCGAACCGTTTCTCGGATGTAGCTGCGACAGCTGCGACCCGTGAGGTTTTTGCCAATTCCGCGGTTGATTTTATTCGAAAATACAAGATGGACGGCGTGGATCTCGATTGGGAATATCCAGTAAGTGGTGGACTTGCAGGCAATAGCTACCGTCCTGAAGATAAAGAAAACTATGTACTGCTGCTGCAAAAAGTTCGCGAAAAGCTGAATACAGCCGGCGCGGCGGATGGAAAAACCTATCTGCTGACCATTGCTTCCGGGGCAGGCCCAACGTACATCAACAATAATAATCTGGCTGGCATTGCTTCCGTTGTCGACTGGATCAATATTATGACCTATGACTTTAATGGGAGCTGGAACACCACCACCGGACATAATGCTCCGTTGTACTATGATCCCGCAGCTTCCGCTTCGGGCTTAACCGAACCGCAAAATTTTAACATCGATAAAGCGGTAACCTCCTATCTTGCGAATGGTGTACCTGCGAACAAGCTTGTACTTGGCATGGCTTTTTACGGTCGTGGTTGGGGCGGAGCTCCTGCTTCAGGAAACGGCCAATATCAGGTGTCCGCTGGCATCTCACCAACGGGTACATGGGAAAAAGGCAGCTATGATTTCTATGATCTCGAAGCCAATTATATCAACAAAAACGGTTATACCCGCTATTGGAATGATACATCCAAAGTGCCTTATCTCTATAATCCAACAAATCAAACCTTTATCAGTTATGACGACGTAGAATCCTTTGGCCACAAGATCAGCTACCTGAAGTCCAAGGGTCTTGCAGGTGCTATGTTCTGGGAAACAAGTGGTGACCGGAACAAAACACTAACCAATAAACTAAACGCCGATCTTGGTGGCGGAGTGGTGCAGCCGACACCGACACCATCCACATCACCAACACCTACACCAACTGCAACCGCTACACCTACTGCAACACCAACGCCAACTGCAACCGTGACGCCAACCCCAACGCCTACACCGGGACAATGTTCGGCAGCGACCTGGGGTGCAACAACCGTATACACTGGCGGACAGCGTGTCTCCTACAATGGCTCAGTCTATGAAGCCAAGTGGTGGACGCAAGGGGATCGTCCTGATCTTAGCGGAACTGATGGGGTCTGGAAATTCATCAGCGTATGCGGAACAGCGACACCAACACCAACTGCAACTGTGGCCCCAACTTTAACACCTACGGTAGCACCAACGGTAGCACCAACGCCTACCGCAACCGTTGCACCTACGCCTACTTTAGCGCCAACACCAACTGCAACCGTTGCACCTACACAAACTCCTTTACCTACCGCTACGCCTACTTCGGAAGGGTCTAGCTGGGGAACAGGCGTTGCGTACAAAACAGGTGATGTCGTCGCTTATAACGGAAAAACATATACCTGCTTGCAGCCCCACACTTCACTTCAGGGCTGGGAGCCAGCCACCACACCTGCGCTATGGAAGCTCAATTAAAGACTTGCAGGAAGCATCGTTCCTGAAATAACATTATCCCCCTTTGGAGGTATATTAAATATGATTGCAAAAGCACGTGCTAAGCGCAAAATATCCATAAGTTACCTTGCTGCGCTAATGAGCCTAATCGTTCTGGTTCCACTTTACACCGGGACAGGTGCATCCTTACCAGTGGCCCATGCCGCGGAAACAACACCTTCCGCTCCCGCTCCAGCAGCTGATCACCCTCGCAAAATCGTTGCTTACTTCCCAGAGTGGGGCGATCAGGAGAACAAAGGATTTTACACCGTAGACAAGATTCCGTGGGATAAAATTACCCATATTAACTACGCCTTCGCCAAGGTAAATCCTCAAACGAACAAGATTGATCTCATGGACCGTACAGCTGCAATCGAAAAAGACTATCCCGGTCAGCTGACCACCCTGCCTTTTAAGGGGCATTTTAACCAACTGGTTAAGTACAAACAGCTCTATCCTGATGTCCGCACCCTGATTTCTGTTGGCGGCTGGTCGGGTTCCGGAGGGTTCTTCAACATGGCGAATTCAGAAGCCGGGCGAGAAGCTTTTGCCAATAGTGTTGTGGATTTTCTGCGTACCTATCAGTTCAACGGAGTAGACATCGATTGGGAGTACCCTTCTGGCACTGGGCAGTCCGGTAATCCTAACGATTTTGCCGTGGCAGAACCGCTGCGTACCGTAAATTACAACAACTATGTTCTTCTTATGAAAAAACTCCGCGAAAAGCTCGATCTGGCAGGTTCACAAGACAATCAGAAATATGACCTGACTATTGCGGCCACCGCCTCTTCCTGGATTCTTGGGGGCATGAAGCTTGGGGAAGCCAATCAGTATTTAGACTGGGCGAACCTTATGACCTATGATTTCCATGGGGCTTGGAATGGATATGTTGGGCCGCATTCTGCACTGTACCCGGATTCCCGCGATACTGAAACTGCTGCGCTGGGTACTCCGGTTCTGAATACCGACTGGGCGGTCCGATACTATCTTGGAACGCTTCCTCCGGAAAAAATCGTGATCGGAGTTCCTTATTATTCACGAGGCTGGAAAAATGTGAATGGAGGCATCAACAATACCGGCCTTTACGGCACAGCTCCGACAACCGGTGGGGGAGCAGATGGCCAATACGGGATCTGGAATGATCCCGCACCAGAGCAGCCTGCTGGTGCAAATCCGATCTGGCATGTGCTAAATCTGCTCAAAGATCCAGCGAATAAACGTTACTTCGATCCTGTTACCAAAACACCGTACTTGTTCAACGCAGACAAGAAGGTTTTTCTTACGTATGAAGATAAGGAATCGCTTGGCTACAAGCTGGATTACATCAAGCAAAAAGGCTTGGGAGGTATGATGTTCTGGGAACTAACGGGCGATTACTCTGAGCAGAGCGATGGCACTTATACGTATGGCAATTCTCTGACCGATTTTGCCTATGATCAGCTGAAGACAGCCTCGCCGCCGGGCGGAGCTCCTAAGCCGCAGTTGCCTGAACCTAAAAACTTCAACCTCAGCTTCAGCGGCGCCTATGATCATCCGAACTATACCTATTCATTAAAAATAACGAACAATACCGGCACAGATATTTCCGGTGGCTGGAAGCTGGAGTTCGACCTGCCAACAACTACAACCCTAACCTCGGCATGGGGAGCCGGTAGCGTTGAGCAAATCTCCACGGCCTGGGATTTCAACCGCTACCGTATTACAGGTACAGCTACTCAAACTATTGCGAATGGAGCTTCACTTGAAATTCCGGGTATGATGAAGCTGAATTTTTCAGGTGGTCCACAGCGAATCACCCTGAACGGAAACTCGTCCCAACAGGAATACGATAAACTGTACGGAGGCATTACGCCAACACCAACACCGTCTGCATCACCGACAGCAACACCGACTCCGACGACTACACCAACAGCAACACCAACGGCAACACCTACAACAACACCGACTCCGACGGCAACCGTGACGCCAACGCCAACTGTAGCGCCAACACCTACTCCTACGCCGGGACAATGTTCGGCAGCGACCTGGAATGCGGCAACCGCATATACTGGCGGACAACGCGTTTCCTACAGCGGCTCACTCTATGAAGCCAAGTGGTGGACACAGGGAGACCGTCCCGATCTTAGCGGACCGGACGGTGTCTGGAAATACATCAGCGTGTGTGGAACAGCAACTTCTACACCAACGGCAACTGTAGCTCCAACAGTAACACCGACTTTGACACCAACGGTGGCACCGACGCCTACTGCAACCGTTACTCCAGCGCCTACGGTGGCACCGACGCCCACCGCAACCGTAACACCGACGCAAACTCCATTACCGACTGCTACTCCTACTTCGGGAGGGTCTAGCTGGGTAACAGGAGTTGCTTATAAAGTAGGTGATGTCGTCGCCTACAGTGGAAAAACGTATTCCTGCTTGCAGCCTCACACTTCACTTCAGGGGTGGGAGCCAGCTTCCACACCTGCTCTTTGGAAGCTGATATAATCCGGTACTCTCCTTGATTCCAACAAGGAGAACATCCCATTATTAGTGCAGAGGCATTCTCATCCTTTGGGGCTTACGTTACGGACCCAGTTGACGTTATTTACAAATTTCAAGCCTTTGGAGCTGTGTATCGGACTCAAGTGCTGCTATTCCCTATAAAATGCTTCTTTCGGGGTGTTTTTCGTGCCCATAGCGACTTTGGGGTCCGTTCGAATCTCAAATATCGGATAAAGCTGCGTTTAAGGTCAGCTGTGTCCGGGTAGCCGCTTCATACAGTTGAATGTGCTAGAATCGAACGAAGTTTGATGCTTTGTTTAAGGGGAAGGAATAAAAAACGGGGGTGCCCAGCAGCCATTTCGCGGCTTTTGGACACCCCCACTTTTATATAAAAATCTATTCCTGCGATAGGCCGCCTTCGGCTGCCAGTTTTTTCTCCAGCTTTGCCGTCAGCAGTCGCAGTGCAGTTCCTCGATGGCTAATCTGCTGCTTCTCTTCCAGCGTAAGCTCGGCCATAGTTTTTTCATGTTCCGACAGATAAAATAGCGGGTCGTAACCGAAACCGCCAGCACCTGATGGTTCTGAAGTAATCCAACCTTCGACCGCACCTTCTGCGGTTAGCTCCTGCTTGGAAACTGGATCGTACAGCGATAAAGTACAGACGAACCTAGCCGTGCTCAGCAAAGGCTGATCTGTGTCTTCCCCCTGTTTCAATCTCTCTAGCTCGCTAAGCAGCTTCAGGTTATTTTCCCCATCCGTAGCGTCTTCACCGGCAAAACGTGCAGAGTACACACCCGGTCTGCCATCCAAAGCATCTACACAAAGACCCGAATCATCAGCGAGTACCGGAATTCCAAGTGCATCACCTACGGCTTTGGATTTTTTAAACGCATTCTCTGCAAAAGTAGCCCCGTCTTCCACCACATCGGGCAGATGCGGATAGTCATACATACTCTTAACTGTCAGGCCCAGCGGGGCAAAAGCGTGCTCGAATTCGCGCACCTTCCCCTTATTCTTCGTTGCGACAATGAGAATATTGCCCTTGGAATTCATGTTACACCTCTTGGCCCGGCTGGCCGGAAGGGATTTTCAGAGCAATCGCTCCGAGCGCTTCTTTTTGCGCCGCAATCAGTTCATAAATTCCCTTCTCACCTAGACCTAATAATAGGTCCAGCTCTTGACGCGAGAATGGTCTTTCTTCGCCAGTCCCTTGTACCTCAACAAAAGCACCGCCGCCGGTCATGACTACATTCATATCCACTTTGGCTTTGGAATCCTCTTCATAATTCAAATCGAGCAATGTTTTATCCCCTACAACACCTACACTAATAGCTCCCAAAAAGTCTGTTATAGGAAAAACAGCCAGCTTGTGCTGTAGTGCAATTTTATTAATAGCAAATGCCATGGCAACAAAAGCGCCTGTTATCGAAGCCGTCCGAGTTCCCCCATCCGCCTGAATCACATCACAATCCAGCGTAATACTACGTTCACCTAACGCTTGTAAATTCACCACAGAGCGAAGCGCACGGCCGATCAGCCGCTGGATCTCCATTGTACGTCCGGTAAGTTTACCGCGTGCAGCTTCACGTTGATTACGGGACTGGGTGGCCCGAGGAAGCATCGAATATTCGGCAGTTACCCAGCCTTTTCCTTGTCCTTTAAGAAACGGAGGCACTTTTTCCTCTACAGTAGCCGTACAAATAACTTTGGTGTCTCCCATCTCAATGATCACGGAGCCCTCAGCATATTTATTCGTTTGGGTCGTTATTGTCAGCGGCCGTAATTGGTCGTCCGTTCGCCCGTTTGATCTCATCTTTTCTGCCTCCTACATCGTATAGCTAATAGTTTAGTGTGAGTCCCGTTTCCCTGTTGTTCATTGCGGCAGTTCACCGTTCGGGACGTTACGTCTTTTTGAGCAACTTTTATTCTACCAAAGAGGAGGCACAAAAGCATCTTTTAAACCTTAGAAGGTCATTCTATAACGGGAGCTCGTTCAAAAATTCAGGTGCAGAAACAGGTTTGCTATAGTCCACATTGTCAGTGTCGGTAATCGATTGTTTGCCGTTCAAACGAATTTGAACCAGAGCATCTTCCGTATTTTGCGCAACAGTTAGAACAACCGATTCCAGCAATTCGGCAGGAACTTCCTTCCCATCTGCGAACATATCGTCAGTCAAGGATACAGTAACAACACCGTTTTGTCCGGCTTCAACCGAATCAAGTGATGTGCCCTGTGTCATAACCATTTCCAGACCGTCTCCGGATTCAGGTCCCGCAATCAGTTCATTGATAGCAGCAGTCAGCTGTTCTTGCCCTGCGGGTACAAAGCGCGTAACCGGAACATAATATTGGATACCCTCAGGAGATGTTGTGGAAAAATAAACAGTAACCGCACTAGAGTTCATCAAAGATGGACCTTGTTTTGGCAGGTTAATGCCCATTGTGCGGGACAGCGGGCGATCCAGCGGAGTACCTTGAAGCGGCATTTCCGTAAGCTTTTTACCATCTACCCAGAACTGTACACCTTTAATGTCATCTTGACCGGTAAGTGTCCAAGTGATCGCTTCAAGGATTTTGCGTTCATCCGCAGCATCATAGTTGTTAAATTCCGAATTGAACTCAACAACTGCCAGATTCGACTTGTCTACCGTAATGCTTTGCACCTCAGTTCCAGCTGGTAGAATGCCTTGGAAACCTTCTGGCAATGAGGACGCATATTCTCCCTTATTCACTAATGCCATTAAAGAGTTCTTGAGCGTGCCGGAGTCTTTGCTTTTTGGCAGATTTAGCGACACTGGAGCGAGTAAGCCATTTCCATCTTCCAAATATACGGTCGTCCGGTCACCGGAAGCCGTTGCTTTATCCGTTGCTTTAGCGGTTTTGGTGCTGTCCTTCACAACTGCTTGTGCATCATCCTGAGCCACTGGACCAAATACACCTGAATCCAAAGTATTATTTCCCTCTGTCTGTAACATCTGGGCTTCAACCTCAGGTGGCGGAGCATCAATCGATGCTGATTCCGAACCGAACAAGCCGCAACCGGACAGTGCCAGCGGAACTGCGAGTAGGCAGACTGCGGAAATCCCGCGGATTTGTTGCATTGTTTTCATCATTTATTACCCCTTTCAAGGTTAGATACATTTGTACTGCTATGTATACGAGACCTTTGTCCAAAAAATAACAACTGCTTATCCTAAATTGTTGGAAAAGCCTGTGCGCTTTATTTTCAGGTTAGGTTGGATCTAGATTTTAATTCACATAGACTCCGTTTTCTGGACAAATACTTTTTCTAAACGTACAATCTGAGATAACACCAGCGCTTAACATCATGCTAACGAACGTTGTAATGCAAAGACTTAACTTACGAGGTGACTAATCATGGCTGATGAACCAATCGCAAAAATACCTTACAGTCTGAACAGCAAGGCAGTCGCAGATGCGACCAAAATGTGGTTGAATAAGCGTGGAGTGAACCTGCAGGAAATCGCAGAGCTCGTTATGTTTCTGCAAAAAAAATATTATCCAAACTTAACGATGGAAGAATGTGTCCATAACGTTGAGATGGTACTCAGCAAACGAGAAGTGCAAAATGCGGTACTTACGGGCATTCAATTGGACATGCTCGCGGAGGAGGGGAAGTTGTTTCCGCCGCTTCAGGATATGATCGAAAATGATGAGGGATTATACGGAGTGGATGAGATTCTGGCTTTCTCTATCGTAAATGTATATGGCAGCATTGGCTTCACCAACTATGGTTATGTGGACAAGCTTAAGCCAGGCGTTCTTGAACGGTTGAACGACAAAAACACCGGGCAGATCCACACCTTTCTCGACGATATCGTCGGCGCGGTAGCCGCTGCAGCTAGTAGCCGAATCGCACACCGTAAGCAAGCGGAGCGTGAGATAGACCTCGAACTTCCGCATTCGCCTGAGGATCGCGAAGAAGCTGCAAGGAAACTTGCAGAACATGAAAAACAACCAGAGTAACCGGTGTTTTGGGTACACTCTGAGAATTAAAAAGCGATTGTTTCGTAGCCCTTGCGGGTTATGAGGCAATCGCTTTTTTTTAAGGTTGGGTTGGGTTGGGTTGGGTTGGGTTGGGTTGGGACCGTTTTAGGGAAAAACTCCCTAAAAAATACCGAAAATTGTTCAAAACCTAAGTTATTAGGGAATTCTTCCCTAATAACTCTACCAAAACCTTAATTTATAGCTACATTCGTAGATTATTAGGGGGGAATTCCCTAATATCAGCTCTACACCTCAACAAACCTCAAAAAAAAGGGATAAATTCCCTAATTAGTCAATACCAACACTTAGTTACTCGGCAAGATGTGTTTCTACCCACGAATAGCGGCATCTGAGTCCGAATGATCTATGTGACGCATAAGTAAAGTAATCAAATGTTAGTTTGGTTATGTAATCGGACTCAGGTGACCCTATTTCCATAAAACACCCCTGATTCGGACACTTTCGGACTCCAGAGTCGCTATTCACTCAAAAGTGACCAATAACAACCCTCTACACTAGCAATAACGCCTCTCCGGTCCGATACTAATCTCAAAAGTCCTAAAACCCACGAATAGTGGCATCTGAGTCCGAATGATCTGTGTGACGCATGAGTAAAGTAATCAAATGTTAGTTTGGTTATGTAATCGGACTCAGATGACCCTATCTCCATAAAATACCCTTGATTTAGTCACTTTCGGACTCCAGAGTCGCTATACACTCAAAAGTGACCAATAACAACCCTCTACACTAGCAATAACGCCTCTCCGGTCCGATACTCACCTCAAAAGTCCCAAAACCCACGAATAGCGGCATCTGAGTCCGAATGATCTATGTGACGCATGAGTAAAGTACTCATAGGTTAGTCCGAATGATCTGTGTAACACATGAGTAAAGTAATCAAAATGTTAGTCCGAATGATCAGCATGACGCATAAGCAAAGTAATCAAATGTTAGTCCGAATGATCAGCATGACGCACGAGTAAAGTAATCAAATGTTAGTCAAATGTTCAGCGGGACACATAAGCAAAGTAATCAAATTTTAGTCCAAATGATCAGCGTGACGCATGAGTATATATCAAATGTTAGTTGGGTATTCGATCGGACTAAGGAGCTCAATATTTATATAAATAGCACCGAATTATACTCTCTACCTAGTCACTAAAACCAAAACCCAAAAAAGAGCAGTCCCAATAACACAGGACTGCTCTATACCTCTACTAGATCATAACCTTCACATCTAAATTCATTTCATCATTCATCATTCATCACTCATCATCATCGCTCATCATTCATTTCATCACTCTTCGATCGCGCTAGAAACTCTAACTAACATGGTCACCAGCACTTTCAGATGCTGCAAACAATATAGCACCGTCCGCCTCTATCATCACTGCCCGCTCCCGGCGCATCAGCTCCGCCAGATGCGCCAGTGTCTCACTCATCGCAAAGCGCATCTGGTGAACGGTGGTTACCCGGCTGCGAAACAGAATTTCGCAGACGGCGAAGCCGCTCAGCGGACCGTTTGCGAGCAAGGCTGCAGCGGCATCCAGCCGCTCCTCATGATGAGCGAGCAGGCTGCTGACCCGGTGCGCGAAGCCCGTGAACGGTTCCCGATGACCCGGGAACGCCATGCTGACCGGGTAGCTCCCCAGCTCCCGCAGCCCCTGAAGAAACGTCTGCAGCGGCTGTGGATCGCTGCCTGGAAGCAGGCTGACATTGGGCGAAATCTGCGGCAGCACAGCATCGCCGCAGATCATTTGCCCGCTGCCCGCATGATAGAAACTCACATGTCCCGGTGCATGTCCGCCAGTAACAATCAATTTCCATTCACGGCCACCCATCCCGAAAGGCTCTACCTCATTCAGATAAGTTACAACCGGCTGTGGCTCTACTTGAGCGTCAAAGCTCTCCAAATGCGCTTTAATTCCACTCGACCATTCCTCCGACATTCCGTGTCTGATGAAATATAACGGCAAAACTTCATTGATATCCGTGTTACTGCCCCACATCAACATCGCTTCGGCATAAGCACGTTCAGTCACCCATACTTTACATCCGGTCTGCGACTGCAACCATCCCGCCAATCCATAATGATCGGGATGATGATGCGTTACGACGATATCCCGCACGTCCTTCCACGACAATCCCAGTTCCTGCAGGATCGCCCGCCAGCATTTTTCTGTCTCCGGGCTACGCGGACCGGGATCGATAATAGTAATTCTGCCATCCTCATCGGGCAGAATATAACTGTTCACTTGACGAAGCGGCGAGTCCATGGGCACCGAGACCTGAAGAATGTTCTCGTCCCATGAAGTGATATCCGCCTTAGACATGGTGCGATCACCGCCTTTGAATCTTTTTCCTGATACCATTACGATCGAATTCCACTAAAAATCATCCGCGTGGAGCTTTCTGCATTATAAACCTCATCTTCATAGCTGCCATGCACAGCTTCGAGCTGTAAACCCGCTTCCTCGATCATTCCGCTGAATTTCTCCAAAGAATACAGCTTCACACGTTCATGATATTGACGAGGTGTAGAATCATTCTTAGAGGTTAAAATGATGTCCTTCTTCACATACCCATCCTCGATCCGCCGCGACTCATCAATCAGATTCTTTCCATCCTCACGGGTAGAATGCGGCACCAGATGACGAATCACATACGCAGGGTTCAGATAATCAATAACAAACTTGCCACCCGGCTTCAACATCCGATAGATTTCACGCAAAACCTTTACCTGCTCCTCATCCTCTTCAAAATAACCAAAGGAAGTGAACAGATTAACCACAGCATCGAAACCTCCAGTTAACGGTAGGTCCCGCATGTCAGAACGCAGCCAAGTTACCTGCTCCGCTCCTTTTTGAGATCTTGCCTCACGCAGCAATACCTCTGATAAATCTACTCCAGTTACCTCGTACCCTGCTTCCGCAAGCGCCAGTGAATGACGTCCCATCCCACAACATAAATCCAGCACTTTGGAGCCTGGCGGTAGTCCCAGCCACGAGATCATTCGTTCAACTTCTTTACGAGCTCCACCAAAGTCTCGATGTTTGTATACGACCAGATAATCCTCTCCGAAGCTCTTTTCATACCATTCAGTCATGTTGTCTCTCCTCCCACAGGCGTCTTCCTGTAACTCCACTCTATGTATGTTAATGTATCGCCATTGTACAGTCTTTTACTCACAAACTCAAAGAAGAGTTGTCACAGTGGAGCGCTCAGCCCCTTCATGACAACTCATTCCTGTAGCTTCCCTTACACAAGCTGCTGCAAATATACTCGTGCTTCATAAGGACGAAGTTTAAGCGGTTGGATCTGCTCATCTTTTTCCACGGAATAATTAGAAATTAACAGCTCAATATTGTCTGGTTGGAACTCCGCTGGCCATTCGAATACAGGCTCTCCATCATAAAAATTCAGAATAACCAGCAGCCGCTGATCTTCTAATGTCCGAGTATACGCATATATCTCTGTATGCTCTGCGAGCAGCAGCCCGTAGGCTCCATAAACGATGACTTTGTGTTTTTTTCTCAGGGCAATCAGCTGTTTATAGTAGTTGTAGATGGAATCGGGATCTTTAATCGCATTGCCAGCGTTGATCTCCATATAGTTGGAATTTACTTCAATCCAAGGAGTGCCCGTCGTAAAACCACCTGCGTGACCATCGTCCCACTGCATCGGGGTGCGGGCATTATCCCGGCTTTTATAATGAATGGCAGACATAATCTGCTCTTCTGGAATGCCGTTTTTTCGCTTTTCTTCATAATAATTAAGCGTCTCTACATCCCGGTACTCATCAATGGATTCGAAACAGACATTCGTCATTCCAATTTCTTCGCCTTGATAAATATAAGGTGTGCCTTCCAGCATGTGAATGAAGGTCGCCAGCATTTTAGCCGAAGGAATCCGGTAAAAAAGGTCGTTCCCAAACCGGGACACTGCGCGCGGCTGGTCATGGTTGCAGAGATAATTCGCATTCCAGCCTTTGTCATGCAGAACCGTCTGCCAATTACTCATAATCTTTTTCAGCTCCAGTAGACTCCACGGGACGACATCCCATTTCCCACTACCTGCCGAAGCGGCATCCAGAAACATATGCTCAAATTGAAAAGTCATATTCAGCTCCCGGCGACCATCACCTACATAATCTAGCGCCTGCTCCGGTCCAAGTCCTGAGGTCTCTCCTACCGTCATAATATCGTAGAAATAAAGCACTTTATCATATAAATTCTGTAGCAGGGTATGCACATCTGCCAGATTGGAGAACATTCCATAAGCCCTTACGGTACGTGTTCCACCTGGATTATCCGCATCCGGGTAACCTTTCGTCTTCACGATATGTGCAATGGCATCAAAGCGGAATCCGTCCACACCCTTCTTCAGCCACCATTCCACCATCTCATGCAGCTTATCAATGACCACCGGATTCTCCCAGTTCAGATCAGGCTGATATTTGGAATAGAGGTGAAGGTAATATTCATCGGTCCGTGGATCATGTTCCCACACCGAGCCACTGAAATAAGACTCCCAGTTATTCGGGGGACCTCCATTTTTTCCTTTTCGCCAAATATAGTAGTCCCGTTTCGGATTGTCCTTCGACGATCTGGATTCAACAAACCATGGGTGCTCATGTGACGTATGGTTCAGAACCAAATCCATCATCAGCTTCATCCCACGTGCGTGCATCTCCCTCAGCAAACGGTCAAAATCATCCATCGTGCCAAATTCCTTCATAATGTCACAGTAATCACTGATATCATAACCGTTATCATGGTTTGGTGATTTATAAATAGGGCAGACCCAAATCACGTCTACACCTAAATCCTGCAGATAATCCAGTCTGGATATGATTCCTTGCAAGTCTCCAATCCCATCTCCGTTACTATCCATGAAGCTAATCGGATAAATTTGGTACACGACACTCTCTTTCCACCATTTCGGGTTCATTTCTCGGTTACCTCCTATTTAGCTATATGTAGAGTTTAACCACACAAAGCCTAGTAGATAACAATTTACTCCTACTTCCCTAGTCCCTTTTGATATTGTGAGGGCGTAAGTCCGGTCCATTTCTTAAAAGTAGCACTGAAGTGGCGTTCTTCCCCGTAGCCTACTAACTTTGCAACAGCGTACATTTTTAAGTTTTGGCGGAGCAGCTTTTTTGCCTCTTCTACCCGGTACTGATGCAAATAATCGAGAAAATTCACACCCAGCTCCTGGCGGAACAGTGAACTTAAATAAGTATTAGATACATAAGCTTCCTTCGCAACATATTCCAGAGACAGATTGGTATTATATTTGTTACGGATGATCTCAAGCGCTGTAACTACTGTTCGATGCAGAGGGCGATGTTTAGAAAAAGCTTCCACCACATTCTGCATGATCTTATTCAGGATCGTAGATAATTCCTCCAGCGTCTCGATCTGTGGTGCCTGCTCCATCCAATTGACCAAATGCTGCTTCCATTCAAATCCAGCTACTTGTTTTTCCTGCGCAAGCCTCTTAAGGCGAACGACAAAAGCTGTTGCCCGAATATTCACCTCCTGCTTGAGGCATCCGGGGTTTCCGCGAAAACGTTCCAGCCACTGCTCCAGCAGATCGAGGGCAAGCTCATTACTTCCTGCACCGACTGCCACAAGCATCTCATCCTCCAGCACATTTAATTCAGGATCATCTAAAATCCCGATCTCCTGTGCGCCACCCCCAATAACTCCTGAACCTTCTGTAAAAAAATAAACGCCGCCTTTCCCGTTCAGAAAGCGGGATTCCATGGCCTGAAGCGCTTCTTTATAAGACAGATGAGCTTCCGAAATATCCGCACGACAGGAGCCTACAGCAATACTGATTGACAGCTTGAGGTATTTCTCCAGATTGCTTTGCAGCATCCCAATCTGCTCTTTTAAATAGATGGGGGTTCGGTAAGACTTGCGGGAATCCGTTCCAGCTAAACCACTGCCGATCCAGAGCAGGAGATTGCCATCATGGAAGGTCTCGATTTTTCCTTTATAGATAGGAGACAAGGTCTCACTAATAATATTTAGGGCCGCGTAACGTAAAAGTACAAAATCCTGTCCAGACCCACCGGCAGAGGGAGGATCAAAATCAAAGCTGACCAGCCCAATCTGCGGACCTTCGTGACTAATAGCCATAGCTAACTCACCGATCAGCTCCTGCCGCCGCTCCAGCGGAACCGGAGGATGATGAATCCATTGGGACAGCACTTGGCTTTTGACAAGCGGTGCATTTTTATGCCAGGAACGATCTCTTTTTAGCTGCTCATTCTCCTGACAACGCTGCTTTTCAATTAGCTCCTTAGCCTTGAGTACCGTCTTCAGAATTTCCTCCGGCCGGCACGGCTTCAGCACATAATCGACAACCCCCAGCGCAATCGCTTGTTTCGCATAAGAGAACTCATTGTATCCAGATAAAATAATCGAGCGAAAGTCGTAACCGCGACGCCGTCCAGCTTCGATTAGCTCCAGACCATTCATCTGCGGCATGCGGATATCCGTTAACAATAAATCCGGCTGTTCAGACTCCATCAGAGCCAGCGCTTCACTTCCGTTCCCCGCTTCGCCCATTACCTCAATCTGATGCGAATTCCAGTCAATCATATTGACGATACCCTCACGGATGGTGTCTTCGTCTTCAGCAATCAGCAGCTTCAGCTTCATCATTTAGGGACCCTCCACAGTGATATGAATGATAATACGTGTGCCTGCTCCTTCTACACTCTCTACTTGCAATGAGGCTCCGGCAAAAAACAAAGCTAAACGTTCCTGTACATTCGAGAGCGCAAACCCCGAACGTCCAGCATTCTCCTCTTCCTCCGAGATAGAGCTTCCTCTCGCTAAACGCTGATGTAGCTCCTGAAGTCTTTCCGGCGTGATTCCCACCCCGTTATCTTGAACTTCGAGCACAATAGTCCTATCTTTGCGGAAGGCGCGAATCGAGATTAGTCCGCTTCCAGCCAGTGGCTCGATCCCATGAATCACTGCATTTTCCGCCAGTGGCTGGAGCAGCAGCTTCGGAACTGTAAAATCCTTGATACTCTCATCCAAGGTAATTTCGAACTCAAAACGTTCTCTAAACCGATTTTTTTGCAGGAACAAATAATTCTTTACAAGCTCTACTTCCTGTTCCAATGTAAACGTATCCCGCCCATCATTTAAGCTCAGCCGGAATACTTGAGAAAGCGAATAGACCATATCCGCTATTTCTTTGTCGCCCTTCTTCTCAGCTTCCCAACAAATCGTATTCAGCGTGTTATATAAAAAGTGCGGCCTGATCTGTGCCTGAAGCGTTTTCAATTCTGCTTCCTGCTGCTTCAGTTTGGAGGCATATACATCATTGATGAGCGATTTGATCCGCTGAACCATTAGATTATAACCATGGCCCAAGAGACCAATCTCATCATTTCCTTCAAAAAATACGCGCTGCGTGAAATCCCCTGTCTGGAATCTGCGCATGGAGCGGGAAAGCTTTTTCAGCGGTTTCGTTATTGAGGCAGCGGCGAGCCAGGTAACCATTAAGCTAACTGCTAAGCACAGAAAAGCGATCGTCACCGTGACCTGTGAAATCTGCCCCAGCTCTTTGACAAGCTGCCGTTTGGAATGCACCACCACTACATACCAACCCGTCGTTTCTGACTGCAGATGCGAGACAATCCACTGTTTGTGATCCGCTGTAGACTCCAGTCTCTGCTCTAGGTTCAACTTAGGATCGCTGTCCGCGAAATACGGAAGATCAAGGTCTCTTTTGCCGATCCAGCTCCGGTTAGAAGCCGTAATGATGAGCCCGTCTCGATCTACCACAAACATATCTACATCATCTTCAGAGTTGTCTAGATATTGGCTTCCAATCTTACCAGCATCGACCCCGATCACCGCTAGCCCTGCCGGTTTTAAAGTATATACATTCTTGATAATTCTGGAAAGTACAATCTTATGATAATGATCACCAACAAATATGCCATCCGTGGGTCTGGACAATCCAAAGGTTGGACTGCCTGCGGCTTCAACGGCTTCCTTGTAGTACGAGGTTTGGACAAAGTTAGAGAACTTCATGCCAGTCGTCAATCCGGCTTGGTTCGCAGCAAAAGGCTCCGCCCCGTTATTCTGGTCTTCCAAAGAGTATAGAATCAGGGATTGAATCGAATTGCCAGCGACCATCAGGTTGGTGACCGTTTTAAATACGGAATTACGTTCTTTTTGTGCTTCTGATGACACTAAGAGCCGCTGCACACTTTCATCCAGAAAGAGTGTATTGGAAAAAGAAATCATTCCCCTCACCATCTCATCAATCTGCTCTGCTGTTTTTCGGGTCAGGTGATCCTGTGACTGCTTCATTTTCTCCACCACCTGCTGCGAAGAGATCTGATAGGAGTTCCACCCCATAGCAAATATAGTCACGAGAAGCAGCGGCACAAACCATAATAACAGCTTAAACTGGAGCGGAAGATGGCGATAACGGCTTAATAAGCGGATGTTTCGATTCATGAGAACCACCTTCATGTATAATCAATAAATGTGTAAACCAAGTATAACTGAAATCATTAAACCCTGAACCAGCTTTTTACAATCACTGAAAAATGCCTACATAGTTCTTAAATATGGACCATGTTTCTATTGGTCATAAACTCTTAAGATGGGGATGCAAGAAGAAACGACATTGTCGTCCTCGTTTGATGACAGCCGTTCTCGTGGAAATATATCTCATAAAAAAGGTGGGTTTTTGATGAAAGGTAAAGGAATAAAGCTAGCACTTATGAGTCTAATGCTACCAGCTCTGCTGGCAGGCTGCGGTGGCGGAAATAACAATGCGAAAGCTACCAATGCACCTACAAATGACAAGGCCGAAGCTACTGCCGAAGCAACAGCTAGTGCAGGGGAAAACACACCCGCCGAAAAAATCACACTGAAGTTCTTCACCGCGCTCGCGGATCGGGCCAATGGTTCAGGTAAGGTAGAGCAAGACATTATCGATGCTTACATGAAAGAGAACCCTAACGTCAAGATTGAAGTGGAAGCGCTTCAAGATGAGCCTTACAAATCAAAAATCAAAGTGTATGCCTCCAGCAATCAGCTTCCCGATATCATTCAAGCCTGGGGTCAGCCCTCCTTCCTGAGTCCGCTGCTGGATAACGATCTACTGCTTGAACTGAACAGTGCTGACTTCGAAGGTAATCAGTTTGTGTCCGGATCCATGGACGGCTTCAGTAAAGACGGTAAGCTTTACGGCTTGCCGCGTGGTGCCGACTACATGGTGATGTACTATAACAAAAAAATATTTGCTGACAACGGCATCGAGGTTCCAAAAACAACAGATGATTTGCTTGCCGCCGTCAAAACACTTCGTGCCAAGAAAATTAACCCGATCGCTATGAATGGTATGGACGCTTGGACACTGCCTATCTGGTATGAATTTGTAGCCCAACGTCAGACTGGCGATTTCAATACAATGGATGAAGCTGTTGCACGTAAAATATCCTTTACAGATCCTAGTCTGGTTGCAGCTGCAACTGAAATGCAGCAATTCGCCGATGCTAAAGGTTTTGCCGATGGCTGGCTGACTGCCGATTACGGTGCTGCACGCAACTTGTTCGGACAAGGGCAAGCTGCCATGTTCTTTATGGGCGCTTGGGAGTCCGGTCTGGCAACAGACGAGAACTTCTCTGAAGAATTCCGCAATAACGTAGGTGCTTTCGCATTCCCAGCTTCAGCTAAAGGTAAAGCAACCGATGATGCCGCTTGGTATGGTGGTGGATATGCAGTCAGCAAAAACTCCAAACATGCTGAAGCCGCTGTTGATTTCTTGAAATATTTCTTCGCTCCAGAGCATTGGTCTAAAATGCTATGGCAAGCTGGCGCGGGTACACCTGCGCAGCAATTCGATCAATTCCTAACGGGTAACGAAACCCAGCTGCAAAAAGAATTGATTGAAGTGTTCAGCTCCATGACCTCTTCCAGCGGTACTCCACTGCAGGATGTGGGTGACGATGAGTTCAAGCAAAAGGTAATGGAGGCGCATCAAAGCCTGCTATCTGATGCGATTACCCCTGAAGAATTCGCCAAAGCACTGGATGCTGCATCCGATAAATTCGCTGGTAAATAAACCAGAGAACTACAAAAAACATGAACCTTAGCGCTCCTGAAGTAAGCTTATAGATGGCAGTGCGCAAACCCCGGCTTCCCCCAGAGGCCGGGGTTTTGTTTTCGAAAAAATGTATACACCGATCTGAAATTTACGGCATGTTCCGGTGCCTGGCTTCCCGTTACGATGGTAATAGATAGATTACTCTTTAAAAGGACGGAGATTTCCATGCACAGAGTGTTAAGCGACAAAAAAGCGATATTCTTACTCATCGCACCTGGACTGTTCCTATTTGCTTTTATGATCTGCATCCCTATCTTCATGAGCGCTTATTACGGTTCTACGGATTGGGGCGGAATCGGCAAATACAATTTCATCGGCTTTGATAACTACCGCGAAATTCTATTTCATGACAAAGTGTTCTGGAGATCGCTGGTCAATGCCCTGCTCCTGACCGCTGCCACTGTATTTTTACAACATCCCTTTGCCATTCTCATGGGGATATTCCTAACCAATTCCGGCAAATACGAAAAAATATTCCGGACGATCTTTTTTATCCCCGCTGTAATTTCCGTCGTCGTCACAGCCAAGCTGTGGACCGGAATTTTCCATCCGAACTACGGACTGCTTAACAAGCTGCTAAGCGGAGTTGGATTGGACGCACTTACGCATGATTGGCTCGGTGATCCGAAGACAGCCATCTGGTGCATCATCATTGTTGTTATGTGGCAAGGCTTTGGTTATGCACTGCTGCTGTATTATTCAGGTCTGCAAGGCATTCCGGAAGATTTAAGCGAAGCCGCAAGAATCGATGGCGCCAACAACTTTACCCTCTACACGCGTATCATCATTCCGCTGCTTTCGCCGATGATGCGGGTTGCCATCATCATTGCCGTCACCACCTGTCTTAAGCAAATGGAAACCGTATTCTTAATGACCAACGGTGGCCCTGCAAATAGCACACAGTTCCTAGGGAACTATCTGTACAAAACCGCCTTCTCATCATCGCTATACGGCTATGGTAATGCCATTTCGATTCTGTTTATTGTGTTCTGCCTGATCCTAACCGTTATCCTCAACAAGATTTTAAAGAAAGATATCGGAGAATTTTAAAGAAACCCTGTAACCGGAGGATATCCTATGAATAATTCCTTATCGCCTGCCGCTTCACCCCCTAAGCTAAACCTTCACAAACAAGAACGCAGAAAGCCTACAACCGGCAAAATCCTAATGATGGTGTTCCTGTGTATCATCGCGTTGATTCAGTTATTTCCGCTTATTTGGTTGATCGATTATTCCCTGCTCAAGAGCGGTGAGTTCTTCGGAAGCTCATTTCTGAAATGGCCCTCTCCACCCCAGTGGGAGAACTATCGAAACGCTTTTACCTACGGGCGTGTGCCACGTTATTTTGCCAACAGTCTTATCATTACAGTGATAACTGTTATGCTCTCTGCGCTGGTGTCCCTGATGATGGGATATGCGTTTACCCGGATGAAATGGAAGCTAAGTGGCATTGTCCTCTCTCTAATCATGTTAGGCATGATCATCCCGATTCACGCCACATTGCTGCCAAACTTCATTCTGTTTAACAAGCTTGGGATGCTGAACAATATGTATACATTGATTTTGCCTTACTCAGCCATTGTCATCCCCATGAGTGTCCTGATTATGACCGGGTTCCTGGAGACCATCCCACGGGCTATTGAAGAGTCCGCCGTTATTGATGGCAGTGGCATTTACGGGTTAATCTTCCGTATCATCCTGCCCATCACCAAACCCGCGCTGGCAACCATCTGTGTGCTCAACTTCATCAGCACTTGGAATGAATTCATTATGGCGAATACCTTCCTCACCTCGGAAGATCTTAAGACGATTCCCTTCTCCATTATGAAATTCACTGGTGAGTATTCATCCAACTATGGTGCACAGTTCGCGGTTATGACGATCATCGCTATCCCAACCATCCTGATCTACCTGCTCTTCACAGAACAGATGACCAAGGGAATTACCGCTGGAGCGGTTAAGGGCTAACACAATAAACTTAATCCTAACAACATTAAAAGGCTGACAAGACAGGTTTCATACCCGTCTTGTCAGCCTTTATTCATTCTTACTAATATCTCTTACGGTCGTTGCCAATCCTCCCTCAGCCATTCAACCAAGAGGAGCTCTGGCACATTCACTTTATTAACTTCGGCATAGTCTCTCACCCGTTCAAGCAAACGTCCCGCGGTTCCAGCACTAACCTCTAAACCATGTGCGTTCAGTACATGTATGATTCCACCACTTCCGGAATGTTTACCTAACACAAAATGATGTGCTCTCCCCACCTCTGTGGGATCAAAGGTCTGGTAGGTGGCTGTTTCTTTCAACAAACCGTCAACATGTATCCCAGATTCATGTGTGAAGGCGAGTGATCCGACGATTGGTTTGGCATCGCCGACACTTCGGCCCGAGGCTGTGATCACCCTATCCGCCAGCCCTTTCAAACACTCCGGACGTACGCTGCTCTCCCCGCCATAAAGATAACGCCAAGCCATCACTACTTCTTCCATTGCTGCATTCCCGGTACGTTCACCAATCCCTGCTACCGTAGTGCTTGCCCAGACCGCACCCGCGGCAATACCGCTAAGTGTGTTTGCAGCCGCAAGACCAAAATCATTGTGGCAGTGTACCTCAAGCTCTACATCTACAGGAACAGCACTAAGTAATGTGCTTACCCGCTCTGCCATTTGACCCGGATGATGAGCAGATACCGTATCTGCATAACGGAACCAACGAATGCCTTCTCTATATAATGTATTTACCAGTTCAACCAAGTACTCCATACTTGCCCTTGAAGAGTCCTCCATCCCCACCGACACAGTCATTCCTAGCCGTTGACCATATTCCGTCGCATGCAGTAATCTTGTCAGACCTTTGGCAGGTGTTAAACCTAGCTTACCTTGTAATTGAATTTCCGAGACAGGGATCGATACATGACTCCAGTTCACACCCGTCGCCCAAGCTTTGTCGATATCACTTTCCAAAGCCCGATTCCAAGTCATCATCTTCATAGGTAGACCTAAATCAGCGATAGCCGCAATATCTTCTTGCTCTTGCTTGCCCATGGCAGGAATTCCTACCTCTGCTTGCTCCACTCCGCATTCCGACAGCAACCTTGCGATTTCCAGCTTTTCTTCCCTCGTGAATGAAACTCCAGCCGCCTGTTCACCATCCCTAAGTGTCGTATCGCATAGCCTGAGACTTTTCACGGTTTACCTTCCTCTCCGCAGCAAGTGCAATTCGGATTACGGGTAATATGGACGCTGTAACAGGCGAAGTCGAGTGAATTGAAGCGATGCATTACGCCCGCATAAGTCGTCCCTACCCTTGTAACCCATTTTACGGCTTCCAACGCAGCCAGACAACCCGCAATTCCGGAGGTTTACATTACAATTAAGATTTCTATGTAAGGTTATATAACCTGTTCAGCTCTAATTCCGTTTTCACTTTGTTTATTTACACTTAATTCTGAGCACTATGTCATGTTTCTAGGCCAAATTCTAGATTATAAATAGATATAATCCCATTTATTTCTGCAACTTTTATTGACAATGACTTTCATCTCGTATATGATCTCTTTAGGCAAGAACACATTGAATAATCTTAAAAATTTAATATATCCCGTAAAGGGGAGTAGCTGTTAAATAAAGTCGTCAATACGAGAATATGAGGATATTCTCCGGCTTTATTGGCAATTCACATTGTTAGCGAGACCTTTACCAATCAGGTTAGACCTTTATTCCAAAGGCTAATCTGTTTGGTAAAGGTCTTTTTTATATAAATTTGGTTAAAATGGTAGGGTAGATATCTTTTGGTAGATATTTGCATTCAAAAAGGGAGGACAACAGTAATGGATTGGGGATTATTATTAGAGTACGGTTGGGTATTGCTTGTTCTGGTAGCACTAGAGGGACTACTCGCCGCAGATAACGCATTGGTATTGGCAATTATGGTTAAGCACCTTCCTGATGAGGAAAGAAAAAAAGCGTTGTTTTACGGATTAGCGGGGGCCTTCGTGTTCCGATTCGGTTCGCTATTTGTCATCTCCTATCTGGTCGATATCTGGCAAGTACAAGCCATCGGCGCGATTTATTTATTATTTATCGCGGGTAATCATATTTTCCGAAAACTGTTGTTTAAGAAACCTGTCACAGATGAAGCTGCTGAAAGCGGCACTGACGGTGCGGTCAATAAAAAGAAATCCAGCTTTTGGTTTACTGTTCTGAAGGTAGAAGTTGCTGACATCGCCTTCGCGGTCGATTCCATCCTAGCCGCAGTTGCACTCGCGGTTGCTCTTCCTGCAAGTGGTCTTCCAAAAATCGGAGGCCTTGATGGCGGACAATTCCTCGTCATCTTTGCCGGTGGATTTATCGGTCTGGTCATTATGCGTTTCGCAGCTTCCTTCTTCGTTAAGTTGCTGCATTCCCGTCCAGGACTTGAAATTGCAGCCTTCTTTATCGTAGGTTGGGTGGGTGTTAAGCTCTCAGTCATTACATTGGCGCACCCTTCACTTGGTGTTCTGTCCGAAGATTTCGCTCATAGTACCTGGTGGAAAGCCACCTTCTACGTTGTGCTCGTACTCATCGCTGTAATCGGCTGGTTTATGAGTAGCCACAAGGTTGAAGAGAATGTTGGCGAGAATCCGGTTCGAGAAGTAGACAAACAACTCGGTAAGTAATCGTTAAAATACAGCCACAAACCATACCCCGAAAGATGCACCTTCTGAACAGGTGTCCGTCTTTCGGGGTATTGCTATTTATCCTCGTTTTTGCTCTCGATATTCCTGCGGCGTACAGCCAACGGTTTTTTTGAAGAATCGAAAAAAATAGTGCTGATCACTAAACCCGAGCTGGCCGGAGATCTCGTGCATTTTTAGAGCAGTTCCAAGCAGCAGCTCCTTACTCAGCTCCACTTTTTTCTCCAGAATATAATCAGAAATCCCCTTCCCTGTCGTTCTTTTATACCAGCGTGACAGATAGGACGGATTAAGTGAGACTTCCTGCGCAATCCGGGTTAAGGATAAATCATCGGCCAGATGGGATTTAATATATTGGTGGATCATGGACAGGATATTCGATTCATCATGTTTATAGGTAGCGCTTCTGTTCGAGATAATCCATTCAAAAAACGTGTGATAAAAAGAGATGACATCCGACCAGTGTGTATTGATATTAAAATATAACATGCGTGATAAATTCATACCGCTATGTGCTTTTTCCGTTAAACCTAACTCTTGTAAAGTCTGCAGCAGGGTGTTGCTGATCCCAGACAGTAATCTTAATCTCAAAAAAGGATCCTCCGGCCCACCTTCCCCCGAGAGCTCCACCCATTTGCGAAAAGATGTGCCCCAATCGAGATCACCTTCAAGCAGCCGTTGTTTTAAATAGTCGAGCAGTAGTTCCGCTGTTGCATTTCGATTATGCATAGAACCTGGACTTGGGCTCACTTCCTTGGTATTTATCCTCAGCAGCTTTTCCATCCCAAGTCCGGGGCTATCAAAAATGGCTAATCGTAAACGGTTCAAGGCATAGTTCAGCTCATGCCAATGCACTTCCTGATCACTAGCGATAATAGACACAGATAGTTGCAGACATTTGCCACAGGCTTGCTGAACGGATTCCATTGTTCCGTGGACGAAGCGGAGCGTTTTTAACCAGAGCTCTTCTTCCTTGATTGAGGATACACTTTCACTTTTAGGCTGAACAAAACAAGCTATCGTCCCCGGATCCAGATCCACAGCCTTAACTTCAACCTTGTCGCTGAGCAGCTCCTCCGCAATATTGGCTACCGCATAACGAATTAAGCTCCGGTCAGAAGCCGTTTCATAATTTCGCCAAGCCTCCATTCGCAGAATAATAGGCAGGACGGGTCCATCCGCGTTGAACGGGAGCTGAATGGCGTCGAATTCAACCTGCAAGCTCTGCCGGTCTATCCGTTCGGTGCGTCTTAGAATATCGTGTAATAATTGCTGCTGTAACTGGGGCAGCGCGCGCGGGAGCTTGTCGCGAAGCCACTGGCTTTTATAGAAATAATCCTCTTCTGAAGATATTTTCTCCAAAGTCAGCTCCACAGCGGCACGAATTTTATCCATCCCCTCTGTCTTCAATAAATAGTCAACTACACATGGATTTCGGATCGCCTGATGGGCAAAATCGAATTCATTATGTCCTGTCAGCAGAATTACTTTACAACGTGGCCAGCGGTCGACAATTTCCTGAATTAACGCCATTCCATCCATACCCGGCATACAGATGTCACTAAGCACAATATCTATTTTTACGGTATTAAGCCAGTCTATGGCATGATCCGCTGAATGAACCTTTATGATCTCCAAATCTTTAAAATCTGCCTTTACAAAAAATTCGTACAGCCCATCCAAAATATTAGGCTCATCATCAACTATCATCATTCGTTGCATCCTGCACGTCCCCTTTAAGCGGTAAATTGACTCTTACACAAAGTCCGCCCAAACAACTTCTCTCTGCCATCAAGCCATAAGGGGAACCAAATTTGATCCTCAATCTCTGATTCACATTTAATAAACCCGTGATTTCCCCCTGAATGGCATTCTGCTCGGAGAACTGGCGCTGCAAGAGATTTAACTTGTCCTCACTAAGTGAGTCACCGTTATCTTCTATTATAATAGTCAGCGTATGCTCAACTTTTTCATAACTCATTTTTAATAGGCCATTGCTGCTTTTTTGCTTAAGCCCATGCTCGAATACATTTTCAATAATGGGCTGTAGGAGAACCCGTGGGACTTTGATGTCCCGGCAATCCGCTGCAATCTCATCTACCTCAGCTCTAATTCTCGCTCCAAAACGAATCCGCTGTATAGCCAGATAGACCAAAGCATGCTCCTGCTCTTGCTGCAAAGTAACCTCCTGGGCGGAATCCCGGGTCATGTACCGAAAATATTGCCCTAAATAATCAGAGAACTCCTTGATCAGCTCTACATTTTCCACCTCAGCCATCTGTTTTATGCTAAATAGACTGTTGTAGAGAAAATGAGGGGTGATCTGCGATTGTAAATGTTTAAGCTCCGCTTCCCCTGTCCGGATACGCTGCACGTAGTTCTCATCGATTAACGTATTCAGATGCTTAAGCATCTCATTGAAACGAGAATATAGATACCCAAACTCATCCCTGCGGGAGTGAGTAATAAAGATCCCCGTCTGCCCCTGCTCCGCTTTCTTAAACCCTCTGATAAGAATAGACATCGGGCGATGAATCATCCTGTACGTCCATAAAGAGAACAAGATAATGATCACTATCGAGACAACGAACAACAACCATAGCAACAATGAGTAGACATGAATCGGCTTCATGAGCACCGTATTGGGAATATTTGCGGTCAGCCTAAAGTTATTGCTGTGATCGTAGAGCGAATAGTAAAAAGAATTATCAAAACGATACCGCTGCACACTTACAGTCTCTTCACTATTTAGAGGTTTCTCTATGGGGAACAACCTAGGCTTCTGGTCAGAAGTTGATATCACATAATCGTTATTGCCGAAGGCTAACGTAATATCGCTCCCCCCTGATACCGCAAATTCTTTCAAACGCAACTCAAGCTCAGGTGAGGAAAGCTTCACTCCCAGCAAAAAATTAGGTGAAAGATTACGATCCAGATTATAGGGATTACTGCGCAGTAAATATAACTCGTCTTCGTATTTAGATAAAGCACCCTTCAGATTACCCATAGTGGCCAGCAGACTTTGCCATTCCTCGTTGGTGACATCCCTAACCCCCACCGCAGCGCTAACCCGCTTATTAATTTCCGGTACATAATACACAACATCACTAATATAAGGACTGGTTTCTTTGATTTGTTTTAGCTTGGTGTATATATTGTTCAGATTAGAATCCACTTCGTACCGGCTCATAATTGGAATACGGGTACTGAAAGTAGCCAGCGTTTCATCCTGAGAGTACTCCGTGACTAAGCCCGTTATCCGTTGCAGCTCAAATTCAAGATGGCTGTAGTAAAAATGAACCTTCGATTCGTTCGCCCTCTCCACTTCAGCTTGCATTTGGTTGGAGCTATAGTAGGTAATAGATATACTCAGCGCGCAGAGTGGAAGCATGACCAATAGGAAAGCTCCGATCAGCTTGATCACAATGGAATCGGGGTTCCACCCGATGGAGAATGATTTCATTGGAATGTTCTCCCTCTTCTATCGAATAATAATAAAGAAGGAGCCGTGTTCAGGCTCCTTCTTATATTTAGGTCCAGTCCAGTTTAACCCTTTACACTACCCACGACTAGTCCATGCACAAAATATCTTTGCAGGAACGGATAAATCGCCAGGATCGGAATGATAGACAAGAAGATCTGGGAGGCTTGCGTTGTACGGTCTGAGATTTGGTTTAATAACGCAGCTTGTTCAAAAGTAATATTTTCAGTCTGGATCGATACCTGCTGAAGTATGGATTGTAAATAGGTGGCCAGCGGATAATGTTCCGGGCTTCTCATATAAATCATACCATCGAACCATGCATTCCAGTGACCCACCAAAGCGAACAACGTAATGGTCGCAATACTTGGCATAGATACCGGCAGATACACACTCCATAACGTGCGTAAGTGTCCCGCACCATCCATCCATGCGGCTTCCTCCAATTCTTTGGGCAAACCTCTGAAGAAATTGAGCATAAGCAGAACATTAAAGATCGGCACCGCGCCCGGTATAACAAGCGACCAGATGCTATCCAGCAGCCCCATTTCTTTTACAATTAAATAGCCAGGAATCAGACCCCCGCTGAAGAGCATCGTGAACACAAAAATCCAGGCATACACGGTCCGTGAGCGGAAGGACTTTGCCTCTTTAGACAGCGGATAAGCTACTAGAATCGTAAACAACAAGTTAACGGATACCCCAAGCACTACCCGGAGCAGACTAGTTCCGAAGGAGTGAATGAACTGGTTGTTCTGAAGGATATATTTATAGGAAGAAAGTGTGAAATCCACAGGCCAGAAGGTTACGCTACCCGCGTTAACAGCTGCGCTGGAGCTGAAGGAGATCGCCAGAATATTCACGATTGGAAAAAGACAAAGCACCGCGAGCAAAGTCAGAAATACATAATTGCAGCGGAGAAACCAACGATAAGCAGTTGAAGTATGGTGCATTTAGTCCACTCCTTTCTCTCTAAAAAATCCGATATTTAGCAAAACGATACGCCAGATAATAACCCAGCCCGATAAATACGAAGGAAACTACCGATTTTATCAATCCTAGTGCGGTCGATACAGAGTACTGAGCATCCTGTAGACCAATTCGGTAAATCATCGTGTCCAAAATATCACCTGATTCATACACTAGCGGATTGTACAGGTTGAACACTTGGTCAAATCCCCCGTTCAGGACGTTGCCAAGGCTGAGTGTAAGCATCAGGATCATAATCGGGCGAATGCCCGGAAGCGTAATATGCCACGTCTGCTTCCATCTTCCGGCACCATCGATTACAGCAGCTTCATAAAGGGAGGAGTCAATGCTGGTTAAAGCCGCCAAATAAATAATCGTCCCGAATCCAAACTCCTTCCATTGATCTGTGATCACTAGTACGTATGGGAACCAGCTATTGTCCGCTAGAAATTGAATAGGCTGCATGCCTAGTGCTTTTAAAAGCATGTTGACAATCCCGCTGCTCGGAGACAGTACATCTACGATAATCCCGCCCAAGATAACCCATGAGAAAAAGTGCGGCATATAAATAATCGTCTGAATCGAACGTTTGAAGCCGTTTACACGAACCTCATTAAGCAATAAAGCCGCTATAACTGGCACGGTCAGGCCAGCAATAATTTTCATGACGGAGATAAATACAGTATTCCATACGACCTGACCAAAACCGGGAAGCTCAAACAAATAACGAAAGTTTTCGAGCCCTGTCCAGTTCATATTCTTAAACCCTGAGATCGGGGAAAAATTCTGGAAGGCAATTACAAGGCCAGCCATCGGAATATAACTAAAAATAATGATCACTATTAAGGCAGGTAAAATCATTAAATGGAGCGGAATATTACGTAGAAATTGCTTAGTATTAAAGTGCATATGCTTTCTCCTCCTTGTATCTCAATTATAGAGCAGCCCCAAATTGCCTTAATAGTGTAGCGTATTGACTTTAAGTATCTTTTGTTGACCTGGTTATCGAACCGAATAGCTGTTCAGCCAAAAAAAGAACTGCCCGTTTGTCATTATCATGACTAGGGGCAGTCCTCTTCTGCGTCGTTTTTACTAGTTTGCTTTTACGATATCATTTACTTCTTTCGTTATTTGATCTCCACCGAGCTTTTTCCAGTTGGCTACGAATTTGTCGAATTCATCGATAGGAAGACTTCCGTAAATGATTTTGACAAAGGTCTCTGCACGCAGTTTATCCAAGGTAGCCGCTTTGCTGTTCATCGTTTTAGTTGGGGCATAAATGAACTCATTCATCAACACCAAGTCGTTGTCGCGGTAGTGTTTGATAACCGATTGTGAGCTAAGCGGCCCAAAGATCCGTTCCATATGCCATTTATCAAGATCTCCACCGCGGTAGCTTTGAATATCATCATAGAATAATTTAGCTTCAAGGCCCATGTTTGAGGTATCTCCCGATTCAAGGGCTTTTTCCACTTCATCCTGTGCCTTTACATTTTTGTTCGGTGGCAGGTTGGATACAACCGCGTTTTGGAAGCCCAGACCTGTGTCCCCGTTCAAATATTTTGCCCGTTCTGTTTTAGCGGACTCCCCAAACATTTTCTCTGCTTGGAAGTTAAGCAGCTTGATCAATGCCTCCGGATGTTCGTAGCCCTTACGGACCGCGAATACGCCACCAATTGTAAGATGGTTTTGGGTTTTGGCAGGTTGGTCATCAATAGATTGTACTGGATAAGGCACCCAGTTAACATTTTGATCCTTTTTAATCATGTCCTTTACTTGGAAAGGGGCCCATTGCGGCAAAAATAACATACCGGATTTACCAGCATTCACATCCTCCATCGCTTTGGCAAAGTCTTTTACCCCAAACTCTGGATCAATGACTCCTTCTTTATACAATCTTTGCAGCTCCGCAAGTCCAGCCTTTACCTCCGGTTGAATCGTACCATTCACAACCTCGCCATCGGCGTTTTTGATCCAAGTTTCCAGGTAAGCATGGTACCCGAGTAGAAACGCATTGATTGGCAAGTCCTTGTTCAACGAAATGCCGTAAGTATCCTGTTTGCCATTTCCGTCTGGATCTTTAAATGTAAAGTCTTCTGCAATCTTAATAATATCCTGCATGGATGTTGGCTCTGCCAGATTCAGCTTGTCCATCCAGTCTTTTCGAATCCATATCATATCAGAGGAATCCAGCGAACCCGGGAAGCTTACCATCGCCATCAGTTTTCCATCTTTCGTAACCGGCTTTAGCCCTGCTCCGTCCTCTTCTGCGTAATATTCTTTGACAAGATCCGAAGCATATTTATCAAATACCCCGGTCAAATCCTCCAACATGCCAGCTTCATAAAGCTGCTCAAATTGCACCGTGGACACCTTTAACAAATCAGGCAAATCCCCGCTCGCCAAGGTAACGTTCATTTTATCGTTATAGTTGGCATCAGCCACAATCCAGTCATAGGACACTTTAATCCCAAGCTCTTCCTCGTATCCTCTGGTCCAGATGTTATTGGAATGTGTATCGCCCTGCGCCAACGTCTCTTTGCCTGTTTCGTTCATCGTGGAGCGAAGTTTGATCGGCGGATCATATTTGGTTAAAGGGCCGCCTTCCATTTCCGTTTGCGCACTAGTGTTTCCCTCTGCGGTACTACTACTGTTTCCACTATTATTGCTGGAGCAACCACTGAAAACTAATGATAAAACAATGGCCGATGCCATTAAAGGCAAGCCTTTAATCTTTCTTTTCATCTATTGAACCTCCCTTATTTTCTATATCCTAATTGTAAGAAGAAAGCGTTAACACAGCGAGTGTGAACCGTTTACATTCGGTATCTTTTCTTTACCTATTCATGTTCGCCTAACAAAGCTCCGCTTTAGGGTCACTCTGATTATCATAATACTGTGAGTTTGTAAGTGTCTATGTATTGGTAATTAATTACACAAAAAAGAGGCTGATCCTTATGCTATCCCTTAAGAATCTTAGCCATCAAGATTACCTATTTAGTGAGCCGGCGGTGCATAGTGTAGGCGGATTGGACTGAGGATTGCGCTGAGGATTACGCTGAGGATTACGCGGAGGATTGCCCTGAGGATAAATTAAGCGTTGAATTACGCATTGAATTACGCGGCATTACGCGGCATTACGCGGCATTACGCGTTTAATTGTATTTAGTACACTTATAATGCATCAAATCACTCGGCCAAAGGATATAAGTGTATTCCGTACACTTATATTCTTGCTTTTCTCGCCAGTAGGTGAATTCTCTAGTTTTTAGTTGCAGAGAATGCAATTAAAGATACACATTCACCTTTTGCATAAGAAATAGCTGTATAGAATGCAGTTATTTTGCGGATTCCAGCAAGAATCGGCGCACAAAAAATGCTGAGAGAATACTGGAAACTGCATCTGCCAGATAGAGATGCTTTAGTCAATCCGCCGCGCTGCAAACTAAAAAACCAAACAGCGATTCTCCAATCGTCGGAGAATCGCTGCCTGGCTGTCTTTTTAACACTTATTGACCAATGATCTGATCGGTCTTTCCTTGCAGCTCCACTAGCTTCATGATCACCGAAGCCGCCAGCGCTTTTGTTACATTCTGCTGCGGATTAAACTTGCCGTTGTCATCCTTTAAGAGTCCCAATTTCACAACAAGAGCCACGGCCCCTTTATTGTTTATAGCTGAGCTATCACTAAACTGACTTACAGTCACATCTTTATCAAGATAAGCTGTGAGTTTATTGTATTTCAAGAAATTAGCCAGATGAACAGCAAGCTGTTCCCGGGTTAACTTACTCTCTACTTGCAGGCTTTCATCCTTATTGATCCATTTACGATCTGCTGCAAAAATAACTGCATCATAATATGAATTCTCTGGCTTCACGCCTGCCACAGTTTTTCGTTCATTATTATTATAATAATTGGTGAAATTTGGACTAGAAGCTTTGGCAAGATAGGATAACCAATCACCGACAGTTATTTCTTGATCCGGGTTCACTTTGCCTTCGGCATCCGGTGTAATCACATGGTGGTTTACCAATTCTGATAATTCCCGCTCTGCTGCATGACCTTTGATATCCGTTGCAGATAGTTGAGCATCTTGCTGACCGAGGTAATCATACACCGCAACCCATTTTCCAGTGGCTGCATCCAAAACCTGATTCAATCCATTAGATTCATCAAAGGTTGTATCATATACCAGCTTCACCTTCGGTGCGACATAGTTACTATAAGTATTGTATCCGCCAACCTGAGTATACTTCAGTTTAGTCTGATATTTAGGTTTATAACTTTCGAGCGCTTCTTTCTTGGAAATTGTTGCATCAGGCGATAATGTGATTCCATCGATACCGCTTATCCGATTCCCCATGTAAGAAGTCAGTCTGCCGTAAAGATCCAAGCTTACCGTAATGGTGCTGTCACTCACAGGAATTCCTTGATGATATCTAATAAACTGGTATCCATATCCTGATCCGTCTGAAGTCAAACTCGAATTATCCCCGTATTCTACCAGCTTTAGCTTCTGGCTCGCCTGAGGATATAGACTATTAATTATACTAAGCGCTTTCACCTTCGCTTCAGCCTCACTAAGCTTCTTACCTCCAGCAGGTGCCGGCTCTTCCTTCTTCTTATCCTGAATAGCACCATAAGCTTGAACCTGGTACTGCAATACTTCACCGGTCTTTGCATCGATCTCGGCAGAGGATTGTTCTGGAAAGCCAGCACCAATGTAACGATCATTTCCATTACTGCCCCAGTATAGCTGCCAGATTTTCCGATCTGAATCCTGATAGTCATTTCTCAAGGTTTGCGAGATCAATTTACGATCTGCCGGGATATAAGCAACCTTCTCTACAAGCTGTGCTGCTTCTTTTGCAGAAAGCTCTGTACTAGAACTTCTTGCCTGAAAAACATCCTTGCTCTTCGCTACTTCTGAATACACGACTGAGGTGGATACGGATTCTTTTCCTTCATAATCTATCCGCTTGCCCGTTAATGCATCGATAGGATATAGAGACTGATCTATTGGACGCCAGCCTAGGATCCAGTTGTTAGGTTTTCCGTTCTTATAAATAGGAATGTAAAATAGGCCCACATCAAACTGTTCCGCAAATTGCTTCTGTGCTTGCTCCAAGGTAATCTTGGGCTGTGCAGACGGGTACTCAAGCCCTTGAGAAGACTTAGAGAATTGCGTTACAGTTCCGTTACCATCCACAACTATGTTAATGCTGTCCGATCCAGAAGGAATACCATTTTTCAGAATACTGAAGTTATATCCATATTGAACAGGACCGAATAATGATTCCGAAAAATAACTATAACCAACATTCTCATTTAATTGCAGCTCACTGCTCTTAACCGATGAGGCTGCCTTAGCCACAAAAGTCTTGGCGATCTCCAATGCCTGAGTCTGCGATACTTTCGGTGGATAATAGGATTCGTTCTTCTCCTGGGAGAATGAGAGATAGGTGTTGATGATATCACCATTAATGGCGTCTACCTCACTGCTAAAACCATATCCCATATTCCCTTCTTGAACCTGCCACTGAATATGCCAGATCATTTGATTTGCTGGAGCTGGGTAGCTTTGGTTAGATCCCAGTTGAACATTGTTTACAGTTGCATCTTTTAGAGATGGGAATAGTTCTTTTAACTTTGCAATGGCTTGCTCCTGCGTGAATTTCACTTTTGCAGGATCAGCCTCAGATTTCGTAGTCGTAGCTGGAGCCGCTGATTGCGTACTAACCTGCGTTACGGAAGTGTTGCTGCTAACAGATATAGAATCGGCTGCGGCTAAGCCAGGGGGTAAGAGTAACGCGAGTGCAACGGAAGTGATTAATACCGTTTTAGCTGTTTGATGAACAAAAAGAGTACTATTGCTTTTCAAAAGAATTCATCCTCCTCTAACACGTGATTCATATTATTATACAGATATTTTCTTGTATTTTCCATAATTATTTAACGACAGGAAATTACGACATTTTTGTGATGTGAGCTATAATGGTAAACAGTTGCAGCTATAATTCATCTAGAAAGGGGGTCACCGACATTACTGACTGGAACCTTCAGCCGCTTATTGACGGTATTACTAACCTAGACATTCGCAGTTGTTTGATCATTCAACATGGAGAACCCATACTGGAGCATTACCGCGATCCACAAATCGCTGAAGAGCTTGGCAAAATCAACTCGTGCACCAAAAGCGTACTCTCCGCCTTAGTTTGCATAGCCATAGATAAACAAATGATTCCACCTCCAGACACACCTATTTCTTTATTTTTTCCTTCATTAAAAGAAGATCGTGACCCACGTAAAAGAGAGATCACTATCGAACACTTATTAACGATGACCGGAGGCTTTAACTGGACAGAGTTTGGTGGGCAGAATTCTTTTCCGGCCATGACTAAAACCGCAGACTGGATAAAATTTGTGCTTGCACAGCCATTAGCTCATACACCAGGAACCGTGATGACTTATAACTCAGGCTCCTCTCAGCTCTTGTCCGCAATCCTGCGTGATTGTGCTGGACAGGCGGTTGCAGAATTTGCCGAAGATCAGCTGTTTCAACCACTTGGCATTCAAAGCTATCACTGGGAGAGCGATCCGCAAGGCATACATACCGGTGGGTTCGGACTTCATCTGAAGCCGGAGGATATGCTGAAATTCGGCTTACTTTATTTGCAAGAGGGACGCTGGAAGGATCAGCAGATCCTTTTTTCAGATACAATTCAGCAATCTACCCGCCCTTACGTTGAAGCCAATCATCCGCAAAAAGGATTCTACGGCTGGCATTGGTGGGTATCCCAATTCAATGCAGGTTCAGAGCAACAGCCCAACGAGATCCCTTATTATTTTGCACTCGGCTTTAAAGGGCAGCATATCATTGTAGTTCCTGCTTACGAGCTGGTTGCCGTTATCACCGCGGATAAGTACAAAAAAGGCTCTCCTGCAAATGTTTTCGGCCGATTTATTGTGCCGGCTCTTCTAGGGCAGTAAGAACCAGGAATCACATGCAGTTCTATGTGTGGATACCACACAATCCATAAAGCAGCCGCAGCCATAGACTGATAAAGTCTTGGGCTGTCGCTGTTAGATTTGTACAAATGATCGCTATTAATTTTTCTTCAACTCGTTTGCTGCAAGCTTAAATGACACCAAATTTCTTTAATGCGTAGGCTATCCCGTCTTCACTTGCTTTTTTTGTAACAAAATCGGCTTTTTGTTTTAACTGTTCCGCTCCGTTTCCCATCGCAATTCCCAACCCCACATACTCCAACATGTCGATATCATTCCCACCGTCACCAAACGCGATAGCCTCTGACTTGCTAATACTCAGATAATCCAGCACTTGTTTAATCGCCGTTGATTTAGAAACTTTTGTTTTTTCAAGCACATTCATAACGTATCCGTGAAAACGTTCGAACCGTAATTCAGGAAATCTATCTTGGAATTTTTGCGCTTCATTTTCGTCCGCATACAAGCATATACAGTAAACCTCCTCTGGCAGAGCGCTCAATTTTTCGGGATATTGTGTAAGACTCAAAGTCTCCTTTAATGCCTTCATAACGCGCTCATCCTCGGAACCTATTCCGTTCATAGTTAAAAATTCGGTGAAATAGGACATGCCATGTCCGTTCAACTCAGCAAAAGCCGAGAGTTCCCGCACGGTTTCTGTTGAAAGCGTTGATTTATAGATAACGTTATCCTTACATTTGATAAGCGCACCGTTAGCAGAAATAAAGGTATCAATGCCCATAGACTTGAACTCTTCACATAAGTTATGCGGTCTCCCTGTTGCAACTACGACTTTAATTCCTCTCTCTATCAACTTCTCAATTGCTTCTATCGTGCTAAGTGGGATACTTCTATCAATTTCACTCTTTAGAGTACCGTCCACATCAAAAAATACAATCTTATACATATTATGAAATAAGCCTCCCCGTTCGATCGTAACTAGATAGATTATATTTCATGGGATCTAAAACAAGAAGTAAGCCGATCACACGGATCAGCTTCCTTCTTGTTTTCTTATTCAGCTTCGGCACAACAAGCTTACGTCGTTAATTTTGCATATACCACAAAAAATAACATCATTTCACCAATGATCAGGTAATTAGGTATAAGGAACAACAAATCTACTGCGAAAAAAACACCAAGTAAACCTAATAACAACGCCAAATGGAATATCCCTAACCGTTGCTGTATACGTCTATATTTATGGAAGACCAGTGAGGTAGAAAAGAAGTAGAGCAGGACCGATCCAAAAACAAAACACACCATAAATATATAATTTAATTGATCTAAAAATAACAGTTGGATCGAAGCTGCAATCATACTCAAGGATACATAAATAAATAAATGCCCGTAAATTATGGTTTGCCCGGCAGTCTCTATAGTCTTATCCACTTTCTTTTCAACATTATCAAAATATTGCCACCACATAGCTATAATTAATAGAAAAGTTAATAATGCAAATACAATAGATTGCCACGTCCAGTGGCTAGACTGTAAAACCGCAAGGATACTGACCACTGATTCCCCAAGCAGAATAAGTGTAAACAACGAGAAGCGTTCCAATAAATGATGAGTATTGATCGGACTTTTTACCAAGTATTTCCGGCCTACTAATGGAAGCAGAATGTCTACAGTAATTCCCGCATACAAAACTACATAACGCATCCAAGAGTCAAAGAAAAGTGATAAAGAAGAGATCACTAATCCAATCCAAAATCTGCTTCCCAAATACCGGGCAGTGCCCTTTCTATCAGCCGCTTCATTCTTATTTATCGTAAGATATTGAATGGCTGTCATAGCTCTTAAACCAACATAACCTATTAAGAATGGCATATAATATTGATCAAAGTTAACCGATAAGCTCGCCGTCATTATTAATACAAAAAATAATTGTAGAATCAAGAATATCCGATGTGAAAAGATATCTTGCCCAAACCGATTCACAAAAAGCGATTGCCCTACCCAAGCCCACCAGATCGGAATAAATATTAAGATAAATTTGGATAAGTATTCAAGTGGAATTGTACCCGCCTCTACATGCAATAGGACATGGCTCGCTTTTGAAACTGCTGCTACAAAAAGCAGATCATAAAATAGCTCCAGCCAAGTAACTTTCTTCTCAGCAATGGATACTGTGCTGTGCTCAAATCCCGATGTGCGTTTATTCATCGTCTGACTCCCTTGGTTTGGATGTGTATTTCTAATACAGTTTATCGAATACTTATCCATCTTAACCGAATTGATATACTAATTTGAAGACCCTTTACCTAAAAATAAAACCAGCAAGCCTCCACACAGGGAGCTTGCTGGTTTTTAGTAAATAAAGTTATTCCCCGGCAATACCGGAGCGTTCCACACTTTCTACAAAATGACGCTGTACGAACAAATACAGAATCAGAATTGGCAGAATGGTTAGAATACACGCTGCCATAACCTGATTCAGTCCAGTTGGGGCCATCCCAATAGAACCCGAAGTCATTTGCGACATCGTCTCCGCTGCCTGATTATTGGAACCATAAAACATCGCTAATCGCTGCGACAGATTATAGAAATCCGGTGTTGTTAAATACGTATTCGGTTCAAAGCTGTCATTCCAGTGCCATACCACAGAGAACAAGAATACGATCAGCATTGCCGGCTTGGCGATAGGAAACATGATTTTCCAGTACGTTCTGAATGCGCCTGCACCGTCGATACGTGCTGCTTCCTCCAACACTTTAGGCATGCCGCGATAGAACTGAATAAAGATCAGTACGAATAATGCCCCCTTCAACCCGTGCCCAAACATAGAAGGAACCACAAACGGCAAATGTGTATTAATCCACCCCAAGTCACTAAAGAACAAATACAGTGGCACAACAATCGTCTGCGGTGGAACTAGAAAAGTAAACAGCAGCAGAACGAAACACACTGCGTAGCCTGGAAAACGGTATCTGGCAAAACCATAACCGATTAAGGAACAGCTTAAGATTTGCAGAACCGCACTCCCGAAGGAAATAATCGCACTATTTGCGAACCCGGCCCAGAATTTAAGCGAATCCCATGCCAGAAAATAGTTGCCAAAACTAATCTTTTTCGGAAGCCATTGCACTGTGGCATCGGCCACGTCTGTTACTTGCATCATGGATTTGGATACCATGTATAACAAGGGATATAGGAATACGAACGTTAAGCTGAGAATAACCAAGTAATAAAAAGCGATATTCAGCACCTGAAGCGAACGTTTCACGACCCTGTCCAGCCTGCCGCTTGCTTTTAGACGAGTTGTCAGATGTTCCATGTTCGTTGTCCGAACCTGCTTTACGGATTCCTTCAACATCTTCTACTTCCTCCCTTCGGTGGCACCGAGCGACTTGCTGAATAACAGGAAGACCAAACCCAGAACCAAGAAAATAAATACAAAATAAATCCAGCCCATCGCTGAGCCATATCCAAAATCATTATTCTTAAAGACGACATTCAAAATATGACTCATGATTTGATTATCTGCCTTCGTGAATGAGCTGACGATACTAAACAATGTGTTTACGAGCATCATCGGCATAATCATCGGGAAGGTGATTTTCCAAAAGCTCTCCCACGCGGTTGCTCCATCACATTTGGCCGCTTCATACAGTGAAACAGAAATCGTCTGTAACCCCGCTAGAAAAATCAGAATTTGCACGCCAGAATCCCACATCACCAGCGTTAAAGATTCTGCATATTTCAGCAATGACTTCAAAATGTCGCCGGGGATAAAGTTATGGAGCTTATCATATAAATCCTGATTATAAAAAATTGGTAAATTTGCGGCACCCTGATCCATCAATTTGCCCAGAATCGCCCCTGAAGCAATGATGACCGGCAAAAAGAATACGCCACGGAAAAAGGTTTTTCCTACGAGTCCGCGATTTAGCAGAATCGCACAAAAGAGCGAAAAGATAAGAATTAACGGAACCTGAGTCACCGTCGACACCATCGTCGATTTGAGCAGAGGCAAGAAATTAACATCTGTAGTAAAAGCGGCGCGATAATGCTCCATCCCAACAAAAGTGGCCAGTAAGCCGCCTTTGCTCACTTGGAGATCCTGAAAGGAATAATACAAGGAACGGCCCAGCGGAACAGCCATAAACACCAGAAATCCGACCAGCCACAGGCCGATGAAGGAATATCCTTCAACGAAATAACGCGCTCGCATCGATAGCTTTGATTTTTTCACTTCATCATCCTCCTGTTACCGCATAGCTGAATGCCTCGACGGTCTGACCAGACACGTCAACGGACTGCTCATTATAGTTGACTATAATGCTCACACCGTTTGCATAAGTCGTCCGAAAGACCTTACTTTGCAGCTGCTCATGATTCGTCATTTGCTGGTTGCTAATGCTGTCATAGACCTCTTTCAATGCGAGATAATTCTGCACAGAAGGTGCCAGCCAGTTCTCAAGACTAGAGCTGAACAGCCGGTCTGCCATGGTTCTCTGAAGATCGCTAGTCGGAGCATAGGTTAATTCATAACTTGGAAGGGCTCCATATTCCAGCGCCCGTAAGGTTTGGTTACGGGAATCATCGTACAGATTAACCGGGCTTGCTGTATAAGGCACTAAGCCGTGTAACACTAGTTGATAAAAAGGAATCGCCCGATCTGTATAGACAAATTGACTGGAGTCGAGCGGCACCTGATCAATCCGGTTCACATGTCCTAATGTATAGGCAAAACCATAATCTACTGCCGTGTTAAGCTCACCCTTACGGAAGTTATCCAATGCATTAACATAAGTATCTTCTGTAAGCTGGCGGTCCGTATTGGATTTATTATCCTCATCGGAGTATAGCAAGCTTCCAAAGTGTTCAAACTGTACACCCTTCACACCCAGATCCTGAAACTTGCTTAACTCAGCATTACTGCGTTTTGCGATAACACTAGGTTTCATTAAATAGAAATAATCATCCGTATTCCACCGGGTAGAGAGATAATAGACGTACTGCTTCAAGACTTCACGATTAATACCGCGCACAGCATCTCTGCTTGCCTTCACGCCGTTGCTATCTTGGAAAGGTTTCACGTAGTTAGCTTTCAAATAAAGATTTACGCCCTTGCCTGCGGCATATTCCTGAAGCTCTTTAAGTCCCTTTTTGCCTCCCAGCTTCTTCTCAACAGGGAATTGTTCTGGCTGGTTTCCGTATAAACCATTTTTGGACCATCCCTCGATCGTAATCTCTAGCTGAGTAACACCCTCTGCCTGATATTGATCAATCATGTCCTTGATTTGTTTAAACGTAGCTGCTTCTATAAAAGTTGAACCGATGACTTCATCACGTGAAATCCCACCGAGCACTTGAAGATACAATGGCGTGTTCTCAAGAACTACTTCCTTGACCTTTTTCTCTTCCATTAAGTAATTACGGTATTCCTTCGCCATCCCAACGTAGTTGGCTTCCTCACCTTGGAGCAGAACATAACGTACGCTACGATCGGTTTTGATCATCTCACCCTGATAATAAGGAATTTGGCCGGAATTGCCGACAAAAATAACATCATCCTTGCGCAGGGTAAATTCACTTGATGCTCTATAAAGCGAAATAGCGCGAATGCCTGATGGAACACCGTTGATTTTAGCGTCGGTATCTCCCTTAGTAACAATTGCTAAATATCCTGTGTCTCCCTGATAGATTCCAAACACTGGCAAAGCGATAGCTTTTTTAAGAGGTGCCGCCTTTTGCCAAGAGTTATCCGTAATTTCATGATTTTGTTTCACGAAGGTTTCGTCCCCGCCGTAAATGTATTCAGAATAACCTTTCAAATAAGCGGGATGATCTTTCCGAAACTCCAGCAATGCCCCTGAACCATCTGGAAGCATCATTGCCCCCTCTGCATCTTCTCTAGCCGCATGAAAAAATGGCAGCACCTCCAGACTCGTGAATTTCGCATTCCCCTCTTCCTTCAAATACTCCTGTGGAATGGAAGCCTCAAATCCATTAGCAGTCAGTCTGTACTCCAGAGCAAAAGAAAGCTTCAGGCTAATAAAAGCAAACTCCGCGCGGACGACATCTTGCTCAATCGTTACGGTAACCGTGGAGTCTTCATCTTTAAGTGGGTAGACCTGTGTAATATCAGCCCCCTGTGTGTATCTGGCATAAATCGGCGCGGTCGTGTATTTCTTAATATTTGGCATGGCTGTTCGCTCCAGCTGTGGAGATCCAAGCCACTCCTTGTTTGTGATTTTGTCTGTGATGCGAAGATTCCCCGATTTCTCATCTACATATAAAATATAGCGTTCGTTCTCCAGTGCTTTTGTTCCAGGCGTGACCGGCTGCAGCTCAACCTTCTGAACAAGTGCTGCTACAGCTGCTGGAGCCTGCTCTTCTGCCGGAGCCGTGGTCTCCTTTTCTTGCACAGCAGTGGCCTGCCCTTCAGCTGGTTCAGTCACCACCGATGTTTCCTCTTGCCCAACCTCTTTGCTTTCTTCAGTCTGAACAGACTGCGCAGCGGTAGACGGATCGGCGGAACTGTGTAGGGGTTGAACATTTATCACTGCGAACAGCATCATCACAACAATACAGAGAATGCCCCGCACTTTAACTTTTTTTCTCATCGTGTTACCTTTCCCTCCTTACGCGCGCAATCTCAACTCTTTGAGCAGATCGACAATAAATGAAACAAATTGATTGGAAATACCAAACAGCAAAATGCCTACAAACCAGATAATGGCGATCCCTATTACACTGATTATGGTGATAAAAATAACCTTGCGAATCTCAAAATCATGCAGGATCTTCACCTTCATTAAAATCAACCAAGCCACCCATAGAATCACAAACTTGTGCAGCAGATTGAAGGTTGAAGCCTCATCCAGCGAAAGGACCAACGTTAGCAGTGTGACTGGGATGATAAAGAGCATGTATGGAACAAGCGCAAAGGCACTACCCACAAAAATCTCTTTAAATTTCCCCTCACCATCCATAATCGTACTGACACCCCAGTTCGAAATACACCAGGTCAACCAAGGAACGATAAGCCAAATAAACTCATGAAACATAGAGATTTCATGCGGCTCTCTAGTTTGAAAAGCATACCCTGTAATCAGAATCGAGATCATTCGTGCCACAAAGGTCAGTAGAACGATGGCAATCCCCTGTATCCAGCGGATACGCTGCTTTCCTTGAATATCGTTATAGAACTGATAAGGATGAACTACAACCTGATGAATCATTCGCAAAGTGTTCATCCAATCTCCCCCTTTGCCGGGTCCAAAACTGCCTTGTTTCCTCTATACAGCCAGGCATGGAATCTCCGGTATAATCTCGGCGCACTCCAGAACAGTACTAAGAACAGTCCAATTCCACCGGCGAAGAAATAAGTAAAGTGCTCCCGGATATACAATTTACGATATTCGCGGAAAGCGGATGAATAGTCAGCTTTGGAATTTGAAAGCTTGAAATAGCTCATAGATTCCTTATATTGCTCTGCTTTATAAAGCGCTTTGCCAATAGCCTGATAAGCCATATCATAATTGGCGTTCAATCGCAGCACCTCTTGCCATAAGGATTGCGCTTCGTCATAGCTGCCATCTACATATAGCAAAGATGCCTGATGAACCAAATCCGCAAACGGCGTGGTCCGGAAGCGATCGATTCTGCCCCGTCCTTTATCCACTACATAGATCAAACCATCAGCGGTTTGATCTACGGCGGAAGGAGTCACGAAGAGTCCATTCTGATCCCCAATCCCGCCGAAGCTGAATAACAAATTCCCCAGCTTGTCATATTGAAAGACTTTACTGGACTGCAAATCCAGCGCGGTTATAAATCCGTTCTTATCAATACTGATCCCCATAAAGGAAGCCATACTGAATGGACCCTCGGAGTAATAATCGCCATACCAGTGTTTACCAATGTTCAGCGTATCTACGCCTACCGGAGATAACCGTTTGATCTGGTTATACTCTTCGCCCAGGGTTGTGCTGTAGATAAATCCTTCTTCATCCAGATCCACGTTGGAGAACTCAGAAGGTTTAACGGTCGCCAGCTGGTTCTGCTGCTCTTTGGTGGCCACCAGCTTAATTAAGAGTCGTGTCCAGGAGAAGCCTACATGGTTCGCTCCATAGAACCCCTTGAACTTACCGCCCGAGTCAATTTGCAGCAACCCCTGCGTGTTACCATCGCTCACCACATACATATAATCACGCTTATCTACAACTAATTTAGAAGGAGAATAAGAGAAATTAGCACCCAGTAATGGGCTATCCGGTTTTAGAAACTCTTTTACGAACTTGCCATTTTTATCAAAAATAGCAATACGCGCGTTTTTTGTATCTGCTACATATACCGTTCCATCCTCTTTCACGAATACACCCTTCGGCTCCTGCAGCTTGCCGCTGCCTTCCGCATCACCGATCAGATTTAGCAGACGACCGTCCTTATCCATATGAACAATACGGCTATTGCCCGTGTCTACTACGTAGAGTGAATCGTCATCACTAATAAAGAGAGATTCCGGATTTTTGAAGGACCCCGTATCTGTTCCTGTTGGATCGATAGAAGAATCGTAGAGATAACCATTAATCGAGCGGACCTCATTGCCGGACTGATTCCACGTATACCCCTCATACGGGGCTTCGCCAGCTAGCGCCTGCCCTGGAAGCAGCAGCACTGGCAGTGTCAGCGTCACCAGTAGCCCTGTTAGCAGCATTTTTTTCATATTACGTCTTATCATCATGACTCCCCCTATTCCTTCAGCCCCGAATGGGCCATTGTCTGAAGCACCATCCGCTGCGTTAATATAAAGACAAGAATAGTCGGGAGAATCATCAAGAAGCTTGCTGCCGCCAAAGTACCTACCCTAGCAACGACTCCGGCTCCACCACTGATGGTTTGGATGGCAAGCGGCAATGTCTTCATTTCCTGAACAGTCGTATAGACCATTGAAGGATACGGATCATTCCAAGCAGAAATGAAGCTAAATAAAGCAAAAGTCGAAATCGCCGGTTTAAGCATTGGCATCACAACCACCCAGAATACCTTCCATTCTGAAGCCCCGTCTATGCGGGCCGCCTCTAATAAAGCGTCTGGAAGCTGCCGCAGGAACTGGGTCATAAGAAACATTCCCATCGGTGCAGCCAGATAAGGTAAGATCATTGCAAAATACGAATTCATTAATCCGCTGCGGCTAATCAGCAGATATTGCGGTATTTGCAATACTAAGGGTGAAAACATCAGCGCCGCCACAATCATACTAAAGATAGCGCTTTTAAATGGCATATTGTGCTTGGCAAGCGGATAAGCCGCCATTGCTGAAATTAAGACACCCCCGACCACAATCCCCGATGTAACGACCACGCTATTGAAAATAAACCGTGAGAACGGCACCGCCGAAGTTCCGGTAATTAACAGCAAATCACGAAAGTTCACCAACGTCGGATTCACTACGAAAAACCGCGGTGGGAACAGGAATAGTTCGCTTGTTGGTTTTAAAGCAGTCACTGCCATATAGACAAGTGGCAGCAGCATAATTAGGCCAAACACCGTTAAGAACAGATATAAAAAGATGCCGCCATAGTCAATACGCCGTAAATTTATTTTGTGCATCCTAATCCCTCCCCAGCACTTTGAAGATGAGACGGTTGAGCCCAAGCATCAAAGCGAACAGTAATACAGCAATCGCTGACGCATATCCCATCTCAAAGCGGATAAATGCGTAGTCGAACAGATGCGCCATAATCGTATGGCCTGCATAAAGGGGACTCGGAAATCCAACAAGCCGCATACTGACGTCAAATACGGTAAGCGAACCGACCACCTGCATCACCGCACCGAATAACAGCTGCGGTTTGACGCATGGAATCGTAATGTACCATAGCTCCTGCCAGCGGTACTTGACCCCATCAATTGAGCCAGCTTCATATAAATCTGTCGGTACATTTTGAAGTCCGGCCAGAAAAGCAAGGAAACCTACCCCCATACTCATCCATAAGGAAACTATGATGATCACCGGTACGATCGAATCTACATTTTGTAGAAATAAATAAGGTTCATTGATAATCCCCAGCTGAATGAGCCAGTGATTGAGCAACCCCTTGCGGTCGCCGGCGAACAAATACAACCAAACCACGGACATTGCTACTGCACTTGTAATCGATGGCACATAGTAGCATAGGGTATAGAAAAAGCGGAACTTCTGCGGAATCTGGCTAATCAGCCAGGCCAGCAAGAAGGCCATAATATAACCTATCGGACCTGTAATAATGGCAAATTTCAGCGTAATCCCAACAGCTTTAAGAAAGATATCATCGTCTACAAACAACAGCTTATAGTTAGAGAAGCCAATGAATCTCGGTGTCTCAATAATGTTGTAATAGCTGAAGCTTAAAACGACGGACATGATAATAGGAACAATAGTAAAAACGGTGAACAGAATCAGGAAAGGGGCCAAGAAATAATAGGAAACTTTATTTTTCTTGATATCCAACCAAAGCTGCGCCCATTTCCCGGGAGTTTTCGTCGGCTGCATCTGTACGGCTTCGTTCTGTGCCGGTGTAATTATTTCACTACTCATTTCTGACCTCCTTCCTCTTTAGCGCTTGAAGTCTGGGAAGTTTCAATTCCGAACTCTTCGCGTTTCTTACTAAGCTCTTTATTGATTTCACGCACACCTTGCTCCATCGCCTCCCGCGGGAATTTACCGTTGAGCACAATTTCATTCCAGATGTTGGCGATATGCCGGGTCGTGTAATATCCTCCAAGCACCACTTCGCGCTCTTTAAACCACTCCCACTGTTCCATAATGGCGTCGATATCTTCTTGCTGCCACGGCAGACGTTTGAGTGCTTCAACATTGGCTGTATTCCAACGAGCTTCAACACCCAGCAAAGACTCAAGCTCTGAGCCGAAGTTCTCCTGTGCATCCGCACTGGTCCACCATTTCATGAACTCCCAAGACTCTTCTTTCATATCCGTATCCTTAAAAATAATTCCTGTCTGTGCAAGCCCGCCTGTAGAACGGTTAATCTGTCCATCGGCTTGTTCAATACCCGGCATTGGTTTCATGCCCCACCAGCCTGTCAATTCAGGTGCGGCAGTAGATAACAGAATGTATGTGGAATAATCAGCAACGCCGATTGGCATCTCTCCAGAACGGAAACGGTTATAGAAATCCGCTTGTTTCTGCAGCTTGTAGTTCGTAAAGAGTCCCGTCCACATTTTCATAGCTGTCAGTGCTTCTGGTGAATCCAGATCAGACAACATCCCATTATTCTTATAGAAATCTCCACCATACTGGAATAAGAACGGCGCAAACTCATTAATGGCTAGACTCGGATTGTTCGGGGCATGTGGATAATAGAAGTCCATCCCGTTTTGTTGCAGCACAGGAATCAGTTCCATAACCTCTTGCCACGTATTCGGAATATCCTTCTCGCTAATGCCCAGCTGTGCCATAATATCTTTCCGGTAAAAGAGCATCGTGAAGTTCTGATTCTCCGGCAATGCGAAGTCTCCGTTATCATACTTATAAGGAATCAGTGCACCCGCTCTGAAACGTTCAGCAACCTCTTGATAATCTGAGAATTCATTCAGATTCACGAGTGAATTCCGCACCGCGAAGTCAATCGGCACTTCACCCTCAACCCCCAGTGCCACATCGGGAGCAAGTCCGGCAGTATTGGCTAATAACAGAATCTGCTTCTGATCCGCTGCAAGCGTAGGAATAATATTGACGTTCACCTTGATGCCCGTGTTTGGTGTAAAGTCCTCATCCACCATTTGCTTAATGATCTCCGCCCAATCACGTCCACGAGAGATCCAGACATCCAGCACCTTTTCATTTTTGTACGTATTCCCTATGCCGCTGTAATCCTTTGTAAAAGAACTAAAGAAGTCATACGTCATCGTCCCTACACGGGTATACCAAGGAGCCGCGTCTTTAGGCCATGGCTGATCTTCCGACTTCACTTCAATATAGTCCATTACAATACTCTGCTTCATTAATCCGTTGACCCATAAGCCAAGCGATGACTGCAGATCCGTAAATTGCTGAAGACGACCTGGAATACTTGAGGTATCCTTCGCCATTTCCAGGAACCGATCACGTGCTTCATAAAGCGTACTCAGCTCAGAGCTTCCATCCGCAACGCCAAAAGCATACATATCCTGCACAGCATCATCCAACGTCCGCGCCATCAAATGTAAACGTGGCACAAGATTAGGAATGTTCTGCTCCAGCTGCCAATCCCCGTTTGGATCGGGGTTCGTTCCCGTTACCTGCGTGATTTCACGTCCCAAAAGAGACATTTTATGTGTAGTGTTCAGCACAGCTTCAATCATTCCGCCTACACCCGATACTTGAACTTCCATCCGCAACGTATGCTTGCCTTGTTCGAGATAAAAGAAGTATTCTCCGTCCTCATTTCCCAGCTTGTTTACTTGCCATTCCGCTTTGTAAGGGAATTTCAAGGCATTCAGCTCTTGGAACGGTACCTCGCCATCAATCATAATCCGGCGTTCCACCGGTATCCCGTTTAGGAACCACTGGCCGTAACGAATTGCGATATTATAGAGCCCTGTCTCAGGAATCTCGAAATCCCATTCCGCCCATTGTCCACCCGTACGCCACCCGACACCCCCAAAACTATTAAGCACAATAGCATCTTTGTTAAAAGGTTCGGTGAGTGGCTCCCGGTCCTCGATCCGCTTCAGCGTTGGATCTGAACGAAGGGAGGATTCTTCTGCCTGAATTTTGATCACTTGATTCTGAACAGGCTTGTAACCCTTATTCTCATACTCCTGCTTCACTTCCGCATAAGTCGGGAGCGGTTCTGGAGAAAATATTCTCAGTTCACTAAGTGCAGCCGGTTCCCGGATGGCTTCCAGCTTCACCGTATGCTCCCCTTTGGTCAGATAAAAGCGAAAGGGATCCGCAGTTCTGGCCTCAGCATCTCTAAACTCCCGATATTGCCAGCCTGTTACCTCTTCCCGCTTGGGATTAAACTCATTCCCTTGATTGTCCAGCCATGGCTCTGCACTTTCTTTCCACATCCGCTGGAATTCCATTTTTTTTACTTGAGAGAATAAATACTCCCCATCAATCTTTACGCTTCGAATGATCGAGGATCGTTTACCAGGAAGGGCATAATACTCCATCCCCATCTGATATAACCCATCTGCCGGAACCGTAAATGTATATTCCACCCAGCTATCCTCTGCTTTAAGCGCTAGTACCTTGCCGGGTTTTCCACCAAGATCCGTCATTACCTCTGTACCTTCAGCACTAATGGCCGTATAATCCTCCGAAGGAATAGCAAGCGTAAAATCCGATGAGTCCTTTGCTCCATCCTGCTGTTTTTCCTCGTAATAGCTTAAGTAAGAGGCTTCGAGTTTTGAATTCACACTATCGCTTTCTAAAATAGAGCTTTCATCAACATCCGCATAAACGGGGACGCCCTCCATCGCTGAATTATCAAACCCTCGTGATTGATTCCACCACATTAGGGAGACTCCTAAAAGTACCAGTAACAACAAACTAATCTTATATTTTCGCAGTATGCGTAACACGCATCGGTCTCCTCCCATCTTTACGGGCCTCTCGGACTTAAGTGAATACAAGCAGGGCAGCTCTGGCAATTGCAGGCTGCCCCTCCTGTTATTAGATTTCCTTACGGCTGCATTCCTATTGCCTTTTTAAAGGCAGCAATTTCTTTGGAAGCTTGCTTCAAGACATCATCACCAATTTTTTGAATAGCCGTCTTGGAATCTGTGTTCTTAGCCAGTGCATCACCGATCGCCGCTATAAAGATTTCCCAGCCCTTGTTATCTACTGGTGTAAGGTGTTTGACTGGAATATCGTTGCTTAATTGCTCATATAGTTTAAATTCCTCTTGCCCACCCAGATATTCATTTTTAGTGTTTGCGTACCAATCAAGACTGGAAATATCCTTGTAACCCGGCTGAATGGAATGTTTTGCCCAAATTTTCCAAGCATTTTCACTTCTCATGCTCCACTGAATGTAAGCCCATGCCGCTTCTTTATTTTTGCTTTGCGAAGGGATAACAAAGCTTGAGCCGCCCATTCCCACGTTAATTCCTATTGGCAAACGGGTTACCTTCCATTTTCCGGCAAGCTCAGGGAATGTTTCCTGAAGTCCGCGCGCTCCAAATGAACCCGATACGACACCAACTAAATCACCTTTCAGAACTAGCTGTTTACCTTCGTCTGAGCCATAACCGATATGAGGTGCCCAGCCCAGCTGTTGTCCACGTTTTGTAATATCAAGAACTTTCACCATTTTGTCCGTATTACGTGTCCAGTTCATATCCTTATCAAAGTAGCCGACTTCATCTCCTGCCCATACGATCGGGCCATCGCTCCACTCCATGAAATATTTACCGTTAGCTTTCAAAATTTGAGCCAGGTTCAAGAGATTCTCTTCATCTTGCATGTATTCACCAAGCTCAGCAGGATCACTTGGCAATCCAAGCTCTTCAAAAATGTCTGCACGGTAGTAATAAACCCCCGGTGTCATATCCCAAGGCATACCAAGCAGCTGTGAGCTGTCCGGTGTCATCCAACGTTCCCAGTTATATGGAGCAACCAGATCTTTATATTTTCCAGCGTTATAAGGCTCTTCCAAAAGATTCTCCAGCACATTGCCCGCCATATAACGGTTCAACTGGTACATTTCTACTTCAGCTACATCCGGCGCTCCACTACCTGCGGCGATTGTCGTTTGCAGCTTGTCATGCAGGTCGCCAAAGGGCATAACTACCGTCTTCAGCTTGATTCCAGGATATTCAGCCATAAATGCAGCGCCGACTTCCTCGAACACTTTTTCATTAAAGGCCCAAACGGTAACCTCACCTTGAATATCTTTGCTTGGCAGGTCGTTGGCAGGATCTGCTGCTTCCGTGCCCTCAGTAGCTGTTGCATTGGTTGGCTCACTAGCATTATTGGTTTTTCCAGTGTTCGTTTTCCCGTTGTTAGCTGCATTTTTATTCGTCGTTGAGCTTCCAGCGCTGCTACAGGCTGACAGAATAAGCACAAAAACCATTACCATACATACGACTAAACTGCTCGTTTTTCTTTGCGAAATCATAACCTAACCTCCCTCTTAAATTGAACAAATAAATGCTTGTTTATAGTGAAGGAGTGAACCTCCCTCCGTGACCGGCTATTTCCCCCCTTCCTTTAGTCTTAACACGGTCACGGAATATTTCGGGAATTCAAACTCCAGACTACCTTTGTCTACACTTACCTTTTGAGTTACAGGTGCCACCTTGTCAGGTTCAGCGAAGCTATTCTCAGCATTTAAATCGTCCGACTGAAGTACGGTAGCTGTTCCTTCCAGGCTTGATGTGGCAAGTCCGGTAAAAGAAACATCCGTGCGCTGAGCAGTGTCACCCGCATTAACGACTTTAACGATCAGCTCACCTGTGGCAAGATCACGGCTCGCAGTTTGGAACAGCGGCCCTGCTGGGCTTTCATCGTTCACCTCTTGTATAAGCTCATCGTCGAGATAGAGCCGGATATTAGCACCTGATAATTCAATGCGGATATCGTACAATTTCCCAGTCTCAATCCTTACAGGAACCGTTCTTCCGATGACTGCTCTTGTTCCACCTACTGATTTTTCAATCGCGCTCTGCGTATTTCCCCAGCCGCCAAGATTCCACCAATAGAAGTTGCCTTCATCTTTAGAGCCGAACATAATGAGCATACCTTCTGCTCCGCCAGTCTTTTTCGCCTTAAGAGAAAGTGTATAATCACTCCATGAAGCCTCACCGGCAACTGCACGAATATCAATATCATTAGAAGTCTGCTTAAAAGTACCCTTGGATTGTTCCCAGTCCCCATTGTTTAGAGTCCAAGCTCCGGAATCCTTCTTGAAATGATCTTCAAAAAGAACGTCATCACCTTTCGCTACTCGTACATCGCTGTACTCTACCTGGGTGGCCCAAGTCCCCAAACCAATTCCACCTTGAATGGATTGCTTACCGGAGGTTTCTTCTTGACCTAGAGCCACAAGTGAGGTTGGAAGAACTACATCCCCCTTATTGCTTCCGAACATCTGCTGCACATGATAAGAAGGTGTTCCGTAGCTAGTCGATGAATCAAACACAATAGCGTCCGGGTTCCAAGTACGATCCTTCGTATTCACAAACAACGGGGCATAAGAGGACATTTTTACGATATCAGAATTCCGTTCCATGCCCATCATAAAAGCGGCCTCGCCGATTGCAGCGTTCAGATTGCCTTCTCCGGCACCCTTGGTTACCGCATACTCACCAACATAAATCTCAGGACCACTCCGGTCATAAGTATCGTATCTGTTCGAGTTGCTGAGGAACCATTCAGAGGTTTCATAGTAATGCTCATCAACCATCTCGATAGGCTCACCTTCAACTGCCGCATTGGCAATGAGATGAATCTCTGGATACTTCTCTTTAATTGCTTTATAAAACAAGCCATAACGCTTAATATATTCACTCATCTGGAAATTGTTTTCGTTACCAATCTCTACATATTTCATATTAAAAGGCTCCGGATGACCATTGGCGGCTCTTTGTGCCCCCCATTTGCTAGTAACCGGTCCGTTTGCATATTCAATGGCGTCCAGCGCATCTTGTATCCATGGCTGAATTTCACTGACTGGAACGGTATTCTGCTTGGCTATAGGATCTCCGTTATGTGAAATCCCGATATAAGCTACATATAATGGTTCCGCTTTCAGATCTTCGGCCCATTGCAGATATTCGTGGAAGCCCAGCCCGTCTGAGGAGCGGTAATCCCAATATCCCTTATGACCGGGACGCGTTTCAATCGGACCAATGGTGTTTTTCCATTGATAAGCATCAGTTGGCGTTTTCCCTTCCACAAAACATCCCCCCGGAAAACGAACGAATGCGGGTTTCATCGCAGCTACCTTTTCAGCCAAATCGATGCGAAGCCCATTCTCCCTGTTGTTCCAAGTCTCAGGAAACAAAGACACCGTATCGAGATAAACAGTCCCTACATTGGTAGCAGAGATTACAATTCGTGCGTTTGCTACAGTACCTGTAGAAGTCAGTGTGTATGTATATGGATGCCATCCTTCTTTTAACTTATCAACGGTCTGTTCTGCATATAGCTCTTTGCCATCCGGACTTTCTAACGTTATACGCAGTGGCATATTGTCCCCTGGCTCTGGCCGCGCATAGAAAGACAACTTGTAACTGGCATCCTTCGTCAAAGCAATCCCCCAGTAACCATTATTCACAGCAGATACCGAACCACCCTCGGCAGCTGATGATACTGTTAAAGCCATTGCCTGGGTCTGAGCATCGTTCAAAAGCTTACTGCTGGTCAGAGCAAGCTTCCCTTTACTCCCTTCTTTTTCATCCATCCACCAATTGAACAGTGTGACCGAACTATCCTCAAAGGAACGATTGGAAATCAGCTCTGCATATAGCCCTCCATCTCCCGCATGATTAATCTCTTCGAAAAAGGCTCCGTACAACATCGGGCTGATCTTAGCTCCCGGATTCCCCGTATCCACAGTCAACGTATATGCGGTTCCACTACTTGTGTTAGCTGCTGTCGCCGTTGGAAGAGTTTCCTTTCCCGCTTCACCCGTTGCTTCTTTGGCAGACTCCTGAGACAGTGTTGCTGGGTTTTCGCCCTTAGAAGCCCAATAATACGTCAGCCCGCCAATCACAATCACGAAAATCAGCACCGTAAGCCATAGCTTCCGTCCATATTTATTCAAAGATAATTCCCTCCAACTTTTTATTAGCGTTTTCATTTTTATGAAGTGAACAGATCCTTCCATTCGTAATAACTTAAAATCATTTCACAAAACCTAAATGAATCCGTTTCCATTGATAAAATACCATACTAAAATCTGGTTGTAAATAAATTAAACTAAACCTTTTTATACTTTTATGAATATAATTTCCAATATTTTTGCAAGAAATTAAGAGATTTATTAGTTTTTTTAAAACAAATTCCCTCTTTTCATCTCACCATCTTTATATTTTTCTAAAATAAACGGGGGTTTACAGCCCTAAGTAAGTTTAATTTTCATTTTTTTCTTCATTTATTTTACTGTTTTATTTTTCCATTCAAATAATAATGAAACTAAAATTAATTGTATTGCCCCCAAAAAATCATATAAAAAAAGCTCCCCCTTGCCTAAACTCAGGCAAAGGAAAGCTATAGTTCAATCTCCAACTAAATTTAGTTCCGCCACTTCATAAACTTGTAATCAAGAAAATCAACAAGCAAGAAGAGAATAAAACCGACCAAGCTGAACAACATAATTCCGGCATACATCTCCGGATAATCTAATCTTAACCACGCATCCATGATGAAAAATCCCATACCGTGCTCTGTTCCATAGATCTCCGTAAAAAACAGTACAGATATCGCCGTTCCAAGCGAAATACGAATCGTACTCAGAATTACTGACAATGCACCCGGCAGTGTCACATGCCAGAACTTCTGCACAGCGCTGGCACCTATACTAGTTAAGACATCATAGGTATTGTCCGGAATAGCCTTAACCCCATCCCTTACCGAAATGATGATCTGAAACAATAAAATCAGCATGATCATTAGGATTTTGGACGTCTCCCCAAGCCCGAAGAACAGCATCACTACTGGAAGCAGGGCAATTTTGGGAACAGGATACGTCAAGTAAACCACAGGGTCCAGCAGTTTGTTCCAGGTCAATGAACGTCCCATTAGAAGACCTATAAGCAGTCCAATAATTAACGCCAGTACCACACCTGCAAAAATTCTGAACAAGCTATACCCTACATTTATAGCAATATCCTGCGCCCCTAACTGAAACATCGCCTTATATACAGCAAAGGGACTTGGCAAAATCGAATGGTTCATAAGTAAAAATGCGATATACCAGACTACATTCATACAGACAAATACAAATAGCAGCCTTACTAGATGATGAAGTCGACGTTTGTTTACCATATCTCCTGCATTACCTTTCTAATCCGCTTAGTCTGCTCAAAGAAATCCACACTGTCCCGCTTATCCTCATGCTTCATATGAAACACCAAATGATTATCAATAATTTCAGGTGTAGTTTCTTTGTTGGACGGCATGACGATAATCTTTTGCCCCAGCAGAATCGCTTCTTCCACATCATGAGTGACAAATAATGTAGTCGTCGGGTTAGCCATCCAGTTCTCTAAAAAGAGGACCTGCAGCGTTTCCCTTGTTATCGCATCGAGTGCAGAGAATGGCTCGTCCAGCAACAGAATAGTAGGCAAAATGGCAAAAGCTCTGGCAATCGCTACTCTTTGCTGCTGGCCTCCACTGAGGGATAAGGGATAACGTTCTGCTAAATCAGAGATCCCCATCGACGAAAGCCACTGCTTAATCTGCGTCTCCCGTTCATGCTTGGATGAACTTGCCGTATGCGTAATCTTCATTGCGATTTGAATATTATCATGTACAGTCTTCCAAGGAAGAAGCCCGTAGTTCTGCGGCACCAGTCCAATTAACGTTTCTTTTTCGTGCACAGATTTCTCATTAAAAAGAATTTGTCCCTGATAACTAGGCAGCAAGCCCGCAATCGCCCGTAATAAAGTAGATTTCCCGCTGCCGGAGGGTCCGATAATGGTGTAGATCCCATGTTCCGGCAAAGATAAATCCACCTGACCTAAGGCTAATTGTCCGCTCTTATATTCTACTTTCAGATCCTTTATGGCGAGTCCTTTATTTCTTGAATTGGACATCAGAAATCACATCTTCAGCCGAGATATTTTTGCTGAGCAAACCTTTTTCCCGTGCCCAAGCAAATGCAGCCTCTACTTCCTTCACATCCACTTGATAAGCTGGTACATAATCCGGTACTTTGATCTCATCTTTTAATGTCTCTGGATATCCTACTTCTTTGATTACAAGATCGATATATTCAGATTGCTCATGGGATTTCATATAAGCTACTGCTTCATCATATGCAGCATACATACTGCGGATAGCTTCTGCTTTGGCATCAATTGCAGTTTGCGGGAAAGCTAATACGAACGGATTTACTCCCGCAGTTAGCGTTGAGCTCAGTACACGCAGGCCTGAGGTTTTGCCCATCGTTACAAAAGGTTCTGGCAAAATTGCCGCATCCGCCTTATTATTCTTAAGCAATTCTAAACGGGTCGGAATCTGTGGAACCTCTGTCACTGTAATATCAGCTTCGATCAGACCTGCTTGTTTCAGCATCATGGCCACTGTATATTGTGTGGAGGTATTTTTGGACAAAATCACGGTTTTTCCCTTCAAATCCTTCACATCCTGAATCGATTCATTTCCAGTCAGTAAATCAAATTCCCCAAAAGTTGTACTGGTGATCTTCACATCCAGTCCAGCCTCATTGTAAATGGAGATCGCAACCAGGTCAGCACTTAGACCATCCAGCTTGCCTGCTTGAAAAGCTACATCCCGATCTTTGGCGCTTTTAAACGTCTGGATGTCCAGATCCACACCGTGGTTTTTATCGAAACCTTGTTCATGTGCGATGATAAAAGGAATAGCATCAATCGAGGGTAATAAACCGAGCGACAATGAGGTAACTTCTTTTGCAGCCTCTGGAGCAGCTCCCTCTGACGATTCTGTATTTGTATTATTTTTCGAACCACAACCGACTGCAAGTGCAGCGATGACAACAACCATAATAGATAACAACAACATTCTCTTTAGACCTTTATTCTTCATTTAACTCTCCTGCCTCCATTATTCTTTCTATAGTGTAATTCTCTGTAATATTCTTTGCTCACTCATAAATGTGCATGCAAAAAAATCCTTAAGCTCTACAAAAAAAGCTTTAGGCATGTTAAGTTTACCACCAATCTTTATATTTTGTATATTTATAAATTTAGATATAAGTAAATAGAAGCGACGCAAAAAAAGCTGACAGCGGAATGGTTCCGCTACCAGCCTCAATCTCTATGTTATGGAGTTAGTAGATTTGTATGGATTTTAATGACAGCTTTTTTAATCTGCTGCCCCGGTTGACCCATACCCGGTCTGTGAACATCATGAGGGAAAAAGACCGCGAACATTCCAGGCTTCAAAGATAACAATATTTCATCTGCTGATGGGGGATAAAGCGCATATTCTCCTTCGGCATCGTAAGGCTTAATGGGCTCGATCCCTTCTTGCAGGGGTGCCCAGCCAATCGTTTCTTCACCTTCGATCAGATAATGCACATCAATATAAGTCTCATGCTTCTCTGCGACTTGTTCCTCCAGCGATTTTGCCTCCAAAGCCATAATCGAAGCATACATTTCGTTCCCGCGGATTTCGATTCGCCCAAGATCAGGATCATGTTGTAAGATTACTTTCAATTCCTCAATAGCCTCAACAATGACAGGATTCTCATACTTGATATGCTCTTCCCAAGATGACAAAGAACCTAAGATCATAACTTCCCATTCCCCTCACATCTTAATGTACTAGACCAGTTTCTCACTGACTGCTGAAGCTGTAGTTTCTTTATTGATTATGGATTGCTCACTAGTCTTCTTGAAATATTCTACATATAAAATATCAAGCAGATAGAGCTGCGATATCTTTGCAGATAATGAACCCCCTTGCAGCGGTCCTTCATTAGCACCACATAGCAGGGTCAGATCGGAGTACGAGGTTAACGGTGACTTTTCAAACCTGGTAATGGATATTACTTTGGCTCCTCGTTCCTTTGCTTTTCTCGCAACCTCAATGCTATCCTTGGTCGAGCCGGAATAAGAAATCACAACAGCGACATCCCGGTTAGACATCAACGCTGCCGACATCATCTGCAGATGTGAATCCATTAAACATTCCGTTTTGTTCGTAATGCGCATAAATTTAATCTTGGCTTCCATAGCTGTGACTAGAGAAGAGCCCACACCGAAAAACAATACACGTTCTGCATTAATCAAATACTCAATGGCCTCACTGATCTTCTGTATATCAATTAAATTATAGGTCTCGTTGAGTGCACTTACATTCGTGGTCAGCACTTTAGAAGCAACAGCTTCAATTGTATCATCCATCAGAATTTGATCGGTAAGCTGCGGGATCTCATTCTCCACAGTGATGCTATGTGCCAATGCGATCTTGAACTCTTGATACCCTTTATAACTTAAAGATTTGCAAAATCGAAATATACTTGATTCCCCAACATCACATGCATCTGCAAGATCAGTAATCGACATGTAGACTACACTTCTCGTATTCTCCAGTACGTAGTCCGCTACCTTCTTCTCCGTATTTGTCAAATTATTGTATTTAGAATGAATTGAAGAAAAAATACTGATTGTCCGCAAAAAAGCCCCTCCTTTTCAATAAATTAATGTACGAATAAGGAGGAAGCTCCCAGCAGACCTGCCTTATTCCCTAATGAGGCTTTAACAATTCTCACTCCCGCAAAGCTTTCCATAATCAAAGACTTCGTGCGCTCTTCTACCCTTCGAACCAAATCTTCTTGTTCCATTACGCCGCCACCAATAATAATCGCGGATGGATTGAAGATATGTGTGATAGAGGCTAAACCCACAGCCACTTCAGTAATCCATAGATCTAAAATACGTTCAAGCTGCTCATTTCCGCTCTGTATTTTATCAAATAAAGCTTTTCCGTCCGTGCATTCGGGATCTGCCAGCTTAGCCATCTTCACTAAAGCTGTAGTTGAAGCGTATTTCTCATAATACGGCAGTCCTTCTACTCCGGATGGGGCCGACAATGGGTGAGTAAAGATATGGCCAAATTCAGCCGCTACCCCATTAGCCCCTTTATAGATTTGGCGATTAATGACGATCGCACCGCCAATGCCTGTGCCAAAGGTTAGACATAAGAAATTGTTAAAGCTCTGAGCAGCTCCATAATAAGCTTCGCCTAATGCTGCTGAATTCACATCGTTCTCTACCATAACAGGTTTATGAAAATGATGGGTGACAATATCCTTAATTTTCATTCCAGTATATCTAGGTATATTTTCGTTAGCATAGACAATAAATCCTTCTTCTGCATTAACTTGGCCCGCGGTGCTTATGGCAATGGCATCAAAATGATCGTATTCTGCAATCTTTACCAGCATTCTTGAGATTACATGGGGTCCCCCCAAGTAGCTTTCTGTTGCATACTCCTTGAAGTCATGTACATTCCCCTGTTTATCGCATATACACATCTTGGTATTGGTACCGCCAATATCTACGGCTACAATTCTCATTCCCATCTACCCTCTCTGGCGTTCTACTGAATAGCGTTCACAAACCGTTTCGTAATCTCCATCGGTCTCGTGATCGCAGAGCCAACCACTGCTGAATACACACCTAAATCAAACATGGTCTTTAATTCTTCAGGAGTGGAAACCCCACCTTCAGCTATAACGGGAACAGAGAAGTTGTTGACGATTTGTTGAACCAATTCAAAATCCGGCAAGTTGCGGCCTTTAGTAGCCTCTGTATAACCGCTCAAGGTAGTTCCTATCAGATCAAATCCCAGCTCAACAGCCTTCGCAGCTTCCGCAAATGTAGAACAATCCGCCATAAACAGTTGATCTTTATAGTTCTCTTTTAAAAGTGGAAAAAGTTCAGAAATAGTAGATCCGTCCGGGCGAATCCGGTCTGTAGCATCCATAGCAATGATATCTACACCTTCGCGGTACAGCTCATCGACTTCCTTTTGAGTGGGTGTAATAAAGACTTCAGAGCCTTCATACACCTTTTTGATTATCCCAATGATCGGCAGATTCACTTGCTTTTTGATTTCTTGAATATCCGCTACGCTGTTTGCCCGAATTCCAGAAGCTCCGCCTAAGTAAGCAGCATAAGCCATTCTCCCCATAATAAACGGGCTATACAGCGGTTCTTCTGGTAAGGCTTGACTGGAGACGACTAGTTTATGTTTTATTTTTTTAAGTACATTATTTTCAGTATTCATCAGTAACCCACTCCACATTTTTATTTATTCTTTAACTGCTCCTGCCGTAATCCCATTGGTGAAGAACCGTTGGAATAACATGAACACTAGCAACATCGGAATTGCAGCGATGGTAGCTCCGGCCATTTTATAAGCGAAATTAGGATTCAAATCCTGCATTAAGGTCGCAGTACCAACCATTAATGTTTTCATTTTGTTCTCTTGGCCTATAACCAGCTGCCACAAATAATCATTCCAGACTTGCACGAAATTCAGAATAAATAAGGCTCCAATACCAGGTTTGACAATAGGCAACATGATGCGCGTGAAGATTCTCCATTCATTTGCACCATCTATTCTCCCGGCTTCTCTTAAGGCATTAGGGGTTAAATCGAAGAATCCCTTTAATAGGAACACTCCAAATGCACCCGCCACGTTCGGCCAAATCATACCGTTATAACTATTTACCATTCCAAATTGTTGGGTGATCCGGAATAAGGGTACAATCATAATTTCTTTAGGAATCATCAAACTTGATATAAAGATAATGAAGATTATATTTTTACCTTTAAAATTAATCTTTGAGAACGCATAGGCGGCCATAGAGCCTACAACAATAACCAAAATAGTAGAAATACCAGATACATAAATACTATTAAACGTCCATCTTAAAGCCGGCTGGTTCTGAAATACATCCACATAGTTGGAGAATGTAATCGATTTGGGCCACCAGTCTGGAGGCATCTTCACAACATCCGAGCTGTTCTTGAGTGAACTTGTGAATAACCAATATAGTGGAAAAAGATTAAGGAGTGCGAAGAGGATAATGATCACATTCGATATCACATCAAACTTCTCTCTCTTTTTCTTGTTTTTAATCTTCGACATGTTGTATTCCCCCTCACTTCACCTTAATCATGCTTCGTAGCTGTGGCACAGACAATATCAATGTAATCACGAACATGATAACCCCTACCGCAGAAGCTACACCGAGTTGGTTATATTTAAAGGCATTATTATAAAGGTAGTACATCAGCGTTACGGAGGAATTGTTCGGTCCGCCACCGGTCAATAACTGAATAACTACAAAGATTTTTAATACGGCAATAATATTGATAATCGTAATATAAGTTGTTGTAGGTCCTACCGAAGGAATCAGGATCTTTGTAATCACTTGCCATCTGCTAGCACCATCGATTTCTGCTGCTTCAAAAAGCTCTTTCGAGACACCAATCATCGCAGCTATATACAGAATAATTGCCTGGCCCACGTTAGTTGCGAAGGTTACAAATATCACGACTGGCAGAACCGTCTTTGGATTTCCCAGCAGATTAATCGTCCCTAGTCCCATGTCTTTATATAGATAAGAGATAAGTCCGTTAGCCGGATTCAGCAAAAAGCTCCAGACCATACTCATAACCACCATGGACACCATTACCGGGATATAATAACTTCCTCTAATAAAGGAAACGTACTTAGCATTCTTATCAAATACCGCAGAGGCTACGAACAATGCAAACCCCACTGTAAGTAGAACGATAAATATTACGAACACAACGGTGTTGATAGTAGCCTTAAAAAATACCGGATCATTAAACAATGTGGTGTAATTGGCAAAACCCACAAACTTCTCGCTGTCATAATTAATCTGGTATAGACTCAGCCGCATCCCTTCTAAGATCGGATAGACAAGAAAGGCTAAGAATACTATCATCTGAGGTAAAATAAACAGATAACCTGTAATATTCTCTTTTAGGTAATTACTACGTAGTTTCATATCGTTTACCTTTCTAATTAACAGCCCTAGAGTCTCTTCAGACCCTAAAGGCTGTCAATCGTGTATTGTTTATCTGGTCTTAGATTATTGGAAAATTACAGAGCCAGCTTTATTGGTCTCAATCACCTTGTTGCCACTTGCCTGATAATCTTGCACAAACTGTTCCGGTGTCTTAGCTCCCATGTAAAGTGCTTGTAGCTCTGGATATAAGACCTCTCTTAATTGGCTGTATCCTGGAACGTTGCCTGTGAAGTTGAACAAATATTTAGAGTTGGCATCGTAAGCTGCAAACAGTGGATTCTCCGCTTTAAGCGCTTCGGCTACAGAACTTCTTACAGGAATACCATTCTTAGAGGATTTAACTAACTCAGGATCGCTTGAGAAGAACTTCACGAAATCCTTAGCTACTTCAGTCTTCTTAGCATCTTTGGACTTGAATACACTAGCGCCTACTACATAAGTAAAGGATAGAGGATCTCCGCTTTCCGACGGAATATTAGCAAGTCTCATATCAAATTTCGCTGCCGTACCATCCGCCATATTAGCTTTCGTACCATTAAACAGAATCGGGTTAGTGAAACTGATCGCTAATTGCTGATTTTGGAACATAGCATTGGCATCATTAGAAGAAACAGATTCTGCGCCTGGATTTGTATATCCGCCGTCATATAGGTTTTTCAGCCAAGTTGCAGCTTTAACTCCGTTCTCATCATTCAGGACAATGTTGCCTTGATCATCAAAGAACTTATTGCCGAACATTCTCATATAGGCAAGGTTCCATGTATCGCCCTGATTATTTACAGCGAATAATGCCATTGGATATGCATTGGAATACTTATCCTTCGGCAGATTGTTTTTGAGACCCTCAAGAATTTGTTGATATTCATCCAAGTTCCAAGTTTTGATTTCGGATTCTTCACCCACAAACTTTTCCAAGCCTGCTGCTTTAAACATGTCCGCGTTGTAAACCAAGGTGCCTGGGTTGTGCTGGAATGGATAGAAATAAATATCTTCTCCGAACGTTACAGCGTCCCAGTAGTTTTGAGCAATATCGCTTTTCGCGTCTTCATCAATGATGTCGGTCAAAGGAACCAATGCTCCCCGGTGAACGTAATCCCCCATCGGGAATACACTCTCAAAGAACACATCTGGAGGTGTTCCTCCGCTTAAGTTAACATTAAGCAATTGATCGCGCTGATCTCCAGCAATGACCTCTATTTGAATATCTGCATCGTATTTATCATATTGTGCTTTGAATTTCTCAGCGGCGTGCTTTAGGAAGCTATCATAGTCCGCGCCTGCCTCCGTGGCATCCACAACACCCTTCCACTGTGGAGTCAGCCATACTCTGATCGCCACTTTTTCCTTCCCAGATGCAGAAGAATTATCGGATGTATTAGAACTCGCAGCATTGTTACCTGAGCAACCTGAAATTAAAGAAATAATCACCATTAGCGCAACCATTGCCGAGAGTAAACGTTTTTTCTTCATTTATAAACCTCCCTAAAAGTTTTGTGAGCATTATCTTCTCTGAATCGCTACGTACAAAACTCGCATCGAAAGCATACGCTTAAAGTTTTGTGAGCATTATCTTCTCTGAATCTCTTCGTACAAAACTCGCTTCGAAAGCATAGAACCTTTAATTTAAAGTCCGTTTGGCATGGTATTGCACTAAATCGGCCATGCTGCGATGTCCTTGCGGATCAAGATGCATATAATCAATTTCATTCATCGATACATGGTCTCTGGAATCTACAAAGTGGATACCAGTTCCCGTTAGCAAAGCTGCAAGATGCTCAGCAAGCTCCATAGACTTCTCACTACATCCGCTACCCATTGGTTTGCCGATAGGGGTATGAATATACTCTGCTCCAATCGGAGGGGGCGCGATTACTAGAACCTCTGGAGCCTTCCCCTCAGGTCCTGCACCGCTACCTTTAGCTTTAAGAGCCAGTCTAATAATACCTTGTGCGATGTTATAAGAAGTTAATCCAAACCTTTCTTTGGTATCATTGGTCCCAAGCATGATCACAACCAAGTCTAATGGCGAATGTGACATCAGGCAGGGATAGATATAGGAAATTCCAGAAAGTCCTTCGAATAGAGGGTCCTCACTGACACTTGTTCTGCCGGGAAGCCCTTCTTCGATCATACGGTAGGCGTCACCCAATTCTGTATGAAGAATTCCCGTCCAACGAATATCATCCTTAAATCTGCGGTCTGTCTCTGCGTCGTAGCCCCAAGTATTAGAATCGCCAAAGCATACGATGGATTTCTTCATTTGTCTTAACCGCAATATCTTTCAATAGCTTGATCAATCAATTTCATAATGTCTGCGATCGGACCAGCATCTTCAGCGGCTACTGCCTCAAGCGGTGCTCTTACGCTACCAATGTTTACGCCTCTTAATTTTAGAATCTCTTTTATTCCGGCATACATGGCACCTTTGAGCGAACAAAGGGCGATTATAATATCGTTGATATCGCTTTGAATTTGTCCAGCTTCTTCGAACTTACCAGCCTTAACAAATTCATTAGCTTGCAGGAACAGCTCAGGCATAACCGCATAGGTTCCACCGATTCCCGCATCCGCTCCCATGATTCTTCCCGCAACATATTGTTCATCCGGTCCATTAAATACCACTACATCTTTTCCACCCACTCTTTTGAATCTTTCAATATCCATAGTCGGCATGGAGGAGTTCTTCACACCAATCACCTTTTTGTTCGCAAGCAGCTTCTCAAATAGGGACGGAGTCAGTGTATATCCAGTAGTCTGAGGAATGTTGTAGATGATGAAGCTTAGAGGGGTTGCCTCCATAATTTCGCTCCAATATTTATAGACTGCACTATCAGGTAACTTGAAATATATAGGCGGGATTGCGGATAATGCATCGTATCCTAAGGTTGCAGCATGTTTCGCTAACTCAATACTATCTCTAGTGGAAGGGGCACCCACGTGGGCAATCAGTGTCATTTTACCTTTCAGGTTACTAGCTACGTAGCTTAGTACCGCTTTGCGTTCGTCGAGACTCTGGTAAATACATTCTCCTGAGCTGCCTCCCACATATACACCTTGAACTCCTTTTTCAAATAAGTAATCACATAAAGCATGCGTCCGGGATTCCGAAATATTTCCTTGATCGTCATAGCAGGCATAAAAGGCAGGTATAATTCCGTGGAACTTTGTGAGTGTCATTGTTAATCCCCCTTAAGTTGTGAGCGGTTTCTTTTCTACATAAACAAAATATCATTATATTTTGCTTTTGTAAATTATTTTCTCTATTTTTAGAAAAATAAAATTTATTTCCACCAATCTTATTTATAATTAGCAAAATAATGGTTTTCAGTGCAACTCGCAGCTAATAATCATTTATTTTTCCATATTCATTAGAAAATAATCCTGTAAATTCTCCACCCTAAATTTATTTCTTCAGGGCAGTATTTGTTGGATATACGAATGTAAAATAATTTAAAAAAGTGGTACTAATGAGTATCCTTTCAGCTTCGTTAAAAATGTCTCCTACAGGGAGACACTTCTCTCCAGATGAAGCACAAAACCTAAATAACACACAATGTTCACTGAATAATCTGTGTTTTTCAGACGGACACACCTTTTAAAAAATGGAGTTTAGGATTATAATGAAAGCGTAAACAAAGAACAACAAAATCTATTTTGTTTCTTCGCCAAAGGAGGCTGGAGGAAATGCTAGCAGGACTTAAGGAACTTAAAAATTGGGTGACAGAAAACTGGAATCCAACATTGAATACAGGTAATGAGGACTACCGGAAAATGGAGTACTCCGTGGAGCGCCATCTGCACACTCCGCAATCTCCGAAACCACTTAGCTATGAAGAAGAGGCTCGCATCAAGACCGTTAAATTTCATTAATTAACCCTTTCAGATAAAGATTGATTCATAGCGAAGACATCAGACCGCCAGTTCTGGAAGTAATTTCAGTGGATGCGGTCTTTTATTATGCCTTGTAGTTGTATAACGAAAAAACCTCCTCCACCCTAAAGGGTGAAGAAGGCTAATAGGTTACTTTCGAGGACATGCAGTAGGTGTTCAATCCAAACGTCTTGTTTAGTTCATCCTTCGATAAACCTCAGCGCGCGTTCCGATTGATAATCAGCTAGGCCTTGGGCGAATTGTTGATCAGGAAATCCTCTATGCAGCAGCTTTAATCCACCTGAAGTTAAGGAGACATGATGGTGGAATTGATAAAATAACAGCCTATCATGATCCAGAGCATCGTTCTTTAAGTACCGGTAGAAATCCCCAAATCTCATCTGCAAAAAACTATGTTCATGCTCAATATCATAGTACATTGCCCCTTCGATATCGATCAAAAAGGGCTCCAGTTTATCATTAACCATAACATGGTCAGGACCCAGTTCCCCGTGAATAAACCCATATTGCTGTCTGGGTTGAATTTTTGATTCAAGCTCGTACAACTTATCGAGCAGTTTGCTTTGATTAGACCTGATCTTCTCAATATGTTGGGAGGCATAGGCTAGCTGTACTTTCGCATTGTCCATTTGTAATAAATGACATTGCCCCATGCTGCTCTCGTTAGCATTTGCTTTCCCAAAAACATGCCTCTCGTGGGTATGCATAGCAGTAAGTATCTCCCCCACACGCTGAAAAACTTTATCTTGAACACGTAACTCGGGATGATGAAAATAGGTTTCTGCCATTCTTCCATCTATATATTCAACCAGAGCATAATCGAAAGAGTAACGATCTCTTGCCTTATTCAGATCATAAAGAGCAGGGGTCTGAATTCCATGTTGTGTTAAGTACCTGTTATTTAATTCGAATAAATGACTTCCATAGGATTGTTCATTTAAATCTTCATTTGCTTTTTCTTCTTTAAAATAATTCATAGAAAGATCCCACACATACAAAACGCAGGAAAATCCATTACTGCACTCAATCTTGTAGACCACCTTTTGTGCGCCGCCATGCATGCGCGAAACACGAGTAACGAAATAACTGCTGCCAAAAACCCTACTAATATAATCCTGTAAGTCAGCCTTATCGAGATGACAAGTAACGTCCATTAACAACACTCCATTTATTAGGTTTTGCCGGCTTCACAATAGTAAATAAAATCCAGCCGAAAGTATAGACTTATTCTTTCTGATCAATTATGATGTTGAATAAGGTCTTGAAAAAAACAAGCATACAAAAAGCCGTTGGAATTCATTTCAACGGCTTTTTTTTATGAAATATCTAAACAAATATAGAGGAGTACTTTCACAACATGTTCAAACGACTAACTGCACTATTTTCGATTCCCTCTTATGGCTTACTCTTTTTATGTATGTTACTGCAGGGGATGGGGATTTCACTCAGCGCACCCTTTTTATCCATTTATTTTACGGAACAGCTTGGAGTATCTGTCGGGCTGTTTGGTGTTTTTCTGGCCACCACGTTAATTGCCGGGATATGGATCAGTACACTAATCGGAAGACGCTCTGACCTCGGCTTAAATCGAAGAAACATTTACCTTGTCTCCACGCTCTGTAATGCTCTGGCTTATAGCGGATACTTGCTCATTGGGGATTTTACGATCTTATTCATCTACATGCTTGTGTTCACCGCCCTCGGTGCACCAGGGATGCCTCAATTGTTCGCCATAGCTAGAGAAGCAGTGAATAAGAGCGATTTTACGGATACTGCGTTTGCAAATTCTACCTTGCGTTCTGCTTTCTCTCTCGGCTTTATTACAGGTCCTTTAATCGGTACTCTGCTAATTGCTGCTGTTGGGTTTAAGGGGATTTTCTCGGGCACCATCGGAGTATTCCTGCTGGTGGCCTTACTTATTTCGCTATTCCTGAAATCAAATACAGAAGTGAAAAGCAGTACTGCAGAAGTAAAAGTAAAAAGTTTCCGGTTGGGTCAGAACCGTAATGTTCTGCTTCCTTTTCTGATTATGATACTCATGTATGTAGCCCACTGGACGAGTAGCATCAATACTGCCCTCTTTATTACCAACAATCTAGGGGGAACAACAAGCGATGTTGGTTTAGTCAGCAGTATTTGTGCTGCGCTGGAAATTCCTTTTATGATCATGCTGGGACTACTTAGTGCGAAATACAGTAACCGAATCCTGATGATGTGCGGAGCCATTTTCGGAGGAGCTTATTATCTCGTTGTCATTACTTCAGGCGCGATGTGGCAAATGCTTGCAGCCCAAATTTTGCTTGCCTTTTTTGTTGCCGTTATTTCAGCGATTGGCATTAGCTACATTCAGGATCTGCTTCCAAACATGCCTGGGTATGCATCCACGCTCTACTCTAATTCATCCACGATCGGCAGACTGATTGGCAGTCTTGTTGGCGGGTTATTAGCTAGTGTTGTTGGGTACCGGTATTCATTTGTGCTCTGTTTCATACTCGTCATTATTTCTACAATCATGCTTGCGGTAAGCGGACGTTACTCTGTAGATGATCCACAAAAACTAGCGATTTAATCCGCTTTTTCGGGCTTCATTCAGCCCTTGAAACTTCTCCATATTTTCTCGCGACTAACTAACATATCCTTAAAAAGGTGGGGTTAGATGTTAAAAACTATTGCAAGAATGCTCATGTTGATGTCTTTAATCTTTCTGGCAGCATGTGCAGGGGACGTTAAACCCATCGAGGAGCCGAACACAGGAGCAAATACGCCAACCCAAAGTCCAGCGATGAATACGCAGAAGCCGCAAAACACAGAACCCAAGCAGCCAAATGAAACCAGCTTTAAAGCAGAATTGTCAATAAATCTGAAATCATATTCAGATCAATTGACAGAGTATGATCTCCCCGCACTTGAAGTGCTGGAAAAAAACCTAACCGCTTTGGTTGAGCATGACCACACACTTTTCCAATCCGGGTTCGTAAACAAAAAACTAGCAGATGCTATGGAACCTTATTATGACGAACAATATCAGTACAAATTCACAGACATCGAAAGCATCGATTCCATGTTACCCAACGAACATCAGGTGAATATAACGGTAATCGGACAACGCTTGGATATGGCCGCAAAGACCGTTGAAAATGTAAAAATGCTATACGCTATTCGGCCAAACGATCAAGGGGAATGGGTCATTTATATCATTGATTGATTGACTGATTGATTGACTAACTGACTGACTAGCTTTTGAAAATCGTCGTCCGATTCCTGACAGGGAATTTGAACGGCGATTTTTTTGTGAAAAAAAACCAATTTCTCCCCTTGCTAGCATTGCGAGATGCGGAGAATGGAATCATGTTTGTGGTAACCTTCTAGCTACCTACCCGATCTAATATTTAAGTAACGTTACGAACATCCTAAGACTTCTAGTCAAGAAAGCAGGTAGATCTTTGCATATAGATCCTATTGTCGTCAAAGCCAAAGCTGGAGACCCTGAAGCATTCGTGCAGTTGATGCAGGAGATAGAGTTACCTTTATACAGAACTGCAAGGTCCATCGTCAACAAAGAAGAAGATTGTGCAGATGCCCTGCAGGAGACGATGCTTAAAGCCTTTAAAAACATCCATACACTCAGAGAGCCCGCTTTTTTCAAAACGTGGATCTTCCGGATTCTGATTAATGAATGCAATAAAATGCTCAAAAACAACTCAAGATCCCTCCCTTATGGAGAGCTTCCCGAAATCCCTTCCACTTCCAAGGATTATGAGAAAATCGAATTATGGGATGCCGTTCAACATCTTGAGGAGAACCTCCGGATTGTCATTCACCTTCATTACCTACAGGACATGCCGATCCGTCAAATTTCCGACATTCTCGAAATTTCTACGGTTGCCGTGAAGACCCGGCTGCATCGCGCCCGCAAAAAGCTAAAGCATTCATCTCAATTCAATCAAGAAATGGAGTTGCGACATGGTAAACACTAAGTTAGAAGAACAGTTAAAGAACTGCCAAAGCCTACTTCCCGCTCAGTTATCGGATATTGCCCGCTCCAAACTGAATGAGACTTACCAAATCATCAGGGAGACCGATAATTCCATTTCCCCCATTCAGAGAAAGATGGATGCATCAAGAACTTTTAATAAGTGGTTGATTTCCACTGCAGCCGCTGCAATTCTTGGAGTTACAGTCCTCGCTTCCGGCTTTGTATCGCCCGCAATGGCTGGTGCACTCAAGCAAATTCCGGTTTTGGGACAAATCTATTCATTATGGGGCGAAAAAAACTTAGATCCCGGTGTTCAACAAGCCGGGGATTTCATCACAAACGTAAACCAAAGCGTGACCCATAGCGAGGTGACCATGAATATCCCAACGTTGTTATTTGACGGAACCCGAATTCTTATGAACCTAACCACTCCTGGAAACCGTCTGGCTTCGGAGCCCAATTCGCCGCCTTCAGATGCCAATAAAGGGGCGGTGGATAAGTTTGAGGTTCTCTATAAAGGTCAACCTCTGCTCTGGAGTTACGAACACATGGATGGTGAGACTGCTTCCAGCATAATGGTTCAGGTTTTGAACACTTATCATGACCCGAGCACAACAACACAGACTGTCCAGTTCCCTGATCAGTTTGACTTGATTGTAAATGTAACGTTAAAGGGTTACGATGTCCCGTTCGAATTCGTTCTGCCTGTTACCAAATCAACACCTGTTACCGCACTAACTTCAGAGGAGACCAAGCATCACGATAACATTAACTTGCAGATCAGTAAGGTAGAAATCACCCCAATCACAACGCAGGTATCCATTGAGTACAAAACCAAACCGGGCCAGAGCATAGAAGAAATGCTCGCTTCTATCCCTTCGAAATATAAGGGTGCTAACGGGGGCGTCATCGCTCTTCAATTTGACATTGTGGATGAACGTGGCGTTCAACTGAAGCCCATCGGTGCTCACCCCTTAAGCGAATCTTATAATGTTCGTTTTGAACCCTTCAAGACTATACCCAATACCGTAACCATCAAACCGTACTTAGTCGTTTCCGAAGGTCAAGCCCCAGCTGGGACTAAAGGACTGTGGGAAGACAACAATATGGTCAAGGAATATATCCCTGAGCTGGAGACTGTACTTTCGGTCCAATAGTTCATTTGTAAAAGGGTATGCAAAACTACAAAAGACGAAGCCATAATAGGCTTCGTCTTTATATTTAGATGGCTTCAGGTAGGTTCAATCCAATAAGGTTATTTTGATGAAGCCAGCTTCGATAATTTGTCGGCAATATCTTCGGCTTGTAATAAGGAGGAGTATGAATCTGCTGCAAAATATTTTTCCATATCAATCTCAATCATTCGATTGTTTTTGACCGCATCCAACATTTTCTATGTTGCTGGCAACTTAGGCGGTTCTTTGTCCTTTACGGTAAGGACAATAACGTAGTCACCTACATAATCATTTACCGTTTCCCAAGAAACTTCAACCCGGCTCATTTCCTTATCAAGGATTTCACTTTGAACTTTTGAAGCGGGATTCAGACCCAAAATATCGTAAGTAGCTCTGCTGCCTCTCTCACCCTGATTACCAATGACCATTGAAAATTTCTCTACGGTGATATAATCTACGATAGAAATAGTTGCGTATTTACTTGTATCAAATAATACGGTCGGTGCGATCTTAGAATAGTTACTATAAGCATCTTTATTCCAGGTTATGATGACGTCTGGCGCTAGCTCTAATACTTTTTCAAAAGAAACACTTCCTTCTGCCCCTATATCTTGTACCGTCTCATCTAAGAAAGGCTTGAGAAACTGAGAATACTCCAGTTGGGTATTTGATGCTCCAACCGGTACTACCCCAACTCCTAAGACTGGTCCCAAATCCCAGTCAACTACAACACGTTGGGGATTGGCTGGAACATTAACATCCCCCATAACCGTTGTTATTTTCCGTAAACCCGTATTTTCAATGGCCTGATTGGAAGGTTTACTTTGTGTTGGTTCTGCTCCCGCATTGCTATTACGGCTAGTGTTCCCATTTCCGCAAGCTGTAAGTAACAGTGTAAGCACAAGCATTAGCATTAATCCTTTTTTCGTTTCGATCCCCTTTAACATCTGTTTATCCCCTTCAAGTTTTAATTGATAATGATTATCATCATCAATATAACAAGCAGAAGAATATTTGCCCATGGAGGATAAGAACTCTTGCCATGGACTATCTGAAACGATCAAACCTGACTTCACCTTATTTTTGTATTGAACTGGCGTTGTCCCAACCTGCTTCTTAAACAGACGGGTAAAATAAAAGACATCACTATAACCTACGCTTACAGCAATCTCCTGTACGGTGGCATCGGTTTGAATCAGTAACTCCTTCGCTTTAGCCATCCTGGTCTGAATTACATATTCAATGGGACTTCTCCCTGTACGGCGTTTGAACTGCCTCGATAAGTATTGAATGCTATAATTCCATACTTCTGCCATAGATTCAAGTGAAATAGGTTCATAATAATGTTTGTGAATGTATTGAATGATCTGTTCCACTAAATCTATTTCTTTGGGGGCAACTCCTTGAAGCTGTAACTGCTGGACAAGTGTATATACAAACTGATAAAACTGGATTTTCGCCTGGAACCGTTCCATAGCCGGTCTGCGATTCCATTCCTCATACATCGATTCCGCATGACGGTATAAAACAACCGGAGAATTTGGTTTACATGCATATTGCAGATGAAATGGGTTATTTATATGATAGGATTTCAATATTGTTTTACTAGCTTTAGTAGAAATACTACCTCTATATAAAATGTAATAGTATGTGACATCCTTATGTCCAACCTCGAACTTGATGTTACTTCCTTTTCCCGCATGTAAGACAAAGAATCGTTCTAAGGAATGCCGATTACCATCCAACCAGATCGCACCTTGCCCCCGCACGACAAATATAAAACAACTAGCTGGGAGTATATGTTGCTGTTTACTCTGTCTACGTATCACATGTTGGCGAATATCCACCAGTTGAACCGTACATTTCACCGTTCCAGCCACTTCAGCTCTTTTCTACGGGATTTATACCGTACATTCTGCCGTTTCAGCTACTCCAGCTCTTATCTACGGGATTTATCCCGTACATTCTACCGTTTCAGCCACTTCAGCTCTTTTCTACGGGATTTATACCGTACATTCTACCGTTTCAGCTACTCCAGCTCTTATCTACGGGATTTATCCCGTACATTCCACCTTTTCAGCTACCTCAGCTCTTTTCTACGGGATTTATACCGTACATTTCACCGTCCCAGCCACTCCAGCTCTTTTCTACGGGATTTATCCCGTACATTCCACCTTTTCAGCTACCTCAGCTCTTATCTGCGGGATTTATACCGTACATTCTACCGTTTCAGCCACTTCAGCTCTTTTCTACGGGATTTATACCGTACATTCTACCGTCCCAGCTATTCATGCAAAATAATTATGAAGTACGCTCGCAACTCCAGTTTTCGTTGCTCTATATAATAAATTCGGCCTCTTGAATGAGAGTCCATTCCCATAGATAACCTACGCAAATTATCTATATCGGCAAGATTTAGGGCCATCCTTTTACAGGATGGCCCTCTCATTGATTAAGTTGCAATTTTGCTAACCTTAATACTCTCCTTTAATTACAAAAAACGAACCCCGAATTGTTCCGGCTAGCTTGGACTTCTGCCTAGCAAACTTAAACTTCTCTTCTAGCTCCTTTGGGATCTCCATCCCCTCAGAAAGCTTAAAACCAACAGCCCGCTTCTTAGGGTCATCCACCGTATACATAACGTTCACCGCAAGACCATCCTCATAAAAGACATAAGCGAATTTAATATTTTCCACTTGAAAACGCGACGTTTCTAAAGGCTTGGCCGCAAACTCAATATCGCGTTCTTCTTTTAAAATTCGGTTCACATAATCAAGGGTCTCCTGACTTTCGCTGGCTCGTACAACCGTAAACTCATGTTTGTATTTGTTCATAAAGTAACGGGCCTCATTAGCACGCAGACCAGCAAGTGCATCTACTACAGGTGAAGATTCTAACCCAACCGTAGACACATTTTTAAAATCAACGATATAGGACATTTTCATCTCTCCTTTTCTCTCATTATTACCAAAAAAACTTATCGTTACTTAGGATACGGTTCGCGTGTTGTCTGTAACGGCAAGTTTCTGTGTTAACTGCTGTGCTCTTTTTCTATTAAAGTGACCATCTCACGCTTCCACTTTTCTCGCTCCTCTGGCGGGATCGGCTCCCCTTTGTCATACAGAAATCTAATCATATAGAACCCATCCTTCGTAAGCAGGCTGGTAACAAGTTCATGCTCTAATACATTATTGTTCATCAACTGTGTCTCTACTATAGAGCTATTAACAGTCTGATGCAGTACTTGAGCAGTCAACAAGGTTTCTTGGGAGATATAATCCGCTGTATGCTTCTCTACAGAAGATGCCTCTATCTTATCAAAATAATTAATCGTGAACGTATGCGAAGGTTCGTACCGATGGTATTCTCCTAACGGATAATATCCGATAAATTGACTGTTACTGTAGATATGGAAGGTTGCAGGTACATAGCTATCAAGCTGAAAATACGGGATGAATCGCGCAATGCCTGAATTGATCTCTTCTCCAGGAGGAATGACCGCATCCACACCACTAAGGAAATCACCCTTCTTATCTACATAAATCGTGCTATAAGGGCTGTACCTCGTAATCCAAATTGAACCATTCTCCTTCACAGCCTCAACGTAATAACTGATAATTTGATTTCTTTTTTCCTCACGTTCATCGGCGGGGTTGATACAGGTATGAATGTGCTTCCGAGTGTATGTAAAGACTGCTTTAGTGGCATCCATTGACAGCAATTCAAATTCGAGAATTTCAGATTTTATATTATAGATTTGAAATGTCATCATTAATTGAAAGTGATTTAAAAAGGACATTCCCCTCTTATCTGGATGAAATCTTTTGCTCAAACCTTCTTCATCCTTATCCATATAAGCCTGCTCCAAGCCTTCAACCAGGGCCTGTAGCTCCTCTTTTGTGATGCCTTTATTTTTTTTAAAGAAAAACATGTCTTCTCTCCCCTCATCATCAATCTACTTCCAATTACTTGCTCCTATTTATTATACGGGCATACCTGTGTACTTTTCTAGTTATGAAGAAACCATCCCTGACAAAGAAATGGTTTCTTTGAGTAGGTATACCTTTCGGTCATCCCTACATTTTTAAAATGTTCACGAACTAACCTAAATTGTTCTTCTACGCTCATGTTTGGTGTTCTTTCTATGGTTTTGATGCCCAGCTTAGTGCATTCTCTCTTCCGGGATAAACGGTAATATAAATTCAGGCATTATTCCTAAATCTATTAGGATTGGTAGGTCATCAGGTAACTTCAGCAAGTCAATAATAAAGAATTCCATCATCTCTTCGACCACTTGAAATAACCATTGGCTAGAGATCGTCCTCTAATGTTTAAAAACCTAATTCCTCTACAAACTTCTTGGTTTAATTGTTCTTTCAAATAATTATTATTTATCTTCATCCAACACACCCCATTTATATTTCAAAAAGCTTACTCTGACACGTTGGTTGTGAGCGGTTGGCGGATTCTTATCTTTCTAGACAAAAAAAAGCCTTCCCACCCAAATGGGTGAAGAAAGCTTAAATGTGTATCCCCAAAATATGGGCAGCTATATTAGGTTTTCGTACCTGAGGGTGTCTTAGTCAATTGCTCCTCCAGCCACCTTATCGCCTCAGCCTCTCCAGAGAAGGCGCCTCCGGGGCAGCCGTAGGTTCTTTTAGTGGACAACGCTGTAACTGGCTTGTAGACAGCAAGCAACTTTGCATTCTGCATTACGACCGCGATGCCTGAACAATATTGGGCGATTTCCCGCTTGTTCATCTTGCACCAGTTCATATACAGCTGTGTGACCGCACGCTCTGGACGTGTGTTTTTCTCAGCAGAATGCACCATCAGCAGGCCGAAGGCAGATCGGCGCGCGAGCAGTTCTTCCCAATATGCGATATATTCTTCTACTGTCTCCTGATCAAACGCCTCCCCCAAACTAAGGCTTATGATCGGCCAAGCGGATTCATCCTTTGTTATAGCCATACGTTTCCCTCCTAAAATGTGCCGAGCATTGCCTAAGATGTGATGCGGAATCCAACGGATTGCTGTTGCAGCTTCCAGAGCCGGTCGTACAGTCCGCCGCGCAACAGTAAGGCTTCATGTCGTCCCTGCTCGACCAGCCGACCATCTTCCAGTACGATAATGTTGTCCGCACCGCGTATGGTTTTCAACCGGTGGGCGATAACAATGACGGTTCTGCCTGTAATCAACGCATCAATTCCTTTCTGGATTTCGGCCTCATTCTGCGGGTCAAGCGATGCAGTAGCTTCATCCAACAGCACAATTGGAGCGTTCTTGAGAATCGCACGGGCAATGGAAATTCGCTGCTTCTCCCCTCCGGACAGCGTACTGCCGCCTTCGCCTACCGGCGTGTCATAACCAAGCGGTAATTTCATGATGAAATCATGGCAGTGAGCCATTTGCGCTGCCTGCTGAATATCCCGCTGCGACGCCCCCGGCCGCCCAAAAGCAATGTTGTTCCCGATGGTATCTTGGAATAGGTACACATCCTGAAACACCACCGATACAGATCCTAGCAGATGTTCTGGATCAATATCCTTGATGTTGCGCCCACCTAGCAGAACGCTCCCTTCTTCAGGATCATAGAAACGTGAGATCAGGCGCAGCACTGTACTCTTGCCGCTGCCTGACGGGCCCACAATTGCAGTTAGTGAACCTTGCGGCATTTCCAGACTTAAATTTTTAAGAACAGGCTCTCCTCCATAGCTGAAGGTTACATTGTCAAACCGAATGGTGCTGCTTTTAGGAAGAGGACTCGTATTACCTGTCATTACCGGCTGGCGTAGCAGGTCTACTATACGTTCACCCGCTTGTTCGTTATAGCGGAATTCGGCATAATTGGCTAGCGCTGTGGTCAATGGATCATAGATACGTGTGCCGACAATAAGGAATACTGCCAACTGCAAAATACCGAGCTCCCCCCCTAATAATAGATGAACACCTACGTATACCATTAAGGTCAGTCCCGCACGAAGAAGAGCCATAGCGGTTAGAATAACCGGACCGAACATCCCTTCCAGCTTCACACTTTCCTTCATCAAAGTTTTAAAAGAGTTATCCAGACGGACAAATCGTTCTCCCGTCAGGTTATAGGCCTTCATCACCCGTATACCGTTCAAGTATTCTTGCAAGCGGTTCGCAGCGTTCAGCTTGGCCTTCATATGATCCGCTCCGAGTCTCCGCCGCAGCTTGCCCGATATATACATGATCAGGAGAGCAACCGGCAGCGCTACGAACATAGAAAGCGCCATCCGCCAGTCCAGAAACAGTAAACCAGCAAGTGCAAATATCGGCAGGACAAAAGCTCCCGCAAGCTGTGGCAGCAGATGTGAAATGCCCGTCTCAACGAGCGTGAAATCGCCCATCATCATATTGGCTAAATCACCTGGGTCCCGGCGAGTCAGGTAACCCAGCGGAAGCTTCCGCAGATGTTCTGCTAATTCCGCACGTCCCTGTGCAGCAACATTGTATGCCCCGCGGTAAGCGGTGCGATAGGCGGGAATCTCACTCAGGAACATCAGCACCATGACGGCGACAAGTCCTGCGCAGATCCACCAAAGGCGTTCTGTCTGAAGTTCTGCGCCTACAGTAATATAAGGGGCAAAAATCAACCGCACCGCCTCAATTACAAGCGCGAACGGCAGCACACTAACTAGATTAGCCAGCAAAGAAAAAAGTACAGGCTTCAGCAACTGCTGCGGTTTACCGGCAGTAATATTATGCAATACCTTCATAGCTGATCCCCTCCTTTTTCCATATGCCAATCTCCGGCGTCACTGTAGGCATGCCACATTTTTGCGTAAAGCCCCTCCGCCTCAATCAAACCTGCATGCTCTCCACGTTCCACGATTTCTCCATCCCGCAGCACCAGAATTTGTGCAGCTTCACGTATAGAGGAGAGTCGGTGAGCAATAACAATAACCGTCTTGCCGCGCATAAGCTCCGTAAGTGCTAACTGCATATGAAACTCATTTTCCGGGTCGGCAAAAGCAGTCGCTTCGTCGAGCACGAGCACTGGTGCGTTTTTGAGAATAGCCCGAGCTACTGCAATGCGCTGCTCCTCACCACCCGAGAGATAGACACCGCCTTCACCAATTAACGTATCGTATCCCTGCGGCAGCCGAGTAATGAACTCGTCGCATTGTGCCGCTCTGGCTGCAGCCTGGACTTCCTCCAAAGTCGCTCCCGGTTTGCCGACAGCAATATTCTCATACAAAGTGTCATAGAACAGGAAGGTTTCCTGAAATACAAAAGCAACTGTATTCATTAATTCATGGATTGCCATATGGCGAATGTCGACTCCACCGATGCGGATTGCACCCACTTGCGGGTCCCAGAACCGCGGCACCAAGCTGGCCACCGTCGATTTTCCCGAACCTGACGGGCCTACCAGTGCTGTAACCTTCCCTTGTTCCGCACGGAATGAGACTTCGCTGAGCGCCGCTGCAGTCCCTGCATCTTCACTGTAGGAGAAGGTTACATCGACAAATTCAACGTCAAAAGTATGCGGAGATAGCGGTTCTGCTATTTCCGGTACAGGCTGCTGTGCCAAGAGACGGTCCATCCGCTCCACGCCTTCGCCAATATCCCGAGTGCTTGAAGCCAGCAGAAGTAGCTTGTAGAGCGGAGATGAAACGCCGGGTGCCATAATCAGAAAGAACAACAGCACCAGCGCAAAGGACATGGAATCCGGCCGACCGCTTAGCATGAAGACGCCCACCGGCAAAATAAAGGTAAACGGTGACGCAAGCAATGTTTTGAATAAGATATAACCTGTTTGATAACGGTCCGTATACTCCAGACAATAATCGCGGTAGCTGGTCATATCACTGTAGAACTTTCTGAAAGAATGCACCGTCTGCCCGAACACCTTAACCGCGGGCATCCCCCGTACATACTGCACCGCCGAAGTATTGATCTGCTCCAACGAATCATGATACTGCTTCACACTGGCCTTGCCTCTGCTGCTCATCATAAGCGCTGACTGCACACCTAATCCTATAATTATCGGCAGCAGGCAAGCTACCGCCAACGGCGGACTAAGCCAAAACATCGCCACGATCATCAGCACTGTAGAAGCCAGCACGCTGACTAAATCGGGAAGCTGATGCGCTACGAAATTTTCCACCTTGTCGACATTCTGCTCTAGCGTCTTCTTGACCACGCCTGTTGAAGTCCCGTTCAGGAAACCGAGCGGCAATCTGCCCAAATGCTCGGTCATTCGCACACGCAAATTATATTGAATACGAAAAGCCGCAATATGCGAGCACATAATACCACAATACGAAGTCACCAGCCCTCCGATTAACCCTCCAAGTGCAATCCACCCCCAGCGGATCATATACGCACCGTCGACCTGTCCAGGCGATGAAGCATGGCGCAGCAGCTCTGCCAAAATGAAATAAACAGACAAAAACGGAATCAGCATCAATACAGCGCTGACAGATGACAATATTCCGGACAAGAGCAGCAAACCTCGCTTCTCTCCGGCGATCTCCAGCAGCCTTGGCATGCCGGTTTTGGTTTTACTCACAGCCGTTCCCCCACTCTTGGTAATTACGCGCAAAAAAAGTGCACTGAGAATGATTCTCTGTGCACTAGTGTATAGGAACGTTGTTCACGATTGCTACCGTTTAAGGGATTATAATTAACCAAATCAGGAGCATCTGTGCAGGATACGGACTTACAACTTAATACCGAAGAGACGCTGCCTGCCGCTGATCAGATATTCTCCTGGACGCACACCGAACTTTTTGCGGAAGGCTGCCGAGAAATGACTCACATTACCGTATCCAACTCTGGAGGCTGCTTCACTTACAGTCATACTCCCTTGTTCCAGCAGCTGCTGCGCTCTCTGCATCCGTTGTTCGATAACGTAGGCATGCACGGTATAACCAAACATTTCCTTAAAGCCCTTTTTCAGCTTGAACTCATTGAGGCATATAATGCGAGAAAGGCCTGCAAGCGTCGGCGGGTGCAAATAATCACGCTGTAAAATCTCCTTAGCGAGCCGCAGGCTCTCCATATCCTCTCTGGACAGCTTGACCGAGCGTGGAATCCGGTCTGCTTCATATAAAGATTCATTGAGATAGACCGCCATAAGCTCCAGCATTTTGCCCTCCAGATAAAGTTCACGCATGCCATGGCTATAGGAACAATCCGCAATCTGCGATAGAATGAAGCGGATGGATGGTGTGATGTTATTTTTTCCAAAAAACAAACCCGCACCAGCTCCGATGCGAAGCCGTGTATCCTCAGTCAGACCACTGGTCATCCGCTCAAATTGTGCAGGGCTCATATCTATGCTGATGAATCGGTACCCCGCTCCACTCAGGTATGTGCAGTTTTCACTTCTTACTCCGCCATGAAACAGCGCAATTTCTCCTGTATCTATAACAAAATAGTCCGATTTCAGCGAGGTCCCCCACTCAATGCCATGCCCCATGCAGAATGCCAGCTCTGTACGCGGAGTGCTAAAATTGCCCTTCGCTTCGATATCCCGATTAAAACAGAGATTAAAATCTGTCATCTGGATATACCCATGGCTAAGCAGGCTGCGGCAACTGCCTTCCCCTATTTCGACTGGAGGTTTAATCTCAAAATGAGCCCCATCAAAACGATAATTATAATCTACCCCTTCACATGTAAGCGTCTTATGGGCATCAATCGTTTCTGCTTCTTTCAGTCCATTGCTTCGCTCCATGCACATCCCTGCTTCCTCTTACTTTGGGTTAATTATATATGCAATGAGAATGATTATCAATTAAACATTACGATTTCCTCTTCGTTCAGACTGAGCAGTTGGGCAAATACACTGGATTATAATCAAAAAAACCTTCCCCACCCCGAAGGGTGAAAAAGGCTTATATGTCTCACTTCTGAAGCTGCATCTAGCCTTCATAGCTACTCTCGTTTCTTCCCAACTGCCCCAAGATAGATAACAAACTCTTCATCACCGTCTAATTCTAAAATCTCATCTATCAACTTTTGATCATAGATTCCAATTGCGCAAGCACCTGCACCGATGGATTCGCTGGCTAAATAAAGGTTCTGGCAGACATGTCCAACATCGATGAGGATTTTTTTGTGAGCAGAAATATCATACTTCCATTCGGAGCGGTAGGGTGTGGTACTCCAGGCAAACAATACAGAAGCCTTTTTGGCAAAGTTAGGGACAAAGGGCTGATCCAAAGTAATAGCATCAATCTTTTGTTCAAGTTGATCTAATTCAAACATAAATAAGAGCTTATGTTCCACAGGCAGATATCTGTAGATCCCTTGCCCAATGCCCTCTACACGCATAATCATTAAATAGGTTTCAAAGGTGTGCGTCGCCCCACTGCAGGGTACAGTCCGCAGCGTAAGTCCGTTCTTATTCATGCCGCTAATTCCTTGGGTAGCCCATAATAAATAGGATAACTCCTCCAGACTCACAGTATCCTCAGAATAGAACCGTGTACTTCTTCTTTGATCTATACAATCAAAAATATTATCTTTACTCACAACGTCTTTGCTGACCTTGGGCAAATCAATAATTAGTGCATCTGAATCAAATAGCTTAACAATTGGCGGTTGTGCAATTCCCTTGATCTTATCTGTTTTGATATGTTTGAATTCATGAAAATTGGATTTCAGAAAATTTCTTTGTTGTTCATATCTGGTCATAACAGATCCTCCTGAACTACCTTAATATCTCTAATTTATCATGCCATAAAAATCATACGGTGATCTAACTCACTCTTCAGTTGTTTTGGTGAGTAAACAAAAAACCTCCCTTTGCCCCGAAGGGCAAAAGAAGGCTTAAACGCGTCACTTCCGAAGACATGGCCAGCTATATTTTCAGCTCCCCAAGCTTGATCAGCTCGACAACCGCTTGTGAACGGCCTTTAACGTTTAGTTTTTGCATTACATTGGAAATGTGGTTTCGAACTGTTTTTTCGCTGATAAATAATAAGCCAGCGATATCACGAGTCGTTTTGTCCTGCACGAGAAGCTCAAAAACTTCGCGCTCACGATGAGTCAACAGAAATTTGCTGTGGTGTTCGTTCCCCTTCAATGGTGTCACCCCTCCTTGCCCTGGGTTTGTTTGGTATAACAAGGTAAAGGGATACAGTCAAAACATATTATGTAGTGTTGATGTTAATGGTGCTGTCACAATTATAAAATGGGCTTAGTTCATTCAAATGCAAAAGCCTGAAATTTTCATGAATAAGAACATCTTTTTTCAGGGCAAACTACGGTTTGTTGTTCCTTATTAAAGGAGGTGTATGTATGAGCCATTCAAAAAACAATCAACCTACCAAAGCAGAAGTACAAACAACGAAATTAAACAAATTACCACTCGTAGGTAAATTCGAACCTGAATTTTCTGCAGAGGAAGCTGCAGAAGTGTTCGAAAACCAACCCTCTGCAGATCATGAATCCCATAATGAACGATAAAAAGCGGATGACGCTTTGATCTTATTCTTAAGCAGATCAAACCTTCAAAGAATGGAACTGTCACATTAACAGCTTAATTAACTATAAATGAGACGGTTCCCTTCATTTAAACATCGTAAACGACTTAGAGCAGCGATTCGCCATTAATGGGAATCGCTGCTTTATGTTGTAGGCTGTTGGCTGCCCGCTCCAATAGTGTATTCACCAGCCCCAACTGAGGCTTTCGGACCCAAATGGCGTTATTTGCAAATTTATCGCCTTTTAAGCGAAGTTTCGGACTCCAGTGACGCTATTCCTTAGAAACAGACTCATATTCGGTACTTTTCAAGCCAATAGCGACTATGCGGTCCGATAGCGACTCAAATATCGAATAATGCTGCATGTAGTGTCATCTGGGTCCTTTAGTTACTGCTTATGCGCAAAAGTTTGCTGGGGCGGTTACTGCTGCGTGCGCGCAATGGTTCGCTGGTTCGACGGGTCGGCTGCCCGCTCCAATAGTGTATTCATCAGCCCCTACTGAGGCTTTCGGACCCAGATGGCGTTATTAACAAATTTATCGCCTTTTGAGCGAAGTTTCGGACTCCAGTGACGCTATTCCTTAGAAACAGGCTCATATTCGGTACTTTTCAAGCCAATAGCGACTATGCGGTCCGATAGCGGCTCAAATATCGAATAATGCTGCATTTAGCGTTATCTGGGTCCTTTAGTTACTGCTTATGCGCAAAAGTTCGCTGGCGCGGTTACTATTCTGCTTTTTCAATTGTAATCGGATACATTGCTACAAACTATACTCCCAACCCTGGGAGTTTTTTGTCGTGCCATTATTACAATGAGATACATCACATTTTTATATTGACAGTAATTGTATACGGACTTATGATAAGTCCAGCATAATTGATAACGATTATCATTTAGATATAAAAAAAGGGGTGTTTTTTTAATGAAATTTACTTATGCTGTGCCTGCAAGTCTACTTGCGGCCTCCATACTGTTCACTGGATGTGCCAATAACAACAACTCTACAAATACTGCTGCCAACAGCACTACAGCCACCAACGCACCGACGACTGCTGCAGCTACCAACACACCAGAGACTGCCACCGCTGACTTCACGTCAGCTATAGATCAATATCGCACATACGTCATCCAGCAATGTGATGAATTTGTGAAGCAAACAGAGAGTTTCACCAACGCTGTAAAAGAGGACAAGATTGATGAGGCTAAGGCGCTATACGCTCCTGCCCGCATGTATTATGAACGGATTGAGCCTATTGCAGAAGCACTTGGTGACTTGGACCCAAATATCGATGCCCGGGAAAATGATGTAGATGCGGCAGAATGGCGCGGTTTCCACAAGCTTGAGAAAGCACTCTGGCAGGACAATACAACTAAAGACATGACAGAAGTTGCTGACCAATTGCTGAAAGATGCACAGCTGCTGCGTGCGAAAGTTGAGACCGTTGAGATCAACGCGAATCTGCTCGTAACTGGTGCTGTTGAGCTTTTAAATGAGGTCTCCTCCTCAAAAGTAACCGGAGAGGAAGAACGTTACTCGCACACAGACCTGTATGATTTCGTCGCAAACGTTGAGGGTGCGCAAAAGATATACGAGCTGTTAAAACCAGAACTAGCTAAAAAAGATGCCGATCTTGAAAAAACCATTGGTGAACGATTCGCTGCCTTGCAAGCTGAGCTTGCCCCTTTCAAATCTGGAGATGGATATGTTTCCTATGAAGAGCTGAAAGAAGATGAAGTACGTAAACTGAGTCAGAATTTGGACGCCTTGGCTGAGCCATTGTCCAATATGGGAACTATTCTAGGAGTGTGACCCTCATGAATAAACATAACAAGTTCACTGGAGTACCAGGTAATCCTGAAAGTCCCCCTCTTAATGATCAATCGAAGAATGAGCCTATATTTGGTAAAAAATTAAGCCGCCGCGATATGCTGCGGCTTACTGGCGCCACTGGCCTTGGTCTTTTGTTAGGGGGCGGAGGTGTCGGTGGAATTATGGCTGCGCGTAATGCTGTAGCTGAGCCAACGAAGGCCGCAGAAGGTGATTCCAGTTCCATTCCTTTTTATGGGAGCCATCAGGCGGGGATTTTGACACCTGCACAGAACTTTATTTATTTTGCTGCCTTTGATTTCACCACAACCAAACTGGCCGATGTGAAAAAACTAATGCAAGCATGGACCACTGCCGCTGCCGCTCTTACTACTGGCGAGCTTATTGGTGACGTAAATGACAACCCTAATCTTCCACCCTCAGACACCGGGGAAGCGGACGGGCTAAACCCTGCACGGTGTACGCTGACCTTTGGTGTTGGTCCTTCCTTTTTTGATGAAAGATTCGGCTTAGCTTCGAAACGCCCAGCCCTATTGGCCGATCTTCCGGCATTTGCGGGTGACAATCTTGATCCGAAATGGTGTGGCGGGGATATTTGTGTGCAAGCCTGTGCGGATGATCTGCAGGTCGCATTCCATGCGATCCGCAATCTGGCGCGTATCGCCCGGGGGACTGCTGTACTGCGCTGGACACAGGAAGGTTTTCAACGCACTGGAGCAGCGGATCCCAAGGGGGCTACGCCACGCAATCTTTTGGGTTTCAAAGACGGCACGGGCAATCCCGATACTACCGATAACGCTGAAATGAACAAAGTGGTCTGGAACAGCAGCAGTGACGGTCCCTCTTGGATGAGCGGCGGCACTTATATGGCGGTACGCCGGGTGCGTCTGCGTATTGAAGTCTGGGATCGGTCTTCGCTAAGTGATCAGGAGGCTACCTTCGGGCGTTATCGTCACACCGGAGCTCCACTCGGAGCTAAGGATGAATTCGATGATCTGGATCTTTCAGCTGCGGACGCTTCCGGGAAACCTGTCATTCCGGTGAATTCACATTCCGCATTGGCGCATGGTGACGGTACAGTCAAAATGCTGCGCCGCTCCTATTCTTTTTCCAGCGGTTTGGACGTCACCACGGGCCAGCTTGATGCAGGTTTGTTATTCATTAGCTTTCAACGTGATTTAATGAAACAATTCGTTGCCATTCAGCAGCGCCTCTCTAAGACTGATCTTTTGAACGAATATATGACTCACACCGGCAGCGCTGTATTTGCCTGCTTCCCCGGTGTCCGCAGAGGCGGCTTTATCGGGGAAACACTACTAAGCTAAATTTATGGCTGTCCATTATTGAAGGGGGATTATCCCGATGTTATCTCTTACGCATCCTAAACGGCAAATGCCAAAGGTTGCCTTGCTGATTCTGTTTGGCTTTTTGTGTATGCTTTTGCTCTCCAGCCCCGCGGGGGCGGAGGGCGATGGCACGGTCGACGAGCTCCTGCCGCCGGTCGGCAGCGCACTCGTCGAAGCCGGCCAGAGCCGCTGGGACGCGGCCGCGGCCGATGTAGAAGTGTTCGCTGCGCTGTGGCGCACCGCGAACACAGGCACGCCGGACCCGGCACTCGCTGGTCCGGCTGCTGCCGTTGACGCCGCGCTTGCAGACGCGGCGAAAGCCCTTGCGGCGGGCGGCGGCGAGCCCGCCAAAACCGCACTGTCCACGCTCGCGAGAAGCGTGGACGCGTACGTCACCGCCGCCTCCGGCACGGTCGGCGGTGACACCAGAGCCGCCGGACGCGAGACGGCGGCGAAGCTTTTGCCCGCGGCGGAACGCACGCGGGATGCGGCGCGCAGCGCCGACTGGAGCGCGGCAGCGGCAGCGTACCGCGACATCGTCAGCGGATGGAAGCCGGCGGAGCGCAACATCCGGGCGGACGATTCCGCCGTCTACAGCCTGCTGGAGACGCGAATAAGCCTGCTGCGGATTGCGCTGCAGGCTGAACCGCTTCGCGAGGCATCGGCGAAATCGGAAGCAGAAGCTCTGTATCAACTGCTGGCTGATTACAGTGAAGGCAAAACCATTGACGCTGGGGATACTTCCAGTGAACCAGCTTCTATAGAGGGACTAATCAGCTACCTGAACAAAGCATCCTCCGCTGCCAAAGACAATAACAGCACAGAAGCCGCTAACATCATGGAGCAATTCATCGTAGCCTGGCCTTCTGCCGAAGGGCAAGTCCAGATCGCCTCACCAACAGTCTACAACAATATCGAAAATGAGAGTGCGGCTGTCACAGGTTACCTGCTCTCAAATCCGCCTAAACTGGATCAAGCTTTAACCATCATGAACAATATGCTTAGCGAACTAACGCCTTTGGCTGGTGAAACCACTTATAATGCTTGGGATGCCGCTTTGATTCTCTTGCGCGAAGGGCTTGAGGCTATTCTCGTCTTGTCAGCTCTTCTTGCTTACCTGAAACGTGATGGGAACGCCAAAGCGCAAAAATGGATCTGGTCCGGTGCAGCTGTCGGCCTCATCGCAAGTATCGGATTGGCTGTTGTGCTCACTTATACCATTTCTCGGGCAGCTTCCGGGGGAGCACGGGAGATGATTGAAGGAATTACTGGTCTTGTCGCAGTAGTTATGATGCTCACAATCGGACGCTGGTTACATAGCAAATCAAACACTGCAAATTGGAACAACTACGTGGGTAGGCAAGTTGATGGCGCGCTGGCCAAAGGAAACCTTTGGTCACTGTCCTCCGTTGCAGCGCTTGCTATTTTACGTGAAGGTGCAGAAACTACAATTTTTTATGTGGGCATGGCTCCATCCATCAAGCTGTCTCAATTACTGCTTGGGATTGGATGTGCTCTGATTATTCTTGGTATTGTAGGTTATGCAATTATTGCCTTGAGTGCAAAATTACCGATTGCCGCCTTCTTCCGTACAGCTACAATTCTAATTTATTACCTAGTATTCCGCTTTCTTGGGGAGAGCATTCACTCGCTTCAGGTTGCCGGCAAACTTCCTGCACATGCACAAGAGGGCTTGCCTTCAATCAACTGGCTTGGCATGTATCCCACTTGGGAAACCTTGCTTCCACAGCTGCTTGTCCTGTTGTTTATTGTGTGGGAGCTGTTTCGGAACAGATCGCCAAAGGCTTCACGAACAGCTTAGTTTTATTAATACAATAGATATACCGGTCCGTCACGCCCTTGTGGTTACGCCGGTTTAGTCCGGTAATCTCTTGCATTTACAGTCTAATTTATGAAATGGATTCCATAGCAAGCTTTTTATTTGGAAGGTAATTTGCGGACAATATGATAAAATAAAATGACTATACACAAGCACAAAAGGGAGGCTGTTGTACTCTAATGGCTAATATTAAAGAAATTGCCCGTATGGCTGGTGTTTCCGTGACAACAGTCTCGCGGGTGCTCAATAATCACCCTTATGTAAGTGAAGTCAAACGAACCGCAGTCCTAAATACTATTGAGAAATTAAACTACACGCGTAATATGAACGCCGTGCATCTGATCACTGGGCGGACTCAAGCTATAGCTGTTATTATTCCGTATACCAACTTATTTTATTTCTCAGTCATTATTGCAGGCTTGGCTCAAGAAGCACTGCTGGCTCAATACCGGCTCGTTCTCTGCCAAACCGATTATCGTACGGAAGAAGAAATTAAGGTGCTTGAGATGCTGCGGAACAAAGAAATTGACGGTGTAGTTATGGTCTCTTCAACAATGAGCTCAGAAGCTATTGAAGAATATACAGCTTATGGCCCTATTGTGGTATGTCAGGATAGGGGAGAACGCCAATTTTCTTCTGTATATATTGAGCATTATTCTGCTTTTCGCAGTGGCCTTCAATATTTGAATGATAAAGGTTACCGCCATATTGGCTACTGTGAAGGAAGACCACACGGCAGCAGCAGCTCTATCCGCCAAATTGCCTTTAGAGACTTTCTAGAAGCTACAGATCAGCCTTACAATGATGAATGGATGATCTATAACTGTCTGACCGAAGAGGATGGTGCCCGCGTACTTCACCAACTGCTGCAGATGAAGAATCGTCCTGATGCCCTGATTATTTCAGCAGGCGATCATATAGCGGCTGGTTTAATCATCGAAGCTTGGAAAAAGGGTATCCGCATTCCTGAAGATTTGGCCGTCATTGGATTTGATGATCAGCCTATCGGCCGAACGTTAGGTCTGACCACTGTAGATAATCAGTTAACTGAAATGGGCATATCCGCTTTTCGGATTATCTATGATCAGATCCAGCGAAATGATGGACAACCCGTTCATCGCAAGCTTGAGTACCGTATTATAGAACGCAATACAGTATAGTATCCTTTTTATCTTATATCTCAGTAATTACATCATTTTAACGGTCCACTTTGCAGCCTTCTGCGAGTAGACCGTTTTTTATTTTTGCATATTCCCCTTTAGTATTCATTTTTATCCCTTGCTTCCGAATGGAATTTGTTTTATCCTAAATATGAAAATAATTTTCTGAATTCAGTTAATAATCATAAAAATAATTTCAATACCCCATTGAAACGAGGTGGATGAATGAATGTCCCCAATACTGCATGCACTCGAGCATGAAAAGGCCAAGCTCTCTCAAATGGAACGAAAGCTGGCTGAACGAATTCTCTCCTCACCAGGCGAAATCGTTCATATGGGCATTACAGAATTAGCAGAACAATGCGGAATAAGCCCGGCAACGATCACTCGTTTCTGTAAGGTGCTTCATTTTAAAGGCTTTCCGGATTTCAAGGTGAAGCTGGCAGCAGAAATTGCTCATAGTGATGCCGCGCCGCAGGATGGTGGCTCTTCTTATCAAGATATTGTAGCCGGCAACCCACTCTCCGTGATTGTGGAAGCGATGCAGACGAACCATCTGACCTCCATCCGGGATACTACCTCACTGTTAGATCTGGAGCGATTGCAGGCAGCAGTTCATTTATTGTGCCAAGCACGCCGCGTTGATCTATACGGGATGGCGACCTCTTCCATTGTCGCTCAGGATTTCTATCAGAAGCTGATCCGCATAGGCGTAAATTGTACTGCTTTTGCTGATTCCCATATGCAGATTACCTCTGCTTCATCACTCTCCGAAGGTGATGTCGTATTTGCAGTATCCTATTCGGGAGAGACTCCCGAGACCATTGATGCCTTGATGTGTGCGAAGGCTAGCGGAGCAAGCACTATCGCGCTAACCTCTTATGGCAGCAGCACCTTGGCTACTCTGGCGGATATCCCCCTATTCTCCTCATCTTTGGAGAAAGGCATGCGCCGGGGAGACATGGCCTCACGCATAGCTCAGCTTCACATCATTGATATTTTGTTCACTGGAATGGTCAGCACCCGTTTTGGGGATTTTATTCCTAGACTGGAGCAATCTTATCTCAATGTCCAACAATACCGAAACAAACGAGGAGGACAATCCTAATGAATATTCTAAAGTTCCATAGTGATGAAGATTTCGTACAAACGGGTGCGAATCTTATTGCCAGCCTGTTGCAAAGCAATCCTAAAGCCGTGCTCGGTCTTGCGACCGGAAGCTCCCCAGTTGGGGTTTATGCCAAATTGGTTGAAATGCACCAAAAAGGACTTGTGAGTTTCTCTAAAGCAACTTCCTTTAATCTGGATGAGTATATCGGCTTGCCTGTCGACCATCCACAAAGCTATCGCAGTTTCATGAACGAGCAATTATTTAACCATATAGATATTGATCCAGGACAGACACATATCCCTAACGGAAACGCAGCGGATATGGAAGCAGAATGCCTTGCATACGATAAAATGCTGGAAGAAAACGGACCCGTTGACTTGCAGATTCTCGGTATTGGCAGCAACGGCCACATTGGATTCAACGAACCCGATGCTAACCTCAGCAGCAAAACCCATGTCGTCGACCTGCTTGAAGATACCCGGGAAGCAAATGCTAGATTCTTTGACAGTTTGGATGAGGTCCCTCGGCAAGCGATCACAATGGGCATTGGAGGCATCCTAAAAGCACGCCAAATCCTCTTATTAGTTCGTGGTGCCGGCAAAGCTGAAGCTATCCGCAATGCTGTTGAAGGCCCGATTACAACCCAATGCCCTGCATCCTTGCTGCAGAGCCATCCAAATGTAATCGTTCTCGTAGATGAAGGAGCAGGCAAATGGCTGAAATAAATAAAGAACTAGAACAGTTGCTGTTCGGTAAGGTACTGACTCCCCAAGGTTTAATTGAGCACGGTGTGATTGCTGTATCTGGAGAGCAGATCCACTATGCTGGCGATGCGGCTTGGCTTCCAGAGCGTTACGCGCATTGGCCTGCCAGTGGTCAAGCAACGGAACTTCTGATCCCCGGATTTGTAGATGTACATGTTCATGGTGGAGCTGGCCACGACTTTATGTACAGTGATACTGAATCGCTGAATGCCATCACTAAGTTCCATAGTTCCCAAGGAACAACAACAATGCTGGCTACAACCATGACCGCTTCCAAGTCTGCTATTGACCAAGTATTCTCCGAAGTCAGCGCTTATCGCGCTGCTGAAATGCCTTACACACAAATCGCAGGCATGCATTTGGAAGGACCCTTCATCAGCCCGAAATGGTCCGGCGCACAAAATCCAGAGCATATTGTTCCTGCCAATATTGAGTGGCTAGCACAATGGGAGAACGATTATCCAGGAATGATCCGGCAAGTCACGCTTGCTCCGGAACGTGAAGGTGCCCTCGAAGCTATTCTCTGGCTGCGCAAGCACGGTATAACTGCAGCGCTCGGGCATACGGATGCCTCCTTTGAAGAGGTTATTGCCGCAGCAGATGCTGGACTTAACCAAGCCGTGCATATGTTCAATGCGATGACACCCCTACATCACCGTAAGCCTGGAGCGGCTGGAGCTATTTTGTTCGATAAGCGCATTCGCGCAGAGATTATAGCCGACGGGATTCATGTTCATCCCGCAGCCATTTCTATATTGACCCGTCTCAAGAAAGAGAACAATTTATTACTGATTACTGATGCCATGTCTGCAACTGGACTTAGTGATGGTGAATATACAATCGGTGATTTACCTGTACTCGTTCAAGATGGCATCGCTACCCTTAAAGATAATCCTGCTGCTCTAGCTGGAAGCACACTAACGATGATTCGCGGCTTCCGTTATCTGATCCAAGAGGTAGGACTCAGCTTGGAAGAGGCCTCCCGCGCTGCAAGCCTTACGCCAGCGGCGTCCATTGGAATGGAACGAAGCATTGGCTCCTTGGAGGCTGGAAAACGCGGCGATATCCTACGCCTTGATGCTGAATTTAATATTCGCGGCGTATGGATCGGCGGACGTCCAATCACCACTTAATAAAATTAGCTCCAAACAAAAAAGCAACAATTCTCTCCAGATGGTGAGATTGTTGCTTTTTTATTTAGATCACAAAAATCATTAATAATTACGAGTTGGGAAAATTCGTTCAACCATGGTGCGGAATTCATCCACAAATCCTTTTATCGGATGACCGGCACGAGCCTCTTCAGCATAAACATTGGCGCGTTCCACGAAGTCAGGATTTGCTGATACGTATACATCCTTAATTCTCGCATCATGTTTTTTAACTTCTGCAGCAATTTTATCTTTAATTGCTTTGGTAACTGTTTCTGTTTCTCTTGTATTTATGGTGTTATTTGTGTTATTCGTGCTATTGGTGTTATACATATGCGTCGAATTACTTCTGTAATTCGTATCATGGGTACTAGGAGTGGTACTGCGCATGCCCATTCCCATTCCAGTTCCCATACCTTTTCCTATCCCCATATCTACATCATGTTTCGAGCCATTGCTGTTCAGCAGAGGACCATTATTATAAGTATGGTTTCTTGTCGTACCTGTACCTGTTCCTGTACCTGTACCTGTTCCTGTTCCTGTCCCCAACATACCCGCTCCCAAATTACCCATGCCATTGATTCCATTTCTAGTTGCCGGTCCAGTACTTGTTGTACCAGGAACTGTATTTACAGTACCTTTTAAGGCTCCGTTCATACCATTGGTTACGGCTCCAGTATCATTCATTCCATCACGGCCAATTTTCACTCTTCCTGTACCAGACATTACGCCAGTCGGTCCGTAATTGTGAGGAGTGGTTGAGGATTTTGCCCGATACGATGGAGTCCCTTTGGCACGCAGGCCAGCAGTTGCATCATTTAAAGTTACTGCTACATACGCGCTTTTTCCTGCAAGCATTACATTCGCTGAACGGACTTCAGGCATTGCAGCAATCCGGTCTGCAAGCTCCTGACTAACTTCCATCTTAGTGATGTTATGCGTGCCACCGCGTACGGAATTCACACCAATACGCCCATCATTTACTCCCCGGACACTATTGGTTTGCACATTCGATTTTTCTGCCGTATTGGTTCCACACCCTGTAATACTCACCAAGCCGAGAAGCAATGCAGCTGAGACTGACATACTGATCTTGGATCGCAACATGAATTCATCCTCCATCTCTAATGTTGTATGTGTGCAGTGTACGATCGTTAGGATGACCTTCTGAAGAACAAGCTATCCTGAAAGGATTTGGAACTATGCCGCTTTGACCGTCACCCGCGAGTGCAGATCGGCGTATCTTATAAACAGTAAGCCATATCTCAACAAGTCGGTATTACTCCGCAAAAGTCAGGAGGCTTGTGCATGAAAGTTCTATTTACGTTTTATGTACCGAGTGGCGGGGTGGAGACATTAAATAAGCTGCGATGTGAAAGTCTCCAGCGAAGTGGGATCGAATGCCATGTTTTATATCTAATGCCGGGTTCAGGCCAGAATACGACCAATTTTCCGGTATTTGTCTCATCTTCAGATGAAGAAATTAAAAATTTGCTGGAGACCCATAATTACGATGCCATTATTGTTACATCTGATTATTTATTACTGAAACGTCTGCGTGAACTCGGTTACCGCGGTATTATGATATACGAATCTCAAGGCCTTGGAAAACGCAGTCATGCGGAAACTCTGATCAGAGATGCCGTCCCTTATTTACGTTCTTATTGTAATGCAGTACTAATCCCGCCAACCGATCATTTATTGGAGCTTTTTATTGAAATCTGTCCCTGGCTGCATCGTTATGTAATTCCGAATATTGTTGATGTCCAGTCCTTTCAGCATATCCCTGCTGAACCTCCCGCTAATCCGGTTATCGCTTGGGTAGGCCGGCTAGAGAGCAATAAAAATTGGCGGGAATATTTGAGAATCGCCCATGAAATTCGCCTTTATAAACCAGATATTCATTTGTGGATGTTCCATGATCCTAATTTAGCCGCAGAGGATCAGAAACAATCCTTTCAGGAGGAGCTACACGCCCTAGGGCTGAATGATCGTCTAAGTACTTTTACCAATATTCCTAATCATGTAATGCCCATTTATTATTCCTCGATCGCTAATTCGGGTGGATTCCTGTTAGCTACCTCCATTACAGAAGGATTTGGATATGCTGTTGCCGAAGCGATTTGCTGCACTTGTCCAGTACTTAGTACAGATTCCGATGGTGTCAGATCCTTTATTGTTCATAATGTCACGGGTAAATTTTACCCGCTTGGCAATATTCCAACTGCCGTCAACGAAGGACTGGAGCTTATGAACAATATTCCTCTGCGAGAGGGTCTCCGCCAGCAAGGAAGAGGATATATGGTCTCACGCTTCGGAACCGAGAAGTATGCGCAATCTTTTCGTGAAATGATGAATTCCTATGCCATCTTCTAACCGATATCATGCAAAAAAACCTTCAAGCCACTTCTCACGTGGTATTGAAGGTTTTTTATATTTTAAGGACATATTATTAAGAGTTCCTCGCTACGATCTCAAACAGTGCATTCTGAAACAATTGTGTGCTTTTTTCCCAAGTGAAATGCTGTGAATCCTGCTCCCCCTTACGAGCCAGCCGCTGGCGTAAATCCGGGTCTTTAATTAAGGTTATGATATCATCCGCGAGCCGATTCTCAAACCGGTAGGACATTAAGCAGTTATGGCCATGCCTGCCATATTCCATATTCCCACCGGAGTAAACAGTAACGAGTGCTGCTCCACAACGCATAGCCTCGATGCCTGGTAGCGATCCCGTATCATACGTACTTGAGCTTACAAAAATATCGCTCTCACTATAATGGTAACAAAGCTCAGTATCATTTGCAGGAGTCCTTATATGATATCGTTCGTCCGCTAATAAAGTTTGCAGGGTAGTCGACTCAGCAAATTCACCAGGAGGAATAATCAAATAAAGTTCAACTTCTGGATGAAGTCTTCTGACCCGATTTAACTGTTCAAGCAAATAGTCTTGTTCACGATGGCCTGAGAATCCACCCTCTGGCTTTCGCATAACCGCGGAAACTACAAGCTTATTTTCAGGTTCACGAATGTTCAAATTTCTAAAAACAGGATTCACACCAATGGGCACGATTGTCCCCTTAATCCCATGATTCATCTGGACGATTTCTTGCTGCCAACGGGATAGTACAAGCAGATTGCTGGTTAAACTATAGGATGCAAAAGAACGGCTATTGTCAGGTAAAAAAGTGGGCTCGTAGCAAAGCGCTAAACGAATATGAATCCCTTTTCCCTCATTACTTGCCTGCTGCGATACCTCGACTGTGGTATAAAAGTTGGAGACAATCACGTCCCCCACTGGAAAATCGCTGGCCGACAAATCACCATCTGCCGCATAACGCAATTCACAATTTATCTCGTATTCAACGACACCATCGCTGGGCAAGAGGATCGTAATTTCATGACCGATCTCTGACAGACGATTAGCCAGTTCTGCCAGCATCCGTTGTGCTCCGCCCCTAGATAGAGTTAGAACAGGAAATATTAATTTCATTCCCCTCTCTCCTTTAGCAGCAGATGCGATAGAACCCCATGATGGTTTGCTTGTACCTGTTCTATCTCTCTTTTCTGCGCCTCACTATAAATCACTGAGCCCATCTCTTGATGCACTCGATAATCAAGCTGCGGATACTCAATATAAGACCAGCTAAAATGCGGTAAAATACGCAGCCATAAATCATAGTCTTGAGTATATAACAACATTTCATCGAACGTTCCTACAGCACGAAATATATCCATATGAAGAAGAACTGTACTCCCATTCACCGGACAACCCAACATCATAGTCTCAATAAAATGGGCTCTGCTGCTAAAAAGCATACTTACCGTATCTGAGATCCGTTCTCCCTGCTCATTTATATAATAATAGGCTGTATAGTTAAACAAAGTACCCGTACTTTTGAGCTTTTCTATTTGGTTTTTGATTTTATCCGGGTGAAATTGATCATCTGCACTGAGCCAGGCAAAATACGTTCCGGTAGCCACTTCTATCCCTTTGTTCAAAGCAGAAGCCGTCCCTCCATTACTCTTTTGTATATAAATGATTCTGTCACGGAAGGGGGCCAACTTCTCCAGCCATAGGGTAGAACCGTCATCGACTACAATAAGTTCTATATTCGGATAGCTTTGATCCAAGACACTTTGGATGGCGAGATCCACATACGAACAGTTATAAAATGGGATGATCACCGATACTTTAGGTTCTTCACTCATACGCGCTCACCTCCTTCACCCGGAGCTCAACTTTTATACTGTTTTACAAGCAAGCAGGGCATCTACTGGTGCATGGCCCTCCCCGAATGCTTCACGAAACGATGGGTTTTGGGCATGATGGAAACCTTTAAGTACCGTTACCTCGTACCCAAGTGCAATAAAATCCTCCGGCTCCCACCCGCTCCGATGCTTTTGATAATGCTCTCCCTGCAAATGATAATGATCCATACCCTCCTGTGGAAAAAAGCCCCGAGGGGTAAATACAACTACTCGGTTATTGGCGATTCTTTCGGCCATCCCTAGCAGAGTCTTCGCTTCATTTTTATTAAAGTGCTCTATTGAATCAATAAAGGTAACCGCTGAAAATGTTTTGGGGAGGAATAATTTATCCATATGACTGGCATCTGCATGTACCGGAATAATATGAGGTGACTTATATTGACGATGCAGCAGGTACGGCCTGTGAATTTCTAATCCAAGCACTACTGCGGCTTCATATCGTTCAAGCAGGGTACCGGTGCCGCTGCCGATATCCAGAATACTCTGGCAGAATTTCAACTGTTCCAGTAAGACTGGCAGAAAGTCATTCACTTCAATTTCCCGGTACATTACCTTCAGCCCCCCATAGAAGAAATCAAGTGCTGCAGCGAATTTTTGTAGCGGGCATTGGTCGCAGCTGCCTCTGCCATAATTACATCAAAATATTTGATCGTTCCCATGCCCTCATGCGTCCGGTAAGCTGTGAGGGATTGATTCAACATCACCGGTGGATATCCGTTTAGAATGGCGCGGAACCATAAGTCATAATCATGGGTGTAAGGAAGTGATTCATCAAAAAGTCCGATGGCTCCAAACACCTCTCGTTTAAACATCACCGTACAGCCATTAATGGGATTACCGTGTAAAAAACAACGTAAGTAATCCAGGTGACTAGGAAACAATGGCGCAGCATTCAGCTGAACCAGCTGCGATTGAGCGTTAATATAATTAAAGTTGGTATAGGAGATTAACAAGTGGTTCTGCTCCATGAACAGAACCTGATTGTTGATCTTATCCCGATAAAATAAATCATCCGAGCTAAGCCAGACCACATAGTCCCCCGTTGCATTCAATATGCCGTGATTCAGTGCGGAGGCGGTTCCCCCATTGCCTTTGCCCAAATAATGAATTCGGGAAAGATACGGTGTAATTAGATTGCTATGAGCATGTGAGCCGTCATCGACAATAATGATTTCGTAAGGTTCCCAAGACTGGGAGAACGCACTTTGCAGAGCATGCTCAATATAAGGACAATTATAAAAAGGAATCACTACCGAAACCTTCGGTCTCATAACAACCTCCCCTCCCCGCTAACTCGGTAATAATTCAAAATATCCATTAACGATTGGCTAAGTCCAATTTCCGGACGCCAGCCCAGTGAAGTCACATCAGCCTCAGGGGTTGATGCTTCTGAACGAACCTGCTTATCTGCAGTGGCTGCGATCTCTGAAATAGCCCGTTCAGCATCTGCGGGTCCCCAGTCCATTGGCACTGGACCTACAGAATGACTGAGCAGCTGCTCCGCGATCTCCCCGAGTTCCCGCTGCTTCCCCGAATCGATGCGATAGATGGTTCCATTTGTACCTTTACGCAAAATGTAATCATAAGCTCTAACGGCATCTCTTACATCTAAAAAATCACGCAGCGCATAACGAGAAGAGAGCTTAAATGGAGGTATTTCCTCTTCTGGCTGGCCTTCACTTCGGACAATGTGCTGTGCTAATAAAGAGCAGAAGCCGGTGGAAGGACCGGGACCAATCAGATTACAGGGCTCAGCCAGCAGAACCGGCTGTTTAAATAAGGTGCCCCAAGCGAGGGACACCAGCTCTTCTATTGTTTTGCTAAGACTGTACGGGTGTGGTGGCCCAGCCACCACACCCGGTTTGTACTTAAGTCTGGAGCCAGCCACTAGAATCCGACTGCTCGGCAGGCTTCGCATGGCCTCCAGTAAATATAAGGTGGCCATCACATTGGTCTCCATATAAAGCAAGGGATTAAGCCATGACTCGGGTACGGAGTTCTTCCCAGCCAAATGAAGGACAGCGTCCGGTGTAGTTTGCTTGATCATCTCAGCTACTGCTTTCCGGTCACTTAAATCACAAACATAAACCTTTACTCCTTCTGGAAAAAGAGTGGAGGCAGCTGTTGATTGCGGCCGCAATACAGCGATAACCTCAGCCCCTCCTGCCGAAAATAATCGAACGGCATGTTGCCCGGTGAATCCACCGGCTCCGGTAATCAGAAGTCTTTGACCTGTCATAAATACATCTCTGACTGTTTCATCCAGTCAGCCAGTTCCTGCAGCATTAAAGGATATGAAGGCAGCGGCAAGAGGACATCCGCTCTTGTATTCACTAGTGTACGATCCTGAATATGTTCATCCTCAGGGATGATCTCCACATTTTCTTTATGAAAAGCCGCCTGAATATGCTGAAGCAGCTCATATTTACTTACCGGCTCTGGATGCGCTAAATGGATCAGCCCCGATACGGGGGAATCCAGCATTACATCCACTGCTTTGGCTAATTGGAGCGTTGTGACCCCGTTCCACATCACCCGCCGGTATCCTGAAACTTTACCACTCTGCGCCAGGAACCAATCCATCAGACCAATACCGCCTGAGCGGATTTCGGGACCAATAATGGAAGTGCGAATCGTAAGATGCCCGGGTTTTTGCACCTCACCGAGACTTTTCGAAATTGCATATACAGAGGTTCCATCAGGAGCATCCTCTTCGGTGTACCCTCCGCGTGTTCCTTCGAACACGCAGTCGGTACTGATATGGATGAGCCTTGCCTGAACATCCTCTGCCTTTCGCCACAAGTGATGAGGGAGAAAGCCATTCACGTGGTAAGCCCCAATTTTGTCACGCTCCGCGAATTGATTGAGAACCCCCATTGCATTGATAATGCAATGAGGGGAAACGATATCGACCAGCTTCTCAACTCCGGCTATATCGTTCGCATCTACATACAGCCCGCCAAGATCGCTCTTATCCCGGGTTGTATGGAAGACGTGATGCTTGCCCTGGCGGCGAAAATAATCCGCCAGCATATGCCCCGCCATACCGTTTCCACCTAGGATAAGCAGCTTCATTGCAGGAACCCTCCCCGGATCAAGATGCTTTTGATCTCTTCCCGATCCATCAGATTCGTCTCTGAACTGAAGCTATTGAAAGAGACATGAGGATAAGCGCTATAATGTGCCTTTAATTCCGGCATGTTCAGCGTAGGGAGAATTACTAGATACTGTTCATCGTAGACAACGGTAGTTAAGCTTTCGAAATCGCTCATCAAAATCTCGTGGATTTTCTCCCCCGGACGAATCCCGGTCTCGACAATACTCACATTGGACTCTCCGGAAGCTTCAATCAGCACCTCAGCAAGATCGATAATTCGGCAGGTAGGCATAGTCATGACGAAGATTTCTCCACCCAAGCTAACCTCAGAAGCTTTAAATAATAACGTAATAGCATCGCGTAGGGTAAAAAAGAAACGGGTCATTTTCATATCCGTAATGCGTACCTGACCCTTATCCTTAATCTGCTTCATGAACAAATGCACTACGCTGCCGTTCGTTCCGAGCACATTACCTCCGCGTACAGTAACGAACCGGGTGTTTGAGCCAATCAGATTGGCATAAACGAACAATTTTTCCCCGATCGCTTTGGTCATTCCATAGAAGTTGGATGGGTTCGCAGCCTTATCGGTAGAGATGTAAATTGCTTTCTCAACGCCATTTACAATGGCAGCTTCGATCACATTTTGAGTTCCCACTACATTGGTTTTGAGTGCTTCATAAGGCTGATCTTCACAGACTGGAACATGTTTGAGCGCCGCCAGATGAAAGATATAATCAACGCCACGGCAGGCTGCAATCAGCGCATCCTTGTCACGGATATCGCCAATGATAAAGCTGAGACGTTGATCTTCAAACTCCCGGCTCATCGCCACTTGAGCGGATTCACTGCGGGAGAATACGATGATTTCCTTAGGATTTTGTGGCAGAAGTTGCCTAATCAGTTCATGCCCCCAGGAACCAGTTCCGCCTGTGACCACAATCCTTTTATTATTGAACATGCAGGTTCCCTCCAAGCAAGAATTTAACTACCTTGACCGAAACATCCGGAGTCATGTATCCTTCCGGTGCCTCCCAATCCCGATTGAGCGCCGTCATCAGCTTGACGCTGCGCAGAATACTTTTCTGATCTACACCTGAGACTACATTGCTGCCACAATCCACTGTTTCTGGACGTTCCGTCGTTCTGCGAATCGTAACTGTTGGCACTTTCATCAAGCAGCATTCCTCCTGTACAGTCCCGCTGTCGGTGATGGCACATAAGGCGTGCTGTTCCAAATAGACAAAATCAAAAAATCCGAAAGGTTCATGAAATTCAACTAGTGGGTTCATTGGAAGGGAAAATTGCTCGGTAAGTTTGGAGCGAGTGCGAGGATGAATGCTGCATATTAAACGAATTCCAAAATGCTCAGCCACTGCGTTTAGACCCGACATAATTTGTACAAGGGACTCTGGATCATCTACATTCTCAGCACGGTGGGCCGTGACTAGGAAATACTGTCCTGAGGTAAGCTTCAGCTGTTCCAGAATGTCGCTAGTCTGGATTTTGTGCTCAAAATGGGTCATGACCTCATGGATCGGATTTCCTGTTAACACGATACGCCTGCTGGGGAAACCTTCGCTGATTAGATGTCTTTTGCTCTGCTGCGTATAAGGCATATTAATGGTCGAAACGGCGTCGATGACACGGCGGTTTTTCTCTTCTGGTACTTGGAGGTCATAGCAGCGGTTGCCCGCTTCCATATGCACCACCGGAATTCCCATACGTTCAGCCAAAATCGCGCATAACGCGCTGTTCGTATCGCCCAGAAGCAAGACGCGATCTGGCTGTTCTTTTAGTAAAATACTTTCTAACCCTCCGAACATGGCGGCAAGCTGGCCGCCTAGTCCTGCTTGTTTATCCTGCAGCACATAATCCGGTGCCCGCAGTCCCAGCTCAGCAAAGAAAATGCCGCTGAGACTGGCGGTGAAGTTCTGGCCTGTATGCACCAGGATGTGCCGCTCAGCATGTTCGTCGAGAAGCGGAATGATTACACTGAGGCGAATGATTTCAGGCCTCGTGCCTAAAATCGTCATGATCTTCATGAGTTCACTCCCCTGCCTGTTTAATTATGGTCTGACTTGCTCAGTCAGCGGATTATGCTCTAGTTGCTGGATTGAGATCATTGAGCGGGATTTATACCGTTCATTTGGCTCTGGTTGCTGGATTTAGCTCATTTAGCGGGAAATGTACCGTTCATTTGGCTCTGGTTGCTGGATTGAGCTTATTTTGCGGGATTTATACCGTTCGTTTGGCTTTGGTTGCTGGATTGAGATCTTTTAGCGGGATTTATACCGTTCTTTGGGCTCAAGTTGCTGGAATGAGCTCTTTTAGCGGGAAATGTACCGTTCATTTGGCTCTGGTTGCTGGATTGAGATCAATAAGCGGGAATTATACCGCTCATTGGGCTCAGGTTGCTGGAATGAGCTCTTTTTGCGGGATTTATACCGCTCATTGGGCTCAAGTTGCTGGAATGAGCTCTTTTAGCGGGATTTATACCGCTCATTGGGCTCAGGTTGCTGTAATGAGCTCTTTTTGCGGGATTTATACCGTTCTTTGGGCTCATCTAGCTAAATTCGCTGCATTCAAGGGCATAACTGCCTCTCTTTGCGCTCATCTTGCCGAATTCGACGCATTCTAGGGCATATATGCCCCTCTTTGCACTCAGCTAGCTGAATTCGACGAAATCTAGGGCATATATGCCTCTCTTTGCGCTCAGCTAGCTGAATTCGACGAAATCTAGGGCATATATGCCTCTCTTTGCGCTCAGCTAGCTGAATTCGACGAAATCTAGGGCAAATATGCCTCTCTTTGCGCTCAGCTTGCGAAATTCGACGCATTCGAGGGCAAATATGCCTCTCTTTTTGCTCAGCTTGCCGCTTCGCTGCAATCGAGGCATTTACGCCGCGCGCCGCCGTCCACCGCGGCGGGCCCGGCGGCGCTTCCCCCCGGCAGTGCTGCGCCGCCGGGCAGAACCTTTACGCCGCTTGCGAGCAACGCGGCGCAAAACCAACGGGCGCCCGCTTCGCCGGCGCGCCCGGGCTTTGCCGCGCCGCTTGCGGGCGACGCGGCTTGGCAGGCCCTTGCTTCGCGGCGGCAAAGCCGGCGACGCTGCGGGTAAATCAGGCTGGACAGCGGGTGGTTCCACCACCACCACGCTGTCAGCCTCGCGCACCGCAGGTGCGCTGCAATAGCGGAGGTTCCACATCTCCGCAAGGCCCTGCAGGCGGCTCCGATAAGCCGCCGGACCATAGACGGCGTCGACGCGCTCCCGCGCTTGACTGCCTAGAGTCAACGCCAGTCCCGGCTGCGCCAGCATGACGTTGACTCTTTCTGCCAGCGCGGAAATGTCCGATGCTGGCACGAGATTTTCGCCACAGCCCGCTGCGTGCAGAATTTCTCGCAAGCCCCCAGAGTCGTAAGCGACCACGGGCTTTCCAAAAGCCATTCCTTCCAGAGCAGTCATGCCGAAGCCTTCGCGGATCAGACTAGGAACCACTAGCACATCCATGGCGCAATAGGCAGATGGAAGACATTCAGCATAACCAACAAATTTAAACCGGGTGTACAGTCCCTCAAGCTTCACCTTGCGGACACAGCGCTCATAGTAGCTTTTATCGCCAGCTGACCCAATGACAACAAATTTCGAGGTTGGATGAACCGCGTGCACAAGCACAGCCATTTTCACAAAATGTTCTAGACCTTTTTCCTTGTTGATAAAAGAAGAAATATAGCCGATCAGCTGTTCATGCGGTTTAACCCGCAATTCCCGCCGCCGTTCGCTCCGAAGCTTGCTCCAAGCCTCAATCATCATCTCTTTATCATTCCAAGAGGGAGGCAGCTGGATCACTTTTTCCGCTCTCACGTCCTCTGGAAAGCAAGCCGCAGCTGTTTGTGAAATAGCTAGTATCTCATCACTATTCCGATGAATCAGCCCTACACTAATAGGTGTATATTCATTGTCTGTTATCGTCTCTGATATTTTCCATATCACCGGAATGCCCAGTGACTTTGCAGCCATTGCTGGCAGAGCATGCACACAGGTACTTGTAATAACAAACGCCGGGCGCAGGGAATTCAGCCAGTCTGTTAATTCGTGATACTCCCTGCTTTCCTGGAATTTCCGAGCATCTGCCTCCAACCCTGCATAAGGAGTGTACATTCCATATAAAAGAGGAATCGAAAGCAACTGTACACTTATTCCACAGCTTCGAGCCTGAGAAGTCAGCTTGCCGTCCTGAGGCGCAACGAGAATACAATTAAAGTACGGAGAAAGCTCCTGAGCGAAAAACAACAATAGCTTCTCCGCTCCCGTAATACTGCGTGTATTGGATACATGTGAAAAGAGGACGATTGTAGCTTTGTCAGCCATGGCGTTTCGGCGCTCCCTAACGAGGGGCCTGGAGCAGCCATTCACCTCCTTAAAAAATTTACAAACTTTGCGCTAAGTTCTGTCCTTCGCAGTAAAACTCTCTTTGAAAATGGTCGCTCCTGTGACTCGCAACATCGCTTCCGCTTCGCTCTAGAATCTCGTCAGTCAATTTCAATTCGCTCCCGAGCTTCGCCCCTTCACTTCCACTCTGCTCTCGAATCTAGCCAGTCGCTTCCGCTCCGCTATACAAGCCCGCTCCAGACGTTGCTTCTTTTCATCAGGCCACAGGCATAAGCTGAGGTTCGGTTCTACAGTATATCGAGGAAAAACAGATGCCGGCACGACACCTGTCCCCTGGTAAGCGCACATTTCCGTTCCATTTCCGGGCATATGACCTAGCCATAAATTACTGTTAACAGCTGGTGTATACGTTTGGTGTAGGTGTGATCTTTAAGCGTCCGTTCAAAAGCGCGCAGGGCAATCGCACGGCGTTCTTCCTCATGAGTCAAGTAAAAACGGATTTTATCCATCATTTCTTGAGGGCTTGCAAAAGTCTCAATTTCTTCACCAGGTTTGTAGAAAGATCCCATATCATCTCTGGCATCCACTAATTGCAGCGTACCCGTAGCCGCGATTTCAAAAGTACGCGGATTAGGAGATACCGCCGGAATCGAAAGCGTATTGTTGTTCACTACTTCATCAATGTGCGAGCGGTGGAGGTTAATGACGATTTTGGATCCGCTGTAAGCTACCGCTGTTTCCTGTGGTGACATCCACTTACCAATCTCAATTCGATCTCCATAGAGTGCCGCCTCAGGCAGACGGTCCCACCAGATGCCGTTAATCACCGTGTTATAGTTCATCAAATCCGGAAGAATCTCACGGAAGAAATTAACCCGGTTCCAATAGGCAGAGCCAATAAAACTAACTTCGCGATTCAATGGTGAACGTGTTGTAGTTGGACGGTAATGCTCGCGGTGAGCGGCAAAAGGAAGATAATGAACTTCAGGGCAGCCAAGTCCCTTATAAAAATCAATACAATTACGCTCAAGCGTGAACACAAAATCGTAATGCGCCACAATTTTAACTGTAAAATCAGTGTAATAAGGATCATCTGTAAGCCAAATGGCTGTCTTAATTCCGCTAGCCCGAAGAACGGAGATCTGCTCAAGCGGTAAATCCATACCATCCAGCACAAGTACCAGATCCGGCCTTTGAGCGGCGGCTAACTCCACTAAGTTTTGGCGCACATCCGTTATCGTGACTTGTGTGGTTAATTTTTGCAGCGCATAGAGGACTGCATCATCTAATGGAGAGTAGGGATATCCTTTACCAGAAGCCACATACATTACATGAATATTCCGTACGGGAAATACTTCTTCTGGCCGGCCATCCAAAATCGCAAGCCGCCCCCGTAAATATCCTTCATCATATCCGCCCTTAAAACCACTCAGACGACCACGAAGCTTTTCTTCCTCTGGAGGTGTCAGAGGTAGCGGTGGTGCAGGCATAATAAATTCATTGTTGTTCATCATCATCCTCGCTCCTTTATCCCGTTATAGATTTCATACACTTGAAGCAATCACATTCAGCAAATGAGGCAAACGCGCAGTGAATGTATGGTTGCGCATGGTTGTCTGTAGTCCCCGTAAAGCGTAAATTCGGCGCTCTTTTTCATGCTTCAGATAGTACTCAATCTTCTCCTGCAATTCCTTAGCAGAGCCAAAAGTATCCAAGTCATAACCTGGCCGATAATAATTGCCCAGATCCTCACGAACATCCGTAAGCTGCATAGTACCGCAGGCACTGATCTCATAAGTACGTGGGTTGATAGAGCGTGATGGTAAACGGAAGCTATTCCGGTTATCCTGCCCCTCCTCCCACGGACGGTGAATATTAATGACTAGCTTTGCACCACTGTAATAGTTCGCAGTTTCCTCAGGCGGGATAAAGCCATTGCTAATAAAAGGGGCAAGCTGGTCATAAGTCGCAAGCCGTTCCCAGAAGCCGCCAGCGATCAGCACCTTCTTATCCTTTAGATAGGGGGCAAGTTCATCAAACAGCGCTGTCCGATTATGAAATGCATTGCCAATAAACACAATGTCGTACTTATACTGCGGTGCCGTACGGCGCGGATAGAACATCTTTGGATTGACGCAAAGCGGTAAATAATGAACGGATGGAACCCCAAAGGATTGATAAAACTCCACACAACCGAGCTCATGCGTAAAGACGTGATCATAATGCCGGCAAATCACTGAAGTATCCTCTGTAAAATAAGGATCATCCACAAACCAGATCGCAGTCCGAATGCCCAGCTTTCTGATTTCTGTAATCTGTTCTAAATGATTTTCCGGAAAAACATGCAGTCCATTCATAACCAGCACTGCCCCGGGCATCTCCCGAGCTGCGGTCTCCAGCATAGTTTCTGGAGTGCTTATCACAAGCTCACTTACAAGCTGCTGAAGCGCCTCAATTACCCCAGTATCGATTGCATGGAACCCTTGAGGAACATACATTAGCTTAAATGGCCGACAGGCTTCGACCTCTACAGTACTCCGACGCTGCACAGCCTCACACATGCCAAGACGATATCCTTCGTGATAACCGTCGCGATAATCTCGCGGACGCTTGTGTTTTCTCCTTTTCGCTTTCACGGCCTTCACCCTGCCCCGTTGTATTCTCAAGACAGTATAACTATATGCGGAGTCAGCACTCGCCTCATGGACATCTGTCATTACTAGAACTAAATTGGCAGATGTACCCTGTCTTTTGCCCGGCTTGCCCGAACCCCGTCAAATTTCATCCACTCGCTGGATGCTGTTATACTATAAAGGTCTAGCTAGAGGCACTAAACTTGTCATCTCTGTCCAATCTGTCCGAAGATGATTACTTTTTGAAATTCACAAGGGGGGAACTATGAATAACACCACGTTGTATTTGCGACACGCAGAGCTGCTGCGTGATCTGGTGCCATCCTTTCAAACCTATCCATTTCATCTGCCTGCTGTTCGAACGCTGGATCGCCTGACTTTTCAAAAACCAGTGACCTTTCTTGTTGGAGAGAACGGCACGGGCAAATCAACCTTGTTAGAGGGAATTGCTGCTGCTTGGGGCTTTAACCCTGAGGGTGGAACGCTAAACTTTTCTTTTAACACTCGTTCCTCGCATTCGAATCTTTATGAGTATTTTAGAATTGCTAGAGGGGTTAGACGGCCGAAGGACGGCTTTTTTCTGCGTGCGGAGAGTTACTATAATGTGGCTTCTTATATTGATGAGTTGGATGAACAACCCGGTGGCCCACCGATCAAAGACTCCTACGGAGGCAAATCTCTGCATGAGCAGTCCCACGGAGAGTCTTTTTTAGCTACATTCGTTCACCGTTTCGGCGGCCGCGGCCTTTATATCCTCGACGAGCCTGAAGCAGCGCTTTCCCCCTTACGTCAAATGTCTCTGCTGGTGCGTATGCATGAGCTGGTCGGGCAAGATTCACAGTTCATTATCGCAACTCATTCCCCCATTCTGATGTCCTATCCCGGTGCTGAAATTTTTCTCTTGGAGGGGGAGGGAGTACGGTCCGTCGCCTTGGAGGAAACCGAACATTATACCGTGACCAAAGCGTTTATGAACGATCGTCAAGGGATGTTGCGTGAGTTATTTGAAGATGAATAAGCATACACGACTTCGACGTCCCTTTAAGGACGGTAAGCGTTTAAGCGAGAAATATAAGGATAATTTACAACATGGAACATATAAATTCTTATATTATAGGCTATGTTAAATTCTAATGTTGATATTTGACCATAAGAAAACCGCCTTCGTTGAAAAGGCGGTTTATTGCTATCGTGTCCCGTTAGCGCAACGACTTACTCTGTTGAATTTCGTGTTCCTCAACATAAAGCGGCATCAGAGAAGGCGGATCGTACCTTATCGCGGCCTTTAAACGACAAAATGGTGCCGATAGCCATAGCCCCATAGCCGCAACGAAATAATAAGCCTAATCCGACAGTGCCCGCATGATGTTGGATTTCGCCTCTGCCGCAATTGCTTCATTCCCGTCATCGACCGCTTGCATTAAGATCAGTATGGGGATGTATACCGCGATTAGCCGCGCCAGCAGCTTCGTTTCCTCGTCCGCTCCTCCGTACGTTTCGAAAAACACGCCGCGAGCGTAAGGTGGTAAAAAGCTATAAGCAACGCTCAAATCGCAAGCCGGATGGCCTACGCTCAGATCGCCCCAATCAATGATGCCGGAAACGATCCCGTTCTCATTCACAAGCATATTTTTGAAATGAAGATCGCCATGTAGCAGTGCATTCACCGCCTCGACACGGTCCTTTTGCAGCCTGCTAATATACGCTTCGATCACACCGGACTCCTCCGGCGACAAGTGTTCAACCACCTTCGATAGAAAGCCCTCCAATTTCACTTTGCGCGATGCTATGTCCGTCAAGTTTCGATGATCTTGCTGAACTCCGCACTCCAGCGCTGCCTGCACCGGAAACTCATGCAATCTCCGCAAAAATTTCGCCAGCGTCTCTGCCGATAAAGCCCGGCGTTCTTCCGTCAAACCGATTGGGAAATCTCCTAGCACGTAGTCATAGCCAAGAAATGGTGCCGGGTATTCGTCACTTGCTTCGCCATAAAACAACGGTTTCGGATAGGGGATGGTTATATATGTCTCCAGCTTTGGCAGCAGCTTCCCTTCCATACGAATCGAACCAACTGCAATCGTTCTTCTTGGAAACCGGAACACGTACTCGTCACCGATGAGAAAAACCGTATTGTCCCAGCCCCAGCCCATTCGCTTCACTTGCTTCGATGACAGCTGAGGGAATTGTCTGCCGATCAGCGTCCGCGCCTGCTCTTCGTTAACCTCCCACTCCGCATCCCATACATTCGTTCCTCCCATGAATTGTCTGCCTCCTCGTTCCTTACGTTATTTAGATGTTTACATTCCCTAAAAGTGAAGCGATCCATCCATTTCTTCAAGCGGCTGTGGTAGCTGTTTACGTTTTGGATATGGTACACGCCTTTCACACGTTGTTTTCCGTCGGACTTGAATCGGTAATGAGTCATGCCTTTTGAATTCGCATAGGAGCTAAATGCCCTCCATGAATCAGTGCATAACACGTTTGAGTCAGATAGATGACCACCAATCGCTCCGTCTAATTTTGTAATCCGAATACGTCCACGCCCAAGTACGCCAGAGTAAGTCATTTTCTGACGGTCACGGGCAACCAGCACGCACACTTGATCGTGGCTTATACCACGATATTTCGCTTTGCCGCCACGTTTACGTGGCTTGCGTTCGGTAATATTCCGCTCGCCCTTTTCCGAGTAAAGAAAGTAGGTCTCGTCCATTTCAACAATATCTTGAAATGCTTCGGTTGGAATCTGCTTCAGAGCGGAAAGAATCTTATGCCGCCAGTAAAACAAGGTGACATGCGTGACTTCATCGTTTAACTGCTCTGCACATTTTCTCAGAGAAAAGCCCTCAATCATGCATTCGATAAAACGAACCCACATATGAGGTCGCCTCATTCGTTGCAGAGGGGTGTTCGTAAGGTCATTGAATGTTTGGCGACAGGACTTACAACGGTAACGTTGACGTTTAACCTCTCCAGTGCGTGTTCTTACAGCCTACTTTCCAAATCGAACAACAGAATCGTTTTTGCAATGCGGGCAAATAAGTCCATATTTATGCTTCTGCTCTTGAATTTCATCAATCGCTCGAACTGGAAGTGCCACTCCCTTGGTTCGGGACTGCAAAAAGTAGATAAGTTCTCGCTTACCATTATCGTCCAACGTATCAGCAAGCTTTTTCAGTTCCTTTAAATCCATGGGCAAATCATCTCCGAACAGTTATATCGCCCTTATTATAGAACATTTGTTCTTAATTATGAAATATCAACAACAAAGTTTAACATAGCCATATTTTTAAAAAAACAGCAGGTCTCCAAATCGGAAACTTGCTGTTTGCTTTGTGTTATTTTGTGTTTGATAGGTGCTTGAAATTAGCGTCTCGCAATCCCCGTCAGCTTGTGTACAATCCATCCAAACATGACTACAACCATCATATCGAAGCACACATTAAACAAGAATAAATGCTTACCGATGTCAGCCCTCCCGTCCCCAAGAATCGGAACCAAGAAGGAGAAAATCCCTATTAGTCCTAGCAGCATCAGCAGCTCGCCGGCAACTTTGCCACGAATATCTCTGCTGCGGAAATACTGGAACAAAGCTCCCGCAAAATACACCAGATAGAATATGGAGAGAAATCCGAGCGTATGCGGAATATGTTTATTTTTGAATTGGCTCCATGCACTGTAAGTATAGGATAATGCACCTGCTGGTTTATTCTCGCTTTTCTCGTAGTTTCCTAGATAATACGGGCGAATCGCCATGCTGTTACTCGCAGCATATTTCATATTATCTATCAACCGGTCCGGATGCTTCAGATAGAAGAACAATACATCTTTATGAGATACACGGTCATAGAAGTCCGGAACCAGCGAAGGATCATTCTGCTTAATCACTGTATCGGTCTGAAAATAATTTGTACCCGCCAGTACCTCCAGCCGCTCCGGCAATCCGAGATCCTGCAAGTCTCCCTTCACATCCGGCGATTCGTTTAAAATCCCAAAAAACACCGTTTGATACAGATTAATATGCTTCAGATCTTTTGGCGCTGCCACATACAAAACGATGGATACAAGAAAGATGGCAATCGAAAAACGTAAAGCCAGCTTCCTCCATTTGCCCTCTCCGTCAAGCATCATAAACCGCAAGAAAATCAGAGCAAAGGCAATCCCAATGGGTGCATTCTGGATTTTGGAGGTGACCAGAAACAGAATTGCGATAAAAAACAAAGTTAATCCTTTAGTGGTTGGCTTCTCTTGGCTGGTTAATCTTAATCCTAATGCAAATGTCAGCAGCATAAACACCATCGACACTGGTTCTCCAAACAAGGAGTTGAAATAGGCCACATACCCGATATCGTAAAACACAAATAAGATAGCTGCTCCCAACAGCAGCCCTGTAACATAAGAGCCACGAGCATTATACTTCACCAGCAGCCAAGTTGCCGCCAGTAAAAGAAGCCCATAAACTGCACCCAGCAAACGAACATCAAAAAAGCTGCCATGGATGAGCCCGCCGATCAATCTCGGCACAAGTACTATAAAAATCTGTGAGGAAGGATAAAAACCTCTAAATAAATTTTCATACGCAAAACTGGAATGACTAAAATTGAAAAACTGGTCGGCATATGATGCTCCAGTGTCATAGTAGTTCAGACCGATGGTATTCATCATACGCAAAAAATCTCCGTTATCGGCAACACCAATAAAAGGCCCTACGAATAGCAAATAAATAATGATACCGCAGCCGGCAAGGCCTACGAGATACTCCGGTTTCCAGAACTTTTTCATGATTCCCCCTATCTCTGTGGTAACAGCTTCACATATTCGTCGGACAAATTCATTAGCTTCAAAATATACTCATAATCAGTCTGATATTTTGTGAAATCCGATACTGGCTTAAGCGTATCCAGCGACACAGCTTTACCATCAGCAAAATCTTTACCAGGCACATAGAGAATATCATCATTAAAGAAAGAACCAGAAGGCAAATAATACCGCATTCCTAACACATTACGATCAATGTTCAAGAGATCATGACCAAATGCTGTATAACCTTCTTCTTTTAAAGAAACCCCCAATAGGTTAGCTATCGTAGGAAGAATATCCAACTGTCCACCTGTTCTCTCTACTACCTTCCCTTGCTCCATTCCTGGTACATGTACAATCAATGGAATATTAAAGCGACTGATCCGGGAATCGTATGGAATCCCCAACGCACTTTCTATTTGCTCCGGTGGCACATCCTGCGGCTGCAAGCCAAAATGATCGCCATACATCACCAGCACAGTGTTATCCCACATTCCATTTTTCTTCAAACCCTCTATTAAAGTTCCAATGGCATAATCAGTATAGTTAATAGCAGTCAAATAATCGCCAAGCATCGTGTTTTTTAACTCATCAGGCACTGAGATCTTCTTAAAAGAGTCCGGAATTTGGAAGGGATGATGGCTGGACGCCGTCACCATTTGTGCGTAGAAAGGAGTTCCTTTCTTCTGCAGCTCTGCCAATTTCTCGACACCCGTAATATAAAGCTGTTCATCGGAAGCACCAAACGCATTAAAATGATCATTGGTAAAATAATCTTTATCATAATAGCCGTTAAATCCAAGTGCAGGATATAGCTCATTCCGATTCCAAAAGCCCACTTGATTCACGTGAAAGGTGTACGCCTCATATCCTTTATCTCTCAGCAGACGTGGTAGGCTCGGCAGTTCTCTGTCCCCGAATCCAGTGGACATTGCCAAGGTCCCGATTGGATAAATCGACGTGTTGCTCATAAATTCAGCGTCAGAAGTATTGCCCGGACCAATCTGCTGGTAGACATGGGGGAAGTAAAATCCCTCATCTGCCAACTTGTTCAACACTGGAGTCAGCTCTTGACCCTTCAGGGATTGATGCAGCGGGAAGTTTTGGAAAGCTTCCATTTGGATGACAATTACATTTTTGCCCTTTTGGGAGCCGAAATACTCAGGTGCTGTGCCCGCGGCCTTACTACTATAAGGATAGGAAGCTTGTAGCTCATCAATCTTCGCGATGGTATCCTTAATATCTCCGGTTCCAATGAGATTGTTATCTTCCTTGACCTTAATTGCGGCAACGACCTCATAATTCAGGAATCCGGCACTTTCTGCCTGCACAAGCTCATTTGTAATTCCCCGCGCAGAATTGACAGAATTGGCCGATAAAGCAAAACCTCCAAGAATAGCCACCAGAATCACCATCATATGTGCCAATCGTGTGTTCCGGGAGCTGAATCGCTCACGCTCACGCGGATAGGCTTTTCCATGCTTCCATCTGCGGATCAAGACATAGATTGCCATGATCACAAAATCAGCGAAAAATAAATAATCAATAGTCTGTATCGTTGATTCTACGCTTGCCTTCACTTGAAACACCTGATTCAGTTCATATAAAGCCAGATACGTAGGAACAGAACCAAAGTGATTGAAATATACACTGGCTGCGAACAGCAGCAGCGATAATATCCCGTTAAATGTCCAATAGACAGCTGTTCTCACCCGCGAAGGAGTAATGACCGTCAGTATCCCCATGATGAAGAGGACTGGAGCAACATCTGCTGCAATCCATTCCCAAGCAATTCTATCAAAGAACAGCACTCTCAGCAGGAGCAGCTTCAACCATAGCAGCAGGACAACAATATAGAACTGAGCTCGATTCGGCCCGTGCTTTTTCACGTTTTAATCCCCTCTTACCTTTTCATTTGTTCTGATTATGAACTCTATTCATCTTTTCTGTAAAATATCAGATTGTTCTAGTATAACAATACTTACTTTTTTTATCAAAAATGTGCACCTTTCGCTCCCACTACAAATAGGGAAATCCCACGCCTTTTCGGCTGTGGAACCTCCCTATTTAAGCCTATTATGTTATGACTTTCAATCTAAGACTGGCTTGCTGGCAAATCCTCTTTTACCTTCCAGATCGTTAAATCACTATCATAATATACAGTGATCTCAGGACTGCCAAGCTTATGAAAGGTGAGATTCCCGGGCTCCTGATCTCTTTTAAGCAAGCTATATCCGCCCACATCAGCAACGCTAAATATCTTAGTCAGCAGAGGTGCTGCCTTCTCACGTAGGCGATCCCCATCAATTAGAGACAACTCCCGGTCTAATACCGTTAGTTGTTTGGGATCTGTTTTATCACTAGCACGAGGATTTGTATCACTAATCTGCTCAATCCTTCTAGTAACAGTATCGAACGTAACCGAAACCTTTGATCCGTATTGCAGCGTAAGCGTATCCTGATCCTTGTCCATAGCCCGAAATACTAAACTAAGCTCTTCATCACCTCCGTTACCTCTCAACACCTTCAATGCCTCTTCCCCAGCTTGACGCATCTCTTCTGATACCGCCGAGGCCTCAAGCGTGGCTGATGCGTAATCGAATTCACCATTCACAAATCCGATACGCCATTTCTCCGCCCTAAAGTTATTCTCAATTTTCACGCCAGAATGTTGTGTAACATCATATTCAACGTATCTGAGCACTTCATAAGCTGAATCATTCGCATAACCCAGTTTGCCCTTGATCTCTTCCGCACGGGTTTTCATTTCAGCGTCGATCTCTGCAGCTGTCAGAATCGTACTCATCTTCGTTTGCACCAGTTCTCCTGTCTCATAATTGATCCAGATATATGCGGAGTCCTCACCTTTCTGGTAAGAGTAAAATATCTGCTGTTGCTCCTTAAGCCATTCCCGGTGATCTAGCGGATAAGTCTTTCCAAGTAAACTCTGCATCACCTGATCTGCGTTCCGCTGTAGCTCAGCCTCCGTGAAATGCGACGAAACCTCCGTTTGCGCAGGGTTGCTTGATTCATTACCGAGGAACCTTCCGTTCAGAAAGAATACACCTAAGCCCAACAATACAATAAAACTCGCCACAGCCAACAATTGCACAGGCAGTCTTTTTCCTGAGTAAGATTTCGCTCCCTGTTGATCTTCTTGAATTTGGCGAATGACGTTGTCTGCATGCCTCATAGTAAACTTTTCATTTCCAAAAGGTCCTTTTCGGGCCTGAGCATACCATTCCGGTTTATGATCCTCCATCATTCTACCCCCTTTAATTTGTTCTGAATTTTTTGCCGCGCTCGGTGCAATCTTGATTTTACCGTTCCGTGACTCAAGTTCATCAGTTCAGCTATTTCTTTTATAGAGAGCTCATATTTCAAATCCAGGACCAATATTTCGCGCAGCTTTGGAGACAATGCCATAATTAGACCCCATATCTCACCAATGGACTGATTACCCAAATACTCCATCTCCGCAGATCGGGCTACGCCAAGAGGTTCGATAGTTTTTTCCCGCTGCTCCACATCAACCGTGGACAATGGCTGTACACCACCCCATAAGCCCGAACGAAAAAAGCGCGATTTCCGGTGCGAAAAAACAGTATTCCTGGCAATCGTAAGCAACCATGCTTTAAATGAAGAATTCCCCCGGTACGTTCCAATCCGGTAATAACATTTAATGAATACTTCTTGAGCCAGATCATCGGCTTGTTCAGAATTTTTGGTAAGATAATAGATATAATTCCATATATCCTCTCCGTAACGGCTCATGATTTCTCTTAGTTGCTGTTCATTCATCGTCTCGCTATGCTGAAGACCTTCCAGTTCCAATTAGCTTCACCTCACTTAATACGACCTCATAAAAGGCACTTTAGTTCCCTTATGTTCATATTTTCTCATAAAAAAACAGGGGGTCCAGTGATCCCCTGCGAATGATAAGATATCCAAATCCGAATCGACCTCTCCCCTCAAACGATCGAGGTATGCGTGAGTAATCTTTTAATAGAACGGTTAGCTTCATTTAGTACAATTTCTTTATCCACAGTCTTTAGCAAACCTCTTTCCATCACGATCTCCCCGTCGATTATCGTTGTCTCCACATCTGCCCGCGTAGCGGAATATACAATTCTAGAGATGGGATCTACGTCGTAAGAGGGGAAGGTATGAAAATTGTAGAGATTCAGGAGCACTAGATCTGCTTTTTTGCCTACCTCGATACTCCCGATCTTATCCTCCATCCCTACGGCCTTCGCCCCACCAATAGTAGCCATACGGAATACACTGCGGGCATCCATGGTTGTGGGTCCGTGATGAGGCTTTTGAATAATCGCCGCCAATCGCATCTCATTAAACATATCCAGATTGTTATTGCATGGAGCGCCATCCGCTCCCAGACTAAGAGAAACATGCTCATGAAGCATCCCTGGTGTGTCGGCAATTCCGGAGGCCAATTTCAGATTGGAACCCGGGCAATGACTTACATGCACTCCTCGATCCCGCAAAATCCGCCGCTCCTCAGCATCCAGCCACACGCAATGCGCCAGTATAAGCCGTTCATTGGCTAATCCTAGATGATCCAGATAGACGATGTTACGCATGCCAGTCATGGCCTGCACAATCTCAATTTCCCCTAAATTCTCAGACGCATGAGTATGCACCTTCACATCGTATCTTGCGGACAGATCCCGCACCTCGGTTAATAAAGGCTCTGTACAGGAAATCACAAAACGTGGAGAAAATGCATACTGAATCCGGCCGTTTCCATAACCATTCCATTTTTCCAGTAGATCGACACTTTCCTGCAAAGAAGATGCGGTATCCTCCTGCAGCGCCTCAGGCACATCTCCCCCTTTTTGATCCATCATCACCTTGCCGGACAAGGCCCGGATTCCACTTTTAGCTATAGCCTGAAACGCAAAATCCGTATGATGGACAGTCTCCATATCCACAATCGTCGTCGTGCCGCTAGTGATCAGTTCGCCGATGCCAAGCATAGCCGAATAATAAAGGGATTCTTCATCATGCGCGGCCTCTAATGGCCAGATTCGTTTGCGCAGCCAATCCATCAGCTCCAGATCGTCCCCTTTACCACGGAATAACGTCTGGCATAAATGAATATGAGTCTGAATAAAACCCGGAATTAATGTACGGTTCGTAGCATCAATGATCTGCTCGTCGCCCTGCGGGATCAGGCCAGTGCCGATTTCAACAATGAGATCATCCTTAATCCGGACATCCCCGTGTATAATTTCCTCTTGCTTGTTCATCGTAATGATTTCGGCATTTTTGATCAAAATATTCCCCATAGCCTTCTCCCCCTCATTGAGTTAATTCCAGCACAACTTCACGCTTGTAACACAAAAAGGCCACAAAAATATGCCTGAGCATATTTTCGTAGCCAGAAATTTACGGTTCCCGGTAGAGACCCTTAAACCAATTATTAAGGATATACGAAAAAAAGACTATTCATTTGTAATTTGAATAGTCCAATAATAATCTAAAGACAGGTTTTGTGTCAATATATGTTACATATAAAATCGATTTAGTTTTATTAATACTGTTTTATAAAAGTGATTTAGTATTTTATGTTATGTTAAATAACATAATTAGATTTATGATCACGATTATTCTGTTTGAAGAAAATTTCGATCACGATACCTTATACTTTGCGTCAGATTTACTGTCAGGAATACATAAAAAATAAGCTATCCAAGAGCTATTTCATGGCTTAAGAGACAGCCGTTTCGTTCGATTAGGTCGGCGGTTTCGTTCGATTAGATCGGCCATTTCGCACGATTAGGCCAACCATTTCACACGATTAGATCGGCCATTTCGCACGATTAGGTCGACCATTTCGGACAGTATCTCTGCTTACTCTAACGCGTTATGCTAAACCGCTATGCATATAGCGCAATATGGTAAACTGGTCAGAGCCCGAAAGTGTACGTCTAACTCTATTCATCTAACTGACCTATGCCGACCCTACTGCTACTCAACTGCTACTTCTGCACTGCTTCGGCTTCTACACTACTCCTATTTCTGCACATCTACATTCTCCCTGCGCCTATACCACTGCTACGTCTACTGCTTCTGCTTCTACACTCCCCCCTACTTCTGCACTTCTACTTTCTCCTTGCGCCTATTACACTGCTACGTCTACTGCTTCTGCTTCTACTACTGCCCCTACACTACTCTTATTTCTGCACTTCTACGTTCCCCTTGCGCCTATTACACTGCTACGTCTACTGCTTCTGCTTCTACACTCCCCCCTACTTCTGTACTTCTACTTTCTCCTTGCGCCTATTCCACTGCTACATCTACTGATACTGCTACAACAACTCCAGCCCCTACACTACTCCTACTTCTGCACTTCTACTTTCTCCCTGCGGCTATTCCACTGCTATGTCTACTGCTTCTGCTACTACTACTGCCCCTACACTACTCTTATTTCTGCACTTCTACGTTCCCCTTGCGCCTATTCCACTGCTATGTCTACTGCTTCTGCTACTACTACTTCTTCTGTACCGCTACTTTCCACTTGCGCCTACTCTACTGCCTACTTCGGCTTCTATTGTTCTCGCTACGTCTACACCACAGGTGAGTCATAATCCTCCATACTTTCGGACCCAGATGTCGCTATTTGCACATTTATCGCCTTTTGAGCATGGTTTCGGACTCCAGTGACGCTATTCCCTCGTTACAGGCCCATATGCAATGTGTTTTATAGCAATAGCTGCGCTGGAGTCCGATAGCATCCCAAATGTGGGAAAATTCCACGTTTAAGGTCATCTGGGTCCGTTACTATCGAGTCATACTCAACTGCTGATGCTTATGGACCCAGATGACGCTATTTGCATATTTTCGCTTATTGATCAGGGTTTCGGACTCCAATGACGCTATTTGCACATTTATCGCCTTTTGAGCAAGATTTCGGACTCCAGTGACGCTATTCCCTCGTTAAAGGTCCATATGCAGTGTGTTTTATACCAATAGCTGCGCTGGAGTCCGATTGCATCCCAAATGTGGGAAAATTCCACGTTTAAGGTCATCTGGGTCCGTTACTGTCGAGTCATACTCAGTCGCTGATGCTTATGGACCCAGATGACGCTATTTGCACATTTATCGCCTTTTGAGTAAGATTTCGGACTCCAGTGACGCTATTCCCTCGAAACAGGTCCATATGCAGTGTGTTTTATACCAATAGCTGCGCTGGAGTCCGATAGCATCCCAAATGTGGGAAAATTCCACGTTTAAGGTCATCTGGGTCCGTTACTGTCGAGTCATACTCTGCCACTGATGCTTTCGGACCCAGCTGACGCTATTTGCACACTTATCGCTTTTTGAGCAGGGTTTCGGACTCCAATGACGCTTTTTTGCAAATTCATCGCCTTTTGAGCAGGGTTTCCGTAAGCGCAAATGCTACCTAATCAAACAAAGTTTTTGTTTAGAGAAAGGTGTTATTTTCACGAAAAAAGAGGATATCCCAGCAGCCATTTGATGGCTCTGAGATATCCTCTGGTTCTCTTGCTATGTTAAGCTTCCGAATTTCCGTGCTTTTCTAGAACCTTCTCGAACACCGGAAAATTAGCGGTGCGCCCCGGAAAAGTTACTTCACCCCTGCGATCATAACCTAACTTGGGATATAGGGCGAGTGCCCCAGTGTTCTTAGCATATGTATCCAGACGGATACTGGAATAACCATTCTGGCGAGCATATTCTTCTGCATAAGTGCTAAGACGGCGTGCAATTCCCTTCCCTTGCACTTCGGGATGCACAGCCAATCTATGCATAATTAAATGAGGCCCTTGCGTTTCAGTCCAGTCAATCTTCCCATACTGCTCAGATTGATGCTCGTCCAACACTAGAATGCCGGCCACCGCATTGTTCTCCTCACATATCCATAGATTGCCACGTTCAATATCAAGGGAGATGATCTCCCGGTTCGGATAATGCTCGTCCCACTGATCGCTGCCACCTGCTTGCATCACCTGTACGCATTTGGCAATCAGCTCCATAATTTCATCAATCTCATCTTTGCGTGCTCTGCGAATCTCAGTACCCATGAATCATCCCTGCCTTCATCTTAACCTCATATTATTTTCACTTTCATTATGAAGTTTATCACATCGGCAGCGCAGCAAACCAGTCCGCACGAAAACCCCAAGACCCGCTCACGGACGGAGCGGATCTTGTCATCTGTGTCTCCTAGCTGAATTCCAGCTTATGCCCGTCCTCGAAGCCCTTGGCGAAACCGGCGTCGAACCCCACGTTGTATGCTTCGGTGTAGCCCTGTTGAAAGGCGTCTGCCGGAGGCGTTTCCGGCGAAACGCCCAGCTCCGGGGGGAGCGGAATTACCTGTGGAGCAGGCGGAGCCTCGCTCACGGGTACCACAATCACCGGTGGCTGCGCAACCCTTACTTTACGAACAAGCTTGCGACGAAGTCTTCTTTTCTTGCGTAGCAATAGGCCTTTCTTTGACTTCCCATAACGAGCAGTTTTCCGGGCAAGAACTCTGCGGGATTTACGGGCTAGCCCTTTACGAACTTTTGCTTTCCGCGAGAGCAGCAATGTGCGTCTACGGGTTCTGCCTGAACGTAGCGTTCTGCGGCTTTTTTTCTTCATGCTTCTACTCCTCCTGTGCTCCATGTTCTCTGGAGGTTCCTACGGCGTATGCCTTGCTCAGCCATGGCGCAGCAGGAATTCCCCGTTTAGGACGATGTAATGAAATCCCGGACATCATCCGGCACATCGCACTCTGATACCCACTTAAAATCCTGATATTGTCGCTCAATTTGCGGGCCGTCAACTCAGATTGCTCCGTCAATTCGGCGATGCTCTCCAAGATGGCCGCCAAAGCAGCCTGACTGCGCGAAATGGAGCGAATCATCTCCAGCTTGACGGCATGTTCAGAGAGACGGTCCCCGCTCATTTGCTGTCTTCTCCAAAACTAAAGCCATCACCTGACATGTCTCCAAAACCTTCCCCGCCACCATCGTCTTCACCACTGCCCAGCACTGCTTTTAAATTGCTGTAGAGTCCGTTCTCCAGTTTGGTCAGCCCTTCGACCATCTCCACGATGACCTCGTGTATAGAGAGGGACTCCTTCAGTTGCTCACTGTGGGAATCAAAGGCTCTAGCGTGGATATGATGCTGTGCCCACTGCTTTACCTTTTCAGCTTCAACCGCCTTAGCTTCCAGAATCAACGCAACGTTCCACTGGATGGCGGCGGTGGACTCCAGCATTTGCAGATAAGCCTTTTCTCTGCTCATCTTCCGCCTCCTGCTCCTATAGCGTTACTCTTCTTCTTGACCGTTCAATTCCTTAATCACTCTGCCTACCCCATCAGCCATCGCTTCTTCCAGATCTGCAAGTGCATTCAAGTAAGCAATAATGTTCTTGTTTACCTGAGTTGAGCTTTCGATCATCCCGCTGATCCCATCAAAATCAGGCTCCGCATCTGGCAGATCGTGGACAATTTGCGACATACGGACAGCCACATGGCGCTCAGCATCTAGAATCCGCGCCATCTGTTCGTGCGTATGGGCCATGTGCTGCAGGACTTTAGTTATTTTACTCTGCACCTTCATGTCTCCTTTGCTCAAACGCCCTGCTACAGCATATGCGGCAGGAGCCGGGACGGTGCCGGGATCCTCGACAAGTTAAGGCTCTATTCGTGACTGGAATGACATAAAAATTACGTTATTGCTAAGTACATTTAAAAGGATTAAAATGTGAAATGCACAATCCTGAGTTTACCAAAGGTTGGTGGGGAATATATGAAGCTTGAAAGCAAGCGTATCGATCTAATACCTTTAACTGCCCCAGAGCTCACGCTAGCAATAGATAACTATTCGGAGCTACAGCAGCAATTAGGCTTAGCTGCCATCAGTGCGGCGCTTGATGATGAAATGCAATATGCTATGCAGATCAGGCTAAAAAAGGTGCAGCAGGACCCCGACCATTACCTATGGTTAACGAACTGGGCCATCATCCATCGGGAAGATCAATGTATTATAGGATTCATTATCCTTAAAGGTTACCCGAATGAGAAAGGCGAGGTTATTCTAGGGTATGGGATTGATGAGAAATATAGAAGAAAAGGGTATGCAACAGAGGCACTACACACAATTAATGCATGGATCTTCTCCCATCCCCAAGCTGTCTATGTAATCGCTGACACTGAAAAAGATAATACAGCCTCCCACAAAGTATTGGAGCGTCTAGGCTCTGAGAGATACAAAGAAACTGAGGATTTAATCTGGTGGAGGATTTCTAACCCCCGAGCTCTCTGAGTAACGTGTGATTTCAAAGCCCTTGCGGCTATCTATAGCAGGATTACAACAAAAAAAGCACTGCCTTATGGCAGTGCATCTTTTAACTTTTCCCCCGCCTCGTGTAAAGACTGGAACGTCCCCGCATCACTCCACCAATCCTTAAGCACATCATAACTAAGTCTGCGATCAGCGGCGTATATATTATTTACATCGGTAATCTCCAGCTCCCCCCTCTTGGAAGGCGATACCTGCCGGATGATATCAAATACAGCTTCATCATACATATAAATACCAGTTACACAATAATTGGTCTTCGGATGCTCAGGCTTTTCTTCGATATAGGCAATCCATGCCGCATCTTGACTATCAAATACAGGTACACCGTATCTGCGCGCGTCCTCCACCGGCTTCAGCAACACCTTTGCAGTGCCCGCTGGCTGACGAAGATAACTCTCCACATAAGGCTTCAGATCATCCATAAAAAGATTATCCCCGAGCAATACAACAAATCGTTCCCCTGGGAAAATGAACCCTTCTGCTAAATCAAGCGCCTCGGCAATGCCTCCGGCAGCTTCCTGAATTTTATAGGTCAGAGATACACCAAATGCAGCACCGCTACCTAAAAAATCCGTGTACAGGCCAGCAGACTGCTTGCTTATGACCAGAAGAATGTCGGTAATTCCTCCCCGGCGAAGCCGGTCTATGCCGTAACAGACCATAGGATATTTGCCGACCGGAAGCAAATGTTTGTTCATAAGCCGGGTCAGCGGTTGAAGTCTAGATCCTGTTCCGCCCGCCAGTATGACTCCTTTCACTTACTTTCCTCCTCTTTATCTACGTCCTTTGCCTTCGGATCTGCACTTCATATAAAATTAATAGGATCTACATTCCATTTATCTATAAAGATCTTGCGATTTCGTTCCACCAGTTCTTGCAGTCCGGTATTGTAAACTTGCTTGAAACTTGCACTTCCTTCATGGTGCACCAAGCAATCCCCGGCGATAAGCAGCCGATATCCCTTTATCCTGGCGCGATAACAATAATCATCATCTTCGTAATGTCCAGGTGAGAATCTCTCATCCAGTAGACCTACGGAAGTTAGCAGCTCTCTTTTGAATAAAAAACATAATCCTACCAGCCGTCTCGTCTCCAGCCATTTCTGGGGATTTGGAAGGTTCGCCCTCTCAGCAGCCTGATGAAAACCTATCAGACCTTCATAATCGGTCTTCACCTGTTGACGTCCACTGGCATAGTTTGTGACTGGTCCAACAATACCTACATCAGGAGCACTATATAGAGCCCTCTTCAGATTAGTTAACCATCCTTGAGACACCACTACATCGTTATTCAGCAGCAGGACTTCATCACCTGACGCTAGCTGTAGCCCCAAATTGCATGCAGTTGGAAAGCCGCGATTGTCTGGCAATGAAATAAACGTTATATGATTCGCACGGCAATAGGTGTCTGTTCCGTCCGTTGAAGCATTGTCCACTACGATAATCTCATAAGGCGGCGGAGTGTAGGCACGAATAGATTCCACACAGGCCCGCAGCAAGGGCAGCGCATTGTAGGTTGGAATAATAATACTCGTCAGCGTCATATCCGATTCCTCCAAGCGGCTACCTGTCTGCGGTACTCACGCTGTGTTTCACTACTTAGCAGACCGCCAGCTTTTCGCCGGGAAAGAACCTCATGTAGAGCCTCAGCATGATCTCCTATGATCAGTTTTTCCACAGCATTTCCAACCCCTGTATTTGCCTTGCGCAGCCGATTATGTTTAATAACATTTACCGTTCCTACCTTCTCCACCCGTAACTTTTCTAATACAGAGCGAGCTTGGGCTTTAGGTGGAACCATTAATTCACGGTAGCCTATGGTCTCAAGCGCATGCCGCGAAAGCGCATGAGGAACAGCTGTCATAGAGCTAACCCCGAGATCGTACCTATCCAGAGCATAATTCAAAAACAGTTTGCTGCGGGTGACATCATCACATAATCCAAAGGAAGGCATCAGTGAGTCTAAATCATTAAGAGCTACATCAATTCCGCGATCTACAGCCGCCGTGAATGAAACAAGCTGAGAGGCCGGAATGACCATATCTCCATCCAGAAAAAGCAATATATCCCCGCGACTCAGCTTTGCACCGATAGCCCGGCCCACATCATGTCCGACAGACTCTGGGCAGTGTACTACAATGGCTTGACGATGTTGTCTAGAAATAGGAAAAGAGTTATCACTGCAGCCATTAAGTACGACGATAATTTCTGCAGGTTCAAGCCGTGCAACCTGATGCAGCAGACGGGACAAGGTCTGCTCCTCATTACGCGCGGAGATAATGACTGACAAAGTCCCACGTAACTTCGGTAATTTCAGAGTCTCCTTGCCTGCCTTCGATTGCCGAGACAGAAGCGGGCGAGTAGCAGCGTTGGCTTTTACAGAGCGATTGGCTGACCTGTGACGGATTGGGCGTTTCTTTGCCGTTCGAGCTGCTGTGCCTCGTAAAGTTGCAACCATCATCTCACCATCTCTCTGCGCCGGGCTCCGTCGCCAAAGCCCGCTCTGTTCCCCCGATGTTCCAGCAAGAGGGATACAGCCTCCATATGATCTGCTGTAATCAACTGCTGCAATGGATCTATGCCGTCTTCCTTGCGCCTCACCGCATTTAACTTCCCTACAGGTACTTTGTGAGCGGCTACCACATGCAGTCCACTAAGAATTGCCTGGGCATGCGCCAGTGGAGGACGTGATAATGAATCGCTCCCTAAAATATCAAGTGCTCTGCGGCTGATTGCGTGCGGAACTGCCGTCATCGAACATCCCTTCAGATCTGGACGGCCCAGCAGAATATTCAGTGCATGTTTAGACAGCACCACCGGATGGGGGGACAGCTTCCGGACCGGACCGGAATAATCATTAAGCGCTATGTCCACTCCACCACTAACAGCAGTAACGTAAGGACGCAGCCCCGAAGCAGGTATCACCAAATCTCCATCTGTAAACAATAGGATTTCTCCCTTGGCTGCCTCAGCTCCCACACTACGGCCAGCGTCGTGTCCAAGCGGCAACTCATAGGAAATAACACGCGCACCTAGCGATTGTGCAATCCCTGCCGTTTGATCAGTGGATCCATTCACGACCACAATTACCTCGCAGCGCGGATGGACCCCTCTGGCTCCAGATATCACTCCCGCAATGGTCTGAGCTTCATTCATGGCTGGAATAATAACCGAAACATAGGGATTAGGATGGTTAACTATAGGGACTACAGCGACTTGCCGCACTGGGCGTGAAGTCCGCCGCTTCATCCGAGAGACCCGCCGCCCTGTGCGGCGGGCAGAAGTTCGTTTGGGCTTCATGCTCATCCACCTTCCTTACAGAGCCAATTCTTCAGGCTGAGGGTTACATCACAGTTTATGTACTATAACGCACAGGGTAACGGCAATTGTCTCCTGTCGTTCTGAAAACAGGACAAATGTACTCCCCACCAAACTTCGGCTTAGATACATTGCGCATAGCCAGCTGCCGCGGACACAACCTGCGGCGGTAACGAACGCAGTAACACAGCAGGGGGATTAGGTTAGGACGCTATCGGACACAACCGAATCCACAACGGATGATTATACTTTGGCACTATCGGACACAGCCGAATCCGCAACGGATGATTATAATTTTGCACTATCGGACACAGCCGAATCTGCAGCGGATGATTATACTTTGGCGCTATCGGACACAGTTGCTCCTATTCGCCGCATTATCACACTTTTAGATTATTAACGGACTCCATAGCAGCTATTGGCATCAAAAGAACCCAATAAGGCTCTATTTCTATACAATAGCGTCACTAGAGTCCGAAACCAGCCTCAAAAGACAACAAACCTGCAAATAACGCCATTTGGGTCCGTAAGTAGTAGCAGATGTTTAGAGTACCAGGCTATCGGACAGAACCGCAGCCACAGCGATTGATTAAACCCGGCGATGCTGACAAGTACCGTTCCCCACCAAAAAAACAGAGCAGCGATCTCCAATAAGGAGATTCGCTGCTCTGCTGTTTTTAAGAGGAATTGCTTAAGGTTCAATCAAATACACGATCATCTGCTGCCGGTTTAGCTAAGGGAGCACCTATAGCAATCCAAGAGATAACCCCATAGAAATGCGGAGTTTCGCGCAACCGCACCACTTGAATCACTGCTTCTCCATTGGCTCTGCTCTTTAAGGAAGCATAGAAGTAAGGCTGATTGGTCATGGCAACAAGCACATAACCCGTATGCCCAAAGCTCTCATCAAACGATACGGTCACCTCTACACTCTCTGCATCCCCATTGAACATAAATGCTGTCATTCCAAACTGTTGTAGTGCTTCTCGCTTCCCAGCTGTCTGAATCGGACTGAAGGACAGATGATCTGTATTTACAGAGTTCGGTGCCAGATGAGTCCCGTTTACTGCACCTGGGGAAATATGATATTCCTGAACACTTTCTTCTTCCAGATGGCGGGCTTGAATCGCAAACGAAGAGATTTTGGATGCTACTACTGCTTCATCCTGAAGCTCTGTTGTCCCTACTGCACCTTCTGTCAGATGAGCGGACTCGATACTGCCTTCCTTCAGCTTAGCTCCGTTGATACTGCCATCCGGGAGCAGGGCTGAGCTGCGTGTTTCATCCGCAAGATGCTCTAATTTGATGATGCCAGGCTGCAAATGCCGATCTGCCACGATCTTGTCAGCAAGATGCTCTCCGTAAACACTCCATGGTTGTAAATGTGAAGAACTCACGGAGCCTTCAGCGAGTTTTTCTTCCGTAATGCTGCCATCCGGCAACAAATCCGCACTGCGTACCTCTTCTGCCAAATGATTCAGGGTGATGCTGTCCGATCGAATATGGCGGCCATCCACCGCATCCCCGGCCAAATGACCTCCAGAGACGCTGCCTTGGGCTAAATGGAAAGACTGAATCGTCGCGACTTCAATCTTCTCGCCTGTAATACTGCCTTCCGGTAATAAATCAGCACTGCGCACTTCTTCTGCCAAATGATTCAGAGTAATGCTTCCAGCACGGATATGGCGGCTATCTACCGCATTCCCCCCTAAGTGTCCCCCATAGACACTGCCAGGAGCCAAGTGGTAGGCAGTAATAGATCCACCCTCCAACTTTTTACCGGTAATGCTGCCATCCGGCAGTAACTCGGTGCTGCGTACCTCATCCGCTAGATGTGCTAGCTTGATCTCACCTTTTCCAATATGGAGACCTTCTACTGCAGACGGACTCAGATGAGTTCTATCCACACTTCCAGGCACTAGATGAATTGCTTCTACGGAGGCTTCCGCCAGCTTCTCCCCAGTAATGCTTCCGTCTGGCAGCAGCTCGGAGCTGCGTACCTCATCCGCCAGATGCGCTAGCTTGATCTCACCTTTTCCAATATGGCGTCCTTCTATTGCAGACGGACTCAGATGAGTTCCCTCCACGCTTTCAGGTACAATGTGATTTGAATTTATGGATGCTTCCGCCAGTTTCTCCCCAGTAATGCTACCGTCTGGCAGCAAATTGGAGCTGCGTGTTTCTTCGGCCAAATGAGCCAGCGTGATCTCACCATATCGGATATGACGTCCTTCTATTGTGTCTGGACTCAAATGACTGCCATCTACGCTTCCAGGCACCAGATGATTAGAATTTACGGATTCTTCCGCCAACTTCTCTCGAGTGATGCTACCGTCTGGCAGCAAGTCAGCGCTACGTGTTTCTTCGGCCAGATGAGCTAACGTAATCTCACCTTTTCCAATATGGCGCCCTTCGACAGAACCTGAACTTAGATGAACGCCTTCCACACTGCCAGGTACTAGATGATTTGAATTTACGGAAGCATGTGCCAGCTTTACTCCAGAAATACTACCGTCTGGCAGCAATTTGGAGCTGCGTGTTTCTTTTGCCAAATGAGCCAGCGTGATCTCACCGTATCGGATATGACGTCCTTCAACTGTGTCTGGTCCTAAATGGCTGCCATCCACACTGCCAGGCACTAGATGTATAGAACTTACGGATTCTTCCGCCAGCTTCTCTCTAGTAATACTACCGTCTGGCAGCAGATCAGCGCTTCGGGTTTCATCGGCGAGATGAGCTAGGGTAATCTCACCTTTTCCAATATGACGTCCTTCGACGGAACCTGAACTCAGATGTCCGCCTTCCACACTTCCAAACACTAAATGAAAAGAATCCACAGATGCTCCCGCCAGCTTCTTCCCGGTAATACTGCCTTCAGGCAGCAAGTCGGAGGTATATGCATCTGCAGCCAGATGAGCAAGCGTGACCTCACCCGGTAGGATATGTCGACCTTCTACAGAACCCGAGTTCAAATGGCTTCCGTTCACACTTCCAGGCAGGAGATGATTGGAATCTACCGATCCTTCTGCCAGCTTCTCCCCAGTTATGCAGCCGTCTGGCAGCAATTCAGAGCTACGTACCTCTTCCGCCAGATGAGCCAGCGTGATCTCACCCGGTAGGATATGACGGCCTTCAATCGTATCGATACACAGATGGCTGCCGTCTACACTACCAGGTGAAAGATGCTGAGAATCCACGGCACCTTTTACCAGCTTAGAGCTATTAATACTGCCCTCTTGGATTTGAACCGCAGAAATAGAATTCGGAAGGATATGACCATTCCCGATAGACAACGGCCGGATATGCGCCCCGCTGACACTGCCAGGATTCAAATGTCTACTTTGAACAGCACTTTCGCTTATGGTTTTCGAACTTACAGCATTTACCGACAAATGCTCAGCTTGAACTGCTGACGCCGCCAGTTTACTGGATTCTATGCTGCCGTCTGCAAGCTTAGCCGAAGTGACTGCTAAATCACTGATTTTATCCGTTGAGACACTTTCCGGTGAAAGCTTCAACGAGGTCACTGCATGATCGGCCAGATGATGAGGCTGCACGGCTCCTGCTGCCAGGTGAATTTCTCTCACCGCAGCGGAAGCCAGCTTATCTCCTGAAACTGAGCCCGATTGAATCGCAGCGGAAGTCACACTATTTTCACCAAGATGTCTTCGTTCCACGGCTCCCGGGGCCAAATGATCCTTATTTACCACAGCATCCTGCAATACACGGCCGCTCACACTGGCATCCGCCAGATGTTTTTCCTCCACTGTACAAAAAGCGATATGTTCACCACTGACAACTTCACGCGCAATCGTGCTGCCAATCACTGCACCCGCTGCCAGCTTAGCTGCATTTACACTTCCATCTGCCAACTTGGCTGAAGTAACGCTCTGTGCACGAAGATGCTCCCCACCCACAGATTCTGAAGCCAGCTGTTCTCCAGTCACAGCACCGGAAGATAAATGTTGAGTCTGAATAGCTTCTTCCTTGAGCTGCTCCGAGCCGACCGCTTCCGCAGCTATATGCGAATGATTCACTGCTTCGCGTTCCAGATGAATAGAAGTTATGGCTTGCATAGCAATTTGCGGTCCGCGAATGGCGGATTTAGCAATATGTCTTGTGGTCACTGCTTCGTCTGCCAGCTTATGTGGGAGAATGCTTTGGTCAGCAATTTTGGACGAGGTTACCGCTTGCTCCACTAACTGCGCAGTCCCTACTGCACCCTCAGCCAGCTTTAAAAAAGAGATGCTGCGGTCAGCCAAATGCCGACTTGATATTTCGCCATCACCGATATGATTACCATTCACACTTTCTGGGCTTAAATGGATGCTTCTCACGACATCTGCACCAAGTTGCTTGGAGCCTATGGCTCCATCAGCTAAATGTCCGCCTTCGATAATACCCGTCTGCAGCTGTTCCTTACCGATCAATTTGCTGGCAAGCTGATCAGAACCAATCGCTCCCGGGGCCAGATGTCTGGCGGTTATCAAGGCGTCGCTAAGATGGCGGCCTTCAATGACAGCATCCGCTAGCTTTGAGCTGCTGATTTCACCATCAGCTATTTTATCGCCAGATACCGCTGCATCGGCCAGCTTGGAACGGTCAACACTGCCGTTTGCCAGGTGGCGGCTTGTGATGCTGCTGCTTCCTATTTTGTCACTAGTAACGGCTCCATCTTCCAGTAAATCCGCAGTAATAATCAAATCGCTTAAATGGCGGCTCTCAATAGCTTTATCTGCAATTTGACCGCCGCCTATAATCCGATCAGCCAGCTTCTCTGGACTAATACTGCCATTTTTCAGCTTCTCTCCACTGATCGAATGATCCAGCAGCTTACCGCCACTAACGCTTCCTTCTGCTAAATGCTCGCCCACTATCGATTCTGGTGCGATTTTTGCAGAAGTGACTGCCTTGTCCGCGATATTGATACTCTGTACAGCGTAATCTTGCAGCCAAGGTGTACCAATAATGCCGAACTTTAGCTTAGAACCGTCAATAGTACGTGGAGCGATTTTGGCTCCGGTCACCGCTGCATCCGAAAGATCATCTGTATAAACGGGCTGAAAACGTTCTTTCTCTGGAGGAGCGAACCATACGGTTTCAGGAAGATTATCCGCCTGTTTCTGAAGCTGCGCTTCTTCTATAAGCTCCGGCTCCAATTGTAGAACTGGAGCAGAAGTTGGCTCCTCTAGAACGACTTCAGCTATTGCTCCCCCACTTACCTGAACTTCCGCGATCTCTGCTTCACTGACTCCGTCACTGTTATTCCCCGAGTTTCTAGAGCTGCTTTTGGTATCCAGCATACTCAGTTCCTCTTTATTGGGATTATCTACAAAATAGAGTCGTTTCTGTGGACTGCGCGGCTGCTTTTTTTTGGAACCCCTCACAAGCAGTCTCCTCCTTCCATCTAATGTTTCTCCTAGGCATCATATGCAGCGGTATGGGCTTATGACACCCTTTTGCGATGAGGCCTTCATAAGATTATGTATAAAAAAAGGCATCTGCCTTCGCGCATTCGTCCACCCTGACACGCGGGTACAAACATACTATGACAAGAGTAGAAAAAGCAGGGATCATGTAACCGATGAAACAGGAGGAACAAACATGGGGCATAAGCTCGTTGGAATATTACTAAATGCCGATATGCACCGGGGCGTTCCCCGGCTAAAAACAGGACAGGAGTCTCTATCCAACTATGAAGAGGCCGCGGCGGCATACGGTTTAGTCCCTTGCTTCCTGAAGCTCGCGGACATCGATACGGACACAGGCTTTAGTGCCGCCTATATAAAGGGAGTTAATGGATATAAAAGCGTAGTTGTTCCTACGCCTGCTGTTATCCATAACCGGGCAATATACAGCAAAAACAGCCCGGGGATGCAGCGTCTGCTGAAGCACTATCCCCTGATTTTCAATACATGTAATCGATACGGCAAAGATGAGATCCATCAGCTGCTTGAAAAAAATACGGAGCTTCGCGAATATTTACCCGTAACAACGAGAGTCTCAGGCCTAAAAGAAATGATGAATCTTTATCCCGATCTCATTCTAAAACCTTGCCGGGGAAGTATAGGGAATGGGGTCATGCGGCTGGTCCGCAAGGGAGCTCAGCGTTGGACCTTGAGCTACCTCTCCCCTTCGATGCAGCGCTGGAGAAGTATTCCCGTCAATCAGGCGGCGTTGCCACAAGCGCTCCGCGCACGCCTAACCTCCGTACCTTATCTTGTACAAGAACGTATTCCCCTTGCTGAGATTGGAGGACGTCCCTTTGATCTACGCGTCACTGTTCAGCGCGGCTGGGGAGGAGATTGGCAGGTCACTGGGCTCTTCGCCAAACTGGCTGCCCCAGGGGGCTTTGTCTCCAATATAGCCCGCGGAGGAGAAGCGTTAAGCTCCTCCCTCGCGCTCGAAAAGGCCTTTTCAAGATCCACAGCGGCCCACATCCGTATGTCTGTCGAAATACTTAGCCTTGCAATCGCACGGTGTCTGGAGCAAGACCTTCCCGGACTGGCCGATATCGGACTGGATATAGGCATTACTAAGGACGGACGACTCTTCTTCATAGAGTGTAACGGTCGTGACCAACGCTACGGATTTCATAAAGCCGGCCTTACGGAAATTTGGAAAGACAGCTATCGCAGACCTATGGGATACGCGCGTTTTTTAATAGAAACGAACAGTACGGTATATAACAGTTATTGATTTGTCTCCTATTCTATGTCAATATAATGCAGAGCAGAGACGACCCGTATACAACCGTACTGCTGCATTATGGAAGGGAGATGGGCATGGTAAAACAATTGCTACGGCTGATGACCGAGCTATCCTCACACCGGTGGCTTTCACGGTTAATGGGATCTTTTTCTCATAGTAGAATCAGCCGTTTTCTTATCCCGGCATTTATTAAGACTTATCAAATCCCCTCCGCTCAAGCGGAGAAAAATCCTGGAGAATATCTCACTCTTAATGAGTTTTTCAGCCGCCGGCTGAAGCCGGGCATGCGGCCTATTGCAACCGACGCTGACGCTTTGGTTAGTCCCGTAGACGCAACGATTACTGCTATGGGTGACATTAACGCCGGTACGATTATGAATGTAAAAGGGCAGGATTATAAGATCGAGGATCTCCTTAATCACTCCCCGCATCTGGAGCTGTACAAGAAGGGTTTTTTCTTCGTTCTTTATTTGAGTCCTACCGATTATCACCGGATTCACTCTCCCCTTACCGGACAAAAGGTGGAGAGCGATTATATTCGCGGACGGGCCTATCCTGTCAACGATTTCGGAATGCGACATATGAAGGGTGTCCTGAACCGCAACGAACGTCTCATTACGTATATTGCCGGGAGTCACGGAGAAACCGCGGTAGTAAAGGTAGGCGCAATGAACGTCAGCAGTATTCGTTATACGGATGATACCGCTGCCGAGTGGCAAATAGGCGATGATCTGGCTTATTTTGAGTTTGGCTCCACCGTAGTGCTGCTCACGGAAAGCGGTACCTTTACCCCGAGACCCAAGCTTGAGGTCAACTCAAAGGTAAAAATGGGCGAACTACTGGGAACGTTGCATCAACCTTTGTAGGGAGATTTAGGCGAATTCCAAGAAAAATTAGAGGGTACCTCAAAAGCCATGAATTGGCTGCTGGGGTGCCCTCTAATTTTGGGGACTTCGTGTGGAGCACAGTTGCGGAGGCGAACGCTCTAGCTATCGTGTACCTATCGTCCAGCTATCGTCCAGCTATCGTCCAGCTATCATCTACCTATCGCTAGCCAACGTACACCTATCGCTAGCTATCGGACCCAGCTGACCTTATACGCGGCTTTTTGACACATTTGCGATTCTATCGGACTCCACCGCAGCTATTGGCATGAAAAACGCCATATTAGAGTCGATTCTTGGGAAATAGCGCCGCTGGAGTCCGAAACTCCGCTCAAATGGCGATAAATGGGCAAATAGCGGCTGCTGAGTCCGTAAGCATTTGCAGAGCGTTGATCGAGGTTGGTCGAAAGTTAGTTGAGGGCTGGCCGAGAGTTAGTTAAGGGCTGGCCGAGAGTTAGTTAAGGCTAGTCGAGCGTTAGTGGAGGGCTGGTCGAGAGCTGGTGGAAGGTGTGCACTCGCCGCTATCGGACCCAGCTGACCTTATACGCGGATTTTTGACACATTTGCGATTCTATCGGACTCCACCGCAGCTATTGGTATGAAAAACACCCTATTTGCGCTAGATCTTAGGCAATAGCGGCGCTGGAGTCCGAAAATCCGCTCAAATGGCGATAAATGGGCAAATAGCGGCTGCTGAGTCCGTAAGCATTTGCAGAGCGTTGGTGGAGGGCTGGTCGAGAGCTGGTGGAAGGTGTGCACTCGCCGCTATCGGACCCAGCTGACCTTATACGCGGATTTTTGACACATTTGCGATTCTATCGGACTCCACCGCAGCTATTGGTATGAAAAACACCCTATTTGCGCTAGATCTTAGGCAATAGCGGCGCTGGAGTCCGAAACTCCGCCCAAATGGCGATAAATGGGCAAATAGCGACTGCTGAGTCCGTAAGCATTTGCAGAGCGTTGGTCGAGGTTGGTCGAAAGTTAGTTAAGGGCTGGCCGAGAGTTAGTTAAGGACTAGTCGAGCGTTAGTTGAGGGCTGGTAGAGCGTTGGTCGAGAATCAACGGAGAATTGGTGGAAGGTTAGTATTCAACGCCATCGGACCCAACTGACCTTATACGCGCCATTTTCGCACATTTGATTGGCCACAAACACACTAATAACAAAAAGGACAGCCCCAAGGCTGTCCTTTTATCTTTTCATGTAACCCACCTATTACGCCTGTTGCGCCTATTTAACCCAATACACCTGTTATGCTTGTTCAACCTGCTACGCCCTAATATGCTTATTACACCTAATACGCCTGTTACGCTTATATAACCTACTACACCTGTTGCGCTTATTTTACCTTTACGCCCCGTTTTGCTTATTACTGTACACCCGTTATACTCAATACACCTGCTACGCCTATACGCTTATTACACGCCAATTACACATGTCCCTGCTTAGCAACATCAAGCGCCTTGGCCGCTACCTGTTCCGGATCGCCTAGATAAAAGCGACTGATAGGATTCATGTCCTCATCCAGTTTGTACACGAGTGGTACTCCGGTAGGGATATTGAGCTCCAGTAATGCCGCTTCATCAATATCCTCCATAAATTTAATCAATGCACGCAGCGTATTGCCGTGGGCTGAGATAAGCACCCGTTCTTTTTTACGCAAAAGAGGTACGATCCGGTTTCCCCAGAAATCGCCTACACGATGTACAGTGTCCTCCAGGCTCTCTCCACGCGGGATATCTCCCGGACGAACACTGCTGTAGCGAATATCGTTTCTGGCATACCTAGGATCATCAAGCTCCAGCAACGGGGGTCTCACCGATAAACTCCGCCGCCAGATATGCAGCTGCTCATCTCCATATTTTAGTGCTGTCTCGCTTTTACTTAATCCCTGCAATGCCCCGTAATGGCGTTCATTCAATTTCCAAGACTTTTGCACGGGAATCCACAGCAAATCCATCTCATCCAGTACATAGTTAAGAGTTTTAATCGAGCGTCTGAGTACCGAAGCAAAAGCCAGATCAAATGTATACCCAGCGTCCTTCAACAGCTTACCAGCAGTCTTTGCCTCTTGGATACCCTTCTCAGTTAAATCCGGGTCACTCCAGCCTGTGAACAAATTCTGTACATTGTACTGGCTCTCACCATGACGTATAAGTACGATTTCGTACATTTTCTCTCTCTCCTTCCAACTATGGACCTTATATATTCTACCGACGAACAACGTTATGCGAAACGTATGCAGAAAGCTCTCACCTTAGTAATAACCCAATCGTAGAAATAAATATCTACCGCTACCTCATAGTTAGGCCAATTAAACATCCTTAAAGGTACGTGAATGAGGCGTGCATGGAGCGTGAACGGTGTGTGGATATTGCGGTAAATGAGCATACGCTTCATTGCAGAATGTGCAACAGAAAATCTTAACTTTCACTTGAAGATACATTACATTGTACTTCGTGCAATAGATTATCGTGATAATCTCTAAAAAGGTTGTTTCTCCTGAATTTGAATGTAAGATGTGCTTCAGAATTCAAATTCGACTGCTATTAGAGTCAATCTATTGTACAAAATACAACGTGAGGCACGATGAAATGCCCATCAGTTACTCTAATCTTCGACTTAAGTTCATTATATATATCATTTTCTAACAACACAAAAAAACCGGATGCCTCACGGCCCCGGCTATTTATATTTTTAGTCATATCAGGCGATTCTATGCTTGCTTGTTCAGTTTAGAACCAGCTATCCACGACAAAAGCATTCGCCTGCTTTAACCGTTTTAAGCGGTTTCTAAAAATACCTCCGCCTCCACTCTTACAATCCGTGTTGCAAATTCTGCGTCTGATGATCATGCCAAGAGTCTCCTTCCAAGAAGTTATGTAAATTCTCTGTAAACTAAACTGCAAAGTATTTACCCTTGGGTGATCAAACTGAAACAAAAAAAGTGAATCAGCGGATCTCAGATGGACTTTTTCCGGTATATTGCTTGAACTGGCGGCTGAAAAAGAAAATGTCACGATATCCAAGCGCATCTGCTACCTCAGTAACATTCATTCCCGCGTACAGCAGTAAATGCTGAGCACGCTCAATCCGGGCTCGGATGACATAAGACTGCACAGAAGAACCCGTAAGCTCCTTGAACTTAATTGAAAAATACCGCGGTGAAAGCCCCGCACGAGCAGCAAGATCCTCTACTCGATGTGCAATCCCCGGATGCTGGCTCACATAGTTCGCTATTTCGTGAATGATTTCTGTCAAATGGTTGCTAACATAACGTTCTACTGGCTTCACACGGTCCTCCCTCAGCAGATGAATCATCAGCTGCTTCAGTACAAGCTGCCCTTCTTCTTCAGCGGCGTAAGTATCCACCAGAAATAGTCGAACGTACCTAGCAAGCAGATGTTCAAATTCAACGGTTTCTGTAAGCTCACGATAGGGCAGCGGAATATCCGTCACCTCTTCGGAGACATCAAAATGAATATATGTAAGTACAAGTGGCTTTTGCGGATTATGTGTAGCACTTGTATGGTCACCCGGACGAAAAAGGAAGCAGCTTCCCTTACCTACTTGAAAGGGTTCATCGTTACGCACAACCGTCCCTTCCCCGCTCCATACATAAAATAAATCATAATTTTGCAGCGACTTCTCTCTTTTTTGCCATTTCCAGCCCGGCTCGCATACAATCTTAGCCAGAGCCGGCAAAATAACAAAAGAGGACGGCGATGCATGCAGCATAACGTTCCCTCCTAAAAGTTTTGTTAGCATAACCTACTTTGAACTACTTCGCAAAACTTGCCTCGTAAGCATCCGCTTTGTTTTGTTAGCAAAACTTGTCTCGTAAGCATCCGCTTAGTATTCTCAGCAAATCTGCTCTTTCTGACTTCGCAGTGTCTATATAGTTTTGTTTAGCTTAATCTACTCCGAGTTTCTTCGTCAAAATTCTTAAACATTCGGTTAGTTTTGCATTTCATCTTCTTTATCATACCTTGTCATGTTGCATTTTGTACATCTTCCCACGCCAGATGCAGGCTTGTTATCCCTTCCTCCAGCTCCGCGGCATTCAGATGGGCAAAAGAAAAACAAGCGGCCGGCGCTCCCGGTGATAGCTGATATAACGCGGCATCTCTAAAATCCGTGCCGCGCCTAAGCGCTGCCGCTCGGAAAGCAACAAACTCTTCGCTGCTGCGCAGCCAGCGGGCATATACATGCAAGCCCGCATCACCAGGCAGCAGCTCGAAGAGCTCCTTAAGCCGTTCCGACAGCAGCGTCCTGAGGATTCGTCCGCGTTCACCATAGATGCGTGTCATCCGGCGCAGATGACGGCCATAGCCGCCTGTATTCATGAACCGCGCCAAGGCTCGCTGCTCCAGCAGCCCTACCGGCAAGGGCTCATATAGCGCCTTGGCGGCGATAGTCGGCTTTACTAAAGAGGGTGGAAGCACTGCAAAGCCGAGCCGCAGGCCTGAAAACATCGTGTTTGAAAAGGAGCCAACATATACGACCCGCTCTTCACGATCCAGTGCTTTTAAGGGCTCGATAGGACGCCCAGCCCAACGGAACTCACTGTCATAATCATCTTCAATGATTACTGCATGATGCCGCTGCGCCCATTCCAACAAGGTTCGGCGTCGTTCCAAAGGCAGTACCACACCCGTAGGAAATTGACGGCTCGGCGTAACAAACAACAGCCGGGCATCCCAATCCTCCGGAATAAGACCATTGCCATCCAGCTCCCCTGCCAGCAATCGGCCTCCGGTGATCTCTACGGCTCGGCGAATCCCGTGAAAGCCCGGGTCCTCAACGACCGCTGAGCCTCCTGCGTCCAGCAGCAGCTGCGTCAAAATAACGATGCCTTGCATCGAGCCGCTGAACAATACGATATGCTCTGCATCCGCGCGAATCCCGCGGGTAATCCGCAGATGTGCAGCGATAGCTTTCCGAAGCCCTTCATCGCCTTGAGGTGGACAAGAGCTTTGCAGCAATCCACCTTCCTTCCCTCCGGCATAAGAGAGCGCACTGCGCCATTCGGAGTATGGAAAATGTTCCATCCGCATACCATTACTCTGGAAGCTCACTACTTTCTTATTACTCTTTTCATAAAAGGGTATCGGGCGCGCAAGCAGCCGCTTTCCCCACGCCGAGATCGGAATCGTAGTCTCGCTTGCACAATCTCCTCCAGCAGCATCTGCGGCTTCACCCAAAGCCCGGTTCTCACCGTCACTGCCACTGGCAGCTGAAGCAAAGCTATCTTCCGATACGAATGTCCCCCGCCCCGTTTCAGTCCTTACATAACCATCAGCGAGCAACATTTCATACACCTGCGAGACCGATCCGCGCGACAGCTCATAGTGCTTAGCAAGACTTCGTGTAGACGGCAGCGGAGTGCCTCCCGGAAGTGTTCCTTCCAATATTCCTGCGCGGAGCGCGTGATATAACGCTAAATATTTGTAGCGGTGTATCGCCAGATATTGATCGTATGCCAGCGTGATATTCATCGTTATCCTCCTTGACCAGCAAGTGGTCCATTAAAAACTATCTTAATTGGTCCTTTTTAATTGTCAACCACTCTACTATTCTTTAAAGAACATTTACATTGGAGCAGACGCTCTAGACTAAAAAAGAAAGAGGACGTGATCCCTATGCGCAGAAAAGAATTTAAAGTAGATCAGGAGGAAGAATTGGTCTCTTTTCTTAACGGAATGAGTTTTGGTTTTCTCGGTACAAGCGATGAACAGGGGCAACCGCGGGTGACACCGCTGAATTTTGTATATACAGATGGTTGTTTCTATTTCCACGGCAGTCATGCTGGTGGCAAAATGAAGGCGATCCGCAATCAGCAGCAGGTCTGCTTTACGGTAGCGGATGAGTATGCTCTTATCCCGTCTTATTTTAGCGATCCCGAGCTGGCCTGCCCTGCAACCGCCTATTTTAAAAGTGTGACCGCCTACGGCAAAGCCGAACCTGTTGAAGACATTAGTGAAAAAGCCAGTGTACTCTCCTTATTTATGAAAAAGCTCCAGCCCGAGGGGGGTTATGATTCCATCGATGCAGAGGACCCTAAATATCGTCCCCGTCTAAAGGGAGTTGCCGTTGTGCGCATTACCCCCGAGGAGATCACTGCGAAGTTTAAGTTTGGGCAAAACCTAAAAGAAGAAGAGCGCTCCGGCATCATTTCCGGCCTGTCCGAAAGAAATAATCCGCGTGATGAAGAAACGATAGAAATGATGAAAAAATACTGCCCTTTCCACGCCGAATGATATTTTTTAAAAATCGTATCTTTCCAAGTGACGGTTGCAATTGGCGGTGATATAATGTTAGGCAATGTTAACAGTATGTTATCCCCAAAGAACCCTGGAAGGATGAAACTGATGAATCCACTAGCTGGACAATTAAACGAAAGTATCAAAGCAGGAAATGAACATGTGTATGATATGCTCTCTACGCTTGGCAAAGAGATTTACTTCCCAAAAGAGGGCATCCTGAGCCAATCCGCTGAAGCAGGAGCTCACGCCAAGAAATACAACGCAACCATCGGTATTGCTACTGAAGGTGGCGTACCTATGCACCTCGGCGTCATTCAGGATAAACTCTCCGCTTACAGTCCTAAGGATCTTTATAGTTACGCCCCTCCGGCAGGTAAACCAGAGTTGCGTACTGTATGGCGTGAAAAGATGCTGCGCGAAAATCCATCGCTAGAAGGTAAAACCATCAGCAATCCCGTTGTAACCAATGCCCTGACTCACGGGCTTAGCATTGTCGCTGACCTCTTCGCAGAGCCAGGTGACGCGATTATCTACCCGGACAAGAACTGGGAGAACTACGAATTAACCTTCGGAATCCGCCGCCATGGGGAGACCGTTAACTATCCGCTGTTCACAGAAGAAATGACGTTTAACAGTGCAGGTCTGGAAGACGCGCTGCTTGCTCAAAAAGAACGCGGCAAAGCGATTGTGCTGCTGAACTTCCCTAACAATCCTACCGGATATACTCCAGGGATTAAGGAAGGCGATGAGATCGTTGCAGCTATCCTTCGTGCGGCTGAGGAAGGCATCAACGTTGTTGTTGTAAGTGATGATGCATACTTCGGGTTATTCTTTGAGGATTCACTTAAAGAATCGCTGTTTGGCAAACTGGCTCATCTGCATCCTCGTGTGCTTCCAATCAAGATTGACGGTGCGACCAAAGAAGAATTTGTCTGGGGCTTCCGTGTCGGTTTCATCACTTATGCCTCGGAGGACAAAGACCTGCTGGCAGCATTGGAGCAAAAAACACTAGGCATCATCCGTGCCACCATTTCCAGCGGTGCGCATCCTTCGCAGACCTTCGTACTAGACGCCTTGAAATCTCCGGAATTCGAAGCACAGAAGGAAGAGAAGTTCCAGATCATGAAAGGCCGTGCGAATAAAGTAAAAGCACTGCTGGATAGCGGCAAATACGGCGAGGATGTATGGACGTATTATCCTTTTAACTCCGGTTACTTTATGTGTCTGAAGCTGCATACTGTTGCGGCTGAAGATCTCAGGCTTCACCTGATTCATAATTACGGACTAGGCACTATTGCTTTGGGTGAAACTGACCTACGTATTGCTTTCTCATGTATCGAAGAGGAACAGCTCGAAGATCTTTTCGATCTTGTATACGCAGGTGTTCGCGATTTAGAAAAAGCCTAACTGAACTTTATATAGCTTACAATCAGCTCCGTTTTCATGGAGCTGATTTTTTTTGTACACGAATCCGACATTGGCCTATACACGCCCCTCTCTCCGCACATACAATACGATGTACTCAAGTACAACACACACACCGAAAGGGGAATGAACATGAGCGAAGAAGTTAGAGGCGGATATGGATGTTGTGGAGGTGGCCCATTCACTAGCACTGGCGCCATCCTGGTTCTCTTTATCTTGCTGGTTATCATCAGCCGTTCACTTTTTGTCTAACCATTAATGACAGTCTCGGGAGAGAGCTTTAAGCTCTTTCCTATTTTCAATCCCTTTTTTTCACAATAGACGTGGGTGCCCAGTAGGTCATGATAATGGCTGCTGTGACGTCCGCGTCTTTTTTTAAAATTCCACCTTGGTCTAAGCACCAACCGCACCAACCTTCGTTACCTCAGATCACATTTGCCGCACAAAAGCAGCTATCGGACACCGCAGACCCTAAAGGCAGTATAATCCCATATTTGGTTTCCTTACGGACCCCAAAGCCGTTATTGGCATGCCAAACCCCAAATATGAACCTCTTCATAGGGAATAACGCCACTGGTGTCCGAACTTCCCCGATAAAGGTTGTATATTTGCAAATAACGTCAACTGGGTCCGTAAGCCTCAGGGGATAATTATGATCGGCGGCGGAGGTGCGGGCTTAATGTAGATCCAAACCACACCTTAAAAAGGCTGTCGCAAACGTAGAAAATCTACGGATGCGACAGCCCAAAAGCTTAAAGTATCTTTACAACTGATGTATTACAGATTGTACAAGTTGTAGATCAAAACCGCTGCCTCTGCACGGGTGGTAACACCTTGTGGATGAATCCGCAAGCCGTCTCCCTTGATCAGGCCAGCACGTATTAGTGCTGCCACACTGTCACGTGCAAACGCTGATACTTGCTGGCTATCCGTGAAACGGGTCATTGAAGCTCCGTTGCCGGCTGGAAGCTGTCTGCCGGCTGCTGCAATCGCTTTTGCAGCCAATGTCATCATTTCCTGCCGCGTAACAGAAGCGTTAAGATCAAAGCTTCCATCTGGACGACCAGTGGCGATCCCCAACTGCTTCGCTATAGCCAACGCTTCATATCTGTAATCGCCAGGCTGCACATCTGTGAAGCTTTCTGCACTAACGCCTTCCAAGCCAAGCGCTTTTATAAGCAGGAGCACAAAATCTCCCCGCTTCACTTCCGCTTGAGGTACAAATTGATCCTCTGTCATTCCGTTGATGATGCCTTTGGAGCCAAGCACCTCAATCGCATTGCGGGCCCACTCAAATTTACCGATATCCCGGAATGTCTTCTCCGTAAAGGTGATACTGTACGTACCAGAGAGAATTCCTGTAAAGGAAACCATCCCTGTAGCAGCGATATATCTGCCACTTGGAACAACCGTTAGAATCCCCAACGGATTCAGACTATGAATCGTTATATGTCCTTCTTTACCGCGTTCTTCTGATCGTGGAATATACGGTAGGGACACCTTAACCCGCATGTCAGGACTGTTCCATACGGCTTCCTTGCCATTGATAGTTACGCTCAGTTTAAATTCTGGACGAGAATCTGAATCCACCTTGGTTATCGTAATTACCCAAGGGGTTCCTGCCTCTTTTGCCGCTTGTTTCAGCAGACTACCTGGCAGCTCCAGCACACCAAATTCAGTATGAACGACCAATGAAGTCTTATCATCTGCAAAGATTATACCGTTTGGCAATTGCAGCTCATAACCCTCAGCTTTAGCTACTGCCGGTATATCAACAGTAACCGCTGAAGTTGCTCCACTTAAGCCTGCTGTAGCAGCCTTTTTCAAGCTCTCCAGGTCTACACTTGCTCTCGCCGCACCGGTATTACTGTTCAGCACTGGTGTTGCTGTAAGGAGGGTGCTGCCGGTTACACTGCCAGCATTTCCGCTTGAATTCCCCCCTGTTGTTCCGCTGTTGCCACCACCTGTGGTACCCCCGCTTCCGGAAGTTGGTGCTGTCGTTGGCCGAGTAGTCGGTTCAATGGTTGGACTTGGGGTTGGTTCAGGCGTTGCTGTTGGTGTAGGTGTTGGATCAGGTTTATCCGCAGAAACAATATATTCAAAACTGGAAATATCACTTGGCTTCCAGCCCTCTTTTACAGCAATCGCCTTAATCGTCTTGCTCTTGCCTACATAAATCACTCCACTATAAAGTTCGCTGGCTGCTGTAGGTACAGTGCCATCCAACGTATAGTGAATAGACGCTCCAGCTGTAGCTGTAGTTAACTTCACGGCAACCTGCCCTGAATAAGTTCCCCCGGCAGGATCAGCCTGCGGAGCAGACACCGTTTTCATATCAACCACTCCGCTGATCACATACGTGAATGGAGCTACAAAACTGTTCTCCATGCCCTCTTTTACCGCTATCGTACGAAGAACTGTGACTCCTGCTGCGTCAATAGTTCCGGTATAAAGTGGACTGTCTGCTGTAGGCAATGACCCATCGGTTGTGTAATGAATCTCTGCTCCTGATGTCGCTGTAGTAAGGCTGATCGTTTGTAATCCGCTGTAAGCTCCCGGTTTCAAAGAAGAAACGGGTAAGGAAACCTTTGAATGAATCGGCTGCTCTCCTTCTTCCGTCCGTTCCAGCGTGAACCAATCTAGATTGGCACCGTCATTATTGAAGCTCATCCGTACTACCTGTTTTCCTTGCGCAAGTTGTACGACACCACTCGCCAGCGTGTAATTCGACCATCCACCTGTAGTAGGCATAGGCACTGTTGAGAGTTTTGTACCCTTTACAGATAACGTAGTGCTTACCCCGCCTTGTGCTGTAGCATACCGATATACAATTTTATAAAATCCGGCTTCAGTAATATCAAGGACATAATCCATGGAACCCCCTGCAACGGTAAACCCTACATTTCTAAAATCCAGCACACCGCCAGTCATGGTACTCTGAATTCCATTGGGTGTAGCATCGTAATAATTCTCGGCTTCCACCTTTAAAGAACCAGCGCCATCCATGATTTCTTCAGTATAAGGTTCTATTTGAATACCACTGAGCTCATATCCTGCTGATCCAGCTTGCAGACGGAGCTTCTGTTCACCCGCCTTCAATTGAAGAACGGTGCGTATGCCAACGGTTTGCGAGTAAAGATTCGGCACATCAACGGTTCTTAATGTCTTCCCATCCTCCGTTTTATAAATAATGCCCTTAGGAGCACCATTCGCGGAAGTTACGGTAAGCGTAAAAGCATAGTTTCTATCCTGCGGCACATTTACCCAGTAATCGATGCTGTCTCCAGCATCAATGCCGGTCAGCTTCGCTCCACTGCCTTGGCCGCTGACTGTGATCCCTTGCAGCTGGTAGAATTGATCCAGTGCGTTCAAGCTTGTGACTTCTATAGGTGCTGTAGCACTAGTTGTTCCTAAGAGCTTAACCTCCGCACGCAGCACGCCGCCACCACTTGAATCGGCATAAGCATTTGCAGGCACATTCACGGCAAGCTGTAAATCACTATAATACGGGGTATGATCATTCCAGGCCAGCGTCAGCTTCACATGGGTAGGGTCAAGTAAGGCAGCTGCCCCAATACTTACATGCCCCTGATCCTTACCTGGGCCCGAGACAGAAATGCTCTGAATGGCATCAGGATTAAATGTCCCTCCTGAAAGGCTGACTACCAATTCATTCCCGTTCACTTGATAAGGAAGCGTGCTCGGAGAAAGACTAATGCTCTCTTCGTCGTTGATTGCTGTAACTATAAGAGGCAATTTCAGAACATGTACGCTGTCAAAAGACTGATTTGATTCTGTCTGATACACATCAGCGGTAACCGTAAGAATACGATCCGTGTCGAAATCAATAATTCGCGTACCCGCTAATACGACCTTCGCTGTATAATCATCCACCCGGTATACGCTATTGACAACTGTACCTTCGTAACCTTCAATAGACCAATAAGCGGTGTCCAGTTCAGGTGCATATTTGTCATTTACTAGCTTGACGATAACTTCTGCACCCTCCTCATTTCCTTCTACCAGAGCAGTCTCTGATTGAAGCGCGGGGCCGATCGTAAGCGACTGCAGATGAAATCCTGCTCCATTTACTTTCATGGTCAGCGTCTGCTCCCCGGCAGGCAAGGTTACCGTTCCATTAGCTATTTGCCAATTGGACCATCCCCCCGTCTTCGTCAAAGCATAAGTAGCTGCCGTTACCGTTACTCCATCCTCTCCCGTCAGCAGTTCCAGCTCTGCATCATCCTGATTAGTAGCATAGGAGATCAGGAGTGGGTAGGTACCGCTGGCAGGTACATTAATCTTGTACTTCACCCAATCGCCGGGGTCAGTATAACCCACTGCACCACCCGTTACTAATACACCTGAAGCTGTCGTGTAGTCTTGCCCTTGAAGCACAGCAGGAAGCTCATGTGATCCGGAAGGCGCTTGGCGTAAAGCTAATGAACGGATATTATAACCGTTCCCGTTCATCTTCAAGGTGAGCTTGTGAATGCCCTTGTTCAGAGAGATCAAGGATTGATAATCTGCAAAATCGGTCAGACTCTCCGTCTGCTGCACAATTGGAAGCGTAGCAATGACCTTACCATCTTCACTAATCTCCACCGATTTTCCGGCGCCATCGCTGAATTGAGCGGCATACTTAAATTGAAGTGAATATTCACCGCTCTCTTTAACATCAATCACATAGTCGAAGGTGGACGATGCGTCTGGCGAGAACCCGCCAATATAACCCTGCTCATTCACAGTGTAAACCCCTTGCGCTTCTTCAAAATCAACAGCATTCACTACACCCGGCACCGCCTGTATACCATTCAGACGTTCCCAGCTATAAGTGCCCACTGATTTCGCCGGCAGCACAGCACTAATTTGCGCACCGTCCACTAGCAATTTAAACGGCTGTGGATCCGATGTCTGGTTGATTACTACCGTCACAATCTCTTTTCCATCTGGACTAGCAAAAGCTACGTTCGTTACAGTACTGCTTGAGCCGTAGTCACTATCAATCCGCACGTACCCCGGTTTAACGAATTTTGTATATTGGCCCATCAGATAATATTCTGGCAGCAGCCAGTAATGGTTACGGTCTCCCGAATCCTGCACAATCGGGGTTGGGTCTGGCGTTCCGGTCCACTGATGGGAGGCAATATCACTGTCCAGCATCGCTACCCATGAGTTATAGCTGCGGGCCCAATTACGGAAATATTGAGCAATGCGGTCTGCGCCTGAGGTACCCCAGACTGCGCGTTCGGTCAAATATACATTTTTGTCAGGATAGAGATTATGGAGTTGGGTCATCAGACCAAGGTCACCGCCATAATCATGAAAAGCAGTTCCGTCCACCGCATCGTAGGCACCTAATTCAGGATTGCCTAGGATTTGTGCTGGATAGGCCATCGTGTCACCAGGATTATGATCAAATGTCCACAGCTTCACGTCTTTGAAACCATGTTCATCTAATTCCTTCCGCAGCAGTTTAGCCAGCTGGGCTTCTTGCTCCCACGGCATTTTGGTGCTTGGATATTCAATTTCCAGCAAAGGTTCATTCTGCAAGGTCAGACCTTCAAAGGTAATTCCCAGCTTCTCGTACTCCTGTACGAATTTAAGATAATATTTGGCCAGTACAGGCAGATATTCATCCTTCACTTGGCCTTTGATCATACTGTCTGTAGTCTTCATCCAACCGGGCGGGCTCCAAGGTGAGGCAAAAAACTTAATATCCGGATTGATGTTTTGAATTTTTTTAACCGTGCTGATGATATGGTAGTCAATATCCTTTTGTATGGAGAAATTCTCCAAATTAATGTCGGTTTGTCCTGGAGGCATATCATCGTAGGTATAAAATTGTTTATCTGTAAAGTCAGCCGTCCCAATCGTCAACCTGAGCATACTCATTCCGATCCCCGATACAGGATCAATCATTTTCCGCAGCAATTCCTCCTGCTTCGCCGCAGACATCTTCGCCAGATTATTAACCGTCGATTCCTCCATAGAGGTACCGATCCCTAGAATAGATTGATATTTCCGGTCAGGATCAATATGGATCTCTGTACCTGCCTTCACGTCGGGAACCACAATATCCAGCTTCGCCTGCTCTTCCAGCTTCAAATCACCCTCTTGATAACGGTCAGCATAATACCACTTCCGATCGGAAGGATCTCGCTCACTCGATACCCAGGAGCTAACTACATCTGACTTAATAACATGTTTAGTGCTTTCCCCGCCATCTCCGGGATTCGATGGATCTACAGGCACATCACCTGTTCGAGTGAAGCTTACCCAGTTCAGGTTGATATCTCCACCGGTAAATTCCAGACGGATCTTTTGCAATCCTGCCTTCTTAAACACAACATTTTCTACAGCTTTCGTCTGCCAATTCTGCCAGCCACCTGTTGAGGTCACGCTTAATGTTCCTAGCTTAGTTCCCTCTGCTGATTTGATGTTGACGCCTGTAGTGCCACTATTAACGGAATAGCGGAAATCGGCTTGATACGTACCTGCTTGCGCCACATTCACGTTATATTCGAGCCACTGGCCAGCCGAGGTATAGCCGACATTGAGACCGCCACCTATATCCTGCGTATTTTCAGTTTGCAGTCCTGCGCTTTTGTTCAAAAAATCCTCTGCTTCAATTTTGCCGGGAATCGGCAGAGAAGGAATCTCTGGAGCTTCCGGATCGACAGGAGCGGTTGGAAGCTTTGGTGTTTTCTCATTTTTGGTCAAGCCATATCCCGTTTTGAACAACACATTAGTACTGTTATTGTCTGCCGGATAATTGTTCAAAGTGAATGGCCAACGAATTGGATTTTTGCCTACAAAATCCTTAGTACCAAATAACACATCAGCTACTCCAGCACCCTCTGTGCCTGGTAGCCAAGCTGCCACAAGCCCATCCCAATCTTCCAATTGGCTGGCTATCGTCATTGGACGTCCAGACACCAGTACAACGATAAGCGGAATATTAGGATCAGCAGCACGTATATTCGCAAGTGTCGCCAGATCCTGCTCATCCAGATTCAAGCTGGTCCGGTCGCCATCGGTCTCGGCGTAAGGTGTCTCACCGATAACAGCGATCGCCGCATCATAACCCGCAGCCCCACGCCCATTAAGGTTATATGTGACCGTTGTAGAAGCAGGAACAGCCTCCTTTATCCCTTCGAGGATCGTCGTGCCTTCAGTTATATTGCCTGACTTCCCTTGCCAAGTGATCGACCAGCCGCCGGCTTGGTTACCGATATTATTAGCGTTTTTACCCGCTACGAATATTTTATCCATCCCGCTTAATTGCGATAGAATTGGACTTCCATTTACCTCATCGTTCTTCAAAAGAACAAGCGACTCCGCCACAGCTTGGCGGGCTAATTTGCGGCTTTCTGCTGAGCCAAAAGCACTCAACAGCTCCGGTTCGCTTTTGGGATGCTCGAACAATCCTGAAGCGATTTTGACCTGCAGGATACGTTCTGCCGCATCATCTATGCGCTCAGTAGAGATTTTACCTTCGCCTACAAGTTCTGTGATGTACTTAATCGTATCCTTCCAAACGGTCGGCATCATGAACATATCGACTCCGGCGTTTACGGACACATTCAGTTGGTTCTTCAACCCGCTAACAGCTTTGCCCTCGCTATCCACTGTGATTTGCTGCACAGCGTTATAATCTGAAATAACGAAACCGGTAAAGCCAAGTCCGCCATTTTTCTTGTCACCCTTCAAAACATCGGTCAGCAAATGTTTATGGGCATGCATTTTAAGACCTTGGATGCTGTGATAGGAGGCCATAACCGTCTGCACCCCTGCGTCTACAGCTGCTTTATAAATTTTCAAATCCTTATCCATGATCTCTTGCTCGGTATATTTAGTGATGTTGCCTTGATTTACACCATTATCCGTATAACCTTCACCTAGATAATGTTTTGCAGTTGCCGTGATTGTATCTGTCCCTGCCAATGCAGCAGCAGTCCGTCCTTGCAGACCAAACACATAAGCCGCACCTAGTTCTGCTGAAATATCCTGATTATCACTAAAACCTTCATAGGTTCTACCCCATCTTGCATTATGAGGGGAGGCTATCGTTGGGGCAAATGTCCAGTTCGCTCCTGTTGCGGATACTTCCTTAGCAGCAGCTGCACCAATAAGCTCAGTCAATGCCGGATCATTAGCAGCCCCTAGACCAATATTATGCGGAAAAAGCGTCGCGCCTTTGACATTGTTATGTCCATGCACCGCATCCACCCCATAGAGCAGCGGAATGCCTAATCTGGTAGATAATGCACCATCCTGATAGCTATCAATCAAACTTCTCCAGTTATCGCGAGTGCTGTCACTTTCTTTTCCGTTAGGGAATGAGCCTCCCCCGCTGAGTACAGAGCCAAGAGCATATTTCTGTACCTCCTCAGGTGTGACAGCAGCTCTTTCTGCTTGAACCATCTGCCCAATCTTCTCTTCCAGCGTCATTCGGGATAATAGATCCGCAGTGCGCTCCTCCACACTTTTTGTGGGATCATAATACACTGGAACTCCTGCGGCATCCGCTGCGGCCCGTGGTATACCCGCCTCAAGCACATTCAAGAATAAGGACGATAGTAAAAGCGCCACCATGAATATTGATAATCTTCTTTTCACGCCTGAATCCTCCCCCAATACTGTTTTGTTGGTACGGATGACTACACCTATGAATGGAAGCGTATACATGTTGTAAGATACAGGCTTATTATGCTGGAGCCATCTGGTAAAAGACATACAGCATTTTTTAAATACTCTGTTCCGTTTTTGCAAATTTAAGGACTTGCCCGGCTCAAATTATGCTTCCAGCAAAAAAAGGCTCTCTCATTCGTAGAATTTCTCTACTGTGAGACAGCCTTTTTATTGTGACTATGAAATTGCTTTACAAATCATCGTCATCTAATCGTGCCGCTTTGCGGGACAAGTATCCTTTAAACAGAAAGACTACCACAATACCTGCCGCTAAGGTAAAGATCACTGGCATCAGACGGTCACCTATGGAAGCTAAGAAAGGTAATCCAAGAACCAATGCCACAACCAGATGCGCACGGAATACAAATTGTGTTGTGTTGTCCGCCTTACTGCCTTCAGGAAAAGGATACACTGTCAGCCAAAAAGACTCGCTATGCAATTTGCGGAGTGCCGACAATTGAACACCAATGATGAACAGGAAGAACAAATAAATTCCGGTGCCAAAGTAACTATCACGGTTCCACCAATTCAGCAGCAGAGCCAGCACCGATATCCGCATAATGATTCCAAAGATATCGCCCCGGGCAAAGCTTTTGGTCAGCAGATACCGATAAGCAGTATCCTTGCGCCAAGGCAGCTTAGCGCCCCATTTGGAAAGATAACGGCGGGAATACACTCGTTGCTCACGGCCCGGCACATCCACGAACCAGCCCAGAACCATCAGCGCACGTGCACCTTGATTGTTTTCCATGGCGATCAGTCTTTCCCATGGCACAGCGTGACGTCCGGGCACAGACAGTGCAGCAAGATAGGCTGCTGCCAACAACACCATAAATATCAGGCTCGGGCCGGCAGGCTGCCACAACCAAGCAGCAATAATCAAACCTCCAACTGCCCAGCGCAAGAAAGCATACACACCTGCCATCGGACGTGACAGCATAGCTATCTCTTTCCATAATCCATAGCTCGCGATCAGCTTCACAGCAATCAGGATCAACACTGTAAATAAAAGTCGCTTGGGAGAATCATCTGTACGTATGTACAACGGCCAAAGGGTGATCAGTACAAATAACAAGCGAATGATCTTCCACACGTTTCCACTGACCCAGGATGGTGCAAAATATTCCTTCATGCGGTGACCCTGAGGCAGCAGAAAGATCGTATCCGGGGTCTGCAAATAGGTTCGGAAGCTGCTATGCACTGTCGCAGGCAACAGTAATGCTAACATAATCCAGCGAATGGGAATGCCTTCTGGTACATTTTGTAGCAGCGATGTATACCAAGCAGAGAAGACGATCAACACGAACAGGAAGACCATGGCTACGCCGCTTTGAATGATATATCCCACATAAGGAAGCATACTTCCCATGAATCGACCGCGCCGCGTGCGCCGCAGCTCTTTCAAATCCATATTATTTCCCTCCCTGAACCAGCTCGTAGAACAGCTGCTCCAAAGTCAGCCCCTGATGCCCGGCAGTTGCCGCTATTTCCGCCAACGTGCCCTGTGCAATCACCTTACCTTTATGCAATACAATAAAACGGTCGCAATAATTCTCTATTGTGGAAAGAATATGAGAGCTTAACAGAATCGACGATCCAGAGTTCTTCAGATCCATCATGAAATCAAGCAAGGAGCGGATCCCTAGCGGATCCAATCCTAAAAAAGGCTCATCGATGACATATAACGCAGGTCGTGCAACGAAAGCGCACATGATCATAACCTTCTGTTTCATCCCTTTGGATAGATGGGTCGACAGGGTGTCCATCTTATCCTCCATATGGAACAGCTTGGCAAGATGCGAGGTGCGGGATTCATAATCCTTTTGATCTACCCCATAAGCTCTGGCAGTAAATTCAACATGCTCACGAACCGTCATTTCGTCATACAGCAGCGGCGATTCCGGTACAAAAGACAACGCATTATTGTATCCAACGGGATCTTCAGCACGCGTCTTGCCCTGTACGGTGATATCGCCCTTATGGAGCGACATCAATCCTAGAATATGCTTCATCGTCGTACTTTTTCCTGCTCCGTTTAAACCAATCAATCCAACCATTTCACCAGGCTGCACCTGAAGTGCAATATCATGCAGCACTGGCTTATTCAGGCTGTACCCACCACTGAGACCCGTAATTTGCAATACGGGAGCATTATTCATTGACCGTCACCTCTCGGAGTTTTGTCTTTCAACCACTTTGGAGCTCCTTTATTTTTACGGTTCTTCTCACGTTCCGCATTGCTGCTGCGTTTGCTCCGTGCAGGAGTCGCATCTCCGCGTGCTCCCGCAGAAGGATTCGCGCTGCGCTGTGGATCGCGTTGTTGTTCTCCGCTTGTTGTTTCACTTGTGTTAATCGTAGCCATTCTTTTGGCAGGCGGTGTACCTGCTCCAACGGATGGCGACTGAACATTGGAGGCTCCAGATGTGCTAACAGGCGGCTTGCCGCTGCGTGGAGCGGATCCATCACGGCGTTGCCCACTGCCTTCATTACTCCGTCCCCGTCCATTGTGCAAAGCGCTGCGTGCTTCATCTGCTGCTAGCACCTTACCACCGACCATCTCCCGCTCCTCAAGCGCAATATCCAATTCGCGGGCGAATTTCCGCATGATAAAGGTCTGTTGCTCTGTAACAATCGTTACAGATAAGCCGCGGCGTCCCATCCGTCCGGTACGGCCTGCACGGTGTACATAATGTTCAGAATCAAAAGCAGGATCGTAGCTAACTACCAAAGAAAGATTCTCAATATCCAGTCCTCTGGCTGCTACGTCACTGGCAACAAGCACACGAAATTTTCCTTCCCGGAAACCTTTTAATACATTGCTGCGCGTTACCTTATCGGCATCTCCGTAAAGTGCTGCCGCAGTAAGCCCAAGATGATTCAGCTTAGCCTCAACCTCGGCAATATCATCTGTAGCATTCACGAACACAATCGCTTTATCGGGATTGTAATGGCGAATCACCCGGCGCAGCATGTCCATTTTGTTACGCTCTTCAGCAACAACATAATGATGCTCCAAGCTTTCAGCAGTCATTACACCTGGAGCAATCCCAACCTCTGCCGGGTTCTTCATTTCACGATTAGCCAGCGCTTTCGTCTCTGGTCCGATCGTTGCCGACAGCATAACAAGCTGGCGTGAACGCAGCGCACTGCTGACAATTTTTGTGACTTCGCCGGCTCCGCTAAGCTGGAACATTTGGTCCGCTTCATCCAGAACAATAGTACTGACTTCATGCATCTTCAATTTACGAAGTCCAATCAGCTCGCGGATCCGCCCAGGTGTTCCCACAACTAGCTGTGGATGCTCACGCAGCTTGTCAATCTGGCGTTTGATTGCGGCCCCGCCAATAAGACCCATAACTCGGATTCCGCGCTGTTCACCATAACGTTCCGCCTCGCGTAAGATTTGCATCGCCAGCTCCTGTGTAGGGGCGAGCACCAGCTTTTGGACCACCTTCTGCTCCGGATTAATCGTTTGAAGCAGCGGCAATAGATAGGCCAGCGTCTTACCCGTTCCAGTCTGGGAAGCTGCAATAACATCTCTTCCCTCTAGTAGAAGCGGTATTGTCTGCTCTTGTACCGGGGATGGAGCGTTAATGCCGAATTCCGACAACCGGGCAATGAGGTCTTCCTGAATGCCGATAGCCGCAAAAGAAGCTTTATTCATAAGTGTAATTCATCCTTTTCGCTTGAGATAATATCTTCATTATATGCCAAAAAGGCCTCTCCACCAAATGGAAGGCCAATAAAGCTGACAACAGGGTCTATTTTCTGTTCATCGCATTATAAGTAAGCTTGTCCGCCAGGCGAGGAAACAGCCCGTAAAGCCGTATGCCAAACCCTGCCAGACCCGGAAGATCGAGCTCTTCTTTGCCGGTCTCCATAACCTTAACGATCTTGGAAGATACATGCTCTGGGGTCATCATCATCCGGGCTACACTCTTCTCATAATTGCCAGAGGGGTCAGCCGTTTTGAAAAAATCGGTGGCGATCGGCCCCGGGTTCACAGCCGAGACGATAATTCCACTCTTCCGCAGCTCCTGACGGAGCGCATTTGTGAATCCGAGTACAGCATGTTTGGTAGCCGTATAGGCTACGGACTTGGCTGTGCCTATCTTCCCTGCCATGGAAGCCACATTTACAATCTGGCCGCTTCCCCGCTCCAGCATATGTGGAACAACAGCCTTCGTGCACCGGACAATCCCCATGTAGTTAACATCCATCATATCGTCAAATTCATGAGGCTCCATCTCTGTAAAAGCAGCAAATTTGCCGTACCCTGCGTTATTGAGCAAAATATCAATTCTGCCATATGCCTCCAAAATTTGTGCGAACGTCTTCTGAACACCCTCAGCATCTGTTACATCACAGGTATACAGTCCAAAAACGCCCGGGATACCAGCCGCTGTTTCTTTCAGCTTCGCTTCGGAACGTGCTACCAGGACAGGGATTGCCCCCTTTTTACTAAGCATCTGTGCCGTTAATGCACCAATGCCGCTGGACGCTCCTGTAATCACAACAACCTTATCTTTGAGTACCATGAAAAGTATTTCAGCTCCTAACTCTTGCCTAAGAGATCATCACCTGAATATCCATCTCTCCAACCCCATCCATCAACAACGGAATACTAAGCGCTTTACGAGGCATAAAAGACATGCTTTCCATCTTCATAATCTGAGGAGGACTTATATCCACCGAAACACCTTGATTATATAGAATGGTACTGGCATTCCCACTGATCATATTGCTCAGCTCTGAAATCGCACTTTGACCCATCTCATCCATCTCGGTGATCACAAAGCCACCCATCATAATCGATACCATTCGCAAGGCTACCTGCTCCGCGATACCAAATATAATATTTCCGCTCAGTTGGCCTGTCATCCCTACTTGAATCCATATATGATTATCGATCAGTTCAATTTCTTTAATGCCTAAACTCCCCGTAGAAGGCGAGACCTGAATTACTTGTTCTATAACAGTCCGTGCAGACTCTAGAAACGGATTAATTACTTCTGCTTTCATGAATGTCTAGTCTCCCCCTTTATCGTGCTTTGGTCATATACCAAAAGTCCCAAGCAATATGGATATATTATACTTTATATATCGGCACAATTCAGCAAAAATTAATGCATATGTCGAATTCAAACCCAAGATAGTTTACGCAGCAACATTGCTCTGCCGGGTATTATCTCCTATAATTTAAACAAATGCCAACGTGGAACGTAAGATATTAACGCAATTACACATCCAATTCGATGGTCCAAAGGAGGTATTCCATGAACATCAGCCAGCTGGAGACACTAATAACAATTTCCAAAACGATGAGCTTTCGCAAGGCCGGAGAACTGCTTAATCTGACCCAACCAGCGGTTTCAGCACAGATTAAGAGCCTTGAAGAAGAGTTCAAGACTCAGCTGGTTGACCGAAACCAGCCTGTTACATTAACGGATAGAGGGACTGTCTTTCTGGAGCATGCGGAACAAATAGTGAGGATTGTCGAGGAACTTAAGGAACGGCTTGCAGATCTTGATGAAAATCCCCAAGGTCATATAGTTTTAGGCACAACTACCTCAATCGCTATTCAAATTTTACCGCGTATTCTATCTTATTTTAAAGACCAGTTCCCCCATATCAAAACATCAATTTCCTCTATGTCCTCATCACAAATTTATCAGCATGTCGAAAACGGCATTGTTGATGTCGGCATCGGTTATTTAATTGGACGTAGCCCGGGCATGTCTACTTCCATTTTGTATTATGATACCTTCGAACTGGTGGTCTCTCCCAGACACCCTCTCGCTCAAGTGAAGACCGCTGGGATAGAAGCCTTAAGCAAAACCCCGCTGATTCTGCTCTCACCAGACACAGTGGGCCGTAAATTTGCGGATGAGGTTCTGAACAAACATGGCATTCAACCTCAGGTCATTATGGAGCTGACCAGCAGCGAGGAAGTGAAACGGATGGTCGAGCTCGATTTGGGCGCCGCCATTATTTCCAAGCAGTCAGTTACCGCTGAAGTTCGGGCCGGCACTCTCAAAATTGTGCCAATTATTGAGCTGGAGGTCACGCATCCTGTTGGTGTGATCACGAAATCAGGAAAATACGTAAACTCTGCTATGAGGCAGTTTCTAAGCGATCTTAAAGGCATGCCAGAAACCCAATTTATCGGGTCTGAATAAATCCCACCCACAAAGTGGAACCGATTACTTCTGAGCTGATTGCATAACCTTGTTTAAAGGAGATGTTCTTGATGAAATTTGATTTACACACCCATCATTTCCGCTGTGGCCATGCTGACGGAACGATTAGAGATTATATCGAAGCTGGGATTGCCGCTGGATTGGGCGTTATAGGTATTTCCGATCATACTCCCTATTTCGGAGATCCATCCGATCAGGCTTTTCCCAAAATCGCAATGGCTAAATCCGAATTTGCTAATTATGTAGATGATGTTCTCTCCCTCAAAAAAGAGTACGAAGGCGTTATCGACGTCCTGTTAGGCATCGAATCAGATTACTTCCCCGAACATGCTGAGATATACCGCAAGACATTATCCGCCTACCCTTTTGATTATGTGATTGGATCGGTACATAGTGTTGGTGGTATCAGCATTTTTAACAAAGGGCGCTGGAAAAACCTTAGCAAAAATGAGAAGATCCGCGTGAAGTCTGAATATTACCGGTTGATTGCTGATTCCGCACGCAGTGGTATGTTCCAAATACTCGGGCATATTGATGCGATGAAGGGGAATTATCCTGCTTTTTCCGAAATTCCTGCACCTCAGCCGATTGACGATTGTCTGCGTGTAATTAGTGAATGTGGCGTGGCCATCGAAATCAATACCTCAGGCGGAACTAAGCTGGTCGGCGGCTGGTATCCCTCTGAAGATATTCTGGAGCGGGCACTACATTTTGGCGTAGAGGTTAGTTTCGGTTCGGATGCACATAAGCCTTCCCGGGTCGCCGAGGATCGGGATACGGTAGCTGCACAGCTCAAAGCAATAGGCTTTACACACTGGGTTTATTACAAGCAGCGCCAAAAAGTCAAAGTTTCTCTGTAATCAAGCATAAAATCCTTCAACGTCCCTATAAGGACGGTAAGCGTTAAAGCGAGAAATTAAATAATGCACCAAGTGTTATTGGTTTAGGGGCAGGGTTCACCCTCCGTTAAACCAATCTCAGCTTGGTGCATTTTTTTGTTTATTTACAGATTATCACAGCTAAAACCTTGTTGTTTCAGCGTACTTTTCGCATCTCCATATTCCGGGTTGATCTCATAAAAATGAGCAATCGTACTGGTCCAATCTCTCTCCGTCATCCCCTGCTGCTGCAAGAATTCACGGTGGGTTTGATTATATGCCTCCAGGAGGCCTTGTACATCCGGATTGTATTGCTCCTCATGAAATATAGCTTCCAGCGGCAGCCGCGGCTTCTGAGAAACCTCCTCCGCTGGGTATCCCACGCAGAGACCGACGACAGGGAATACGTACTCCGGCAGCTTCAGCAGTTCAATCACACCCGCTGTGTTGCGGCGTACACCTCCAATAGGAATGATGCCCAGTCCCATGGATTCCGCCGCTGCAATCGCGTTAGACAATGAGATTCCCACATCTGTAGCTCCAACCAAAAGTGCATCCACATCTTTTACGGCTTCAAAAGACTTGCCTTCCAGCTCACTAGCTACTTTAGCTCTATAAAAATCCATGCAAAACACCAAAAAAACCGGTGCTGCCGCTACATGCTTCTGATTTCCGCACAAAACTGAAAGCTGCTGCTTACGCGCAGGATCTTTGATGGCGATTATCGATACCTGCTGTCCATGAACCCATGACGGTGCGGCTTGAGCCGATTCAATCATTGTTTGTAGCTTCTCTGGCTCCACAGGCTGGTTTGAATATTGCCGGAAAGAACGATGATTTTTTAATGTTTGTACCACTTCATTCAAAATGTTACGCCTCCTTGGTCATTCCACTCCATAGTATGTTAATCATAAACGATCGGATTCGGTACTGCCAATCACTTACGCTACTCTTTTCAAACAAAAAAAATGGACCCGAATCATCGGGTCCCAAAGCAGTATATTTTTAAAAGGGGGTCATGTACTTAGTTTAACCGCACACTGTTAGAGTTTGATAACGGCATTATTTCATTTGTGTAACAATGTGAATACTTTCATTACATCGTCCAAGGAGCCGACTTTGGGCATCACCCGCTCCAGCTTCATACCGTTCTTGAGCATCACACGTTCCGATCTAATATTATCTCCTGTGCAGCGTCCTTCGATCCTTGTTATCCCAAGGGTATGAACACTATAGTTCAAAAACAAACCCACGGCCTCCGTCGCCAGCCCATGTCCCCACCATGCCGGGTCCAGCATATATCCTAAGGTAGCTGTGCCCTCACGGCGGTTCCAATTCTGCAAAGCCACTATACCGATCAACCGCTGCTGCCCCTTTAAATAAATCCCGGCATGCAGCGCACAAGGATCGAAGGCAAATAACATCCGGTTCACCAGCTTCTCCACCTGGGCAGATGCTGATCCAGGGCCGGAGCGTACTAGAATATGGCGCTGCACATCTGGATGGGAGAGCAGCTGCCGCAAAGCTAAAACATCCTCAGGCATGATCAGCCTCAGATCTACCGCTAAACCATGTTGTGTCTCTAACAACACTGCTCCATAGGTGCTCATCTTCTCTCCCCTTCCGTGCAGCTAAAATTCCAGCCTAATCAGCTCATGGACCGATGCAGCGTCAGAACCGTTAATTCTGGCCTACACAATAACCGAAAAGGCATGTATGTCTCTCCAAACCCTCTATTCACATACACAGGCATGGCTTTGTCTTCTGTATAATACAATCCATTTATGTATTTTAGAGATCCATAAGGTGTAAATGGCGCACCTATAAAGGGCAGGCGAATTTGTCCGCCATGACTGTGCCCGGAAAGCTGTAGATCAAATGAATAGGCCTGTGCGGTATCCGCATAATCCGGCTCATGCATCAAAAGAACGTTAAAGGTTCCTTCAGGAACACCAGCAATTGCTTTCGCTGGGTCGGGTTTACCGTGTAACAGATCATCCAGACCCGTAACCGCCATGACTGCCCCGCCTCTTTTTAGAAGGTAGGATTTATTCCTCAGCACCCGGAAGCCCGCAGACTCCAGCAGCTCGGTAACCAGCTGGGTATTCTTGTAATCATGATTGCCTAATATCGCAAATTTACCCAATGGCGCACTTAACGCTGCCAGCACCGGTACGGCTTCAACAAGATCCTCAGGATCGCTGTCCACAATGTCACCCGTGAAGCAAATAAGATCCGGTTCAGCTTTACTTATATGTTTAGCGAGCCGGGCCAGATCCCTGGCATCCTTATTAAATCCGAGATGCGTATCACTGAAATGAACAAGCTTCATCCCTGAAAAAGCGGAAGGAAGCTCCTTAAAGCGCAAGTCCAGCTTAGTGACCTCAATCCAGTTCGGCTCCCCCTGCCATGCATATCCGCTTGTAAGCAATCCTGCGCCGATTACAGCAGCCGCACTCCGAGTCAGGAACTGCCGGCGGGTAATTGTTGACTCGCCACCAGAACGCCCCTTAGAGGTGTCCTTGTGGATCTTATCGCCATTCTTATTGGGAGAAGCCCCAGACGATTGTATCTTCATAGGGAGATTCTCCTTTCTTTACCTTTTCCCCGAAAAACAGATGGTCCAAATAATAACTTATATATTATTTCGGGCAGTTAGAACAATCCGGCATTCTTTCTCCGGAGTTTCGCTGTAAGCGCGTGCAATCCCTTTTTTTGCGATTTCTGATTTTTCAACTCGTCTCAGCATAAATGCTACTTCCAGCGTTTTTTCAAAAGGAAACGGTTCAAGCATTAACGTTGACTTATCCTGCCACTCCGCTGTGATAACACGACCTGACGTAAAACTGAAATCTTCAGTACCTGAGAACCCTTCACGCCACCATGGATGCTCCTCTGATTTCGGACACCCTGGCTCATTTAAGGCCAAATACAAGGACAGATCATCGCAGAATTCTAAAAGGCGGGCATCATAATACAGCTCATCTTCCCCAATAGGCTTGGTAGCTTCAAGTTCCCGATGGATACGTGCTCTGCGTTCCTCTTCATGTTCTTGATATAACGTTAGTTCTGGATAATCGAGTCCCGCAATCTTAATAAGCCGCTCAAAATGCAAGCTGCACAGCAACGCTCCGTACGGTGTGTGTTCCTCGATCTCATCTAATCCACGCTTATAAAAGGTCAACTTAGGCACTACAGGAAAATCAATAAAGGTGTAGGGTGCTTGCTCCGCATCATTCCAGAAAGGGGTCTCATCCAGATCAATCCAGCCCCTATCATGCTGTGCTACTGCCCACAGTACCTCTTCCCGGCGTCCTTCAGTTGGCACATGCTGCTCTTTGAACCCAATGGCCAGCTCTCCGGCAAGTTTCCCGTGATCATGCTGCTTAACCATTACAATTGCTCCATCTTGCTCCCGACAAATCACGATTATTCCTCCTTGTTCCACAGCTAACATTACGTTAACAATGGATATTATAGCATAAATTGGTCAATGTTCTGAACCTGCTCCAGCCCTGCAAGACTTTCCCGCCACAAGCAGATAAGAGAGTCATAACAACATAAAAAAAGCTACCCCCCAGCGAATGGAATCCACTTTGAGGATAGCTCAATAGATAAACATTTGGCGGTACTATTAATTACACACCTAACCAACGTTTGAACATATGCTTCGTTGTTTGCTTGTTAATTTCTGCAATGGATGTCGTAAGAGGTATCCCCTTTGGACAAGCGCGTACACAGTTCTGTGAGTTACCACAGCCATCGATCCCGCCATCCTCCATCAGAGCATCCAATCTTTCGTCAGCGTTCATTTCACCTGTAGGATGAGCATTGAACAGACGTACTTGAGAAATGGCTGCCGGTCCGATGAAATCCGTCTTTTCGTTGACATTCGGGCAAGCCTCCAAACATACGCCACAGGTCATACATTTGGATAATTCATAGGCCCACTGCCGTTTTTTCTCCGGCATCCGCGGTCCCGGTCCAAGATCGTACGTACCGTCAATCGGTATCCATGCTTTCACCCGTTTTAGCGCATTGAACATCCGGGTACGGTCAATGACTAAGTCACGCACCACCGGAAATGTCTTCATAGGCTCAATGCGTACAGGCTGCTCCAGATTGTCTATAAGTGCAGCGCAGGCTTGGCGGGGTTTGCCATTAATCACCATGGAGCAAGCTCCGCACACTTCTTCTAAACAGTTGGAATCCCAGCATACGGGAACTGTGCTGTCACCTTTGGCATTCACAGGGTTACGCTGAATTTCCATCAAAGCACTGATCACATTCATACCTGGACGATAAGGAAGTTCAAATTCCTCGACATACGATGAACTTTGTGGATCGTCCTGGCGGGTGATGATAAACTTTACGTTTTTGGGAGCTGCAGCTGTTTCCGCCATAATGGTTCCCTCCTAAAATTGCCTGATTTTATTTCATGAAGCTTGCCTCGCAAGCTATTCTGTTACTGGAAAGCATTAATCCTTCGAATAATCGCGTACCCGTGGAGGAATCAGCGAGACATCCACTTCGTCGTAGGAGATTTGTGGACCCTCTGCAGTCCAGGCTGCTTTTGTGGTCTTCAGGAACTCCTCATCATTACGATTCGGGAATTCCGGTTTGTAATGTGCACCACGGCTCTCATTGCGCATAAGCGCTCCAAGTGTCATCGCTTCGGACAGCTCCAGCATATTCCAGAGCTGGCGAGTGAAGGCCACACCTTGGTTATTCCAGCGTGATGCATCATTCATATTGATCTTGCGATAACGCTCCTTAAGCTCTTTGATTTTGCCAATGGTCGCTTCCAGCTTCGGATTGTGCCGCACCACGGTCATATTAGCGGTCATCCATTCGCCCAGTTCCTTGTGGATCACATAAGCATTCTCTGTCCCTGACATTGCCAATAGAGACTCATATTTGTCCGTTTGCTTTTTGTGGAAGCTATCGAATACGGAAGAAGAGATATCCTGCGATGATTTCTTCAGGCCTTTAATGTATTCAACAGCCTTTGGTCCTGCGACCATACCTCCGTAAATAGCAGATACCAGAGAGTTGGCGCCTAGACGGTTCGCTCCGTGATATTGATATTCACATTCTCCGGCTGCAAAAAGACCCGGAACGTTCGTCATTTGATTGTAATCAACCCACATGCCGCCCATAGAATAGTGCACAGCCGGGAAGATCTTCATTGGTATTTTACGGGGATCATCCCCCATGAATTTTTCGTAAATTTCAATAATCCCGCCAAGCTTCACGTCCAGCTCTTTCGGATCCTTGTGAGAGAGGTCCAAATACACCATGTTCTCGCCATTAATGCCCAGCCCTTGATCCACACACACATTAAAAATTTCACGTGTAGCAATATCGCGCGGCACCAAGTTACCGTAGGACGGATATTTTTCTTCGAGGAAATACCACGGCTTCCCGTCTTTATAAGTCCAGATACGGCCGCCCTCGCCACGTGCCGATTCCGACATCAGGCGGAGCTTGTCATCTCCCGGAATAGCCGTTGGGTGAATCTGGATAAATTCTCCGTTGGCATAATGTACGCCCTGTTGGTATACCGCACTTGCGGCTGTCCCTGTATTAATTACGGAGTTCGTTGTTTTGCCAAAAATAATACCCGGCCCGCCGCTTGCTAAAATAACAGCATCCGCAGGAAAAGTCTCAATCTCCATCGTCTTAAGATTCTGGGCACTGATGCCGCGGCATACACCTTCGTCGTCGATGATAGCTGAAAGGAACTCCCAGTTCTCGCGTTTAGTTACGAGACCTTCAGCTTCCCAGCGGCGCACCTGCTCATCCAACGCGTACAGCAGCTGTTGGCCTGTAGTCGCGCCGGCAAAAGCTGTACGGTGCCGCTTCGTTCCGCCGAAACGACGGAAGTCGAGCAGACCTTCCGGTGTGCGGTTGAACATAACGCCCATCCGGTCCATAAGGTGAATGATACCAGGCGCAGCTTCACACATCGCCTTAACCGGCGGCTGATTCGCCAAAAAGTCACCGCCATAGACGGTGTCGTCAAAATGCTCCCAAGGGGAGTCGCCCTCACCTTTGGTATTTACAGCGCCATTGATGCCGCCTTGCGCACATACGGAGTGTGATCTTTTTACAGGAACTAATGAGAATAAATGGACATGCGCACCGGCTTCCGCTGCCTTGATGGTAGCCATCAGGCCGGCCAGGCCGCCGCCCACGATAATGATATCGGATGTTGCCATGATAGTTCACTCCTTTTATCGAAAATATCAGAAAGGATTCTTAAATTAAATGAAGGTCTTTATGGACTGGGCAATGGTTGCTGCGGTTTGAAATTCACTGTCACGGAAAGTAACCAGCGAAATCAGGAACATGAAAGTTACTAATACAAATATGCCAAGACAGAGGTAAGAAGATACCCGCTGTGCACGTGGACCTACGGTAATTCCCCAGCTGATCAAGAAAGACCAGAGACCGTTCGAGAAGTGGAAGCATGCAGCAACGATACCGATAATATACAGTGTCAGCAGAAGTGGCTGAGTCACGATATCATGCATCAGACCGCCTAATTCTTCGTGCTCCACATTACCCACCGCCACCTGAACCCGTGTTTGGAACAAGTGCCAGACGATAAAGATGAAGGTAACAATACCTGTAATCCGTTGCAGGGTATAACGCCAGTTTCTTTCAATGTTGAAACGGTTCAAGTTCGGCTTGGATTGATACGCAATATAAAGTCCGTATACCCCATGGTACAGCAGAGGAAGCCATATACCGAACAATTCCAGGAAGAAGACGAGCGGCAGGCTGTTCAGCCATAACACGCTGTCAGTGAAACCGGAAGCGCCACCCTCTACAGCCGCAAAATTCGTCATCATGTGCTCAATGAAGAAGGCTCCAAGTGGGATAACGCCTAGCAAGGAATGAATCTTTCTGGAATAAAATCCTTTCATACAAAGTAACCCCTTTCCGATTAAAACAGCGTTTTCATTAATGGGTATTCACCGCCGGAACTACATTTGACACAGGATAACGTTGACAATCCAATGACATAATTCCTTAATTTACCGTTATCCTAGAGTTTACCGGACTTAGTTTTATTTTTCACAAAATGTGAATATCTTGTGTCACTTTTCATGTTACTCTTTTTTCGCTTATAAGGGAATTGCAATCTAATTATTAAACGTTATACAATAAACGCATAAGAATAGATTTTATATGATAATAATTCTCATTTAGCAAAACAACATTTTCCGACATAACCTGATTTTCCTTATGTAATAAGAACAGTTACTCTTACGGCTATGAATTTCATCACTACTGATCGTACATCGCATTAGGAGAGGAACTCAATTATGTTTGACGATTTAGATGTTTTTGCAGCAGTTGTGGAACATTCCAGCTTAAACCGGGCCTCACGCCAGCTCAATCTATCCCAGCCCGCCTTGTCTCGCAAAATTTCTAAACTCGAGGAACGTCTGGGGGTCGCACTGTTTAATCGTTATGGCAAACGACTGGAGTTAACCGAGGTTGGGCGTCTCACTTATTCCTATGCGCTTGAACAACGGCAGCAGCGTTCGAAGTTTCTGGAGGCTCTTTCCAAATTCAAAGAGGGGGAGCCAAGGCTTGTCACCTTGGGGGCTAGTCTTACCTCCCTGCAGACCACGCTTCCGCCGCTGGTAAACGCTTATATGGACAAATATCCGACCGCAGAGCTGAAGCTGATCACAGGCCGAACGCATGAGATCGTATCCTCAGTTAGTGAGGGAAAATCAGATGTAGGTCTGATCGCTTCCTCTATTCAAGAACCCGGGTTGCGCTGCATTTCTCTATTTGAGGATCAACTGCGACTAGTCGTCTCAGAGCAGCATCCTTTAAATTTATCTTCCAAGCTAACCATGGATAATCTATCCCGGCTGCCTATGATTCTCTTCTCAAAGGGGACCTGGTACCGGCGTCTGACGGACGATCTATTCCAGCGCTGCGGGATTGATCCCGATGTGCGCATGGAGATTGACTCCTTCGAAGCCATCGTACGGCTGCTTCCGACTGTCAAAGCGGCTGCGTTGCTGCCAAAGTCTTATCTGCGTCCAGAGCTGCTGAACGGCGGCGGGCTGGTGTCCTTACATATCAAGGAGCTGGAACAGACTCAACGGACCACCTGCCTGATCTACCGTGACGATGGAAGCATGAGCACGGCGGCTCGCAGTCTGGTGCAAGTTACCGAAGAGATGTTTCTGACAGAACGTGAGCAGTAAAGCCGGACCAAATGAATCAAGGGGCGCACCTAGTGATCTCCAAATGAGGCAATAAGTGAAGTACTTATAGCGTAATTAGGGAATTTTTCCCTGAAGTTCAGAGATTTCTGTTCAGCAGACTTAAAATTAGGGAAAACTTCCCTAATTTTCGGCCGATTCAGTAACTAATAAAGGAATCCCTCTGTTTATTAGGGAGGAATTCCCTAATGTCGTTCATTTAGAGCGAATAGTGGCTATTTTCAGGGAGTTTTTCCCCAACTAGTTTAAAACCCACTCTGTACATCGCACAAACAAAGAACACATATCGCTTTTCGCCACACATATTTCACCGTCACAGATACCACAAATCATCTAATTGCAAGCCGTACGATAACCACACCTAGCAAGTCGCGCACCGACCAAACCAACATTATAGAACACTACGCATGGTCCATAGTCATATGGCATATTAAAATCCAATACGTTTCCTACTCTTTACTCCATAAAAAAGAAGCTGCCCCCAAGTAGAATTCACTACTTTTGAGTCAGCTTCTTTTCCTATGATTCTTGGTTCACAACTTCACTCTCAAAACGGTCAATACTTTCATTAGGACCAATGAGTACCATAACATCGCCTTCACTTAAATAATCATGGGCAGTTGGAGCGACGATTATTCCACTTTCCCTATTTAGGGCAACAATACTGCAGCCATATTTAGCTCTTGTATTTAAATCAGACAAGCTTCTGCCGTTCATGCAGGACGGTACGGTCAGCTCGACAATTTTATAATCCTTGGACAGTTCAATATAATCCAGCAAATTGGGCGTCACCAGCTGGTGTGCCACACGAATCCCCATATCCCGCTCCGGAAAAATAACCCGATCAACCCCCAGCCGCGACAGTGCGCGGCCATGAAGGATGGAGATTGCCTTAGCCACCACTTGCTTGACTCCAATCTCCTTCAACAAAATGGCCGCCAGAATGCTTCTCTCCATATTGTCACCAATCGCAACAATCCCACAATCAAAGTTCCGTACACCAAGCGAGCGCATAATTCCCTCATCTGTAGCATCTGCTACTACCGTATGCGTCAGCTGATCGCTCATTTCCTCCACGCGTTCTTCATGGTGGTCAATGCCGAGCACCTCGTAGCCCATTTCCATCAGCTCAAGCGCCAGGCTTGAACCGAAGCGACCTAAGCCGATTACTACAAATTGCTGTGCTTTCATTTCTAATTAACTCCTATCCAATAATTATTTTACCTTCCGGATACTTATACAGTGGTTTACCCTGTTTGGGACCGAGTGCATACGCTAAGGTTAGTGGACCTAGCCGACCTGCAAACATCGTCAGACAGAGTAGAATCTTACCGATCGCTGACAGTTCCGGAGTTAGCCCCATAGTCAGTCCTACCGTAGCAAAGGCGGAGGTCGTCTCAAACAAGATTGCCAAGAAATTACTGTCTTCAGTTGTGGAGAGTATCATCGACACAGAGGCGATTAACAACAAAGCCAGCAGCGTGATCGTTAATGCCTTGTAGATGCGCTCCTGAGCCAGCCGATAACGGAACAACACAACATCTTCCCGTCCACGCAGCATAGCAATTACAGCACCAATCATCATCGTAAAGGTTGTTGTCTTAATCCCCCCGCCCGTTGAGCCCGGAGAAGCACCAATAAACATAAGAATCACTATAAAAAATTGTGTAGCCTGCCGAAGTCCAGCAATATCTACTGTGTTCGCGCCAGCCGTACGGGGAGACACGGATTGAAAGAAGGCCGATAATATTTTACCGCCGAAATTCAGTGAACCCAGGGTACGAGTGTTAGTAAACTCAAATATAAAAATAACCAAAGCTCCGATCAGAATCAGCCCTGTACTGGTGGACAGGACAACTTTACTATGTAGAGACAGCCTGCGGGTTACCCGAAACTCCACCAGATCTGACATTACAATAAAACCAATCCCGCCGGAGACAATCAGAAACATCACAATAATATTCACAAGCGGATCATATACATAATCAGTTAAACTGCGAAAATCCCCAAAAATATCGAACCCCGCATTATTAAACATAGACACCGCATGAAATATGCCATAATAAATCGCTTTTCCCAACGGCATATCAAAAGCCCAGCGAATAGACAGCAGCACAGCGGCACAGCCTTCTATGACAAGAGAATATATGAGGACTCTCCGGATCAGTCGCACAATTCCTTCCATAGAGCCTTGATTCATGGCTTCCTGTAGGATTAGCCTGTCCCGCAAAGATATTTTACGCTTTAACACCAGTGAAAATAGAGTGGCCATGGTCATAAAACCTAAGCCGCCGATCTGGATCAGAATCATAATTACGGTTTTCCCAAAAATCGTGAACGAAGTTCCGGTATCCAGCACAACAAGCCCTGTAACACAGGTTGCCGACGTTGAAGTAAATAATGCATCAATAAATTCCACGGAATTCCCGCTTGTGCTTGAGATGGGCAGCGTAAGCAGCAGGGCCCCTATCAGAATGATCGATGCAAAACCAAGCACCAGTATCTGCGGCGGCGAGAGCTTCAGAAACTTAAATTCAGAAATCCTGCGAAACTGTGAAGCCATTTTGCTCACCTTCTTATCAAAAATTCCAACAAAAAAAGCACTGGAAAACCAATGCTGACTTGGTTCCTGCAGTAAATTAGCCTACGAGGTTAGCTGTCGGATTCGGACTGTGCAGGCTGCCCTATTCGTTCCCAGAACGAAATTCACCCCTGATGAAAGTGCCATTTATCGTGTACACTCCACTTTTCATCACTTCTTATGGTTCCCCCGTTTTCACCAGAAATTCGGCTACTATACAATTGCATACAAATTATATACGTTATTTAGTGAATTCACAAAGACACAATTAATGCTCATTCACATGAAAAAATGCGGTTTAAAGAGACTGCATCAAAAGGAGTGCCTTTTCTCATCACTTTTCCGTGTTTTCCCTGCAATTACACCGATTCTCATCATTCGTGCAGAAATGAACACGATAAAATTCATGGTATAAATTCACATGACTATTCTATACTATCTCTATTACCCATAAAAAGAACATATAATGTTTTTTGTAACCAACCAGGCACTAATACTATAATGGAACATAACATTGTCAGTACATAACAAGGAGGCGTTACATGAATCCCGTTGGCCAGCCCTTACAGCAACGTGCCCTCTCCAAGAGGCTCATCATCTCGGGCATTATCGGTCTTATTCTATTTATTATGTTTCAGATTTCCCCTTCACTGCTTAGTAGCCCTACAGGTGAAGATACCACCGTCATTAGCAAGGCAGAAGCCCGTGACCAAGCCATATTATTTGCAGAACAAAAGCTCAACTACACCGAAGCACCAAACGATCAATGGAATGTACTTTACCAGACGGACTCTTCCTTTTATGGCTATATGTCTCGCGAGAAGCTTGTGGAGGACTACACCAAGAAAAAATTGGATCAAAAATATCCTTTTGATGTCTTTCGGGCAACGCTTACTCCTTCAGCGGAGCAAGAGCCGCAAATCATCGTTGACCTCAATATGTATAACGGTAAGATTGTCGCTTTCTCAAAGGCTGCAAAAGTTACCTCCGAAGAGGGGTCAGGCATCGCTTCCGTTGGTGCAAAAGAGGACAAGGGAGCTGACCTCACTCTAGCGCAGAAGGAGAATCTTGCTCGTCCTTGGCTTCAGGAATGGGAAGTAAATCCTGCCAAGCTACAAATTGAATCGAATACAGGAAGCCATGGGCTAGTGTATACGGATAGTACTGTTCAGGTCGGCGAATCCTTATTGCACTATTATTTTGATTTCAGTGGAGAGCAGGTATCCAGCTTTAATGCCGGATTCACTGCACCGGCTTGGCATACCTCCTACGTACAAGGACAGACCTCTTTAGCGGAAAAGCTAACATTATTCGGTTACGGTATACCCACACTGATTTTAGGAATTCTGGCACTCGTCTACAGTATTCTTAGAAGAGAGCATACTTCCTTTAAACGTGGAGTATTCCTAAGCTCAGCCTATTTTGTAATCATGATGATCAGCACCTATAATATGCTGCCTGAATCAACGGGCGAAGGGCTAGAAGCACAGATTACCTCTGTCATTATGTTTATCATTTATGCTTTGTACAGCCTGCTGATGTCCTCCTTGCTCTACTTCTCTTTAGTGGGCGGCAATGGCCTATGGCGAAAAGAGGAAGGCATGAACCCTTGGCCCCGCGCCAAAGAGCCCGGCTACGGACAATATGTGTTGGACAGTATCCGGGCTGGATACATCTGGGCTTTCGTTCTACTAGGGGTGCAGACGGTTATGTTCATCATATTATCGTTTACCTTGCACAATTGGTCTACTACAGACGCCACCCAATCTCCTTATAACATGAGATATGCTTGGCTTCTGCCTATCGTCGCATGGCTCGCTGGTTTATCTGAGGAAGCCATTTATCGCTTTTTCGGAATTCCTATGCTGAAAAAGGTGTTCCGGAACACTTTTATCGCTTGCTTGATCACCACGCTGGTTTGGGCGTTTGGCCATACGTTATATCCGATCTATCCCATCAGCTCCCGTCCCATTGAGCTGACTGTAATCGGGCTGCTGTTCAGCTATATTTTCCTTCGTTACGGGTTTATTGCTGTCATGTTCAGCCACGTCGTGTTTGACAGCATCCTGATGGGCGCTACGCTGATCTTTATGAAGGAGAGCGTAAATGTAGGAGCGGGTATCTTCGCGATTATTATGCCGTTCATAGTCGCTTACATCGTCTATCGATTTAATCCACCACAGAAGCCTAAGCCGGTGGAGCCTTCTTCTTTGATTTAAACTAATGTGAAGACGTAATGAAATTAAAAAAGGGCATCAAAGCCGTTTTAGTCGCTGCTTTGATACCCTTTTTCTTTTGTCACCATTGCTATGAGGTTGGCTCTTCATCCTTGAGCGCATCAAGAATTTGTTTTGCCAGCTTTTCTCCAATAGAAAGTGTACGGAAATCATCCACGGAGGCTTCTTTAATTTTCTTAAGCGATCCGAAATGCTTTAGCAGCGCTTTACGGCGCTTCTCACCTATACCAGGTATAGAGTCCAGCTTGGAGGTAACCATGGACTTCCCGCGCTGTTCACGGTGGAAGGTGATCGCGAACCTATGGACCTCATCCTGAATCCGCTGCAAAAGGTAAAATTCCTGACTGTCCCGGGCTAGCGCGACAGGCTCTGGCGGATCTCCAACCAAAAGCTGAGCCGTCTTATGCTTATCATCCTTAACAAGGCCGCAGACCGGAATGAATAATCCCAGCTCATTCTCCAGAATATCAATAGCAGAGGAGATTTGCCCTTTCCCTCCATCGACCACGATAAGATCCGGTATCGGAAGATTCTCCTTCAATACCCGCTCATATCGCCGCCGAATGACCTCGCGCATCGTTCCATAATCATCCGCACCCACTACCGTACGAACCTTATATTTACGGTACTCTTTTCGTGCAGGCTTGCCATCAATGAAGACAACCATCGCTGAGACCGGATTAGTCCCCTGAATGTTCGAGTTATCGAACGCCTCAATACGGCTCAAGCGTTCAAGCCCCAAGCTCTCGCCTAAGCTGATCGCTGCTCCAGAGGTACGCTCTTCATCCCGTTCAATCAGCCGGAATTTCTCGTCGATAGCCACTCTTGCATTTTGACAAGCCATGCCAACCATCTGCTTCTTAAGACCGCGTTGTGGCACAAGCACCTTAATGCCCAGCCACTCCTGCAGAATGGAGGCGCCGCCAGCGGCATCCACGATCCCTGCTGCCGCAGCTTCCTCCGCCGCCGTCGCACGTGCCTCAGCCTCTTCAGCCGATTCAGGAGTATCTTCACCCTGTTGTAAATCCGCTTCTGCTGGAGCAGCTATGGCGATCTCGGGTTTAGTCTCTTTATTAGCCAGAGACTCCTCATCGAGCACATCCGGCAGCAGGATCTCCTGCGGCAAAGCGGGATTATCACTATAATACTGCGTCACATAAGACATAAAGTCACTGTAGGCTTCACCATAGAACGGGAACACGGAGGAATGGCGCTGAATCATCTTCCCTTGTCTCATGTACAGAATCTGTACACACATCCATCCCTTGTCTACAGCATAACCAAATACATCCCGGTCCTTAGTATCTGTAGTGTTGATCTTCTGCTTCTCCATTAATGCATCGATATGGATAATCTGATCCCGCAGTTCCTTCGCCCGCTCAAAATATAATTCCTCAGCAGCTTCCTGCATTTTTTGCTGTAAATCCTTTTTGACCGCCTCATGACCTCCGCCTAGAAAAGCAGCGATGTCCTGCGTAATCTGCTCATACTCGGATTTCTGAACCTCCTTCTCACACGGTGCCAAACACTGGCCCATGTGATAGTAAAGACAGACCTCCTTTGGCATCACGCCGCATTTACGAAGCGGGTACATACGATCTAGGAGCTTTTTTGTCTGCTGAGCAGCATAAGCATTAGGATAAGGGCCAAAATATTTTGCTTTATCTTTAATCACCCGGCGTGTAACCTCAAGGCGCGGGTGAGTTTCATTCGTTATTTTTATATAAGGAAACGTCTTGTCGTCTTTCAAAAGCACATTATAACGCGGCATATGTTTCTTAATCAGATTACACTCTAGAATGAGCGCTTCCATGTTACTGGACGTAACGATATATTCGAAATCAGCAATATTAGCGACAAGCCGCTGCGTTTTACCATTATGACTGCCTGTAAAATAAGACCGCACCCGATTCTTAAGTACCTTCGCTTTGCCCACATAAATAATAGTGCCTTCCTGATTCTTCATCAGATAGCAGCCAGGCAGATCGGGTAGTAGTGCCAGTTTATTGCGGATATTGTCCAAAATGATCCCCTCCAGCTAAATTGGACCCATGATTAGTTGGCATTCAGCACACAAAACGCCTCCGGAATGAACCGAAGGCGCTGAGTGGCAGGGCCGAGGCCCGAACAGTAGCATCTATCAATTATTGATGTTTTGCTACGATATTTTTCAGGGATTCTTTGGAGTTCAGTCCCACAACTTTATCTACCGGTTGACCATCTTTGAAGAAGATCAGAGTTGGGATACTCATAACACCAAAACGGGAAGCCGTTTCCGGATTCTCATCCACATTCAATTTTGCAATTTTCACATCGTCTCCGAGCTCTGTGGACAATTCATCCAAGATTGGAGCGAGCATTTTACAAGGACCACACCAAGGAGCCCAGAAGTCTACTACTACAGTACCTTGACCTTCCACTTCGTTACTGAAGGATTGGTCAGACACGTTCACGATAGCCATGATATTGTTCCTCCTTTAAGTTTTGCGAAGCATTACGCACATCTTAAGCCAAAGCTTAGTTCATGGAAGCTGCTCCGAAATATGAGTTAATAAATTGTTTCATGTAATATGATAACCAAATTACCACTTACCGACACATTACAAGTATAACATATCTTTATGGGATATGTGAAATATCACTCGCAATTATATTGCCTTCAATGTATTTTTTTGCGTACTCTTTTCTTTACAACCTCCCCAGCATTTCGGTATACTTAAAGAAAGCGCATTAATTGTCAATGACTTATTTCATAAACTAATGTCAATTTGCATCTAATAATACAGGGCTTGTCCCTGTAAGGAGGCAGAAACTATGGATGTTAACGCGCAAGTACGGGACCCACGAGAACATATCAACGAAGAACCCCGCAATGATCTTGGGGATTTAATGACCGGATTTTTCGGAATGACCACGTTTATGACGGTTGTCTTTTTCGGAATGGTCATCCTTAAGTTCATTCTCTCGGAGTAAAGGAATCATCGCACAATAAAAAGAAGCTGTCTCAAAAGTAGTGAATGCTACTTATGGGGCGGCTTCTTTTTTTAGAATAATGAGGGAAAACCTCCCTGATTATAGCTGATATTTGCTATAAATGAACGGAATCAGTGAATTCCTCCCTAATAATCGGGAGAATATCTGTTTTCGCTGACGAATCAGTTCATTTTTAGGGAGACTTTCCCTAATTATCGATCAGATTCAGTATGCCCACCAGATGCTGCAACCCGAAAGTGTGTTTGAACAAGTGAAAAACAATCAGGACTTAAGGCGATCCTGCTTCGTAGCAGGGAAAAAGCGGCGTTTGAGTTCGAATAATTAAAAAACGAAGAGCAGCGATCCTCCAATAAAAGAGGAATCACTGCTCTTTTGAATTTTACATTATGAATATTCCAGGCTTATCTATTGGCCCCTCTTTGATTCTCCCCATGCAGTGGAAGAACATCCACAAAAGGAGCAATGCGATCCATTAGTCGTTGGCCTTTATAGACCTCTTCACCATCTTTGCTCGTAAAGCTAAGATGTTTCTCCAAGCCATCCAACGGATAATTCGAGGTGTAGAAGGTTGGTTTGCGGTTCATCCGATAATTCAAGATCGCCCCAAGTACATGATCACGAGCCCAAGGATTCAAATTTTCCGCACCAATGTCATCAAAAATAAGTAAATCGCAGTTTTTCATCGTATCAACAGTTTCCTTCATCTTCTGGCCATCCATCATGATCGATTTCAAGTCCTCTATAAAGTCTGGCATGTATACGATCACTCCGGTATATCCAGCAACAGCAAGCTCATGCAGTAAATAACACATCAAAAAAGTTTTGCCTGTTCCGAAAGAGCCATGTAAATAAATGCCGCGTGAAGTCAGGCCTTCCTCTTTAACATTCGTGATATAATCAAATATTTTATTCACAGCCGAGACCCGGCGCGGGTCTTTGCCCATAATATCTATCTCATCATAACCGCCGTTAAGTACACGCTCGTCCACATAAAAGCTACGAATACGTTTGCGGATGTTATCCTGATTATCTTGTGCCACTTTAAGCCGGCATGCCGTCTTGCGTTCATATAGATCCACTGAACCATTCACAGTTTCTACCGTTAGTTTACTATAATGGCCAGGAAAATCATTTGGACACTTCTCTAGTCCTGGGCAGTTCGCACAGTTTCGGCTTTCCTCTACATATTGATACAGGCGACTCATATGAAGCCGCAGTCGTGATTCGTCCAGTTCAGGATGTTCGGACTGTAATGCCTTCACAAGTGGATGATTGAATAACCCCTGTTCAAGATCGCGTTGACGCTGCCGTAGAGTTGGATTGTTGATCGAACGAAGTACATCGCCCATTGACTCCATTGTTCCACCTCTCTTTCATTAAGGCGTTTGCGATACGCCTTTTTTCTTACTGGCTTTAATTTCTGCCGCTTTCTTCATCATCGCCGCGAATTCCTCTTCCGATACTGTTCCGGCACTTCCATCATCCAGCACAATCGGAATTTCCGGTTTATTGGATCGGCCTGTATTTTTGGCATAAGAACGTGATCGTGTTCCTCCAGCCGTATTAGCCGTTGTCCCCTTGCCCTTCACTTTGGACTGATCTCTAATATATCTTACAGCCTTCTCGTAGGTGTTCACTTGTTTAACCAGCATATTGGAGGCGATAGCCTCTACAAAATTGCGGTTCATCCGCTGTTCTCCACCCGAGGCTACCATAGTCATTAAATAATGAATGAGTACATTAATTACTTCACCGCTCAGCTTATAGTTCAAATCTATTTTCTCGAACATATCCATCAGATGGCTGGGTACTGCACCCGGGAAAAAGGTTTGTAGCAGTCTTGTATAAGGTTCGTTTCGCAGCATCATATTATATTGGTGAATGTCACACTTGGACAAAAATTGTGGCGGTACTTCTACATAAAACTCCATCTCAACAGATTGCTCTGGTGGTGCTATAGAATCATCATTCTCTTCGGTCGCACTGGACCGGATAGAAACAACTTTCGCAGCTGCAATTTCACGTTTTTCCTGTCGTTTCATATCTTGCCTGAAATGTTGGCTCGCTTTATATTGCAACGCATCCAGCATGACCTCGCCCTCCGGTGAGAACACTCCATCCTCATCCAGCAAACGACATAAATCCTGCGGACTCAGTTCGTATTTATGAGCAACATAGTTAATTACACCCATTTGAGTATGGTCAAAGCGCAGTTTTTCTACATGAGCCCGATTCACAGACTCCCGTGGAAAACGCAAAATAATGTCACTATATCCGATTGCCTGCTCTCCGGATTCAAGCGTGCCGGGCTGTCGAACAGAGGCTACCTCTGCCAAAGCTTGCTCCAGCTCATAATCAATGACATGTGTATTAAGTTGAAAAATATCATAAAAAGGCACGGAAATATTCTCTTTGCCTATAGATCTGCGACTCCACTCTTCCGGCTCGCGATTCCAGAACTGTTCCCGTAAGGACAGCACAGCAAATTTGCCAATTTTATCACGTAACAGCAAGGTTAAATGCTGAGTGGCAAAAAAGTCGGCTGGCGATAGCGGCGGCATTAGCTCATATTCATATAAATAATCATCTGTTTCCGGCACATAGATTCGACAGGTCTGCAACAGACCCACTGCTTCTAACCGGGAAGCCTGATCAATTAAATATTTGCGGCCTTTCTCATTGGGTTCAACACCCAAAGTCATAAATAGCCTGCGCTGTTGCTCCACTCCAGAATAGCCAATGCTATCTGCTGGCACATGTTCAACCAGCAAGCGATAGAAACTGATTGCAAAGGCTCCTACCATAGGTTGATATACAGAGCTAAGCATACGTCCATCTATAACACTAAGACCAAATTCGCGGGAAACGCAGTACCGATGATGTTCGGTGAAATGATGTAAGTTACTCATCCGCATCTACGGATACCCCCTTGTTTACACGAATTCATACAGGATTCTATTCTATCACAAATTAACATAGCGAAAATGTAAATAAAATCCCAATTTCGACTCTTTTCGCAATATAATCAACTTCTTCTTACGAATATCTACCTCTATTAAACAAGAAGAAACGGCTTCGCCGTCCTCTAAAGAGGAAGGTATCCCGTTTCTCGCAGAAATATAAGACTGATTCATAACATAGGCTCTTTCAAATCTTTAAAACATCTTGTAACCGCCAAAGCGCAGCTTTTGAATGGTCCATCCACTAAGTATAGCACCTGCAAGACCAGCGACACCTGTAAGATAATCAACAAAGTGGAAACTGGAGAGATGCTCCCAGAGCGACATCGCGTTTCTATCCCAAATAGAATAGATTACGACGGGTAGAATAATAAGTACGAATAGATAAGCGGGAAACCAGGTTGTCTTCATTAACATGTTAAGAATAAAGCCGATACCAAACATCATCACAAAGAATAAAACGGCTAGGATAAACACTGGAATAAATCCCATCTTACCGTCTCCACCCCTTTCTATAAAGAAGCGCACATCTTTTACAAGCTAGTAGTAAGTTTACTAGAAAAAATGTCACGAAGCAATGAACTTTATTCAAATTCACGCACTAATTCGCACACTTAGAGGATGCCTCCGTTTGCTCTTGGCGGCTTGATTGCGATACAATGCAAGTAGATTAATCAGATCATACATAGCCTATGAAGCAGATGCTTCGTAAGACTAAGTTTATGCTTCAATTGCGAGTTTTACGCGATGTTATTTTGGGCGAGGCTTATGCTTCGTAAAACTAAGCGTATGCTTTCGAAGCAAGTTTTACGCGATGTTATTTCAACGAGGCTTATGCTTCGTAAAACTAAGCGTATGCTTTCGAAGCAAGTTTTACGCGATGTTATTTCAGCGAGGCTTATGCTTCGTAAAACTTTTAAGGAGTGAGATCATGATCGAAGCCGCTTTGACACTGGAAGGCTGGTATGCACTGCATGACTTCCGCTCTCTGAACTGGACCGCTTGGACGGCAGCAGATGATGAAGAACGTGCCGTTGCCCTGGAAGAACTACATGCTTTTATGCAGGAATGGAGCCCTGTTGAGGAAGCTAAAGAAGGCAGCACCGCAGTATACTCCATAGTGGGCCAAAAGGCCGATTTTGTAATGATGTTTTTGCGCGAAAGCCTAGAAGCTTTGAACCAGCTTGAGACCGCCTTTAACAAAATCGCTTTTGCTCAATATACAACCAAAGCTTATTCATATGTAAGTATTGTTGAATTAAGCAACTACGCTGCTGGTGGCAGTGGCAGCGACGGCAGCGACCCTATGCAGAATCCGCATGTTGCCGCACGTCTAAAGCCTATTTTACCGCAAGCGAAACACATTTGTTTCTATCCTATGAACAAAAAACGCGAGCTTGCCGATAACTGGTACATGCTTGATATGGACAAACGCCGGGAGCTCATGGCTTCACACGGGTTAATTGGACGTTCATATGCAGGTAAAGTGAAGCAAATTATTACCGGCTCCGTCGGTTTTGATGACTGGGAATGGGGCGTGACTCTGTTCGCTGAAGATGCACTGCAATTCAAAAAGCTGGTATACGAAATGCGTTTTGACGAAGTAAGTGCCCGCTACGGCGAATTCGGACCTTTTTATGTCGGCAATCTGCTGACTGAAGAATCTTTTGAAGAAATGCTCAAGCTGTAACAACAAAAAAAGGGTGTGTCTCCAGTTCGCATGGAGACACACCCTTTTTAACTGCCATATTATTAGATTAAGACACCGAAGTTCCTGAATCCTCGTCTTCGTTATCCTCATCATCTTCACGTAAACTTTCCAGATATTCAGCCGTGGCCCGATCCCGAGCGCGCCCTTTATCCTTCAGGCGTTCGATACCAGGGAGAATGAGCAGATCAATTTCCTTCTGAACGATATAAGCCAGATCATACTGGTTCTGATCCTCCAGATAAGATCCAACCTCTATCAGTCCGTTATAACGGTCCAATTCATCACGAGTCAGCAGTCCGCGTACCTGTACGCTGCAATGGCGCATCTTATAAGAATCTTCCTTTTTTCAGAACCAGCGGAATTCCGCCGATAATGAACAAGTAGCGCATATCTACAACTTTTTTCAACTGAGCTGCAGTCCAGCCCTTGTAAGTTTTGCTGCCTACTACAGCGATTCCTTGGCCTTTGCCTAGGGAAGCTACGGTTCCTTTATTGCTGAATGCGAATTTCTTCGGCTGTTGATTGCGGATTGCCGCCACCAAATTATGCGCACAGCATTCACCCTGCTGCATAGCAATTTGAGCGGTTGGCGGGTAAGGGCGTCCTTCCGGATTAATCATAAGGGAGCCATCACCAATAATGAAGATATTCTCTTGGCCCGGTGCACGTAGATATTCATCTACCTTCACGCGCCCACGCATAGCTTCAAATCCGGCAGCCTCAATAAGACGATTGCCACGGATTCCGCCTGTCCAAATAATTGTGGAGGCTTTGATTTCTTCGCCTGATGCCAGAATTACCCCGTTTGGCAGACACTCCTTGATCGCAACACCCATCTTGAAGGTAACTCCCTTTTTGGTGAGCAAGTCCATCGCATACTCGACAAGCTCAGGAGCAAAACCAGGCAGTGCTGTCGGAGCAGCCTCTACGTTATATATATTAACCATACTTGGATCAACGTCATATTCTTTACACAGTCCAGGGATACGGTCAGCTAATTCAGCTACAAATTCGATACCGCTAAAGCCGGCACCACCGACAACAAAATTAATATGCTCCTGAGCATTGTTCTCGTTCTTGTACTTAGCGAATTGATATTCAATATGCTCGCGAATTAAACGAACGGAATTGATGCTCCGGATTGTCAGTGCGTATTTATCAAGTCCAGGAATACCAAATGTTTCAGGCTCTCCACCTAAAGCAATGACAAGATAATCGTAAGATAGGGTACCATCCTCCAAAATAATCTTTTTCTGCTGAGTACGAATTTCCTGAACAGATGACTTCACGAGGTCGATCTTGAATTCATCGATTAGTTTCGAAATGGACACCCGAGTGTGTTCAATACTGTCCGTACCCGCCGCAGGCATATGTAGATGGGTAGTAAAATAGTGGTACTCGTGACGGTTTACAAGCGTGACATCCGCTTCATTATAATTCAAAGCCTTCTGCAAGCGCTGTGCGGTCAAAATACCCCCATAGCCCGCGCCTAAGATAACGATTTTGGGAATACTACTCATGTTCCGGCTCCTTCCAAGAGGTAAATCTGTCTTTGTATTTTTTATTGAAACAATGTACGGTCCTTTTTGTGAATTTATACACTTATATTTAGAAGAAATTCCAATCAAACTTGAAGCATTTCTAAATTGACCATATCCATTGTAAACCTTAGTGTAGCATTAATCAAACATTAAAATACTAAAAAACGTCACACTTTTATTGACTTCTAAAGTCTTTCTTTGCAGGTATGTGTCACAATGATTATAATAAGTAGGTACACAAGTATGGCAAAATGAATATATCAACTCGGAGGTGTAATATCCCGTGACCCAAGAGCAATCCAGCGTTCCTATGAGCGACCTTTTAATCATAGGTGGCGGGCCAGCTGGCATGTTTGCCGCATTTTACGGCGGAATGCGTCAGGCATCAGTAACCCTTATTGAAAGTATGCCCCAATTGGGGGGACAACTTGCTGCCCTTTATCCAGAAAAATACATTTATGATGTGGCAGGTTTTCCAAAAGTAACAGCACAAGAATTGGTCGACAACCTGTCTCGGCAAATGGATATGTTCCAATCCAATATCCGGCTGGAGGAGAAAGTGATTTCTGTTCAAAAACGGGACGAACGTCATTTTGTGGTTACAACCGATGTAGCCGAATACCACAGTAAGGCGATCATCATTACAGCTGGTGTAGGTGCATTTGAACCTCGTCGTTTGGAATTACCCAACGCTGGACGTTTTGAAAAAGCAAACCTCCATTATTTTGTAAATGATCTAAATGCCTTTAAAGATAAAAAAGTTCTGATCAGCGGTGGCGGTGACTCTGCAGTTGACTGGGCGCTCATGCTGGAACCCATCGCTGAACAGGTAACCCTGATTCACCGCCGGGATAAATTCCGTGCGCATGAACATAGCGTTGAGAACCTGATGGCTTCCAAGGTTAACGTAGTTACTCCTACTGAAATTACAGAGCTGCATGGTGATGAGTTCATTACCAAGGTTACATTGTCAAATATCAAGACCAAAGAAACTCAAGAAATTGAAGTGGACAGCGTTATTGTTAACTTCGGATTCATCTCTTCCCTAGGTCCTATTGCCGAATGGGGTATTGATATTGAGGGGAACTCCATTGTTGTTGACTCGCGTATGGAAACAAGTATTCCAGGCATTTTTGCTGCCGGCGATATCACAACTTATCCTGGCAAGCTGAAGCTGATTGCTGTAGGATTTGGTGAAGCTCCAACGGCTGTGAATAATGCTAAGGTGTACATTGATCCAGAAGCGAAGCTTTCACCGGGTCACAGCAGTAATATGAAACTCTAAATCTATTAACACAATAAAAAAGGGTATTCTTACAGACCTGTTGATAACAGCCTGTGAGGATACCCTTTTATGTTTGTTTGTGCCTCGCGGTTTTATATATGTAGCCTGCTACAAAGTTATCCTTTGCGCTTTTTAATGAAGAACCGCATGTACTGGAGAGTGTAAGTTTCGTTTGCGAATTTCAACGAGTAGAAGAGCGATGAAATCATGCTCTAGTTGCAGCTCTATTGCTCTATGGTAAGAGTCAAGCAGCATCTCATCCGACAATTCAACCATAAACTTCATCTACCTTTCCTTTATTTGGATCTGAATCTATCATATCAAACTATCATTTTTCGAACAAGCGTTCGCGTTATCCACAAGTACATGTGGAAATCCTGTGTATAAAATGTGTGTAAGCGTTATAAAGGTACTAGCTACACAGTGGACTATGGGGATAATAGTTATACACAGGATTGAACCACTTGTATACAGCTAAAAATATATTTTTATTGTAAATAAATTACAATGTTATTTACCCCAAAAGAACGCAACTAAACGCAATTTTATCTTACTACTCTATTATCGTCAATTCTTAAAATAATTGTTAATTTATTGAGGTCTTGTATTAACCTCCAAAATCCATATTTTCCCCGAATAATCTACAGCATAATCAAAGCCCAGCTCACCTATTCCCGGAAAATGCCGTTCCATAATTCCGATACATACATGGGTTAGTCTCCGCATTTCTGCTTTCTTCGCTGAAGCTTTAATCCGCGGCAACGATCTACGAAGTCCTTCACGACATGATAGCATCGTTCCCCCTTTACAAAGATTGGTTACGAACAGACCTGGCCGAGCCAATCTCCCTACCATGGAGCGAAATTCCCAAACCTCACCATTCTTAACTACTTTGACCCGATAATCAATAGGCCGTCCACCGATTCTTGCAAGGGAAATCCCTTGTTGAATCAAATATCTGCGTCTTGCCTTCACAGTATTAAGCGCACGTCTCATGGTTCCAAAATCCTTGTAAATTCGAGTTCTGTCCATATAGGTGAATCCATAACCGCGACTATCCCGAAAAACTTTGATTACACCGTAACCTCCGCCACCCACAATAGGTTTAATGACAACATTTCCATATCTACGAAGCATTGCCAGGAGCGTTTCTGCCCTGTACCCCCTCGTCATTGGGATATAGGGTGCAACCCGAGCGTCGGTCAGCAACGCTTCTGTCTTCAGCCACTTACTGGCCAATTGTCTTCCTGCCATCGTCCTTTCCCTCCCTTCACAATCCAGCCTACCCTATACATTACTCAGAGAAGGTCTCGCCCTCTTGTATGATTGTCCGTGTAAGATGCCGCTCTTAGCAAAAAGGGCTTAGTGTTTAGCACAGCATCAGTCGACAGCGACAGGGTACAACCGCGGATTTTGTAGATTCAGTTCTCAATAAATTCGACATCAATATCTTAATGGATGAGTTCACTATAACTAGAATAATCTTCAAAATCGTTGTATTATTAATAGCGGTTACATTTTCAATTTCTACTATTATAGTGAGTACTAACAGAATCACTAAAAAGCACAGCGCGGGGAGGGCTCAGAATGGCACAGTTTTTTGAGGTTTTATATTGGGTAGCTATGCTTGGGATGTCCATTGTATTGGCTGGAACGACTATACTGATCTGCGCCATTGGCTTTAAATTTATTAAAGACAAACGCAGAGCACTGGGTACGGGCTGTATCGCCTTCTCCCTTGGAGCTGCAGCGCTCATCGTATTTATGATTAATTACAAGTTTATTATTCCAGCCTAATGTACGCAGGGGACTGCCTATAAACAGCTTACTTCTATGCACAGACGGTCCGACCCTCGCAAAAAAAACACAGAGCAGCGATTCTCCAGTTATGTGGAGAATCGCTGCTCTGTGTTTTTAAACAATAGCTATCTGCTTCAACAGTGTCGTTAACCATGAGCATTTCGGACCCAGATGACGTTATTTGCAGATTTTCAACCTTTGAGGCGTGGTTTCGGACTCCAGTGACACTATCGCTTAGAAAGAGTTTCATATTTACTGATTTTCATAGCAATAGCGGCAATGCGGTCCGTCGGCACCACAAATATGGGAAAATGTGGCGTTTAGGGTCATCTGTGTCCGATACATGGCTTGCGATACATGGTTAGCGATATATCGTTCGTGATACATGGTTAGCGATTTATCGTTTGCTTCCTATGTAAAAGAATAAAGAGCTACCCCAGCGGTCATTAAATGGCTTCTGAGAAACTCCCCTATTACTCATAAATCCAGCGACAGGCGTATCATATCTATGACTTGAATCCCATTTTCAAAGATTTCTTCACTGTAATGCCTAATAAAAAAATCTCTATCAATGCCGGTGATTCTGAATCCACATTTCTGATAAAGTGCCAATTGTTCAACACTCGAATTACCTGTGCCAATTTCAATGGTTTTTGCTCCAAGCAGCTTGGCATTCTGAATCGCATGGTTCAGCAGCTGTTTTCCTATACCTTGCCCGTGTTTATTTTCGTCGACGGCGATATTAACAATCTCTACAGTCTCCGGTCTTGTCTGCAGCACAACGTAGACTCCGATGATGCTGTTATCCACCTCAGCCACACAACATAACCCTCTTTGTAAATATCCGTTAACTAAGCTCTCCGAAGGATCTGCTAATAGAAGTAATTCTAATGGAGGCTGTTCACCAGCTTTTAATTTTCTGATTTCCATTTCCGAACTCCTTGTGATGATTTTTGTCATTGAGAATAAAAAAAACTCCAAGCCTGTGTTGTTAGAATCCAACACGGGGCTTGGAGCCGTGATTGCTGTGATTAGCAAGGCTCTTCGTTAGGTTTCCCTGCATCCGTAGCTGTCCGGAAGCTTGAACCGCAGCCGCAAGTTGCAGTAGCGTTAGGGTTGTTGATGGTGAAACCACCCGTCATGCCGGATTCTTCAAAGTCGATTTCGAGACCGTCCAGGTAACGAAGGTTCTCCTTCTCCACAACCACTTTCATGTCTTGAATGTCCATATATACGTCCTGATCGGTTTCATTATCATCAAAGCCCATAGCGTACGAGAATCCACTGCAACCGCCGGGCGTTACTCCAATACGGAGGAACATGTTCGGTACTTCTTGTTCAGCAAGCATCGCCTTTAATTGTTCTGCTGCCTTTTCACTAATATTAATCATGATCTCATCCTCCTACAAATTCGTCTCCCTTCATAAGCGGAAACTTATGTTTAAGGGACCTTCCGGCCAAAAGTTATTTCATAAAAATATAAGATAGTATAAGTGTTGCACCTATTCTTTATGTCTTATATTTCTCGCTTAAACGCTTATCAACTTTATAAGGATGCCAATGACGTTTATGCTTGATAAATTCAGTATAACCGACTATTCCGTTACCCTCAAGTCACAACTGCCTTAGGCATGACCCTTCACAGCAAAAAACACCATCAATATCAAGCTGTTGATACCCTTAGGAGAGTAGGTTTATAATAGGGAAGGCACTCTAAGTAAAAATTCGGAAATTTGTCACGGAGGCAAGCTCGCCTCTTTCTTTTTTAGAATGAACAGCTACCACTTGGGTACGTCTGGAATTTATCTTCGAGCAATCTGCTCGTAAACTTTCAGGAGGAAATCATAATATGTCTACTCTTTTTACCCCCCACACGGATGCCCGAATGGCGAACATTATTGATAAGGTTCGCAGCGGCGAAAGATTGAATTTGGAAGATGGCGTTTATTTATATCAAAGCAACGATTTACTTACCATTGGCCAGCTAGCGAATGAAGTCAATATCGCCAAGAATCACAACCGGGTATATTTTATCGAAAACATGAGTCTATATTTCACCAATGTTTGCGAATCGCACTGTGCATTCTGCAATTTCCGCAAAGATGATGGAGAAGAGGGAGCCTATACCCTATCCGGTCAGGAAATGGTGCAATATGTCGAACAGCATATCCACCCAGGCGTACGCGAATTCCACATTGTTGGTGGCCATAACGACAAGGTTCCCTTCCACTATTATGTGGATTCTTTAAAAGCTTTGAACGAACGTTTCCCTGAGGTTACCTTAAAAGCCTACACTGCGGCTGAAATTGATTTTTTCACCCGTATTAGCGGTTTGAGTATTCGTGAGGTACTGGAACAATTGCGTGCTGCTGGACTTAAAACACTCACCGGTGGTGGCGCAGAGATATTATCCGACCAATATCGTAAAAAAATGCGTGTAGACAAAGCTAATGTGGAAGAATATCTGGAAGTCCATCGGACAGCACATCAGCTTGGGATGAAGACCCATACCACTATGCTGTACGGCTCCATTGAATCTCATGAAGACCGTATCCGCCATATGATGCAAATCCGTGATTTGCAGGACGAAACCAATGGCTTTATGGTATTCATTCCATTGTCCATGCAGCCTAAGAATAAAAACGCTGGCATCATGCGCCGCAACTCTGCTTATGAGGATCTGAAGACCATTGCGATCAGCAGATTGATGTTGGACAATTTCGATCACATCAAAGCGTACTTCATTAACATTGGCCCTCAGCTTACTCAAGTCGCGCTGAACTTCGGTGCATCAGATGTGCATGGCACAATTCTAAAAGAACGTATCAGCCACGCGGCTGGCGCCTTAACACCGGAAGGTCTGACTCGCGACGAATTGATCTGGCTAGTGAAAGGTGCTGGACGAATTCCTGTCGAACGTGACACTTTCTATAATGAAGTTAAGGTATACGAATAAGAAGACTACCTGAGATTTGTTATCCCATATTGGAAAGGAAGTTCGGTCAGCATGAGAACAATACTCGTTCTTGGCGGTGGCTACGGCGGCCTAGCCTTAATTCAAGAATTACTCAATAATCATCTTCCTCATGATGTTGAAATTATCTTAATTGACCGAATGCCTTATCAAGGAATCAAAACGGAATATTATGCGCTCGCCGCAGGTACCGTAACTGATTATCACCTGCGCATTCATTTTCCGGTTCACCCCCGGCTTACTGTCCGGTACGGTGAAGTGAGTTCCATTGATTTGGAGAGCAAAATAGTCAGTATGGAGTCCGGTGAGATTGTATCTTATGATCTCCTAGCCATTGCTCTTGGATGTACCGACAATTACCACAACATCCCTGGTGCTGATCAATATACCTGCAGCATCCAGACCTTTGCTGGTACTCGGGAAACCTACCGCCGTTTAAATGATGTGAAGCCTTACGGAACGATAAACATCGTAGGTGGAGGATTGAGCGGTGTTGAATTAGCCGCAGAGCTTCGGGAAAGCCGTCCAGACCTTAACATCGCTATTCTGGATCGCGGTGAACGTGTTTTGTCTGCCTTTCCGGCAAAGCTGTCACAGTACGTAGAGGAATGGTTTCATCACCATCAGGTGCAAACGCTAGGACGAATCTCTGTATCTCATGTAGAGAAGGATTCGATTTTTAACGGTACCGAGGAAATCCTTTCAGATGTGACAGTATGGACCGCAGGGATTCAACCTGTAAAAGTAGTTCAAGATTTGAATGTGTCGAAGGACCGCGGTGGACGGATTATGCTGGATGAGTATTATCGTATACCGGATTATCCGGAGGTATATGTGATTGGCGACTGTGCCAGTCTGCCATTCGCACCAAGCGCACAAGCCGCTGGAGCACAGGGTGAGCAGGTAGCTCAGGTTATCCAAGCGACCTGGCGCAGTGAGACTCCCAAGCTTCATCCTATTCGCCTGAAGGGTACTTTAGGGTCACTAGGAAAAAAAGCAGGATTCGGACTTATGGGACAACGCTCCGTCAAAGGACGGGTTCCCCGCATCCTCAAGAGCGGAGTGCTCTGGATGTCGAAACGCACTTTAGGATAAGCCTATGATGGTTCATAATTATTAAAGGAAGCTACTCTCAGATAAACACGAGAGTAGCTTCCTTACGTTATTGGTGCGTATACCCTTCGGACTCAGATGACCTTATTCGCAAATTTTCAGCCTTTGAAGGAGAGTTTCGGACTCCAGTGAAGTTATTGCTTATAATGAGGTTCATTTATGCTGTTTTTCAGGTGAATAGTGACTATGGGGTCCGATAGCAATCCAAATGTAGGAAAACACTCAATATAAGGTCGCCTGAGTCCGGTGGCACCTTCACGGTAGCCCCTGCACTCTCCAATATGTTGCCTAATCGATCAAATTGGTGGATTTTGTTCAAGTAAGGTTCCAAAAAGAGGGAGCACTCCATAATTTAGATTATGGAGTGCTCCCTCTTTTTTTCTCGAGAAATTTAGTCAAGATCTATATTAAACCAAGCCTCAAGCTCTTTGATCTTGGCCTCAATTTTCTCTTCTAGCTCTGCAACAGTGTCTGCTGCAATAATGTCACCTTCAACCATGGCGAAAGGCATTAAATAACACTCTCCACAATTGTTCAGACATCCGTATTCAATGACATCATAATCTGGATTTTCCTCCAGCTTATGCATTAGCTTGTCTGTTCCGTGACCCATGTTACTGGAACAAAATTCAATAATTGGTCTCATGATGATCTCCCTATTCCGCCTAACCATTTTATTTTTTAACTTTTTGTACTATAATGAACTTACGAAAGGAGTGATTGAGAAATGAGTGAGAATGCACAAAGCACCGAAATGTATGATGAAGTACTAGAAGTGCTGGATAAGCTTCGTCCGTTCCTGCAGCGCGATGGCGGTGACGTAGAACTGGTCGATGTGGAAGACGGCATCGTTAAGTTGAAACTTATGGGTGCCTGCGGCAGCTGCCCAAGCTCCACGATCACCTTGAAAGCCGGGATTGAACGCGCCCTCCTTGAAGAAGTAGAAGGCGTTGAAGAAGTAGTTCAAGTATTCTAAATCCCGTTCAATAACCCTCCCGATTCTCCTGTATAGGAGATCGGGATTTTCTTATTATAGAGGATTTAACATTCTCTCACAACCTTAGAACATAAAACCCGCAAGCCAACTTGGCTGCGGGTTCTTGTTATGACTATAGACGAATTTAGCTTCATTCCTTAAAACGCTGGAATGATCGCACCTTCGTACTTTTCTTCAATGAAAGCTTTAGCTTCTGGAGAATTCAGGGCAGCAACCAGCTTTTTGATGGCTTCGGAATCTTTATTGTCTTGACGGGTTACCAAAATGTTAGCATAAGGGGAATCTACACCCTCGATGAACAATGCATCTTTAGTTGGCACAAGACCAGCGTCTAGTGCAAAGTTCGTGTTGATCAAAGCAAGATCTACCTCATCCAGTTGACGTGGGAGCATAGCAGCTTCCAACTCAATGATGTCGAGATTTTTCTTGTTTTCAGTGATATCTGCTTTTGTTGCAGCAATGTTTGTATCATCTTTCAAGGTAATCAGACCATTTTTTGCAAGTAGGATTAGTGCACGGCCACCGTTAGTAGCATCGTTCGGAATGGCAACTTTTGCACCATCAGCCAACTCATCGATTGATTTGATTTTTTTGGAATAAGCTCCAAAAGGTTCAACGTGAACGGATGCAACAGAGACCAGGTCGGTTTTATTATTTTTGTTTTGGTCATCCAGATACGGTTGGTGTTGGAAAAAGTTAGCGTCTAACTCCTTCTCATCAAGCTGCACGTTAGGTTGAATATAGTCAGTGAATTCTTTGATTTCAAGTGTAATTCCATCTTTTTCAAGCAATGGAGCAATAGCCTTCAAAATTTCAGCATGAGGAACAGGTGAGGCACCAATAACCAATTTCACTGGATCTTTAGTAGGTTCACTTGTTGCTTCTGCGTTTGGTGCTGTTGTAGCAGCCGAGCTCCCAGCATTATTAGATGCATTGTTGTTACCGCAAGCCGCAAGCACCGCAACCAGTGTCAGGCTAAAAAATGTAAGTAGTACTTTTTTCATTGTAAATCCCCCTCTAATCTATATTTTGTATTGAATAAGGATATATATGGATGTACCTTATTTCCGTGTGTAATGTTTTACGAGTCGGTCACCGGCCATTTGTAGCAATTGCACCAGTACGACAATAAATACTATAGAAACAATCATAATCTCCGTCTCATAGCGGTGGTAGCCGTAACGAATCGCCAAGTCACCTAATCCGCCGCCCCCAACCATTCCAGCCATTGCTGTATAGGAGACCAGTGTAACCAGTGTGATCGTAACTCCAGCGAGCAGACCTGGACGAGCTTCTGGCAAAAGAACACGCATAACGATTTGGTTCGTCGATGCTCCCATACCTTGTGCGGCTTCGATGACTCCGCGGTCTACCTCTCTTAACGACGTCTCTACCAAGCGGGCAAAAAACGGAGCTGCACCAATCACCAGAGGTGGAATCGTACCGAGTACACCAATGGAGGTTCCAACAACGGCTTTGCTGAAAGGAATTAGAGCCACCATCAAAATGATAAAGGGTACGGAACGTAGAATATTTACAAGTAATGATAAGACCGAGTAAGTTACTCTGATTACTATACTATTCGATTTCCCCCATAAATACAATAGAATTCCGAGTGGTAAACCAAGAATAATTGTGAACAATCCGGAAAAAAATATCATTTTTATAGTAGCAACCGTAGCATCCATCATTTCTTGCCAATTTAGATCTGCAAAATTCATTACGAAATCACCTCCACATCAAGGCCTTGAGCAATTAGCCTGGAGATCGTTACAGCAATCGCCTCAGCTGGCCCTTCGAACCGCACAATCATCTGTCCATAAGGCACATCTTTAATCGTTGAAATGGTACCATGTAAGATTGCAAAGCTTACACCCGTATCACGCACGACATCGGATAGTGCCGAGCCGTAAGTTTTTTCTCCGAAAAAAGTAATTTTGACAGCTTGAGAGTTATCCCCGGCAGCAGCATCAAGCGCCACTCGAAGAGGTCCTTCATTCTGTGTCTCACTGCGGATGAAATCGCGTGTAACCTCATGCTGCGGCTTGAGAAATACCTCTGTAACTTTGCCTTGCTCAACAATCCCACCACCATGAATGACCGCGACACGGTCGCAGATGCTCTGGATTACATGCATTTCATGTGTGATCAGCACAATGGTCAAATGGAATCTTTTATTAATATCGAGCAGCAGCTTAAGAATGGAGTCCGTTGTCTGGGGATCGAGCGCAGAAGTGGCCTCGTCACACAGCAGCACATCAGGGTCACTGGCTAGTGCCCGGGCGATGCCGACCCGCTGCTTTTGTCCTCCAGATAACTGAGAAGGAAACTTATCTTTATGTTCTTCAAGCCCAACTAGAGCGAGCAGGTCTTTGACTTTTGTATCAATAGCTGTTCTAGATGTACCTGCAAGGCGCAGTGGAAAGGCAATATTATCGTATACGGTCGCCGAAGACAGCAAATTGAAATGTTGAAAAATCATCCCAATCTTGCGCCGCTGTTCCTGCAGCTGACCTTGGTTAAGACTGGTTAGCTCAACACCGTCTACCCAGACCTCTCCTTCTGTCGGACGTTCCAACAGATTAATGCAACGGATCAATGTACTTTTCCCGGCTCCAGAGTGGCCGATGACTCCGAATATTTCACCTTTCTCGATGGACAGATTCAATCCAGAAAGTGCTGTTGCCGCATTACTCCCTTTTCCATAAATCTTTGTTATCCCTTTTAGATTAATCAACTCTCGTCGCCCCCCCTTTATACTTCACTTATTCTATACAAAAAAACCTCTAACGATCGATGCAGATCGCAAGAGGCTCTGTGGGTTTATTAAGACAATGCCTTCTCATCTGCCAACGACCGCAACCTGCGCCATTGTAGGAATTAGCACCATGACATTTGTACAACGCTTCCCGCGCTGGATACAAATCGGTTGCCGGGCTTCATCGGGCCTATCCCTCCGCCGCTCTCGATAAGATAAAGTTATGAAATTATATTTTTTCTGAAATCGTACATACTTTAATGCAAGCATAAGTATAGTGAGTTTATCTATTTTTGTCAAAAGGAAATATATTGAACGATTACGATTTTATGCTCTTTGCCTTGCTTATTTCCTTACGCAGCTGTTCATTGCTGTAGCTGAATGCCGCGATTAATGTCTTACAGTTCATTTCGAGCGATTGTTTTAAATCCTCAAGATGGCTATCCAGATCCTCGAGCTGAATTTTGTCATGCAGACCTTGGTGCCGCTGCCACAAATCATCCTGCATTTCGGAATTCATATAATGAATTTCAGCATTTCTGCGCTTGCGTAAATTCTCCAATGGATCGCGGTAGGAGTTCTTAATCTCTTCCAGTTGATCCGCTAATGCAGGATGCACATTCAATAATTGAAGCTGACGCAGCACTGTAAAATAAGAAAAGTGCGTTTTTAATTTGGATGTTTTGAGATCATAAAAATGATTCAGTACCGTCCCAAGCTTGTCCAGAAGAGAGAAAACCCGGATAAAGCCATCTTTATAAAAATAAACATAACGTGCATAATCGCCCTGTTCCACCGGTGTCATATCATCCATATAACCCGCAATCACTAATTTCCGGTAAAAAGCGGCTGCGAACCAACTTTGCTCCAGTTCATCCAGAGAGGAAATCAGCCCACGTGTCCAAATCTCCAGCTTGCGGTATTCATGGTCATTATCCTCATGGGCACTCATTTCCTTGCGCAGCAATGCTGCAAAAGTGGCCATATTCTCCATCGCATCAGCCAACACACCGCTGTTCTTTCGAGGCGGCTCTCCAAGTAATACCCGCAGCATATCCCAGTCCTCCTAAAGTTTTGTTCAGCGTCTGCTTCCATGGACTGCTTCGTACAAAACTCGCGACGTAAGCATCGGCCAATCAGCTCCACGATATACCGATTTCCACTTTATTATTCCGCGGGTGAAGCGCCTCTATCCACGGAGGGAATGTTCTACCAAGGCGGTGGAATCATTGGGTTCGTTACATTTTTTCCAGACACGACACTACTCGCGCGATTTAGCTGCCAGACTCTTACACTCATATAACATAAGACACCAAACAAACTGGCAATCAGCAAAATATGAGCCAAAGCGGCAAATATGTACAGCCTTTCATTATCTAGAGTGTAAACCACAGCCGCCCCACTAAATACCTGCATCAAGCATAACAGTACTGCAGCTATACCTAACGCTCTAAGCTCTGGATAATCCTTATGTTTCCAAAATGCCAAATGCCCGAGCAGCGCAGTAAGCATGAATAAGATTAAAGCCGCAATCCGATGCGTAAAAACAACACCTACTCCTCCGGAAAGCTCCGGAACCCATTCTCCATTACAAAGCGGCCAACCCGAACACCCGCCTTGTGAATCCGTATGACTTACAAAGGCTCCAATATACACGACAATATAAGAATAGATGGCAGTAAAACAGGTTAAATTGCGAAAAGCCTTACTTACGGGCTTCTTTTGAGCCTCCAGCTTATGATCATATTCGCGTGCTTCATGCCATCTCTTGGTTCCAAGAGCCAACATCATAGCGCTCGAAAAGGCGATCAAAGAAAAACCCATATGCAGCGCCATTACAGCGGCGGATTGAGATTTAATTACTGCAAGCGCTCCCATACCACCTTGAACGATGACGAATAATAAAGTCATAAATGCATATCCCAGCAAATCGCGCCGAGTACGGGCATAACGCCAAAAAGCAAACATCGAGGCAAGTGAGAATAACCCTGCCAAACCGCTAAACAAGCGATGGGTGTATTCAATCATCGAGCCTATAGTATAAGCCGGAATTAATTTCCCATGACAGAGCGGCCATTCATTTCCGCATTCCAAGCCCGATCCAGTCTTCGTCACTACCGCTCCTCCGAGTACAGCAAGGAACATGATAAGGCAAGTAAGATAACTAAGCCATTTCAACTGATTTGTCGTCAAAAATATCACCCGCAGTTTTTAGTAATGAAGAAGCAGCCAGACTTATATTTCAAAAAACCACCGCTTTTGCACAAACAGGCGAAAGCGGTGGTTCCTTAGGAATTACTTTTGAAGGCTTTGATGCACTTGGACCGCTTTATCAAGGAAATTCTCAATCTCTTCACGGGATTTGCGCAATTTATTAACGAATCTAACCAATTCCCGTCCATCCGAATATGCGACGAAGCTTGGAATACCCATAATATTTTGTTCTTGGCTAACATCGCCCACGGCATCAACATCTACCTCAACCAGTGTAAGGCGGTCTGCATAAGCCTGCTCTACCTCTGGGATAAAAGGATCGATAAATTTACAATCCGAACACCAGTCAGCCTTGAAGATGGCCACTGTTAATCGAGGTGATTGAATGGCTACCTGAAATTCAGCAGGAGAACTAATTTTGTCCATGATTTACTCAGTCCCTTCTTCAATATCTGTCTATTTTCTACTCTTTAAGTGAAGCAAAATGCAGTGTAGAAGTCAAACCTATTCTCTCATACGAACACGTGCAGGCTGTAACTTCATCAGCGGATTCAATAATTTTTGCAGCGCCCGCGGATAACTGGAGATTTCCTGTTTAGTCAGCACGCCCAGCACAATAAGCAGTACTAGATAAATAACAACAACGGCTGCTCCTACAACTAGACAAGTGATCAGAAACGCCAAACGTGCCGGCATCAGATCCGTTAACAAAATTCCAGCTTCATTCAAGCCATAACCAATCCCGCCGGACACAAGTACCGCAATCGCGAAACCGCCCCAACGTTTGCCCATAATTTCAAATGGCACAATCGATTTCAGCATCCGTAAGTTAAGCAAAGTAATGACCACGAAACAAAGTGCTGTTGCACCGATAATTCCGTAGATGCCAAATACCTTACTAAGTAATAAGCTTGCCACTAATTTTACAATAATACCCGCTAACACATAATACATGGAAATTCGCGATTTGCCCATACCTAACAAAATAGAGTTCGTTGTCATCATCGTAATCTGAAAGATCGTTCCTAAAGTAAGCATGGCTACGATACCACTGCCATCTAAACTACTGAACAAGAGACCATTAACTGAATATGCAGCAACTACGAGTGATAGAACAATCGGTGCTCCTGTTAAAATAGAGATTCGAAGTGCTAACGTCACTTGCCCTTTTAGATGTTTTTCATCCCGACGGGCATATGCAGCTGAAATAATTGGTATAAGTGATGTGCTCAGTGCTATAGAAAGAACCGGTGGAATCCCGGCGACACTCTGTGCCCGACTCCCGAAAATACCCAAAGCACGTGTGGCATCAGCTACACCAACTTGTCCACTCAGTAACGGTACAATTAAAGATGTATCAATAAAGTTCACTACTGGAACCGTAACTGAAGATAGAACGATAGGAATGGATAATTTAAATATATCCTTATAAATTCCAAATAGAGGAAGCTTCGCTTCATTCGTTTCGTATAACGCAGTTTGCCCCTCGCTACGCCGTAATTTCATAGCGTAATAGAGCATTACACCAAACGCACCAACACTACCAAATACACTACCGAATGATGCACCAGCAGCCATCCACGTGTTGTCGTACCCTTTTTGTAACAATACAAATGCCAGAAGAACAGCGGTAGATACCCTCGCGATCTGCTCCACAATTTGAGAGATGCCACCAGCCATCATATTATTCCGCCCTTGAAAGTAACCACGCATCATTGCAATAGAAGGGAAGAGTAGGAGTGCCGGAGCTATGGCCCGGATCGCCAAAGTACTTTCAGGAACTTTTGCATATTCTGCATAATAAGGAGCACCTATGTATAACAATGCGCTCATAATTACGCCAACTACAACACCAAAGATTAATGCCGCCCGATACACCTGCTGAGCTTCATTTGGTCTATTCAGTGCATAACGCTCAGATACCATTTTACTTAATGTACTTGGAATCCCTGCTGTAGCCAGCGGTAATAACATTAAATAAACTGTGTTTGCCTGTGTAAATGAAGCATTACCAACATCATTAAATAAATGCTCCAGCGGCACACGCTGGACAAGCCCGAGTACCCTTGCCACCAAAGCTGCAGCAGCAAGGATAAGCGTGCCTTTAACAAAAGACTCTTTCTTGGACAAACTCTTTCCCCTTCTTCACTGTTAAATTAAAACCGGGCGACCCATATAAAAAAGAGGACGACCATAATTACCTGCAACACGATTTTGACCAAGGTGCTGCTAAATAAGCCGAGTATGGAGCCAACACTTACCTTAGCAGCTTTAGACGGGGAAGATCCCACTATCAATTCTCCAATAAAAGCGCCTAGAAATGGTCCAATGATAAGACCAAAAGCTGGAATAACAAAAGGTCCCAAGATCAGCCCGATCGTGCTCCCGATAATCGATGAACGTGATCCGCCAAATTTTTTGACACCCCACGCTCCTACAACATAATCAGCAACAAAAAGAACTACAACGATCAGTGTTTGAATAATCCAGAACCAAACCCCAAAGGGCTCAAAAGAAAAAAACCAGCCGTATACAAAAAAGGCAAGATAGATCGCTAACGCACCCGGCAGTATGGGATACACAGCCCCTGCCAATCCTACAGCAAACAAAACAATGATAAGAATCCAACCCAGGATCGTCAATTCCTTAACCTCCTACTAGCATAATGCTCCATGGATTCACTTCGCAGTACTGCTTTTATTATTTGCTGCCTACAGAGGCTGCAGCTTCGGTAAAGATATACTTTTGGATGACCTCGGCAATCCCGTCTTGATTATTGGTCGCCACCACAACATCAGCCTCTTGTTTAACCGTCTTTTGCGCGTTGCCCATGGCAACCCCAAGCCCAGCCTGCTGGATCGCCGCCAGATCGTTAAGGCTGTCGCCCACAGCTACAACTTGCGACATTTCTATTCCCAGCAGCTTGCAGACTTCCTTTAATCCTGCTGCCTTATTCACGCCTAGAGGATTAATCTCCAGATTGTGCGGAGAAGAGTTCGTAATCTCCAGTCCACCCATATCTTGAAGACGAAGCAACAGCTTATGACGAAGCTCATCATCTTCAGTGTGATAACCGAATTTAAGCCATTCTCTACCCGTTACATCCCCATCCCAGTTATCCTGTTTAAGAACTTCGTCCAGAGAATAAGCCCAGAACCAGATGTCATCTGCTTTTGCAAGATCATACATTTCTTGTACCAGCTTGGGATCCATTAGTGATCTCCGGTATATTTCATGTGGCGCTCTCCACACCTCACTGCCGTTCACAGTGATCATCGGTGTCTCTAAACCTAGCTGCTCTGCATAGGGTAAGGCACTTACAAATGCCCGGCCTGTCGACAGACAGACATGAACGCCTGCGTTGACCGCCTTTTGAATCCATTCCACCGTTGTGGGTGTAATTATCTGTTCATCATTCAGTAGGGTTCCATCCATATCCAATGCAAGCAGGCGGTATTTGGCAATCATTTGCCATCCCTCCATTCTTGTATGCTCTCATTTGAGAAGCTGTTTATTTTTTTAAATCTTAGGCCATAGGGTCAGAGTTACTCGGTACCTGTAGTCTCTCCCTCCTTCGCATTATCATTAGTATTATTGCCAGACTGGAGACTTTTCTTTGGAACTCCATCAAGGCCATATTCCCAATCATAGGCATCAAATATTTTACGTGCGACTGGTGCCGCACTTTGTGAACCAAAACCACCTTCAGGGATTACAACCGCCACAGCCAACTTAGGATTATTACGTGGAGCATATGCAATAAATACCCCATTATCGCGAATTTCACCCTTAGCTACTTGCTGAGAGGTTCCCGTCTTACGGGCAAAGTCATAAGGGAAATCAGAAAAAGCACTAACTTCACTTCGCATCCCCTGCTTAATTTCATTCCAGTAGGACTTATCGAAGTTTGTTACTTCATCAAGCACCTCACGTTTAAACTCTTTGACTATATTTCCATCTGCATCAGTAATCTTGCTAACCAATTGAGGTTTAATCCGCTGTCCTTCATTAGCAAGTGTTGTAACATACTGTGCAAGCTGCATTACTGTATAACTTCCTTGTTGTCCGAAAGAGGCATAGACCAGTGCGGACTGCGCACTACCAGCAGCTTCTATATTGGTATAGTTTCTTTGACCCAAGAATTCATTTGGCAGGTCAATTCCCGTAGATACACCAAGGCCGAACTCTTTCATATAGACATCCCAGATGTCTATCCCCTTGCTTTTATATTTGTCATACAATCTTTTACCGACCATATCGACCATAAATGCATTCGAGGATTTCTCAATGGCTCTAGCAGGATCCAAAGAACCATATACGTGGTTAGAAGAGTTTCTTACCTTCGTTTCATGCCCAGACTTACCAAAAGTCGCAAAACCTTTATCCTGATAATACGATGAAGTTGAAAACAACCCTTCATTCAGGCCCACGAGTACACTCAAAGGTTTAATCGTTGAACCTAGAAGCAATACAGATCTTAGTCCATTCCCTGAGGTTCCTGAAGAAATAGGAGTTATCGTGCCGTTCTGATAGTTATCCATAATACTGTTCCAGACATCTGCAGATAAAGAACCCGTTGTCCAAACATTCGTATCATAGTCAGGCATACTCGCCATAGCAACAATATTGCCAGTATCTACTTCCATCGCTACTGCATATCCCGTTAAAGCATTCGGATGCGTTCTGCCTTGTACGGTATTAGAGTGCAACCATTTGAGCTGATCTGTTATCGCCTGTTCTGTCTTCATCTGAACGTTCTTATTAATCGTTGTCCAGATGTCATTTCCTTTGACAGGCGGAACGACACGCTCAATTTTCTCCGCCATATTCTGTGGATTGACGGAAATTTCCTGATAGCCGTTTTGCCCGCGAAGCTCACGCTGATATTTCAGCTCCAGCCCATCGAATCCAACAAATTCATCATCCTTATACGTTAGCCCTGGCTCCGGATTGTTTTTCATAGCACTTAGAATGTTTTTATAAATATTAAGACTGTTCGCGGATTTGAAGGGTTTGATATAACCAATCGTCTGTACAGCAACCGTATCTTTATCGTAATGACGAATGCTCTCCTCGACAATCTCAAGCCCCGGATATTCTCCTTTATGTTCCATGAAATAAGCAACTTCTTCAGTAGTCAGATCAGCCTTAATTCGCCGTGCCATAAAGCCAAGTGATTTACGGAAATATAAATCCAACGCATCAATTACATCTTTCTCCGTCATCTTCTCTGCATTTGGATCCCCATATTTATTGAAATCAGCTACCAGCTTGGCTGCCAATGCATCAGACTTGGCCTTAGCCTCTGGGGTCAGCGTTGTTTTACCGGTGACTTTATCTGTTTCCTTAGCCGTATACTCTTTATTGAGTGTGATATACAGCGATTGAACAGGTGTGGAATAAGCTAGCTTCTCACCACCTGCAGCGTATATAACCCCTCTCATGGAAGCTAACGGTACATTTTTAGTATCTCTACTCGTCTCTACCTCAGTTAAAGTTGGACCTTCCACGAACTGCAGAACAGCTAGTCGGATGATGATTACGCAAAATATAACGAACGTGCTAAAGAAAAACACGTTGAGTCGCAGGCCAATGGAACTTTTGCTGCTGGTCTCGTCAGGAGGTGAGGCCTGCTTACGGAAAAAACTCACAGTTTTTCTCTCCTTTTTCTCTAATTTAAGCTTATTGTTCTTGAACGGGATCTGCCACAGGTGGAATATTCTTCTTCGGAACCCCATCCAGCCCATATTCCCAATCATAAGCATCAAAAATCTTACGGGCAACCGGAGCTGCACTATTGGAGCCAAAGCCGCCTTCCGGAATCACAACCGCTACAGCCAGCTTCGGATTCTCACGTGGAGCAAAGGCAATAAAGACCCCGTTATCACGGTTTATATTTTTTCTATCCGTTTTTTCAGAGGTTCCTGTCTTACGGGCAAAATCATAAGGAAAATCGTCAAAAGCACTAACTTTACTGCTCATTCCCTGTTTGATTTCTCTCCAGAACGATTTATCAAAAGTTACGCTATTAAGCACTTCTTTTTTAAATTCCTTAACCACCTTACCTTGCGCATCAGTAATCTTACTTACAAGCTGCGGTTTAATTCGCACACCTTCATTTGCAAGTGTAGTAGCATACTGGGCAAGCTGTAATGTAGTATAACTGCCTTGCTGGCCAAAAGATGCGTAGACGAGCGCGGCCTGTGAGCTCCCTGCAGCCTTGAAATCTGTATAGTTAATCTGACCTGGTGATTCACCGGGAAGACCACTTTGTGTTGACACACCCAGTCCGAACTTTTTCATATATTCGTCCCAGACCTCTACACCTTTATCCCCCAGGTATTTCTTGTATAGTTGCTTTCCGACCATATCTACCATAAATACGTTAGAGGATTGCTTGATAGCATCAGCCGGATACAGTTTTCCATAGACGTGACCTGATGAATTTCTAACCGATGATTTATCATCCTTACCGAAATAGGTAATCCCCACATCGGGATAGGTGCTCGAGGTGTTAAAAAATCCTTCATTTAAACCAATTAATACACTTAACGGTTTAATGGTCGATCCCAAGAATACAAGTGAGCTAAAATCATGACCCGATCTCCCGGAAGAATTCGAGGTAATTGTACCATTCAGATGATTATTCATAATTTTATTCCAGACAGATGTAGGCAGCGAGTCCTTTGTCCATACATTCGAATCGTAATCAGGCATACTCGCCATAGCGACAATATTCCCAGTCTCTACTTCCATTGCTACTGCATAACCTGTTAAAGCATCAGGATGAGTTTCGCCTTGAACAGCATTGGTATGCAGCCATTTAATCTGATCCAATATAGCCTGTTCAGTCTTCATCTGAACATTCTTATTAATGGTCATCCAAATGTTATTGCCTTTTACAGGGGGAACGGTCTGTTCTACCTTCTCCGCCATATTTTGAGGAGTGACCGAAATGACCTGATAACCATTTTCTCCGCGCAGTTCGCGTTGATACTGCATTTCCAGACCATCAAATCCTACATATTCTTCCGTTTTATACATAAGTCCCGGTGAAGAATTGTCTTTCATTGCACTACGAATATTTTTGTACATCGCTATGTCTTCGGTTGATTTAAAAGGTTTACCAAAACCCACCGTCTGCACAGCTACCGTATCTTTATCGTAGTGGCGTACACTTTCTTCCACAATGGTAATGCCTGGATATTCATCCTTGTGTTCCATGAAATAAGCTATTTCTTCTGAAGTTAGCCCTGCTTTTATACGACGCGGTACATAACCCAGATACTTTTTAAAGTCCAGATCAAGTAAATCCAGCACGTCCTGCTGCGTTAACTTAGGGGCATCTGCACTTCCATATTTCTCAAACTCCGCTACTAATCTTGCTGCAAGGTAATTAGACTTATTTTTGGCTTTTTCCGTTAGTGAGGTTTCACCCGTTACTTTATCGGTAGTTTTAGCTGTATATTCCTTATTTAGGGTAAGATAGAGCGACTCAACAGGTGTAGAATAGGCTATCTGCTCACCCCCGGCAGCAAAAATAATCCCTCGCATGGCTGCCAGCGGAACAAACTTCGTATCCCGTTTGATCTCTTCTTCTGTCAGCAAAGCTCCCTCAGTAAACTGCAAACCTGCAAGACGCACAATAATGATACAAAAAATAAAAAAAGTGCCAAAGAAAAACAGATTCAATCTCAGACCTACAGAATGTTTCGAAGATTTCCCGTCCGCAGGCGGGAGCTGCTTCCCAAAGCTCACCAGCTTTCTTCCCTTCTATATAAAAATAATGTCTGAATTGCCTTAGCCAGCGACATTGCTCTTATAATGAAGGTGATTTCTAAGAAGCTGATTGTGAGCATTGCACTCGCATTTGTGTTAGAGCGGTTGGTATGAGTTTATTGTACCACACGGAAGGAGTGCGGCGCCCTCACTCAGAGTGCGTTCTCCCTAATATGCGTATCGTCAAAATCCTTCGGATTAAACCAATCCCCACTGCTCGCCCAAGTGGGATCCAATGGAATCCAAGCTTGCCGGTCACTTATATAAACTTCATTCCAGGCATGTGCGCCATACCCGCCTCGACCATCATAGCCTTGACCCGTTACAACGCGCACCTGCAATCCTTGGGAGCGGGCCATTACAGCATAAAGACGTGCATAATCAATACATACCCCTATGCGTGTGTCGAAGGTATCCTGCGGGGTCTGTTCATGCCAAATTCTATTTTTTTCATAATTTTCCGCTTTGGCGTAATCATAAGTTACTCGTGTTCCTACCCAATCATACAGTAGTCTGGCTTTCTTCTCGTCTCCTTGCGCTTGTCCAATAATATCTTCAGCCGCACCCACAATATCTTGTGGAATGTCATGATCAATAACTTCATATTTTCTGCGCAGGATATCATTCATCTCAGCTGCAACGGTCTTCGTCAGAATAGGCAGCTTTTTCTGCACTGTCTCCCCAACAAAGGGCTCAAATACAGCGGCAGCGCTTTGACTGTAGATCGGAGAAGATTCCACATAACGGCTAAATTGACTTTCTGGATTTAGGCCAACACAAATGAAGAGAGCAAGCACAATAATTAAACCACGAGTCAATCCTATAATTAATCCTATGATAGCTCCGCCCATACGGCTTACTTGCGTAATCTTTCTGTCCTTAAATGTCTTGGTGCGCCGTAGCTGATGGAATGGGAGCAGCATAGACAACAATCCCAGAAGCATACGAATTAAGATATAAGAGAGCAATAACAACAATAGAAACCGCACCAGCGGCGATTCCGCCAGCACAGACACAGCCGTATAATAAATTTGCTGCCACTGGGTCAGCTGTTTATCAGGCAGACTTATTCCTGCTGCCCAAGTCTGTACATGAGGATTGAGATAAGCCGCAGCAGGAATGGCCAGCACCAAAGAAGCTATTGTATACAGTCCTGCTCCCAGCAGACCGAATAATCTTCCGGTGGCACTTGAGAACCCTCTGCTCCAGCCTTGCAATAGTGAAAAGACTACTACCAGCAGGAGGGCGATGGAGATGATATTTGCATCACTCAGACTAGTCAACCAACCGTTTATCATATCCGATCTTCCCTTTCAGTCGCCCGCTTGCTTGTTTTTGATAATGATTTAAACTGAAGCCGTTTATTGATGTTTCCGAGCTTCCTCGATAAATGTTTGTGTGGTATCAGTAATACTCCACTTCCCAAGACTAACTCCGCGGAAAGTAACCTCTACCTTATCTTCGCCAGTAGTACCTTTCACTTCAATATTCGGAGTTGTAATCGTAAATGTTCCGTCACCATTTGAAGTGTACTTCGCATCCTGCGCCTCTTTAAGCATAACCTCTTGTGCTTCCTTCTTCACCGTACTTACCGTTCCATCTGCCACCTTATTCACAGCGTTACCAATTTGGTCCATTGTCACACCACTATAGATGAATAGACCTACAACGATAATAATGACAATCGCCCATTTCAACATCGTTTTGACCAAATTAACAACCGCGAACAACAGAATGAGCGCAATAACAATAACTAACCAATTCTCTCTAATAAACTGTGACCACACCTCTGGATCCATCAACCTCACAACACCCCTATCACCTAGTTTCGTCCTAAGGATTATCTCCTCTATAGACATGACGCCAATATTAATTATTATACATGAATGCCCATCATAATTCATGGTTCCACAGCCAGAGAAAGGTATACCTGCTTATAGGAATTAAAAAAGCGGTATAAGCCTTCTCTGTCCCACGTAAAGTACAAGTAGTTGCTTAAATTTGATCTTCTTAAAATCCGCCTTCCTGCATTAATCTTTATTGTAGGTGGCTCTCGGAGGTGTTTCCCTGTGAAAACTGCGCTGTGGCTGTACCTGTTTCTTTTTCTGGCGTTTTTTGATTTACATGCACAGTATCCTATTCTAACGCCCTTTGCCATCTCTCTTGGTGCGGGACCCGCCTTTATTGGCTGGATGATGGGCATGTATTCGTTAACCCATCTTCCTGGCAATTTGCTCGCAGGCGTACTCGTCGATCGTAATGGCAGCCGCCGCTACATCGTCTTTAGCCTTGTTACTGCGGGAGCCATTCTACTGCTGCAGGCTCATGCTCAGCTTCCGTGGCATTTGCTGATGCTACGAGCAGCAAGCGGGTTCGCGCTCGCCTTCCTCTCTCCAGCGTGCATGACCTTGCTGGCTTCATTATCATCTGATGCTACTGAGCAGGGGAAATATATGTCCGGACATGGTATCGTTCATACCTTAGCTTCAGTGGTATCCCCGGCAGCGGGGGCCTTTATCGTAGCTAAAGCTGGCTATTCCGGCACCTTCACCTCATTGGGATGGCTGCTTATCGCTACAGGCATCATGGCTTTTTTCAGTGTACCGGCACCTGCCCGGCGTTTAGTACGCCCTGTAAACTCTGCAGCACCTCCTTTAAAAAAACAGGATCTTCCTTCGGTCCCTATATCCGATGCCAATCCAGTTTCCAAACGTTATTATCTGCTGCCTTTTTTCGTTTCTTGTTCACAAGGGGTTCTGTTCTTTGAACTTCCTCTATCTCAGACCGGAAGTAATAGCATTGTTTCCACAGGCATTCTTTTATCGCTCCTTAGCTTAGGGGCTTTGGTAACACTCAGTTTGTTCTTCCTGAACCGCTTTTCCCCAGGAGGAAGAATAGCCGTGGCCTTGCTAGGAATGGCCCTTTGTTTTTTTGCGCTTGCCTCACTTCACAGCATTCCCGCTTCCGTTATTCTCTTTATGCTGGGTGCAGCTAAAGGAATATTATTTCCTGCAATGGCATCGCTCTTTATTAGTCTAGGTGGACCAGGACGTATGGGACGCACCTTCTCCATGCAGTCGATAGCCATGTCACTAGGCGCATTCGCAGGCCCTGTGGCCGCAGGACAATTAAGAGCCGTTGTTTCGCCTTATTTCATTGCCTTTCTATTGCTAATGGTTGCACTATTACTGCTTCCGCCAAAAAATTCAACCAAGCTGTCTACCTACTCTTCCAAATGGAATGGGCGGGCCGCATGATTTATTGTTTTTACGACATTTCCCGGGGAATGAAGATTTTCCTGTAGAAACAGTTGTTAAAACTGCTCCTCCTTCGGTAAACTATAATAAGTCTGTAAGTTCAGGCTTCATTTCCGGAGGTGATTGTCAGCAAATGTCCATTACGATTATTGTCGAAGGCAAAAACGATCGCAGCAGATTACGACGCGTGCTGGTACCGGAAGTCGAAATCCTCTGTACCTTTGGTACATTAAATACGCTCAAACTCGAGTCCCTGCGACAAAAAGCAGGAGATGGAGAAGTATATCTTTATATGGATAACGACAGTTCAGGCAAAAAAATACGCGGGATTCTCCGCGATGCCTTTCCCGATGCTGGTCACATCTATACACGCCGGGGTTATGCCGGAGTGGAAGGCACTCCAGATGAATACAATATTAATCAGCTTGAAAAAGCGGGTCTGGAAGAGTTCATCATTTACCCTGAACCCATTCCTTTTTGATTCGCGATATATTGCCTAAGAAATTAAAAACGCCTTTTTCGTTATCCTTCAATAAATGGGATTCGAAAAAGGCGTTTCTGTTATGCGGTTATGTTCTATTCACGAGCCAATTCATTCAGCCTATCGGCAAGAAATTCAGGCGTTATGTTATCCGTATCCCCTGCGTCATACAATGCACGGAGACGATTGTCCCGATCAACCAATGCTATGCGATTGGCATGTACGAAATTTTCTTTACTATTCCCTGCAATTAGTACTTTAAAAGAATCAGTTGCCAGCTTACGAATGACTTCCTGATCCCCCCGTAAGAAGTACCAACCCTTATAATCTGCCTGGAAACGGTCCGCAAAGCTTTTAATGGCTTCACGCGTATCATTCTCTGGATCAAAAGAAATGGAGACGAACGCCGTATCTTTTCCAAAGCTGCCATCGTCGACCAGAATTTTCTGCGTCTGAGATAACAGAAACGTAGTTATAGGACATACATCCGGACATTGTGTGAAAAAAAAGTATACCAGCCGCGCCTTACCTTGTGTATCAGCCAGAGTAATCTGGTCTCCATCCACATTTTCAAGTGAAAAGTCCTGCACTTCACCGATTACCGGCAGTTTTTCTTTTCCTAAATTCAAAGAATTAACTGCCAGATAACCAGCCATTACCAAAGCAAGCAATAGTAGAATCCAGGTCCATTTATAACGCTTAAAGGTCTGCACGGACAATAATACCCTCCCTCTTCTTAACCGTGAATCGTATTCAATACAAGTACGATCAAACTTACCGTTAGATAGTTAATGGAGAAGAGGAAGTTCTTCTTCGCCCAGACTTCGTCATCTTTTGCTGCAAAGCCCATCAAGGTTATGATTAACCAAGCTAAGGACAGCGCTGTTGAAATCACCAGATAAAAAATGCCTGCATAATCGTAGGCGTACATTAACACTGGAATAGGCAGCAACAGTGCTACATAAGGAATCATTTGAAACTTCGTACGACGTGTTCCTTTGACTACAGGCAGCAGCGGAAATCCAGCGGCTCTATATTCTTCTTTACGTCTAATCCCGAGTGCCCAGAAATGGGGAGGTTGCCACAGAAACAACATCGCAAACATCAGCCAAGCCCCTAGATCAACTGTTCCCGTAACTGCAACGTAGCCAATTACCGGTGGCATAGCTCCAGAGATCGCACCTACTGAAGTGCTCCATGTTGATGTCCGTTTCAACCAAAGGGTGTATACTACAACGTAAACGAACATCCCTACAATCCCGAACAGACCGGCTAAAACTCCGGAAAAAGCAAACAGTACAATCAAGCCCGCAATCCCTAGCCCAATAGCATACAGCAATACGGTTTTGGGTTTCAGTCGTCCTGTAGGAAGCCCCCGATCGCGCGTTCTTTCCATCTTCATGTCCAAGTCACGGTCGAAATAGTTATTAAAAACACAGGCCGAAGCCATAACCAGCATTGTACCGAGCAGTGTCAGAACTAATCTGCCGTATTGAACATCCCAACCTGAAGCCAGCCAATATCCTGCAAAGGCAGCGATGAGGTTAGATCGGATAATACCGGGTTTTGTTACGGTAATGAAATCACGCCAACTTGCACCTTCCGGTGGAGATTTTGCAGACATAGCTGCAGAATCGGAAGAAGCTTGAAATGTTATATGATTATCCACACCAAATGATCCTCCTTCTAAACGAACTTCTAACGTTCTAGCCGAAGCACTAAATAGACTTCGCTGTTAACTTTATCATATCAAACCCGAGGAGACTTTGACAGTCATGGCACAGTATGTTCATGAATTTGACAATTACGTGACAATATTTATTTCCAGCCCGTTAATAACCTAAGCTGTATTTGGGTAATTATTAATAATGTACTTCCGAACAACAAAGGAGAACTGACCAATGGACACCGCTACACATTTAGTTATGGGCATAGGGTTAGCCGGACTTTCATTCGTAGATCCTGTCGTTGCTTCTGACCCTAAACTGGCCGGGGCCGTTATGCTGGCTACGATTTTAGGCTCACAAGCTCCTGATGCCGATACCGCATTAAGACTAAAGGACAATGCAATATATATTCGTAATCACCGGGGAATCACACACTCCTTGCCTTTTCTAATTTTGTGGCCCGCTCTGATTGCCCTAGTCTTAGGGCCTCTGTTTGGATTTACTGATTTGGCAGCTTTAAGCCATGTTGCACTCTGGGGTTTCATAGGCGTAGGCGTGCACGTCTTCTCTGATCTGTTTAACACCTATGGAACCCAGGCCGCCCGTCCATTTACTGAGAAATGGATTGCCTGGAATATCATCCACATTTTCGATCCATTTATTTTTGGCAGCCATATCGCAGCTATTCTACTCTGGATCACTGGGATTGTGCCGCCCAAACCTTTATTTATTACGCTTTATGCCTGTACCATTCTTTATTATATTTGGAGAACGGTTGTTCATGCCCGCCTTACACGAAACATCAAGCTTAAAGATATACACCATAATGCTGGTGAACGTTATATTGTAATCCCTACAATTTCACCTAAACGCTGGAACGTAGTTAAAGTGAAAAAAGACGGCAGCTATGACGTAGGGCAGCTACTGAACAACCGTCTGGAATGGTTCAAACATGCGGTCTGCTCGAATCATCCCGCTGTGGAAATATCCAAGTCGCATCCAGATATTCAGTCCTTTCTATATTTCACCTCTTATGCGGTTGCCGAAGTGGAGGAACTTCCTTCAGGATATATGGTGCGCTGGGGAGACGTTCGTTATTTACACCGCAAACAATACCCTTTTGTGGCTGTATTAGTTATGGATAACCAATATAAACCTTTAAATACTTATGTAGGCTGGCTTAGCAGTGATAAGCTCGACAAACGATTTTCCATCGACCCTGGTTCTTTACGATGAAACTGTAGACTTACTGAGAGATCTATTCTATAATCACAAAAAATCCCGGAGTATTTTATAATACTCCGGGATTCATTTTAGCAGACACGGAAAGGAAGGCTCTTAATGGGTAAAGGACTCTCACTTTGGTTCGCTTGTTCTTCTATTCTTATTCTCACTGCCGCTTCAATCGCGATCAGCTATAGCTTCTGGCTGGCACTTCTGCTTGGTTTTCTTTGCGTAATGAATATTGGCTGGGGATTTATCCTCAAAGCCAGAATTAGACGCAAACAGGAAAGCTTAAGCTCTGACTAAGATTAACGAGCTGGCAGAAAGCCCATCCGCTCTTTTACGCCATTCAACGTCTCAGCTGCAACAATACGTGCGCGTTCAGCACCTTCGGCAAGAATATCAGTGATCGCACCTGAACTGCGAATTTCATGATATCTTTGTTGCAAAGGCTCAAGTGTGGATACAACCACTTCCCCAAGATCCTTCTTAAAGCCACCATACATTTGTCCCTCATAACGATCGGCAATTTGCTGAAGGGACATTCCAGAACATTCCGAGTAAATACTCATCAAGTTACTAATCTCTGGCTTGTTAGCCGGATCAAAGATCACTTCACGTCCAGAATCAGTCGTTGCGCGGCTGATTTTTTTACGGATCACATCCGGCGAATCCAACAGGGCAATATAGCTGCCTGCATTCGGGCTGCTCTTGCTCATTTTTTTAGTGCCATCATCCAGAGACATAATGCGTGCGCCCACTTCAGGGATATACGGTTCAGGAATCGTAAAGAATTCGCCAAAACGGTTATTGAATCGGCCAGCTAAATCCCGGGTCAACTCCAAGTGCTGCTTCTGATCTTCACCTACTGGCACAAGATCCGCATTATAAACAAGAATATCTGCTGCCATTAAAGAAGGATATACGAATAGGCCCGCGCCAACTGAATCCTTACCTGATGATTTATCTTTGAACTGTGTCATACGCTCAAGCTCGCCCATTGCCGTTAGCGTAGTCATGATCCAGCCCAATTCCGCATGCTGAGGCACATGAGACTGCATATATACATTCGAACGCACAGGATCAATTCCTGCCGCGATAAAGAGTGCAGCTACAGCTTCAGACTGCTCACGCAGTGCCGCAGGATCTTGAGCAACGGTGATCGCATGCATATCGACAACCATAAAGAAACATTGATGATCGTCTTGCAGCTTCACAAAATTTTTCAGCGCTCCGATATAGTTACCCAAAGTTAGAGAACCGCTCGGTTGTATGCCTGACATTACTTTTTTCAACATAATATAGACCTCCGTTAGATGTGATTTCCAATTTCCGAGAACGCAAAAAAAGCCTCATCCGCAAGGGACGTGAGACCGTGGTGCCACCCTTATTCGCTGCTTAACCCTTATATAGTCAAAGGGAAACAGCCTTAGTCTTCCTTTAACGGGGAAGATCCGGCCGGTCTACTAGGGCATCTTGCTCCCGTTCAAGCGCGGCGCTCAGGGGTCCATTCATCAGGAGTGTCCTACCGGTTCGCATCAACCACCGGCTTTCTGAAGGTGCATTTCCTGTCTACTTGTCCCCGTCATCACATTCTCATCATAATTTAATGCCTTCATCATAGAACCATAAAGAGAAGTTGTCAAATCACTTAACCACTTCCGCATAAATCTGTTATGATAAGGTTATCCATGTTCTATTCGATTACAGTTACGATAAAGGAGCATATCTCATGAAACAGGTGACCAAAGGGCAGTGGGGCGGTTATGATACTTATATTTTGCACAGCCGCGAACTGGAAGTCACGCTTTTGCCGCGACTAGGAAACAACGTGATTTCATTGTTTGATGTAAAAGAACAACGGGAAATTCTGCGGCGGCCTGATGAAAGCGATCAAGCTTTCTTTATGCAAAAACCTTACCATTTTGGCATCCCGCTCTTAATTCCACCCGGAAGAATTCGTAAAGGAAAATTTCAATTCGAGGGTACAAGTTATCAATTTGACCAGAATACCGCTGGTGACAATCATATCCATGGTCTACACCGGACTCAATCCTGGTGTGTCAGCGATATTGAAGAAGACGAGGACGGTTGTGCAGTCACTACTGAATTCCTTACTGAAGATGATCCGCACTGGATGGAGCAATTTCCCATTCCACTCAAATTCGAAATGACATTCAGGCTTCAGGATGCCCGGCTCAGCCAGACTTTAAAGGTTACAAATCTCGGCGATCATCGTATTCCCTTTGGGATCGGTTATCACACCTGGTTTATGATCGATGGAGAACCTGAACGCTGGAATCTCAAGCTGCCCGTAAACAGCATTTATGAACTAAACGATGAATTGCTCCCTAGCGGCAATCTAATTCCACTTGGTGATCTAGATTCACTAAACTCTGGAATCAACCTCCAGGGAACTAATTTTGATACTGCTCTACGTATTGGTGACAAGCAGCCCGTAGAAGCCTTGCTATTACGCGATGATGGTTATGGTCTTCGTTATACAGCTGACGAGAATCATTTCCGCCACTGGGTCCTGTATACCAAAGGGCCGGCCGATCAATTTCTGTGCATCGAACCGTACACCTGGCTCCCGGATGCTCCTAACGTTTCCGATGACCCTTCCTTCACGGGCTTGCTGAAGGTAGAACCAGGTCAAAGTCTTGAGCTGTCCACTATGCTGGAAATGATCTATCCCGAGAATTAAAGCAGATATACATTATATCGGTCTTCCCTTGCGTTTACGTAAGAGAAGGCCGATTTTTTGTGCGAGCTTAGTTATTTGGGCTTTCTACCCTTACTTTTAATCGACTAATAATTACCATCCTTAAAACCTTTCGATAGCATGCATGAATTAGCCACTTAGCGCTCATACTATCTTCACAACGGGCGAAGGAGGTGACACACATGGGTCAAGCAGGTCAAGGTCGTAGCAGCCGTTCCAATAACCTTGTAGTTCCTCAAGCAAATGCAGCGTTGCAACAATTGAAATATGAAGCAGCACAAGAGCTTGGAGTAACGATCCCAGCTGACGGTTATTACGGGAACTACACTTCCCGCGAAACTGGTTCTTTGGGAGGTTACATCACTAAACGTCTAGTACAACTGGCAGAACAACAACTGTCCGGTCGTCAGTAACATCGTTATCTTAAGTGTTTTATCCGGCAGAGGTCTTAAAAAGCCTATTGCCGACTAGCTTTCAAACCTCTCACACTTCTTCCAGAAGCTGTGGGAGGTTTTTCTAATTTATAGCCTATAGTCCCAGCTGCAAACAATTTTTATGTAAAACGTTTAACTTAAAAATTGATCAGCACTCTCGGCGTAAGCATTACGGGTAGATCGAATCATCAGATTCGCCATATTATAATTAGACTCCAGCGTAGCATCTACGATTAGCTTGCCCTGTCTTATAGCGAATTCATAGCTGATCTCACCATGAGTCCAACGGCGTTTGTATTTCAGACTCTCCAGTGCCATTAGACGAAAAGAAGACTGCTGGCTCTCCGTTATTCCTTCCTTCACTTCTGTGAATCCACCACCCCGACCGGCTAAAGGGTGATGACGTATGCCGAATTTGCCAATGGTATTATTTCGTATTTGCACAAATACCGTACCGGAAGATAGCCCTGACAATTCCTCTTGCAGTTCCCTAAACACCAAATCCATCTGTCTTGCTAATGATAGCTGTTCTGTCTTAAGCATATCTTTCCTCCTAAAAGTTTTGTGAGCTTAGCTTCTTCGAGTTTTCTTCGTCTTATAAATCGAACCCTAAATATTTGGGCTAAGGGTCCGTCGCCACTGCGGGGAATGTTTGGACTTCCAGCCGCTGTTCTCTCCAAATTTCTTGAATTCTTACGCGTATAGCGGGTGAAATTCGGAGACAAAGGCGGTCGCTCCCGCTCTTACAGTTCCAAAATTCCCCTCGCCACTCCTTCCCCTTTTCCCAAGTTTCTGGTTCGATTTATATCGTTTTGTGAGCTTAGCTACTTCGAGTTTTCTTCGTACAAGCCGGCTTAGTAAGCGCTTACTTAAGCTTTTTGAGCTGAGCTCATTTGTCTTCCATGCAAGCCTTTTATAAGGCTCAAGGCTCATTATAGACCCCTTACATACGTCCAACAACATTATTCTACAAAATTGGGTTATTATCCCTAGTAATGCGCAAAATTCATAGATCATTCGTATATTAATTTTTATAAACCGGGGGTTTTCGACATTTAAGCATTAAAAAAAGACCCCTTAACCGGGGTCTTTGCGTGTTCACACTGAAATTCCGTTATTTTTTGTGTCCTGAAATTTGTCTTATTTTAGACATTTCACGCTAAATGCTCTGTCATCTCCAAGAACTCGTTAATATCAGCCACGATCAGATCTGTAGCTCCTTGCCAGAAATCCGGTTTTGTCAGATCCACTCCCAAATGTTTGAGCACCAAATCCTCCAATGTCATCACGCCGGTATCCTGCAACAAGCTATCATATTTGTCTGCAAAGGAAGCTCCCTCTTGTAATGCCAGACGATATAAGCCTGTACTGAACATATAACCAACGGTGTACGGGAAATTATAGAAAGGTACATCTGTGATATAGAAATGCAGCTTTGACGCCCAGAAGTGAGGATGGTATTCAGAAAGCACACCACAGAAAGCTTCTTTCTGTGCTTCCACCATCAGAGCAGAAAGTTCCTCAGCATTTACAAGGCCTTCCTTACGTTTCTCATAAAAGCGAGTCTCGAACAAGAATCGAGCATGAATGTTCATAAAGAATGCCACACTGTTCTGTATCTTCGTTTCAAGCAGAGCCAGCTTCTCCTCTGCATTGCCCGCAGCTTTAACCTGAGCATCAGATACAATCACTTCTGCAAAGGTTGAAGCGGTCTCTGCAACGTTCATTGCATAATTCTGATTAAATACAGGTTGATCATCAAGCAGGTAGGAATGATAAGCATGTCCCAGCTCATGGGCCAATGTTGAAACATTGGAAGGTGTGCCGCTGTAAGTCATGAATATCCGTGATTCTTTACTCTCAGGGAAGGAAGTACAGAATCCACCAGGACGTTTGCCATTACGATCCTCAACCTCGATCCAGTTATTATCAAAGGCACGCTCTGCAAACTCAGCCATCTTAGGACTAAATTTACGGAACTGTGTGACGATATCCTTCGCAGCTTGATCATAAGGGATCTTGCCGGAGGATTTGCCTACAGGAGCTTCGACATCGACCCATGAGAGAGAATCCAGCCCCAGCAGCTTGGCTTTACGCTGAAGGTAGGACACAAGTACAGGTTTGCTATTCGTAATCACGTCCCACATCGTATTTAAGGTGTCCTGTGTCATACGATTGATGCTGAGCGGATCTTTCAGAACATCGTCCCAGCCTCTGCCCTTATAGAGCTTCAGGCGGAAGCCTGCTAAGTGATTTAAGGTATCCGCGCAATTATCTGCCGCTTCAGTCCAAGCCTCTTCCCATTTATGGAACATCGTTTGACGCACTTTTGGATCTGGATCATCCAGCTTATTAAAAGCTTGACCAGCAGATAGCAGCTTTGTTCCTTCTTCATCCTCAAATGGGATCTTGATCGAGCTCACAATCGTATCATAGTGCCCGCTCCATCCATGATATCCGTCAACAGCTAATTCCAACGCTAAGCTTTCCAGCTCAGGGCTCATCTTCTCACGGGCCAAATCACGGCTCTCGCTCAGTACGAACGTTAAAGGAGCAATCTCTGGACGAGCCATCCACTCAGCCCATACCTTGTCCGTAGTCTGACGAAGGACATTGCTAAATTGCGAGCTGATCCCTTCGAATCCGGCGCGCATGCTTGTCACTTTGGCCGCCAGCCTTACCGCACCCTTGTCCATCTGATTCTGAGCGCCTAGACAGTCTGCGAAGGAAGTGACCTCCACAAGTCTTCCTGAACAGCTCTGAAGCAATGCTATAACCTCATCCAATGCTTTTGTAGACGCAACATCCGTTGGTGCCACAGCATCCTTCACAAAGCCTTGCAAGGATAAAATATCTTTTTCAAGCTTGCTCAAGAACCCTTCTAACTCTGCAGACGAAGAACCCCCCGGAAAAATAGTATCAAGTTCCCAAGTCAGTGATAACGGTTGTTTCATGTGTACTCACCATTCCTTTGCTTTCATTTGACTTTCTTTGTAATTGTCTTAACACCATGGTAAAGTGAATAACGATATCTGAACATTTATAGCCGATAAACTTTAGGAGGGCATCCATATGAAGCCACTACAAATTTCACCGGAAACAGCCATTACGTTATCCAAGCAACTAGGCGTTCCTTTGGAACACTTGATGCATATGCCCCAACATATTTTACTACAAAAAATAGCGGAGCTATCCAAAAAAGAAAATCCCCCACAAACTGAGGGCGAAAATGAAGAGACTCCTTCTGGGAAGGACTCACAATGATTCCATTTAGTCATACCTGGCCTTATGACATCATTCTAGGCGATATGTATGTGCAATACTGTCCATTCTGCAACTCAGAGAATGTGCTTCTGCCTATGAAGCCAAAAGAATTACAAATCGTTCGTGACGGCAAGAAAAAACTGCTCGTCTTCCCCTGCTGCAGCGCCAGTCCTACAGTTATAGATAATGACGGCGATTACCTTTTGTTCGATCGAGCTGTCAGATAAGCAAATCCTAACATTTTCTTTCTACAAAGCGCAGAGGAGAATTTAAATTCTCTTCTGCGCTTTTTGTTGTTCGCAAACATTATGAACTTGAAGACAAGCCTTCGATATCAACTTCAACATCTAGAGCCTCAGCACGCATTTGCTCCCGTAAAATAACCCACTGCTCACGTGCCGCTCGAATCATCGCCGCATCCATGATCTTCTGATCATTAATCAGACGGGAGAACCACATTACAGCCACTGAGTATTCTCCGATGCGCCGATTAAGTTCGCCGATCAGGTACATAAGCCGGGCATCATTGCCGGCAATGCCATCTATTTCATAGACCTTAACATACTCGTCCAAAGAATAGCGTAAAAAACGCTTCTCCTGCTCAGTCTCCCCTTGATAGCGATAGAGCCAAGCAATATGATGCAGCAGACTTGCGATAATCCGATCTTTATCGTTAATACTCTGAGCACATAAAAGCGCCAGCTTATAGGTCTCGAGCGCAGTTTCCCAGTCTCGTTTCTCTCCAAAGTCCCGGCTCTTCCAGCGTTTCCCTACTTGTTCATTAAATGCCTTGCGCTGGCGTTCCGTCAGCTTGTCAGCCGAATTTTCTGTGGAGGCAAACCCGCAATTGGGGCAGACCCGTACAACATAATAATCCGGATTCTCATTTTTATAATACGCGCAGAAATCAGCATCACGCCGAATAGCCTTTTTTAGACTAGGGCGTACCCGCGAGGTTGAAAATTCATTTTCACAGTTGCAACACTTGACCTTAATAGAATATAGGGGTATTAACTCTGTCAAGTACTCTCATTCCTTTCAGGATCAACCTGTCCCTTGTTATTCCTGGGGCATGTTAACAAAATGATGTGCAGGACCTGCAAGGCGGCTAAGCACGAATGAACGCAGTGGTTCTTCGACTCCAGTCTCCACCAGTGCCTCTTTCATACATTGTAGCCACTCCTCAGCACGTTCTGGAGTAATAGGAATATGCATATGCCTTGCTCTCATCATGGGATGTCCATGTAATTCCGAATAAAGTGGACCCCCGCCAAAAAACTGTGTCAGGAATTGATATTGCTTCTCCAGAACTGGAGTAATATCTTCAGGGAACAAGGGTCCCAGCTGCGGATGAAGCTGTACCTTGGCATAGAACACTTCCACCAACCGATGTAGTGCTTCAGCCCCCCCTAGATTGTCATATATACTCTCATTTGGATTCATTGAGGTTACCAGCCTTCTTCCATATTAATGAAACGTTACTTATTTTATTATACCAAAGATAAGCATAACACGGATATCCGTCGAAAGTGCTCTCTAAACTACAGAAAAAAGGCGCTAAACTATAGTTCAGCGCCTGAAGAGTAAGGTTAGTAGGTCCTAAATTCCTCATCACCAGGAGGGACGAGAGAGACCCGGATTACATATACAAAAGCACAAACGAGAACTCCGGCTATAACGCTCATCGCCATCACTCCATCCCATTTAATCGTGTAACAGAGGGTGCATTTATTTATTACATAATATCATAATTCCTGCGAAAAAGCACAGATAATTGTAACCGCTTTCTCCATTTTTTTGTGCTGTTTGTCCCTCTTTTTGCATACATCTAACCATAGACCAGGAGGCGTTAATTATGACTTTTAAAAAGATTGGCGGCCCGCTGCTGGGATTCATATTGGCAGGTTGTATGCTGCTTATGTTACTTCATCCTGAAGCATCTCTTGCCGCAGCCTTACGTGGCCTGGCCATCTGGTGGGACGTGCTCTTCCCTTCATTGTTTCCCTTCTTCGTCATTTCTGAAATCATGCTAGGCTTAGGCATTGTCCATCTCTTCGGCGCTTTACTTGATCCACTGATGCGTCCCCTCTTCGGTATACCAGGCAGCGGTGGTTTTGTCGCGGCCATGGGATATGTATCAGGATATCCCGTTGGAGCCAAATTAACCGCTAAGCTGCGGGAGCAGAAGCTGATCAGCAGAATCGAAGGTGAACGCCTTGTAGCATTTACAACCTCCTCCGATCCTATTTTTCTATTAGGGGCGGTATCCGTTGGGTTCTTTCGCGATGCTTCTTTGGGGCTAATATTGGCACTAGCCCACTACGGAAGTGGCTTAATGGTTGGTCTCCTAATGTCATTTCATGGACGTAAGGAACAAAAGACTCCCACCCAAGACCCAACAAAAAGTAGTTCTGACGTCCCCACTGCTCCAGCAAAACAAGGATTCGGCAGAATACATGCCGCACTCCTTGCGATGTCCGAAGCCCGGCGCAAGGATGGACGTAGCTTCGGGGAGCTGTTAAAAGGAGCGATCCAATCCTCGCTACAGCTTATTATTGTCGTAGGGGGTCTGGTTGTATTCTTCAACGTGCTAATGGAGCTGCTTGCCCGTGCCGGAATCCTGCCCTCACTATTTAGCCTGGCCGGATCTCTCGTCTCCCTTGTTGGAGGGCCTCCCGAATTAGCTCAGGCCTTGATCAGCGGATTATTCGAGGTCACCATAGGTGCTCGTTCTGCTGGTGAAGCCGCTTCTTCCATCCCGCTTCAATTCAAGGTCGCAGCAGCTGCCTTTATTCTCTCTTGGGGCGGATTATCTGTACATGCCCAAGTCGCCAGTATTTTGAACGGTACCGGGCTGCGTTATCTGCCGTTCTTAACAGCGAGACTAATACATGCCGTACTCGCAGCAGGTCTCGTGGTGCTGCTATGGAAGCCTGTGATGGGATCAGGATTGTCTTCTGCCTGGGTCTCTCTGCCAGCCTCCACCGCCTTTACACCTTCAGCCTCTGGTGTCACTGCCAGCCTAGCTCTACTGAGTCTTATACTGGCCGCTGCTCTTCTAGTGTCACTGCTTATTCCTGTCTTTATGGCAATGCTCCGATTGATGCGCCGAAGTTGATTACATATTGTGTTCCGGGGCAAGATTGATTATGATCGGTGTATGACGGAATTATATAAAGGAGCTTGTACATCTTGAGATATTATGTTCTGGACCGCGGTGATGAGCTGTCAATCAAACTTGCCGAGCAATTTCACAAGCTGGCGGCGGAGCGGGATTTGCAACTGGATGCCGAGTCTCCGGAAATCGTCATCTCGATAGGTGGAGACGGCACAATGCTGCACGCTTTTCATACCTTTATCGATCAGATTCCCAACTTAGCCTTTGTAGGTGTGCACACAGGACACCTCGGCTTCTATGCGGACTGGCAAGCAGAAGAGCTGCCCACCTTAATCGATTATATGTGCGGAACCGGTGATTCTGAGCCGCAGAAACCGCGCATTGTGAAATATCCATTAATAGAGCTGGAGATTCACAAAAAATCGGGATCTTCGTCTCACATTGCCCTCAACGAATTTACCCTTAAAGGGGTGGATGGAACTATAATGATCCAAATCGACATCAATGATGTCACCTTCGAAATGTTCCGGGGCGATGGACTTTGTATTTCAACTCCCTCTGGCAGCACCGCTTATAACAAAAGCCTTGGGGGCGCTATGGTTCACCCTTCAATAGAAGCGCTGCAGATTGCCGAAATCGCGTCTATTAACAACCGTGTATTCCGGACAATGGGCTCTCCGCTACTACTGCCGAAGCATCATCATTGTGACATTTTTTCATGTAAAGACCAGCGTTTGCTGCTCACCGTAGATCATAACAACATTCCTGTTGATGACCTGATTTCAGTACGCTGTCAAGTTTCAGACAAAAAAGTCAGCTTTGCAAGGTATCGTCCGTTTCCATTCTGGAACCGTGTCCGTGAAGCTTTCTTAGTCTGAAATCAGGGGATCAAAAAGCTGGAGATTTCAATATCTCCGGCTTTTTTTGGTGTGACAAAACTAACACCAATTGATAGACATAGAGAGAAATCAAATGGTATAATGAGGCTATTTTACAAAGAGTTACATAAAAGGAGAGAGTACTGTTGAAAAAATTATTATCCCTCTTGAGCATAAGTCTTCTGGCCCTGATACTGGCGGTCCCGGCTTTTGCTGCTTCAAAACCGATTGATGTTTATATCAACGGCAGTAAGGTTTCCTTTACCGCAGGAACCCCATACTTAGCGAACAATTCTGTACTTGTCCCTTTCCGGGTCATCTTCGAAAAGCTTGGACTCCAGGTGCTTTGGGATGCCAAGACTGGAACAGTAACAGGTAAAAGTTCAAATCTGGCGATCAGCCTGAAAATTGGCAGCAACCGCGCAACCGTTAACGGAACCGTGAAAAAACTGACCACCGCACCAGTCTCCTCAGCTGGCACTACATACATTCCTTTACGTTTTATCGCAGAGGCAACCGGAGGCACAGCCGTCTGGAATTCAACCAGCAGAAGCGTGCAAATTACCACCCCAGTATCCAAAGATAAGGACGAAGCAGCGATTACAGCATTAATCCGTTTGTCTAATAAATATTTCAATGAAGAAAAAGCAATTAGCTTCTATTCCCTTATGGATTCAGAATCCTCTAATGCGGAGTCGGTGGCGGATCTTAATGCATCCTTTGAGATTTTTGATATAAAAAATACTATTGAGAGTTTGGAAATCATTGATATTTCAGGCAATGACGCTACTGTATATACACTGGAAAGCTCTCGCCGGACAGGTGGGGCCTATACGCCAGATACAGAGGACGAATACATGTATACACTTGTCCGTAAGAATGGAAGCTGGAAAATATCATCTGTGGAATCCCAAAGCTCCGTGATACTGCTGACTCGTGAACAAGCTCTAAAAACAGCAGCTAACATTCCTCAAAATGATGCGGATGCCATCAAAGGTAATATCACCAAATATTATCAAGCTATGAATGAACAAAATTCGGCTGCTGTTCTCTCCACCATGACTTCATACGGAGAAGAATATGATACCTCCCTTAAGGAAGATCTGGAAGATTTCTTTACTTCATATGACGTCACTTATACTCCAAGCGTTTCGAATATCTACTATTTTAGCGCCAAAGAAGCCGCTATTTATGTAGAAAGCAAAGAGAAGGATGCCAGTGAAGAGGAAACTTTTGAGCAAGGCACGATCTTCATTTTATCCAAGTCGGATAACGGGGTATGGACTACTGATAATACCTACAGCGTTTACTATAAACTTGTGAAATCCTAACAACCATACGTCACAGAAAGTTAATTCGTGCAGTGTATACTTTCTTATCTTATAAATTATATAAAAAGGGCGTATGATTCCATGAAATCCAATAAAGTAATAAGTGCACTTCTAGGCAGCTGTCTGGCTTTATCCCTAACTTTTGCTCCAGTGGTGTCTGCTGCCGATGCCGCTCAGGCATCTACAGATAACCGTGATCTTATCAATGAAGTCATGAATATTCTGGAGAACTATAACCTCTCCGGTGTAGATAAGGATACCTTGATTCGTGGAGCCATTGACGGCATGGTGAACACCCTGGATGATCCCTATAGCCAATACTTCAATACCGAGGAAGCGGCACAATTTGAACATGATGTTGATCTGGAATACGTTGGTATTGGTGTTAGATTGCAATATACCGCAACAGAGCTCTACATCGAAGACATAACACCCGGTTCGCCTGCAGAACGAGCAGGTCTGAAACGCGGCGATACGATAGTCAAAATTAACGGAATCCCCGTTGAAGAGACTGAAGGTGACGAGTTAAGCGGAGCCGCAGGCACCAAGGTCACTCTGCAGGTGCTCCGGAATGGAGTGTCTAAATCATTTCGTGTAACCCGGAATGAAATCAGCTCAACTTCCGTTACCGGAACCATTGTTGGACAGAAGATAGCCTACATCACACTGAGCGGTTTCACACAGAATTCCGATGAAGAATTTGCCGCCATGCTGAAAAATATGCGCGCAGCAGGTATGAAATCGATGGTGCTTGATTTGCGTGACAACTTAGGCGGCTATATGGATTCGGCATACAACATTACCTCCAATTTTATGGATAAAGGCATTATGATGTATACCTCTGATCAAACCGGAGCACTTACTCCAGTAACGATTACCAGCGGCAGCAAAATAGGCGTACCCGTCGTTATTCTAACGAATGAGTACACTGCCAGCGCTTCTGAGGCGCTTACAGGCGCATTACGTGATAATAAGCTCGCTACCGTCGTAGGCACTCGTTCTTTCGGCAAAGCACGTATTCAGAGCCTGCTTCCAATGTCTAATGGAGACATGCTGAAGCTGACTACGCAGAAATACCTAACTCCAAATAAAGAAGACTTTAATCACATCGGCCTTGCACCGGATATTGAGGTTAAAGGCAAAACTGCACAGCTGATTACCGCTCTTCAGATTGCAGGAATGAAAAGCATTGAGGTTTCCGGTGATCATCATATCTTGAACGTCAACGGGGTTGCCTTTGCTGGTAATGTGGGTCTAATAAAGCAAGGAGATAAGACTTATGCTTCTTCGCTCGTATTAGGTGCACTGATCGAAGGCGACATCACATGGGATGCCAAGAACAAAAAAGTCATCGTAACGAACGGGGCAGGTAAAGCGACCGGCTTTACATTGTCCTCCAAAGAGGCGCTTTCTCAGAACGGCGAGACCTTCATTGAATTAAATGCCTTTAAGAAGAAGTTCCCTGCGCTTGTATGGAGTTACAATGCAACACAGAAACAATTGAAATTATCTGTAAAATAGATCCTTAATCTCACTAATCATTAAGCTGCTGAATCAAGCACCAATGAGTAAAAACAGGAGTTGTCTCACATAAGCCATGAAATGGCCGTTGGGACAACTCCTGTTCTTTGTTTAGTTTGATAATATTTGGACCTACGAAACATCTGTAGCACCTATCGGACATGGATGACCCTAAACGCAATATTAATCCATATTTGTTATGCTATCGGACTCCATAGTCGCTATTGGTATGAAAAACACCATAATTACGCCTCTTTCTAACGAATAGCTTCATTGGAGTCCGAAACCCCGCTCAAAAGGCTGAAAATTCGCAAATAACGGCATCTGGGTCCTTAAGCCTTAGGGGATGATGAAACTGCTGGGTCAAGCAGCCAACGACTAACAGCAAAGAGCAGCAGAGCAACACACAGTAGCACAGCAACACCGAGCGGCACAGCAACACCGAGCGGCACAGCAACAGCAGAGCAGCGATCTCCAAGTAACGGGAGAAACGCTGCTCTGCTATTTTTTATAAGAAAAAAAGCTGGCTCATTCGTAGAAGGACTCTACTTATGGTTCAGCTTTCATCATTAAGGTTGTGAATTTTCTATGTTTTGATTGTTCTGGTTGTTTTGATTGTTCTGGTTGTTTTGGTTGTTTTGAGCGCTTTGAGGTTTTGGTGTGTTTTGGGGCTTCTGAGACTGACCTTGTGGCGGTCTGCCTTGGAAATCCTTTTTGGATTTCTTGCCCTGTGAATCCTTGCCCCGGTGATTTCGGCTCTGATGTTCTCTCACAGGTCTATCCTTCGCCATATTGTCCTTAGAAGAAGTCATCTCTTTAAATGCCAATGAGTGATTCGAGCCTTGCTTAGAGGATGTTTCTTTAACAGAGAACTCTTTATCTGCAGCCGCTTCATCACTAGCTTCCGATTCTTGCTCCAAGGCCTCTTCATCACTCGGCTCTGGTATTTCTTTGATTAAAATATCCTTGAACATGCCTTCCTGTGGTACCTCTTTCAATTTATGCAGCACAAAATAAGCGCAGCCAAAATTGCAGTATTCATTAATATAATCAACCATACCCGAAATCGCTGTATCCCGATTCACCTTAGGATGGTTGTCCCGGTAAAAACCTTTCAAACGCAACTGACTGTAACCCCAGTCACCGATAATATAGTCGTATCTTTCCAGCACCTCGCTATATCTCCCGCGAAACGCCTCCGGATTCCAACCATCCTTATGATCCAACATAAGTTCATAGCCTTTTCCGCCTATTACGATCAAACCTTTTGTCGCCTGCCTTTCTTTGGGTATCGTGGCGTTGATTATGCCGCCATCTATGTGGAATATTGGGCTTTCGATCGCTGTTCTAGAACCGCTCCTACAGCACCAATATTCCCCTCCGATGACGCAAATCAACGATTTTTATGGGTAACCTAAGAGCAGAGATATCAGAACGCTGTCGCTTCTTCCTCCTCTTACTAACATTCTCCGTGAATTAAACCACAGAAAAGCAATAATTAGCTAGAAGAAACCGCACGCTCCTCGCGAGCTTGAGCTGCAGACTTCACCTGCTCATGCGCATGATAAGAGCTGCGAACTAGCGGGCCTGATTCCACATGGCTGAAGCCACGCTTCATTCCCTCTTCCTTCAACAGTGCAAATTCCTCCGGTGGATAATATTTCTCCACATTTAAGTGTTTTGGAGTGGGTTGCAAATATTGTCCTAAAGTCAATATATCACAATTTACGGCTCGCAAATCATCCATTGCTTGTAAAATCTCATTCCACTCTTCACCGACACCAAGCATGATGCTCGATTTGGTTGGAATATTGGGTTTCATTTCCTTGGCTCTACGCAGCAATTCCAAGGAACGAGGGTACTTCGCTTTAGCCCGTACACGATCTGACATCCGTTCCACGGTCTCAATATTATGATTAAGAATGTCTGGATTACTGTTCATGACAATCTCAAGACTATTCCGGTCTCCTAAAAAGTCTGGAATAAGCACTTCAACACTACATAACGGAAGGCGTTTACGAATCGCCGCTACCGTCTCAGCAAAAATCTGAGCGCCACCATCCGCAAGATCATCGCGGGCCACACTAGTCACCACACAGTGACGAAGATTCATTTTCTCTGCAGCTTCAGCTACACGTTCAGGCTCCTGCAGGTCCAGTTCTGTAGGCATCCCTGTATTCACTGCACAAAAACGGCATGCGCGTGTACAAATATCACCTAAAATCATGAAGGTAGCCGTACGGTTTGCCCAGCATTCATAAATATTCGGACACCTAGCTTCTTCACATACGGTATGTAAAGTTTTGGAACGCATCATGCTTTTGATTTCCTGATAGTTGTCACCGGTAGTTAGCTTAATCTTAATCCAATCCGGTTTAGGTTGCTTTGCTGTTTTATTAGACAAAATGATAAACCCCGCTTCCTCCTGAATGTGATGCTGCAGATGAAAGTTGCTGCCTCATATTATAACATGTGCGATTTACAATTGCCTGTTTTTGTGAAATATGCAGGGTGTATCATCTGGAATTTCCAGCGAGATTTTTCTGGTACCTTTAGACAAGAACGGATAAAAAGTAGCATTTTGCACCAATCTATAAAAAAGCTTCATCCGAAGTAACTACATTCAATTTAATGCCCGGACAAAAGGAGGCTGTTATCTTGCTGGCCCTATTGAAGAATATTAAAGACCGGAGAACCCTGTTATGCCTGTCCGCGGCCGCTATCCTCTGGGGTGGTTTAAACCTTCCCGTTTCAGCAGCTGTAGCGCGGCCTACAATCCAACCGGTGATGAGCAGCGGGGATCCCGCTAGTGCTAGCAAAGAAGCGCAATGGTCTGGCCGAAGACAGCTTTATGAGCAAATGAGCGCAGCTACTGGTATCCCGTGGTTTAGGTTCGCAGCCATTGATCAATATGAACGCACGCTCGCCAAAAAGGGAGCCTCAGGGCAGCCTGTCTCCACGCGCCTTACAGCCATAAAGATCCCGGCACCGGTATGGGCTGGTCCACTCAATCCGGATCAAGGGGATACTTCCCCGAACTCCATTAGCTTCTTTGATGGTTTTGGCAGTGATGGCTCAGGAGACGGGATTGCTGATCCAGAGAATGATGCGGACGTTCTGTATAGTATGGCTAGACACTTATTGAAGTATGGACAATCCGCTAGTGATTTCAGTATCGGGGTCTGGGAGTATTATCACAATGGCCGCGCCTCGCAGCGCATTACCCAGTTCGCGAAGTTATATGAACATTTTGGACGGCTGGACCTATCCGGCAATGCCTTCCCGCTTCCCTTAAGTAACCTTTATTCTTATCGTAGCACTTGGGGCACTGGAAGAAGCTGGGGTGGAGCACGTATCCATGAAGGAACAGATTTATTTGCACCTCAAGGAGTGCCAGTCCGAAGCACCTGCTTTGGCTTAGTGGAGACAAAAGGCTGGAACCGGTACGGCGGCTGGAGAATCGGGATTCGCGATATTGAGAACCGTTACCATTATTACGCTCATCTATCTGGATATAACAAAACCATTTCTCGCGGAGATATAGTCACCCCCGGTGAAATTATTGGCTGGGTAGGCAGCTCGGGTTACGGCAATCCCGGAACACAAGGGAAATTTCCTCCGCATCTACATTTTGGCATTTACCGCGATCGCGGAATTACCGAATGGGCTTTTGATCCGTTTCCGTTGCTGAAACAATGGGAGAATCAGGAATATAGAGACTTAAAGAACAAAAGAAGCAAAAAAAGTGCCGTAAATTAGAATAAGGTCCCTTTCCTTAGAGAGGGGCCTTTTCTTTTTTAATACAACATCAAACAGCCGAATGGTTCAATGCTGACCGTAAGCTTATTATTATTTTTAAAAATTACTCCAGACAATAAATCAGTTAATTCGTTCTTATCAGCTCGATATGGGCTAAGCTCTAGTTGGTAAGGGTTTGGAGAATTATTGATAATCAGCCCTATCTTTTCGTGCTCCACACCTCGTATGTAACCAAGCACATTACGAACTTCATCAGTAAACCAAGGACGGAAGGAACCTTTGCGCAGAACCTCATGACTTTTTCTCAGAGAAATCAACTGTTGATACCACTTATGCAGCACTGCATTCTGAGCTTGTTCTTGCCATATCATAGCTTTTCTACAGTGGGGGTCCGTCGCCCCTTCCATCCCAACCTCATCCCCGTAATAGATCATTGGAATGCCGATATAGGTCATCTGGAAAAAAACAGCCAGCATCATACGTTCAACAGCGGTACCCAAGCGGTCCCAACCACGCCCACCTTCTTTACACGCCGTAAGAAACCGCAGGGTATCATGGCTGCCAAGCAACTGAAACATAGCCGAATTCGCCTGGTCATTATACAACGCCTCCTGATGGAGCAATTGCTCCATAAAGCGAACTGGCCCCGTCGATTGTTCCGCAAAAAATTCTAATACTGCATCACGAAGCACATAATTCATTCCTCCATCGAACTGATCCCCTCTAAGCCATGGCCCAGAAGCATGCATAATCTCACCGATCAGCAGGATTTCAGGATATTCAGATTTGAGTTCTTGCCGAAACCGGGACCAAAAACGCGGATTAACTTCATTGGCCACATCCAGACGCCAGCCGTCAATCCCTGTCTCGCGCACCCAATACTTCGCAACCTCAATCATGTAATTCGCCGTATCCGGATTATCCATGTTCAGCTTTGGCATATGCGCTTCAGCTTTGGCAAACGTTTCATAATTGGGTACAGGGGTCTGCGTAACCGGAAAGGAATGAATGAAGAACCAATCTTTATACGGAGATTGCTCTCCTTTTGCCAACACATCCTTAAACGCGAAAAAGCGGTCTCCCGAATGATTAAACACAGCATCTAAAATCACTTTGATTCCATGTCTGTGCGCCTGGCCGACCAGTGCCTTCAATCCTTCCGTATCCCCAAATACTGGATCAACCTTATAGTAATCGGAGGTATTATATTTATGCTCTGAAGGAGACTCAAAGACAGGCGTCATATAAACAACGTTTACTCCTAACTGTTGCAGGTAGGGCATTTTGTCAGAGATGCCTTGTAAGGTCCCTTCGTTATAACTGCTGGGATAGATTTGATAGGTTACTGCATCCATGCTCCATGAAGGTAACTTCAACGCCTCAGAATGATGGAGATATGCATATTGAAAAGAACCCACACGTTCCCGGTTCTCCGACGCCCCTCTCTCTCCATACCAGACATATTCACCCGCAGGATTAGTTACATGGAATAGATATCTGCATTTTTTAGTAGGGGTCTCAATGACCGCTTCATGTATCTCATAAACACCTGCCGACCCAATCCGCTCCATCTGCAAGGGAACTTCATGCCCCGGAGAATCATAACGGTCTGAGTAGATGACGGTACAGGATAATTGCTGTCCAGCTTGCGTGAACAGTCTGAGCTTCAAGATGCCCGTACCCATAGGATAGGCAAACGGATCTTCACTTGTATGATATAAAAACCATGTATGAGGCATAACTTCTAAACTCCTTTTTATGCTTTTATCGTTAAATCTATAAGACTTATTGTGATTAGAGAGACTGCTAAATTTGTGTTATTATGGTTACAAATACCGTTCCGGATTATGAGGGGAAGACAATGAAAGTAACCATTTCTGATATTGCCAAAGCAGCCAATGTGGCTAAATCTACCGTATCCAAAGTATTAAACGATTCCCCAAAAATATCACAGGAAACGAAACACAAAGTTCGCGAAATTATGAAGCAAATGAACTATACACCAAGTAGTATCGCTACCGGATTAGCCAGACAAAGCAGCTGTAATATTGGTCTCCTGGTCGATATGTCCAAGGAAAGTGAATTTCTAAACCAATTTTTCTACAACATCATCGGTGGAATAGAAAGTGTAATTGCGCCTTTAAAATACGAGCTGACTATTTCCAATGTGCAGCATAGTAGTCCGGAAGGACATTTTCTAAATAGACTTGTATTCAGCAAACGTGTCGACGGAATCATAGCGAATAACTCCGTACTAACGGAAGAGCTTTGCGAAGAACTGAACCGCTTGGAGTTTCCCTACATCTCCATCGGCGAAATTATGACTCCCGGAAGCTGGGTTGATTTCGATAATGAGGCAGGCGGCAGCATGCTGACCTCACATTTAATAAAGCAGGGGTACTCCAAAATAGCCTTCATAGGCGGGCAGCAGCAGGAAAAGATTTATACCCATCGTCTGAGTGGATATTTGCAAGCATTGCAGCAAGCAGATCTTGCCGATCAGCAGCAATGGATTATCAATTGTAAGGCTGATGAACATGAGAGCTATCATGCTGCACTTGAGCTTCTACAGAGCGAAGATCGACCAGACTCCGTAGTATGCATGAACAGCTATGTTGCCTTCGGGGTGCTTCAAGCTGCAAAATCACTGGATATTCATGTTCCCTCACAGCTCGGCATTGCCGCATTTGATGAATATCCTCTGTCCCGTTACACTACGCCTCCTCTAACCTCGCTAAATATCGACACCTTCCAGCTGGGGGTATCTTCAGGCGAGCTGCTGATGCAACGCATTCGTAATAACAACATACCCTCTAGGCATTTGCTTCTCGAGCCAGAACTCATTCCTCGTGAGTCAACTATGAGATCGCAGTTCCCGGCGGGAACGTAGTGAAGAGGCGGGAAGCTTGGTTGCGCTTGTATAGCTGACTGAACTTTATTGCGCTGCGTGCTGTTTTTGGCTTGATTGTCTAGAGTAACTGAGCTTGATTGAGCTTGTATAGCTGACTGAACATTATTGCGCTGAGTGCTGTTTCGGTTTGATTGTCTGGAGTAACTGCTTTAGCTTGATCGAATTTGAGTAGCTAAAATGGCTACATCGGATTTAATTGCATTTTGTGCAATACAAATCCTTATAGGATGGGTAACATTCGATTTAATTGCACTTTGTGCAGTCAAAACTCATAAAATCGGTAAAAAACAGCCTTTTTCCTGAATTCTACTGCACAAAATACAGTTAAAGCTTTCTACCAGCTTCAAACAGAAAGTTTAATTGTACTTTCTGCAATTAAAAAGCTTCATACTGCTTACCAAGGAGCGGCCCCATACGGGAGCCGCTCCTTGTTGTGTTTAAGCTGTAGATATTATGAAGCTTATAGATCCTTCCAGCGCTGAACCGTCAGATTTACGGTTTGTGCACCGCCTGATGGCGTAAGGGTTCGATTGGAAAGATCCGATCCATTCGAATTCACCTCCACATTAGTCCAAGCACCTCGTGTAACTTTGTATTGAATTGCTGTTCCCGCCGGTAGACTTAGTGTGATGGAGTAAATACCATCACTGCCCTTCGTCAGTTGGTAGTTCGGATCTGCCGCATTCCAGCTATTGAAGGAACCGGAGAGATAAACGGGACCACTCACAGGAGTAGACGCAGGAACAGTTGCTCGGAATGTAACACTATCCGCTTGTGGCTCTCCTGCGGTGATGTTGCCATTCACCATACTCCAGGTGCCCGCAGCAAAATGATAGTTATTGCCTCCATTGTTATCCCATGTGCCACTGCCATTATTAAAGGCTGCGGTCAGCCCAGCTGCCGTGTCCAACTGAATCGTAACCGCCTTATATCCTGTAAAAGCAGAAGCTTGAAGCTGCTCGCCTGGAGACGTCGTCCAGACCGTTGAACCATCGAGCTTATAATGGATATAAGAGCTGCTATAAGCCGCATTCTTATAATAGATCGTTGCCGTACTACCGACAGGTGTTGCCGTTGGTGTTGGCGTTACCGTTGGCGTCGGTGTTGGCGTTACGGTTGGTGTCGGTGTCGGCGTTACCGTCGGAGTTGGCGTTGGTGTTACCGTCGGTGTCGGTGTCGGCGTTACCGTTGGTGTCGGCGTCACGGGTCCACCCGATTGAATATTGCCAGTTGGTGTATAGGTCCAGGTGCCGGTACTAAATAAATAGTTGCTGCCCCCATTACTGTCCCAAGTGCCGCTGCCATTGTTAAAGCAAGCTTCAAGCTGGCTGGCTGAGCCGATATTAATCGTTATTTTGTTGTAGCCTGCTACATCAGAGACAGGTATCGCCACACCCGGTGATGTCGTCCAAGTTCCGCCTGCAGGACGATAATGAATATAAGGCGAGGTATAGCCCTGCTTATAGTAAATAGTGACACTGTTCCCCGCTGGTGTTGTCACTGAAGCAATCGCGCTAAGGAGGGATAGATTGCCTGCTGCATCCATTGCTTTTACCGTATAGTCATACGTAGTACTGGCAGATAATCCGTTATCCGTATATGAAGTAGTTGCGGATGTACCCACTTTTACGCCGTTGCGATAAATTTCATATCCGGTCACACCTACATTCTCGGTGGAAGCGGTCCAGCTTACTAAAGCACTGGATGCATTTTGAACGGTTGCGGTCACGTTAGTGGGTACAGTTGGAGCAACTGTATCTGTAGGAAGCTGTTGTTTGGCATAGATTTTGGCTGCATTTGCACCCACGGTTACAGTGATCTGCTTGCCAGTTGCTCCACCCGATTGTACGGTTACCGTATCCGAAGTGTTCAACTGGTTATAAAGAACCGTCCCGACTGCCAAGCTGCTCTCTGCACGCAGTGGAATGGTAACGGTCTGCGAGCCGCTGGATTTATTACTGAATACGGAGATAACTTCCTGCCCCAAATTAGTTCCAGTGTCAATACGACGTGAAAAAGCATATAAGTTCTGTGCAGACCACATTTCACGTTGAGTGCCTGTACGGAGAGCCGGATTATTTTTCCGAATCTCATTAAGTTTGGCTACGTGCTTGTAGGTGCTGGCATTCTCATTAAAATAATTCTCTATTACATTGCCGTTTGCATCCCGTTTCACCATTGACCAGCGGTTCCAGGTATCGGCGATGCCTCCCGTCATAATCTGCCCATTACCATTGCCTTTGTTCTGTTCCGTACCTTGGAAGACAACGGGTGTTCCACGCACTGTAAAAATAAAACTCAAAGCGTTCTGCAGCTTATCTACGCTTCCTCCAGCTTCTGTGAGAAAACGATTGCGGTCATGATTGTCGATAAAGGTAACCATGTGATTTGCATTTCCGTTATAGTAGGAATCCTGTGCCAAGGTGCTTTTAATATTGGAGTCAAAAGACTGCCCATATGCGAAGCTATTTAGAACGGAGAAGAACATTGGGAAATCAAGCATGCCCCACTCCTTGTTGTTGCCGACCCAGCGCGAGACAAATTCAGCATTGCCGTCAAAATTCTCGCCAAAGGTATTAACCCCCAGATAATTTTGCAATTCACCAATATCAGTCGGCTTCATCAGCTTGGCTGCGTCTACACGCGCACCATCTGCCCCTGTATAGTCAAACCAGCCTTTAATCGAATCAAATATGGCCTTTTTAGCAGCAGGGACATCGAAGTCAATGTCATCCAGTCCGCCTAGATCATGATTTTCTAAGTAATCCTGTGCCCATTGATCGTATCTTCCGTCTGCCAAAGACCAGTTGATATCTCCGTTATGGTGATACCAAGCCGGGTTATTGAAAGGAGCTGCTGGCTGCAGACTAGGGATATCATAGTAGGCTTGGGTACCCAGCATATAATCCCCGATATGGTTTGGCACAACGTCTATAACTACCTTGATGCCAACCGCATGTGCGGAATCCACTAACTCCTTCAGCTTCTCCTTTGTACCGAAGTAGGGATTGGCTGCGTTAGGGTCCTTAACGTTGTACCCGTGATACGCCGTGTTTTTACCACTGCCATTGTTCTCCCGATTCGTCATCTGCGGCTCCGCCACTGGGGAAATCCAGATCGCGGTGTAGCCCATATTTTTAATATAAGACAGCTTGTCGATCACTCCTTGCCAATCTCCGCCTTTCATATAACGGAAATCTTCTTCAGAGTTCTCGCCATAGCGAATTGCCGCTCCCGTAGCATTGTTGGAAGAGTCCCCGTCATTAAACCGGTCAACCATAATCTGATAAATGGTATCATTCTCGTTAATCGTACCGATGCTGGCTGCATCTGCCTGTTGTGGCGCTAAGACGAATAAATTAATCACAGTAGAAAGAAGAATAGATGTAATCAGAACGGGCACGTACCATAACTTACGTTTCATCGCGCGCATCTCCCTCTCTTATTAAAGCGTATTCATAACACACTAAAACCTACTTCTTGGATTAAAAACGACCTTTCCAGCGATGTTTTTGGCATAGAAACAAACGAATTTTAGGGAAACCGGTTTCCCTACTAAAAATTACCATGACACCGGACGCGTTGTCAAGCCTTAAAATTGAAATGCACAACAAAAAAAAAGCTCCTATTTAGGAAGCTCTTGGAGTTGAATATTTACTGTTTGAGTTCAGCGTCCCGCCGTCTGAATAAACTGCAAGACCTCATTCATAATTCGGTCCTTCTCTTCACAATGGCACACCATATGACCACTGTTGTTGACCATCAGCACCTGTTTTTGGGTTGCCTTGATCATATGATGTCGTAGGTAATCGGCGCTTCTAGTCTTCACTAGATGATCTCTTTTTCCTTGCACGATCAGGGTTGGAGTCTCAATATGCGGATAGACAGAAAAGCTCTCACGAACCAATCGCTGGAACTCTCGAGTTGCTTTTGGAGGCGTTGAACTGAATTTACTAATATAAGTTTTTAGCATGGAAAAGCTCCCAAGAGTCTTAATAATTTCTACAGGATTCAGCGGAAACACAGGGGTAGACAACAAAGTGAGAGATTTAATCCAAGGTTTATAGCGCACGGAAAGATGTGAAGCAATAAGAGCACCGGTTGAAAAACCGATCAGATGAACGCCGTCATTTGTCTTTAACAGCTCTGTTAATTCATCCTCAGCACTTTGCTGCCAATCATGTCGATCCGAATGCAGTAGATCATTCCTGCTGCCCCCGTGCCCCTTCAGGGTAAATGTTCTGGAACGATAATTATGCTGCTCCATAAACTGGGACAAGGGAGAGATTTCATGCTCACCTCCGGTAAAGCCATGAATAAATAAACAACTTTCCATAATTGTCCCTCTTTTCACATTCCAAACTGAATTCCAACTTTATTGTATAATGCCAATCCCCTTTATTTTCTATTCATTCCAACCTTCTATGTAAAACCTTAACCAAATGATGTCAAGGTTTACCACCGTTATAGGTTCAAAAAAAAATATAAACTCTATTGCTCCCACCAAAGAAGACCAAGTGCAGAAGTAATCGTTAAGCCTACAGCCGAGCTAGATGAAGTTACGTTAGCACAAATAGCAGTCCCCGGCGGAACGATGATGCTGCCCGTAAAGTTCTGTGAGAAAGCGCCTGGAGCTAATTGATAATTGTAAAGTGTCGTCCCCCCGCTAATTGCCGCTGTTGAAGATTGAACGGTCATCGCACTTGTAGCCGCGCTTCCGAGATTATTATTGGTTGGTGTCAAGGTTGCAGGAGAGGTTAACGTCCCTCCTTTTACAATTGTAAAGCTTCCAGACATAGCCGATAGCAGAGAAGATCCGCCGATACTGCCGCTAATACGAGAGATATATACGGTTTTCCCGCTACCAGCAGCATTACTAATCCGAATAGAAGTAATTGCAGAAATAAGACTAAGTACGACCAAACTAGACGCGGATGTGTTGGTAGAATACAAGACCGCAGCCTTCGAAGCACTTATTTCAGGTGGCGCGCTGATATCCGGAGATTGGAAGGTATTGACCATATCCACAAAAAGAGGTTGATCATTGTCGTTAAACACATATTGATTAGGCATGATTATCCCCTCCCATTTCTAATATTCCCACCAGCTGATAGATGTTGTCGCTGCTGAAGTTCCCGATGCAATCGTGATGGACGTGGTTATGGAATTTCCGGGAGGAACAACGATTTGTCCAGTAAAATCAACAATGACGGGACCCGCTGCCAGTAATATAGATACTAGAGTGGCCGGACCTCCCGTAGGGGCAGCAGTCGAGGTTCTGGCCGTCATCACACTGGTTAACGCACTTCCAAAATTAAAATTTATCGGTGTAACGGTAGTCCCGGTGACCGTAGCGTTCCGAAGCAGAGACAAAGTAACAGCAGCTGTTGCCGAGCTAGCTGCAACACGGGATACATACAATGTACGTCCGCTGCCTGCCGGATTACTAATCTGAACAACTAACGGTGCAGCAGTCGTTACCGTAGAAGTAAAAGGGATTCCAAACAATAGCCCCGCCTTAGCCGCTCCTCCCTCCGGAGCTGAATCTATACCAGGTGCAACATACGTGTTGACTTGTTCTGTAAAGAGTGGCTGGCTACTCTGATTAAAGACTGAATCGTTTGGCATGCGCTACCCTCCCCGTACTTGAGCTTATCTTATTTTATGCCGCTCTAAGTAACAGGTTGTTTGGGAATGTGCGTATTTTTGCTTTCACAGCCCAATCACCTCTTATTTTTCACCATATATTATTATCACCATTCGAATGGCTAAGGATTGTCCCTAACGGTTCGCGGCTTATTGAACTGCGGTTTATTGATGCTCAGGGCTCAAACGACGGTTAGGGTCCTTTTATGGATAGGGTTCCAGAAAACCCGTAGGAGGTGAATGAAATCCATAACGGTCTGGAACTAAAAAAGCGCAGCAAAATAAAACACTCAAAAAAACAGGGGAATTGTTCTAGAAATCCGCAATCATTTCCACCTCCAAAGGGTCGAAGAAACCGCCGTAAGGTGACGATCAGTCCTTTATTTTCCGAGCATCAATTTATCGGATTCCCCGTGTCCAGCTCCATTTCACCTCTGCCTTGGCAAAAAAGCGGAACTAAAACGATGATCTCTTACGCAGTTATGAACCAAGGAGACCACCCTGTTAGCGTCCGCTTGGAGATTAGTCCGAACAGTTTTGATTCTTTTATAGATTCAGAAGAGATCGTGGCTGCAAAAGAAATGAAGGTGCTAGTGCCAAGCAGATTTTTAAAGTGGACTCGGATATCCGCCTCCACGCAGCAGTCAACGGGTTTAGGCAAAATTGATGTATACGTCCAAGCCCAGTCTATAGGTATGAGTTAACAATTTTATAAGAGAGGGACGAGGAACTTTGCCTAACTACAGCTCTTTTCAAGCTAATCCCGATAATCTACGAACGCTTATTTTTGGCCGGGATGCCTCGCTGATTGATCATCCGCTCACTACAGATCCAGGCGGAAATCTAACGACAATTATCCTAGATGGTACGATTTCCAATATACTCGGAGCTACCATCACTGCGGGTACTTTGTCCTCAGCGGGAACAGTTACTAACATTCTTAACGGGACAATCACCAGCGTACTCGGAGCTACCATCACAGCGGGTACCTTGTCTTCCGCAGGTACGGTCACCAATATCCTTAACGGGACCATTACCAGCGTACTTGGAGCTACCATCACCGCCGGTACTTTGTCCTCAGCAGGTACGGTCACCAACATTCTTAACGGGACCATTACTAGCGTACTTGGAGCTACCATCACTGCGGGTACTTTGTCTTCCGCAGGTACCATTACTAACATTCTCGAAGGCACGATTACTAGCGTGCTCGGAGCTACGATTACGGCTGGTACCATTACTAGTGTACTAGGCGCAACTATTACCGCGGGTACTTTGTCCTCAGCAGGTACGGTCACCAATATCCTTAACGGGACCATTACCAGCGTACTTGGAGCTACCATCACCGCCGGTACTTTGTCCTCAGCAGGTACGGTCACCAACATTCTTAACGGGACCATTACCAGCGTACTTGGAGCTACCATCACCGCCGGTACTTTGTCCTCAGCAGGTACGGTCACCAACATTCTTAACGGGACCATTACTAGCGTACTTGGAGCTACCATCACAGCCGGTACCCTTTCCTCCGCAGGTACAGTAACCAATCTCTTAAACGGGACCATTACCAGCGTGCTTGGAGCCACAATCACCGCGGGTACTTTGTCCTCAGCAGGTACGGTCACCAATCTCTTAAACGGGACCATTACCAGCGTGCTTGGAGCCACAATCACAGCCGGTACTCTGTCCTCCGCAGGTACAGTAACCAATCTCTTAAACGGGACCATTACCAGCGTGCTTGGAGCCACCATTACCGCTGGTACGCTCAGCAGTGTGACCTCTATATCACAACGCAGCTTTATCGAACAGACGACGACGGGTATTGCAACTGCTAATGCCTATACTCCACTGCCAGCAGTGACTACGAGCGTATTGGGTACCTATTCCTTTTTCATCAATAACACTGGAGCTAACCCAGTCAACACACGAGTAGAAATCAGTGCTGACGGAACAAACTATTTCGTCGATACCACAGGAGATAATCCTTTAGCAGCAGGTTCTATCGATGTGATAGTTCCAGCCAGATTCCTGAAATATACACGCTTATCCTATCAATCAACGAATGCAGGGGCCGCCTCAACAATAAATGTAAGTTTCAACGCACAGGGAACGTAATGCAGATGCCCATCATATGTTGTAACGAAAGAGTGCATGGATATCCATGTGCTTTTTCTTTTGATAGCAAAAGCTGATTTCAACTTCTACATATGTAACAAGGAGGAAACAACGTGAACAATATTACGCTTGGCGTCCACCTCATCGTTAACAATGAAGCTGATCTTCTGCCCCACTGTCTCACAAGCGTAGCAGGTGTTGACGAGATTGTGGTCATAGATACAGGCTCTACTGACGAATCCATAGCTATTTCCCAAGCGCACGGGGCTAGAGTATTCCAACGGGAATGGACAGAAAACTTTGCTGCAGCACGTAACGAAGGTCTCGATCAGGCGGATACCGATTGGATTCTAGTCCTTGATGCCGATGAACGCCTGCAAACTCCACTTCCGGAACTCCGCAGCCTCCTGCAAAACACGCAAGCTCAGGCTTTTACAGTACACATTGATAATTGGCTTGGCGTTCGGCCTGAGGATAAGGTAAAGCACAGTGCGGTTCGTTTATTCCGAAATGGACAGGGTTATCGATATAGCGGAAGAATTCATGAAGGAATTGACGCTGCAATCCTTAAATCACATAACATCTCGGCGATTGTGCATAGTGATATTGAGATTGAACACTTCGGATATTTGCCGGAAATCATGGCACGAAAAAATAAAATCAAACGCAATGAGCAGCTGCTGCGACGCGCTTTAGCCGAACAACCGGAAGATCCTTTTCACTCGTATAATTTAGCAGTCACCTGCTGTCAGGACGGTCGTCTTCAGGAAGCAGAGACATTACTTCGCCAGACCCTTCACCATGTGCCACTTGAAGCTTCTTACCGTCCTACGATGATTAGAGATCTCTGTAAAATTTATCTGACTCAAGGAAAAACCAATATCATAGATCCCTTGCTGTTGCCTGAATTGGAGCGTTATGAGGATTACCCTGACCTGCATTTTTTATTAGGCCAATCTTTGGAGAGTCAAGGCTTGTTAGAACGTGCTTTTCAAGCTTATCAGCGTGCAGCATCCATTTCTGGAGATCATGTTAGTCAAAAATATGTATCTGAGCAAGGGATGAACACCTTCCGCCCACTTTATCGACTAGGCTTAATCTCAGAGCGGCTTGAGCTTCAGGAGGACGCTGCGAGATTCTACCACCGTGCGCTTCAACACCACTCTTTATATAGGCCTGCCTTGCAGGGAATAGCTTCTGCTTTTCAACGCTTAGCTGTACCCGATGAGGAGATTGCCGGCTTGCTGATACAACTCGTCCCCCCAACTAATGCTGCCCAACGAGCTGCAATCATTGACAGCTTATTTGAGATAAATGCTAATGAGACCATCACTAACTTATCCCGAGACACTTTTCCCTTGGAATTAGAGACGGCAAATTGGATGATCTCTTCACTCCTCATCACCAGCAAGCTAGAGGACGCCTATACAACCATAAGACAAATGACCTCCTTAGCTACGCAAGATAACCATGATTTAGAATATCTGAAAAAGTGGGCTACCCTCTGGGCTATTTGCTCTTGGGCGCTTTTTGGAGAATTCCACAATGACCTGCTAACCTATGCACCAGACGAACTCCGTTTCGGACTGCAATACATTCAGAAGTGCCACCAGCAACAAAAGGTAGATCCCGCTGAAGCAGAGGTAGATTCATTAACATTACATTCCTCATTCATTTCAGATTTGATCGAACAATCAGTAAAACTACACCAGCCCGCGTTAAGCGAAGCTTTGATAAAGCTGTTCCCTCCCTTCCGGTCTGAATTAGCCGCAGCATTATATAAAGAAGGGAATAGGAATGCAGCCGGTGAGCATTTTATCAGGTTAGTTAGCGATCAAGCAGCTGATGCGAAGGTTCTTTTTTATATAGGTGAGATGGTCTTTGACAAAGGGCATTACACGGAAGCCAGTGAATGGTTTCAACAAGCACTGGAGCAGATGCCTGAGCATGAGGCTGCCCGAGTGGGTTTAGCACTCTGTTACCTTCAGCAAGCGAAGCTTAGCATGGAGGAGGCACTGAACAGCTTGGATGCAGCTAACGTTCATGGTCCACTGCAAACGGATATTGGTGCCATCCATAAATCCATCTTTTTACTAAATCGTACACCGTGGCACACACAGTGGAGCTTCCGCCAGAGTGAGGGGAGGACAGCCAAATGAGCATGCCAAGCCAAAAACCTCTGATTTCTCTATGCATGATCGTTAAGAACGAAGGAGATAACCTAAGCCAATGTTTAAAAAGTGTACGTGGTGTCGCCGATGAGATCATAGTAGTCGACACCGGCTCTACCGACTCCACGCTACAAATTGCTCTAAGCTTTGGAGCTAAAGTTGTTCACCATCCTTGGAATGGCGATTTTGCCGCTGCCCGCAACGCGGGTCTTCAGCAAGCCCACGGACAATGGATTCTCATTCTGGATGGAGACGAGGAACTGGATGCGAAAAGTAAGGGGGAGCTGTTGCTGTGTGCGGAGCATTTGGAGTATGAAGCTTTTTTTCTGCGCATTCATAATCATAAAGGTTTAACCGCAGCTTCCCAGACCATTACTGTTAATCCGATTATCCGGCTATTCCGTAACCGCCCGCAGTACCGTTTCAGCGGCATCATCCACGAACAGATTGCAGAAACGATCGTAAGAGCTACACCCAAAGCAGCTATGCATTTAAGCAACGTAGTCATCCATCATTACGGTTATGCAGACGGCGTAGTAGCAAAAAAAGATAAGATCAAACGAAATGTAGAGCTGCTCAAGGAACAGCTAAAGTTAAATCCCAATGACCCCTTCCACCATTTCAATATGGCTGTTGAATATATGCGGCTTAGTGAATATCAACCGGCTCTAGAGCATATCAAAAGATCACTTAACGAAGCTCCACCCGACACAAGTTACGTTCATCTGCTGCACAAATATCAAATCCGCTGCCTGGCAGAATTAAAAGATTTCAGCGCGGCGCTGGAAGCTTGCGACTCAGGGATAACCTTACATCCGGATTATCCTGACTTGGCTCATATCAAAGGTGTGCTGCTGTTTCAAATGGGGGCCCTAGCTGAGGCCAAAACAGCATTGCTGCAAGCCTTAGTCATTGGAGAAGCTCCTTCCGGTTACCATACCGAGTCCGGATTCGGATCTTATTTGACATTTTATTTGCTGGGACAGTTATGCGAAGAAATAGGCGATGAGACCGAGGCCTGTGTCTGTTATACCAAAGCTGCTCAGCTTCATCCCGAGCCAACACCCATCATAACCCGACTGATCCGAGCCTTAAAATGTGCTGAGCGCGAAAATGAAATTTTGGGCTGGCTTCACGCTCATCTACCCGAATACACAGCTGCTAAAAGCGGACTTCTCTTAGATTTATTGCGGATTGAGGGATGTGAAGAGGCAGCAAAACAGCTGATGAAGACCACAGGGCAGTCCTCATCTAATGACTCGTTATTCAACCCAGCCAATCACCCAGGGCGTTCGGAGCTTTTGTTGGCGGATCGTCTGCTTGCCTCCCTCTCCTCTTCAACCCCCTATTCTCCAGCGGCTAAAAGAGTGCGGCTCGCAATCCCACTGCCCAGAGTTTCAGATTAGGAAGGACGTATTCCTATGACCACACCGGATATCACACTTTGCATGATTATTAAGAACGAGGCAAACCATCTGGAGAAATGCTTATCCTCTGTACGCGGGCTAGTGTCTGAGATTATCATTGCGGATACAGGCTCAGAGGATAACAGTAAAGAAATCGCTCAGAGGTTCGGTGCAAAGATTATCGACATTCCTTGGGAAAATGATTTTTCCAAAGCGCGGAATATAAGCCTAGAGTATGCAACTTCCGCTTGGGTTCTGGTACTGGATGCTGATGAGGCTGTGGATCATTGGAGTGAGGAGCTGCTCCAGCCCTTGCTTGGTGCCGAGTATATTCATGGGTATTGGCTGCCTATTATCCACTATGTCGGTGAAATACCTGAAGCGGATTTTGTTACAGATCATGTCTGTCGATTATTCAAAAATGATAAAAGAATTATTTTTCGTGGAAGTATTCATGAGGAGATTGCCAGCAGCATTTGGGAGCTTCCAGCGGGGGAGATCGCTTATGCAGATTTGCGTATTTTCCACTACGGATATTTAGAAGATGAACTGCTGCGTAAAAATAAATATAACCGCAATTTAGCACTCATCAACAGGGGTCTGCGGCTTCAACCGAACCATCTTTTTCTTCGTTACGCGTTAGGGGCAGAGTATTATCAGCAGGGTCAATATAAAGAAGCGGCAGAGATCCTCCTTCCGCTGCTCACCGATGCTCCAGCCCCTTCCGGTTATGTCTCAGATATTTACCTTAAGACGGCGTACGCCTTACAACTATGTGGCCGAAAGCAGGAAGCCGAGGAAGTTTTTCGTATGGGGAGCGGTCTTTTTCCCGATTTCACTGATTTATTAGAAAGCTATGCCCTCCTGTTACTGGAACAAGGGAAGCTCAGCTCAGCCAAGCATTTCTTGGAGAACGCACTTCAGAGCGGAAATACAGCACATAAATACCCTTCTTCCTCAGGCAGTGGAACGTATCGGACAGAACTACTAGCCGGAAGAGTCTGTGAGAAGTTATACCAATATCCGGATGCGTGGAGACATTACGAGGCTGCCATACAACATAAGCCTGATTATAGCGAGGCGTGGAAAGAACTCATCCCACTAAGCCTTCTATCTGGAGAGAAGGCACAACTACGAGCATTGACCCACAACCATCTGCACTCTTTATCTCCTGATACTTTGAGTTATCTTCTGCCCGCAGCGCTCAATGCCCGCGATCCGGAATGGCAAGCTGAGCTTTCTACAGCCAGCCAGTTACCCTCATCTGTTCAGGCTGCATTGCAGGCGATTCTGGAAATAAACAATCAACCGGAACATCTTCAGACACTCGCACCGCTTGAACAGCTGCTTCATGATCCTTCCCATCTTTCCAACCGATCCTTTGTACTTGGCTACCTGTGGGCTTTCTCTTGCCGTATTGGAGATACAGAGTCTGCCATGCGCTGGCTTGTCTGTCTATTGCCTTACAGACCGGGGATTTTATCGATCCATCATATTTTAGCAGGGAATTATAGCCTTAAAGCTGATCTTTCGGATCTAAGCTATGCAGCACAATTGCTGCTTCAGACTGGTGCTTGGAATAGTTTATTAGCACTTTATCGCCATTCGGAAGGATCTTCCTTACACTGGTCCAGTCTGCCGCAGCCCTTACTCTACGGATTACTTGAAGCCCCCACCTCCATAAAAAAACAATGGTGCTCTATTTATGTCAGCAAGCACCCTCAATATCATACACCTGCGGACTGTACCGAGTGGCAATTATACGCTGCGATAGCCTACTCCTGTGGAGAGATGCCCATCCTTCATGTAGAGGATGAAGCCGCTTTGCGTAGAGTCGGGGGGGCTACCGCAGCCGTGAGCCTCGCTTATTACAAGCTGCAGCTCGCAGCAGAAGTATATCCGCAAGGGATACCATCAGCTCATATCCCTTCTGCGCTGCTTCTGAGATCTGCCAGCCGGACTTAGCCGGTTGGCAGATCAGATGCGGATTTCAAAGCTCCTCTTGCCATTCCACCAGATGGGGCTGCTCATCAAGGATAGATTCGTACTGCTCCAGACTACCCCAGCGCCCCTCTGGATCAAGCTCCAGGTAACGCGAGTATTTTCGCCGAAGCTCCTCAGGGGATATCGCCCAACCATAATGTTTCACACGCAGCTCGGTAAGAAACCCCGGCAATACCGAATAAGAGAGCGGAAGTCTTGGCACATGATGATCCATTTTCGGAAAAAAATAATGAAAGTTCGGCAAATAGCGGACTAGTGTACGGGTATGCTTCGTGTGGATATTCCAATGCTCATCTTCACGGTAATGTGTGGTGCCGCCCCAAAAATCAAATAATCGGAAGGATACCCAGTCATACACATCCTGATCGATGAGTCGCCTCATCTCCCGTTTAGCAGACTCTTCATAGAACTCATCGGCGTCCACAGACAGCAGCCAATCCGGATTCGTAGATACCGCCAGCTCCCACAATGTTTGCCGTAGCTCCCATTCACGGTTAAACAAAGAGCTTTGCAGGGTTACGAGCTTCTTAACTTTGGCAAAAGAGAGACATAACTGAGCCGTATGATCTGTACTTCCATCATCCACGATCACAATATCATCCACGAACTCACTTAATTCCTCCAGCACCTGCTCTAAATACCTTCCGGCTTCGTTCCTAACCTGCATAATAGCGGTCAGACGGTTGCCTGATGTTTTGCGGAGTGGCCCTCTATGACTACTCATCCTCCACTCTCCTTCTCAATCGTCTTACAGCCTCTTCGAGATCTGCCATCTCTGACAAAAGTGGCCATGCCTGATTGTCTTGCCCTCCTGCATTTAAAAAGCTGCGAATGGCCTCGTGCCGCCTGCCATACAGCAAGTGTATGGTGCCTTCCATGGCTTCATCCACATTTTCTTCCTGCTCATGTTGCAGCACTATTGCCTTTTCCCATTGAAAAGTCCGCACATAATTTTGCACCAGCAACGCTTTTGCCTCGGGAGAAGTTAGCGGACTTAAAATTCTTACTGCCGCTGCCTCATCCTCATTCAGGTGGAACAACTCCGCGCGAACCAGTTCATCCTGCCCGGAATGGAGCCAGCCCTCCATCCTTTCTACTGCTTGCTTCTCCTCTGCGGTAAATGCTGTAATCGCAAATTGGCGGACCGCCGTTTCCAAATTCCCTGTCTTGGCTTCTATTGCAGAAAAAAACCGGAAGTGTGAAATAAGGCAATCCAAATATTCATACAGCACCATTAACTCAAAGGATTGCGCCAGATATCGATTCGCTGTGGAGTCCCCAAGCAAATACAAATAAGATGCTGCCAAATAATGTACAACAGGCTGGCTGGGCAGCTTGGCGCACATCGAGGTATAATAATCCGCCCTAAGCTGGAGTTGAATCCTAAACCAGTCCGTAGCAAGGAGGGGCTCCTCCTGCCATAAGTTCTCAATCGCCTTACTCCACAACATCTCATAATCTGTCAGAAAATAAATCCGCTCGCGCTGACATACAACTCCATACGATTCCTGCTGATCCCCGTCGAGATAAATAATATTCTCCCTGCACAAGCTCTGCTCCAAATAGATCCGTTCTGACCGGGTTCCTACTAGATCGGCCTTTGCTCCAAGCAAGCCGCTGTATTTATCCCATAAGACCTTATTTTCTTCTTCCGGACAGCGCTCTAATAAAGCCACTATATATCCCGCTTGCAAAGAAAGAACCTCTGGTAGCCAATAGGGAGAAGAGACCAGAAATGTGTACTCCCTCGCCTTGAGAGTATGAATATCCGCGATCATTACCGGCTTGATCTGGCTGTTAGTCTGCTGCTCAAGAGTCATTCTTCCGGCAAAACAGACCTCTTCCCGCTCGGGCAGAAGATCCAACAGTCTTTTATATTCGTATTCCTCCCAGGAGCCTCTGCTCAGAATTAAATATTTCATGACTGCGCCTCCTTGCCCCTGCTCCTATCTGCCTTCTTCCCCTGCGGTTCGGACAAATCCCCCACATAACCTATAGTTAGTGAAGCTTCAGGGTGAAGCTGCAATTGGTGCGAAGTAGACGCCTTACAGGTAATCACTCCAGGCACATTCCCGCCTTTATGAGCAACTCGCTCTAATGGAAAAACAATTCCCGAAGGGTCCCCCCTAAGCAACCGCCCCACCTCTTCGTCCATATCCGTAGATAAACTAACGATCAGATCCGCGGAACCTTGGGTGATCGCCTTCACTACCCGTTCAACGTAATATTTCTCATACCTGATAGAGTCTGATAAATACACAGTTATCTCACTCTCAAATAATGCAGATGCATTCTTCAAAGCCCGCAGCCAAGCCTCTTGACCACGAACTGCAATCACTACATCCTGTTCATTTACTGGCAAGCCGGAAGCTGTGTTCATCCATCTGTCCTTGATCCAGATCCAGCGAATATTCTTGTAGCTCTGCTGCTCCTGTGTAGCTGCCCATTCCTGCGGAAGATGGTCCCCATTCCCATCCTCTTCACAATAAACAATCGCCGTCACTAATGGCGTTTGCAAGGTTGCCTTACCGAGTGGAATAACAGGTTGTGTTGATTGTAAGAATCCATTCTGCGGTACAAGATGTTCTTCGGCTTCTAAGACATCTTCCAGTGCCCATTTTGTACTATACGCCTGCCAGCCATCCGCAAGTGTTGGTCCGTTCATCCTTCTCTGGCCCCTATCAAGTGAATGTATAGCATGAACATACACAGCATCACTTAGCGCCAGCTTGGCTCCAGACTGCCGCGCTCGAAGACACCAATCGGCAATCATAAGAGACCGCACTTGAAGCGAGGTGTCCAACCCTCCGATACGCTGAAGCAGCTCTTTAGAGAACAGGAGGCAAGAACCCGTTAGTACATCCATCTCTCGCCATTCTCCTTGATGCCGGCCAAGATTGTAGCTTACATGAGCAGCAAACTCATCATAGGTGCCGAAGTGAAGACGTTTCTTCCCTTCCCCTCTTTCGGTTGAAGAGCGAGGGGCCACCACCTTAACTGAAGCGTCATCAAAAGGAACCCACAATAGCTCACTTAGCCAGCCAGGCGATACCATGATCGAATCTTCAAGCAAAACCGCGAAACTGGTTTCGATCTGTGCCAAAGCCTGGTTAGGCATGTACTCCTCCTTTTCATAAGGAAGAAAGAGAATCGACTGCTCCGGTGAGACCTGTTCCGCTAAAGTTTCCATAGGAAAATCAGGAGTCATCGCCACAGCAATAATGCGCACAGACTCTCCAGAATGGAGCAGCAGCAAGGGTAAGCAAGCTGCGGCACATTCCAGGCGGCTTAGCTCAACTACAAGGGTAAGTCCATCTTTACTCGGCAGTGGAAGTAGTCCCGTGCGCTCCAAGAACCCATACCTTCCCGCCAAGCGTTCCACATTCAGAGATTCTTGCGACATTAGGATTCACGCTCCATTTATTAAAGCTGTTCTACCTATAGTCTATGAGCGCTGAAGCGTGATATCCCCTTAATTTCCTCCGCCCGCGCCTTTGTCTTCTTCCGTATGATCTGCACCCGTACTCGCGGGATCGGTTGCCGCTGGAGACGAGCTGTTATCTTTCTGACTGTTACTGGTGGTATCCTTGCCCTGATCCACTACTCCACTCTTATCCCCGCCTACAGCTGGAGCAGGAATGGCAATTCCCGGAGCACTGCTGCCGTTCGCCCCCACAGGTTGACCTTGATTATCGTAATAATACATAGGTACATCTCCAACAACCATCAGATAAGACACAGGAATTTCTGTATCCACTACCTGCGGCTCCATATCAAAAGGAATGACGACTGCAACCTCTGTCACAATATGAATGTATACCTCGACCAGAATCATATTGATCCCAGCGTTTTGCTGGCGGGTGCTGAGTTCAACCTTAACCGCACCTTGTGGTTCAATCTTGATCGGAATATCGGGTCCATAAGAAGCAATAAGGGGACTGCCCAGCGCTTGCCCCAGCGGAATATATTCTGTTCGATTATGCAATTCCTGCAGCGTAGACTGAATGACCTGTGCCGCTTGCGAAGTAATACGCATATGCTCCGCGTAGTTGAGCATGAACCCTGATATTTTCCCGTTCTTATCCGTCTTCCAATCAATTAGCTCTTCCGCATTCCCTCCATTCGCAACCTGTGAGGTAATCGCCTTATTAATCGATTCCGTAGCGATTTGCTTCACACGTATTTGTGCTAAATGCAGGATGGGCGGTTTCATATGCAGCTCCACATAGCGCAAGGATTGCAGCACCAGCACAAGTATTACTAAGGATGCTATCAGCCAAAATTTACGTCGGCTTCTTGGCTTATGTGTTCTTCCGCCTGCAACCGTTACCTTACTCTCTGGCCGGCTGGATAATCTAAAGCGGCCTTTGCTACGTTTGGCTTCAAAGCGCGTACGCTGCGGCCTAACCGCTGCCCGGCTGGGTTTTGACTTGAATGCGGAGCTTCTCGCTGAGAATCTCCGATTCGTGTCCCCATTTATTTTTGGCAGCCGAAAATGGCCTAGATCAGGTATTCTCAGCCTTCGGTTTCCCCATTTTTTCAATCTGCCCATTGCAACAGTCCCTCCCGCCTTACGCAGAGGTCAAGCCACCTCCACTTAATTTAAGGTATTCGCTAAGAGGACAAAAAAGAAGAACGTTCCCTCCGGCAAACTGCGCCTGAAGTAACGTTCTTCATCCTTTAGATCATGAACTGGGAAGATGATATTAGTGCATTCTGCTCCGCTTATCCTCCTGCAAATGGTCCCAATGACGCCGAATAAAGATGCCAATGAGAATAGCTATAAACACCGCATACCAGGTAAGATAACCATTCCATTCTTCACGCGGAACAATTAGGGTGGATCCGATCGTACCGAATAACCATATATAAGACAAATTACCAAGTACGGTTCCCCATATAAAAGATGAGGCTTTAATCGGTGAAACAGCAGACATGAAATTGATTACATTATTCGGAATAATCGGGATCGTACGCAATAGCACCAGTGTCCAAATCCCATATCGATCCAAGTAACGTTGCCATTTATCATAGCGCTTCAGTTTGCTTCTCCATTTTCGGTCAAACCAGTTATACAGATATCGCCGAATGAGAAAATACATCAGTATTCCGCCCAGATTGCAGGCCAGCCAACTGATCAGCATGCCTCCAATTACGTTAAAAACAGAGACATGCAGCACGATCAAAATTACGAATGGAAAAAATCCTAATATACTCTGCAAAAGTGCGAGCGGGATGGTCACGAATAAAATAGATGGCCCGCTAAGGCCCAGCGTTTGCAGCAGCCAATCAATCCAGGTATTTATGGTCTCTGTCATGAAGCAGTCTCCTCTCTTGACTCCTTGCAGCAGCTGCCTCCTGATTTACTTTGACAAAGCATAAGTCTAAGTGTGTAAACTAGGTATCCATTCTTATTGAAATATAAGCAGGGTACACTAAGAGCTTGTAATACTTTGCTTATATTCCCAAGAAAAACACCCCTTACGGGGTGTTTTATTGAATGAGCTTGCTTATGAAGTGTAATGTGTAAAGAACAGTAGTTAGCGTACAAGTTACATTTTTGTTTCCATTTATTCTTCACATCATAACACAGTTTTTAATCTACTTACAATTCTATACCTGCAACCCAAGCATTCACTTTATCCGGATTGCTTTCCACCCAAGTTTTAGCGGCTTCTTCTGGGGACTTCCCACCCTGAACCTCGATCATTACTTTGGCCATATCTTCTGCTGTCCATTCGAATTGATCCAGGAATTTGTAGACATTGGGCATGTCATCTTTCAGACCTTGGCGAACCATCGTGTGGATCTGTTCATCCGCACCGTAAACCCCTTTTGGATCTTCCAGATATTTCAGATCCATATTGGCGAACATCCAGTGCGGTGTCCAGCCTGTAACAACGATTGGCTCGTTGTTGTCATAAGCCTTTTGCAGTTCCTGAGCCATCGCTGCGGATGAGCTTTCAAGAAGTGTGTAATCGCTAAGATCATATTCCGCGATAGCCTTTTCTGTGGTTGTCATAATGCCGGCACCTGGCTCAATGCCGATAATGCGATTGTTCAGCTTTGCTGCCATATCACTGTTCTTCAAGTCTTCAATAGAGTTAATATCCATATAGGCCGGAACAGCCAAGCCAACCTTAGTCCCGTTTAGATTTGCACCCAAATCTTCAATTTTTGCACCGTACTTCTCTAAATAAGCCGCATGGGTGCTTGGCAGCCAAGCTGCAACCATTCCATCCGCACTACCGTCTGCAACCCCAGCCCACATTGGACCAGCATCTACCTGCAGCATTTCAACGGTAGCTCCAAGCTTAGTTTCAAGTACTTCCTTTACTACATAAGTACTCGCAATTTCCGAATCCCATGCTACATATGCTAATTTTACCTTCTCTTTACTTGATGAAGAACATCCAGCAATAACAGCAATCATCATAATAACTAACAGGAATACCCCTATATTTTTCTTCTTCATTTATTTAAAACTCCTATCTTTGTTTTGGTTTTAGTGCGTTCTGTGTCAAACGGTCCAGCAGAATGGCGATAATAACGATCGCAATCCCTGCTTCGAATCCGTCTCCTGTCTTAGCCTGTGATACCGCACGGTATACATAGGCACCCACGCCCTGTGCACCAATCATCGATGAGATAACAACCATTGACAGTGACAACATAATGGTCTGGTTCACACCTGCCATAATTGTTGGTAAAGCGATTGGAAGCTGCAATTTAACCAATTTCTGAGTAGGTGTCGATCCGAAAGCATCTGCTGCCTCCACCAGTTCCTCCGAAACCTGACGAATTCCGAGATTGGTCAAGCGAATCGTTGGCGGAATTGCAAAAATAATCGAAGCAATAACCCCTGGAACTACGCCCAGTGAGAAAAAGGATACCGCTGGCAATAAATATACAAAAGCCGGCATCGTCTGCATAAAGTCCAAAATAGGCGTAACTATATTTCTAACGGTATTTCTCTGCGCACATAAAATACCAATCGGCACACCAATTACTACAGCCAATATCGAGGCGGTTAGAACAAGGGCCAAGGACTGCATAGAAGGTCCCCATAATCCAAGATTATCAATCAGAAGCAGCCCAATGACCGCAAATAGTGCCATGCGCCATTTACCGATCCAATAAGACAAAGCTGCAATAAGCACGATAAGTACTAATGCTGGCAGGAAGGTAAGTGCATTTTCAATGCCAGCCACCATACCACCGATAATCGAATGGATGAAGTCAAACAGGGGCCCACAATAAGTCGTCAGCCAATTTTCCAACCACTCGAGTGCCTTTCCCAAAGGCAGTTTAGGAATGTCCATTATAATCCTCCTTCCGGTACCGCGTTGCCGGCGAGTGCGGAAAGAACGGCTCCTTTAATCACAATACCCTTCAATTTATCCGCTTCATCTACGACGGCTACAGGCAAATGTGTCTCAGATATTAATTCAAAGAAATCATTGAGTAGCGTTTCCGGTTGAACACGTGGGATTTCTCTCCGCGTTACTTCCAGAATAGATTTATTATCATTCAGTGCCTTAAGGGCATCCTCAGCTGTAATAACACCCAGAAGCTTATTTTCCTTGTCCACTACATACAGACTGAATATACCACTGTCACGCATTAATTGAAGCGCTACCCGAGGCCCGCGTTCAGGTCTGACTGTTTCCGGCTGACGCATTACATGAGCTGCAGTCAACACCTTGGACAAGTCCACATCCTCCACGAATCGCTCTACATATTTATTGGCAGGTTGGATGAGGATTTCTTCCGGTGTACCAATTTGCACAATGACTCCGTCCTTCATCAGTGCGATCCGATCTCCAATCCGCAAAGCTTCGTCTAGATCATGAGTGATAAACACGATGGTCTTCTTCACTCTGGCCTGTAATTCCAGCAGCTCTTGCTGCATGTCTTTACGAATAAGCGGATCCAGTGCACTAAATGCCTCATCCATAAGCAGGATATCCGGGTCGTTAGCAAGGCCCCGTGCCAGTCCAACACGCTGCTGCATCCCTCCACTGAGTTGATCAGGACGATGATTCTCCCAACCTTTCAGACCTACCAGATGCAAGGCTTCTGTTGCCAGTTCAGTTCTTTTCTTTTTATCTACGCCCTGAACTTCAAGCCCGTATGCTGCATTCTCCAGTACGCTTCGATGTGGAAATAATGCGAACTTCTGAAACACCATGCCGATGTTCTTCCGTCTGAATTGGCGCAGCTGCTCCGGATTCATTTTCACAACATCTTTCCCTTTAAAAAGAACTTGCCCCCCTGTAGGCTCAATCAAGCGGTTCAACAAACGAACCAGCGTCGACTTACCGCTGCCGGACAAACCCATAATGACGAATATTTCTCCTTCTTCAATGCTGAATTCGGCTTTGTTGACTCCGACTGTCAACTTCAATTCCTGAGCAATTTTTTCCTTCGACATCCCTTGCTCTAATAAAGGAATCGCGCGTCCCGCATCATGACCGAATACTTTGGTTAGTTGTTTCACCTCTATAATAGCCATGCCGTCCTCCTTCTCCCGAAATGTTATCCGGGTTTAGTTCACTTATAGTAGTTTACCGGACTATTGAAAATTCATGCAAACACCATATACGGATAAAATTTAGTGTACAGTTTTAACTTTATGAACTTTATGTATGGAATACTCTGTTTTACGCCAAATTCCTTTCTTCATGAATTCTTTACTTATGGAGGGGGATTTGATTACAATACATTGTATAAGGTTGCAGTCTATCGACCTATTCCTCAGGAGGGACATCATGAACGATTTAGAAGGGCTTACGCCCGAACAAATAGAGAAGATTAGTAAAGCCCGTGAACGTGTGATCGATTCTATCGGCAAAAACATGGATCTGTATGGCATTACCTTGTCTATTGGACATTTATACGGTTATATGTACTTCAATCAAGGTCCAGTGACACTGGATGAACTCAGTAAAACAATGGGAATGAGTAAAACGTCCATGAGTACGGGAGTCCGTACCCTTCTAGATCTGAAAATGATCGACAAAGTATGGGGGAGAGGGACGCGCAAAGACTTGTTCACCACTGTGCCTGACTGGCATCAGAACTTCAGTGATTACTTCTCTATTAAATGGAGAAAAGCCGTCGAAGGTAATATGATCTCACTAGCGAAATCACTTGCAGAAATTAACGATATGAAAAAAGAGTATAGTGACGATAGTAAACTTATGCAGCTCTTAAATACAGATGAAGAAAAAATAACTGAATCCATTAACTACTACCGCTGGTTGCTGAAACTAATAGAATCTTTTGAGAGTGGCAAAATTTTTGAATTTATCCCTAAAGAAACTTAAGTCAAACCCACAAAAAACACACAAAAAAACGACAGTGCTCCTGTAAAAAGGAAAACACTGCCGTTTTTTCTCGTTTACCCTTCGATCAAGCTTACATCATCTAAATAAATTGTACTGCCCGCGCTAATTTCACTATTCGTCTCCGTACTATTCCCATCTATAAGCCCTAGCAAAAACACCAGATGAACACCAGCGTCTGTTGCCCCATTCATGGTAAAAGTGTAGCTGTATTCGTCCATATTCTGGGTCAAGGCTACAAGCTCAGCTTCCATATATTTGGTGTAGTCCCCGCCCTTATGCTCCACAGCTACCTGAATATTGCGGTTTACTGTAGAACGAGCTTTAAACTTCAAGGTGTACGTCTTTCCCTGAACGAGCTTGAGATTTTCGTAATCCACCTGTGCGCTATAAGGGGCTTGCCCGGTACCTGTTAAGTTGATAGCAAATTCCCCCTCTTGAACAGAAGCAGTTCCGATTCCGTCAAAATACTGGCTCCAGCCCGTTGCATCTACATCGAAGGTTCCATTATCCAGGGTACCGCTTGGCGGTGTTACTGGTGGACCCCCTTGTACCTCCCTGACCACAATATCGTCAAAAGAAATCGTATGCGGTGTACTGTTAGCCGCAGGATCAGCGCCCAGCGTTTTGCCGATCAGATAATTAAGCTTCAGCGGGTTGCTGTTCGACACCGTAAATTGTGCTGTATAAGTAGCCCAATCCGCATGAATATCAAACTTAGCTTGCGCGGAAGCAGCTGAAGTATTGGAGTATTCTAACACAATTTGGCGCGGAATCGTTGATTTTGCTTTGAAGCTCACCTCATATGTTTTTCCGCCCTCCAGTGGAATACCCTCTTGGAAAAATTGTGTATGCCACGCTTCCCATCCGGCCGACGTAATCAGGATTTCAGCTACGCCATCCTTCACATTAAACGCGGAGACGCCACCTTCTCCGGACCATGTAGTCCAGCCCGTCTTATCGCTGCCAAACGAACCATTGATGACTAGATTGTTATCATTAGCTAGAATAGTCTGCGCGACAGTTGCAGTAACATAATGTTCAGCCTCAACAGTAATGGTATAACTTCCTTCTGCCGGAAATACTGCTGCTTCAATTGTGATTTTTCCCGGTTCAATAGTGTACTGCTCTGCATTAAGTGTTGTACCGTTAACCTTTACCGCCATGATTTGATTCCGCCAATTTGCATTGTCGATAAAAGTAAGCTCAATCGGCTGCGAAACTCTGTTATTACTGCTGTCGCTCAGCAGCTCCTGCGGTTTGGCCGGTGCATTTTTGATCTCAAATTTCACATTGTCAATGATAATATCATGGTTTTGAGGAATACTAATCCCCTCAACCTTCCCAAGCAGGAATTTAAGAGACAATGTATCCTTGCTGCCTTGCCGGAATTCGAATCTGTAATGATTCGTCTCCGGCGTTACCTCCAGAATATTGCTGAACGAGGCCTGATACGTACCATTTTCTACGTTCACCCCGATTTTGCGGATTACGGTTGAACTGGCATCAAATTCAACCACATAATCCATTCCAGCAGCAGCTTTCAAGTTGTTCTGAAACAACATTACAGAATAAGCCTGACTGCCAGTATTCGTAATGCTAAATTTCGCTGCTCCATCTACAACCGTAGCGCTGCTCTGACCACCCTGCTCTGTCAATAGGCGGTCCCAGGCGCTAAACCCAAAGTTAAATTCACCATTCAGGAGCGGGTAATATATTAGCGATGGATCAAAATAGAAGCTAGTACGTATCATCTGGAAGTTATCCAGAACGACTGTATCCGCTGCCCCGTTTAACAATAATACGAATTGTCCTTCATGATCGGTTGCACCTCTAAGATTGATAAAGGTGGCTTTAATTTTTTGCTCACCTTCGCTTAAGTTAACCGGTTGTTCTGCCTGTACACTGCCGTCTTTTCCTAGTAGTTGGACCGTTCCTGTGCGTGCAGAGGAGACTGAAGCATTGAAGGTAACCTCGTAGTCCTGCCCTTGAATGAGCTGAATTCCCTTCTGAAGTAACCGAACCTCACCATTTTCACTGCCGCCAATCTGCAGCTTTAACTGGCCAGCGTCATTAACGCTTGATTCTACCGTGGCACCACCAGCTGCTTCCGTATGCCAATAACTCATCCGATTGGGTTCCCCAATATCGAAAGTACCATTGTACAGATGATTACCGTTGGCCAGCGGTTCCTTCGCACTATCATGCGGGAATTGAATATTCTCAATCTCTTCTAATCTGACATTACCAAACCATACCGGTGAAGTATTGGTACCCACGTTGAACTCGACGCGTGCAGCAATATCTGAGTTCTCCTTCATTTGAAACATCGTTTCGTAATGCGTCATCGCTGAAGTTAGATCTACCTTAAGCGATGGAGAATACGCTGCAAATCCACGAGATTCTCCACCTGTTAACCGAACGCTCATACTGCGGGACATATCGGTTTTGGCATCGAAGCTGAGTTTATAGAACCTGCCTTTAGCTATAGATACGATAGCTTGGGGTTGAATCGAATAAAAATTCCCGCCCCCACTGCTGATATCTACCTTCACATAATTGCGCTCCCCAATAGGAACGGTAGAAACCGTAGCTTCAGCCCCTGCTTCTTTATAAAGTGCCCAATGTGCGGTATTTGGGATTCCCATACCGCCATCCCCCGGCACCTGCTCCGAATAATTGTTGTTATAGACCATGTTGCCGTCTGCCAGTGCAAGCTTGGAGCCTTCTGGATAGGCTTCCTTCTCCAGTGTAACTGGAATAGGCTCGCGGTACTCACGACCTGTCAGCTCGTAGACTCTAACGTAATCAATCTCCATCGATTTTGGAAATACGGTTTCGCTAGTCGGATCACCATCAAAGTTACCGCCTACGGCCAGATTCATCAGCAAATGGAACTTCTGATTAAACGGCGCTGGATACACATTATTGGCAGGCTGCCCATTGCTGATGCTGTACCAGTCATTTTTGGTCGAATATAATTCACCATCCACATACCAGCGAATTTCGCCCGGCTCCCACTCAATAGAGTACGTATGGAACTGCTCAATCGTAGCGTTATCCGGAAATACATACTCTTTGCCGGAGTATACATTGTTCGGCGCCATACCGCCGTAATGAATCGTCCCCGCTACCGTGTTTGGACGACTGCCCCAGCCTTCCATAATATCAAGCTCACCGGAAGCAGCCCAAGTCCCGTACACATCGTTCTCCGGCAGCATCCAGATCGCCGGCCAGTACCCTTTTCCAGTAGGTGCTTTGGCCCGAATTTCAAATTTGCCATATTTTTTACTAAACAACCCTTTAGTCTTAATCCGTGTAGAAGTATATTGTTTGCCAGCTTTTTCTTCTTTGTGGGCCGTAATAATCAGGTTACCGTCCTGTTCCTTTACATTCTTCTCATCGTTGGTATACCACTGCTTCTCATTGTTTCCCCAACCTGGATTGTTGTATTGCGATCCATCTCCAAGGTCATAGGTCCACTTTGTGGCATCAATCTCTCCATCATCAAACTCATCCCCCCACACCAGTGTCCACGGATCAGTGGTTGGTGTTGGTGTTGGTGTTGGTGTTGGTGTTGGTGTTGGTGTTGGTGTTGGTGTTGGTGTTGGTGTTGGTGTCGGTGTGGCTGTTGGTGTCGGTGTGGCTGTTGGTATTGTTGTCGGTGTGGCTGTTGGTGTCGGTGTCGGTGTGGCTGTTGGTGTTGGTGTTGGTGTTGGTGTCGGTGTTGATGTTGGTGTCGGTGTGGCTGTTGGTGTTGGTGTTGGTGTCGGTGTGGCTGTTGGTGTTGGTGTTGGTGTTGGTGTTGGTGTTGGTGTTGGTGTTGGTGTTTCGGTTGGCATAGCAGTTGCCGTAGGTGCCGCCGTTGCTTCAGGTGTGGAGTTTGGTGTCGATATTGGACCTACATTCCCCGAACTGCTTGGCGCTGAGCTTGCTATTGGCAATGTTGTTTTGCCAGTGCTTCCTTTTTTAATGCTACACCGCCAATCGTTACTCCATCGGCTTTGTTATCTATTGTGGTTACGCTTCCGCTGCCTTGAATTGCTGTACCTCCAGCGCTCGCAGATAGGATTAGTGCCGCCACTTGTGAATTGTTCTCCAATGTTAATTGGGTCGGACTTCCCAGTGTAAGGCTGCCGACAGTTCCAAGGATTCTTAACAAAGAACCGCTGACTGCTGAGTCTGCCGAACGAACCGCTGCAAATGTTCCGCGAAGCGAAATATTGTGAGGAACGACATTCATCTCAACATCCCCAAACCCTGCCCCGGTAAGATCGCTGCTTTCTTCTAAGATTGCCCCAGATAGCAGCTGCACTGTACCCACAGCTGTCGACCCGCTGGCATAAACCCGAACCTTACCATTAGGCTTGGCTACTTGAAGCAGTCCAAGAGAAGTATGGTATAAGCCGATACTTTGCTCGCCGCCTCCCCGTACAAAAGTAGTCCCTGTTACCTTTACACCTTCAAGCTTTGCATTCCCGTCAGCTATCCCCTCGGTTAGATAAAGATTACCTTGGATGACCGTGTCTTTAAGAATCACATCAGCCCGATTAATGACTACATTGCCCTTAACTGTTCCTAGTGAAGTCTCTCCTGATTTCAGGAGGAGTCCCGAAACCATTCGATCAGCCAACTGAGCTAACTCTGCACGGGTGATCCCACCATCTGGCTTAAACAAACCTCCAGGATATCCTTTTACAAAACCTGCACTCGATAGAACAGCTATTGCTTTTGCGGTTTCATCGCTGACTCCGTTCAGATCGGTGAATGCTGCTGTACTGCTTTTGTCTGCATTGAAACGAAACACTTTCTCCAATGCTAACGCCGCCTCCGCGCGCGAAAGTGCTTTTGAAGGATAAATATTGTTCTTCTGATCACTGCTTAAATATCCAGCTGCAATCCCTTTGGCTATATCATTTTTATACCAGTCTGTAGCCTGGACATCAGCGGGAACCTTATCCGATTGCTCCTGATAATTAAATATACGATTCATAATAGCTGCGAATTCTGCCTTCGTGACTTCCTTACCCGGACGAAACGACCCGTCGTCATATCCGCTTATGATCCCATTTGCGCTCCAACGCTGTAATGGGCCTGCGGCCCAATGACTTGGAGATACATCGGTAAACGCTTTCAATCCATTGATTGGTTCATTTTCCACTTTCGTTGCCGCTGAATCAGGTGAGTTTTCCTTTAACGCCTCTGCCGCTGAAGCATTCATGCTCCCAACCGGTGATAGCAGCCCGGTGACAAGGAGCATAGCAGCAAGCGCTGCTGTGAAATTCCTTTTCATCCTAAACATCACTCCTCGAATTTCGTAATATTCGTAATTCAAGCGAAAAATCGAAATCGGTTTCGACAATGCTATTGTTGCTTAGTTTTCTATTTTTGTAAAGATGTAATTTTGAATTTTTTTACATAGATTATTTTGGAATAAATCTGCATAGTGAAATATATATTTGACTTGTTTCGGCAATAATAATAGACTGAAAATAATTGAATTTTCATTCACCCTATTCATAATAACTCGCAAATAACCGCTCTAGAACAGTCTTTTTCTCAAATTTCAACTATTTAGCGGAGGGTGGCTTTATTAACTATGAATATCAAAATGATTGCCGAAATGGCCGGCGTTTCTGTCTCGACTGTTTCGAAAATTATGAACAATTACAGCGATGTTTCCGAAAAAACCAAGCAAAGAGTTTTGGAGATCATCGAACAAACCGGATATTCACCTTCCAACTCCGCCAAGACACTCGCAACTAAGAAGTCGAATCTGATCGGGGTTATTTTTGCTGGCGAGCTTAATGTCGAATTTACCCATCCCTTTTTCGTAGAAGTGCTAAATTCCTTTAAAAAGCAGATGGGCGTTCTGGGCTACGATCTCATTTTCTTTTCCAACGAGAAATTCATCAGCAGCGGCGATTATTTCGCTCGATCTGTTCATTTTAATGTGGATGGATGTGTCATTATTTCCGGGCAAAAGATGGAGCCTACCATCCGCGATCTGGATATGAGCAGTATTCCTTGTATCGGGGTCGACCTTGAGCTAAAGGGCAAAAAATCTGGCTTTGTGATGTCAGATAACTTTCAGGTTTCTTCCAAGGTCGTGGAGCATTTTTATCTACTTGGCTATAGAGAGCTTGGATTTATCGGAAGTGCAGCGGATTCAGATATTTCTAACTTGCGGGAATCTGGATATGTCAAAGCTATTGAAAGCTTCGGCCTCACTTTGAACCGTCAGTGGTTTGTTCATGGCGACGATTTCTTTGAGCCCAGCGGTTATACGGCTATGCAGCAATTAATTCAAGCCGGAAATTTACCAAAAGCCATTTTTGCGGCTTCTGACTTGCTGGCTCTGGGAGCCATCCGGGCTTTGAAAGAACACGGCCTCAGCGTTCCTGAAGATATTGCAATTATCGGTTGTGACGACATTGAAGCCTGTAAATATACCAGTCCAAAACTGTCGACCATCCGCCAGAACAAAGAACGGCTTGGCATCCTCGCTGCCCATATGCTCTATGACTTGATTAACAATCAGTCTGGCGGTGGATCGTTTGTAGTGGAGCCTGTGCTTATTGTACGTGAATCCTGTGGCAGTCAATTAAATACTCAGTAATCAAAAAAAAAGACAACAGCCAAGGTAAGCGGGTTTCCGCAAACGGCGTTGTCTTTTTTTGATTAACCGAAACGTTTCGTTATAAACATTCATTGGACATCAACTCGCCAAATTCCACCTCTTAATATGGAGTAGGTATCCCTACCTGATGATCCAAATTCAACTCAATCAATTGCCCCGCCTGGGTCAATCCGGCACCAAAACCATACATCAGGATCTTTTGTCCATTTTGTACTTTACCCTCGCGGATGCCCAAATCGAGTGCTAAAGGAATCGTGGCAGCAGAAGTATTGCCGAAATTCACAAGACTGTGCAGCACCTGCTCCAGCGGATAATTTAATCGCTCACAAATTGGCTCAATCATGCGCATATTAGCGCTGTGTGGAATAAACCAGTCTACTTCCTCCAGAGTTACCTCCGCTTTTTCAAGCAGCTGTTGCACACCTAAAGGAACCGTTCTGACCGCCCAGCGAAACACTTCACGTCCGTTCTGTACCAGCATTTGTGTATCTACCAGCTCAATATTGTTTACAGTATGGGCAAGCCCCGTACGGTACACATGATGTGCCCCACCGCCATCACTTGCCAGCTGGAAGCCCAAAAATCCCGTCGACTGCTCATCACTTTCCACAAGTACAGCTCCCGCTCCGTCCCCAAAAAGAATACATGTACTGCGGTCAGTATAATCCGTAATCTTGGAGATCGTATCCGCACCAATAACCAGGACCTTACGATGCATTCCTGAAGCCACATAACTGTGAGCAGTATGCAGTGCATAGACAAAACCCGCGCATGCTGCGCTCAAATCCATAGCACCCGCAGTCTGTGGAATGTTAAAACGATTTTGAATCAAAGAAGCTACTGAGGGAAAGGAAAAGTCAGGTGTGCTCGTAGCTACCAGGACCATATCGACATCCTGAACGCTTTTTCCATAACGAGTCATAAGATCCTGCACAGCTGCTGCACATAAATCACTTGTATACTCATCCTGCCTACTAATTCGGCGCTCACGGATTCCGGTCCGTTGTACAATCCATTCATTATTTGTATCTACGATCTGCTCCAGATCGGCATTAGTCAGTCTTTTGGCTGGGACATAGGTTCCGATAGCGGTAATTTTTGCACCTGTCATTCCAATCACCTCTTCATTTAGTATCTGATATTAGTACTTGGTACTAATTATAACTCTGTGCCTGCTAAAAAGTAAAGAAGGCCGGTAAAGCATCTTAGCTTCCCGGCACTTCCTAAACCTTACGAACCCACTTAGAAACGTTTTCTATTACGCTGCTTTCTTTTTCTGATAAACAATATAATCGCAGTTACAATAACCACCACTAAAATGATAAGCACAATCACGATATTCCATACATTAGGCACATAAACCTGCATTTGAATTGGCTCTGTATCCGCTAGTGTAACATTCCAAGTAAGGGTTCTGCCGTCTTCTACATTTGCATTATTGTCTCCATATAAATCCACAGGTAACGTTAATTTAAAGTCAAAAGCCATGTTTTGCAAAAACGCCCGAATAATCGGCTTCGATAAGCTGAGCGATCCCATATTATCCATTATGGTGTCTATGTAACTATTTAATTTGGGCTTCGCCTCAACATCATATTTGGTATAAAACCAATAATCTTTGGTATCTAATTTCAGGTCCACAATATCCAAGTCACCAGAGAGTGCTTTCATTTCCTCAAAAGAGGCATAAGATTTCATGAATTCATAGACTGTAGATTTTCCATCTTGGCTTTTCTCTAGCTCAATCCCCTGATCTTTAAGTTTGTTTACCAGAGCATCTTCCATTTTTCCGCTAATCAACGCTTCTGCCCGCGAATTCACTTTCATATTCACTGCAAAATCTACGCTTCCATTCTTATTCACTGTGACATGCGCTGTTCCTTTAGAACAGCCTGATAATAGTACAAGCATTAAGAGCAGCCCTAGTAACGAAAACCCTCTCCATTTTGACAACAACATTTCCCTCAAACCCTTCACTGACATGTATTTATATAACGGCTACCCATTCTATAAAGGCTACCTCATTTATATCATAGAATCAAACTCTATATGAATGAATAATCAAATTTGAGGACCGTCAAACTTAAACTTTATACGCGCATAAAAAAGAGGCCCTCACAGAAGTAATTACTCATGAGGTAACCTCTTTCAAAAAAGCATCAGCAAATTTGATGTTACTTGGAGTGCTCGTTGTCACTTGGGTGCTCGACGTTACTCGGGATGCTTAATGTTACTCGAAGTGCTAGTTGTCGCTTGGGTGCACGGTGTTACTTGGGCTTTCAAAGTCGCTTTCGGACTCCAGAGCCGTTATTTCCGCACAAACGTCTCTTTTCATAAGCTATCGGACTCCAGAGTCACTATTGCCGCAAAATCACCCCATTATGAGCCATTTTACGAGGAATAGCGCCTCTCCAGTCCGAAACTATCCGGAAAAGGCTCTAAATTAGCAAATAGCGGCATCTGAGTCCGAAAGCACAACGCCCTCCCTCCCGCAACCGCCCTACTGCCCCTAAACTAATCAATTTTCAAGTCACAGAGTTGCTCTATGTTACTTGGAGTGCTCGCCGTTACTCGAGATGCTTAATGTTACCTAGAGTGCTCGATGTTACTCGGGATGTTCTAAGTTACTTGGAGTGCTCGATGTTACTCGGGATGCTTAATGTTACCTAGAGTGCTCGCCGTTACTCAGGATGCTTAATGTTACTTGAAGTGCTCGTTGTCGCTTGGGTGCACGGTGTTACTTGGACTTTCAAAGTCGCTTTCGGACTCCAGAGCCGTTATTTCCGCACAAACGTCTCTTTTCATAAGCTATCGGACTCCAGTGTCACTATTGGTGCAAAACGACCCCATTATGAGCCATTTCACGAGGAATAGCGCCCCTCCAGTCCGAAACTAACCGGAAAAGGCTCTAAATTAGCAAATAGCGGCAGTTGAGTCCGAAAGCACAACGCCAGACCTCCCGCAACCGCCCTACTGCCCCTAAACTAATCAATTTTTAAGCCACAGAGTTGCTCTATGTTACTTGAAGTGCTCGTTGTCGCTTGGGTGCACGGTGTTACTTGGGCTTTCAAAGTCGCTTTCGGACTCCAGAGCCGTTATTTCCGCACAAACGTCTCTTTTCATAAGCTATCGGACTCCATGAAGCTAGAATAAAAAGTGGACAGTAGTTAACAGACTGGCGATAATGAGTCCACGGAGGTGTGTTCACATGGGAGAACATCGACAACGGTATAACGAAGAGTTTAAAAAACAGACAGTGCAGTTCATTCAAGAGCAAACAAAGACAGTGGGCGACTTGGCGGAAGAGCTTAACATCCCAAAAAGTACCCTGCATCAATGGATGAGCCAGTATCGAGAACTAAAGAATGAACCGGCAGCTAGCGTGGATCGAGTACGGGAACTCGAGGCACAGTTGAAAGAAATGAGCCGTCAACTTCAAGAAAAAGATAACAAGATTGCCGATGTGGAAGAGGAATTAGCGATCGTAAAAAAAGCAGTGCACATCTTCAGCAAACCAAGGAACTGAGATTCCAGTTTATTGAAAAACATCGCTCCGAGTTTCTCTTGGAGAAGATGTGCATGACCCTACATGTGTCACGGAGCGGGTACTACAAGTGGCGGACAGAAAAAACCAGTACGCATATGCTTCGTAAGGCTGCGATAATGAAGCGAATTCAGTATCATTTTACAGACCATCAAAAGCGGTATGGGAGTCCGAAGATCACCCGCCTGTTACATCAAGAAGGTTATACCGTTACCGAACGCACGGTGAGTGTGTACATGCGACATATGAAGCTTCGCTCCATTGTCTCCAAAACGTATCGGGTACAGACCACTGACTCCAATCATGACCATCCGATTTCCCCGAATACGCTGAACCAGCAATTTAAAATACGCAGACCCAATTCAGTATGGGTTACCGACATTACGTACATTCCTTGCCGGGGAGGGCGCTTGTACCTGGCTAGTGTGATGGACCTTTGCACGCGCGAAATCGTGGGGTGGCGCTTGGAGAACCATATGGAAACTAGCTTAATTTCGGGCGCCTTACAAGATGCTTACGAAGCTAAACAACCGGAAAAGGGTCTATTACATCACTCCGATAGAGGTTCTCAATATACTTCTCATGAATACACGAAGCAGTTGAAAGCGTATGGCATGGAGTCCAGCATGAGCCGCAGAGGTAACTGTTATGATAACGCCTGTATCGAGTCGTGGCACAGCATTTTGAAAAAGGAGCTCATTTATTGTAATCCGCGATTCAAAACTAAGGAGCAAGCCTACCAAACACTTTTTCAATATATTGAGTTTTACTATAACCGCAAGCGAATGCATGGCGCGCTGGGGTATCTTTCTCCAGTTCGTTTTGCTGAGCAATTGACTAGAATGTCTGTTGCGTGACTGTCCACTTTCTTGACAGAGGTCCACCAGTGTCACTATTGCCGCAAAATTACCCCTACATGAGCCATTTCACGAGGAATAGCGCCCCTCCAGTCCGAAACTAACCGGAAAAGGCTCTAAATTAGCAAATAGCGGCATCTGAGTCCGAAAGCACAACGTCATCCCTCCCGCAACCACCCCACTACCGCCCTCCCACAGCCTCCCTACTATCACACTACTGTCGCACTACTGTCGCACTACTGCAGCACTACTCCACAAACAACGTCCTACTCTAAAACCACTCCATTGCCCATCAAGCTGGGCTTATAGAGTCCCGCTTATGTGGTTAACGAGGCGCTTCTTTTCCCCGCTCCATGTAGTGAAGCATTCTCTTCACTCAAGCCGGTGTCCGCTTGGCGGAGAACCTTTCGCCCCCTCCAGCGCGCCAAAACAAGCAAACCTCGCACCAATTCGTCGGCTATCATACAACAATAGATACCTATGAGTCCCCAGCCGAAGCTGATTCCTAACCAATAGGAGCAGCCCACGCCAATGAGGGACATAGACACGATGGAAGTATACATCGTATAACGCGTATCCCCGATGGCATTCAGCGCGTTGCCGAGGGCCATATTCAGCATTTTGGAGGGCTGGAGCAATAGATTTAGAGCTAACAAAGAAACCCCGATCGCAATAATTTTCGGATCAGATGTGAAATAAGCGAGCAGCTGTTTTCCGAACAGGAATAGTAACAGCATGTTAGCTGACACAATGCTCAAACCAATGAAGAGTGTACGATATGCACTGCGGTAAGCTTCTTTCAGTTTGCCTGCTCCGAATAAATGAGCAATCTGTATCTGACCCGCCAGCGCAAAAGCATAACCAAGCGTGAAGCAAAAGGACTCCAGGGTGTTAAGATACGTGCGTGCTGCTAACGCTTCGGCTCCAAGTGCAGCCAGAAAGGAATACACAATAAGCTGGGAGAATACCCAACAGGAAGAATTGATCCCGAGAGGCCAGGCAATCTTCAGAATTTGCTTGAACAGCTTGCCATTGAATATACGGAAATCTCTAAGTCTAACCTTGATCTCGAAAGAACGCCGGAATAAGGAGTAGAGAATAATCACTCCGACCAGTCTACTGACAATACTGGAGATCGCGATGCCCGCAAGGCCTAGCTGTGGCAGTCCGAATACACCAAATATAAAAATATAGTTCAGAATTATATGGATGACATTGATTATAATCCCTGTGTACATCGGCCCTTTGGTATTCCCTGTGTTCCGGATAGCGGTACCGAGGGAAGCAATCATTCCGACCATAAAAAGTCCACCGCCGACGTAGGAGATATAGACATTGGAAAGTGACAATAGCTCAGGTGCTATATTTAGAACCCCACCAATAGGGCCCGCATAGAAAAACAATACAATACTCACGACAATCCCCAACACGAGGCTAACCGTTACCCCCATAATAGCAATCGTGCGCGCTTCACCAAAACGTTTGGAGCCCATTCTCTGTGCGATCAGAATCCCCGCTCCACCCGCAAATGTTGTAAAAAGTGTGGTCAATGCACCGAACAATTGATTGGAAATGCCGACTACGGCGACTGCATCATCAGAGATACGGCTGACCATTAATGTATCTACCGTACCCAGCAGAGTCTGTAGAAATATCTCTATAAATATAGGCCAAGCCAATACCCAGAGTCCAAAACCCTGTCTTTCTTTTTTCACTATACAAACCCTCCTCGTAAACCATGCCTACAGACTCAGCCTAAAAAATAACATCTTTATTCATTAGCTCAGACTAAATTATAGATGATATACTTTGGATGATGGTACAGATTTCAAACCAATTATTACATTATTCCAACCTCACTAAAAGGAGCTTCTGACATGAACATCTTGAACTTCACCGTTCCTCCGTTGCTGTACTACATTGTAAGCGGATTCCATACTTTCTCCCCCGGCCATTATCATATGAGCCGCCATAATACCCGGGTGTTCGATTTGCTTGTAGTTAAACAAGGCTGTTTATATATGAGTGAAGGCGGTCTCCCTTTTCAAGTAAAAGCAGGTCAGGCGCTCTTACTTCGTCCAGACAGCCATCATTTCAGTACGGATAGCTGCAAGGAATCCACCTCTTATTATTGGCTGCATTTTCAAACGGTGGGCGACTGGAATATGACCGAGGATACGACTGCTACGTTTGAGAAAGACAACGTCAAAATAGAGAACTCCCTGCAATCTGACGAATTTGATATCCGGCCGTTTAGCTTACGCTTGCCTCAATATACAACTCTGCTGCAGCCGTCCAAGATGGAAGAGCTGCTCTCACAGCTGAATCAGCTTGTGCCTAATTCCCATTTAAGCGATACTCCATTTCAGCAGCAGCTGTTGTTTCAGGAGGTTATTCAGCAGTTATCCGCCTCCCTCAGCCATGAGCGCCCCTCACCCTCCAAAATATGTGCAGAGCAAGCGGCCTCCTATTTACGCAGCCATTTTCGTGAGCATATCACTGCGCAGCAGCTCGGGGAAAGTCTAAGCTTTCACCCTGTATATATCGCTCGTTGCATGAAGAAGGAATACGGCTGTGCGCCGATGGAATATCTGCTGCATTATCGGATTCAGCAAAGTAAACTTTTGCTGATGCAGACCAGCTACACAATTGCCCGTATAGCCGAGGAAGTTGGCTTCAATCAGGCGCCTTACTTCAGCTCCAGCTTTATTCGAATAGAAGGAACCACTCCACGGGAATTCCGTCAACGTTTCTCGTAAATCTGAGTACGTTAAAGAACACAAAAAAAGGGATGCTCCTTGCCATTAGGCTTAAGGAACCTCCCTTGCTACTTTTATTATTTCAAACCCTTCTCCTGCACATAAGCATCCCATTGCTTGATATATTCGGTCTGGATTTTCTCAAGACCGGCTTGCTTAGCCTTTTCCATAAAGGTGGCTAAACCCGCATCAACATCCTCTACTAATCCAGCTTGCAATGGATACAGGTATTGCTTTTCCACCTGCTCTAGTGCTGCTTTTTCCGCCTGATAAGAGGTATAATCCTCAGCAAAACCGGTGAAAATATCCGGCTTCTGAATTTTGTCGAGCTCAGCGAAAATTTCCTTCACGCCATCATAGGATTTATCAAATAGCATGAGCTCCGGATTCCGCCAGGCCCAGCCATTCATTCCCTCGCGTGTAAAACCGTTCGTTGAAGCATCTCCAATAAGTTCATAGTAGCCGTTCGCATCAATTTTATAGTTCTTTCCTTCCACACCGTATTGTGTCAGCTGATTATAACGTTTATCCATGACCATTTTTTCATAGAAGGCCAGTGCACGTTCAGGGTTCTTGCTGCTCTTCGGAATGGCGAAACCATTATGAATAGGATGAACTGGTGTTGCATAACCAATGGTATTGCCATAAGGATAGTAACCTAGATCCCAATCCGGATGTGCTGCTTTCACCTTCATCAACGTATCGTTGAAGCGAGTCGGATTATCTCCGAAGATGCTTGCTGCCTTGCCCGCGATAATCGGAGCCTGGATGGTATCCTTCAAGTTCAGGACGTTTTTGGAAATCAATCCGTTTTCCTGCCAGCGTCTCATCGTCAGCAGCTCTTCTTTATGTTCCTCCGAGCCCCAATACAGATAAGCTTTTGAAGGATCATCGTACTTAATACCAATACCATAAGGCAGCGGACTGCCGACCTGTGCGGTAAGTGTTGAATATACATCATGAATGTTACCTCTAACATCACTGTTAAAAGAAGCAGGTGACATCTGCGGTTCATTTTTCTTGATTCCTTCCATGTATGCTTCATAGCTAGCCAGATCTGTCGGCTGAGGCAGATTGTATTTCTTGCGCAGATCCTCACGCCATACGAAGCCGTTCGTTACATACTCCTTATAAGTCGCTGGAACGGTGTAAATCTTGCCATCAATCTTCACAGCATCCCACATTTCCTGTGGTACGAATTGCTGGAGCTCTGGGGCAGCTTTCGGCAGCAGATCATCTATAGCTAAAAAAGCTCCCTTTTTCGCATAAGCCTGATATTGTGTCCAGTCCGCAGTGAAGATCAGATCGATTGATTGACCCGACGACAGCAGCAGCTTATATTTCTGATCCCAATCTGTCCAGGTTGTATAGTTGAATTTAACGGTTGCATTCAGATCCTCTTCGGCCATTTTGTTAATTTCCGCTTCAATGCTTGAGAGGTCCTTCGGCGCATCGCCTAGCATATAGAATTGCAGCTCGACCTTTTTGGAAGTGTCCAGTCCGGTCTTCTCCTCCGTCCCTGCGTTCGTACTTTGTGCTGTGTTTCCTCCGCTATTACTCTCTTTTACCGCCGCATTGTCTCCGTTTGCAGAATTAGAATTCCCCCCGCAGCCTGCCAGCAGCGTCAAGCCCAATACTGACGTAAGCAGAATAGACATGCGTTTGCCCCGTTGTTTATTCATCTGAATCCTCCCTTTTCACTATGCTTCTATGTTAGCCGACTGTACCTTAACCCGGTAGTGGGCAGGTTGCGGTTCTAACCTTTTACAGCGCCGATGGTTAGGCCTTTGACAAAATAACGCTGAACGAACGGGTACAGAAAAAGAATAGGTCCCGTCACGACAATTGCCATCGCCATTTTGGTAGACTCAGCAGGGACCTCCGTAGCCAGTGACACCCCGGTTCCCGCCCCCATCTGTGCGATAAACTGTGCTGAATTGATAACATTGTACAGATAGAACTGCAGCTGATATTTATGCGTATCATTGATGAACAGTGAAGAGGTGAACCAGTCATTCCAGTAATACAAAGCCAGAAACAAACCGACTGTAGCGATGCCCGGCATGGAAAGCTTGAGTACAATCTGCCAGTAAATCCGGAAATCACCGGCCCCGTCTATTTTGCCAGAATCGAACAATTCCTCAGGAACTGCTGATTTGATGAAGTTTTTCATTAAAATGATCAAAAATGGCGTCATCAGACCTGGAAGCACCAGTACCGCATAGGAATCCAGCAGACCGAGGTATTTCGTAATCATGATGTACCACGGGACAAGTCCTCCCCCAAACAAAGTCGTAAAATATATATAGAAGGAAAAGCTATTTCGATATTTGAAATCTTTACGCGCCAGTACATAACCCGCCATAGTCATGAAAAATAGTCCCATTACCGTTCCAATCGCAGTTGTGCTGACTGTGACCGCATATGCCCGCAGCACCTCATCCGGGAAGATGAATACCGTCTTGTAGCCCTCCAGTGAGAACTGTGCCGGAATCAGATGATAGCCATCGCGAATAATGGACTCATTGCTGGTCAAAGACGCAGAGATAATTAGCAAAAAGGGCAGCAGGCAAGCGATCGACAGGCCAATAATGACCACATAGGCAATCCAATGAAGCATTCGCGTATATTTATCCTTTTGAATTTTCATTTCTTATCCTCCTAGAACAGGGCGTAGTCATCGTTTATTTTGCGGATAATGTAGTTGACCGTCATAATGAGGACGAAGCCGAACAAGGATTGATAGACCCCGGCAGCCGTTGCCATGCCCACATCAAAGGTTACTTTAAGCGAACGGTATACATAGGTATCAAGGATATCCGTCGTATTGTAGAGCAGCCCGTTATTGCCTATTAATTGATAGAAAAGATCGAATTGGCCCTTCATAATACTCCCGAGCGCAAAGAGCAGCAGCACCACAAAGGTTGATTTCAGCATCGGCACCGTTATATACCAAATCCGCTGGAAAATATTAGCGCCATCAATTTGGGCCGCTTCATAATATTCGTCACTAATCCCCGTAATCGCCGCCAGATAAATCACCATGCTGTAGCCAAGATTTTTCCATAGATAAAAGATAATGATCAGAAAGATCCATGCCCAAGGTTTACTGTAAACGTCGACCGGATCAAGGCCAAATTGGGTAAGCATTGTATTTAAGAAACCGCTGTCATAATTAAACAAGTTGTAGACAATTACGCTGAGAATTACAAAAGATACGAAGTAAGGCAAAAACATTACTGATTGGCTAATCTTTTTAAACCATTTTCCATTGAGCTCACTCAGCAGGATCGCACAGACAATTGCCAGCACATTCCCTAGTACAATAAAAGCAATATTGTATCCTATCGTGTTCATCGTGAGCTTCACCAGCGTACCGGATCTCCAGAGGAACTCGAAATTCTGTAATCCCACAAACTTGGAGTTGAACATGCTGCTGTTAAAGTCGAATTGAGTGAACGCATAATAGATGCCTACCATTGGAAAATAGGAATTCACCAGAAAAAAGATCAAGGTGGGCAGCAGCATCAGAAACATTACCCGATTGTGCACCAGCTCATACAACAATCCTTTCTTCTTTCTTGTCGTTCGTAAGCGTGCTCTACCATCAGCCTGGATGCCAAGTTCGACGTTTGAAATTCCTTTGGATGAGGTTTGGCTCAAGATCTCTCACTCCCCTTAATATAGAAACTGCATAATTCCACTATAGGGGGATTCTTCTGAACACAGAAGTGAAGCTTACAAGCCTTACTGCACAAACTGGCGAAACAGGAACTGAACAATCAGGATGTTTATGTAAAAGTCTTCGGAGACCCACTGAGCTTCTCAAGCTTCGCTAACTCCTTATAATCCTTGTAGAAAAGACTGTTTTGTACACGAATATTTAATTTGTTCACTCCCTTCAGATTGGAAAAATGCAGGATTCTAAGGTTGCTCCACTGTTCTGTTCACTCTTGGGGACTTATAATAAAGGAACTTCATAATATGAATTCATCCAGAGTCTTGTCCGAGTAAGTCATATGATGATTAGGGGGGACGGTATGAAGAATAATGATCTACGGAGAAAAAGACTACTGTATGGCAAGCTGCTCACCACCATAACCCTGTGCATATCGTTAACCCTTCTTATCTCTACTTTTGTTTACTATACGTACTACATCGGCGTCGAGAAGACGCAAACCTTTCGCTCCGATCTAAGGGATCTGACCCAGACTGGCAAAAAAGTGGTCAACATGGCTGAAGTCGCGCAAACGCTTTCATTTCAATTGTATCGAACCAGCACGATTTCTCATCTGTTGTTCTACAACAAGCCCTCTATTTATGAGGTAACCGCGGCGATGTCCGATCTCGGAAACTACTTAAATTCCATGCCTTATATTGAATCCATCTATGTATATAATCCGAATAATGACACGGTTTATATTTCGGCAGCACAGGGCCAGAATGGCGTATTCACCACCCGCGAACTGGTGGACACTGAAATTATTCAGATGCTGAATCATTATCAGGATTACAAAACATTTACGCCGATTCCGCGAACCTATTCCATAGATGAACCTGAGAAAAAAACCATCTCAGTCTATACTTACCTTTGCTATGATGCGATCAATTGGGACCGCTCTATTAACTCTGCGGTTATTGTTAACATATCCGCGGCTTGGATCAATAAAGAACTGGCTAACGGCAATACACCCGGTAGTGGCAGTACCTACATTTTGGATGACCAAGGCCGTTTTCTGTCGGGGAATAAGCTGACATTGGAGAAGCTCTCCGGGGATGAAAACAGTTGGCTGGAGCATCAAGTAAAAGCACGTTCTGCCGGCTATTTTACTGCCCCTTTTAGAGGGAATAAATCACTGGTGTCCTATACTTCGCCCGATTCGCTTGGCTGGCAATATGTGCGCATTACTCCTTATGAGGTAATTACTGAACAGACCAATCATATCCGCAATACTACGCTTCTGATTTCTTTAATTATTTTATTGTTCGGTCTTGTTATTTCTAGGGTACTGTCCAAACGGCTTTATCTGCCGATTGATTCGATCGTAAGCCGAATGAACACCCTTGAGGCAGATAAACGTAACAGCATGTTCACGATCAGGCAGAACTCATTACGCAATCTGGTGCTTGGCATTAAATCTCCTCATAACAGCCGGCAAAATGATGTTCAACAACTGGGTATTTCTTTTAATTTAAACGAGGGCTACCGGCTAGTATTACTACGCATTGATGAGTACGAAGCTCTGCGAAAGGAACGAGGCTCTTATCTCCTTCCGTACAAGTTTGCCATCATGAATATTGCCTCAGAGATCTGTGGACAGACTTATCAGGTGGAAACTGTAGATATGAATGACGATAGTGTGGTCATGTTGCTTAGCAGCATGACCTCCACTGAGCATCTGGATACCGAGCTGATTGAAGTGCTGCTGCGGCAGATCCGTGTGGCCTGTTGTGATTATTTAAAAATCGGACTGTCGTTAGTGTACAGCCCTATCAGTGATAATCCAGATGTACTAAACCGGCTGTACAGTCAGGCCAGAGAAGCTTCCAAACATAGACTGTTTTATGGTCATGGCAGCCTGATCAATGCTGAGCGCATTAGCGAGCTTCAGAACAATCTTTACTCCTACCCGGCTGACAGCGAAAAAAAGCTGGTCGATGCGCTCACAAGTGGCAGAACAGACGAAGCCCGCAGTCACTTCTCCGAAATGGTACGTCAAATGGAGCAATATCCCTATCATGTGCTGGAACTTACTGTTTCAAGGGTGACGCTAACGATTAAACGAATTGTCGATAACATCAAGAAGCTTAGTCCTACCCCCACCGAAGGGATAATGGTGATGCCTTCGCTTGAACATTATGAAACAATAGAAGAATTTGAGGCAGCTTTTTACCAGCTTTTTGATCATATTCAGGAATTCCAAGCGGATAAGCGCAGCTCCAAGCAAAGCGATCTAATCCGGCAAATCAACCAAACCATTCAGCAATCTTACATGGACCCTTGCTTAAGTCTGAACCAAATTGCCGATGAACTTAATATGTCTCCAATCTATGTCAGCAGACTTTATAAGCAGCAGACCCTAACCACTATTGTGGATGTCATCATGGAGGTACGGATGAAGGAAGTATGCCGCCTGCTTGTAGAGAGTGATTTATCGGTATCGGATATTGCTGAAGTAACTGGCTTCACCAGCAGTTCTTATCTCCACCGGATGTTCAAACGCAACTTCAGCCTTACACCAATAGAATTCAGACGGACCAAAAACAGTTCATAACATGAATCACCTATACTCCAAAACGAAGGGTGCTCCAGCAGCCATTGACCCAGCCTTTGGAACACCCTTCGATAACATATGAAATATTAAAATAACTTCGTAATATTTGCTTCATTCTCACCTGCAAGAATGGTGTATTCTTTGGTCAACAGATTAGCTTCAAGCTTCGCTACACTGTTCTCATTTTTCCAAGTGATGTTCAGCTCATTCTCACTACCTTGTTCAATCTTGATCTCACCATTAAAAGCTGGACAGCTATTTCTGAATTTCAACAATGCGAACAGCTTTTGAACAACAGGACGTTGTACCTCAGCAGCAATTTCATCTTTAGAATAATAATGGCGGTTAATATTGCGCCCTTCTTTTGTGCTTTCGAGCAGTTCAATATCATTCTCGCCAGCGAATAGACCTACATAATAAATCTGCGGAATACCAGGGGCGAAGCACTGAATAGCTCTGGCCAAAAGATACGCCTGATCATCATTGCCAAGTGCAGAATAATAAGTGCAGTTAATTTGATAAATATCCAGATTATTATAAGCGGCGGAGCTGTATTTTTTCTTAACATTTGCTCCTTGGCTATATAGGCTTTCTCTGGTCATTTCAGCTTCTTCGTCGGTCATCAGATCCTTAACATCCACCACACCGATGCCGTCATGTGTATCCAGGGTAGTGAATTGTTTTCTCGGACAGATTTCCAGCCAATGCGCAAGCCGATTTACTTGTCCACTGTATAGAGCATGTAATACCAACATTGGCAGGGCAAAATCATAGACATAATAATCCTTGTCTGCAATCTTCAATTGAATGCTGTAATGCTCATGGATTTCCGGAAGAACAGTTACGCCATAAGGCTCCACTACTTCTTTAGACAAATTTAACATTTCCCAAATATCCGGTTCTACGAAAAAGCAGCTGGTACCCATCTTTTTGTTGGCATAGGCAAAAGCGTCCAGCCGGATAATCGATGCTCCTTTATCAGCAAGGAAGGTCAGATTGTCTTTCACGAATTTCTTCGTGGTTTCGGTAGTCACGTCCAGATCGATCTGCTGCTCATCAAACGTACACCAAACCTTTTCCTTCGTCCCATCTTTAAAAGTAACCTCTACGTATGGCGCCCGCGGTTTACGTTTATAAATTAAATCCACATCAACCTCAGTTGGTTCACCGTTAGGCCAGAAATCCTTGTAACGAATAAATAAATCCTTGTATTGCGATTCATCCTTCTTCTCAAGGAAATCTTGAAAGTATGGAGACTGCTGTGAAATGTGATTGATCATGAAATCATACATCATGTAGAACTTCTCGCTCATCTCTTTGATTTCCGCCCAGTCGCCAAAAGCCGAATCAACCTTCGTATAATCCATCGGAGCAAATCCCCGGTCGCCCGAAGAGGGGTAAAACGGCAATAAATGAACCCCACCCACGACTCCTTGCAAGTGTGTATCCAGTACTTCGTTTAGTTCTTTTAAATTGTTTCCCATGCTATCTGCGTAAGTGATAAGCATAGCTTCATTTTTAATCTGCATATTGGCGTTCTCCTTCTATTTCAATTTATACACTCTTGCTTCATAAGGTCTGAGAAATCATCAAACTAATGCAACTTATGAAAGCGTTATCCTAACAATCTTGTTCCTCCCTAGATGAAGGTTTATTCAAAACCAATTTTATAGACGCGCATATAATATGTCAAACGTTTTCATATAATTAAATCAATAAAATATAGGTATAATGATTAATGTTTAATATTATATCCAAATATTTGTGGTAACGTATAACATACCTATTATAACTATCAGAAACTATCTATGCTTTTACAATTGTTAGTCTCGATTAGTGTCAACAATCCAAGAAAGTTGTAGAATATAGATTAGAGCATTTTATGAAACGGGGATGAGGGTATGGCAAGTATTAAAGATGTTGCCAAGGAAGCGGGCGTTGCTGTAGCTACCGTGTCCAGAGTAATGAACAACCGGGGATATATCAGCAAAGAGACGCGTAAAAAAGTTGAAAAAGCGATGGACGCCTTAGATTATCATCCTAATCAAATCGCCAGAGCCTTACAGAAGAATCAATCCTTTTTTATTGGGATTATTGTTCCAGATTCAAATCACCCTTTCTTTTCCGATCTCATCAAGTATGTTGAAATGAGTGCTAATGAAAAAAACTATAAATTGCTAATATGCAATTCTCTTGATGATCCTAAGAAGGAAGCCAACTATATTAGCATGCTTCGCCAGAATCAAGTAGATGGCATTATCATGTGCAGCCACACCATGAATATTGAAAGCTATAAAAAGGTCCCTTTCCCTATTGTCTCTTTTGACCGTTTTATTTCCTCCAATATCCCTTGTGTGGGATCGGATAATTACCGCGGTGGTGAGCTAGCTACCGAACATTTGATACAGCTGGGCTGTAAACGGCTGCTACATATCTCCGGCCCGCTAGATCTGGATATTCTTGCGAATCGTCGTCGGGATGCTTTTGTCATCACAAGTATGAAACATGGTGTAACTTACGATATTATCGAAGGCGCGCACAACAAGCTTACCTTTGATTATTTTTGGTCCTTTGTCACCGAAAATATCTCTCCGGCCCAACTTCGAGAATATGATGGAGTATTTTGCAGTAATGATATTGTGGCTTATGCTTTATACATTTATGCTGAACAGCAAGGCATTCGAGTGCCCGAGCAACTGAAAATCATCGGTTATGATTACCACAGCTTTACCCGCATGCTTCAGAGTCCTAAATTGACTACCATTATGCAACCTAGTGATCGGATCGGGGTCATGCTGACCAATACTCTCCTGCAAATGATCGAAAGTGCTGACGGAGAGCTAATCAACAACACTACTGTAGACGTAACTCTCATTAAAGGAGAGACTACTTAACGTATCTATTAAAAAGGTAGACTACCGTAATTAGCGGTGGCCTGCCTTTTTTGTATTGCTTCATTAATAACGACTTTCAGGAATAACGGCTTTTAGGGCGATTTTTGTAACAACTTCCGCTTCTCAGAATATGCTGATTGGGCAGGTTCCCATTTTTCAAAGGAATGAACAGGAGAAGTTCAAGGAGGAGATATAGAAATATGCCTGATTACAGACCATTTAAAGGCGATGCTATCCTAAACAAGCATGGAAGGATCAGCAGTCCTATTAGAAAGAGGGAGTGTAACGCACTATTAAAAATAGTCACTGATCTCTCTGCAGTGGTACCCCCCGTACTTACGAATCCCACAACACTTCATATTGCCAATCTACAAAGAGTGTTAAGAGAATTATTGGAATTCTTGCATACCTCTAAGTTATGCAGTCCTTTTAGAACTGAGCTACTTTCTGTAGTAGAGATAACCATTGTATCGACCGAAGTCAGTCCCTTCTCTGTCGTAAGCGTGGGCACCAATCTTCAACTGTTGTTAGCTGAGTTATTATCTTTTATTCTCGCCACGAAGATTGACTCTAATTGTAAAGATCAGTTGATTATTCAGATCAGACATATTCAAGCTTCTATTACACAAGCAATCGGATTGCCTATTAAAGGTGCGACTGGACCTCAAGGGCCACAGGGACCTCAGGGTCCGCAAGGAGCGCAAGGGGTTCCGGGCGTAAAGGGAACCACAGGGGCAGGGCTGCAAGGAATTGTTGCTTTTAATCCTGCATTAAGCCCTACTTATCCAGCAGGTCAAGTAGTAACCTTTAATGGCAGTACCTATATTGCTATTGTTGCTGGACCAACGGGAACACCTGGAAGTTCACCAGACTATTTATTAATTGCTGGTGGCTCCACAGGCCCCCAAGGACCGCAAGGACCACAAGGCCCTCAAGGAACGCCTGGACTTCAAGGACCTCAGGGACCACAAGGGGTAGGGCTGCAAGGGATTGTAATCTTTAATCCTGCACAAAGTCCTACTTATCCAGCAGGTCAAGTAGTAACCTTCAATGGCAGCACCTATATAGCTACCGTTTCCGGACCTACTGGAATACCCGGGAGTTCACCAGATTACTTGTTAATCGCTGGTGGCGCGGTGGGACCGCAAGGACCACAGGGTGTGCAAGGAATTCAAGGGCCAACAGGTGCGCAAGGACCAGCAGGTCCAGGTGTAGGAGCAACGGGCGCGACTGGTTCGACGGGTGCTGCCGGCTTGGCGGGCCCTGCTGGTGCAACGGGCGCGACTGGCGATCCGGGCGCGGTCGGCGTTGCCGGAGCTACGGGGGCGACTGGCGCGACGGGTGATCCGGGGGCGGTCGGCGTTGCCGGAGCTACGGGGGCAACGGGCGCGACGGGTGATCCTGGCGCGGTCGGCGTTGCCGGAGCTACGGGGGCAACGGGCGCGACGGGTGATCCCGGCGCGGTCGGCGTTGCCGGAGCTACCGGTGTAACGGGTGCCACGGGTGATCCCGGCGCGGTCGGCGTTGCCGGAGCTACGGGGGCAACGGGCGCGACGGGTGATCCCGGCGCGGTTGGAGCTACTGGCATTACCGGAGTCACTGGTGCAACCGGTAACGGTGCAATTATTCCGCTGGCATCCGGAGGACCTATTATTATGACCACGGTTTTGGGTGGTTTGGTTGGAACAACAAGTCTTGTAGGCTTCGGAAGTTCAGCCACAGGCATTTCGCTTGTTGGCGGTAATATTGATTTGACAGGTACTCTCCTTGGACCGCTTATCAATTTTGCATTCTCAACTCCTCGAGCAGGAGTAATAACTTCCATTGCCGCTTACTTCAGTAATACCATAGCTTTATCACTGCTTGGTACTACGATAAATGTAACAGCGCAATTGTACCAATCTGCCACACCAAATAACACATTTACTCCTATTCCAGGCGCAACAGTCCCACTTCCACCTATCACCGGTACTATTAATCTTGGAACTTTTGTCAGCGGAATTACGAATGGTATCAATTTTACTGTAACACCACAGACACGTTTGCTTATGGTATTCTCAGCCACCGCTACAGGTCTTACCCTTGTAAATACAGTCACTGGTTATGCAAGTGCTGGCTTTACGATTGTATAATCACTAAAAAAAGTTAAAAAAAGCATCTGCGATTCCTTTTGAAGGAGGTGGCAGATGCTTTTTTTGTAATATGCGGATTCAACGCTTGATCTTTCGGACTCAGATGCCGCTATTCGTTAATTTATCACTGTTTAGAGAGATTATCGGACCTGAGAGGCGCTATTGGGCAGAAATGGTGCTCAGTAGTGTCTATTTTGTACTAATAACGCCTATGGAGTCCTATAGCAACTCAAAAATAGGAAAATATTGCAAATAAGAGCGCCTGAGTCCGATAGCGAGTCCGTTCACTGGGAGCCATAGTCCGTTCACTGGGAGCCATAATCCGTTCACTGAGATTCATAGTCCGTTCACTGAGAGTCATAGTCCGTCCACTGGAAGTCAAAGTCCGTTCACTAGGATTCACACTTTGTCACTGTTTGCAAAAACGAACCTCACAACTAATACGATTTCAGCTTATAACAAATACACCTTCAGCTTATCGATGACCTCATCGATTTCCGCTGTAGTCGTATATCGTCCCACACTAAAACGAACCGCTCCCCGTCCAATATTCTCCGACACATGCATAGCCTTTAAAACAGGCGAAATCAACGTTTCACCGGAATGGCACGCCGAGCCCGTTGAAGCCGCCACAGCTTCCAGGGAATCGATAATTTCATGACCCACTGCTCCAAGAAAACTAACGTTAAGGGTGTTAGGCAAGCGCTTGTGTTTATGACCATTCAAATGAATTTTTTCGCCAAAAGACTCCTGCAGTCTTCCATAGAAATACTCCGTAACTTGCTTAACTCTTTTTCTAGAATCAGAGTCAGCAGCAAGCTCACAGGCTTTTCCTAAGCCAATAATGTAGGGTGTATTTTCTGTCCCCGCTCTTCGCCCCCGTTCATGGCCCGCACCGTGTATCAAAGGCTCAATGTGAATGCCGTCCCGAATGTACAATGCTCCAATGCCTTTGGGCGCATATAATTTATGGCCTGCAAGCGTTAGAAAATCCACTCCCAAATCCGCTACATCGAGGTCTACTTTTCCCGCAGATTGTGAAGCATCTGTATGAATAAGAATGCCCCGTTGGTGGCAGACCTCAGCTATTTCCTTGATCGGCTGGATCGTGCCCGTTTCGTTATTAGAGTGCATGATGGAGACCAGAATGGTTTGGTCCGTGAGCTGCTTTTTCACATCGTCAACCTGCACCATTCCATAAGAGTCAACAGGTACATAAGTCAGGTTGTATCCCATCTGCTCCAGGTACTGACAAGGTTTAATTACAGCTGGATGCTCAATAGCAGACAGGATAATGTGATTACCTTTATGGCGATACGTTTGGGCTACTCCTTTAATGACAGTATTATTAGACTCACTACCCCCACTGGTAAAAAGCACCTCACCCGGCGCACAATTCAGGAAATCAGCCACCTGTGTTCTTGCCTGCTCTATTCCGAGTTTAGCTTCCCGCCCCAAAGAATGACTGCTTGAGGGATTCCCAAAATGACCGTAAAGATAAGGGATCATAACCTCTGCTACTTCCTTATCTACTGGTGTTGTAGCGTTGTAATCTAAATAGATCATATTAAGTAAAGCCCCCTTTAACCATAACGCGAAACTTATACTTCTTGATGTTTTAAAAAAGAACGCACAGCAGTCTCAGCTTCATCCAGATTATTCACTTTAAAAGTAACTCTCTCAATGCCTTCATACTGAGTGGACGTATAATCGTATCTAGGATCATAGTAATATTCTAGCAGCAGCGCCACAGCTTCGCCGAACAAATCCGCCTGCAAGCATCGTTCGATTTCTGCTGCAACAGGGATATGAATTCGGGATTTAATACTCCGAAATGCAGAAATACACTGCTCCTTGTACTCTTCTGGCCGGTAATCCTCAAGGATTTGCTGCACTCTGGCTTGCAAAGGCATCTCAATCCAGATCTGTGTTCCGCTCTCTTTTTGCTCGGCCATAAATGGGGGCATTACTACCTTACCAATCTTTTTGCTCTCCGCTTCAAATAGTACATAAGGAGAATCCCCGATCTTAATTAACTCCTCTAAAAGAAGACTATCGAACGTTTTTTGATTGTTCGCACGAAGGCCAATCTCACCAAAAATAGAACCACGATGACCTGCCATCCCTTCCAAATCCAGAACGGGGTAGCCTTGCGCTTTCAGGCGGTGTAACAGATTGGTTTTACCTGTGCCTGTATTTCCGTGAATCACATAAGACTTCGCCTTACATTCATAGGACTCCAATTCGTCGAGCACCCATTTACGATAAGCCTTATAGCCGCCTATCAGCCGGTAAGCATGAATATCCATTAAAGAGAGTACGGTCGCAGTTGTACGGCTGCGCATACCTCCCCTCCAGCAGAATACTGCTTTGTCTCCTTGAATCGCTGCAAATTCTTTGACAAAAGAAGGCAGTTTTGCCGCAGCAATCTCCAAACCACGTTCTTTCGCGGCCTGCACACTTGTCTGTTTATACAACGTCCCTACTTCAGCCCGTTCCTGATCATCAAAAAAGGGAATATTCAAACTATCCGGCAGCGTTGCATCTTTATATTCAGAAGGAGATCTAACATCAATAATGGTGATCTGCTTCTTGTTTTTTAACACTCTAAGTTCTTCCAGTGTAATGTCCTGAAACAATATGCTCTCTCCTCTGGTGGCTAACCTTCATAATTTGCTCTAAGCTGATATACAACAGTTATTCCACAGTAGCTATAACCGTAATCTGACCCGGATGCTCTTCCGTTACCTCTCCGATCAATGCCGCTTCTACCCCTGCATCTACTAACTCTTTTAGCAAATCTTCGCTTTGTTCGGGGGCCACAGAGATCAGCAATCCGCCAGAAGTCACAGCGTCACATAGAATATAGCGGCTTAGTTGGTCCATCTCTTCCGGATAAAGAATGCTGCCTTCCAGATGGGCAAAGTTATTCTTAGTGCCTCCTGGAACAAATCCCTGTTCCGCAAGCTCTCTTACTCTTGGCAGCATCGGTACATCGCCTTGACGAATGATCAGGCCCGTGCCGCTCCCTTTAGCCATTTCCGAGGCATGTCCCAGTAGCCCAAATCCGGTAACATCTGTACAAGCATGTACATCATAAGGCTCCATGATTTCAGCCGCTTTTTTATTCAAAGTAGACATTACTGTCGTAAGGCGTGTGGTTTCTTCAGGAGATAGCTGATCCTTTTTAATGGAAGTTGTTAAGATCCCCACACCGATAGGCTTCGTTAGAATCAGCTTGTCTCCCACCTTGGCGCCCGCATTCGTTCTTACTTTGTCAGGATGCACAAGGCCCGTAACGGCCAATCCGAATTTGGGCTCTTTATCGTCGATGGAATGTCCGCCCACAAGAGTAGCTCCTGCTTCCTGTACTTTATCCGCTGCACCGCGCAAAATGTCACCAAGAACGCTTTTATCTAAAACAGAAATAGGAAAAGCCACAATATTAAGCACCGTAAGCGGCTTTCCACCCATCGCATATATATCGCTTAATGCATTGGCTGCTGCAATTTGACCAAATGAATAGGGATCATCCACGATCGGCGTGAAAAAATCAACAGTTTGCACTAACGCTAATTCATCACTTAAACGATACACCCCTGCATCATCACTAGTATCAAGACCTACTAGTAGATCCGGGTTAGGAACAGTTGGTGGCAGACTGCGAATAACCTGCATGAGATCGGCGGGACCGATTTTGCAGCCGCAGCCCCCTTTTGAAGATAATGAAGTCAGTTTTATAGTTTCAGCTTGAGACATCATGACTCAGCTCCTTTAGTATGAATTATCTTAATCTTACACGAGTAGATCGCATTGTACAAAAAGCAAGAGTAGCAGATGTGCTGCTTGTTACGCCTTCCTCTATACACTTACTATCACTACTTAGGTCTACCGTTCTTTCCCACGTCGGGTGAGCTATATTTGATGCTGTGGTAGGGTGGGACATTAAGTGGCGTTCTAGGTACAATATGCTTGTAAATGTTCAACATCCATCGGTTAGTAAAATAGCCAAAGGCTGGCTCATTCGTAGATTTTACTACTGATAAGCCAGCCTTTAGTTGGATGTCCATTATATTAGGGAAATCCTTCCTAAAAACATCCTATTATTAGGGAGGATTTCCCTAATCTACGTTCTAGGAGCCATAATCTCCTTCATTTTAGGGAGAATTCCCCTAAAGTTCTTCCCAGAAAGACGACCCATAGCCAGCTCATTCCGCCCTGGCTATGGGTCGCCTATTTTCTCACTTAAACGCTTCGCTTGTGAAGGTCTCCCTATAGATCAGCTAATCTGCTGACTGCCCTGCTGCTTCTCTAAGAAACGCTGAAGAATCGCATTGAATTGCTCCGGCTGGCACAGATTACTTGGATCTAATGCGTTCGGAATAATCGCCAACTGCGCCTGCGGCAGCTGAGACACCATTTCCTTCATACAATTCACTCCAAATTCATTAAAGTCCCCCACAATACATAATGCAGGACGTTTAAAAGCCTTTAAACATCTGGTGTAATCAACATGGCTCGTAGCCAGCCTTTGCCGATATAACTCCCGGGGGCGTTTGTCCAGCAGTCCTCTTCTAATCTCATTGTAGGCCAGACTCCAGCGCTCTCGGTACATCATCCGAATCGAAGGCAACACCAGCTCGCTTGGGAGATAATACATTAGTAAACTGCAATATGCTGCCATAGTTTGTATTTTCCCTACTATTGTTGATCCGTGAGTCCTACAAAAGCTATCCGCGACCACAATTGCTTTTACACGCTCAGGATATTGTTTGGCAATATGCTGAACGACTAAGCCACCATAGGCGATTCCTACAAAAACTGCTTCACGGATACCTAGGTCATTCAACAGCATAATCAGATCCAGACATTGCGTCTCAATAATCTCATGTGGGGCCTCCAACAGTTTACCAGACTTGCCATTCCCCCGTAAATCGCACAAAATCACTTTATATTTATCGGAAAAATACTCCAGCTGTGGTTTGAACATACTGTGTGTTAATCCATGTCCATGGATAAACACAACCGGAGTGCCAGTTCCATTGATTTCATAATAGAGCGAAGTTCCGTTCAGTTTAGCGATAGGCAAAGGTAACACCTCTTTCATAATAAATTCTACGACTATATCTGCTTAAAAACGCAGCAAAAAACCACAGAGGGATTCTCTGTGGCTATTCATCACTAAACACGCCATTCATCCTCTCTCCATACGCTTACGAGGTTAGCTGTCGGATTCGGGCAGTGAGAGTTGCCCTACCTGCAGGGATGCATATTATGCACCCGGAACAGGATTCACCCCATAACCAGTGCCGACTCTCACATCGGCTGCCAGTTGTTGGTTCCCCCGCTTTCCAGAAACGGAAATTAAGCGGATTGCTTATGTAATTGTAAATTTAAGATAATTCTCAGTTCTGAGATGAATCATACTCTTGTAAGGTTTTCTTGTAAAGGAGGGCTCTGGTCAAAATAATGTTGAAAGCAATGCTTTTCATTTCATATTAAGCATACTCTTCATTTTCTCTTTCTTTTGCTCTTGTTTACTCGTTTTCTTTAGAAAAACAGCTCTGAAGCAAGCGAAAAAGGGGGTGATTCACCAGTACTTTCCTATTTAATAAGAAACGACAATCTTCAATACCAATATTGGGCCAGTTTCTGTACCTTGGGGTGTTCGTCGTTTCTATGTCCCCGATCCGTTTGGCAAGCTTGTTAATATTATTTCACATGAACAGCACGAATGATTTCATAAAAAAGAAAAAAGCTAAGCAGAATCAGAGATCTCCCCCTGTCCACTTAGCTTCCTTTTACAATACTATGGCTACAAAAGATCGGCGTTTTTCAATGCATGCTCCCAGCTTGGAAAAAAGAACAGCGCACTTCTCATAAGCTCTGGGTCGCTTTGCTTTACTTGTTTTTTACTGATTGAGCTTCCGTCGCTTTGCAGCTTTTTGATCCGACTTAATACTTCATCAGCCTCCAAAGGAATTTCCATTGAAACACTCCTTTCTCAGTGACCTGTTTCCCTTCATTTTCTCCATAATATGTTTATTTATTCCGTACTCTTAATTTCCCCAGATTAAACCATCTGATAGATGGGTTGTTCAGCAATGAACCGGGTAGGAAGCATGGGATATTTGTCTGCTAAGATTTCAGCTAAATATTTCATCCCCGGCGCTTCACTCTCCGCATGACCTAACATGATGAGCGCTTTAGATTTTCCTTGGTGCCCTGCATCCCGCACATATTCCGGAGTCTCCCACTCTGGTCCTTCTCCAGCAATAATTAAATCAAGATTGTGATCATTAAAAAGCGGAATAGCCATCGTCCCGCCTCCTCTGTAACCTACTAATATCCCTACGCGTTTGCAGGACAGAGACAGGTCACCAGCAGCGCGTACATAAGAGATGCCTAGCTTACTTTTAATATACTGAGCAGCTTCCATTACAGTCATAGCAGGAATAGTGAGAATCGTAGCAGCCGCTTGCTGCTCTTCCACATAGTCTGACCAATCCAGCTCTCGCAGCAAACCCATCATAATCCCATCCGGCTCTTGCCGATGCCAATAATCATGATAACGAAAAATAGCTATTGGGGAATGTTCGATCAGACTTTTTTTCGCATGATAAACCGGATCACCTTCTAACCACTCGTTCGCCGCGTGATGGCTATAAAATACACCTTCATGCGTGATCAGCAAATTGGCTCCTAACGCTATTGCTTGCTCCACAATATTTTGTGTGGCAGAAAAGGCCGTAATAATCCCTGTGACTTCAGTTTCCGGTTCCCCTGGGTTCAGAATATCCACAGTCCCTTCTACCTGTTCCACAGTTCCCATTAAATCTTTCAAAATCGCTCTAATCGTGAGGCTCACTATCATCATCCCTCGGTTCAAAATCTAATAAATCTTTCTGCCTTTAAGATCCTCAATTCCGCTCTTGCGGTAAAAATACGTATTGATCCGATCTCTCCATTCCTGCGCATGCTCTGCTTGCTCTTCAAGACGTTGCTTCACTTGCACATACAATCCACTATCCATGCTGCCTTCAAGTGATTCCCATGTTGCTAGAAGCTGTGCAGCCTGCTCTGCCCCCTCGAAATGAGTATCGTAGATATGTTGTATAACCGTTTGTCCCGATTGCAGAACATGCGTGTATGGAACATGATGGAAGAACAGCAGCAGCTCTTCTGGACAAGACGCTAGATTCTCATAATTTGATGCATTAAGACCTATATACTGTCCGCTATACCCCGTTCCCGATTTGACTGAACGATCCACACCAATGCCCTTATGATCCGCATAATGGTACGTTCCCCACTTGGCGTATTCATATCCATCCACATTCGGCCCATAATGATGATCCGGATTAACCATCCAGCCCACACCTAATGGAGCTGTGTAAGATTCGTAAATCCTCCATGAGTCCATTAACATCCCGCGAATAGCAGCCACTAGACCTTCATCAGTGCCAAAGGTAAGGCGAATCCATTCCTCAGCTATTTCTTTTGCCGTCAGCTCCGGATTCCAAATTAATCTCCCATATCCATACAGATTGGCTTGAGCTAACCCATGCCCCGTCCAGTTCATGTCATCCCCAACATTAGTTACAGCAGCCACACCATTATATTTATTTCCCCACACCGATCCGTCCACAATATGTTTCACAAGTGTAGTTTGCCCTTTGGCATAAGTATTGAAATCAAGGACTTCTTTCCACTGTGGAACGAGATAACAGAGATGCCGCTGCTGCCCTGTATATTCTTGAGCAATCTGAAACTCCATCAGATGATTGGTATGTTCCAGTGCGCCAAACAGCGGAGATACCGGTTCTCTGACTTGAAAATCCATCGGTCCATTCTTGATTTGCAGCACTACATTATCATTAAATCGGCCATCCAATGGTTTGAAATGATCATACGCTGCTCTGGCCCGATCTGTCTTACGGTCACGCCAATCCTGCTTGCAGTTATATACGAAACAACGCCAAATCACGATTCCGCCAAACGGCTCCAGTGCTTCTCCCAGCATATTAGCGCCATCGGCATGGTCACGCCCGTAAGTGAATGGTCCAGGTCGATTTTCTGAATCTGCTTTGACCACAAACCCGCCAAAATCAGGGATCACTCGATAAACCTCACCCGCCTTATCTTTCCACCATTGCCGCACCGCTGGGTCCAGTGGATCAGCTGTCTCTAATGCTCCGATCTGTATCGGACTGGCGAAGTTAGCACTGAGGAATAGCTTAATTCCGTATACGCGGAATATTCCTGCAATTAACGCGATATCAGGCAAATATTGCTCCGTTATAAATAGAGATTCAAGCTCATGAACATTCACATTGTTAATCGAAATCGCGTTGATCCCCACAGAGGACATCAATCTGGCATAATCACGCAGCCGCTTTGTATCGTTAAGAAATTGATTGGACTCGTAAAAAAAGGACCGTCCAGCATAGCCACGTTCAATACTGCCATCAAAATTATCCCAGTGATTAATCATTCGCAGGCCGTTCACCGGATTCATAGACAAATTCAGAGCGTCTATCTCGCTTTCTGTTCCTATCAGCCGTAACAGATGGAATACGCCATACAATATTCCAACAGGCGTTGAAGCACTGACAGCGATACATTGCTCAGTAGCATTTGTACGTATAAGGAAACCTTCAGGACCCAGTGAATCGGTTCGTTCTCCTGCGAATACTCTACTAATTAATGGATTCCCCCCTTGGAAGGTTCCTATAACGATACACGGTCCTTCAGGTTTCGCTGTGAGCAGTGGCGCTTTGCCCAGCATAGAGGTCATCCCCTGTATGAATTCCGCGGCTGCCGCCTGAATCGTCTCGTTGTCCTCCGTTACTACCAACTCAACACACCAATCTATATATTGATTGTATAGAGATCCTGATTTCAGCTGACCATAATTGAGCCAAGCCTCATAAGCGGTATTTGTCATGTTTATTCCTCCCGTATAAATAACCCGCCCTGGATTGAAAAGGACGGGTTCATGATTCGCAAGCTTGAGCAGGTTACCCGCTCTATGATTTGGTGACAGCGTTAAGCAATTGGTGATACGCTGGCTTAGGATTATGCTGCTCATCGAATAGAAATGGCCAATTTTTCCGTCCCCGAACAGGGAAGCCGTCCAGCCATGTATAGTCATCCGCTGCTCCCCAGAAAGTGACTGAGCTAATCACGTCGCGGTATTCTTTCAACAGAGCAAACATCGCTTCATAGCGCTCTGCCTGCAGCTCGAGCAGTTCGGCAGGTGCAACCTTTAAATCCATTCGTTTGTCATCGAAACGGAACATGGACACATCCAGCTCTGTCAATTGGAGCTGAAGCCCTAAAGATGCATACTTCTCAATAGCAGCACGTATTTCATCTAAGTCCGGATCGTATAGATTCCAGTGGGCTTGCAATCCGACGCCATGGATCGGCACTCCTTGTTCCAGCAGCGACTTCACCATTTTATAGATTTTGTCACGCTTAAGAGGATTAGACTCGTTATAGTCGTTGTAGAATAATAAAGCCTTAGGATCGGCTTCATGAGCGAATTCAAAAGCTTTGCAGATAAACTCCGGTCCGACAATGTCCAGCCACTTTGACTGGCGAAGAAGTTCTTCTCCTTCATCTGCAATAACTTCATTTACAACATCCCAAGCATAGATATCTTCCTTGTAACGCCCAACCACGGTCTGAATATGTGATTTGAGCCGTGCAAGCAATGTCTCTTTGCTTACAGGCCCGCCCTTCTTATCCTCAAACAACCAGTCCGTAGTCTGGTTATGCCAGACTAAAGTATGCCCACGCATAGCCATATGATGTTTTCGGGCGAAGGCAACCAACTGATCTGCTAGTTTAAAGTTATAACTGTCTTCAAGCGGATGCAGACTTTCAAACTTCATCTCATTCTCAGCGGTAATGCTATTGAAATGATAGGCGAGCAAGTGCTCCTGTGATTGTATCGTCATCGGGTTAACGGCTGCGCCAATTTTGAAATCCTCAGCAAATATATTTTTTAGTGCAGGTTCTGTGTAATCACTAGCTTGTCTCAACAAGTTCCCTCCTGACAAAAGCATTTATATCAGTATTCGAATAATTAAGACTGATAATCGAACCAATCGAAGTAGGCAGGCACCTCAGCCACCTTGCCATGACCTGTTGCATATAATCCAATAAGAACACCCGTAAATCCATTTCCTTTTACGGCTTGAGGGGATAATGGGTACGCTGCTGCTGTTGATAGCTTATTCCACTCCTGCCCATCCAAAGAATAAAGGAAGCTGTATTCGGAAAGCTCAGCCTTAACTTTCAAATAAATTCGCTCGGCAGTAGTTGGAACCTCTGCCGCTGTATGGGTTACTCCATCCATAGTCACATGAGCTGTAATCACTTTTTGCCCGTTTTTTTGAACAAGTCCAATTTCATAATGAGCGTTCTCATCTAATCTGGCGCAAAGTCCAGCTTCCACATCAGCAATAGATGAAGGCATTTCTAGCAGCGTGCTCCATTCTGCCGAAGTATGCTGCTGTCTTCTGCCTACAAAAGCCACTTGGCCTACTTCACTGAGACCTGAAGATTGTCCCCGAAGAGATAACCATCCCTGTCTTTCGTTTAAGGACCAGCTTCCCTCAGCCGGATTCCGCAGAAAGGCTAATCCCAGCGGCAATACTTGATCATCAAAATCATATCTTCCACTAGTCTCAGGTTTTGGCGATTGACCAGGTACACGTGAAACCTTCATTTCCAGTCCAACTGTGTCTTCATTATTATCGATCATCGGCCATCCGTCTTCAGTCCAGCTTACCGGAGCAAGGAAAGTCTCTCTTCCAAGCACAGTAAATTTTGCATCTACTAGTCTTACTCCAAGGAATACGGCCCACCAATCCCCGTTACGATCCTCAATCAAATCGGCATGCCCTAAATACTGAATGGGATTGTCAGTACCGCTGTGCGTCAATATCGGATGCGGCAATCGTTCAAACGGTCCATAAGGAGAGGAGCTGCGGCCAATGATCTCCCGATGCTCCTTAGCCGTTCCTCCTGAAGCCGTCATGATGTAGTACATTCCATTTATTTTGTACAAATGGGGTCCTTCCGTCCAAGGTCCGCCATCCCCAGTCCAGATGACAACAGGTTCTGTTAATGCTGCTCCCGTAGCAATATCTATCTCATATTGGATGGCATGGGAGTCATAATCTGCCCCCTGCTGGGTGGTTACATATACCTTTCCATCCTCATCAAACATTAGAGAAGGATCAATTCCTCCATAAGGAATACTAATCGGATCTGACCACGGACCCGCAGGGTCCGTAGCCGTAACATAGAAATTCCCTTTCCCGTGTACTTCGGTCGTTATCATGTAAAACGTTCCTTCATGATAGCGGATCGTTGGGGCAAATATCCCTCCAGAGCTCTTGCTTTTACGAGTATCCAGCTGACTTACACGATGGAGTACATGACCTATTTGTGTCCAGTGAATCAAATCCTGACTATGAAAAATAGGTACGCCAGGGAAATACTCAAAGGAGCTGCAAACTAAATAGTAGTCATCCCCTGCCCGAGTGATACTTGGATCAGGATAGAAGCCTGGAAGTATCGGATTCGTGTATGTGATTAAAGATGGGGTCATAATTTAACAGACAACCTTCCTATTACTTAATAGTGATTGCAAGCTCCTTATTCCTTCACGCTTCCTACATTTAGACCGACCACAAAATATTTCTGCATGAATGGATAAACTAGCAAAATTGGAACCGAAGCAACGATCGTAACGGCTGCCCGTATGGAGATTGGTGTAACCATGGCATGTACCGACTCCTGAGTCATCCCTGTCCCGTTATTTACACTAGGGTTACTGTTCGAGTTCATAGTAGAGGATAGCAGCTTCATTAATTCATATTGCAATGTACTCAAGTTCTGGCGGGAAGAGGTGTAGATAAACGCATCAAACCATTGGTTCCACGCACCTACTGCAACAAAAAGGGCGATGGTAGCAAGAACAGGTTTACACAAAGGGAAGACTACTTTCATGAAGATCTTGAATTCCCCGGCACCGTCGATTCTTGCAGATTCCATAAGACTTTCATGTAAGGTACCAATGTAAGTACGGATAACGATCATATTAAATGCACTTACCATGGACGGGATTACATATACCCAGAACGAATTGAGCAAATGAAGATCCTTCATAAGGAAATAGTTTGGAATCAGACCCGCACTAAAATACATGGTAAGGACGAATATAAAGGTAATATGTTTGCGGAAAACATATTCTTTCCGGCTTAACGTATACGCAAGCATCGTGGTTAAAAATAGATTCAGGATCGTAGATATCACTGTTCGTGCTACCGAAATCCAAAAAGCATTATAAATTGTACCTGAGGCAAAAACCGCTTTGTAGTTCTGTATGGTCCACTCTCTAGGCCATAAATAAATGCCGCCGCGGATGGTATCATTCCCCGCATTAAAGGAGACTGCTATAGTATTCAGGAATGGATACAAGGTAACAATAACTAGACAAACCATAAATATAGTATTGAAGGTGCTGAACACTACGGGTTCGAACCTCAGATTTTTCATCCGGTTTCCAGCATTACTTTTTGGAGATTTTTGAGGAATCAATTGAGTTTTTTCCATGATTATAACAGCCTCTCTTCCCCTAGCCGCTTCGCAGTCCAGTTAGCTAATAGCAGCAACGTTACACTTACGACTGTTTTGAAAATACCACCCGCGGTAGCTAAGGAATAATTCCCTTGCGCTATACCATATTTCAATACAAATATATCAATCGTTTCCGACCAATCTACGACAAGCCCGTTTCCTAACAAGTACTGAACCTCAAATCCAGCTTCCAGTACATGTCCTACGGACATTATTAACAGGATTACAATGGTTGCTTTCATGCCCGGCAAAGTTACATGACGCATTTTCTTATACCGGTTCGCTCCATCAATCTCAGCAGCTTCATATAAAGCCGGATCAATAGAGGCGATAGCAGCCAAGTAGATGATAGTACTCCATCCGACTTCTTTCCAGACGTGTGAAGCACCTACAATACCCCAGAAATACTTCCCTTCACTCAACCAAAGGATCGGTGAATCAATGAGATGCAATTTCATGAGCACGATGTTTATAATCCCGTCATTAACCGAAAGAGAAGTAGCTACAATGCCTGTTACAATAATCCAAGAGAGGAAGTGAGGCAAGTAGGATATGGTCTGAACGGTTCTTTTCCAAAATACATTTTTGATCTCATTAAGCAGCAATGCCAGTATTATCGCAGTCACAAATCCTAGAACTAGATTAATTAGGCCCATGGCCAACGTATTGCGCAGTACTCTCAAAAAGCTATCGTCCGTAAAAAGAAACTTGAAGTGTTTTAAACCCACCCATGTTTGTTCACTAAATGCTCTAGCTGGTTTATAATCTTGGAAAGCCATCGTCCATCCCCAGATGGGAACATAAGCAAATAGTATAATATAAAGCATTAATGGAACCGACATCCAAATCAGCTGTTTCTGATTCTTAATCAAGGTCATTGTAATCGGTTGCTTCTTTTTTCTTTTAGGATGCCGGTTAACTTTTTTCCCCGTTAATATCTCATCCATATATGTTTTCTCCCCACATCATCCATATATTTCAGAAAGTGGTTGGCCTAATAAGCCACCACTTTCTGATTTTTAAGCAAGCTCTAACTATTTAACACTCCAAGTATCAAATCTCCATTTAAGCTGTTCATTGATTTTGTCTTCATAGGCTTTGACATTCGCTTTACCAATTTCTCCAACAAAGTCATTCCAAACCTTATCGAATTCTGATGGACTGGCCAAGATTGCTTTTGGCAGGTATTTGGTTCGCAATTCATTCAGCTTCGTTTCGGCAATTTTGGCATCTGAGCCTTCAACAAGATCTATGGACCAAGCTGGATAAGCTACTGGGTTCGGCTCAGGCTCGCTGAAGAAATCCACATAACTGTTGTAGCCATAAGCATCAAGAATTTCCTTGTCATACGGCTTGAGTGCAGCCCGGTATTCTTCTGGTTGAGCCGCAGCATCTGTTGAGTTTCCATCCTCAAAGAATCCTTGCAATTTCGGAGCTGTAGCATACCAAGCATCTGCTTTGTTGCTGAGCTTCCATGTAGCATCAACTGCGTTCTTCCGTTGTTCTTCATTTCTTATAAAACGGCCATTTTCCACTTGATAATCTTCACCTTCAATACCCCAAGTGAAGATTTTTTGCCAATCTTCTTGAATCAATGTATCCATTAGTTTAATAATTTTTTCAGGGTTTTTGGCATTGATACTGATCCCGAAGCCATTATTCAAGTTCAGCGCTGGGCGATCCAGATAATAATCTTTAGTGCTGGTATCAAACACAAGTGGAAGTCCTACATAAGTTCTTTCATCTTTACCTTGTGTCCGGAGTGAATCTTCTGCTGAACCAAAGTTCCAGTGCTGATCAAACATTCCCAGAACGGCTCCACTAGACAGTTTCGCCAAATATTGATCGTAGTTTTGCACAAATGTTTCTTGGTCGATAACGCCCAATTGGTTCATTTCATTAAGCTTTTGATAGTACTGCTTAGCATAGTCTTTATCTGCGAAGATTTCTGCAACGTTATCATTAACTACTACCCCGCCATCATTAGGGTGTCCGATCAGATGCTGAGGAGCGTTAAACAACCCCCAGTTTCTCCAGTCGTTGTTAAGAATTTCGAATCCGATGGTTGGCGTTCCATCGATGGTTGGATTTTTTTCTTTATATTTCACAATGAGGTCAAAATACTCGTCCAAGGTCTTCACCTGTGGGTAACCAGCATCTTTCAGGATGTCCTTCTGAATCCAGAAAGCTGGACCTGCATAATAGGTTGTATTCACTTTACCGTTATACGCACCATAATTCGGAAGCGTATAAATATGTCCATCATTCGGGTCTTTCATCATGTTCCAGTAATCTGCGTAATGCGCTTTCAAATTTGGAGCATATTGTTCAATCAAATCTTCAAGCGGGATAAAAGCTTCCGCTCCTGTCAGCTTAGTATTGGCAGTCATCAAATCCGGATAATCCTGACCGGCAATCATTACGCCTAACTTCTGGTTAAGATCCCCAGCTAAGAATTCGAAATTGAAGGATGCGCCTGTTTTTTCTTTAATCATTTTATAAATTTTATTATCTGGTGTTGGTTGCTGGCCTGCTTCTCCAAGAAAGATACTAATTTCAAAAGGTTCAATCTTCTCAGAATCTGTTCCTGCAGCAGTTGAAGTGGCTGTTTCTGCTGGTTTGTCTTCCCCTTTAGCCGTCGTATTGTTGCTGTTATTTCCTCCGCACCCTGCTAAGGTAAAGCTTAGGGATAACACAGCAATCAGACTAAGTTTCCATTTGGATATTAACTTGCCCCCCATAAAGCACCTCCATATATTTGTTGGTGTAACAATGTTGTAAGCCCTTACAAGTTAAATTATAGAGGTGATAATCTTCTGAAAATACGCCAGAATTAAAGATGTACCCCCAAAAAGTTTAGGTATTAGTGTTTTTAAATTCGTTAGGGCTCATATGCAGCTTTTTTTCAAATTGCTTGAGGAACTGACTATAATTTCCATAGCCCACTTTTTCAGCGATTTCACTATTTTTTAATTTATTTTGTTGAAGTAAATGTACTGCCTCTTTTATTCGGAGGTTATGCAGCTGTTCATTGAAATTAATACCGTTCTTCTTGATCAATAATTGGCCCAGATATACCGGGTGCAGGAAAAAAACCTCTGATAGTCTCTTAATAGTAAGACATTCGCGAAAATGCTCTTCAATATAATTGTTAATCTCCTGAACAATCCCCTGTGATTTTAGGTTTTGTTCCTTAAGAAGGATATCGATACTGGCCTCGCCGCAGAATAGCAAATTACGCATTAAGTCCGTCAAGGTGATCATTGAGTCTAACATCGCGGGGATTCTAATTTGATTAGATAAGGAGGACTCATGGACTTCACTGGCTTCCGAGGTAAACTCAATAATCTTATACATCATATGAATAACAATTTTCTTCACAACCTCTGGAGCGATGCGCTGCTCACGGAAACTGCGGGCTGCCGAGTTCACAGCCTGGTTAAAATCTGCGGAGTCCAGTGTGTTAATAGGTCTTATCAAGTCATCCATCAGTTGAATTTGATCATAGTGATAACTGAAGGGACTATCCTTAATCTCTTGATAAGTCAGGACCGCTGCATTTTCAGGATAATAAAAATAATACATTAATGCTTCTTTCGCCGTTCGGTAACTGTCCCCGATCTGAAGCAAGGAGCCTACGCCAGCGCCAGCTGCAATACACAAAGCTTGTTTTGGGTGTTCATTCAGCAAGGGAGTTGCGATCTGATCGATCACAGCTCCCTCAGTGGACAATGAATTATATCCATATACGATTCCAAAACAATGACTCTCCAGATCCATCAGGAACATCGAATCTTTATCGGTTAGGAGGGCTGAGGCTTGCTCTCTGATGTCCGTATACAAAACCGGCTCTGTCTGTATCAAACAAATATTCCAATGGCTTTTCCCTTCCGATAGTCGGTTAAGGATCTCCTGATTCGACTGCTCAGCTTTCTCATGCAGCATTCCTTTCAGGAGAGAAACAGCCTCCTCTAAGGAGGCTATTTGATTTAAACTGCGCTTCTGAGCTTCCTGCTCCAGCTCCTGATATATCTCCAGCAATTCTTCTGCCGCCTCTTCCGGAAACACTGGCTTCATCAGATAATGATTAATTCCATAATGTATAGCTGTCTTGGCATATTCAAACTCACTATAACCACTTAGTATGGCAAATTTGATCTCCTTAATCTCAGCTTGTTGCCAAGCTGCGATCATCTCCAGCCCATTCATTAGCGGCATATTAACATCCGTAATTACAAGATCTGGCTCTAGCTGTTTCATTAGCTCCAGCCCCTCTTTGCCATTGCTGGAGGTTCCACATACCTCAAAGCCAAGCTCCTGCCAATTAATCCACAGCTGCATCGCTTCAAGCGCACTAGGCTCATCATCGATCAATAATACTTTGTATTTCATTGGGGGTCCCTCACTTTCTAGCTATTCTTCCGTTCCAGGAGTTTTAGTGGAATGTCAAAAGTGACAATGGTCCCTTCATCCGGAACGCTGCTGATATCAAAACGGACCTGATCTTCATAGTACAATTCTAATCGGCGGTACACGTTGCGGATTCCGATATTCGTTCCCGAAGACGCTTCATTTTGAACATTACCTAATAATTCTTGCAGCTTCTCTGGCTCTATCCCTTTACCGTTATCAGAGACGGTAACTTTTAATCGTCCCTCCTCCACTAACGTCTTCACTTTTATCACACCTAGTCCCTCTATGGCCTGTAGACCATGTTTGCAGGAATTCTCAACGAGCGGCTGCATGCTTAGCTTGGGAATCTTATATTGAAGCGACTGCTCATCGATCTCAAATTGATAGTCGAATTTATCCCTGAACCGGAATTTTTCAATTTTCAAATACATCTCGATGAAAGTCATTTCTTCTTCCAAGGTAACGAGATCCTCTTTCCAGCTCAGCAGCCGTCTAAGTAATTTCGATAAACTCTTAATGATATCCGTAACATCCGAGTAATTATTTTTAGTACAGACCACCAAAATGGCATTTAACGTATTAAACAGAAAATGCGGATTCATCTGGCTTTGCAGGAAATTCAGTTCAGCTCTTACTCTTTCCATCTCCAGATTATTTTTTTGAATCTCCAGTTTATATACATCATTGATCAAGGAATTAATGGTAGTGGTCATCCTGTTAAAATTACGGATCAAGCCCCCGATCTCATCCTGACCTTCATCAATCCGAATCAGCTCAAATTTCTCATTGGATACTTTCTGCATATGTCTGGACAACCGTTTCACCCGATAATTATAGGATCTTAACATCACATATAAAAAAGCGGTTGTGATTAGCGTGACAATAGACGCCAGAATCCCTGCATAAATCCGAATCTCCATTATCGCTTGGGCAATACGCTCACCTTGTGTAATTCCTATTATCCGCCAGCCTTTTATATAACTAGCTCCGCCGACGGGTACAATATGCACATCCTCCTTGCGCTCATCATCCTGCAGCTTGAACACGGGATAAGGTTCCGCGGTGCCTCTTTGATAGCCGCTTTGTGCAGACATAATAATCTCGTCCTGCTCGTTAACTAAATAAAGACTCAAGTAATCTTTTTCCCTGATAATCACGTCATATATTTTACTGAGATCCAAATCAATTCTAAGCAGCTTTTCAAATTTATTGTATGAGCTGTAAGCGTCCATTCGCTCAATAACACTCAAATAAGGCGCTGTAGAAATCACACTAGAGGTATCACTCATATGATAAGCGGCAAGAAACAGATGTTTATTCGCAGCCTTCGACTGCTTATACCATTCACTATTCATTACCTTTTCATTGATGACCTGATAGTTGCTGCCAGAAACAATGGAATCATTGTTTGTAAATACAGTAATCCGTTCAATCTGATTATTCACCGGCATATAGCTGTTCATGCGGTCTCTCAGCTGTTCATCAAAAGTGTCATAAAATTCAATAGAGTTCCCATATGTCCGCTCAAGCAATTCATACAGGTTCTTATCGGCAGAAAGCGTATAGCTGACAGCTACCCCACCTTCAATGAAGTCATGAATATCCTTTCGGGCTCTTTCTAAGGATATCTCCAGATTCTGCTGCTCTCTCGATTTGATCAGATCGGAAATCCGATCCAAAAAAACAAGGTTAATAATAATGATAGGGAGAAGAACACCTATGATATAAATAAGGGAAAATTTATAATTCAAGGGAATATCATTCACTACTTTTCTAAATCTGAATTTTTTTCTCTCCATATGAAACACCTTGCTTCCCCTAGAGCTGTTGGTTCTTATTCTCATTTTTATACACGGATGGTACTACCCCTACAAGCAGCTTAAACTTATCTATAAAATAATCAGTGTTAGAGAATCCCACCTGCACCGCTATATCCGATATCTTTAGCTGTGTTCGTTTCAGCAGACTTTTTGCCTCTTCAATCCGTTTGGCATTTAGGTATTCACTAAAACCCTGACCCGTTTGCTTTCTGAACAGTTGTCCCAAATAGGTAGAATTAATATGAAATTGTTGTGCCAAATCCTGAAGCTTTAATTTATTCCGAAATTCCCGATCCACATACTGAATAACCTTGTAAATCGTATTTTGTTCATTCTGCTGCTCTAGTTCAGACAGATAGACGGCAGCCCGTTCACACAGATTTTGTACATAACGGCTTAATATAAAATAATCACTAAGCTCACCTAGATTTCCGTATTCTTGCTGAAGCTTAGTCATAATCTTATCCGGGTCTCCATTCATTTGAGCTATAATTCTACAGATCGTAAGCTCTAAATGGGCCACTTTTGCTTTTACAACTTCAAGGGTCAACAGATTCTCGACGAAAGCAGTGAACGCTTCTTTTACACAAGGCTGGATCTGTTCCGAATCATTCGTTTGGACCTTATGCAGCAGCTGTCTGAAATGATCCTCATGAGGTTCTTCCTTTTTCAGGCTCCTAAGCTCACTATAATAAAAGACCCCTCTTTTCTGCTGATGCGTTTTTCGTTTCCATACCTCAAGTGCCTGCCTATAAATCTCTCGAATCGAGCTCACCCCGACCATTCTGCTGCTAAGTGCTAGAAAGACCAGCTCCTGTGATTGTTCAGTGAGATCTGAATGCATCTGGTTCACGATAGTCTCCAGGCTCTCATTGCCGATAGAAGCAGACTGAAGAATGATCCCCGCTCTTCCCGATCCGTCTTGAAAGAAGCAGAAGTGTTCCTCGGAAAAATAATCACTTATCTGTGGTTGGAATGGATTCATAGAGGAGGACGGTTCGATAAGAATACACATTAACTCTGCATCCGCTTGAAGCTTCAAGGTGTTTCGGGTTAGAAGCTCTAAATTTTCGTTATACTCCCCTTGGATCAGGCGGTTGATGATATTATTTACGATAAAAAATTGCTTTTTATCAAACTCCTCATTGGAAGCGATTTCATTTTGGATTATTGGAGTGATCCTGCTTAATAAAGCCTCTATTTCTTCATCATCAATGGGTTTTAATAAATATTCATTTACCCGCTGGCGCAATGCCGTACGTGCATACTTGAAGTCATCATATCCAGACAGAATCACAAATTTAGGAGGTTTCTCCATCACCTCATTCAACTTTGTAATAAGCTCAAGTCCGTTAATTACAGGCATATTAATATCCGTAAGAACCAGTTCCGGTTTATTCTCCTGGATAAGCCTCATCGCATCCGTGCCGTTTTGAGCTTCACCACAAACTTCATAACCGAATTTTTCCCAGTCGATCATCGTCCTTAGCCCCTCAAGAACCCAGGGTTCATCGTCCACGATCAGAACCTTAAGCATGATGTTCGCTCCAATCTTATTAAGATAAGCCCGCGCTTTACACCAAAATATATAGATCATGCTATCATACTTGGATAATGATGTGAATTCATAAATTTTCCTTCTTTTGTTTAAAACAGTACTTTTTTTACTTGAAAAAACGTACAAAAAACGAGGTATCCTAAATTTCAGATACACCTTTACAAGGGGCCATCATTCCATTATCATGGTTTACATCGAGTAAAGAATTACACAGTGTAAACCATATGGGAGGGCTAAGATATGAGCAGCTTATCTAAGTCTGCTAGATTTCCACTTTTCATTCTGATGTTGAATCTATTTATCGCTTTATTGGGGCAAGGTATGGTTATTCCCATTCTACCTGAGTATCTGAAGCTGTTTAATGCGTCAGGGGCTGCTGCCGGATATCTTATTGCAGCTTTTGGAGCAGCACAGTTTATTTTTTCACCTATAGGGGGACAGCTTTCGGATAAATGGGGAAGAAAATCAATGATCATTTCCGGAATGTTTTTAACCGTACTTTCAGATCTGATATTTGCTGTCTCTACGACATTGCCCCTACTCTATGTCGCTAGATTTATTGGGGGTATAGGTATCGGAATCATGATTCCTTCCAATATGGCCTACGTCGCTGATATCACCACCCATGAAACCCGCGCTAAAGGTATGGGGTACTTGGGGGCCTCCATGAATTTGGGTATGGTGCTTGGTCCAGGGTTAGGCGGCATTATCGCTGGGTTTGGCATACGGACGCCTTATTTTTTTGCGGGTGGACTTGGACTTATCGCTACGATACTTTGTTTTTATATGCCAGAGACACTCCCAAAGGAAAAACGGAAATCCGTTAATAAACAGGCCCCTCGGGAATCCATTCGTAATCAAATCGTAAATTCATTCCGGACGTCCTATTTCCGCTATCTTCTGCTCATTCTGATCATGACATTTGGTCTGATGAATTATGAAACGGTGTACGCCCTTTTTGTGGAACAAAAATACGGTTTTGATGCAACGAAAATCTCAATCATTATCACAGTTGGTGCTATTATAGGCATTATTGTGCAAATCTGGCTGCTTGATCATCTGATTAAGAGACTTGGCGAGATAAAGCTTATACGTATATCATTGGTGATGACCGCTATAACCTTATTGTTGATGATATTCAAGATCAATTTAGGTTATTTATTAGTTGTATCCGGTTTATTTTTTGCTTTTAATGCTTTTTTACGACCCACAGTAAGTACATTGATTGCTAACTCAGCTGGTGATCGGCAAGGATATGCTGCCGGATTAAATACAACGTATACCAGCATAGGAAACATACTTGGACCCATTTTAGCGGGATTGATGTTTGACAAACACATGGATATCCCCTATATTTTTGGGGCAATTATTCTGGCATCTGCCTTTTTCATCACCTTACAAAAACCAAAAAAAGAACAAGAAAGGAGTGTAACCCATGACTGAGAACTGGCACCAGAATTTAAAAAACAGAAACCGGGAAGAATTGATTGCTGCGGCGAAGGATCTTTTTATGAAGCAAAGCTTTCTCAAAGTTAATATTAAGGATGTCTGCGACGTGGCTGGTGTAAGCCGGGTTACCTTTTATAAGCATTTTCAGTCCATGAACGAACTGATTTTTGAGGTCCAAATGGAAATTCTGGAGAGCATGACGCAATTTGTTAGAAGCGCACCTTCTTCAATTGAAATGAATGGTAAGCAAATGCTTGCTTCGATGCTTAATGCTTGGATTGATTATGCCCGGCAACACCCAGGTTACATCAAATTCATTCTTCTATTCGATTTGCATTTTGAAGCCTATGATTACAGTAAAGAACTCAAAGAAAATTACAGAAATTTTGTGATGCGGGGTAAAGAACGACATTTCTTAATGGATGCTCTGGAGGCCGGAGTTAAAGATGGATCATTAAAATTTGATACAGAACCCTTATCCACTGCTCATTTCATCTTCACGTCTATGATGGGTTTATTGCAGAAAATGAGCCTGATTTCCAAAGACGATTTCAACAACGAACTTCAGGATATTCAAATTGCTAACCGATTTGTGGACATGTTAGTTCAATATTTAAGTACAGAAAGTGATGAATCTCCTGCCTTGAAGTAAGGGAACCCATCACTTTCTCCGTAATAGAAAGAAGTAGTTAAATGAAATTATTCTGCTTTAAGGAGCGGTTAGACTCATGTTTGATTAACCATTCTTTTCTGGCAAGCCCGCCTCCATAGCCCCCCAATTCACCATTGCTATTTATCACTCGATGACATGGAACCAAGATTGAAAGTTGATTGGTGCCATTCGCCCTTGCTACAGCGCGGCAAGCAGAAGGATTGTTGATTTTCTCTGCAAGCTCCTTATAAGAAGCTGTCTGTCCCAGAGGTATTTTCCGGAGTTCATTCCACACCTTTTGCTGAAAGTCTGAGCCCAGATAACGAACCGGCGTTGTAAATTCCGTAAGTTCACCGGTGAAATACAGCTTCAATTCCTCCTCAATTTGGTGAAGGACGGCTATCTTTTCAGGTAATATAGTTGCATTTAAGCGAATGCGTAATCTCTTGATTTCATTTTCAAGTCCCTTGCGATCCACAAATTCCAGCAGTAAAAGACTCTCTTCATCGGAGATGGCCAGCATAGAACCCAATATCGTTTCTATCCAATTACAGTACAGCACTTTAATCTGCTTGGAATGATTCGGGACAGTCCCCATCGTTCGTGAAAAAGCATCCCTAAACCCATTGCTCGAATCGTACCCGCTTTCCAGTTGTGCGTTAATGATTGAATCCCCATTCCTAATATGTTTGAATGCCAGTCCTAAACGTCTAGAACGTGCATATTCGATAAAGGTCATTCCAAATTGTTTCTTAAATTGGCGGCGTGCCGTGTTTGCACTAATAGACAGCTCATCAAAATCTTTATCTGTCCATTTTCGTTCCGGATTGCTCTCAATAGCTTCTACAAGCCGCTTTACTTCAGGAGACATTTTTGTTGGATTGGATAGCGGCTGACACCTTTTACAAGGTCTATATGAAGCTAATAAGGCTTCCTTGGCTGTAGCAAAAAACTCACAATTTTCTTTTAATGGCTTTTTAGCGGGACAAGTTGGCCTACACATGATGCCCGTTGTTTTCACTCCTACAAAAAATACGCCCTCATAATTCGAATTTTTCTCGACCAGCATCTTATAATATTTATCGATATCCTGCTCATTAGTTATCATAGTGTGGTTAGCTCATTTCTAAATAAAGTCCTGAGGCATCAAGCGTTTGCCGGGCATTTTCTTGGAGGTTATGTTGTGCCTGAAAGAAACTACGCGGTCCATAGCTAATCCGTTTCACGCCAATATTTTGCAATTCATGATTCGAAAGCATACTGTCCATAACCATGATATTCACAGGCAGTGGCGATTTTTTAACAAATTGTTCAATCAAGCTTGGATCAGCGAGCCCCGGTATAAAAATCCCATCCGCTCCAGCGTCTGCATAAGCATAGGTACGTTCTATAGCTTGATTGACTAGATCCATCGAATGTTCCTTAGCCTTGAAAAAGATATCCGTTCTAGCGTTAATAAACACGCGCTTTTGCAGTTCGGAGGCTACTTGTTGTATGGTTTTAATCCTCCGGCTTTGTTCGCTGGTCTCCCATAGTTCATTGTTAGGATGATTTACGATCTGATCTTCAAAATTGATACCACAGATATCTAATTGAAATAACTGCTCCATGTTATGCGCTAAAATATCCTCATCTATAGCATATCCACCTTCGATGTCTACGGTCAATGGAACTGCTACTCGTTCGGCAATCTTTGATATCATCCAAAGCATAAGCTCAAATGTAAGCTGTTCACCGTCCGGATATCCCCACGCTTCCGCCATGGAATAGCTGCTGGTTGCTAGCGCCTTTGATCCAGCTTGCTCTATTGCTTTAGCCGAGGCTACATCCCAGCAGTTGTACAGGATCAGTGGATTTTTTTGATCATGCAGCGTTTTAAAATAGTCATAGTTTTTAGTGTTCATAAGTGGTCATCTCCATTTAGTTAAGAATAGAACCACTATATAATAGACATCCATTATCGATACCAGAAAAATTAACACCAATCTTTTTTTCCACAAAAAAAACACCGATAGATAATCTAATCCTCTCAGGATCAGATCATACCATCGATGCCAGTTTGCCGATTAAAGTTCTACCTTACGGAGTGATTGTTTTGGTGATGGTTTGGATGACTTTTTCCCTGTCCCCATCGGTAGGATTTGCGGAGCTGCGATCCCGATCAGAACTACGATAATCCCGATCCAGCGAAGTAATGATACCTCTTCTTGCAGAACTAACACGGAGGCTACTACAGCTGCCGGTAACTCCGCTGCCCCTAAAATCGCGCCTAGACCTGAACCCAGCTTCGGAACCCCGATCGAAAAGAACAGAACTGGAATTACGATGCCCAACAAACCTAGAGGTAGGCCGTATTTCCAAAGCCCATCGGTAATCGCACCGTCATATAAAAACGAAGGCGAAAAAACAGTCATAATAATAACCATTGCACTAGTGGTCATATACAAGCTTTTATTAACGGCAGGCACCTGCGTAGCTACTCTTCCACTCACAAAAATATAGAAAGCAAACGACACGGCTGACATTAAGCCAAAAATCACACCAGTGGTCGTAATTCCACCTATACTCGGCTCAAGGATGCCCCCCGCTAATACTGTACCAATTAGAAGGATAACCATCGAAATCACTTTTTCCCGACTAGGAAGTTTTCGATCTACAACTGCCTCCAGAATTACACCGATCCAAGTAAATTGGAATAACAGTACAATCGCAATCGAAGCAGGTAATTGTTCAACGGCGAAGCCATAAAATATGCCAGTTAAACTGATGGTGATCCCAGCGGCTAATAATTTCCCGCCTGTTTTCAACCCTAATTTCTTTCGAGAAAATAATAAGACCAGCAAGAGCAGCATACACCATCCAAAAAAGTATTGTGATCCTACCAATTGTTTCATTCTAAAGCCATCGTTCATTCCAAGCTTGACGATCGTAGAGAGTGAGCCATAACTACAAGCGCCTAAAAAAACTAGTAAAGCATATTTGAATAACTTCATATTCATCGTAAACCTCTTCCCTTTCTCTTGAGCAAGCTCATTAACATAATAAAGCCCCTTGTCATCGAAATGACAAGGGGCGATTGAAACCAAAGAATACATCTTTGACAAAATTCCGCCACTCCATCCACTGGATAGAGTTTGGTTTATTTACTTATAACAACTCCAATCATAATATGATAAATCACACAGGGTGTCAACTTGAAATTTAAGGATTTAGCTGGAACAATCGATAGACAATAACAGCTGCCTGAGCACGAGTTGTATTGGCTTTAGGTGCAAAGTTATCTTTGCCCACACCTTGAATAATCTTTGCTCCGCTCATGAATTGTACAGCCTCACGAGCGTAGGCTGAAACATCAGCGGCATCATTGAAATTCACTGGCTGATCCACTTCCACGACCGTAAGCTTAGCGAGTTGTGCTGCACGATAAGCCATCAACGCCATTTCCTCACGGCTAATCGTTTCATTAGCACCGAAGGTTCCATCAGATCTGCCCTGAATAATTCCTAGCTGCTGAGCAGCAGCAACAGAGCTGTAGTACCAAGCATCCAGTGAAACATCCTTAAATGTACTTGCCGCATTACCTTCCTCTAGCTCTAATGCAAGCATCAGCATCTTCAAGAACTGTGCCCGAGTTACATTCAGCTGTGGCCCGAAATTATGATCTCCGGTGCCATTCAGGATGTCTCTGGCGGCGAGGGCTTGAATGCTATTTTGTGCCCAGCCTAGTCCAGCGATATCCTTAAAGGAATTTTCCGCATATGCTACTGCGAATCTGCTGGAATTGTCTGGTCTAAAGATGATCTTGCCAGTTGTCAGATTAAACTGAGAGTTTCTAACCACCTCCACAGTCCCGTCTTCACGGATTTGGTAGACTACTATTTGTTCTACACCTGAAGTTGTCTTTGGTTTGTAATCCCGTTCAACCTTCAGTCCACGCCCAAAGCTGTCAAACTGTTTGCCATCAACAAAGAACTTAAACTCATAAATATCCCCGACATCTGTCTGAAGCGACAGTGTCTTCGCGTCAACTTTGCCAACTACAAGCTTAACGCTTACGGCGTCAGATCCTGCCATCGCAAGAAGCAGGTCAGCATTTATTCGGAACGTAGACAATCCCATGTCTATTTCTAAAAGTTGAATTGCTTTTGCTTCCGCTCCAGCCAACTCACGAGCTGGCAAGGTCAGTTCAACCACCGAGCTGGCAGAGGCTGGCTTCACTGTGATTCTCAATACTCCACTCTGCATTGAGCCAATTGCTTGTTGCAGAATCGCTGAGGATACCTCTGCAATAGCTTTACCATTCACATCCGCTGTCACGGAAAGAGTAACTCCATTTGCGTTCACAGGTGGTTCCGGTTGTTTCACTGGTTTGACTGTCGTTGAAGATGAAGTACCGCCCGATTCTGTAACCTGCGATTCTGCCATAATCTCAATAGACATCGTGCCTACAACACCAGAGCCATCTTTAGCTGTCGCTTTCACGGTTACCTTGCCTGCTGCAATTGCAGTGAGCAAGCCGGTATCCGTAATAGATGCTCGCTCAGTAGCTGATCCATCCTCATTCACCACTGACCAGCTCACTGCTGGATCGGATGCATGGTCCGGCAGGATTACAGCTGCCATTTGCAGGGTTTGCCCTGACTTGATTTCGCTCACATTATCTTTGGAGGAGACTTTTATCTCCATGACGGATATAGGAATGACATGAACAACCGACTGTGCCTCATGCAGGATGTCAAAATCAACATCTGTGTTGGATCCCCGGAAGGAAATAAATCCAAGCGGCACGGCGATTTCACGGGTTGTCTTCTTCGCTTTGAAGATCATTTCTAAGAATTCCGCATCATCGGTCAGGATATTTCCTGCCTCCGTTCCAGCTACACTAACTGTTATTAGACCTGGACTGTCCTCATTAATATGAGTGATGCTGAATCCGTCTGGCAAGGTCTGAGCGGATACGAATTCCACACCAGATACGTCATATGCCATGGTAAAGTCTACAGCATACACTTCCTTGTAGACGGAGGTAGTAACATTTGTAAGCCCTACACGGTAAGTGAAATCCTGTCCTGCCGCCACTGTGACCGGTCCGTTAAGCGTTGCAGCGGGCAGATTACGGGCAATCTCATCTTGTCCGCTGATGTTAATCTCTAGGCTTCCGGATACTCCACTTCCATCTAGAGCTCGCGCCGTTACTTGAACGCTACCGTTCTTTCTAGCTGTAAGCAAGCCCTTCTCATTAATAACCGCTTTATCCGTTGAGGTTACCCCATCTGCTTCAGTTACCGTCCAGATAACTTTAGGATTCGTCGCATTCTGTGGAAGCACAGAGGCTTGCAGCTGCAAGGCACCGCCCTTCGACTCAATGCTGCTAATTCCATCTTTACCTGCTAAAGTAATTGAAGAGACATGTACCGCAGGTATCTGCTCTTGTCCCACTAAGATCTTAGATTGCTGTGGATTCCAGCCATCACTTCCACCAAGCACAGCTTCAATCGTATAGGCAGCCGCCTCTTCTGCTGTTAATTGTTTGGACCAGCTGTAACGTGAAGCTGCATTAGCACCCTCTCCGTAACTTAAAAACTCAGAGAACCGTGCAGTTTTGGAACGACCTTCATACCATTCATGCCAGCCAGTAGCACGAATATGAGCTCCCATCTCCGTATTAATGAAGGTAGAGCTGCCGTATTCTCTCCATGGCCGGCCCAAATCAACGGTTCCAGCAGCAACGCCCTCACTGGCAGTTAGTCGATTATTGATGAACACATAACCAGGCTTACCCGTTGCCGTGGAAGGCGCAGTAACATAGCCAGCACCCGCACTTTGAATCACATTATTCTCGAATACGGCAGCGGAATTACCGAAGATAAAGTCTACTGTACCTTCAATATGGCTGTCGACGAAATAGGCTCTTCCCTTATCTGCGAACAGGGTATCCTGATATCCTAGAAGCTTAACATTTCTGTACACTCCCCGGTCTCCTTCAGCATATAAAGCGACTGCCTGACCGGCATCCCGCCCAGCACTGTTCTCAACCGTCATGTTCTCCAGTGTGAAATCAGTTGCCGCAACCTTTAATGTATAGCTGCCGCTGGTGCCCATTTCTTTACCATCTGAGCCAATGGTTTTCGCGGAGTCACCGTTAATAAGTACGGTACCTTCCCGGCTCTCACCGATGATACTAATATTCATCTTACTAGAAGGTACAAGCACCTTCTCCTTATACGTGCCGTTCTTCACTTTAATAATCGTGGTTAGGGCACTATTATCAGGTGCTGCTTGAATAGCGTCATTAATCGTTTTATAATCTCCTGTCCCATTCTGAGCAACAATAATGACAGGAGCTGGATTTCCCTTAACCACCTCGGATGGAAGACTAGCCCCCTTATCACCGATGGCGATTACCGCATATTGATAGGCATTCCCGTTGCTCAAGCCTTTGTCGGTATAATCGGTTGCTTCGATGCCTTCGGCCACGATCGCATAGCTGCCACCGCTCTCCGAGCGTAGAATTTGATAGCTGCTAGCTCCATCAGCTACATTCCAAGTCAGATGGATATCAGTGTTGCCAGGCTCAGCACTAACTCCTTGTGGAGCCTGCGGCTGGCCGGAATTCTGGTATGGAATTGCTGAGGCAACAGCTGAATCTAGACTACTACGGGTACCGTTTATTGCTTGGACTTTGTAATAATACGTTGTTCCGTTTACGAGCCCACTATCAGCAAAGCTTGTGTCTGATAAATCAGACCCGAGCACTTCATAAGGACCCTTCACCGATGAGGCACGTTTGACAATATACTGGCCCGCTTCCTCAATCGCTGGCCAGCTGAGTTTCATTACACTGTCACCAGCTTCAATGGAAACGACTGGCGTTCCCAAAGGAGATTGCGGAGTAGCTTCAACAGGCGCTGATTCTTTTCCCTCTCCGGCCACATTGGTTGCAGATACGACGTAACGGTAGGTTTGCCCGTTGGCCAGACCTCCGACGCGGTAAGTTGTGCCGGTGATTTCTTTTGCCACGAGTTCATAGCTGCCTGAAGTCTCATTCCACTTCTTGATGCTGTAGCTGGCTGCATTCTCCACAGCATTCCAGCTGAGATCCAGCTGAGCATTCCGGCTTACAGCCGCGAACGATTCTGGCGCAGGCAATTTCACCGCCAAAGCGGATGGGGTAATACTAATTTCATTGGAATTTCCCGATTCACCAGTGGGCGCCATCGCCGAGATAACATAATAATAGGTAGTTTCGTTGGTAACATCAGTATCAATATATGAGGTCTCTGTAATAGCGTTGGCAATAGTCTCATAAGGCCCCCCGCTCTTAAGACTTCTCTTAATATTGTAGGAAGTTGCCCCTTCAAGAGCAGGCCAGGATAGCTGGGCTGCTTGGTTTCCTGGAAGTCCAGTCAGTCCAAGCGGTGTTTCAATCGGCTCAACATAGATCTTTAAATTATCTAAGTAATAATTTCCTGAGCCGCCGCCCGGTGTCTTGGACAAAATACGCCCAATGCCATAGCTGGCGAAATTCGTGGTTGTGAACGGAAAAGAGCCCGCAGGCTGATCATCGATATATACATCCACTTTATCGTTGTTCACATCCACCTTTAGCTTCAGGTTATACCATTGTTTTAGGGAATAAGAGTTCATCAGTTGATGATACTGGCTGCTCCCCCTGCTCATGGTTAGCGTATATTTACCTGTAGCTTCAGGAAGCGTTGGCTTTCTGCTCTCAATGGAGAATGCCGTTTTGCTTCCATCTGTACTCTGGGCCTGCAGGAACACCGAGGTTCCCGATTCTGTCGCAAACATAAAGTCAGTGTCAATAACGAGTGCACCCGTAATTGGCGCGAATTTGCGGATAAACTGCACGCTGCCGTTCGCACCATCGAACACATTCAACACTTGATCTGACGTATTCCCCTTACTGTCAGACGGTGTGGGAGATACAATAACCTTTTGAATTTCAGTCTGTGGATTTGGAGTCACATCATAATACTCTGGTGTCACACCCACAGCAACTTGTTCAAAGTCTTCATCCACATAATACACATTACCTGCTTCACCTTCAGCCGTAGCGCTGGCCTCATCGGAATCAAAGCTTTCACCAAGCTCATTCACTGCACTGACCACGTAGTAATAAGTTTTTCCGGAGCTGAGTCCGGAATCAGTATACAGGCTATCTTTAATTTCAGTATTGATCGTCTTGTATGGACCGCCTGAAACCTCACTACGTTTAACACTATACGACTTGGCAGAACCAACATCCTCCCAGTTCAGCTTCACTTTTTCCTCACCTGCTGTCGCTGTAAGACCACGGGGTGCAGTAGGAAACTGATCACTAAGCGGTTTCAGCTCCACCTCACTGAAGACAGATGCATTATAACGATTAACCTCGTTATCTACCTTAGCGGCATCGGCTGCAAGACCAAAATAAACCGTATCATTCAGGTCAAGCTTCACCGTGCCTACCTTGCTCCATGTTACTTTATCCGGCGATACCAGACCTGTCACTTCATTACCAAGACGAACCAGTTTCACCCAATAAGGTGTATTGATGAAGCTGTCCGGTTCTGTTTTTACCACCTTGGCTCCTGTGGTGGAGCGGGTAATCATAACTCCCTTCTTGCCATATTTGACATAAGGAATTGCCAGCATTGTCATTTTAGAGTTCTCATTGAGATTATCACGAATCATGACACCTGCTTTGGCATAATCGTCAGTTCCCGTTACGGAGTCGATTCTAGCAATAATTTCACCATTGCCTGTCAGGGTTTGATAAGCAAAATGAAAATTATCAACAGCCGTTTCGCTCTCTGATGTAGCTCCGATAAGTCCAGCCGATTTGAGCGTAATCTTCCCGCTATCCGGATGAAGCGTAGTCACTCCCGCTATCCCTGGATGGCCAATATCCACCGAAGTCCAAGGAAGAACGGATCCAGACGTGTTGACATGAATAGCCACGTTATCAGATTGTGTCTTGAGACCCTTATTGTCTATAGCCTGAACAACGAGATAATAGGTACCATCCTGCACATTGTTCCAATCGAAACTATAAGGTGCTGTGGTAGCTTCGGCTTGCTTCACACCATTAACGATAAATTCCACCTTAGCAATACCATCACTATCACTGGCAGAGGCTGTAACCTTCACATTGTTGCCTGACTCTATGATTTGGTTATTCACAGGATAATTGATAGCGGTTACAGGATTGTCTGTATGCTCATCCCCTGCTTTTCCCAACACAATCAGATCATTCAGATACACTTCTAGATTCGTATAGCCCTCCGCAGATAACGTCGTCTTCTTACCATCCTCAGAATCGGTAGGGTCTAGTCCATTAGCAATCTCCCAGCTGTCATCCATACCGTCATGATCCATGTCGATTACATTGGAAGCTGTCTCTGTATAGTCTGGGTAACCGCCTATTTCAATAGGTGAATTAATATGCTGTCCAGTGCGATTCTTCACATCATTAATGACCCGCGCATCGTAAGCATCACGCCTTGGCAAAGTGGCACCAGCATCCGCCATTACATTTGCGTAGGCTTCCTCCGCCGACACTGCCATATAGGGGTTAGGCATCTTTGCCGGCTCCGTAAGCTTAGAGATATCCGAATACTTTTGCACACCCTTCCAGTTGTCTTCAGTAACCTTCGGATTACCATCCATGATGTTCCCATCTATAAACAACCGGGTTTCTGGTGACACTTCCCCAAACAATTGATTTTTTACACTGGTGTAGGTGTTTGGACCATTTTTATAATAATTGTTAGTGATATTATATCGATAATCTTCTGCTCCCCCACCATAGGTCGAAGCGAATCCCCAGTTATAGATAACGTTATTAGACATTTCCGTCAGGTCCACCAATTTGGTCACCGTCGGCAAACGGGGGTTGCGGCTGGTGCTATGAGCAATCAGATTGTGAAGGAAACTGGCATTTTTGCCACCCCAGATTCCTCCGTAGCCGTGACGTCCCTTCTGGTGCGTCGTCATCAGCATACTTTCAGCAGATATCGACCATTGTACGGTAGTATTCTCGTTGTCATACAGACTGACCACTTCATCCACCGACCAGCTGAATGAGCTATGATCGATAATGAGATCCTTATGGTATCTTGATCCAAAAGCATCATCTTCACTAGCTACCCGGTCGCCTAACCGGAAACGCATATAGCGCATAATAATATTGTCAGCTTCAACAGAGGTTGTGTAGTCGGCAATTGTAATTCCGTCACCTGGAGCCGTTTGTCCGGCAATCGTCAGATTTGAGCCGGTAATCTTGAGGGATTCCTTCAGATGGATGGTTCCCCCCACTCGAAAAACAATGGTCCGATTACTTTGGCTTACCGCATCGCGGAAGGAGCCGGGGATCGGAGTTTCCTTGATACCATAATCAGCCAACGTCGTTACTTCATACACAGGTTGAGCTCTTCCGCCGGTTACATATTTGCCGCCGCCTTCCGCGCCCGGAAAAGCAGGAAGCGCTTCCAAAGAAGCGGCCTCGACACTACCAAATGGCATACATGTTGCAAGAAGACTCGCGACCAGCGTCCCGGATAACCATTTTTTCTTCATATAAGACCTCCTAATATCTATTGGAATAAGAAGGGGGCCCTATCCTCAGAGCAACCCCTTCCTTAGTAAAGCCGTGTGTATTATTCCTTGCCCTGATAACGGAAATATGCGAAATCAGCACTGCTGCCACCGAACTGCTGCATATCATGCGCCGCAATGCCAACAAAGTTCCCAGTGAAACCTCCCGACAAAAAGCTGATATTCTGCGGATCGCCAAGTGGCTTCCACTCCGTATCGTCACCCTTAAGATAAACAAACTGCCCAGTCACTTCCTGCACCTCAACCGCGATCCGCAGTGTTTCCCCTGCATTTAGTTCAATCATTACAGGCTCCGCAGTGAATTCATCGCGCTGACAGCGCATTAACCGCAGCACCTTGCCACGTCCTTCTTCATGGCTGATATACGCATAAAGATAATTATCTTCATTCAGGTATAACAGTAGTCCTGCCATCTGCAGATAAGTATTCGGTTCATATTCAAGCGCTGTTTCAGCGCGGAAGCTTATATCCGTCTGGCGAATAGCCAGAATATGATGCTCAAACAGACTCTGCACGGACTCCCCGGCCCTGATTCTTAACCAGCCCGGTCTTTCAGCAAGGGAACACCAGCTTTCATTCCTAGGAATCCGCAATGTATTCCAGTTCTTTTTCAATTCCTGGCCGTTAAAATCATCCTCAAATTCAAGCGTCCGCACTTGGTTCAGGAACTGTGTTCCTTTAGGTGCTGGTACCTTGAGCTGTGGTGTATTTCCGCCTGAGGTTAGTCTTAACCAGCCCTCCTCATTCCAGTGCACCTGCTGAACGGCAGTCTCTCTCCCCAGTATGGCGTATTCGCCTTCCAGGGGTCGCGTACATAAATGGGCCATATACCATTCACCTTCTGGTGTCTCTACCAGACTTCCATGGCCGGCACATTGAAGCGGCAGCTCGGGATTATCCCGTGAGGTCAACATCGGATTGAGCGGATCCACCTCATACGGGCCAAGCAGCGCCTTGGAACGCGCTACGGTTACCGCATGCCCTGATCCAGTACCGCCTTCCGCTGTAATTAAGTAGTAATAACCTCCCCGCTTGTAAATATGCGGCGCTTCCGTCTTCTTCAGCGGCGTGCAATCAAAGATTTTCACAGGTTCACCTATTAATTGGCACTGCTCTGGATCGTACTCCTGAATTACAATCCCGCAGGATTTGTTGCCTTCCGTAATCCGATAATCCCACAGCTCATTCAGCAGCCATTTGTGCCCATCCTCATCATGGTACAGAGATGGATCAAACCCGCTGCTATTCAGGTATACCGGGTCAGACCAAGGCCCCTCAATATCCTCCGCAGTGATCAGATAGTTATGACAATCTTTAAAAGGCCGTTTAGTGCTCTTAACATCGGTATAAATCAGATAAAACAAACCGTCATAATAGCTAAGCTGTGGAGCCCAGATACTGCAATTTTTCGGATTTCCCCGCAGATCCACCTGATGAGTCAGAATATCTGTGCAATGCTTCCAGTCTGCTAAGTCCGCTGATTGATACACCCTCACACCGGGCAGCCATTCAAAAGAAGAAACAGCAATATAGTACATCTCCCCTGCTCTTACAATACAAGGGTCAGGATTGAAGCCTTTTAATATGGGATTGTGAATAACTCCAGTCTGAATGTTATCAGTAATCATCTTCATACTCCTTCCTATTTCCATACATCCGCACCCTTCACCCTAAGCAAATCTGCAGTCTATCCTGTTCAATTATCAGTCTGTCTGCTCACTTAGATCTTCCTGTGACGGGACAACGGTCACCTGCTGCACTAACTCTTCCACTTTACGGGTGTTTCTCGATTGGCAGCCGGTGATATCTACCATTTCTCCATTTTCAATATAAAAAGCCGGTCCCTCATGATTCTCGATCGTCACTTGGCGGAAGCGGATATCTCTTACGTTGCCCAGATAGAACCCACGGTTGTTCATATCCTGGATTCCTGACATCATGGCTGGACGACCAGGGATTGCATTCTCTGCCATCGAAATATCAATATCGGAAAAGGTAATTTCTGAAATGTATTGCTCCGCAAGGCCGTAAAGAAAACCTGCAGCTGCGTGAACATTCCGAGCAGTAATATTAGCAAAATGAATCCGTCGGAAGCAGGGAGTCTCCTCCGTCACCGGATAAGGATTCTTATCCCATACGTATTTGTCCTTACCACGTGGTCCGCAGAAATAGTAAAGATTAAGAATAAACGGACAGATCACGTCCTCCATCACGATATTGCTGACACGAATATCTTCGACAACACCTCCGCGCCCGCGTCTGGACTTCAGCCGAATGCCGCGGTCCGTCTGCTTGAACACGCAATTGCTGATCACGATATTGCGGATATCTCCGCTCATTTCGCTTCCCAGCACCACACCGCCATGACCATGAATCATCGTGCAGTTAGTTATCGTGATATTCTCGCAGGCAACCCGCTCCTTCGTATCCTCCGTCCCTGCTTTAATGGCGATGCAGTCATCACCCACATCGATATTGCAGTTGCTGATACGGACATTCACACAGGATTCTGGGTCAATACCGTCTGTATTAGGCGAATCCGCCGGATTATAGATCGACAGATTATCAATCGTAACGTCATGGCAACAGATAGGATTCACAGTCCAGCTTGGGGAGTTCACGAGTGTCAGATCTCTGAGCGTGACTCTACGGCAGTTGTCGAAGCTGATAAGCTTCGGGCGGGGATACAGCAATGAATCAGGAGAATTCCGATGTTTATCCCACCAAGGTGCACCCCTTCCATCCAGCTTGCCTGCGCCTGTAACCGATACATTCTCTAGATTTATTCCAAAAATACATGAAGCATGGACGTTCTGCTTCACACCCTCCCAACGGGAATCCACCACCGGATAATCGTTAGGATCAGAGCTGAAGCTAAGCACAGCTCCAGGACTGAGCTTCAGCTCAATATTGCTTTTCATGAAGATAGCACCCGTCTGATAGTGCCCGGAAGGAACATAAACTGTTCCTCCCCCTGCCTCGCTTGCCGCATGAATGGCACTGGCTATCGCTTCCGTTGAAGGCTCTGCACGATTAGGATGTGCTCCGTAGTCATTTATATTGTAGATAGACATGTGCTTCACTCGCTTCCTTTCGTCACGGCGAGACGCTGCAAATATTCATATTCTCCACAAGCCAGGAGAAATGCGCCAAGCCCCTTCTGATCATTGGTTACGATCGGTTCACTGATATAATAGGCGTAAGTACCATCTCTCCGGTCCTCACCACCGAGTCCAGCGACCTGGCAGTTTTTATTCAGGTTAACCCAGCCATTTTTGGTTTCCAGCACAAATTCAGCAATAAGACCTTGATAAGCACGGTCAAGAGTCTCGAACCAACTATCATCGAGTACACCAATCCGAATGCCCTTAGCCATTGCATAGGTGATCATGCTAGAGGCGGAAGCCTCCAAATAATTGCCTTTACGGCCGCCCATGTTTACAACCTGATACCAGACTCCAGCATCCGCATCCTGAACCTGACGAAGCGCTGTCAGCGTATCTGTCAGAATACGTGCCAAGATCTCGTAATCCGCGTGTTCCTTAGGGAGCATTCCGAGTACATCCACTAGCGCCATCACATACCAGCCCAGCGAACGCCCCCAAAAGTTCGGAGACAACCCCGTTTCAGGATCGCACCACGGCTGTACCCGCTTTTCATCCCATGCGTGAAACAGGAGACCCGTCTCAGCATCCTTGGTATGACGCTCGCACAGAATAAATTGCCGGGTCACATCGTCCAGACCCTTGCCGCCTTCATACTCAAGTAAATACTCCAGATAGAAAGGAGAGCCCATATACAAGCCATCCAGCCAAATCTGATAAGGATATACATTCTTATGCCAAAACGCACCTTCCGAGGTTCGAGGATGCGTTGTTATCTGCTTTCTTAATAAATCTGCAGCCATTTTATATTTCGCTAACCCAGTTTCTTTATGGAGCACAAACAGGATCTTCCCGTTATTTAAGTGATCAATATTATGTTCGCTCAGGCGATATCCCTTCACAGAGCCGTCTTCCTCAATAAAATAATCCATATTATCTTTGATGTATTGATAATATTTAACCTGCCCGGTCTGTCTCCACAGCAGCTCAAAACCCTTCAAGATGACTCCATAATCATAAGACCATTTTCCATGATATCCGTTATCCTCATATAATCTTGGCGTTCGCTCCATAATCGAATCTGCCATTCGAACACCCCAGCCCATACTCCTAAGTGCATTGTTGTCTTTCATTTTTTCCTCCTGTTTGAATAGATATGGTCCTAAACGCAGCCTCCCCATTTAGGACCCCTCTATTATTTTCTTAGAATATAGTCTGTAGTACTTCTTAAGGATTTACAGCTTTATAAGCAGCTTCATATTCAGTAATGATTTTGCTGCCGCCGGATTTCTTCCACTTTTCAACCTCAGCTTTAAATCCGTCCAAATCAATTTTGTCTAGGATATATTTATAAGTGGCATCTGTCATAATCTTCTGCAACTCAGATCCTTGAGTAGAATAGGTCTCAGATTCCAGAGAGTAAGCAGGATTCAGTACAGCATATTTAGCATTCTCAACGATCAGCTTATCAGCTTCAACTTTGAGTGGATCAGCATCATGGATAATGAATCCATTCTCTAATGGACGAGATGCCGAAAATGGCTGAACTTCTTGCTTCCAGAGATCTGTATCCTTAATCGTAACCGCTTGTTCTCCATCAATAGTGTAGTGAACATCCTTAATACCGTAGGTCATCAAGCCATAGACATCTTCATTCATGAGATCATTAACAAATTTCAAGATCCGTCTTAACTCATTTTCATCCTTGACTTCGGATTTCGGGAAAGACAACAGTCCCCCAATTCCGTTATTACCAGCCCAGATGGCGCGATCCGCTTCATTACCGGTGGAAGTGATATCGTTAACCATAACCAAATCCATACCATCCTGTATGCCTTTAGACAAATTCAGCAGATTCTTGCTGTCAAACAAGGCACCCACATAAATTCCAGCCTTCCCTTGCGCAAAATTCTGCTGCTGATCTGTTTTAGCCGTCACAGCGAAATCCTGATTGATATAACCACCATCATAAAGAGTCTTCATATAATCCATGGTCTTGACATAAGCCTCTGTATCGAACTCCGGTGTCATTTTACCCGCATCATCTACACTCCAATAGTTCGGTGTTCCAAAGTATGAGCCTAATGTCTTAAATGCTCCATATACAAGATCACTGCGGTCCATGAAGCCTGTGGTATCCTTCTTGCCATTACCATCAGGGTCTTTTTCGGTAAACGCTTTCGCAACTTCCATCAACTCATCTGTTGTTTTTGGAACCTGCAACCCAAGCTTATCCAGCCAATCTTTACGGAGAACAATGCCGTTTCTAGCCAAGGACTTCTGGAAAGGAACTCCGTACAGCTTACCTGCAATCGATGCCGATGTACGTGTATCCTGTGAAATTTTAGCCAAATTCGGGAACTCATCAAGATAAGGACTTACTTCCCAGAACATACCGGCCTTCAGTGCATTACGTACAGAAGAGTTATCAAGAATAGTCAGGGTAACGATGTCTGCCAGGGAATTCGATGCTAATGAAGTATTAATACGTTCTTCTTTGGAAGGATCGGGAATCCATGAGAATTCAATCTCTGTATTCGTCAATTCTTCAATTTTGTCCAGAATAGGACCCGTTGGTGTTGTAGACGTTTGTAAAATGTTCAGCCAGCTAATCTTTGCTTTAGCATCTAGCACATCTGCAGGTGCAGCAGTTGTTTTAGCCGTTGAATCCGTTCCCCCATTTGAAGAATTTGACTCCTTCGCGTTATTGCCTCCTCCGCATGCAGTGAGTACTAACCCGCTACACAACATTAAGGCTGCAATTTTTTTGTAATTGCGATTCATCAACATTACCCCTTTTACTAATGTATTTGTGTTGTATCTTCCACCTCTGCCCTTAAGGCAGAGGTAAGAATTCAGCATACTGTGAAGCCTAGTAAACACCATCTTCACCGATTTTTTTGGCTAACTTGTTCGACAGCATAACGAGAATCAAGCCAACCACACCCTTGAACAGACCTACTGTGGTACTGAAACTCAATTGTCCGTTCTTTAAACCAGCTGTATAGATATAGGTATCGAAAATTTCTCCAACTTCGCGGTTCAAGGAATTGATCAGCAAGTACATATGCTCAAAGCCCAGATCCAGCGTGTGGCCAATCTTCAGAATAAGCAAGGTAATAATGATTGGACGAATCGCCGGCAGGGTGATATGCCAAGTTTTGCGTAATCTTGCCGCTCCATCCATCTCAGCTGCTTCATATAACTGCGTATCCACTACGGTAATGGCTGCCAAATAAATAATGGTTGACCAACCAATTTCTTTCCAAATGATCTGTCCGATATACACGGTACGCAACCACTCAGGAGAAGTCAAAAAGCTAATCTTCTGCATCCCAAGGGCCGCTAACATCTCATTCAACACCCCTCCATCCACATTCATAAATACATAGGAAATGGAGACGATGATAACCCATGACATGAAATGGGGGATATAAATAATCGTTTGTATGGTGCTCTTAAATAACTTGTGCTGAACTTCGTTAAGCATCAGCGCCACTATAATAGGTAGCGGGAAGAAAATAACGATGTTTAATGCAAATAGGATAAGTGTGTTACTCAATAGCATAAGGAAGGTAGGTTCTGTAAACAATCGGACGAAATGCTTAAACCCTACCCACGGGCTATCCGCTATGCCCAGAAACGGCTGATAATCCTGAAATGCAATGATAAGACCGCCCATAGGCAGGTACTTAAAAATAACAAAATACAAAAATCCCGGGAGTATCATCAGATACAATAACTTGTTTCTTTTTAAACTCAGCCAGCTAGGCCCCGTTCGCTTTTTTCTTACTGGATTAACTTTCGTGTTCAGCATGGTGACGTTTGCCTCTTTCACCTGATCGGCCTCCTTGATCGCGTTTCTTTACGATTCCCAGATTACGATCATTCGTCCATTACGTATATAATCATCAGATACTGATACTCCAAGAACCCTACAGCTATAAGGTTTTCCAGGTCCGTGCATCTTATAGTGATTACTACAATACATAAAGATCATCTATGCCTTATCTCGCTTTTTCCTCCCAAAACAAAGCCCAAGCTAATGATTATATACGGAATAACAGACCCCTGTTAAAGTTTCAATGAAACGATTACAAGGAGGATATCTGCATGTCGCAATCATCTTTTAAAAAAGAAAATATGGGTAGCCGGCTGTTTACTATTGTAAATACCACACTGCTTACACTCATTGCCCTAGCCTGTCTTTTACCCTTTGTCAATGTGTTTGCCAGTTCCTTTGCTTCAACACAGGAGGTAGTAGAAAAAAGCTTCATCCTGTTCCCGACGACATTCTCTTTGGATGCTTACCGTTATATACTGTCAACGCCTACTATCTTTAAAGGGCTTGGCGTATCCATCGGTGTAACCTTAGTGGGTACAGTTGTCAGTATGGTTCTTACCTCTTTAATGGCTTATGGATTATCTAGAAAATATCTATACGGAAGAGATTTCATCAATTTCGTAATCGTGTTCTCCATGCTCTTCAGCGGGGGAATGATCCCTACTTTCCTGGTAGTTAAATATTTCGGATTAATCGATTCGTACTGGTCCATGATCATGCCTGTTGCGATCAATGCTTTTAACCTGATCATTATGCGTAACTTCTTCCAGGCGCTGCCGGAAGGGCTAGAGGAATCAGCCAAGATTGACGGCTCTAATGATTTTGGTGTATTTTTCAAAATCATGCTTCCGCTGGCGATGCCATCTATCGCGACCCTCTCCTTGTTCTACGGGGTAGCTTACTGGAACACTTATATGAGTGCAATTTTATATATGACAGACTCCACTAAGTGGCCTATTCAAGTCCTGCTGCGCCAAATTGTTATCGTCGCCAGCGGGATGCAGGGAGATAATGCTTCTGTTGATATTATCCCACCTGCTCAAACCATCAAAATGGCGGTTATCGTAGTCGCAACCGTTCCAATGCTGCTCGCCTATCCTTTCGTACAAAAACACTTCACCAAAGGAGCCCTGCTGGGTTCTGTAAAAGGCTAAAACATTGCAGCTGCACAAACAGCCAGCCCCGGTCTCCCGGGGCTGGCTGTTTGTGTTCAGCGCCTTACTTCTCCTGTTTCTGGGTTCGGTATGCACCTGGTGTTACATGTTCTTTTTTACGGAAGGATCGAATAAAGTTCTGCGGATTATGGTACTGCAGCCTTTCAGCAATCTCTTTAATGGTCATATCCGTTTCCACCAGCCACTTCTTAGCCATTTCCAGACGATAGTTCATTAGATACTCGCTAAACGTCATCCCGTACTCTTTTTTGAAAATACTGCTTAAATAGTTCGGACTGTAATGGAGGCGATCACCAATTAATTCTAGCGTTAAGTCCTGATCAAATTCCGAGCGGACAATCACCGCAATTTTATCGGATAAGAGGCGGAACTGACGGTCTGTCTTCTCCTTAACGCTGGTCACCATCGGATGGATAACTTCTTTGACCAAAATGCGTTCGATCTCTTCCGGATTACGGATGTCTAACAATCGGTGATACAACGTAGAATTGTCCTCTGTCAGCAGAACCTCTACACCCAGCAGCTGCTCCAGCTGAATCAGATTGTTGACGAAACGTATTAATGTGACTTCGAAATTCAAAGGGTTCTTACTGTGCTTCATCATTTCCCCGAGTAATGGATACAGAGAACAGGAGACTTGTTCTTCATCTCCAATCCGAATCGCGTCAAATAACTGGGACTCAAACTCAGACGGATAATGCAGTAGAACTGGACCCGAGATCACCTTCGATATATCCTCATAGAAGATGATAGACTCTTTGCCCAGATTTAAACGATGATGCAGCGCCTGCTTACTCATCTCGCAAGCTTCCCTACTAAACAATAAATTATCATAAAAATTGCTGATTCCAACGCTAATGGATAGTTTCAGGATTTCTCTAGCTGTTCGAATAATTGTCTTGGCATAGTCCAGTGCTATTCTCCGGTTCTCCTGTTCATTCGCTCCCTCAAAGATCAGGATAGTCGCTTGTGTACGGTCATTTAATAAGATAGGAATCATCCGCCTCTCCTGCGGAATCAGCTCTTCCACCAGTTTGTTAACCGCTACAAGCAGAAGATCCTTATCACTAGCCTGCCGTTCCCCATAGTTATCCAGCTGTATTAGCAGCGTTGCGTACACCGAATTCTGTGACAGCTCATAACCGAAACGAGGCAAACCCAGATTAAGCTCTTCTTGGGATATCCGGCTACGAAACAGATTTAGAATAAACTGAGTTTCCAACTTAGGCATCTCAGACTCAATCAGACCCTCTAGGCTTTCTTTCTCCGATAAGATGGTATCAATCGAATTAATAATCCAGTCTACCTCATTCTTAGGCTCTAGCTCCGCATTGGCAGGCAATAATCGGCGCTGAATCTGCCGGAATGGCTTGGTGAAATACAAAGAGATCACATAAGCGACTACCGCAATCAACAACGTAATAAGCAGTACCATCATCACAATCCCGAATCGGGTTGTCTTTAGTGCATCAGAAATTTCTGATTTATCCAAAATAGTTACGTAAATCCAATTATTATAAGAAGATTTAGCATAAATAGCTTTAATCGATTGGTGATCAGCCCGCTCCATGGCAATCGTCCCCAATTGCCCCCCGCCTCCGGCAACATTAGTGATATGGCTAAGTTGATTATTAGTCAGCAGGGACTTTCCAGTTTCCGACTCATATAAAAGTTCACCCTCCCGGTTAAGAATAAACACCGGTGTGTTTCCTTCGGTCTGAAGGGTGCTCTGCAAGGTCTGAAGGGATATATCAGATAAGGCAATCGCCTGTTTGGTCTGTGAGAATACCGGCAGGGTATTTACAAAGCGGATACCCTTATCCGTCTTAACCCAAAACAACCCCCGGCTACGGTTATTAATATAGCTCTCATAAAGTGTCCTGCTCTCTTCTTCCGTTAAATGTGAAAGCTTACCATTGGAAATCTGCCATTTCTGCTCCAAACTGATTAGAGAATAATTAACAAAATCCATCCCCATGCTGGCAATGTAGTTAAGCTGGGAATTAATCTCGCGATACTTCTCAAAATCCTGCTCGGTGATCGGATTTTGCACGACCTCCCTGAAGGAACTGGTGGTACTGTAAGTATTAAAAGCGTATTCGATGGTCTGAATTTTCTGTTCCAGGGTGTTTTTAATTTGAGTAATTAAACTCTGTTTATCATCCGCTACTCTTTCATTTACCGAATTAATCGTCGTCAGATAAATATAGCCACCGAAGCTAATAACCAGGCCAATTCCCAGCACCAGAATAGGAACAAAAATCTTGTAGAATATCCTGCCTCTTTTCATGATAGACTCCTTAAGCATGTAATTATTTTCAATTATAGCGCTTCCAATAGGTTAAACCAAATGTTTTAAATGTGTATAATCGCAACCCTATTTTTATAAAAAATAGAAAACAAAAAAACAAGGCAAAAAGCGCTTCATCAAGCCCAGTGCTCAATAAAGGTTTTTTGCCTTATATTATAATGATTTTATTCCCTATCCTTATATTTCAATCTCTTCCGTTGAATACGAAAGACCACCACTTTGCACGCCATTGTTATTGGCTACCGCAAGAACATATACTTTATATTTAACACCCTTAACAATTAATGCACCATTAACATCTCTTCTCGAGGCAACAATTGTAGGATTCGTTCCGTTAGGCGTTATCGACGTATAATACGAGGATTTCACCTCAATTGCTTCCGCTGAACCAAAACCTTGTTTGGACGGAACCACCAGAATTCGATATTCCGAAATGTTAGACTCGTTAGAGGAACGGTTGAAACTCACTAGTATTTTACCCTCATCCACACTGTACGTTACATTAGTGACAGAGGTTACCGGCAGCTTAGTGGATAAAGTTATGGCATTCGACTCTGAGGACAACACATTAGTACCTGAGTACTTGCCGCTGCCAATCGTTAACACATACACTCTGTAACTGATTCCACTCTTTATTAAATTTCCGTTTACGTCTCTGGCTGAAGAATCCAAGACTTGACTGGTGTTATTTCCAGAAATGCCTACCGCTGTGTAATTGGAGCTAGAAACAGCATTTGCCTGTGTTAAGCTAAAGCTACTGTAATAGGAAGTAGGTACAATCAGGATTCGATACTGGCTAATGTACGTTTCATCCGTGGCATGGTTAAAGGATACTTTTATATCCCGGCCGTCTTCGTAATCATTAACGTCCCTTACATCCAAGCTCGAAATAGGAGCCAATTTGTAATCTACATTCAACGTAATTAAAAGTGAACCAGAAGAAAGAATATTGCTGCCCGAGTAATTCCCGCTTCCGACCGTTAACACATAAACTCTGTAATTGATTCCACTCTTTATCAGGTTACCCCGCACGTCCCTTGTTGACGAGGTTAACACTTGATTGGTGCTCGATCCTGTTGTGCTCACTGCTGTGTAGTTGGAACTATACACATTATTGGCGTCAGATAAACTGAAGCTGCTGTAATAGGAAGTAGGTACAACCATGATTCGATACTGGCTAATATAGGTTTCATCCGTAGCGTGGTTAAAGGATACTCTTAAATCCCGGCCATCATCATAGTCATTTACGTCGCTTACATCCAAATTGTAGACAGCACTCACATTGTAGTTAAGAGCCAACGTAATTAATGCTGAATCCGCTGAGAGAATATTGGTTCCCAAATTCTTGCCGCTGCCAATCGTTAACACATACACTCTGTAAGGTGTTCCATTCTTAATCAAATTACCACGTACGTCTCTTGCTGACGAGGCTAACACTTGACTGGTGCTAGATCCTGTTGTGCTCACCGCTGTGTAGTAAGCGCTGGAGACATTATTCGCTTCAGATAAACTGAAGTTACTGTAATAAGCTGTAGGCACAACTAGGATTCGATATTGGCTGATATACGTTTCATCTGTAGCGTGGTTAAAGGATACTTTTATATCCCGGCCATCGCCAATGTCACTAACGTCGCTTACACTTAAATTAGAGATATTAACCGAGGACAGCATAATCGCAGATGAAGCAGCAGACAACAAATTGTTGGCTGTATTACTGCTACTATCTACCCCCATAACAAAGATACGGTAACTAACTCCCGTCTTAATGACGGCTCCATCCACATCCCTCGCTCCTGATGATAGGACCTGGGTAATATTAGAGCCTGTTTTGTTAACCTGCGTGTAATTTGAACTGCTAACAGCATTTGCTGCCGCCAAATTAAAAGAAGAATAATTAGAAGCTTTGACCACAAATATTCGATAAGAACTCACCTTAGATTCATCCGATACCCTATTAAAGCTTACGGCTAAATCACGGCCATCACTATAATCGCTCACATCACTTACTTGTACATTACTTGGGGCAACGACTACAGTGTTAGTGTTAAGCGATATAGTCGCAGAACTATACGAGAGAGCGCTGGTATTATTGCCTTTACCCACTGCGTAAACATAAGCTACATAGGTTTGATTACCTTTAATGAGATCACCATGAACATCCCTTGAATTTGCTGTCATTCTAATCGTAGGATTAGTGCCTGTAGCTAAAACCGTAGAATAATTGGCAGATGTAACCTTTTGTGCAGATGAGATATTAAAAGTGCTCCAAGCCTTTACAATCATTACCCGGTAATGATCCACAAGAGCTTCATTAGAAGATTGGGTGAAGCTGACCTGAAGATCACGGCCGTCACCGTTATCACTTACATCCTTTAACTGTACATTCGATGCCGGATTTACAGTTCCAGTTTTACCGCCGGAAGTTGTTATGGTCACCACTTTGGTGCTCGGATTCCATCCCACATCATGACCCAATGCCTCACTTACAAACCGTGTAGGAACCATCGTTCTCCCTTTCAAATTCTGACCCGGCACATCTAGAGTTACAGCTTTATTGTTAATCGTGGCTGTCTTTGAGCCAATCTTTAACATAATCGTTGTATCATCCTTAGTTGCAGTTACAGTTTGTGTTTTCTGATTCCACTTGATAGTGGCATTAAAGGCTTCAAAGATTGCCCGTAAGGGTACCATCGTCCGTCCATTTACCATCACCGGTGCTTGATCTGTGGACAATCGAACTCCGTCAATAAAAATACTGATGGGCGCAGTAGCAGCTTTTACTGAAGATTGAAACATCATTGGCAAAACTAATAAGCCCACTAAAATAGAAATCCATAACTTCTTCACAGATTCACCCTCCTGGAATGACGAATACATTTTTTTCCTAACCTTTTGACGCTCCTACTAGGATAAAAGTTTCACGCTTTATGGTTACAATATTTTAATCTGGAACCCGTTCCTTCGATCCGCCACAAACCGCTCTGTAAAAAGAAAAAGAAAGCGCGGTTTGCGCTCTCCTTTGGGTCATTCGCTGATGCTTTTATCCACATTTTTCTTCGGAATTCCATCCAATCCGTACTCCCAATCATAAGCATCAAAAATTTTTCTCGCTACAGGTGCTGCACTGCTAGATCCAAATCCGCCTTCAGGAATAACTACAGCTACAGCAAGTTTTGGATTTTCACGTGGTGCAAAAGCTATAAACACTCCGTTATCACGGTTTATGTTTTTACTATCCGTCTGTTGTGAAGTTCCTGTTTTACGCGCAAAATCATAGGGGAAATCTCCGAAGGCACTTTTAACGTCACTGTTCATCCCTTTCTTTATCTCCCGCCAATAGGATTTATCGAAAGTAGTCACTTCATCAAGCACTTCCCGTTTGAATTTTTTGATAACCTTACCTTTGGAGTCCGTGATCTTGCTTACTAGCTGTGGTTTGATTCGTTGCCCTTCATTGGCTAGTGTAGCCGCATATTGCGCCAACTGAAGAACGGTATAACGCCCCTGCTGCCCAAAAGAAGCATACACAAGTGCAGACTGCACTGAACCCGCTTTAGCTTCAGCTTTATAATTCAAATCACCCAAGTATTCCCTTGGTAAACCTATTCCTGTTGGAACACCCAAACCGAATTCTTTCATATAGGTGTCCCATTTATCAATACCCTTAGACTTGTATTTGTCGTACAATTTTTTCCCGATCATATCAACCATATATACGTTTGAAGATTTTTCAATTGCTGTATGAGGATACAAAGAGCCGTATACATGATTGGATGAGTTCCTTACATTAGTCTCATGTCCTTCTCTACCAAATGAGGTGATCCCTTTATCTTGATAGGTAGAAGAAGTACTTATAAAGCCCTCCTTTAAGCCAATTAACACACTCAATGGTTTTATGGTCGAACCGAGCAGCACGGTAGATTCAAAATTATGCCCTGATCTTCCTGATGAGTATGGAGTTATCGTTCCATTTTGGTAATGCTTTTCAATTTTTTTATACACCTCTGGAGAGATCGAACCCGTAGCCCAGCTGTTGGTATCATAGTCAGGCATACTTGCCATTGCAATAATATTACCTGTATCCACTTCCATGGCCACAGCGTAACCTGTTAAAGCATCCGGATGTGTTTCTCCCTGAACGGTGTGTGAGTGCAACCACTGAATCTGATCTTTAATGGCTTCTTCGGTCTTCAGCTGAATTTTTTTATTAAGGGTAGTCCAGATAGTACTTCCTTTGACCGGGGGTTCAATACTGACAATTTTTTCCGCCATATTCTGCGGATCTACGGAAACTTCCTTATAACCATTCTGTCCCCGAAGCTCCTTCTGGTATTGCAGCTCCAAGCCATCAAAGCCTACTAGCTCATCCTCTTTATAGTTAAGTCCAGGGTTCTGATTATTTTTCATCGCCTGAAGTACATCCTTATAAAGATCTAAACTAGTAGAGGATTTGAAAAATTTCACGTAGCCAACAGCTTGTACAGCCACCGTATCGGTATCATAATGCCTGCTGCTTTCCTCTATCACTTCAAGGTTTGGATATTCGTTTTTGTGTTCTAAAAAATAAGCGATTTCTTTCTTAGTTAAACCTGATTTAATTCTTCGCGCTACATAACCAGAGAGTTTTTTTGAATATAAATCCATAGACTCAAGGATCTCTTCTGTGGTTAGTTTTTTCTCATTAGGATCACCATAAGTTTCGAAGGCTTCTGCTAACTTGGTGGCGAGTACCTTTGATTTATTATTTGCCTCAGCAGTTAAGGTAACTTTTTTCGTAGTTTTATCTGTTTTTGTTGCGGTATATTCCTTATCCAAAGTAAGGTACAAAGATTGAACGGGCGTTGAGTATGCCAATTTCTCACCATCAGCAGCGAGGATATTCCCTCTCAATGCCGATAATGCCACTATTTTCGTATCCCGATTAGCCTCAGCTTCAGATAACGTAGGTCCTTCGACAAATTGCAAGACCGCAAGGCGTAGGATAATTACACAAAAAATAATAAAAGTGCTAAAGAAAAAAATATTGATTCTTAATTCACCAGAGTTGTTAATAGCTTTGCTGCCATCTTGTATACCTTTTCTGTCGAAGAGTCTCACATAATCCCACTCCTTATTTCCAAAATTCTACAACATAAGATACAAGTATAAACTAGCAAACGAAAATATACAAAATTAAGAATAATAGTTAAATAATTGTTCACGAATCGATAATATCCAATTAAAAAAGCAGCGATCCCCGGTATGGGAGAATCGCTGCTTTTTGTTTATGGGCGCTGGTGGCCTGCACCAATAAATTCTCAACATTCGCTGAGGCTTAAGGACTCAGATGACGTTATATGCGCATTTTTAGCCTTTGGAGCTTGGTTTCGGACTCCAATGACGTTATTTCGTAGGAAGAAGGGCAAATCGGGTACTTTTCATACCAATAGCGACTATGCGGTCCGTTGGCACTTCAAATGCGAAATAAAGGTCATCTGTGTCCGATAGCTGTAGCGTAAGGGAGGGGAATTTTAAACAGATGAAACGATGTTTGAGGAGTTCTTGATAGAGCAAGCTCTAATTAATCAGGGGGTGCCCCAGCAGCCATTTTACGGCTGCTGGGGCACCCCCTGATTTTTTCTTATAACAAAATCTACACTTTTCTAACCTGTGACCGGTACATTAGAAACAAGAAATACGGAGCCCCAATCAGCATAATAATAAGGCCTGAAGGGATTTCTTTCGGCGCCATTATGGTTCTTCCGAGCGTATCGGCAATGACGAGCATCAAGCCGCCAAGTAATCCTGACAAAACAATCGAGCGTCTCGTATGATGACCAATCATCATCCGCACCGCATGCGGCGCCATGAGTCCGAGAAAGCCAATTGTTCCCACACTTGCAACGGCTCCCGCGGCGAGCAAAACGCCGATAATCATAGCCCAAAGCCGCGTTCCTCGAACCGGCAAGCCCAATCCTGTTGAACTCTCGTCACCAAATGCCAACAAATCGCATTTTCGGCCCAAATAGTATGCAATCGGAACAAGTACAAGCAGGAATGCAAATAGGATGTAAAATTGATTCCAGCTTCGTCCATAAGTCGAACCCGTTAACCAAATTAAGGAGCTACTGCTCCATAAACTTCCTTTGACGATCATGACCTGGATTCCGGCAGAGGCAATTGCAGAGACTGCGATTCCAAGCAAGATCAGAACCGATGGATTCAAGGACCTGCGCCAGGCCATAAAAAAGACAAAAGCTGCAGCCAGTCCCCCACCCACGATTGCGGCAAGCGGAACTGCAAATACCGTCAATGCTGGCCAAACGGTCATTACGGCCAAAGCACCAAAGCCAGCCCCTGAGGTCACACCAATAATAGAGGCATCTGCCAGTGGATTTCGAACAGCGCTTTGAATCAGTACACCACTGATTGCAAGTGCGATCCCTCCTGCAGCCGCTACGAGTGTACGGGGAAGCCGTAAATTCAGCAGGACGGAATAGGATTGATCCCCCCTATGGAACATACTGCTCAGCAATTCGCTGATCGGTATTTTTGTTCCCCCAAACGATAAGCTTACGAGGATAATAGCAATCAGCAGCACAGTCATAACTATAGCCGTCGGCACAAAGCGCAGACGCAGTCCCGCCCCACCGATACTCATCGATGATTGGCCAGCGCCTGAGCCCGATATATTTTTCATCTTGGTGAGTACCAGCCAAATGAGCCACGGGGCTCCAATAATCGCCATAACTGCACCAACAGGCATTTCTCCCACACTGCTTCGCACTACACGCGCTAGCGTATCCGCTGCCGTGATGAGCAAGGCTCCCCACAACGCGCTTGCAGGAATGAGCAGGCGATGCTTGCGAATTCCACTAAGCCGGACAAGATGGGGAGCCACTAAGCCGACGAAGCCAATCGGTCCGACCACGCTGACTACAACCGCAGCCATTAATACCGATAGGCCAAGCCCCGTCGCCCGAATTAACCCTACTCGCTGTCCAAGTGAACGGGCCGTTGACTCATCGAGCTCCAGCGCATCAAATTGTCTGCCGGCAAATATCGCTGCCAATAGCAGCACTACGACAAAAGGCCAGGCATATATAACACCGTCCCAATCCAACTGGATTAGGGAACCTGAACCCCATAAAAACAGATTTTGTGTTTCTGTTCTTTTAAAAATATGTATGGCCGATGTAAACGCTCCGAGCACCATGGAGACGATCATACCTGACAAAGCCAGCCGAACAGGTGTGGCCGCCTTGCCTCCACTCAATAAATAAGCGGCTAAAGCAGCAAGCAGTCCCCCTGCAACTGCCAACAAAAATGGAAACTCGTGCTGCAAAGCAGGAAAAGCTACCATACCAAGCACGACCATAAAGTATGCCCCGGCATTAATCCCAAGTGTATCTGAGGAAGCAAGCGGGTTCTTCGTTATAGTTTGCAATAATGCCCCAGCCACAGCCAGAGCAGCCCCGGCCAGCAGACCAATAACTGTACGTGGCATGCGGATATCCCAGAGCAGATTATGTTCCATTATATCTTGGCGATTCAGCAAGCCATCTATTACAGTAGTTGCAGGGATCTTGGCTTCCCCAAAGCCCAAACTTAAAACGAACAGAATGAAGAGGACGGCAAAGCCGCCCCCAAATATTCCAATGATCCGCCAGTTCATGCCGATAGAGGCTTCTTTGCTACTCTTTTCGTTCATAACCGCACTCATTTCGTTAATGTATTTACAACTTCATCCACGATAACTTTGGAGGAGATCGGACCGCCGAACACCCAAGTAGTACTGCTCAATCCGAAGGTGCGATTCTCTTTCACAAAGTTAAGGCCATTCCAAACGGAATTATCCTTCAGTTCTTTCGTGAAAATATTATCATCCTCTTGGACGATATAGATCAGATTTGTATCCTGAACCGCAGGCAATGCTTCAACTGTAGAGGTGCTGAATCCGTAAACTTCGAAATTTTCAGGTTTCCAGTCGTTTTTCAGACCGATCCGATCCAAAGTTTGTACCGCAAGTGAATTATCTGTAAAAAGACGCATCGTTGCTGCATTCTGGTAGCTGTATGCTTGTGTCAGTACATAGTTCAAGCCTTCTTTGCCTGCATCAGCCAGCTTTGCCTTTGCATCTGCATAATGTGCATCCAAATCATCAAGAACCTTATCGGCTTCTGCTGTTTTACCTACTGCCGCTGCAATTGTTTTGAAAGTATCTTCCATCAGTGTGTACTGATTACCTTCTCCTTCATTCGGATACAAGCCGAAAATCAATGTTGGAGCGATACTTTTAAGTTGATCATAGATTCCTTCATGCCCACCCGTATTGGCAATAATTAGATCAGGCTTTAATGAAGCAATTGTCTCCAGATCTGGCTCGTCACGGGAACCAACATCAGTCACGTTTGCATCAAGCGGTGCTTCAGAAGTCACATACAGCTTATAGTTTTCGTTATCTGCGTTACCTACTGGCTGCACTCCCAGTGCAATAACATCCTCCGTAAAGGTCCATTCCAATACCACAACTCTTTGCGCAGGTTTGTCCAGCGTAATCTCACCTTTAGAATCCTTTAAAACAATAGGACCGCTTGTAGATTCACTGCCCGCGTTTTCAGCAGCTGGTTTATCAGTTGCTCCCGCGTTCGATGTTGAATTGTTCTTTTGGTTAGTACCACAGCCTGATACGACCAATATAATAGCAACAACCATAAATAAACTAATTAACTTTTTGTGCATTTACTTTATCCCCCTGGATTCAACGTTCGAAGTTTATTCTATGATAACAGTTATCAATCTATTGATAATGATTATCATAGAAAACATATTAGTAATCTTATACGCGATTCTCCTGAAAGTCAAAGTTAAAATTTAATGCTTAACCGTCTCTACTCCATGATCTGGTTTGTAATTCTTTCAATGTGTATGGTCAGATACAGCATTTCATCATTTGTTAACTCCCGATTATATGTTTTATCAATATAGATTTTAATTTTCTCAACGCTTGCGAAAGCTTCCTTATACTGCTGCTTTACCAAAATAAATAAGCCATTCTCATTATCAGGAGGTGGAGTACCGTTGATGAGACGTTGTGCAAAAAATTTCAAATGAGTGATAAAACGGTAATAAGCAAGGGACTCCTCGTCGTACTCTAGCCTGAAATGGCGCTTCACGATATTTAGGATGTCGTTCATGATCTTGGTGATATTCACCATGTTAGGCATCTCTTCATTTAGTTCTGCATTCACCAGATGGAGCGCAATATGTCCGGCCTCATCTTCGGGAAGTCTGACTCCGAGCTTGGAATGTATAATTTGAAGCGCAGCTTTCCCAACCTCATATTCTTCTTTATAGAATCTTTTGATTTCCCAAAGCATGGCGTTTTTAATCTTCATCCCTTTTGAGAATCTCTCCAGCGCAAAACTGATATGATCTGTCAGACTAACATAAATACTGTCATCCAGCATTTTACCGAGCTGCAGTTTGGCGAAGTTAATAATCTCTTCTGAGAGCTCCATGTGCTCGATTGGAATCTCGGAAAGCAGCGTTTTTAGCTTATCTGAAAGTTTTTGATTACTTAAAGTGAATATCTTTTCAATTTTATCTTCTTCTAAAAAGTCTCCACGTTTTTTCTTAAAGGCCAGTCCTCTTCCCATAACTACTAGTTCAAAATTTTGGTCATCTATGACAGTAACAACATTGTTGTTTAACACTTTTTCGATCCGCATATTACAGCTCCTTACCTTTTCATTTTACGAAGCTAGCACTTTTTTATAGTATTCTATAATAAAAAATCGATCTCTAAGTAGCAGTACTAAGAGATCGATTCCATTCATACCTTATGACTCTTCAATAGATCACACTACAACAGTCAGCAAATCTTCACCCGGTGTAATAACTGTTTTATTGGTACCAATCACATCACTATAATTAGCCGTATTGGTAATAATTATCGGTGTTGTGCATTGATAACCTTCATTTTTTATTTGTTCAAAATCAAACTCAATCAATAGATCACCCTGTTTAACGGTTGCTCCTTCTTGCACCTTCACATCAAAGTATTTACCTTTTAGCTTCACGGTTTCTATACCGATATGAATCAAGACCTCAACACCCTCATCCGATACTACCGCAATACAATGACCTGTTCTGAAAATAGTGGATACAACTCCACTTACCGGTGAATAAAGCTTACCTTCTGTGGGTTCAATTGCAATCCCCTTGCCCATTGCTTCAGAAGCAAAGGCAGCATCATCTACTGAGGTTAACGGGATTACGTTACCAGCCAGAGGGCTTACAACGGTTGAACTTTTAACGGCGTGAGGGAGGATAACCCCGCTTTTTTCAGTATTCTTTTTTTCTTCTACAATATTCACTTTCTTTTTATCTTCATAACCAAATACCATGGTAATTACCATAGCCAATACAATGGTCACACCTGCTATAATCGCTTGAACGACCAGCGGAGAGAATGCGGGAAGACTTAATACGCTCACAAATGCGAAGACTTCCATCTTCACTTTGAAAAGACCACTAAGTGCTCCACCTACACCGCCGGCAATGGTTACATAAATGAAAGTCCGTTTGTAACGAGTCAGCAAACCGTAAATAATAGGTTCTGTTACACCGGAAAGCGCGCCTGGTATAAATGTACTGCCGGCCAATGTTTTCAACTGTTTGTCCTTTGTTTTCAGGAAGATACCCAACGCTACACCCAGCTGCGCGAAGATGGCCATGCCGGCCATTGCATATATCGGATCTCCACCCTTAGCAATGTTCTCAAGAATAATTGGCACAAGTCCCCAGTGCAATCCGAGTACAGTCAAATACGTCCAAGCTATTCCCACAATTGCCCCTGTAACAATACCGCTTTTCGTACTGAGGAACAAAATAGCGTCTCCAATTAAATTCCCTACATTCACGCCAAACGGTCCGAAAGCCAAAATAGTTAACGGAACAATCACAATCAAACATAGCATAGGGACCAAGAACATCTGCAAATCCTTGTGTATAAACTTTCTTAGCTGCTTATCCAATAAAGCGTATATACAGATGGCGATAAAAATCGGAAACACGCTTGATGAATAGTCCGAAATTACTAAAGGAATACCTAAAAAATGTGGAGATTCAACACTTGCTAATCCCGTAATATTAGGTTCAAGTAAAGCCGCACCGATACTACCACCCACATAAGCATTAACACCCAGCCTAATCGATAACGTAATTCCTAAGAAAATGGGTAGAAAATAAAACACAGCATTACTAGCGCCGGCTAATACTTTGTAAGTTTCACTATCCGCACTTAGAACATGTAACGAAGCAAGTACGGTTAATAGCGCTTTCAACATACCCGCACCTGCTAAAGCACCAATCAGAGGCGAAAAGCTTCTAGAAATAACATCAAAAATCAGAGTCCCTATAGGTTTCTTTACCTTGTTCTCGCCAGAGTCACTGTTAGGGGATATGGATTTGGCAATTTCTTTATACACATCAGCAACATGGGTACCCACTATAACTTGAAACTGTCCCCCTTTGCTAACTACCCCAATAATCCCTTTCATTTTTTCCAAATTTTCTTTATCAGCTTTTTGCTCATCGTTAAGTGTGAATCTTAGTCGCGTGGCACAATGAATCACATTGTTAATATTTTTCTCCCCACCGACAGATTGAATAATGTCTTTACTTAGCTGTTCATAACTCATTTTTATACACCCCTTTGTAACAGATCAATTAATCACGGTTATCAGGGAACACAAAAAAACCTAAATCACATCTATGTACGAGAGAAATTATCCCCGTAATCATAAATGAAACTTAGGTTTTGCCTGCTATGCAGTAGCAATCCTGATATCCGATTAATTTATTATTTACAAATTAACATGTTCAATTAATGATGTCAACAATAAACCACGGTCTGTATAATATTGGATAACAAAAAAAGCCCTGATAGATCAAGAATATCTTGATTATCAGGACTTTTTTTTAGAACAGGCTTTGTCCGTTGGATTCAATTACTTCTTTGTACCAGTGGAAGGACTTCTTACGGTATCTCTCCAGTGTACCTGAACCATCATCATGACGATCTACATAAATGAAACCATAACGTTTCTTCAGCTCGGCGCTTGTTGCGCTAACCAAGTCGATGCAGCCCCAGCTTGTGTATCCCATAACTTCCACGCCATCAGCAATAGCTTCCGCTACTTGAACCAAATGATCTTGCAAATAATTGATCCGGTAATCGTCGTTTACGATCTTCTCACCGTTCCCGTCTACAACCAGCTGATCGACGGCGCCAAGGCCATTTTCCACGATAAACAGCGGTTTTTGGTATCGGTCATAGAACATATTCATCACATAACGCAAGCCCTGCGGATCGATCTGCCAACCCCATTCGCTCGCTTCCAGATACGGATTCGGTACCCCGCCCAGCAGGTTTCCTTCTCCTCTGATCTGTTTCTCCGGATCAGCCGTTTCACATGTGCTCATATAGTAACTGAACGATATGAAATCCACGGTATGCTTCAGAATTTCCTCGTCCCCTGGCTCGAAATGAATGTGAATTCCATTTTCCTTAAAGAACCGTTTCATATAGCCTGGATAATAACCTCTGCTATGAACATCCGCAAAAAACATATTTTTGTGATCACTTTGCATCGCCTTGATCAAGTCGTCCGGATGCGGAGTGAGCGGATAAATTGGCATGCTCAGCACCATGCAGCCTATTTTGAAATCAGGATTGATCTCATGACCGATTTTTACCGCCAAAGCACTTGCAATGAACTCATGGTGAATGGCCTGATACAGATCCTGCTTACTCAATTTTTCCAATGGAGTATTGATTCCGCCACTCATAAATGGGAACTCTAGGATAGAATTGATCTCATTAAAGGTCAGCCAGTATTTGACCTTGTTCTTGTAACGATTAAAGATCGTTCTCACATAACGCTCGTAAAATTCCACCATCTTACGGTTAACCCATCCATCATACTCTCGTGCCAAATGCAGCGGGGTCTCATAATGGGAGATCGTAACTAGCGGTTCGATGCCGTATTTATGACACTCGTCGAACAGGTCGTCGTAGAACTGCAAGCCCTGTTCATTCGGCTCCAGCTCGTCCCCTTTCGGGAAAATCCGGGACCAGGCAATAGACGTCCGGAATACTTTAAAGCCCATTTCCGCAAACAGCTTAATATCTTCTTTATATCGGTGATAGAAATCGATACCAATCAACTTCATGTTATCGTCGGTAGGAACTTCTGTAGGCGCAGACTTAATGCCATGCGGCATGACATCTTGGGTAGACCAGCCTTTGCCATCATCCTGATATGCCCCTTCAAGCTGGTTAGCGGCTACAGCCCCACCCCATAGGAATCCTTCTGGAAATTGTAAGTTCATATTTCTTCCCGCCTTTGCTATTGTGATAGTATAGGTTTACTGCTCTAATCCGAATCCTAAACCTTGGAACGCGTTACATGTCAAGGATTAATCTTGCAAAGGAGATAAGCCGATGTCCACACTTGACGAAATTGCTAAGCTGTCGGGCTTTTCCAAAGCTACGGTATCCCGAGTCCTGAACGATTCTCCCCATGTCAGCAAGGAAACTAGGGAGAAAATTCTCGCCATTATGAAAGAGACGGACTATGTTCCCAATCGGAATGCCATATCTTTATCCAAAGGCCAAACCCAGCAAATCGGCATGATTACCTTAGACCTCAACGAGCTTATTTTGTACTTCATGAACAGCTTCGTCGAAATTTCCGGCCGTTACGGGTATCAGACGATTATTTATACCACCGGCGGTGATAAACAAAAGGAACTTCAGGCCTTCGAGGATCTCAAACAAAAAAGAGTCGACGCTCTGCTTATTCTGACCGCTGTTAACGATAAAAATGTCATAACTTCCTACTGCAAATACGGCCCGATTGTGTCTTGGCAACGCATGGACCATCCTGAAATACCGTCAGTTGCCATGAACCAATATGATGGATATGCACTCGCTCTAGAGCATTTGATAGAGCGGGGTTATACGCGTATCGCTAATGCTTTTGGCCGCCCAAGCAGCATAAATACCCAGAGTAGACGACTAGCTTATGAGCAAATCATGACCAAATATAATCTTCCCATCGTTGAGAAATGGTATTACTCCACGATTTATGGAATCCGTGACGGAGAGCAATTGGTGCGAACCCTAATTGGACAACCCGATCAGCCGGATGCCATTCTGTGCTCCAATGATTTGGTGGCGGTGGGCGTTCTGAGCGAAGCACGTAGACAGCAGCTGGATGTGCCCGGTGATCTAGCCATCATTGGTTTTGATAATTCGGAGCTGTCACAGACACTCGGAATTACCACTGTTCGGAATCCGATTGCGGGACAGGCGGAGAACGCCTTTCTTCTGCTGGCTCCAACCCTGCTTGGACTGGATATGGAGCTGCAGCCCCTATCGTTCCAACTGATCGAACGGGAGACAACATAGGTTGCCCATTCTCAGAAGATTACGACTGTACATTCCATAAAAAACAGTAAAATTGTATTGAAAATTATGATGAAGACGGGTGTTTTTTATGACAAATAATAAATTGAATCCTAGGGTTGATAAATTCTTAAGTAAAGCGAAACAATGGCGGGAAGAATATGAGCAGTTGAGAACGATCGTGCTTGATTGCGGGCTGACCGAAGATTATAAGTGGATGCATCCATGTTACACATTTGATGATAAAAACATAGTACTAATTCATGGATTTAAAGAATATTGTGCGCTTCTCTTTCACAAAGGTGCCTTGTTACAGGATCCCAATGGGATTCTAATTCAACAAACAGAAAATGTGCAGGCAGCGCGCCAAATTCGGTTTACGAATGTGCAACAAATCGTTGAAATGGAAGCTGTTCTGAAAGCCTACATTCAAAATGCCATAGAAGTTGAAAAGGCGGGTTTAGAAGTCGAATTAAAAAAGAAAGAAGATTACCTCATTCCTGAAGAGCTTCAGACTAAATTCGCTGAACTTCCTGGCTTGAAAACTGCTTTTGAAGCCTTAACGCCTGGACGGCAAAACGCATATATTTATCATTTTTCTCAAGCCAAACAATCCAAAACCCGCGTATCCCGAATTGAAAAATTCATCCCGCAAATCCTTGAGGGTAAGGGATTAAATGATTAGCGTTGCTGACAATGAGTCAATTAAGCCTTAGGGTTAGTTGACTCATTTTTTAATTTGTCTTCTTCTAACTGCTTGTAATAATCCTCAACAAAGGCCTTGAACTTTTTAGCGACATTAGTCATGTACCGGTTGGTATACCATGAGATTTCAATGGTGCGGGTACTTATGGGTTCTTCAATGGGAAGAAGCACAACAGAGGATCCTTGAGAACCCCCCCAAGTTACAGCGGGGATAAAAGAAACCCCTAGTCCCGAACGGACTAGACTGCGTACCATCGAAGGCTCATCGCATTCATAAATGATACGCGGAGCAAATCCGGCGGCGTGACAGAGAGAATCCGTCGTTTCGCGCAGCTGCTTGCCTATTTTCAAACTAATAAAACCGTCTTCCGCGAGTTCATTCAGACGTACACTTTTACGGGTTGCGAGCCTGTGCTCATTAGGAACCGCCAGCAGGATTTCTTCCGTTAATACCGGTGTGGACACTGTTCCTGGAATCTTGAGCGGAGTAGAAGAAATACACAAATCAAAAGCCGGATAACGTGAGATCTCCTGATCCTGCTGCAATAGCTTGAATTGAGCTTCCGGGTACTTCTGACGAAATAATGTGATCATATCCGGAAGCAAATAGGAACCCGCTTGGATAAAAATCACTACAGTTCCTGTGGGTCGCTCAGACAAGTCCAATAGCTCTGTTTTCCCCTCCTCTAACGTTTGTAGGGCTAAATCAACTTTCACAAGAAACCGCTTTCCATATTCATTTAATCGAATGTATTTTCCTGTGCGATCAAACAATTTGACGTTTAATTCGCCCTCAAGATTTTTGATCATTTTACTAATAGCAGGCTGTGAGATTTGGAGTATTTCGGCTGCCAGGGTCATATTCTCAAGCTTTGCAACCGTTTGAAAGTACCGAAGCGAAAGTAAATCCAACGAAACCACCCTCTTCTATAACCTTAGAGTTATGTATTTTATATATAATAATATATTTTTCATCATCATAGCAGAACACTATAATAAAGAGAATTAAAAATACATAAGAATCTGCAGGAGAAAGGGGAACTATAAATGAGCACACGAGAACCCATGGAAGAAATTATTACAGTCTCCAGTGGTCAGCTTAAGGGCATACGTCTGCCAGCACTTGGGGCGATCGCATGGTTAGGGATTCCTTATGCGGAACCTCCCATAGATAAGCTCAGATGGAAAGCACCGCGTGAGATAGAACCTTGGACAGGTGTATTGCCTGCATGCCATTTTAATAATAGCAGTGTCCAATTCATTCAAGGGGAACCTGGCGGCAGTGAAGATTGCCTCTTTTTGAATATTTGGCGACCGGATCATGCCGAGGCAGGCTTACCCGTATTCGTCTTCCTCCACGGCGGCGGAAATATTGGGGGTTCGGGACGGGATTTTCAAAGTGGAGAATTGGCGTGTAAGACAAATAGTATAGTGGTTACAGTGAATTACCGTTTAGGAGCAATGGGATTTTTCCGGCATCCCTCACTACGAACCGGGGACCCCTTGGATGACTCAGGAAATTACGGTCTCCTCGATGTTCTTCATGCGCTAAAGTGGCTGCACAATAACATTGTTTGCTTTGGGGGAAATCCAGGGAACATAACATTAGGGGGCCAGTCTGCAGGTGCAAGAAATGCATTAGCTGCTTACCTTTCACCGCTGGGCAGAGGGCTCTTTCATAAGCTTTTTATTATGAGCGGAGGTTTAACAACGGCTGTTACGGAGCAAAGCGAAGAAAAAGCAGATGACATTTTAACAGAGTTATTAATAAAAACAGGAATGGTCAGCACTCAAGATGAGGCAAGAGTATGGATTTCCACACAATCTGCGGATAAGATTTCCGCCTTCCTATATCGTCAGAATGCCTTTCACTTTGTCAAAATCATTCGTGAGACGGGGCTTCAGATGGCCGCTTTTCCCCATTTGATCGAAGATGGCACGGTCATTCCTATTGGTGGCTTCGACAATCTAAATAACCGCGAGCACCCTTCCCTGCCGATCATCCTTGGCAGCACTGCCAGCGAATTCTCCGAGTTTACTTTATGGGATACTCATTTCTTCTCCCTAGTGCAAAAGGAAGAGTTAGCCGGAAATCTGGAAGAAAAGAAGCTCTATGAAGCTGCAGTCCAATATGGGAGCGATCTGTATGCAGAATTTAATGTAGAGCAGACTACAGAGATATTATTAAGTGCGATTCCGGAGATGCCCATCTATGCTTACCGCTTCGCCTGGGGGTTAAGAGACGGAGTGATCGATCCTTATATCCGTTTTCTTATGGGTGCCCCGCATGGTGCAGACATCCCCTTCTATACAGGTGACTTTTCCGGTGTCCAGGAAAGATTTCCTGCGGATGTAATTTCCGAGCATAACGAGCCTGGGCGTAACATGCTCTCTTCCCTAATGAGGGACTATTTACGGCATTTCCTATATACCGGTAATCCTAATGCTGAGGGACAACCTGCTTGGCAACGATACACCCCTAATCCCCGGTCTGCGGAAATTCTCTGGTTAGATGCTAGCCAGGATCAAACTATTGTTCAATCCGTCTGCAAACTTGTAAAAAAAGATATCGTGTCCCAAATGGACAATGATCCCCGTTTAGCAGCAGAACAGCGCAATTGGCTAAAAAACAATTTATTTGCGGGACGTTTTTTCTGGTAAGATAAATGATTGTAGAATTCACGTAGAGGAAGGAACATGCTGTTGTGCTAACTTACTTACTGCTCTTAGTCATCGGGCTAGCAGCTGGCATTTCCGGTTCATTGGTCGGACTTGGCGGCGGGTTCATAGTTGTGCCTGCGTTGGCTTTCCTTTTTCCTGATATGGAGCCTTCACATCTGGCTGGAACATCAATGGCGATGCTGCTTTTCAACTCCATCTCAAGTACTTATGTGTACGCAAAGCAGAAGAGAATCGATTATCAAGCAGCGCTCACCTTCGCCGCCGTTTCGATTCCGGGTTCAGTAATAGGTGCACTCTTTACCAAGCAAATGGGCGGGAGAATGTTTTTCGTAAGCTTCGGTATTTTCTTAATCCTTGTCGCTTTATTGCTCTTGTTCAAGCCGAACAAACCCATCCATTGGCCTTTCAAACCAACCGTGAAGCGAAGCTTTTCCGATAATAGCGGTGCTCATTTCGAATATGCTTATCATATGCCTACCGGCATAATCATCAGTTTTCTTGTTGGCTTTGTAGCAAGCCTATTTGGGATTGGCGGCGGGAGTCTTATGGTTCCGACAATGACCTTACTTCTCGGCTTTGCCCCCCATATCGCTGTTGCAACTTCTATGCTTCAAATTTTCCTGTCAGCTATCGTAAGCACCACAACACATGCCTTTTTATTGAATGTTGAATGGTTTATGGTGTTAGCCCTAGCACCTGGCGCAATTATCGGCGGTCAAATTGGCGCACGCCTGGCAAAACGCCTTCCTGCCAAGCTGCTTTTAAAGCTATTAGCCGTTTTTCTCATCATCGTTTCGCTTCGTTTAATGATGAAAGGGTAGGTCATTATGTAAAAAGTCCTGATGGATCAAGAGTTTCTTGATCCATCAGGACTTTTTTATTGTGACTGTGGGACTGATCCTTGATATCAATGATATTTCAAATTGCAGGGCAGAAACGAATCCCCTTTTCTATCATAATGTGCCCCCTATGGATAAGAGAGACTTGGCCAATCCTATCGAATTGTAAGTCTCTTCAGGATTTCTTTAGAATTCCCCCACCTAATTCCTCAGTTTTTTTAGTTAAGATTTCTGTATTGAAGTAAGCGAAGGAGGTGGCATATTGGCCAGTAATACGATCTTAGAGCTAATCAATCAGTATGGATATCTGATTTTTTATCTTGCTTTCACGTTAGGCCCTTTTGGAATTCCAATCCCTAATGAAATTACAATCCTCACTGGAGCTACCCTAAGCCACATAGGGATTATCAATTCATGGATGACTTATTTCTGCATTTTATCAGGGCTATTAACGGCCTTTACGGTTGCCTACTTTGCAGGTAAATTCTTTGGGCAAAAGCTGAAGTGCAAATTTGAAGCTAATAAACATTTTAAAAAAGCAGAGCAGATTCTAAATAAACGTGGGCGTACAGCTATTTATATCGGCATGTTTATTCCAGTTGTACGTTACATCATTCCCATGTTGATCGGACTCAGCGGTACAAGCTATAAACGATTCGCCCTTATTTCATATCCCAGTGCTTTAAGTTGGACTCTACTGTTCTTCTTTGTAGGAACGTACTTTGGAGATCACATCCTATCAAAATTAATAAACATCTAAATCAATTCTAAAATTATGGAGGAATTCCAAATGAGTTTCAATGAAAAACTCTTATTTTTAAGAAGTTTTATTCATGATCCAAAACAGGTAGGCAGTGTGACCCCGAGTTCCCGGTTTCTGGCACACAGCATGGTTAACCAAGCCCCTTGGCATGAAGTTAAAGCAGTCGCTGAACTTGGATCAGGTACAGGTGCAATCACCCGTGTAATCAATACTAAGGTAACTAGTACAACGAAAGTGTTACTATTTGAGATGGATAAAACCATGAGGCATAACCTGAAGACAAGCTATCCGGACTTTTCTTGTTATCATAATGCTGCTAGTTTAGTAGAAACAATTAAAAGTTCACATATTCATCAGTTGGATTGTATTTTTAGTGGACTGCCCTTTTTCAATTTTGAGCCCGAATTAAGAAATACATTGGTTGAACAGATCTACCAATCCCTTAAACCTGAGGGATTATTTATCGCCTTTCAGTATTCACTTCAAATGAAGAAGCAACTCTCCGAATATTTTAATATTGATACAATAAAATATGTGCCATTTAATTTCCCTCCCGCTTTCGTCTACGTCTGTCGTAAAAGGGAAACATAATAAAATAAATACAGAAGAGGGGCAGCGTCCATTGAATACAATTCTAGTTGCAGATGATGATTCTGAAATTCGAGATGTGATTCATGTTTACTTAAGAAATGAAGGTTACCAAGTGCTTGAAGCTGCAGATGGTCAAGAGGCGTTGAGTACAATACAAACAACTTCTATTCAATTAGTTATCCTGGATGTCATGATGCCTCAAATGGACGGTATCACAGCCTGTCTCAAAATTAGGGAAATATCAAATATCCCAATTATTATGCTCTCAGCCAAGCAAGAGGACATTGATAAAATCACAGGTCTAACTACCGGGGCAGATGATTACATGATCAAACCGTTTAATCCACTGGAGCTACTGGCCCGTGTAAAAGCTCAGTTACGGCGTCAGTCCTTAATTGGAAAGGAAGAATTCAACTCTCTGCTTATAATTAAAAACCTGATCATAGATAAAAATAAACATTCCGTAAAGTTAAATGGAATTGAAGTTTCATTAACTCCACTAGAGTTTGCGATATTAACCCTGCTTGCAAGCCGGCCTGGGCAAGTTTATAGTTCGGAGCAAATTTACGAGAGTGTATGGAAAGAGCCTTACGGATATTCTGACAATACCGTAATGGTTCATATTCGTAACTTAAGAGAAAAATTAGAGGAAAATCCAAGAGAACCTCTGTATATTAAGACAGTCTGGGGAGTTGGTTACAAAGTTGATTAAAATCATACGAAATCTACAAATAAATAAACGCATTCAATCCAATATCTTAATCAGGATGGTGTTGAGTTTCATAATTACCATTGCGATAAATACCTCACTTAGCATCTTGTTCTTTCATTTTGGAAATGCAACAAAATTGGATTGGGTGTTCAATTTTCTTGCCTACCTTCTTACTCCGATGTTTTTCATTATTTTCGTTATTACATTTTTTACATTGACCCGGCGAATCGTCAAAGATTTAATTGCGCTGGAACAAGGACTTCAGATTATATCCGAAGGTAATTTGAGTTATCGGGTAAATGTTGTGCGCCAAGATGAACTAGGACTGGTGGCTTTGAACATCAACCGGATGGCAGAGCGCTTAGAGCAACAGATCATCAAGGAACGCGAAATAGAAAAATCCAAGATGGAGATGATCACGGGGATTTCACACGACTTACGTACCCCTCTTACAAGTATTATCGGGTATATTGAGCTTTTACGTACAGAATCGTACCAAGATAAAAAAGAATACACACGTTTTATTCAAAACACCTATAACAAGGCGCTTCATTTGAAGAAACTCCTCGATGATTTGTTTGAATATACCCGACTTAATTCGGTGGACTCCCGTTTAAATCTGGAGAGAATCGATTTGTCACAGCTTTTGAATCAATTATTGTTCGAATTCGAACCAATCGCTCAAGAAAACAATGTGCATCTTATAAAAGATATAGATAAGAGTCCAATCATCACCTTAATCGACAGTGAGAAAATAGCCAGAGCCATAGATAATCTACTTATGAACGCCTTAAAATATTCCATCAGCCCGGGAAGTATTAGCATACGAATTACAACTGATTCTGAACACTGTACCATTGAGATTGAAAATAAAGGAACTCCACTCTCACAGGATCAAGAAAACTGTCTATTTGACCGATTTTATAAGGTTGACCACTCAAGAAAAAGCCAGGGAATTCAAACCGGGGCAGGACTTGGTCTTTCGATAGCTAGGAATATTGCTGAGTTGCACAAGGGTACTTTAACGCTTAAACACACTCATGACGTCTTCACATTCCAACTGAGATTGCCTTTCGGAGAGGATTGCTAATTGATTATGTCTGAATACTTACTTTTCTTACAAGGCTTCCTCAAAGATCCAAAGCGGGTAGGAAATATTCTACCCAGTTCGCAATTATTAGCCAATAAAATAGTCCAGTCTGTACAATGGCATAATGTAAATGCCGTTGCAGAACTTGGAGCTGGTACAGGTGCTATTACACATCTCATGACATCACAATTAACGAATTCTACAAAAGTGCTTTTGTTTGAGCGGAATAAAAAAATGAGAGAACACTTAAAAGCAATTTATCCGGAATGCATTTTCCATTCCAACGCCAGCTACTTACTCAAGAAATTGAATCAGGAAGGCATCCGTGAGTTAGATTGCATAATTTGCGGATTACCATTTTTTAATTTTTCAATTGAAATGCGTGACAAAATCCTACATCAGATTGTTAAGTCACTTAAACCAGGCGGAATTTTAGTTGCATATCAGCACTCGCTGCACATGAAAAAAAGATGGGCTAAACAACTACTTATTGAGAAAATTGAATTTGTGCCTTACACTTTCCCTCCAACATTCGTATATATTTGTCGTAAAAAAGAATGACAGATGAATATTCGGAAAACAGTAATTTCTAAAGAATGTATAAGTATTGAGAATGGAAATGACCAGCCCAATATGCAGCCAATACTGTTGCAGGATTATAAAAAAGTCCTGATGATCAAGATTATCTTGATCATCAGGACTGGATTTACTGTGAGAAAACTACGTTACAAACGGTGACAATTTATCCCCGCTGTCTCATTCCCTCAAACAGCAAAATCGTCGCCGCCATTGCGGCGTTCAGCGATTCCGCGCGGCCTGCCATCGGGATGATGATACTCTTGTCCACGAGTCGCGCCGTTTCCTGCGAAATGCCTTTGCCTTCGCTGCCGATCAGCAGCCACTGGCTGCCCTGAAAATCGTGCTCATAGCACGATTCTTCGCCCTGCAGCGAAGTGCTCACCAGCAGCGCCCCATTTTCCCGGGCCTGTGGCAAAATCTCACTTAAATCTCCCTCCACCACCGGAAGATGGAACATCGAGCCCATCGTGGACCGGATGGTCTTCGGATTATAGAGGTCGGCACAGCCTTGTCCGAGGATCACTCCGTCTGCTCCCGCTGCATCCGCACTGCGGATGATGGTGCCGACATTGCCGGGATCCTGCACGCCGTCCAGCACAACCACAAGGCTATCCTTCTTCGCTAGGATAGCTTCTACAGCCTGCTGTTCCTTCCGCACGATGGCGAACACCGGCTGCGGCGTATTGGTGCTGCTGCATTTTGAGATGATCGCCGCCGAAACGCCAATCACTTCCATTCCCTGAACGGCCTGAAGCAGCCCCTTAAGTTCAGCAGGCATTCCTTTGTCGAGGTCATAAGCAAGGCATTCCACATCTGCTTCAGCCAGCAGTGCTTCCTGAACCAGATGAACGCCCTCTACGATATATTTACGAGCCTTGTCACGATGCTTTTTCTCCTGTAACCCGGCCCACTCTTTAACCCGCGTATTTTGCGGAGACATGATTTCCATAAAGTCTTCCTTTCTTCTGCCTTGCCATTTATTCTTTGTTCCTACTGATACGCCATCTCCAGCTTCGTCAAATTATCCTTATGCCCAACAATAACAAGGATATCGCCATCGATCAGGCGATCCTCTGCACGGGGAGAGATGTTCATTTCTTCACCTTGGCGGATGGCCATTACGTTGCAGCCAAATCTTGCGCGGATGTCGAGCTCCTGTAGATTTTTTCCGAGCATCGGTCCGGATACCTTCATATCCAGAATACTGTAGTCCGGCGACAGCTCAATATAATCCAATATATTAGGCGAAGCAAGATGATGCGCAACCCGCATTCCCATATCCCGTTCAGGATAAATCACCTTGTCCGCACCAATTTTGCTTAATACTTTGCCGTGCAGTTCACCTTTGGCTTTTGCCAGAATTGCAGGCACACCCAGGTCTTTTAGGATAAGTGTTGTCAGGATGCTAGCTTGTATGTCCTCGCCAATGGCTACAACCACCACATCAAAATTGCGAATACCAAGGGCACGCAGCGCCTCCTCATCCGTGGAATCTGCAGATACGGCATGAGTTACAATACTTGAAATTTCCTGTGTTCGCTGCTCGTCAGCATCAATCGCAAGTACATCAAACCCCATGCCGCTGAGCGCCTTAGCAACACTAGATCCGAAACGCCCCATACCGATGACGGCATATTGTTTTTTGGCCATGTCTATGTACCTCCCGTAGCATTCTATATCTCAAACAGTATAGCATAAGCCAAGAAGAAACGTCATTGCCGTCCTTATGGATGACAACCGTTTCTCGTAGGAATATAAGGATGATATATATGTGTCAAACTTATACTATCTTATATTTGGACAAAAACTTGAATTTCCAGCACCTTTGCAGGGCACATTATAACGAGGTCAATATCACTATATTTTCAAAAAAGGAGGTACATTATGCCCGTTACCATTGACTTGCGCCAGGCGATTATTCATAAAGTGCACGGTCAATCTGAAGAGGATTTACGTCATATGATTGAAGGCTCTGTGGACGGTCCGGAGGCAGCACTCCCGGGACTTGGCGCCGTGTTCGAAATGATCTGGAAGGATTTAGATCCCGCTAAGCAAGATAGGTTGGTTACCATGCTACATGATCACCTGGAGACTATTACCCCTGGGGATATCACATCGTAAACTGACCGCAACTAGTCAAAAACCTCCGCTCACCATGGTGTAACTTCACCTATGGAGGCGGAGGTTTTATTATTACATTCAGAAAGTTATAGCGTCCTAATTATAGTAATGCTTTTGGAGCCATTTCCAGGAATTTAGCTGTCGGATTCTTATCCATCGCTGTCCGCATAGCATATTCGTTCTCGAACAACACGACAAAATTGCCCTTCTTATCCGTCACCAACGTTGAGTTGATTCTGAATTTGCTCGCATCCGGCTTAGTTTCATCTACGATCCAACGTGCAAACTGGTACGGCATTCTCTGCAACTGAACATCCACACCATATTCACCCTTCATGCGGTACTCAAACACTTCAAACTGCAGTTGTCCAACTACGCCAAGCAAAATATCGTCAAAGTTGACCGTGCGGAACACCTGGATCATGCCCTCTTCAGTCAGCTGATCGACACCCTTCTGGAACTGCTTCGATTTCAATGCATTTTTAATACTCACTTTAGCAAAAATCTCTGGTGAGAACGTTGGCAGCTCATCGAATTCCATATCTCCTGCTTGGCTCAAGGTATCACCAATTCTAAAAATACCTGGATCAAACAGACCGATGATATCTCCCGGATAAGCTTCCTCTACGATATCGCGGTCCTGCGCCAAAAATTGCTGTGGTTGCGCCAGCTTGATATCTTTACCGGCACGTACATGCTTCACGCTCATACCCCGTTCGAATTTCCCGGACACAATACGCAGGAAAGCAATCCGGTCACGGTGAGCCGGGTTCATGTTCGCTTGAATTTTGAACACATAACCAGTGAATTTCTCATTCGTTGGTTCTACTACCCCTATAGTACTGCGGCGTGGTTCAGGCTTCGGTGCCAGATCCAAGAAATTATCGAGGAAAGTCTGTACGCCAAAATTGTTGATCGCACTGCCAAAGAACACAGGTGTGAGTTCACCACTTAATACTTTTTCATAGTCAAAAGCATCGCCTGCTACATCCAGCAGCTCCAGATCCTGACACAGTTGATCATGCAGATACTCTCCAGCCATTTCACGAATGATTGGATCACGGTATCCGTCAACCTTTTGAACCTTGATTACGGAATGATCGTCACCTTGGAATAGCTCTACCTGATTTTTCATCCGATCATATACCCCGCATAGCTCACGTCCGCTACCGATCGGCCAGTTCATTGGCACAGAACGAATACCAAGAACCTGCTCCAGCTCTTCCATCAGATCAAACGGGCTACGTCCTTCACGGTCCAGCTTGTTAATAAAGGTGAAGATCGGTATGCCCCGTTTAGCACATACCTGAAACAGTTTAGTGGTTTGGGCTTCCACACCTTTTGCCACGTCAATAAGCATGACCGCACTATCCGCTGCAGTTAGGGTACGGTAGGTGTCCTCACTGAAGTCTTGGTGACCCGGTGTATCCAAAATGTTCACGCGATGATTCAAATAATCAAACTGCATCACGGAAGACGTTACAGAAATCCCCCGCTGCTTCTCAATTTCCATCCAGTCACTCGTCGCATGTTTATTCGCTTTACGGGCCTTAACCGTTCCCGCCAGACGGATCGCGCCACCGAATAACAGCAGTTTCTCCGTTAAAGTTGTTTTACCCGCATCCGGGTGGGAAATGATCGCAAAGGTTCTGCGTCTATCCACTTCCTTTTGCAGCTTCTGATCTATTGCTTTGTTCATTACACATATCCCTTCATATATAAAATTCCTGCTTCTGCTTCAATTACACTGGGGTTCATCAAATCGGTGCTCTGCTCATTGTTCATACCCCTTCATTTCTGAATAATAGCTCTTAGGTCTAGCTCCAGTCCGCTTCAAGTGAAAGCATCCTCTAAAGTATATCAAAATCCGGCAGACATTATCTACTAAAAAGCGCGTGCCGCAAAATATCTCCCAAATGGTCTGGATTATGATCCCCACATATCATCGCTCAAGAAAATAGATGTATTTCCTACACTTACTTGAAGTATTAGCATTTTCATTAGCCTTTAGTTGCATTTGATGCAATTAAAAATAAGTTGTGCACGCTTTTCCGCCTTATCCGGTGATTATAGTTGCAGAAAATACATCTAAAAGACTAATCACAACGAGATAAGCGATTTTAATTGTACAAAGTGCAGTTATTAGAACAGTGCCAGATCCCCCAAACACCGTCTGAAGTCCAATCTTTTAGATCTTAGCATTACAAAAAATCTCCCTGCATCCTCTGCAGGGAGATAGCATTAACTCAAGGTTTAGTTATTCTTCAGCCAAACCACATTATCTTCATCTTGGCCGTTTACAGGCCACCAATGGAAACCTTCTTTAGCAAGCAGTTCATCTGCTTCCACTGGACCCCAAGAGCCAGCAGGATAAGAAGATAAGTCGCTAGACTCTTCGCTCCATGCTTTCGCAATACGATCCACGAATGACCATGCCGAGGATACCTCATCCCAACGAGTGAAATAAGTGGAATCGCCGCGTGCGGCATCATGTAGCAAGCGCTCATATGCTTCAGGAGAATTGATTCCAACCAGGCAGCTCTGACAGAAGTCCATAGCCAGCGGTTGAATCTCAGACTCTGAACCCGGTTTCTTGGCATTAATCTTTACATAAATGCCTTCCATTGGGTTCACACGGATTACAAGGAGGTTAGGCTCAAGTTTATGCTTTTGTCCCAAATAAACGTTGGTTGGCATACCTTTGAACTCAACTACCACTTCCGTCGTCTTCACTGGGAGACGTTTACCTGTACGGATGTAGAAAGGAACTCCAGCCCAGCGGAAGTTATCTACAAATACACGGGCAGCAAAATACGTCTCTGTATTCGACTCAGGGTCAACCTTATCTTCCTGACGGTAAGCAGGAAGGGTTTTGCCTTGGTGTAAGCCTTGAATATATTGTGCTCTTACGACATTCTCACGCACCTCATCAGATGTCGCATAAGGACGAAGGGAACGAAGTACCTTCACTTTCTCATCACGAATATCTTCTGCGAGCAGACGGCTTGGTGGTTCCATAGCAATCATAGTCAGCAGTTGCAGTATATGATTCTGGCCCATGTCCCGTAAGGCTCCCGCATGGTCATAGTAACCACCGCGTTCTTCTACACCTACGGTTTCGCCAAGTGTAATTTGAATATTGGCAATATGTTTATTATTCCAGAGCGGTTCGAAAAAAGCATTAGCAAAACGAATCACTTCGATATTCTGTACCATTTCTTTACCAAGATAGTGGTCAATCCGGTAAATTTCCTCTTCTTTGAAGACCTGACGAATCTGTTCGTTCAGCTGTTCAGCCGACTCCAGATTATAACCAAAAGGCTTCTCAATTACGAGGCGATTCCAACCCGTACTATCCAGCATCCCGCCAGCTTTAAGATTGAAGGAGACACTGCCGAACAATTCAGGCGCCAGCGCAAGATAGAACATCCGATTGCCCGGAATACTGAATTTCTCTTCAAGAACTTCAGTTTGTGCTCTTAACTCGCGGAAACCATCAATATTGTTAATGTCCAGAGATTTGTATTCGAAATGCTGAACAAACTCATTCCATTCGCTTTCTTCTCCCGCTTTGTAACGGCAGAATTCAAGGATGGATTCCTTCACATCACTTCTAAATTCTTCCTGAGTACGCGGGCGCCGCGCCACGCCAATTACCGCAAAATCTTGTGCCAGCTTACCTTCACGGTACAAGCTGTAAATCGCCGGGAAAAGCTTACGCCGGGCTAAGTCTCCGGTTGCCCCAAAGATAAAAAAGACAGCACCGGGTGTGTGCAGTGCATCAAGGGTTTGATTTTCAGCCATGGCTCCTCATCTTTCTGTATGTAATATAGTTTATTGACATGCTCAGCGTCGGTACTAACATAAGGTGAATAACGACGTTATGTCATTTTAGCATATTCCTAAAAAGGATGCTATCACATTCCTGACAAATACTCTCGGGATTTCGCAAATTTCAATTAATATTTCTTATTATTAACTATATCTGCGCTTATATAAGAGAAAATTGTCAATATTCGATGGTTATTAAAGGAAAGCCTATAGTTACGCGGTTTGTCCCCTTCTGATCTTCATGATGCACTGCGATTTGGGCAGAAACTGACTGATTTCCACTCATCACAGAACGATTCAAATTAGGAATCGAATACGTACGGCTAACCGTTGAGATATCCTTGTAGCTTTCTCCTCCGGTCACAGCTTCAAACCGGTCATGCATCAATGACTCCGTCTGTGTTAGAACTTTTTCAGGTGCTCCCTGTTCTTGCGCGCTTCCTTGAAGGGATACATTCCATTCCGCCTTAATTTTGTTCTGTTCAAGAATCATACTTACTTCACGAGCAGCCGCTTGAAAGCTGGCTTCATTTTGCAGATCAGCCGTTTCTAACGTTACAATCACATAACTGTTGCCTTCGCTAAGCTCACTCCAAAATAAGGAGAGCCGCGATTCATATGGTTTTACAGCTTCTGTACGATACGTCATATGTCCGTCTTCCTCAGTACCTGACGGTACATTCAATCCGAGACTTGTGCTTAACTTAGCAACTTCGGCAGACCGGCCCGCGTAATCGCTGCTTTCTCCCTGCCACTTTAACACTAAACGCAGCGGCGAATCAGAAACAGTTGTTTCTTTTCCGAGATCTATTAAACTCACAAGAGCATGATTCAGTTCGGCTCCTGTTGAAGCTTGGTTAACGCCCTCATCAAGAACGGGTGAATTCGCTTCAACACTTTGCAGATTAACTAGCAGAGCCGCAGCGCAGCACACGATTATCATTATAAAAAAAGTCCCTTTTTTTGTTCCGTTGTTCAGCTTCATCTTCCGCATATGTCATTCTCCCTTCGAACCTCTCTAGCAATCTACTAGACAGTATGTTCGAATTAGGAGATTCTATACCTGAAATATCCCCACCAAGTGAGGGTTTATACTTCGATGCGTACTCAAGTACTTTGCGGGAGCCCCAAAACACACTTTCTTGTACAATAAAAAGGACTGAAGCAGAGGCTTCAGTCCTTTATTGTTATTCAGCTAGTCCATTTTTATATGCATAAATTGCTGCTTGGGTCCGGTCTTCCACGCCCAGCTTCGCGAGAATATTCGTCACATGAAATTTCACAGTTTTGATTCCAATAATTAGTTGATCGGCAATATCCTGATTGGATTTACCTTGCGCCAACAGGCGTAATACTTCCATCTCGCGCTCCGTAAGCTCTTTATAAGCAGGTGATTCTCCTTTTGCATTGTTTCTAAAACGGTTCATCATTTTAGAGGCCACCTGTGACTCAAGCACAGACTGTCCTCTTGCCGCAGCGCGGATCGCATCCGCCACTTCACTAGCCCGCGAAGTCTTCAGCAGGTAACTAAAAGCGCCCGCTTCAATAACAGGATACATCTTTTCATCGTCCAAATAGCTTGTAAGAACAATAACTTTGATCTCTGGGTACTGCTTCATCAGCTGTTTAGTCGTTTCTATGCCATCCATCCCATCCATTACGAGATCCATTAAGACCACATCGGGATTGTACTCCTGAGCCAGCCGAATGCCTTCTTCTCCACTTCCAGCTTCACCTACGACCTCAATTCCATCCTCGGTACCTAAAACTGCTGCTAGTCCGATCCGTACCATTTCATGATCATCTACGAGTAGTACTTTAATTGCTTCCTCCATCTCCATGGTTACTCTTTCCTCCTATTATTCATTGACTAACGGAACGGTAATCTCAATACGCATCCCTTTACCCGGAGCGGTAATGAACTGAATGGAGCCTCCGATTTCATTAATCCGCTCCTGCATGTTCGACAAACCATAGGAAGCTTGTTTGGTGTCGTCCATCTCAAAGCCGATCCCATCATCACGCAACGTCAAGCGAACTGTATCTCCCCGTCTATGCAGCCGGATTTCCATTTTTTCTGCCTTCGCATGACGAAGTGTATTAGAAATCGCCTCTTGGACGATACGGAACAAGTGATTCTCTACCCCTTTTAACAGCTGCACATCAGGGTCCATTTCAAATACAATTTCGATTGGAACCTTGATCTTAAGCTCCTTGATCAATTCCTGCAGACCTTGTTCGAGGCCCTTTCCTTCCAAATAAACAGGTCTCAAATGCAGCAGCAATGCCCTCATCTCCGATTGGGCTACGGCAGACATTTCTTCTATAAGCGCAATTTGCCGCTGGGCTTTATCGAAATCTTTCTCCAAGGTCCGGCCTACCGCCGTGGCAGTCATGGAGATTGCAAATAGCTGCTGGGAAACAGCGTCGTGCAGTTCACGCGCAAGCCGCTGCCGTTCCTCCATAATAGCAGATACCCGCGCCTGCTCCGCAAGCTTCGCGTTATTCGTGGACAACCGCTGCAGCGTCGTCACTTGATTCTCCCATTTGCCGCTAATCCGGCCAAGCTGTTCTCCGAGCCTTCCCAGCTCATCATCACCTAGATCCGGCATGGACAGCGTCAAATTTCCCTTTTCCCATAATACGAGGGTCTGCCTAAGACGTTCCAACTGCCGCTTCACACGAAAGCTCTGATAAAAGCCATAACCAATCCCAAAGCCCATAGGCAGAAGAATTAGAGTGACGGCTGTCCGCACGCCAAATTTCCAGCTTTCAAAAGGCTTCAAATAGCCATATGTATACATGACATACATTATCACAAGCAGCATGACCAAAGAGAACAGAGCCCCCTCACCCATGCTGCGTGATATCATGTTTTTGTTCTTTTTTTCCATGCGGGGGACTCTCCCTTCTCTATCAAGCTTTTCAGGATAATCGTACATCTAGATCTCCCATTAAATAAGAAACACTAAATTTCACTTTGTATTCACTGCTGTCATAATTGGCTGATTTCCAATTCAGACGGTTCAACATCCCTGTATCTCGCTGGTTGCCGAATTCAATGGACCCAAAGAGCACAAAAGCTTCAATTTCCACGCCGTAATCATCGGACAGGTTAATGTCCATATCGCCAAAAATCCCTTGAAACAGCATGACCGTTTCCTTATGATCCGCCATAGCTAATGAAAGATCCACATCGGCCTCACCCAGTACATGCCAAGAGCTAAGGCTGTGCATCACCCAAGGTGAGCGGTCCCAGTCAAATCTGGATGAAAAGTTCTGCTTCTGCATAAACCCTTCCTTACGCTGTACTCTTTTGGATTTGGTAAAAAACATCCCAAGTGAGATTAAACAAATCCCCAGCACGAGCACCAAATGGTCCAGCAAAAGCAATACAGCACCTATCCCGAGCAGTTTATAGCCCTGCTTTACTTTGCCTGATGTCGTACGGTAGACTCCCAGCAGCAGGAACAGAAGCGCGACAATGGAGAAAAAGCCGAGCCATCTACCAAAAATCATCATGCAGCCAACAGCAATCAGTCCGATGGCAATCAAACGGTTTCGTTTATCCATTTCGCACCTCCTAAAAGTTTTGCGAAGCAAAACTCATTTTATACTATCGGTTAGATATCCGTCACTATGATGAGGAATATTATCACCGTTAAATATTATAGCTAGCCGCTATAAAAGCCATATCGGTATGGAGATCCATACCGTATGGCTTCTTCTTGTCCAGCATATCATATCCGTCCAAGTTTTAGGAACAGGATTTATTGTTCTTTTTTGTTTAGAGAAGGAGCCGCGGGTGTATCATTCAGCTTGTTTTTCAGTAGCGCCAATTGCTCATCCACTTTCAGTTGCTTCTCAACATCAACGGGTTTGCTATAAGCAGCGGATGGGCTGTAAGGTGCACGCATTACATCTGCTTCAGCCTCAAGCTGCATAATTTTCTCTTCCATCCGGTGGAATCCGAGTGATGCACTGCCACTTTCAATGGAATGTACGCTGCTGATTTGCGACATTTGTTTTTTAGCTTTAGCCATTTGAGCACGGGATACAAGCTCGTTACGTTTGTTGCGCAGCTTGTAGAACTCATCCTTCATGTCATGCAGTTGTTGCACTAATTCCTTAGCGTGTACTTCAGCTTGTGCGTGAAGATCACTGTATTCCACTTGCTTTTGGTCAAAGTAGATTTTTTCTTCCAACAGCTTGCGAGTTACTTCTTCTTGGCCATTTTTCAGTGCCAGTTCAGCTTGTGATCCACGTTGTGCAGACATTTTTGCTGCTTCTTCCACACGTTGCTTCATACGGCGTTCGTTAGCCATTTGTTTAGCAACTGTTACTTCTGCTTCGTGAATTTCAGCCTCCATATCGCGCAGATATTGGTTAAGCATTACGATTGGGTCCTCTACCTTATCCAACAAGTCATTTACCGACGCTTTTGTCATATCTTTAATTCTTTGAAATACTCCCATGATTTACAATTCCCCTTTCTCATATTTAGACAGTTTTTGTTTGAGTTCTTCTACTTCTTTTTGCAAAGCCTTCTTCTCAATATCCTTCATCATCGCATCCAAACCGGAGTCCGGTGCGGAATAAGCGTTGTTCTTCTCAAAATTAGGATTGTAATTTGGCTGGCGTCCGTAAGGTCCATATCCGCCAGTAGCTTGTGGTCCGTGTCCATGTTCCGGTCTGCCTGAGTAGGGTCCGCCGAATGGGCCACCCGGTGCCCCAGGCCCTGGTCCAAATGGATTATAATGCGTCGGTTCCTTAGGAATGACCATTGCTGCAATGAAGTATACCGGAATCACCGCACCACCTGTAAACGGAATGCTGACCAGTAATAGAATCCGGAATAACGTGGAATCAATACCGAGTGTCTCAGATAATCCACCTGCAAGACCCGTCATCACTTTATCTCTTGTTGAACGATACAATCGACTCATAGCGCTACTCCTTTCCACCATTGTTCAGTTTCTCCTTTAGGCGAGCCATTTCTCTTTCGAGTACGGTTGCTACGGTCTCACCCGCTTGCACCGCATATTCCTGTCCCATGCGCCGCAAATCACGCAAGCTCTTTGCTTCTAATTCCCAATCCGACATCTGATCTTCCAGACGTCCGAACATTTTGGGAACATCACCACCATTGCCATAAGCACTGGCTCTTTGATTCATCCGTTGCTGCAATCGCAGCGACTCCATTCGTGCCGAATAATACTGACGTTTGCTGTACACCGTTTGATACTCTATTTTCAGCTCATTCAGCTGTGCTTCAAGTTCAAACAAGGATTGCTTGCTCTGTTCTAGCAGCCCGCTATATTGCTCCAGTTTTTCCTCGTGAATGATCTTTTCTTGTAAAGCCAGCTTCGCGAGATGATCCTCGCCTGCTTTCAGTGCCAACAACGCCTGCTCTTCACGTTTGTTTCTCATGGCAGTTGCTTGGTTCACTTGCTGCTGCAATTGCTTCGTGTGGGAAGCATATTGCTGGTACAGCCTTTCAGCTTCACTGATTTCCTCACGGGTTGAATGTAGAAATTGATCAATTAGTTTCACGGGATCTTGGCTTTGCTCCAGACGTTCGTTTAGATTAGCTACAGTAATATCCCTCATGCGACGAAAAACACTCATGATCTCCTGCTCCCTCCCTGCTTCTTGTTTAAGTACATTGATTCTTAATAAGTACCCTTGTTACTTCTGCCCTTTAATGCTGATACGCCCCAGACGATCAACGCCACTCCTAGAAGTGGTCCAATGATCCAGGAAAGCTTCGCGATCAGGGACATCACACCAATGAACATCAGCACCCAACCAATAATCTTGCGTCCGCTCTTAATCCCGTAGTACCCGAGAACAACCAGCAATACCGGGAAAAGTAATCTGAACATTCCGTGGATCAGAGGAAGCGCAATGCCGAGCAGCATAACCGCACCAATCACAATCAGTACAACCGCTAATCCGTTTCCTTGTCTTCTTTGCATTTTTTCTCACCGCCTTTCGTTGTCCTTAACCTTATAGCCTTATTCTAGGGTAAATTGCAGACTTTCAAAACAGACCAACGACGGTTTTTCGTACTGGACCTTAGTCGAGGTAGCTGTACGACTACAGACCACTGTTGGGCTAGTTGTAGCTCATAACCAACCTTTGCACATATAAATGGGAATGAACCCATCAAAAATTAAAAGGACACCACCCTATATAGGTGATGCCCTTTTGAACTTTCCTTTAGGGTTAACTATGCGGCTCTTTATCAAAAAACCTCGCTCCGTAATCTTTCAATAATAGTCTTCTTAGATATGCTGTGGTAAGACAAAACGGGTACTACAATAGAGACCAGCATAAAGGGGATTATACTAAGTAAAATAGGGGTTAATGTAAAAGTCCAAGTAAAATAATCAAGTTCTGCTCCCATTGCGGGTACTAGGGTAGTATTTGCCACGCTTCCTAGCACAATCGAAAACATCAGCCCTAGGAAGGCATACCCGCCCCCCTCAAAGATAAGCATTTCTTTTACCTGCTTATCCGTCATGGCTATTGATTGCAGCATGGCAATTTCTCGTTTTCTGGTTAAAATAGAAGTTTGCATGGAATTTATGAAATTCAGAATCCCAATAACACCTAGCAGAATACAAAATGCACCTCCTACCACCTCATACATAAAGATTAAACTACGAAAGGTTTCTCTAGAAGTATTCTTCGAATAGAAATCCAATCCGGTATCCGTATGTAAGCAATAGTCCTCCAGCCATTTTTCTGTCTGAGTTAAATGTTCATCATCTACGTTAAAGATTGTATACATTGGCAGCATAGAATCTGCATGGGCAAGCAGTTCATCCGAAGGCAACAAATACTCTAATCCTATATCATAATATGCCACTGAGTGAATAGCTCCCGGAAAATCAACAATGGCAAGCACTTCATATTCCTTTTCCTTTCCGTTTCCAAAACTCACTTTAACTTTATCTCCCGGATGATAAATGCTGCTTGTACCATCTAGGAATTTCTTACAGTTAGTAACATAGATTCCCTCTCCGTTCTCCCAGCGTTTTTGATCCAAAGCTCCTTCCTTTACTTGAATCATCTGTGCCGGCCACTCACTGAAACCAAATGTATTCACTATTGATCTCCGTTTCACCATTTCCTGAGAACTCAGAAATTCCTCTTGGTCCCTTTCATTCATCAAGCCGACTTCTCTTTTCAGCGCAGACATTGCCTGATCACTTAAATTTTGTGTTAAAGGGAGTACATAAACATTACCGCTATTTTCAAGCCCGTCCAATGACTCTACTTGTTTTATGAACTCATTGCTTACACCGGAAGTATCAAATGGAGGCGAATTATTTATGATCGAAGTATCAGCAACCGTAAAGTCCGAAACAGACTGAAACTCAATGAACTTATTAAAATCAAAAGAATGCACAAGACCATAAGTACTATTAAGAATAACCAAACTAAGTGTAAAAGAAAGCGTGACGATGATCACTTTTCGGGGGTTCCTCTTTAAATTAGCCATTGCTAGACGAACGGATGTTATTGGTTGAGCTTTTTTCTTTTTTCTTCTTAGTTCTCCCGCCTGTTTTCCTTCAACATAACTTAGAGCTTCTATTGGAGAAACCCTTGATGCAACCTTTGCTGGCCCTAAGCAACTTAATAACACTGTGCAGAGGCTGAATATAGCGGCAATAGCAAAAATAAGCGGGTGTACACTTGTTACGACGCGCATATCTTCACCAAAAATATCGATAATAGCCGGAACAAGAAAACGACCGATCGTCCAACCTATCACTAGTCCAAAAGGAATACCGATACAAGCAAGATATATTGCCTTATAACGAACCATTCTTTTGATTTGTTTTGAGGTTGTCCCAATGACTTTTAATAAACCATAAGATTTAATTTCTTGTGCAATTGAAATATAGAATATATTGTAGATTAACAAATATCCAGCTAAGGAAATCACTGTGATTACAAGGAAACCTAGAAGTATATTTTGAGGTTCAGATCCTAGAATATCATAAGAAGCGTTAACAGTTATTTGACCATCAAAATCACTTCTGCTGGCAAGTTGTTCAGATTTCGTTTCAATATCCCACGTATTCGAAAACCAAAATTGACTGTTGATATAGCCTGAGTACACATTGGGACGGTTGTTCCATGGTTCAGTTGCCACAGGAGCTATTAAATCTGCATATTCACGAGAAAGCCAAATATTTTGACGCCAAGAGAGCGGATTTCCATCCCAAATTCCACAAACGGTAAAGGTATCTGTTATTGTTTTTTTATCTGTTTTGAAGGTTAATGAAATGGATTGACCTAATGTATGGGGAAGACCCAGCGCATCCAATACCAAGGTGCTTACACTTATGTCCTTCTTTTGCTGTGGCATGTTTCCAAGCTGTGGTAAGCTATACGCCCATTTTGCATACTTTTCCTCACCATACCTCACTTCTGTAGGTAACTTAGAAAAGGCAGCCCCCTGTGCATCACCGATAAGAACCGAATAGGAGATGTCCTTAATCATTGAATCTGAAGAGACTCTTTTATACTCAGGTATAGACATTTGATGAAATCCACCATGAGCATTGCTCCCTGCGATTCTCATCTTGTTATCTTTCATTGACTCTAACAAACTCCCTGCAATAGTAAATACACTGGTGAACATAATCGCAGCCAAGGCTATTGCCAGAATAGCAAAATAATTTTTGCTAGATTTAAGAGAGCGCTTTGCCAACTTTTTCATAGTTTTTCCACTATTGTGTTTCAAAGTTCCCACCTCCCTTGCATTATTATTCTGCTTGTCTTAGCTGTTCAATAACACTTGAACGGGAAATAGATTTGTACAACAAACCAGGAAATATTGAACAGATCAACAAGACAACCCCCGAATATATGATTAAAGAGGTAACCGGATATCTAAACACTCCATAGCCTATATATTCATGCAATATATTAAAGACCAGATAACTAATGCCACTACCCACTATTAATGTAAGAACAAAAGCAATTAGAGCAAACCAGATTCCTTCAAAGGTGATCAGCCATTTAATCTGCTTCTTCGTCGCGCCAATAGATGCTAGAACAGCAAACTCCTGTTTTCTGGATACAATGCTTACTAATATAGTGTTAATAAAATTCAAAACACCGATGCTGCTTAAAATGATAATGATAACAATAGAAAGATTGGAAAAAGACTGCTTTAAGTCAGCAAACGCTTTTGCCTGTTCAATTTTTGAGGTGCGTGAAATGCTGCTGTCTCCGCTTGTAAGGAGTTTAACCTCATTCAACACATCCTGTTCTTTTCCTTTTTGCGCATTAATCTTAATAGAGTAAATCACAGCATCAGAATGATATTTGTTGATAACATTATTTGACACAATTAGCCATGGAGCAGCACCACTATTCATAGCATCACGTTCAAACGTCATTTGACCGCCAATTTTCACCTTATAGCTCTTGTTGTTGTCAATTACCGTAAAGGGTATCTGTACACCTATTGGAATGCCATTCCCATTAATATCAGTTACCAATGCTATCTTCCCTTTGGAAAAGTCGCTTAAATTAATCGGGTTCTTGCAGTACGGTTATACTCCTCAAGTTTTTTTATCATCAATGCCGATCAACGGATGAAGAATGATTTCTATACATTTTTTCCCTCTCTAATCCACGATTTTCCCATCCTCCATACGGAGAATCCGATCAGCACGCAAGGAAATTTCGTTGTTATGTGTAATCATAATGATTGTTTGATTTAGTTGGTGACTAGTCATTTCCAGCAGCTTGATTACCTCTTCACTTGTTTGACTATCCAAATTTCCAGTGGGCTCATCGGCAAGGATAATAGCGGGCTTCATCGCTAAAGCCCTTGCAATTGCTACACGCTATTGTTGGCCCCCAGACAAATTGTTGGGTAAATTATTCAGCTTCTCCTTCAGTCCTAACATCCTTACAATGATGTTCACATACTCCTTATCCACCTTGTTTCCATCAAGTTCAATCGGCAGAACGATATTCTCGTAGACATTAAGTATCGGCATTAGATTATAATTTTGAAAAATGAACCCGATATTTTTACGTCTAAAAATCGTAAGCTGATCACTGTTCATCTTTGACAGTTCTTTCCCATTCACTTCTACGGTGCCAGAGGTAGGATTATCAAGGCCCCCGAGCATATGCAGTAGCGTAGACTTACCGCTGCCGGAAGTCCCAACGATAGCCACAAATTCACCTTGCTCCACACTCATTGTTATGCCATCCAACGCTTTGACAGGGTTTGGTTCACTACCGTAATACTTTCTCAAGTCGTTAGCTTTTAATATACTCATGTACAACCCCTCTATTTCTTTAGAATATCTGATTCTTCATGTGTCATACCGTCGTGAAATTTCTTACAATACCAATAACTAGAATAAATAGTGTATACTTCGACATTTTTTTCCAAGATCCACTTTATTCCATTAATTTACTATTTTATATAAAAAAATTCGTTTACAATGTTTTTTTTGAGGACTATACTAACTATTTGTTCTAGAAAATTACATTTAATATACAATAAAACATTTTTAAAGATTATAAAGAAAAGTCCACTTTCAACTGTCTACTAAATAAAAATCTCGCTTTCGAATAAATCCCGAGAATGTATAATGATCAAATAAGAAACAAAGGAGAATTACTATGAACATACTGATCGTTGAGGACGACCGTAGTTTAAATAAAGGGATCGCTCTCACTCTTTCTCAAAACAATGTCATGATCCATCAAGCCTACGATATTGCCGCGGCGGAGCATATTTTCGCAGTTAACCCTATTGATCTCATCATTCTGGACATCAATCTGCCAGACGGCAGTGGACTGGATTATTGCGAGCAACTTCGCAAGACCTCACGCGTACCCATTATTTTCCTAACCGCCAATGATATGGAGTCCGACATTATCACCGGTTTTGCATTGGGGGGCGATGACTATATCACTAAACCATTCAGCCTAATGGTGCTTCGCGCCAGAGTAATGGCAGTGCTCAGAAGAACGGAATCACTAGGGACTGGAAAAATAACATTGGGTCCCTTAGAACTCGATTTTGAGAAACTGGAGTACAGCAAAAATAAACAATCGCTCCAGCTGAGCAAAACTGAGCAAAAACTGCTGCGGCTGCTGGTGACGAATACGGGCAATATTTTGACCCGAGAACAGCTGATAGACAAGATCTGGAGCAAGGATGCCGAATTTGTGGATGAAAACGCATTGACAGTAGCCATCAAACGGCTGCGTGCTAAACTTGAGGATGACCCGGCAGCACCCAGATATATCAAGACCATTTACGGACTTGGATACATGTGGACTGAAGGGCAAAAACCATGAAAACCAATAGCCCACCTGCTAATTTCAAGCAAATTCATAGGCTCTTTTTACTGATCATCCTTATACTAGTGGCCTGTTTTATCGGCAGTATAATGTTTCTGTACGGGTTCGACCCCACTCTGCTCCAACTGACTTCTCTATTTATCATCTGTATATTAGCGACAGGAGCCGTATGGGTCTGGTTATGGAACCGCCAGATCGCAATCTATATACAGACCTTGGATACTGCGATTGAACGGGCTATACATGACCTGCCGCCACTCACTAACTATGAAGAAACCGCTCTGTCTTCGATGGAACATAAACTAAAGCGGTATATAGGGATGGCTAAGGCGAATGAACGAAATATCCAAACAGAGAAAAACAAAATAAAAGAGCTGATCTCGGATATCTCCCATCAAACCAAGACCCCCCTCTCTAATATCATGGTATTCAGTCAGTTGCTCGAAGAGATGCCCGGACTAAATGAGAATGTCCGGCACTACATACAGCATATTAAAGCGCAGTCAGATAAGTTGGATTGGCTGATTCAGTCTCTAATCAAATTATCACGTTTGGAAACAGGAATGATCTCCCTACAGCAGATTGAGGCGAAACCGCTCATACAAACTCTGACGCAGGCTTTATCCCAGATTTATGCACAAGCGGAAAACAAACAAATTACGATCAATATTGACTGCGGGACACACATCTTAGCCTGCCACGATGTCAAATGGACAAGTGAAGCACTATTCAACCTGCTCGAGAATGCTGTGAAGTACACACCGCATAACGGACAAATTTCCGTTCTTGCTGAAAGCAACGAGATGTTCACCTGTCTCCACCTTACCGATACTGGACTTGGAATCTCCAGCGAAGAAATCCCTCACATCTTTAAGCGGTTTTACCGAGGAAAGCAAGCGCGTGAATTCGAGGGGGTCGGCATCGGGTTGTTTTTATCCAGAGAGATTATCACGGCGCAAGGCGGCCATATCAACGTCATTTCTGAAACTGGAAAAGGTACAACTTTCTCTGTTTACCTGCCCCAGCGCTGAAATAGAATGTGTCATTATGGTCAGAATTCAGACACTCTCCTGTCAGATTGATTTGCTACCCTTAAATCATGGACAAACAGATCTCATTGGAGGGGAAGAGTTATGCCGATTCTACAGACTGAAAATTTAAAAAAACACTATGGAAAGGTTGGCGCAAGCGTTAAGGCTTTGGACGGTATATCACTGTCAGTGGATAAAGGGGAGTTTGTCGCCATTGTCGGCACTAGCGGCAGCGGCAAAAGCACCCTTCTTCATATGCTTGGTGGATTAGATCGGGCAACAGAGGGCAAGGTTTACGTGGACGGGAATGATATTTTTGCGATGAGTGATGAGAAGCTGACCATTTTTCGGCGCAGATCGGTGGGGTTTGTTTTTCAGAACTACAATTTGGTACCCATACTAAATGTGCGGGAGAATATTGTGCTGCCTATTGAACTGGACGGTGGCAAAATTGACGAAACTTATCTTGATCTAATCATCCGCACTTTAGGCTTGCAGGAAAAGATGAATACTCTACCTTCTAATCTGTCTGGCGGACAGCAGCAACGGGTGGCAATAGCCAGAGCATTGGCGACCAAACCTTCAATCATCTTAGCAGATGAACCTACAGGTAATCTGGACAGCAAAACAAGCCAAGAAGTGCTGATTTTACTTAAACAGATGAGTGAAAAATTCAACCAAACCATTGTGATGATCACACACAATGAACAAATTGCTCAAACTGCTGACCGTATTATCCGTATTGAAGATGGCGTCATTTTCACTGGACAACTCCGTAGCTCCGGAGTGAGCCAGCCATGATCAGCACGAATAACCATAAGACCATTGCTACTTTAGCCAAAAAAAGCCTCAAAGCCAACCGTGCTCGCAATTTCACTATCATCTGTGCCATCGTACTGACTACGCTTTTGATCACCAGCGTGTTTACCTTGGCGCTCAGTATTAACAAATCGATGCAACGCGCACAAATGCAGACTACCGGCAGCGATTATCATGGAAGCTTCAAATATCTGAATCCTGCCGAGTTGGAGAAGCTGAAGAATCAACCATCCATCAAAGAGTATGGCGTCTTCCTTAAGGTTGGCGATATAAGCACCAGTCTGTTCAAGAATCACCGGGTAGAGGTCCTTCGAATTGACGAGAATTATGCCAAACATGGATTTATCAACTTTATAGCTGGCGGACTGCCCTCCCAAGAGAATGAAATCGTCCTAAATACTTGGGCGCTTGACTTGCTAGGAGCAAAACATGAGTTAGGCCAGACTGTGAAGCTGGATATAGACATTGGTGAAAAAGTCATAAGCCAAGACTTTAAGCTCTCCGGATATTACGAAACCGATCAAAATTTGGCGATGTCAGGATTGGCTTTTGTATCCGAAGCATTTACACAGAAGAACATTTCCCATATTGACCCGGACATCTCTGAGGCAACGGGTTCTTATGTGAACACCGCAGGTCTAGGGGTGATGTTTAATAATTCTTATAATATTGAACAGAAGGTACAAAAGATTTTGACGGACACCGGCCTGGATGTACCTTATGGTGTCAATCCGGCTTATACGAGTGTTTCTCTCTCCGATAATCTAATGAATATCATTCCTTATGCAGTTGTCATTCTTATCACCATGCTGAGCGGCTATTTACTAATCTACAATATCTTTTTTATTTCCGTCGTGCGGGATGTCAAATTTTACGGGCTGCTAAAGACCATCGGTACCACACCCCGACAACTGAAAAAGATCATCTCCATTCAGGCCCGCTCACTTTATCTCGTCGCATTGCCTTTTGGATTGGGGTTCGGGTATCTGCTAGGTCTGCTGATTCTCCCTATGGCCTCCTCATTTTTAAACGGCTCTACTGATAATGTCTATTCTGCTAGCCCGTGGATATTTATTGGTGCAGCAGCATTCTCGTTTATGACAGTATGGATCGCCGCAAGCAAACCGGGCCGGATGGCTTCGCGAACCTCGCCGGTAGAGGCTGTAAAATTTGCCGGAGTCAGCAGCGGTGGAAAACGGAATGCCAAAAAATCAAAACATGGTGCAAAACTTCACAACATGGCGTTCTCCAACCTGTTCAGAAGCAAAAAGAAGCTGATCCTGATGCTCTCTTCACTCTCCTTGAGTATCATCTTGTTCAGTACCATTTTCACAGTAATCTCCTCACTGGATGTGAATAAATATCTGCGTGCCTTTATCTCCGGTGATTTTGTGGTTCAGAATGAAGTGCTAGTCAGTATTACAGGGCCTCGAGACGGTGATCCATATAAGCTTTCAGAGGAATTCGCCAACAATCTAAGTAAAATTGACGGTGTAGAAACTGTTGATAAGGTTTACCACAGATATGTTCCATCTCCTGTCGATGATGCTGTCCGGGCTATTTTGGAGCCAATGGCAGCTGCTGACCCACATCCTTATCTTCTCTCCACTTTAGATAAGGTGGGGATGGTCTACAATCATTTATATGGATTAGATCCGGGCTGGTATGATCTTGTGGACAAGGATATTATTGAAGGGGAGTTTAACAGGCAGAAGTTTGCTTCAGGAAAATATGCGGTCATATCTGAGGCCATGTTTATAGAAGAAGATAGCTACCGCACCTATTATCATCCTGGAGATACAGTCACTTTCGAGAAGTCGGATAAATCTTATGAAGTGATGGCAGTAGTAAAACATGATGCAGTATATGCTGCCACAACAAAATCTTACTCTATGTTAGGTTACAACATCTTCCTCCCTGCTTCGGAGCTGCAGAAGGAAATGCCGAAGGGTACAGATCCAGCCAATATCGTTTCAGCCACATTACATGTCGATCCGACTAAGCTGGACCAGGTAGAACAAGTGGTCAAAGCATTAACAGATTCGACGGATGAATTAACTTTAAAATCAAGAGAGGATTACAAGGATGAGCTCGGTGGATTCATTCGCATTTTTCAAACCGTCGGGTATGGGCTTAGCCTGGTCATTGCTCTAATTGGGGTGCTGAATTATATCAACACTGTACTCACCGGGGTAGTCTCCCGCCGGAATGAACTTGCCATGCTGGAGAGTATTGGCATGACCAAAAAGCAGCTAAAACGTATGCTGATCCTTGAAGGATTCTACACCGTTTTGCTAACCGTCCTCATAACCTCAACATTAGGTGTATTGCTGACCTATAACCTTTCCAAAAGCATCACGGAAAATATGGCCTTTATGGTATTTCAGATGAGTTGGCTGCCGTTTATCCTCACCGTTCCTATTTTGTTAATTCTCGCTTACACAGTGACACTGAGAGCCTATAAAACGTTATCCCAAGCATCCATTGTGGAACGGCTGAGAGAAGCCGAGTAATGTAAGACACACCTAAATACTCCTATTACAAAAAGGGCAGCCCGGTAAATATCGCCGGGCTGCCCTTTTTCATAGATCTATATTCAGCTTATTTAAACGCAGGCAACGCAATATCCGCGTAATTATCCTCAAGGAACTTCTTCACTTCAGGACCGCTGATCCGTTTAGCCAGCTTTTGAATGGCGTCAGAGTCCTTGTTATCTTCACGTGCCACCAAAGTAATTGTGAATTCGGAATCTTCGCCTTCCGTAATCAGTGCATCTTTCTTCGGTGTCAATCCTAGTGGGCTCGCATAAGCCGGAGTCATGGCTACCAGATCGCCATCATCAAGCATACGGGCCAGCATTAGGAGATCGACTTCTTCAAACTTGAATTTTTTTGGATTTTCAGTAATGTCTGCTTGTGTGGCTTGAATGCCTACGCCTTCTTTTAGCTTAATAAGATCAGCTGCAGCGAACATTTGCAATGAACGGCCGATGTTAGATGGATCATTAGCCATTACAAGCGTAGCCCCTTCAGGAAGATCAGCTATAGTCTTATAACGTTTGGAGTATCCGCCATAAATAGCGTCATAAACAGGCTGTACCTCTACCAGATTAGAGCCTTTGCTTTCATTATATTGCTTCATATAAGGAACGTGCTGGAAAAAGTTAGCGTCTACTTCTTTATTAGCCAACGCCTCATTAGGCTGCACATTATCAGAGAGAACAACGATCTCCAGATCAATGCCATCTTCCTTCAGGAGCGGCTTCACAATATCCAGAATTTCTGTCATAGGTGGGATCAGTGTAGCGATCTTTAATTTGGTTAACTCATCATTACTACCTTTTGCAGCATTGTTCTCGGCTGCTTTATTAGAGCCACAACCCGCTACGACCAATACCATTAATGTAAGCACAAGTATCATTGATTTTTTCATTAGTACTACTAACCCCCAGTTTATATATTGAACTATTTTGTATTACCGCTTATCCAACAGCCTTGCGATAGTCCCCCCGGTGAACTGAACCAATTGGACTAATACAATCATCACTAGAATGGCATAGATCATCACTTCCGTCTCAAAACGCTGATAACCATAACGGATAGCGAAATCACCAACCCCTCCCCCACCAACAACTCCCATCACGGTCGAGAAGGAGATAAAGCTAATTGTAGAAGTAGTAAGTCCAAGGACTAGACCCGAACGAGCTTCCACATACAGAAATTTAAAGATCAAGCCCAGCTTCGAGGCTCCCATCGATAATGCGGCTTCAATGACCCCTTTAGGAACCTCCAGCAACGACTGTTCCACTAACCGAGCATAATAGGCAATAGCGATTATAGATAATGGAACCGCTGCTGCAATCGTCCCAATGGCGGTCCCGACCAGGAAACGAGTGACTGGAATTAGCGCAACGACCAGCAGCAGGAACGGAAACGAGCGGATAATATTAACGATACTGTTGAGCACCAGAGACAACGTTGTATTCTCATAAAGCTGCCCTTTTCGGAAAAAAAACAACAAGGTACCCAGTGGAAGCCCCAGCAGCACGGCCGCTCCAACAGAAATACCAACCATCACAAAGGTTTCACCAATCGAATCCCACATCTGTGCCTGATATTGAAGTACACTATCAAACATGATCTTCCCCCGCTTTACCAAGAATCTGATCGCGGTATGTCCCGGTACTGGCTGCCGCTGGACGGAATTCACCGTCTTCACGAGAGAACGAATCTACAATGCGCCCTTTTTCCATCACCGATACATGAGTACATATGCTTTTAACAACATCCATCTCATGCGTAACAATGACAACCGTTACTCCAAGACTTGAATTCACATGCTTCAGCACGTTCAAGATATCTGTAGTGGTTCCAGGGTCCAGGGAGGACGTTGGCTCGTCACACAGTAATATTCCCGGACTGTTCGCTAGCGCGCGGGCAATCGCAACACGCTGACGTTGTCCTCCGCTGAGCTGTGCCGGATATTGTTTTGCCTTATCTGCCAGTCCAACAAAATCCAGACACTCCTTCACACGCTTCATTCGTTCATGCTTTGGGACATCTGCCAACTCCAGCGGGATCGAAACATTCCGCTCTACAGTGACGTTATAAACAAGATTAAATTGTTGAAAGATCATTCCAATCTTTTGCCTTGCTTTACGCAGTGCTTTACTAGGCATTTCGGTCAGGTTGTGGCCATCTACGGTAACCGTTCCCTGATCCGGCTGTTCCAGAAGATTCATCAGTCGCAGCAGCGTAGATTTCCCCGCACCACTCTCACCAATGATCCCATGAATGGATCCCTGCTTTACCTCCAGCGATACCTCATCTACAGCCTGATAGATGCCTTCCTTCAGCTTGAACCCTTTACTTACCCGACTCAGCGACAGTATTAGAAGCTCCCCCTTCCTTTCCCTTATATAATGAACCTCCATCAAGTGAGACATTGTATTACAATTTTCTAAAATCTGTTTTATTAAAAATCTCCTTAAATAATAAGACATTTCTTCTGCTGTGTCATCATTTTTCTTTAAATGATATACCAGGAAGGTTGATGAAAACCTAAAAACCCTTTATACCGGGCTCTTTTTACACATTTATTAATAAAATAAAAAGGGTTAGCAAAGATAATCCTTCCCTCTTGAAATCATGATTCTCCTATTGCCCCACCACTAAACGCTCCACTGTTAATATAGCCATATTTGGTTTTTTTAAGTGTATGAAATGCTGTTAAAGCTACATTTGGTTCGTTGGAGTGTGATTAAAGACCTGCTGTTACGCAAAAAAGGATGTCTAAGCCAATAGCTTAAGACATCCCATAATTCATATAGTAATCCCTGAATCCCTGATCTATCGAGTCCCATACTCGCTAAATCTTTTATGCCTTTTCGCCAAGCTCTCTGCGAATCTTCAAGAACACTTGGTAGCTGCGTTCCGCACATTCCGAAATCGCTATCGGATGAAATCCGGGCAGATCGGCATATAACGTATCGTGAAGCGGTTCGATCCATGAAGCCGGCAACTTACTTGCTCCAAGCTTCGCACCCATAATTGAGCCCACAGTAGCCCCGTTACAGTCTGTATCCATCCCACCATATACGGAAGTGACAACTGTTTTTTCAAAATCATTCCCGCCATAAACAAGCGATGCAGCCACAAGAGCAGCATTATTATTTGTATGAACCGCATCATAGTGGCTAAAAGTATCCCAAATGTTACGAACCAACTCCTGCTCGCTTTTGGCCTTCTGCGCAATATCTATCCCCCGCAAAACATCACTGGCCAGACGACTGGTACGCGGAATCTCGCTAAGGCCAATCTCTAGGATCCGTTCATTATCCTTCTCTGCAAAAGCTGCCGATATCATCGCCGCATTAAACATCTCACCATAGATGCCATTTTTCACATGTGAAAATGAAGCATCGCGCCAGCCTAATTCTGCCGCAAGCTCAGGATAACCTGCTGCGCCATAAGCCAGTCCATCTGCGCGTATAGCGGCACCAATCCACTCGCGGTAAGGATTTAAGTGCATCCGCACTCTTTCCTGCCGCACCAGCCAATCCGCAGGTTTCTCGCCATGCAGATGAGAGGTCTCCTGCGCAAAATTCATATATGACTGTGTCTCCGCCGTGCACACCTGACTATATGTTAAATGTGTATGCCACAGCTTTCCGATATCCCAAGAATCCCAGTTCAGACCCTTCTGCTCCAGCAGCATAAGACCCAGGACAGTGTAGCGAATATCGTCATCGCTTTCCATATACTTGATCGTCTCGCGGGTACTCGCATGTGTCCATTCACTTAAGCCAAGACCATATTCAGCCTCTGCCCGTGAATGCCCAGGCGTATAGCCAGTAATTGGCCAGGCGTCCGCACCCTGAAACCATAGCTCAATATTCTCCCAGCCCGGACGGCCATCTTTCCCATAGAGATAGTCCCAATACTCCAGCGGTTTCCCGAGTGCGCAGCCGACACTTCTACCGAGCCAGGCTCCATAGAACTTATCTCTCCATTCCGCTTCGCTCCAGTCCGCCTCAAGCTTACGTGGGCCTTCTGGACGTAGATGACGAATCTCCTCCAGAGAGGATGGCTCTTGATACGGAAAATCCTCACTGATCGTAAGCTCCATTAGCTCATTGTATACCTGCATCAGCTTGAGCTCATCGTCACCAGCAGCCGCTAGCTTATCCGCAAAACCCTCAATCAGGCAACCTTCTTCTCCACGCTGAGCAATTTCAAACTGCACGGTCTCTTGAAGTCTCTCCCATCCTGCCATAGGCTACTTCCCTTCAGCCGCTAGCAGCAGCTCTTGATCAAGCTTTTCCAGTGAATCAAAGATCAGCTTCATAAATGCTTCCCGGTCAACACCCACCAATACTTGCACATTCGCTGGACGATCCGTCTTCTTCCGTCTGTCTGCAACTGTCATTCCCCGCGTCAGCTTGCCTTCTGTCTCCACCGTTACATATAGATGCTCAGATTCAAATAGTTCCGGATGCAGCAGCCAGGCAACAGCACATGGATCATGCAGCGCACTGCCGACATAGCCCATTTTTTTACCGTAAATCGAATAGAAATCCAGCAATTCTCCGACCATTGTAGACACTGGTCCCCGCTCTTTCAATGCTAGGATCTCATCTTCAAAAATAGCAGCCTTATCGGTCACATCCAGACCACTCATTGTGATCGGAATCCCCGACTCAAACACAATACGGGCTGCTTCAGGATCTACATAGATATTAAACTCCGCAGTAGAGGTGACATTCCCATAAGAGATACCTCCCCCCATCAGTGAGATTTTTTCAATTCTGTCTTTAATCTCTGGATAAGCCGTGATTAGCAGTGCGATATTTGTTAAAGGAGCCATCGGCACGAGCGTAATCTTCTCCTCTGAAGAACGGATGATATTCAGCATAAACTCCACAGCACCCTGCTCTACAGGGCGGAATTTACTTGGAGGCAAAAGCGGCCCATCCATGCCCGATTCACCATGCGCTTCCTCACCTGTAACAAGCTTGCCGAACAGTGGGCCAGCAGCCCCTTTAGCTACAGGAATGTCAGCATTCACGAAGCTGATCACCTTCAGGGCGTTTTCCGTGATTTTATCTAAAATTTGGTTTCCACCAACCGTTGTAATCCCGCGCAGATCTAACTTCTCCGAATTTGCTATGGCAAGCAGTATCGCTATTGCGTCATCATGCCCTGGATCGCAGTCAATAATAATAGGTGTTGGCATAGTTACTCACTCCTTGTCTGTGTATCAATCATTTCAATCGCTATTTAACTAGCGGACTTTTAAGTTTTTTATTCTTTTTTCGTGTCTCAGATACTGCGTAGATCACAAGTCCAATTACTGTGGCTACATAAGGAAGAGTGGCAATTAGCTCCGCAGGAATCTTCAACACCTGTAGCGCATTCGACAATGCATCTGCAGTACCAAATAATAAAGAGGTCAGCGCCGTGCCTACGGTCGTACTTCTTCCCATCGACTCAGCGGCAATGGCAATCCAGCCCCGGCCAGCGATCATATCGCGGGTAAACAGTGACAAATACCCCATCGACATATAAGCACCGCCTAAACCGGCAAAAAATCCGCTAAGCAGCAAAGCCATATACTGTATTTTTACAACACTTACACCCACGGATTGAGCCGCATGTGGATTTTCACCTACTGAACGAATGCGCAGTCCAAGCGGTGTACGGTTTAATAGATAGTAGACAACAAACACAGCCAATATAGAAACATACGTCAGAATGTGATGCCCCGATAAAATAGGTCCAAGCACCGGGATATCCTTCAACAAAGGAATCTGGACACTAGGCAGAACTTTACTCGCCAGCGAAGTGGAAGAACCCTTGTCGCCACTAAGCAGATAGAGGATAAACACAGTGCCTCCCGAAGCGAACATATTAATGGCCACACCCCCGAGAATGATATGTGTTTTGAATTTCAGGGTGAAAAAAGCTAATATTCCAGCGATCAATGTTCCAGACAGCACCGCCCCAAGCAGACCTACCCATGCGCTATGTGTATAGCTGCTTATGATGACACCCGCTAAAGCGGCAACAAGCATGATGCCCTCCATCCCAATGTTAATGATCCCTGCACGGTTGGAGATGAGTGCGCCGAGAGCGGCGAACAGAATCGGAGTCGTCACGCGAAGGACAGAGAACGCAAAGTCAGTTGTAAAAATCACATCAAACAAACTATTCACGCTTCCTTCGCCTCCTTCAAGAGCATCCGATTTTTCCAGAACTTCAGAAATTGCTCAGCCGAAATCAGAAGAATGATAATTGCCTGTATGATTGAGATCATCTCTGAAGGTACATCAGACAGACGCGCCATCATGTCAGCCCCAATTCGAATGTACGCTAGGAATAATGCAGAGCCGATTACGGACAGCGGATTATTTTTGGCTAACATCGCTACAAGGGCACCATCCAAACCATAACCAGGCAGTGACGTCCATTGGAAACGGTTATACATCCCCAGCACTTCTACGGAGCCCCCCATACCTGCGATAAAACCTGCAATCAAGTGGACGAGAATAATAACCTTGGCTGTCTTCATACCGGAATAACGGGCAAAGTCCCGGTTGATGCCTGTCATGCGCAGCTCATATCCCCATTTCGTTTTATATAGGAATAGATGAGCTGCAATAATAAGCACGATAACGATAATAAGACCGGTATGAATACGGGTGCCCGAGACCATTTTACTCAGCAGTGCCGTTTTCTCGAATTTGTAGGATACATTGGCAAAAGCTTTAGCATCACGCAGATGATAGTTCAGTAGGTATAGCCCTACTCCGAACAAAATATTATTGAACATTAAGGATGTAACCAACTCATTAGCATTCCATTTTGCCTTCAGAATACCAGGTATTGCTGAGAGCAACGCTCCTACAATTGAACCTGCAGCAATAGCTACCATCGGATGCAGCCAGCCGTCCAGCGTTAAATGAATAGCCAATACGGAAGTTACAACACCGGAGAAATAGAAAATCCCTTCAGCTCCCAGGTTGAACATATTGGCTCGAAACAACAAGGATACTGCCAACCCAGTGAACATGAGCGGAATCGCCATCTCAATCACATTACCAATATGACCTTTACTGGATAACGGCTCTAATAGGAATATACCAATCGTCTTCACAGGCTGATTACTGACCAAGGAGATGATCAGAAAGGCAATAGCGAGTGCAATAACGATTACCGCCGATGTCCGAATGTACTCAAAATATTTAACTTTAAACATGATTTACGGCCCTCCCGATGTGCTCCTCGTCCTGTCGATGAATCCCCAGCATATAAAGACCTAATTCTTCCTCACTAACCTTAGATGGCTCCTCAAAAAAGGCAACAATCTTACCCTCGTACATTACTAACAGACTATCGCTGATCTCCAAGATCTCATTCAAATCTGCCGACACTAGCAAAATCGCGCAATCGTCTGAACGTAATTCCAACAACTTTTGATGTATGAACTGGGCTGCGCCTATATCCACACCCCGTGTCGGCTGTTCTGCAATAAGCAGCTGCGGTTCAGTCGAACACTCTCTAGCTACGACTATCTTCTGCATGTTACCACCTGACAACATTCCTATGGGCTGAGAAGGTCCTGAACAGCGGACTTTAAATTCCTCTACAAGGGATACTGCTAGCTTGGCAATTCGTGAGCCATTCAAAAAAAGACCTTTATTCATTGCTTTTGTACGATACTGAGTAGATAGCAGATTATCAGCTATGCTTGCTTCATTAGCGATCCCTTGCCGCATCCGATCCTCCGGTATATAGGAAACGCCTAGCTTACGAATATCCAAAATATCCGATTCACGGATATCCTTTCCCTTCACTAGTACAGAACCCTGACTTGAGACACCTCTCAAGCTACCTGTAAGAGCTTCAATGAGCTGTGTCTGCCCGTTGCCTTCTACACCAGCAATCCCAACGATCTGCCCACCACGTACCGCAAAATTGATATCCGACAATAATGCTTTGCCATCTGCATCATTCACACCGAGTCCCTGCACCGTTAGTACTGGCTCACTAACAGCCAGAATCTCTTTGTCATATTTCAGCACGACATCTCTGCCGACCATTAACCGCGAGATTTCCTGTTCTGTCACATCCTGTGTTTGAAAAACACCTTCACTACGGCCGCTGCGCATAATCGTAATTCTGTCGCAAATCGCTTTGACTTCCTTTAATTTGTGCGAAATAAAAACTATCGTATGGCCCTGTTCCCTTAATTGCTTAAGCTCGCGGAACAATTCCTCTGTTTCCTGTGGAGTCAACACCGCAGTTGGCTCATCAAGCACCAGAATTTTAGCACCACGCAGCAGCGCCTTAAGAATCTCAACCTTTTGCTTCATCCCAACTGTAAGATCCTCTACTTTTGCCTTTGGATCCACGGCCAGATTGTATTTCCTTGCGGTCTCTTCCGTCATGCGCACAGCCTCGGCATAATTAATGCCAACTCCTCTGCGCGGCTCCATACCCAGCACCATATTCTCTGCCACCGTAAAAGAAGGTACCAACATGAAATGCTGGTGGACCATGCCGATGCCTCTATCAATGGCGTCCTGAGCGGATTGCAGCTTTACTTTTTCACCCTTGATATAGATCTCGCCTTCACTTGGCTCTTCCATGCCGAACATAATCTTCATTAAAGTCGATTTACCTGCACCGTTCTCACCTGCAATCGCATGTATTTCTCCCTCACGTAAAGAAAAATGCACGTCTTTATTTGCAACGACGCCATTGGGATATACCTTGGTAATTCCCCGCATTTCCAGCAGAGCTGTGTACATAGGTCTCAACGCCTTTCAACTTGGAGGTCTGCAAAAATATACAGCTGGAATTCCCCTGACTAGAAGAATCTCCAACTGTAGGTTTATCTCTATAGAGCTGATCTTAAGATATAAAGCTTAAGGCTTAACTGCGTTACGAATAGTTTCTACCTCTGCGGTTTCCATCCCCATCGCATTATCCACTTTAATTTCTTTATTGATCAGCTTTTGCTTCACTTCTTCAACCTTGGCCTGAAGATCAGCCGGGAATACATTTTTATAAATATCATTCTCAGCAATACCTACACCATCATCTACAAAGCTCAATACATCACGTTTGCCCATTTCTAGCGTACCCTCTTGCAATCTCTTCACTGCACCTAGAATAGCCGTATCAATCTTTTTAATAGATGAAGTAACGATTAGATTTGCTTTTTCACTATCCGTATCGTTAATCAACATTGCCTGATCGGAGTCTACACCGATTGCATATTTTTTCTTCTCTTTAGCTGCGTCAAAGATCCCAAGACCTGTACCCCCAGCCACGTTAAAAATAACATCTACACCGGAATTATATTGAATTAGAGACAGCTCCTTACCTTTTGCCGGGTTAACAAAATCACCAGCGTACGACACAGCCACTTTTACATCAGGATCAACGTACTGAGCACCTTGAATGTAACCGACCAAGAAAGCATTAATCCCCGGAATATCCATACCGCCGACAAACCCAATCACATTCTCAGGGGTAGCATTCGGCATATCCGATTGTGTAGCTAATGCTGCTACGGCACCTGCCAAGAAAGATACTTCATTTGTCGCATAAGACATGTTGTACATGTTATCTGGTGCTTCATCGATGTCGGTATCATAATTAATGAATTTTTTGTCTGGATACAATTCTGCCGTTGCATTAAACATCTCTGTAATTTCAGAACCGCCAGAAATAATTACATCCCAATCCTCGGAAGCGATATCGTTAAATGTAGGCTCCCATTTCGTTTTATCAACGCCCATTTCAACAACCTTTGTTACTGCACCAAGTTCATCCTTAACCTTTTGCAAGCCGTTATTAGCGGAATCAAAAAATGATTTATCCCCAAGTGTCCCCGGAATCAGCAATACAACCTTGAGTTTATCCCCTGCACCTGTTTCTCCACCCTCAGCAGCGTTTGATCCAGTATTCGCAGAAGAACCGTTATTGGACGTGTTATTCCCACATGCTGTGACCAGAACCATCACCATTAATAACAACAAAGAAAGAACTTTTTTATTCATTACTCTATTCCACCCCTAATTTTAGTTGGTTAGTAATCCGCAGAATCCCATCTTCACCCATTGTATAATTCACGGTTCAAATGGAAATTCTCTTTTTTCCAAATAAAGTATTATTAAAAGTAATAAATTTAACGTTTAGGCTCAAAAATAGCAATAAAAATACCATTATTATTAATAATCCGCTTTATTTCCGAACGAGATGGCCAGTCAGGTTGCGAACTTTCGGATTTATTGATACGATCATAACAAATATTATTAAAAATAATTATATGATTTCGGTCATTGTTTTGTACGATTCGGCTAAAACATAAGTATTGGAGGATCATCATGGATCGTGTTCTATATATTGTAAGTGCCACACATGAGCTAAATACTTATATCCCTCCACACCAGCATGAATGCTACGAACTAGTCTATTATTTACAGGGGGTAGGGACAACCAATGTTGGCCCACGAAGTTACCATTTTCGCTCCTCTTCTTTCGCGCTTGTGCCACCCAATCATAAACATGACGAGCACCACCGTGAGGATGCAAATGTATTATTTGTAGGCTTCCACTCGGAACACCCTAATATGAGTAATCTGCTCGGCGTATATGAAGATGATAAAGATCAGACCGTTCTTCAAATCCTGCTGCGAATGAAAGCAGAGTTTACACGCAAGCAAGACGGATTCTCTGAGCTTCTAAACCTACAAATGAGCGAGATTACCGTCCATCTTATGAGGCTTCTTAGTGCCTCTGGATATCAATCCCCAACAGAAGATCGAGTACAATATGTCCTTAATTATATGAATGAGCATTATCGCCATAAATTGTCCGTCGAAACACTATCAGAAATGTCCGGATATAGTTACGATCGTTTTCGCCATCTATTTAAAGAACGTTTCGGGTCTTCACCCCTGCGGTATTTGCTGTTAAAACGCCTGGATTATGCAAAGTCTCTATTACGTCATACTCAGATGCAAATCTCTGAAGTATCTGCTGCTGCAGGTTTTGTGAACGATGCCCAATTCTGCAATATGTTCAAACGAGAAATAGGTCATACCCCGCGAGCATTCCGCATTAATAATCAATCAGGTTAATCACTAATCAGATTAAAAAAAGCCGTTGAAATAGAGAAACTCTCTATTCAACGGCTTACTGCTGTAAACCCAAGGACATAAAGAAAAAAGGTTTGTAAGATTGCTTATAAAAGCATTCTTACAAACCTTTTTAAGATACCGGCGAGAGGACTCGAACCTCCACGGTTTCCCACTCGATTTTGAGTCGAGCGCGTCTGCCATTCCGCCACGCCGGCACATATGAACTAAATGGAGGCGCCACCCAGATTTGAACTGGGGATAAAGCTTTTGCAGAGCTTTGCCTTACCACTTGGCTATGGCGCCATGAAAACTTGGAGCGGACGACGGGAATCGAACCCGCGACCCTCGCCTTGGCAAGGCGATGCTCTACCGCTGAGCCACGTCCGCATAAAATGGCTGGGGATATAGGATTCGAACCTATGAGTGACGGAGTCAAAGTCCGTTGCCTTACCGCTTGGCTAATCCCCAATAACATTTTAAAGTAAAATGGGGCGACTGATGGGTCTCGAACCCACGAATGCCGGAACCACAATCCGGTGCGTTAACCCCTTCGCCACAGTCGCCATATTAAGTTGATATTGTTGCCATTATTCATTTTAAAGTAAATGGGGCGGCCGATGGGTCTCGAACCCACGAATGCCGGAACCACAATCCGGTGCGTTAACCCCTTCGCCACGGCCGCCATATTAAACTTTAGAAAGAACTTGGCAGGGGCAGCAGGAATTGAACCCACACCAACGGTTTTGGAGACCGTTGTTCTACCTTTAAACTATGCCCCTAAAAACTGGTGGAGGATGATGGATTCGAACCACCGAACACTCACGTGAGCAGATTTACAGTCTGATGCGTTTGGCCACTTCGCTAATCCTCCAAGGATGGTGCCGGCGAGAGGACTTGAACCCCCAACCTACTGATTACAAGTCAGTTGCTCTACCAATTGAGCTACACCGGCATGGCACTCATTCTTTTGTGATGATAAATGGTGGCTCGGGACGGAATCGAACCGCCGACACGAGGATTTTCAGTCCTCTGCTCTACCGACTGAGCTACCGAGCCATGATGAAAATGGCGGAACCGACGGGATTCGAACCCGCGATCTCCTGCGTGACAGGCAGGCATGTTAGGCCAACTACACCACGGTTCCAAAAGATATAATTGCTTAAGTTAATTGGTTGCGGGGGCAGGATTTGAACCTGCGGCCTTCGGGTTATGAGCCCGACGAGCTACCGGGCTGCTCCACCCCGCGTCAGTAAGAAAGTGTTATGGTGGAGGCTGAGGGGATCGAACCCCCGACCCTCTGCTTGTAAGGCAGATGCTCTCCCAGCTGAGCTAAGCCTCCATAAACAACAATTGTTATTGTACCAAAGTCCACTAGGATAAATCAAGTGAAAATTTGGTGACCCGTATGGGATTCGAACCCATGTTACCTCCGTGAAAGGGAGGTGTCTTAACCCCTTGACCAACGGGCCATACTAATTAAAAATTTGTGGCGGAGAGAGAGGGATTCGAACCCTCGAGACGCTTGTGGCGCCTACACGATTTCCAATCGTGCTCCTTCGGCCAAACTCGGACACCTCTCCATATGGCTCCCCGAACAGGACTCGAACCTGTGACAACTCGATTAACAGTCGAGTGCTCTACCAACTGAGCTATCAGGGAATATTCATACCAGGCTTGATGCCTGAAAACTGAATCCGAAACGAATCTGCATTCTACATATAGGATAAGCCCTCGACCGATTAGTATTGGTCAGCTCCATGCATTGCTGCACTTCCACCTCCAACCTATCTACCTCGTCGTCTTCAAGGGGTCTTACTAATTGGGAAATCTCATCTTGAGGGGGGCTTCACGCTTAGATGCTTTCAGCGCTTATCCCGTCCGTACGTAGCTACCCAGCCATGCTCCTGGCGGAACAACTGGTGCACCAGCGGTACGTCCATCCCGGTCCTCTCGTACTAAGGACAGCTCCTCTCAAATTTCCTGCGCCCACGACAGATAGGGACCGAACTGTCTCACGACGTTCTGAACCCAGCTCGCGTACCGCTTTAATGGGCGAACAGCCCAACCCTTGGGACCTACTTCAGCCCCAGGATGCGATGAGCCGACATCGAGGTGCCAAACCTCCCCGTCGATGTGGACTCTTGGGGGAGATAAGCCTGTTATCCCCAGGGTAGCTTTTATCCGTTGAGCGATGGCCCTTCCATGCGGTACCACCGGATCACTAAGTCCGACTTTCGTCCCTGCTCGACTTGTAGGTCTCGCAGTCAAGCTCCCTTATGCCTTTGCACTCTGCGAATGATTTCCAACCATTCTGAGGGAACCTTGGAACGCCTCCGTTACTCTTTAGGAGGCGACCGCCCCAGTCAAACTGCCCGCCTGACACGGTCCCCGTACCCGATAAGGGCACTAGGTTAGAACCTAGATACGATCAGGGTGGTATCCCAACGGCGCCTCCACCGAAGCTTGCGCTCCGATTTCTACGGCTCCCACCTATCCTGTACAGATCGTACCCAAATTCAATATCAAGCTGCAGTAAAGCTCCATGGGGTCTTTCCGTCTTGTCGCGGGTAACCTGCATCTTCACAGGTATTAAAATTTCACCGGATCTCTCGTTGAGACAGCGCCCAAGTCGTTACGCCATTCGTGCGGGTCAGAATTTACCTGACAAGGAATTTCGCTACCTTAGGACCGTTATAGTTACGGCCGCCGTTTACTGGGGCTTCGGTTCATAGCTTCGGGTTACCCCTAACCACTCCCCTTAACCTTCCAGCACCGGGCAGGCGTCAGCCCGTATACTTCGCCTTGCGGCTTCGCACAGACCTGTGTTTTTGCTAAACAGTCGCTTGGGCCTTTTCACTGCGGCCCCCTCGTGCTATTCACACTACCGGGGCACCCCTTCTCCCGAAGTTACGGGGTCATTTTGCCGAGTTCCTTAACGAGAGTTCTTCCGCGCGCCTTAGAATTCTCTTCTCGCCTACCTGTGTCGGTTTGCGGTACGGGCACCTTCTCCTGGCTAGAGGCTTTTCTTGGCAGTGTGAGATCATGACCTTCGCTACTATAATTTTCGCTCCCCATCACAGCCCAGCCTTAATGATGTGCGGATTTGCCTACACATCAGCCTCACTGCTTAGACGGACATCCATCAGTCCGCGTCACTACCCTCCTGCGTCACCCCATCGCTCATAGCGGATTACGGTGGTACAGTAATTTCAAACTGTTGTCCTTCGACTACGCCTTTCGGCCTCGCCTTAGGTCCCGACTTACCCTGAGCGGACGAGCCTTCCTCAGGAAACCTTGGGCTTTCGGCGGATCAGATTCTCACTGATCTTTTCGTTACTCATACCGGCATTCTCACTTGTGTAGTGTCCAGCGCTCTTTTCAGTACACCTTCAACCCCTACACAACGCTCCCCTACCCCAGATACATACGTATCTAGCCATAGCTTCGGTGGTGTGTTTAGCCCCGTTACATTTTCGGCGCAGAGTCACTCGACCAGTGAGCTATTACGCACTCTTTCAATGGTGGCTGCTTCTAAGCCAACATCCTGGTTGTCTGTGCAACTCCACATCCTTTCCCACTTAACACACACTTGGGGACCTTAGCTGATGGTCTGGGCTGTTTCCCTTTTGACAATGGATCTTAGCACTCACTGTCTGACTCCCGGCAATAAGTATATGGCATTCGGAGTTTGACTGAGCTTGGTAATCCTTGCGGACCCCGCACCCAATCAGTGCTCTACCTCCACTACTCTTATACCGAGGCTAGCCCTAAAGCTATTTCGGGGAGAACCAGCTATCTCCGAGTTCGATTGGAATTTCTCCGCTACCCCCACCTCATCCCCGCACTTTTCAACGTACGTGGGTTCGGGCCTCCAGTGCGTGTTACCGCACCTTCACCCTGGACAGGGGTAGATCACACGGTTTCGGGTCTACGTCCACATACTAATTCGCCCTATTCAGACTCGCTTTCGCTGCGGCTCCACCTTCTCGGCTTAACCTTGCATGTTAAACGTAACTCGCCGGTTCATTCTACAAAAGGCACGCCATCACCCATTAATAGGGCTCTGACTTTTTGTAAGCACACGGTTTCAGGTTCTATTTCACTCCCCTTCCGGGGTGCTTTTCACCTTTCCCTCACGGTACTGTTTCACTATCGGTCGCCAGGTAGTATTTAGCCTTAGCAGATGGTCCTGCTGGATTCATACGGGGTTTCACGTGCCCCGCACTACTCGGGATCCGTCTCGGAGAGAATACAGTTTAGGTTACAGGGCTTTTACCTCTATCGCGGGCCTTTCCAGACCTCTTCACCTACCATATTCCTTTGTAACTCCATGTGAGACGTCCCACAACCCCTAAGAGCAAGCTCTTAGGTTTAGGCTGTTCCGCGTTCGCTCGCCGCTACTGACGGAATCACTATTGTTTTCTCTTCCTCAGGGTACTTAGATGTTTCAGTTCCCCTGGTCTGCCTCTACATTTCCTATGTATTCAGAAATGAGTAACTGCGAATTACCACAGCTGGGTTTCCCCATTCGGACACCCCCGGATCAAAGCTTGCTTACAGCTCCCCGAGGCAGTTTCGTTGTTCGCCACGTCCTTCGTCGGCTCCTGGCGCCTAGGCATCCTCCGTGTGCTCTTATTAGCTTAACCTTGATTTTTCCGCAGGAAAATATCATACGATGACATTCTCTTTGGAATCATCTCACTAATAACATTTACTTGCTTACACAAGTTGCTAAAAGATGTTCTAAAACGCAAATTCGTTTCGGTATCCAGTTTTCAAGGATCAAGTCTTACTTGAGAGCTTAAACTCTCAAAACTGAGCAACGAGTGAGTAACAGGCCTAAACCTGAGTTTTGGAAGCTGAGCTTCCGATTTGAATGTTCTCATTGCAGAGAACGATTCTCCATAGAAAGGAGGTGATCCAGCCGCACCTTCCGATACGGCTACCTTGTTACGACTTCACCCCAATCATCTACCCCACCTTCGGCGGCTGGCTCCCTTGCGGGTTACCCCACCGACTTCGGGTGTTGTAAACTCTCGTGGTGTGACGGGCGGTGTGTACAAGACCCGGGAACGTATTCACCGCGGCATGCTGATCCGCGATTACTAGCAATTCCGACTTCATGCAGGCGAGTTGCAGCCTGCAATCCGAACTGAGACCGGCTTTGATGGGATTGGCTCCACCTCGCGGCTTCGCTTCCCGTTGTACCGGCCATTGTAGTACGTGTGTAGCCCAGGTCATAAGGGGCATGATGATTTGACGTCATCCCCACCTTCCTCCGGTTTGTCACCGGCAGTCACTCTAGAGTGCCCAGCTTAACCTGCTGGCAACTAAAGTTAAGGGTTGCGCTCGTTGCGGGACTTAACCCAACATCTCACGACACGAGCTGACGACAACCATGCACCACCTGTCTCCTCTGTCCCGAAGGCCGCCGCTATCTCTAGCAGATTCAGAGGGATGTCAAGACCTGGTAAGGTTCTTCGCGTTGCTTCGAATTAAACCACATACTCCACTGCTTGTGCGGGTCCCCGTCAATTCCTTTGAGTTTCAGTCTTGCGACCGTACTCCCCAGGCGGAGTGCTTACTGTGTTAACTTCGGCACCAAGGGTATCGAAACCCCTAACACCTAGCACTCATCGTTTACGGCGTGGACTACCAGGGTATCTAATCCTGTTTGCTCCCCACGCTTTCGCGCCTCAGCGTCAGTTACAGCCCAGAAAGTCGCCTTCGCCACTGGTGTTCCTCCACATATCTACGCATTTCACCGCTACACGTGGAATTCCACTTTCCTCTTCTGTACTCAAGCCACCCAGTTTCCAGTGCGACCTCAGGTTGAGCCCAAGGTTTAAACACCAGACTTAAATAGCCGCCTGCGCGCGCTTTACGCCCAATAATTCCGGACAACGCTTGCCCCCTACGTATTACCGCGGCTGCTGGCACGTAGTTAGCCGGGGCTTTCTTCTCAGGTACCGTCACTCCGGTAGCAGTTACTCTACCGGACGTTCTTCCCTGGCAACAGAGCTTTACGATCCGAAAACCTTCATCACTCACGCGGCGTTGCTCCGTCAGGCTTTCGCCCATTGCGGAAGATTCCCTACTGCTGCCTCCCGTAGGAGTCTGGGCCGTGTCTCAGTCCCAGTGTGGCCGTTCACCCTCTCAGGTCGGCTACGCATCGTCGCCTTGGTGGGCCGTTACCCCACCAACTAGCTAATGCGCCGCAGGCCCATCCCTCAGTGACAGATTGCTCCGTCTTTCATTCTTCTCTCAGGAGAAAAAAGAAATTATCCGGTATTAGCTACCGTTTCCGGTAGTTATCCCAGTCTGAAGGGCAGGTTGCCTACGTGTTACTCACCCGTCCGCCGCTAAGTTACTTTGAAAGCAAGCTTTCAAAGTAACTCCGCTCGACTTGCATGTATTAGGCACGCCGCCAGCGTTCGTCCTGAGCCAGGATCAAACTCTCCAATTAGTATTGAAAAGAGCGATATGCTCATTTTGAAACATCTGACGAGAAAATTAATTCTCTAATTTGGATTTCACTTACGTGATTTCCCACTCACTCGTTGTTCAGTTTTCAAAGATCAAGCTGTTTATTTCGTCGATGTGTTGTTCAGCAGCGACCTTTATAATATATCACAGCGTCCTCGTTTTAGTCAACCTTTTTTTTAATTTCTTTTTTTGGTTGTCTTTCGAATGTTTTCGAAAGCACATCTCTGTGTCAGAGGGACGAGTTATAATTTAACACATGAACAAGGAAAGAGTCAACCATTAATTTTTCCGAATAAATATGAGCGTTTCATATTAGTAAACAAACAAAAAGAGAGTGCTCAGCCTCTCCCTATCCTTGCTCATCTCTCTATAATTAATCATCTTCTGCTGTGTCTAATTCATCTCTATAATGTATAGCGGATCGCATGCCCTTCTCCCTCGTGAACATCAGCCCAAGATGTAATCTCTCGGATTAGCGAACGAGAAACCAGCTTTCGTAAAACAAGGGGTAGTTCAGACTCTAATTGACTCAGACCTGAATGCTGCAGTAATTCTTTAATGCTCCATGCTTCCTTACGGCTATTCAAAATATTAAAGAGCAATAGACAACAGTCCGTCATTTTGGACATAATCCCAAATTCACATGCAAGAAGCACAAGCTCCACACGTTGCTCTAAGGTCTCAGTACTGACCGTTAACTCCTCATAAAGTTTATGAACGGAGGTATTCATGCTTTTAACCTGCTCCCAAATAGCCGGCTCGGGGAAAGCACCCACTTCACTCACTTCTATTCTTGCCCAATGATATAAAGCTATCAATACACAGTTGTAAGCATCCATAATAAAGCCAGCCTCTATATAGCGCTTGGATTTCACATACATATGCAAAAAGCGAGCAAACTCCATAAATGCGACCCGTTCCTTAATCGGTCCTTCAAATTGTAATATCTCGCGGCGCATTTCCTCGAGTATTCCCTTGGGGTCCCAGATCACTTCCCCCCTCATCAAACTGATAAGAAGTTCGTTATTATCCCCTGCCATAACAGCCTGCTCCAAAGCAAAAAGGCCGATATGGACTGACTGGGTCCGTTGGTCACCGGCAATGGTATGGCGAACAATATGCTCTCTATCCTGTTCTTCATGCAATACTAACACTACCATATCAAAATCTTGAAGAAGTGCGCTTTGAAACGGAATATCCCCATTCTGCCGCAAAACGACCGCTCCTAAAACATTCTCATCAAACGTTTCTCCACTCAACAAAGTTACATTGGACAATTCCATGCTTCCCTCCATTAAATTTGGCGATTTTGCGTCCAGTCAGTTATAATTCAGTTATAATTATTATTCTACATATGAAAGACAGTTCCTTCTGGACAACCCAACTATATTTAGTTAGGAGCAAACACTCATGAAGTTTAAAACGGCTAAGATCAACGCTTTTCGCACATGGGGATTACTGCTCACAATGCTTGGAATGGGACTTATGGTTTTGGGTACGGCGGGCATCGTGTTTTGGGGCTCAACTGGAAAAGTATTCGCTGGAATCGGTCTTGTAATCGGTTTAATCTCAATGATGGCAAGTCTTGCAATCTATTTCTGGGCTGGGATGCTGTCAACTAGCGCAGTCCAACTGGAATGCCCTGAATGTCACAAGCTGACCAAAATGCTGGGCAAAACAGACCGCTGTATGTTCTGCCATACCATCCTTACTATGGATCCAGCTGAGGCCAATATTACTGCGGAACAACTTAAGAGTCAGCAGCTTAATCAATAAAACACATCTTACAGAAGCTTATTACTAGCGATTTATAATGCAATCAAACATTTGCTTAATACAACAAAGGGGCCCCTATATTGGGAGCCCCTTTGTTTATTATGAATGAAATAGTAATTACTTATGAATCCCTTGTAATGCCTCCCACGCAGACGGATTACTAAAGCTGCGATTCCATGAACCGATGCCACCAAGCCCTAAAGACTTAGCAAGCTCAACTCTAGCTTTTAAAGAAACTTTGTCTTCGATCCATATTTTTTTAAGAGCGCCATCCTCCTTATACTCAACGTAATTCTGCCCTGCTGCCTTATCAAAGGTTGGGGTCAGCTTCTTCTCTTTAATAATTTTTTCAACGGCATTCATACTAACCGATTTAGAGCTTACTTTGGTCTTGCCATCCACCTGGGTCTCAGTCCAGATTCTAGTATACAGTGGAATCCCTAGAATCAGCTTCTCAGGCGGCACATCGTCTTCCTCTATGATCCGGCTTAACGAGCTTTCTACCCACGGCAGAGACGCAACAGAGCCCGCTACAGGACTAGCAGCCCAATGCTCGTCATAAGCCATAACAATAAGATAATCAACTACTGAATTAAGAGCCCTACGATCAAGGAATGCTGACCACATCTCACTGTTGGATTTAGGGGTTACGTCTATGGAGACGATTAAGTTTTTGGCTTGAGCCATAGGTTTTAGCTCTCGCATAAATTGTGTAACGTTCTCCCCGTCTTTCGTATATACATTCTCAAAGTCAATATTAATTCCATCCAGCTTGTATAAATCTGAATACTCGAGGATCTGTACGATCACGTTCATCCGCTTCTCATAGCTCGACAATGCCTCAGTGGTTATGTCTGGTTCAAAGCTATTGCTGAGCAGCCCCCATACTTCCAAACCGCGCTCATGGGCCCACTGCACATACGCACTATCAGCCTGACTGCGCACATTCCCGTCACCATCTATGATACTGAACCAAGTCGGGCTAGCCACGTTAACGCCCGGAAGCTCACCGAATGTACTTGGGTCAGGTTTGCGTTGATAAACAGCTTCCCAATACAAATTCACTGACTTCCCTTTCCAGCTTCGTTCTGCCCGTGAGGGAGTGGTGCTTTTGGGTTCCACTGTCTTTTGACCGTCTGAGATAATATCACTGGCCTTGGTATAACCCGCATAACCGCTGCTTAACTGCACATACAGCCAGTCCTCATTTTCCTTATTCCAAATACTCACGATGGCACCTGGGGACATATCGGCCACGATGGGTGCGTGAATCGACGCTTCGCTGCGAAGAGCGACTGTCTTATCACCTGCTTCACCTTTCACTTTCCCCAGCGGTACAGTCTCCCCTGCTGTCATTAACAGCACAGCCCCGGTAGTCGTATCCTCTTGAATCTCAAACCCATACAGGTCTTCTAAAACATCCGCAGGAAGATAAGTTATCTTTTCCTTAACTTCAGGTGCCAGCCGCAGCTGCAGCGGACGATTGTTCAGACTAGCATCGGTTTTATCCTCTTGCATATATAGAAGTTCACTTTCCGTTGATAGGATGACCGATTTAGTCTTTTCTTCATAACGAATAGATGAGTCCACATGTTCCTGCAGTAATGGTAGAGGTAAAAGCATGCTATCACCGGTCCCTGAGGCGGAATATCCTGTTAGCTCTCCTTTTACGAAGATAGGATGTTCTAGGCCTTTCCAGTCTGGATCGATGTGCTGGCGATTTGGCAATACAAAAAACACAACCCAATAAGCTGCTGCCGCAATGAGCAAAAGTCCAAAAAAGCGTCGGAAAAGACCTCCGCGCTTTTTGACGCGTTTCTGTCTATATCTTCTGTCCAAAATATATCCTCCAAATATTAGATGATTTTAAGTTAAGTCTAACAATACGATTATAACATCCACTTGGTTCCGGATAACCAGTATAAGTTAGTCATTTTCACTATATTTTGTTATTTTGAAAAAAATAAAAACGTGAGTCCTCCGCTTTCGGATTTCACACGTTTATTGTGTAGCTTGGCTATACGCCCTTAAGTACAGTAGTATTCTGTCTTATTGTTGCTTCTCTCTGCAACATTTGCAAACTCCATGCAATTCCATACGCAAACCCGTAATTTTGAAGCCCGTTTCCTGCTCTGCATGTATCTCTACATCATGAAGCGAAGGATAACTAAAATCTTCAATCTTACCGCATAGCTGACAGATGACATGATAATGATCAGATACATTGGCATCAAAACGACTGGAACTATCCCCGTAGGTCAACTCGCGAACCATGCCGGCTTCCATAAACATCTTGAGATTATTATATACAGTTGCTACGCTCATGCTCGGAAATTTCGGCTCTAGCGCCCGGTATATATCGTCAGCTGTAGGATGATTCATTGCTTCCATCAAATACGTAAGAATCGCATGACGCTGGGGCGTTATACGGACACCTGTTGTCTTTAATTGTTCCAGTGCATGTTGTACTCCACTCCCCATTACTGTCACCGCCTTTTGAATTTAAAAATAAAAGAAATACTTCTTAAGATTGTAAGACCGATTTTTCAATATTGTCAACGAAGTCTATACATTATATTTATTATTATATAAGAAAAATTACTTTTTTCAATATTTCCTAACATTTAGATTGCTATTTCCTTCAACATGAAGCTTGAACTCGCCGGTTCCCACTTCACCTGATACTTTTTTCTTATCAATTGTAAGTTCAGGCAAATCTGAAGTAATATCACCATATCCACTGGAACCATTCACTGTATAGTTGCTTAACATCGGTAAATACAATTGAATGTCACCAACTGCGCTATAAATGTCCCAATCTCCAGCGACATCAGAAGAGCGAACATCAATGGTACCATTTAGAGATTCGGCATGTAGCTTGGATTTGGCTCCATCCACCTCTAAATTACCGTTTTTGGTAGTAATATCGATATCATTGCTATTTCCGATCGCACTAATATTGCCGACAGCCGTCGATAATTTCAAAGCACCGGTAACATCCCAAGCATTCATATTGCCTCCGCTCGTTGTTAAATCAACGCTGCCTTGAACAGATCTGGCACGGACAGCTCCATTCAGTGTTTTTCCCTTAACATTACCAAAGATACGATGAAGGATCAGCTCTCCATTCCCCGTTTCCAGAGAAATGTCTTCAATGGCTTCTACATTCTGCAACGTGATCCCGCCATTCATAGTGCGAACATCGAGGTTAAAGCGGCGATCCTCCGGCAAGTAAATGTCTAAATCCATGCGTGGCTGGCGTTTACCGGATTCTCCATAGGCCTTGCTATTCGAGGTGATTTTTATGTTGGGCCCTTTAACAACGTCCACAAAGGACTGTTCTGATATAGCTTCAGCCATCGGCCCATCCAACTGATCTACCCAAACTGTCGTTGTAATTTGAATATCATCCACTGGAGCACGGTGTAATAAAATATCACCATTAATACTATCAATAGATATTTTGGCTGTATTTAATTCCACCGGAACAATTAGCGGGGCTTTCTGATATTTGCTGCCTTTAGCCTCACCATAGTCCACTGCTGCTGCCGTCAGGTTTAGACTGACATTTTTCCATAGATATAAATAATGTTCTTGCTCTGCAACAATAAATACACTCGCAGCTAGCAATATAGCAGATAAAAGCCCACGTAAATCCAATCTGATTCTGGTTCCCTTGGCTGAACGGTTAGAGAAGATAAACATCAGCAGGAACTCAATCCCCCATAACACCGGGATGACTGGCCACCACTTCAAGAGCAGAAGCATATAGTCAGTTCCCTCTCTCCAATCCAAAAACAAAGGAACAGAAATAGCTATCAGTAATACAGAAGCCGTATATCTTCCCACGCGCCGCTTGCGAGGTTCATTGTCTTTACGCTGCACAACTGCTCTGGCAATTTCTCTAGCTCCTATAAATAAGCCACCGCATACTAAAATGACAGACACGGCCATTTCGGCATAATGTTCAATAAAGAACTGGAGCCATGTTGGTTTCTGCCGGAACAGAATAAGCAGGGCGCCCCCTAAGAGCAATAAGAGTCCAAAGGATATCCCAGGCTCGCTGACGATACTACGACGTTTAGGAGCCTCGTTTGCTTTGGTCACAGAAATAGCAAGATCATGATCCTCTGGGAAGCGAAGAAGCCTGTCCGCTGATTGCAATACGTCATACACGTTATAAAAATAGATCACTGGAATAATGAGCGCAAGTAAAATAAGCAGTGGAACATTGATCTGCATCCCGATGGATGAGAAATACAATAAAGCTGAGATATCCAAAAGAATTAGAAAGATGAAGGTGATCCCTTTTCGGAGAAGCCCAAAATACAAATGCCCCGTCCCAGGGATGAGTGCTGCCAGCAGTCCAGCAATAAATTTACGTTTGCGGTGGCGCCGCTTCGGACGCGGAGGAATAATCCTCTTCTGTATCTCATTTTCCTTAGTCTCTATATCAACAGAACCTTGCAGTTCTTCCTGCTCTGGGAGCATTGCAGAGTCATGTTTCATTTTGGACTCCTCCTTTCGTAAATAGTTGTCTATGAATATCTTTTTTCAAAGAGAACCACTCCGATGAAATTCAATCAATTCAACTCCTGGAGCGACTTCCTCCACACCGGTAGGCAGAAAACCATGTTTACTGTACAACGAAACGGCAGGTGTATTCTTTTTGCCTGTCGACACAATGAATTGCTCCATCCCTGCAAAATGCTCAAATACATATTCCAAAAGATGGCTAGCGATACCTCTACGAAAAAAGTCCGGCCCCACCATCATTCGTGTAATCGTCAATTTTCCAGGAGATTCTTCCTCTACAGCAACAGCACCCATTAGTTCCTCATCTTTATCGAAGCAGCCATAAAAACCCTCTTTAGAGCTGCTGAGCATTTCTCTCGTCTCCATCAGAGGTGGTATTTCACGAAAGCCTATAAGTTCAGCTTCCAGTCTATAGGCCTTATGCTGAAGACTCCATAATTCATTAACGGTGCTTTCATCCTGCAGATTTAGCTTGTTAATTGTATTCATCCTAACCAGTCCCCTTATATGCCGCTAAGGGCCTGCCGTTGCCGACAAGCCCTTAGCTTATTACATAAGTATATTACCCCAATTATAAACGCCGCTGGCGTCCTTTTACAGACGACAAGCGTTTAGCTGCTCAATACCTCGATGAGAAGTTTATTAGCAAGACCCGGATTCGCCTTACCTTTACTTTCTTTCATGACTTGTCCGACCAGGAAGCCGATTGCTTTCTGTTTACCCGCTTTATAATCTTCCACTGATTGCGGATTGGCGGCTACGACTGCTTCCACTATCCCTTTAATGGCACCTTCATCGCTGATCTGCACTAGACCTTTTTCCTCAACGATAACAGCTGGCAGTTTACCGCTCTCTAGCATTTCTTTAAATACTGTTTTAGCGATTTTGCTGCTGATGGTTCCGGCTGCAATCAGCCCGATCATCTCGCCTAACCCTTGTGGTGTAATTTGTACCTGCGACAACTCCAGATTATTACCATTCAAATAGGCAAGCAAGTCACCCATAATCCAGTTAGCTACAGCCTTGGCATCCTGCGTATATGCAAGACACCCTTCGAAAAAGTCCGCTAACAATTTAGAGGATGTAATGACGCCTGCATCATAAGCTGTCAGGCCCAGTTCCTCGCTATAACGTGCTTTCCGAGCATCCGGAAGTTCTGGAATCGTTGAACGAATGGATTCTTTCCAAGCATCATCAATATGCAGAACGATCAAGTCCGGGTCCGGGAAGTAACGATAATCATGCGCTTCTTCTTTCCCGCGCATCGATAATGTTTTCCCTTGTGCTTCATCCCAGCGGCGAGTCTCCTGCACAACAACTCCACCATCATCCAGGATCTCAGCCTGACGATATTGTTCATACTCCAGTCCACGCAATACACCGCGGAAGGAGTTCATGTTCTTAAGCTCTGCTCTAATGCCGAATTCCTCTTGTCCTTCTGGGCGTAGACTGATGTTCGCGTCACAGCGCATCGATCCTTCTTCCATCTTGACATCGGATACGTCACAATACTGCATAATCGCACGGATTTTCTCCAGATAAGCACGAGCTTCCTCAGGGGAGCGCAGATCAGGTTCGGATACGATTTCGATAAGCGGTGTTCCCACCCGGTTAAAATCGACTAGCGAGGCAAAACCGCCATCTACGTGCGTAAGCTTACCTGCATCCTCTTCCAAATGAAGACGAGTAATGCCGATCCGTTTGGTCTCTCCGTTAACTTCAATGTCGATCCAACCGTTCAGGCCGATAGGCTGATCAAATTGTGAAATCTGATAAGCTTTTGGTGAATCCGGGTAAAAATAGTTCTTGCGGTCGAATTTGCTAACATCACCAATGGTGCAATTCAGCGCCATCGCTGCTTTCATAGCGTATTCTACCGCTTGTTTGTTGAGCACTGGCAATACGCCGGGGTGACCCAAGCAGACAGGACAGGTATGAGTGTTAGGTGGGGCTCCAAATTCAGTGGAGCATCCGCAAAAGATTTTGGAGTTGGTATGAAGCTCTACGTGAACTTCCAAGCCGATGACCGTTTCGTATTTAGACATAAGTAATCCCATTCCCTCCTTTACTACAGCTGTGGACGCTGCTTGTGATGATCTGTATTTTGTTCAAAAGCATGAGCGACACGCAAAATCGTGCTCTCGTCAAATTCCTTACCGATAATTTGCAGACCTACAGGCATGCCTTCCGCAAAACCACAAGGAACACTCACGGCCGGAATACCCGCCAAGCTTACAGGAATCGTGAGAATATCGTTCAGATACATGGTCAGCGGATCTTCAGTCTGTGAACCCAATTTGAATGCTGTCGTTGGTGCTGTTGGGCCGATGACCACATCATATTTTTTAAAGATGTCATCAAAGTCCTGTTTAATCAAAGTACGCACCTTTTGTGCTTTTAAATAGTAAGCATCGTAATACCCGGAGCTGAGTGCATAAGTACCCAACATAATACGACGTTTAACCTCAGGGCCAAAGCCGCGGCTGCGGGAATTAAGATATAGATCAAGCAATCCTCCGCCTTCATCTACACGTGCGCCATAACGCACACCGTCAAAACGCGCGAGGTTAGATGAAGCTTCCGAAGAGGACAGCAAATAATAAGCTGCTACTGCGTATTCCGTATGTGGTAATGAAACTTCCTCCCAGACAGCACCCATTCCTTCCAGCACTTTAAGTGCAGACAAAACTGTCTCACGCACAGAAGCATCGACACCTGCTCCCAGGTATTCCTTAGGAACAGCAATGCGAAGTCCGGAAACATCACCAGTAAGTGAACTCAAATAATCAGGAATTTCTACTTTAGCCGAAGTAGAGTCTTGGGCATCATAACCAGCAATTGCTTGAAGCACATAGGCAGAATCCTCTACATTACGTGTTAATGGTCCAATCTGATCTAGTGAGGAGGCAAAGGCTACCAGCCCGTAACGTGATACAAGACCGTAAGTAGGTTTGAGACCTACAACACCACAATAGGAAGCTGGCTGGCGGATGGAACCCCCAGTATCCGAACCTAGTGAGAAGAACACTTCGCCCGCAGCTACTGCTGCTGCAGATCCGCCACTGGAACCGCCGGGCACACGCTCTAAATCCCAAGGATTGCGTACAGGACCAAAGCTTGAGTTCTCATTAGATCCGCCCATTGCGAATTCATCCATATTTAATTTACCGATCGTTACGGCATCTGCTTGCTGCAGTTTAGAAGCTACAGTAGCGTTATAAATCGGCTGGAAGTCGCTCAAAAATTGGCTGGCACAAGTTGTGCGCAGGCCTTTAGTTACAATATTATCCTTGATTCCAGCAGGAAGACCAAACAGCAACCCACGTGCTGCTCCGGATGCCAGTTTGTCGTCCAAAGCGCGTGCAGTGCTACGAGCGCCCTCCTCATTCAAGGTCAAAAATGCATTTACGTTCTTATCCCGCTCAGCGATAATCGCCAGCGATTCTTCAGTCAGTTCACTGACCGATACCTCTTTAGCAGTTAACATGCGGTGTACTTCAGGCAATCGATTTTGAAACAGGCTCAAGATTCTTCCCCCTTTCTAATTATGTAGTTATTCCAAAACAGCTGGAACCTTGAAATGTCCGTCTTCATCATCTGGAGCGTTAAGAAGTGCTTCCTCTTGCGTAAGGCTATCCTTCACAACATCCTCCCGCATTACATTGCTGACTTGCAGCACATGCGTGGTCGGCTTTACATTCTCCGTATCTAGCTCATTTAATTTCTCGGCATATTGTAAAATAGCATTCATTTGTTCTGTAAAGGTTGCCTCTTCTTCCGGGCTCAGCTGCAGACGAGCCAGCTTGGCCACATGCTGCACATCTTTAACGGTAATGCTCATAAGAAAAATCCCTCCTGTTTAAAGGGCTAAAGCGCCCGGATAACGTTTTTAATTATATTGTAGAAGCTTGGACAATTCAATGATGGGCTGTAAAACAAACGCTCCTTTATCAAAGTGAAGGGGATTCCTACACATTTTAAAGGAGCGTATCGTTAGTATATTCATAGAGAAGGGTTTTGACAGTCAGTGATTTCACAGCATTTAGCAGCGGTATGACAAAACAAAAAAGCCGGCTTGCGCCGGCCTTCCTTAAATCCAAGCTCGAAGATTCACTTGTTTGATGAAATCCGCTTGGGACATGCTTTCGCTTGACGTTGATTCCGTCTCTTCTATATCCATATCTTCACCGTTCATCAAATGATGGAACAGCTTCTCATTGTACGTGGACAAAGCATAATCAATCAACGCTTCATGCGTTGCTCTCTCAGCCTCAGCTACTAATAAATGTTCTTCCGCCTCAATGTCCTCAGCCGGAACATAAAAGTTCCTATTAGCCTCTGGTACACGAATAACATAGTCAAACGCATTATCGGGATTGCGGTCGTAAGCAATTAGGTAGCCGTATTCCCCGATAGGAAGACTCTGCTCGAAAGCGTCCGCAACAATGACAATCTTCTCTCCTAAACGCAGCATCGCCCTACCTCCTAACCCCAAAATCTTTCAAGATTTTGCTTGTTTCAACAGTCTACTAAAAAAAGATAGAACTGTCTAGTTGAAGGCTGGCCGATCCTACAAATTCTATGAAAATATACTATATTTAATAAAAATATAACTTATGGTTCAAGCGGGTAAGTTATTCTTCCTTGTCAAAAGTGCAGCACCCACTAAACAAATCAAGATCAAAATAGCTGCTGAAAGATAGGGTCCAACCCTGAAGCCTTCTCCAGCCATAAGAATTCCAGCCGATAACCCGGAAAGACCCGCAGGTGCCCATTCAAACCATGAAGGTAATAAGCTTTGGCCTAATGATAATCCTGCCATTAGCGCCAATGCTAAAAAGGCGGCAACTGGAGATTTTAAAAATCCACTAAACAACAACGTAGCTGAGACAGCACATAACAGCCACAATCCATATACTCCAGAAGCTGCGATGACATCTCCCCAAGATAGTGAACCAATCAACTGCTCCGTGTAGTAAGCCGCCCCCGCTGCACCTAATCCTAGAGCAACGATCAACAGGGTCAGCTGCGCTGCCCATTTAGCGAACACTATTGCGGCTGGAGAAACCGGCCTTACCAGAATTAATTCCATAGTTCCGCTATAGCGCTCACCGGCTAAAACATTCATCGCGCCAAGCGCCAATACTAACATTCCGATCGTTCCGTACTGTCCCAGAGATTGCGCCATCACAGCTGCGGCACTCGGTATTTCATACCCCTCTAGCAGACCTGGGGGAACATCACCTGAAGCTTTTAATATTTCCGGCAAATAATAAGTAGTTAACGGCTGCATAATACCTAATAGGATAAAAACGACAGGTATCCAGATTAACTTATAACTGCGAGCCATTTCGAGCATTTCTTTGCGATAAAGGACCCAGGCGCTTCTCATACTCCCACCACCTTCATAAATAAATCCTCTAACGTGGAAGAACCCGCTTCAAATTGCAGTAATGGAATTTCGAGCTGCGCCGCTTCTTGCAGAATCGTCCATCGGGCCATGTCTACATCGTTCACATTAAAAATTGCCTGATCTCCGAACAACTGAGTCTCTAGTACAAACGGTTTGGCAGCAAGAGACTCCAGCCACTGAATAGCTTTTTCTTGCTTCTCTGTACGTAAACGAATAACAGGAAGGCTGTATTGTGTACGCAGCTGTGATAAAGACCCCTTCTCAGCAATCAAGCCCTGATTCATTAAAATAATATCATCGCAAATTTCTTCTGCATCATGCAGCACATGTGTAGAAAAAACTACAGTTGTCTCTTCACGTATCTCCCGCAGCAGTCCCATTACTTCTCTGCGGCCAATCGGATCAAGTGCAGATACAGGCTCATCAAGCAACAGCAGACGAGGCCGGTGCACAAGCGCCTGAGCCAGACCCAGCCGCTGCTTCATCCCACCGGAGTATCCACCAATCCGGCGACGAGCATCACCTTTAAGCCCTACACGCTCAAGCGATTCCAATGCCCTGCTGGTTGCGTCTTTAGTTCCCATTCCACTAAGCTTTGCAGCGAAAACAACATATTCATGTCCAGTCATCCACCCATAAAAAGCTGGGGACTGTGGCACATATCCTAATCCTCTGCGATATTCGGCTCCAGGACGGCTCCCCTCAAATGAAATCATTCCAGAGGTGGGTTCTAGCAGCCCTGCCAGCATACGAAGTGTGGTCGTTTTCCCAGCACCGTTAGGCCCCAGTAAAGCGACGCACCGTTCTTTCTCAATTTCAAAGCTTATATCATTTACGGAAATATGCGCCCCATAGCTTTTGCGCAAATTCTTAACTTGAAGGAGTGACATCAGACATCTTTCCTTCCTATTGTGAAATAAGCTACGCTGCCTAATATATTTCCGCAAATAATGATAATAATCCACATCCATTTTGGACCACGAACGTTATCCGCTTTGGCCAGAGATATCAGACCAATAATAGCAAGCAAAGCCTGCAGAATAATTAACGGCATGATTAAACCCCATTTTACCTCTTCCATGAAGTACCACTCCTTGTAATAGGATGAAAGGAACGAGCTTCTTACTAAAGCTTCACAACTGCTTATTCCGTCTACGTCGCTCAGGAAGAATAACAACAAGTAAGTAGACTAATGCGGGTGACGGAACTGTAGTAATCGCCCACAATCCCCAGAACCAAGCTTTTTTCCCGCGCCGTCTTGCATCCCGGAACAGTAAGGTCCCCTGCAGCATTAACGCTACTGCTATGCCAAACCACAACCAAAGAGGCACATCCTGCAGCTCATTCATTCTTGTACACCTTCTCTATTTCTTCTGATCCTGGCGATCCCTAAGCCACCCAGTCCTACAATAGGAATGATCGCCTGAATAATCCAATAGATCATGGGTGCAGAAGTGAGAATGGATAAAAATGCGCAGATCAGGATCAATGAGACCCCCCAGAATAACAGTAGTTCTTTGCGTTCCCTTCTCTTTCTCTGCACAGCTGCATCAGCCATTAACCACTCCAGTTCCTGTAACGAAGGTGGGGTGAGGTCATCATATTGCGCATCCAAACGTTCAAGCTCTTCAGTAAGCTTGTGCAAATACAGTTCTGGCTCCTTATCCTTCTCCATCCTCATTCAGCTCCTTTCGCAATTGGTTAAGACCAAGGGACACACGCGATTTGACCGTGCCAGAAGGAATTTGCATGATCACACCGATTTCTTCATAGCTATAGCCATAATAATGCTTCAGCAGCACAGCTACCCTCTGAGCAGAGGGTAGCTTGGAAATGGAATCAAGTACTTCACTCCATTCTTCCCCCCTGCTCTCAAACCGCCAACGAATCGAACGGGTGCCCTGCGCCTGCTGTTCCCGTTTCTTCCATTCTGCCTCACGTTTCCAGCGCCGCTTTCGATCGATAAATATTCTGGTGGCTATCGTAATTAACCAAGAGGAGAACGAAGAAGAACCGTTATAGGTATTGATTTTTTCCATACATCTGACCATCGTGTCCTGTACAAGATCCTCTGCCAGCAACGGATCCATAGTCACTTTGAGTAGATATTTGAACAGAAAAGTATAATGTTCTCGCAGCAGTGAAGACAGTGCTGAAGTATCTCCCTGCTGTGCCCGTCTGATTTTATCCAGCGCCTGATCGCTCATCTGCCCCTCCATTCAGGATTTCGTTCTTATTTGTAATACGATTATGTATAGTGATTCGTTCAATGCGCTTTAATTTTATTTTTTGAGCTCCCAGAGCTTACGCCGCCATGGCTGAAGCAATCCTGCTTCAGCAGGGAAATGCCAAAATAGAGGCGTTCTTCTAGGCTCGCCTCCTGAATTCACTGGTATTCTCCCATCCTTATTCTCAGATTGTATGTCCCTGCGTTCGATGGAAGTACAAAAACCGCCCTTTCCAGAACATTCTGAAAAACATCGGCATTTACTGCTGCAAAAACTAGTCCATTTCTCCTTGGAGTCATACCATCCGTAATCCAACGGGTAATATATATTCTTCTCCAATCTATTTCCCCCCATGCTTTTAAACCTATATGTAGACAAAAAAAAGAACGCAAACCGGGATTAATTCCGCAGTCTGCGTGCTTCGCGAGGTTAATGTTACATTTAATTAACAATATTGTAGTCCTTTTGTATCCCTTTGTCTATCAAAAATTCCTCGATTCTTGTCAGTTCTACTAGAATGATTGTTTATTGAGGGATATAAGGGTTACGAACTTTTTCAAAACCGATGGTTGTTCGGGAGCCATGACCTGGATAAACCTTCACTTCATCATCCATTTTGTACAGCTTGCCACGAATAGAATCGAACAAATCACGTTCCCTGCCACCAGGCAAATCGGTGCGCCCAACTCCCATTTTAAACAGCACATCTCCAGAGAATAAATCATTCCCGCATAGGAAGCTGACACTGCCCGGAGAGTGCCCAGGTGTATGGTACACGCGGAAGGTATGTCCGATGAATTGCAGAACTTGTCCTTCTGCCAGATCATACTCTGCAGGATCTGTAGTCAAAGGAGGTGAAACATCAGGCCACATCAATGAACCATTCAGCTTAGGGCTGCTGAGCCATTCACTCTCTAGTGGATGTAAATAAACAGGGCATTTCTTAGCTTTACGAATTTCGTCTACGCCGCCCATATGGTCAAAGTGCGCATGGGTCAGCAAAATAGCCTCGATCTCCATCCCTTCAATACTCCGCACTAATGCCGCAGGATTCATACCGGGATCAATAATGATACCCTTCGTTGGATCCGCACCTGTCAGCAAGTAGGCATTGGTCTGAAGCGGACCTAAATTAAACGAACGTATATTTAGCATTGGTCTAGAATCCGGAAATCAGACTTCGCAGCTCTTTTGCGATAACTGCCTGTGATTCCGTTCCTTCCCCATAAGCTTGCCCCATAGCCTTACGTACTTCTGCGATTTTGCTGTCGTAATCAGCGGCCTCGCGATCAGGATTCTCACGTTTGAACTCTCTCATTAGGCTCTGCACATGCTCTGGACGAGGACCCCAATGTCCAAGCACATATCCGCCGGTATCTGCAAAGATCACAATCGGAACAGATCTTCCGCCCATGGTCAAGAATTCATCCATAAGCTCCTGGTTCTCCTCCAAAATGAATACCTCTGTCTTCATTCCGGCAGTCTCCAAAATACGGAATACCGCAGGGACATTACGAACTACATCTCCACACCAATCAGCGGCAAGGATAAGTACCCGCAAATCATCACGATGGTTCAGGCTTTCAAAAAATTCCTTGTCACTCTCATCTTCCCAAGAAAACTTCTCATACCAGGATTCAAAAGCCTGCTGGTTCTTCGTCATGCTTTCTACAAATTGGCGCGGTGTAAGACCTTTTCCAAATTTATGAGCTACATTCGGTTTCATTTTGCAGTCCCCCTCTTCTTGGATTTAAACCACTTATACACAAAATAAATGATGATTAGTGCTAACGCTACGAGAATAATTTCGTTGGTATACTTAGCTGCTACCTCGTCAATATCTTCCCACTTATTCCCCAATGTCATACCGAGATATACGAACAAAGCACTCCATGGAATAACAGCAAGTGTAGTCAATAAAGTGAACTTACCTAAAGGCATACGAGAAATCCCCGCTGGAACGGAAATGGCATGGCGAACAACGGGAATAAAGCGTGCCGTAAAGATTACGCCTGTCCCATATTTATTGAACCACTCTTCCGAATGATCAATATGCTTTTTTTGGATAAGAATATATTTCCCGTATTTCTCCAGTACAGGCCTGCCCCCATAACGGCCAATCCAATATACAAAGATCTGGGCAATCACTCCGCCTATCGTACCAAACAATACTGCGCCAAAAAAATTAATATCTCCACTCCATACCAAGAAACCACCGAAAGCCAATACAATTTCACTAGGAATAACTTCAATCATCAGTCCGATCATAATCCCAAAATAACCAAGACTCTGAATCCATTCAAATAATGTCGAGATCAGATCAGAAATAAAATGCAAACGTGCTCCTCCTCCCTTTTCCGCAGAATATGGCTACATGTATCAAGCTAATCGCCTTTGGCATCTTTATAAGACACTAAGCGTTTAAGCGAGTGAAATATAAGAACATAAAAGCATAGATACTAATCTTATACTTTCTTATATTTTTAAAAGCTTTGCCGCTCTGCTATATTTTCCAGTTTCTCTTAGCCTATTCTAGCACAAGCAACCTTATCACTTCTACTTACGCGGCAAGCAGCTTCCATCTTCCAATCCATACTTAAAAAGAGTTTGAGTAATAGGCATAAACAAAAAAGATGAACAAATTCCACCAATAAAGGGAAAATGAACACCTTTTTATCTGCGCTCAATCAATAAGCCATCCAGCCGGCATCCGCCGTTATCACCGATCCATTCAAAAAGCTTGCAGCATCTGAAGCTAAAAATAAAGCTACTGAAGCAATCTCACTGCTCTCCCCTGTCCGTGGCATCGACGCCATACCTTCGCCCGCTTTTTGACTCCCAAAAGGACTTGGATCAGACAGATCAATATTTGTCTTTACCCCGCCCGGTGCTATGGCATTACAGCGAATTCCAAGCTTAGTGTATTGAAATCCTATATTTTTGGTCATCCCGATTACAGCATGCTTAGAGGAAGTATAAGCCACTCCCGCACGTGAGCCCGCTAAGCCGCCAATAGAGGCTACATTGATGATACATCCGCTTTCCTGCGCCATAAAAATCGGCAAAACCTTACGAATGGCTCTCATCGGACCGGTTACGTTGACCGCAAGCACCTGTTCCCACAAGTCATCAGTGATCTCGTGAGCTGGCGTCATTTTATCCATAATTCCGGCATTATTAACAAGGATATGAAGGCCTCCGAACTGTGTGGTTGCGGCATCAATCATTCGCTGTGTGTCCTCTTCCTTCGAGACATCAGCCTTTACGGGGTAGACGACTCCGTGTCCCTCACCCTTTTCCGCCTTTTTGGCTACCGCTTCTACATTCGCCAGATGGATGTCCGCAGCAATCACTTTAGCACCCTGTCGGGCAAAAAGCAGAGCAATCGCTTCTCCAATCCCCGATCCTGCACCCGTAACAACTGCGACTTTATTGGTTAGTATCATATATCCGCTCCTCTGCATCGTATGTTCGGTGCATCAAGGAATGCATGCCCTTCGTTAGTATGAGCAGGAGGAGGCTTTGAACGGTCCTTAATTTTAAAGATTCAGTGACACTTTTACACACGCTATTGCTAAGTGAATACTGCATTGACAGCTATCAAAGCAAAGAGCTATTATATATTTAGATAATTATTTAAATATCGAAAGGCAGGGTGGAATATGAATGAATCCTTTAAAGCACTAGCTGACCCTACCCGTCGCCAAATCATTCGGTTACTAAGGGAGAAAGATCGAACCGCAGGTGAAATCGCAGATTTTTTCAACATGTCTAAGCCAAGCATTTCTCACCATCTGAATGCGCTGAAGCATGCCGATCTTGTACAGGATGAGCGAAAAGGACAATTTATTATGTACTCGCTAAACACAACAGTCCTCGAAGAGGTTCTCGGTTGGTTATTGGAGCTCACTGGGACAGGTAAGCAAACGGAGACGGAGAGTAAATCACTGGACGGAAAGCAGCAACATCAGGATATCGATTCCAAAAAGGAGGCGGATTAATGATGAAAGATTTCAAATGGAGATGGCAGGATACCCTCATCGTAATATTAGGTTTAGCTACATTAGCCTACGCTCTGATCAATTACAGCAAGCTTCCGCAGGAGTTACCGGCACAATTTGGAATTACGGGTAAGGTCAACAGATACTGGGACAAAAATATAGCTATTTTTGTGTTCGGAATCTTAGGCATTGTGCTCCCGCTGATCATGCAGTTCACACGCAGCATCGACCCTAAGCGGGACAATTACAAAAAATTCGAAAATGCCTATGCCATGAGCAGACTTGCTATTGGGATGCTTTTTAATCTAATGCTGGTGCTGTCGATTGCTTACGGTCTAGGTAAAGATATAAATGTTGGGAAGATCGCCATAGGCGCTGTTGGAATAATGTTTATTGCTCTTGGCAACTACATGCCACAGGTAAAAGATAATTACTTGTTTGGGGTTCGTACAGCCTGGACGCTCGCCAACCCCGAGGTATGGCGAAAAACACATCGTCTATCCGGGATAATGTGGATGATCGGTGGCCTACTTATTTTTGCAGGAGCCTTTTTGAGCGGAGCCTTGTCTCAGCTTCTTATTATTACGGCACTCGTACTTGCAATTATCGTGCCCATTCTCTACTCCTGGATGATTTCACGTCCGCTAAAATCGTAAAGCCAACATACTAAGCCGTCGACTCAAGTCGTCGGCTTGTTCTGTCATTTGGAACTCACGATCATTATGTTGCCCTCCTTTATTAGCCTCCTCTTCTGCCAACCTTCTATATTCCAGAAGAAGTTCATTCCCAGAGGCGACGCAGACTAGGCCTTCCTTTCGATTTCCTTCTGCAAGCTTTTTTTGCCCCATAAGAAGCATCCCTTCAATCGCCTTCACCCACTTGGCATTGTTGTACTTATCCAGCCTAAAGCTCTGGTCTATCCAATATAACGCTGCCCCCGGATGGTCACTGCTCATCCATCGTTCAGCCAGCTCCCAGCTTAAGCTGGCATTCTCGGGAGAATACAACAAACTCTGCCGAAGCAGACTCACGCTCTGTTCACCCGAGAGCAGCCTAGATAATGCTATAACCGTTCGAGGTGACCGGGGATTCCAACCCAGCGATTGCTGTAGCAACTCTACCTTCACCGAAGGATCCACCGACATAATCGCTTGTCGATAGAACTTCTCTCCTTGAGCGGCGTGAAAAGATAGCACCCCCAGCAGAAGCGAAAAACAACATACCGTAGTTCCGATTAGTTGGCGAAGGCGGATTTGGGGCGATTTCTTGGGTGTGGGGTAAGCGATTAGCGGATTCGTAGGTGTAGTGACATTGGTGAGCGGGTTCGTAGATGTGGAGTGAGCGATTAGCGGATTCGCTGGTGTAGTGACATTGGTGAGCGGGTTCGTAGATGTGGATTGAGCGATTAGCGGATTCGCTGGTGTAGAGACATTGGTGAGCGGGTTCGTAGATGTGGAGTGAGCAATTAGCGGATTCGCTAGTGTAGAGACATTGGTGAACGGGTTCGTAGATGTGGAGTGAGCGATTAGCGGATTCGCTGGTATAGTGACATTGGTGAGCGGGTTCGTAGATGTGGATTGAATTGGCAGCTTGGTCTCAGACTGAGGGTGGGTTGGCGCAGATTGATGTTTCTGCTTATCCTCAGCCAGAGCAAGCGCTGGCAGCCAGAATAGCAGCAGCCAAAATAATCCGTAGCTCCAGTCAAAATCGACGACGCTGTGTAAGACGATGACCAGAAACGGCGGCAGCAACCGCGGCGATTTAGTAGCCAGCAGCCAGCCTGTTGCCAACAGCATAAGGAGTATGGCTGCAAGACCAACGAATCCTAAGTTCAACAGGATGTCAAGGTATCCATTATGCACCTGGCTGCCTACATAAGGGCGAGATTGGGCGGCAAGGTAGGCATGCCGCCAAGTCTCACCCCCACGTCCCAGCCAAGGTGCCTCTGCCGCTAGCCGCCAGGCGTCGCGGTAGAACAGCCCGCGCGCGGATACCGTCGATGACGGTCCGGTGATCCGCTCGCGCACGTGCAGGAGGACGGCGATCCCGGCCGCCGTCCAACCCGCCGCCGCCAATGCCAGCATGGCGGCTCGGGCAGTGCCCGCCGCGCTGCGCTGGCGGCGGCACAGCCACAGGCCGGCTAGCAGCGCGCCGGCCCAAAGCCCGGCCAGCAACAGCAGGCCGGGCACTGGCTCTACCGCCAACCCGGCACGGGCCAGTTGGCGGTAGAGTAGCGCCGCGGCGGCCACGGGCGCGGCGCCAGCAGCAAGAAGCGGCGCGATTAGCTGCCGCTTCCAGAGCAAGACGGCGGCGCAGGCGCAAGCCGCCGTCAGCCATGCTCCGCGCGACTCGCTGAGGAGCAGCGCGGTGGTGTACGGGAACAGCGGCAGCAAGCGCAGCAGCGCGGCGGTCGTGCTTCCCGCTTTTCCCTGCTCCGCTTCCACGCCTCCTGCCCCTTTGCTCCTCCGTTCTGCTTCTGCGCACTCCATCCCCAGCCCAACACTTCTTGCTCCCAACATATTCACGCTCTTTTTTGGCTCCCCGTAATAAACAGCAACAATAAATAGCCGTTCCAGCAGAAAAACAGCCATCACAGCACCAAAAGCATTCGGATATTCCATCAATCCTGCTAACCTAACCCCTGTGGCGCTCACTTCCGATGAATTGCTGTAGGCGACAGCGAAAGGCAACTTTACCACTCCACAAACAGCCAACAAAGCGCTCATGCTCAAAAACATACCCGCCATAGACCAAGTTACATTTACAATCCGCCGCCCCACCCGGTTCACCGCACAAAAACAAACCAATAATGCAAAGCTAGCATACAAGCCCCACCGCAGCATTTCATTCATAGTTCCCTGGGAGGAAAGCAGCCCGCGCAACCAATGAATCACATAAAGCGATAGAATAATTAAAGGGACGCTTAATAATATTCTTAAGGCTTTATTTTCTCCACTAACTTCACTAACTCCTGTAATACCTCTTACTGCACCTGCACCTGCACCTACTCCTCCCCCACTTTTTCTCCATGCGCCAACCCCAACTAGATAATAAAGCGAGCATGCACAACACAGCACAAACCATAAGGTTAGAAAGGGATACATCTCCTCAGTAAAAAACAATCCCCGCAACAAACAAGCACCCACCCCAGCTGCTATCACTAAGGCTCCACAAATATATGCGATTGATGATTCCAGACTCCGGTCTTTTTTAAAACGCCACATATAGATACCCCTATATTCGTTAATTTATCAATATCCTTTCCACATTTCCCCTTTACAAGACTAGAACGCAAAAAGACGATACCTCTCCACAAAGGAGCCGCACCGTCCTAACCATTAGATCACACTTGCTGCACTATCCGAATTCTCATCAAAAAAGCTATATAGTTGTAAAAAGTGCAGCTATTCCCGTGCTTTCGCTGCTGACTTCCACTTTAATTGTACTTTGTGCAACTGTTTTTCGAGAATCCCGCCATATGCGGAGTATTGTTCGTTTTTAAGTGTACAAAGTGCAACTAAATCACTAAAACGCAGCTTCAGAGCATATTTAATTGCATAAAGTACAACTAAATCAACTCGCCATTAGATCGCATGAGCTGCACCGTCCTACGCTTTCTACCTTAATATCCTCTACCCTTCTACCGAACTCTCAGTAGGAAGCAGATCGGCGCATACGCGTTCGAGGTAGGGTTTTGCTCCCAGAAAATCGCGGAATGCGGTGTATTCACGCCATTTGACGGAGTTGTCTCCGGCGGAGCTCTTAACGGCACGAATCAAAATGTTCTTCGGTGTATTCTCCAGATCGATGAATTCCAGCAGCTGGCTACTATAACCCATCATGTCGAGCAATTTGGCGCGAATGGCGTCTGTAGCCAAGGCGGAAAAACGCTCTTTCAATATGCCATGCGAGAGCATAGGGCTCATTACTTCATTTTCGATTTGTGCGAATAATTCATGCTGGCAGCAAGGCACGGACAAAATAACAGACGCTCCCCAACGTACTGCTTTTTCAAGGGCAGCATCGGTAGCTGTGTCGCAAGCATGGAGTGTGATCACCATGTCCACTTGCTCCAGCTCATTATACTCGGCAATGTCACCCACGAAGAACTTCAAGTGATCATAACCGATTTTGGCAGCAAGTTCGTTACAATGCTCAATCACATCTGCTTTTAAATCTAACCCAATGATATTAAGCTCCCGCTTCTTGCGAACGGTCAGATAGTGATACAGCGCAAAGGTCAAATATGATTTTCCACAGCCAAAATCCACAATCGTCAACGGTCGGCCTGTTGGCAGATCGGCAAGCACGTCCTCTACCATCTCCAGAAAACGATTGATCTGCCGAAACTTATCATATCTTTTGGCTAGCACTTTACCTTCTTTATTCATGATTCCAAGCTCCACCAGAAATGGCACAGGCTCTCCATCCTCCAGCACATAACGTTTGCGACGGTTGTGAGCTAGATCCGGCTCTTCCTTTTTACTTGGAGACTTGGTTAGGATTGATACTTTGAATTTCTTACTAATAAGCACCTGATAATCGGCTTCTACTGTACACAACAAACCTTGCCGATACGTTTCTCTAAATAAAAGAGATATTTCTTCCGCCGCTAACTCTGCGGGTACGTTGCGATGTTCTACCTTTGTACCAATATAGGACGCAAACTGATAATGCAGCTTCCCCTTTAGTTCAACAGGTTTAACCTGCACTTTGGTACAATTTTCGCCTTTATAACGTACTTGACTTAGGGTAGCCGTAATCAAAGTACGGTCATTAATTAGTTGTTCAATTAGAGCTGTTAAAGATTCCACAACGCACATCTCACTTTCGGGATTAAAAATGGAGAATCTATGTCTCCTAACCATCATCGTTCATTATATCACGTGTTAACAAGGGGCGTTCCTTGTTCTAGCAGGGCTTAACATGCAGCTCTCCACTAACTATAGTTAATGCTCGCCCAGACATCTTAATCTCGTCTTTACTTACCTCTAACTGAAGCAAACCTCCACGTTTCGAAGCTTGATAAGCGGTCAACTGCGTACGATTGAGTCTATCCGCCCAAAAAGGTGCCAATGCAGTATGCGCTGAGCCTGTTACCGGATCCTCATTCACTCCTACCTTCGGCGCAAAAAAACGTGATATACAATCAATACCTTCGATAGAGCTTTCTGCGGTAACCGCGAAACCTCTCCCTTCAAGCCCGGATAAAGCTCCGAAGTCAGGGCTGAGTTCGCGAACCCGGGCTTCCTGATCCAGTCGTACAAGTACATTGTCAGCATATCGCATAGTTTCCACCACATTGGCTTCTGCAATACCAAGTGCTGCTGCGAGACCTGAAATTACAGGAGAGGGTTGAAGCTGATAAGGCGGGAAGTACAGTGAGATCAAATCTCCTGAACGAGAAGCTCTGAGCAACCCACTGCGTGTATAGAACCTTGCTTCCATGTCAGGCGCTAGCAATCCGCTCTCCCATAGTACATGCGCACTTGCTAGAGTCCCATGCCCACACAGCTTGACCTCAACTTTAGGTGTAAACCATCGCAAGCGATATCCCTCTTCCTCTGGCCAGAGAAAAGCTGTCTCTGACAAGTTCATTTCCGCTGCTGTCTTCTGCATATAACCTTCATCGACGGGATGCTCCAGTAAACATACCGCCGCAGGATTGCCTGAATAAGCCTGTTCTGCAAAAGCATCGATAATATATAAAGGGATATTCATCGTATTCATCAGGTTCCTGCTTCCTTTCGTATCGCTGTTACCCTGCCCCACTCTTTTAACCCCTGCTCTACTTCCTCCAGAGGAAGGGCACCTTGTTCCAATTCTGCAGATGATTTGAGCAGCAGCCGATTGTACAGCTTATCCCCTTCTATTACAACATCTTCTCCTTGCTCCCACAGCCGGTAGAGGCTGTCCTCCGCTTTACTATATCGTCCTACCGACTCCATATACTCCAACAGTAGCCGCTCCGTTTTAGACGGGAGACGATAGGCCTGCACATCCTGCAAGAGTTCATCAATTTCCTGAGTCATATGCAGCAGCTCCCTGTCTGCTCCATGAAGATCCGCGTACAAATATAAGTGTAAAGCTCTCATACTTCTAAATAATGCTGCATCCTTATCGCCATTTGCCGCATAAATGCTGCCTTCTTCCTTCAGCAGTTTGGCCAAACCTTGAAGCTTATCGGACTCAACCACACCGCCAAAACGAAACATATCTATGATATCTTCTACAGATAGTGAATTTAAAAGACGTGAATTCAGCGGAAAATGCCGGTTCAACAGCTCATCGATTTCCCATAAAGCTTCTGTCGTCTTCCGTTCCTGCTTCAGAGAAAATACCTTGGCAACCATCGCCGTCATATCTTCGATCATCCGGACAATATAGTCTCTTCGAAACATGCAATTCCTCCTTTTCCGTACTGTGGTAGCAAAAAATTCAGGACTCAGACCACTTAAGTTATTCTATTGATTTATCTTAAACCATTGCCGAATTCTATGCCAGTTAAGGAAAATACCAGATCATTAGATAGTCCTTAAAAAAAGAGGCAGCACACGCCATAATGGCGCCGTGCTGCCTCTTTGTAGATATTTTTTTTATACGCGGCTATTGTCTAAAACGGAAGCCTGAACAAAATCCTTTATGATCTCGGCTAACCGTTCAGGAGCTTCAAAAAGACTCATGTGGCCTACACCCGATATCGTTGCTTGCGTTATATTCGGTTTATCCGCAGTAAAGGTTCGTTCAGCAGGAATCAATCCATCCTGCTCGCCAGCAACAAGCAATACCGGCAACGTAGTGGCCGTAATTACATCCCGTCGATCTGGACGCTCACGCATCGCCAGTGCAGCTCCTGCCGCTCCTTGTGGAGGCGTTTTGTAGCCGATTTCTTTAGCGCGCTCCAGCAGCTGTGGAGATGTAGAAGGGGTTGCTTCAGCAAACAATCCTGGTACGAAGCTGTCTACGAAAGGAGTAATCCCTTCATTTTGAATCGCGCTGACACTCTTCAGTCGTTTTTCCTTAGCTTCTTCACTATCTGGATAAGCAGTAGAATGAATTAATCCAAAGCCTTTCAATCGAGAAGCATAACGCTGAGCAAACGATAGCGTAATATATCCGCCAAGCGAATGACCAAGCATGATGCATTCAGCAATCTCCAGCGAATCTAACAGACCCAGAACATCATCTGCCATTTGTTCAATACTATAAGGTCCTAATGGAGCTTCCGAAGCTCCGTGACCACGTAAATCGGGAGCAATCACTCGGTAGCCGCTGCTTAAGACAGGAATGACTTGTTCCCAATATTCAGCGCTTCCACAAAAGCCATGCAGCAATACAATAACTTCGCCTTTCCCCTGATCACTGTAGCATATATTGCTTCCGTCACAACGAACTCTTTCCATGGCTGCTTCCCTCTTTCTAGAATACTAAGATAATGTGTCTAATATCTATTATTAAGCAAAACAGCCCGCCTTGAAACGGACAACTTATTTTTAAGTGCCCAATGGGTACTACTGGAGTCCGAATCCTTTTGCTGCCGCTATAGCGATATGTTCTGCCATAACCATCACTCTATGCAGTGGAGTGGTCTGCAACGTTCTATAGGGTTTCGGGCCATTCATATCTACAACGGCCGCCAAACTATAGTGACCTACGGCTGGAAGATTTGCCCCCACCGATTGTGCAGGCTGCAGTGGCTCACTCGAAACGAAGTAATATCCAAGCGCGATCGGAGGACCCAGACAAGCATCTACCGCAACTACAATATGCCCGGAGGGAATCTCAGCCACTCTGGCCACCAAATTATCTGCATCGCAAGGAGACGGCAACGTACCGATTACATGTCGGAAGCCATGTTCCACAAGTTTGCTGCCCGTCAGCGGACCGAGTGCATCTCCTGTAGACCGATCTGTTCCAATGCACAGGAACGTGACTTCCTCGGCGGAATGCAGAGCAGCTATTTCCATGAAAAAGGACACTAATCCAGCATCGTCCATTTTAATGCGTTTTCCGCTTCCCTGTTCTCTGATTGCCAATACATTTCCTCCCTTCGATGATATTTTTGATCTCATGCCTTTAATTTAACATGATTTCAGTGAACCCGACAAAAAAATGGTGGTCAACCTGCCAAACATGGTAAAATACATGAATCAGTATACAGAGAGGATGTTTTAACCTAATGGATTTAACAAAGCCTAGTCAGGAAAATGTTGAGTATATGATCGAGGCTATCAAGAACAAATTAAAAATGGCCAGTGCCGCGGCGATGCAAGCCTCCGCTTTTTCAGTAGATCATTATGAAGATATCTATGATGTTTATGAGGTAGCCATGGGCAGCGACAGACTGAGTATTTCTCAGGTGGAAGCACTCGTCTCCGAACTCGGCCGTCTACGTCATAAATAATAGTTCTCCCTATTACAAGAAGAACCGATGTTGCCGTCCTTTAAAGATGACCACCGCTTCTCGTAGAAAAAAGCCCTTCGCTGTGTATCCAGAAGATGGATTCGTAGTCGAAGGGCTCTTTTTATATGATCCTACTTTATGAAATTAAGCTTGAACTCAGTATCCGCATGGCCTACTCGTGTACCCCCGTCATTGTAAATCACGCCTGAAAATGCATTGCGCAGCTTTTCCAAGGTATTTTTCTGACTATAACCAATTTGATTTAAAATTCCCTGTACAATAAGTCCCCACTCTTCTTCCGACCCGTCCAGAATCTTGAAGGCAATCCCCAGTCGCTCACGGCGTAAGCCGAAGCAATACACACCCTTAAATCCACCCTTAGCAATAATATTATCATCTTCCAAAAGAATAGAATCAAGGCGACCAGATCCAGAAACCATCTCCGGATAAGCATTCATTGCCGTTGTAATAGTAGTAACCGCTTTGCGAGTAGCTTCATCTGCAATCAAATCCGGATTGGCTAATTTCAAATAGGCCGTCGCCAAGGCGGTCAGAGGCAGAGCAAATACCGGCAGCCCGCATCCGTCCGTACCTAAACCGATACTGTCTGGGGCCACACCGGCCATATAAGCAATGGTGTCGATAATCTCACGCTGCACCGTTTGCTCCGGCTGTGAGTATTCTTCAAGCGGCAAACCTTTGAGCTTACTGTAAGATAAGATACCCATGTGCTTGCCCGCACAGTTATGATAGAACTTTCTTTTGCCCGCACCACGAATGGCGTTCTCCCTGCTGGAATAATCCAGCGGGTAACTCGTTGCACAGATCATTTGTTGCTCATCGATGCCAATCTTGGAGGATATGCTCTCTAGCGCAGCTACATGGTAGCTCTCTCCCCGATGAGAGGCGGTCATCAGGGCAACCTCTGCGGGTGTAAAGCCGTAATGCTCCACAATCCCCCCACGTACGCCTGGAATAGCCTGAAGGGGTTTAGCAGCTGAACGGGTGAACGATACAAATTCCGGATCACCTGCATACCCCTTTAAATTTCCGTTCTCTCCTACGATGGCAATATGCCCACTATGGACACATTCCAGCAAATCCGCCCGATACTCTCGTACTAATACGGTTTCCATGATTTCTCTCCTCTTTTAACTAGATGCTCTATAACTCACAAGGACTTATTAGTATTCACATTTAATAAATGCTAGAAAATAACCCCGTGCTCCGGGATTTTTGAGTACTCTACAAACTCCCTTAAGTGTTGGTTCCATGAGGAATTCTACTCCTATTTTCATTATTCTTCAATCCTGTCCCCACCAAGAAGATTTTAGAAACCGGATAAAATATAAAAAACCGCTTCCTTCTCAGAACCTTGATCTCTGAGTAGAAAGCGGTTTTTATGGAATTCAGCGTAGCCTCACAAGGGTAGCGCAGTTCGTCTTATCCTTTGCTTGCACCTGCGGTCAGGCCATCCACCAAGAAACGCTGTAGGAAAATGAACAGCAGCGTGACTGGGAGAGCGACCAATACCGCTCCGGCAGCGAACAACGTAAACTCGGTTGAGTTACTTTGGTTCACCATCCGGTAAAGCCCAACGGCGAGCGTTCTTGTATCCTCCGTACGCAATACAAGGTCGGCGAATATAAAATCCACAAAGCAGCCGTTGAAAATCATAAGGCTGGCATAGGTGAGCATCGGCTTAGATAACGGGATCATGATAGAAAGAAATACTTTCATATGACTCGCCCCATCCATTCGCGCAGCATCTTCCAAGCTTTTAGGAATCGTATCAAAAAAACCTTTAGCCACAAAAACATTCGTGATAATAGCACCGCTGCTGTACACGAGCACAAGTGCCCAATGAGAATTCAGTAGCCCAAGTGTGTTCAGCAGCACGTAAACTGCTATCATAGCCATAAATCCCGGAAACATCTGCAGAACTAGGAGCGTGGTTAGTGTAGTTTTTCTGCCCGTAAATCGATAACGAGAAATGGCGTACGAAGTCAGCAGCAGCAAAAAGGTGCCGAGCAGCGTAGACAACGCCGCAATCTTTAGCGTATTCATGAACCATAACAAATATTTAGTTTGCTCAAACAGTTCCTTGTAATGAACAAAGGTGAAATTCTTAGGAATCAATGAGTCACTGAACAAACTGTTTCCTGTTTTGAACGAAGACATAATAATCCAGAAGGCTGGGAAAAGACTAATAAAACTGAGCACAATCAGCAATAAATGGCTTCCAAACGTTTTTAACGCTTCCGTCAGTCTTAGCTTCATGCAATCATATCCTCCTCTTTAAAGGATCGCGTCCGCCGGTAGCTCCAGATGGAGAATGTCGCGACCATCAGGAAGATGACAATCCCGATAACAGAAGCAAAGCTGTACTGTGACTGGTTCAGCGCCAGTTTATAAAGCCAAGTCACCAGCAGGTCAGTGTGGCCCGCGTACTGGTAGTTAGGATTAACCGGTTCTCCATTAGTCATTAGATAAATGACATTAAAGCTGTTAATGTTGCCGGCAAACTGCATAATCAGGATAGGTGCGGTTGCGAACAATACCATGGGCAGCGTAATCATGCGGAATTTATAAAATGACCCAGCACCGTCTACTTCTGCCGCTTCATACATATCCTTCGGAATTGTTGTCAGCACCCCGAAGGCCAGAATCATGGTTACCGGAATGCCGATCCACATATTAGCCAGAATTACAGTGACCTTAGCCCAGAAAGGATTGGTTAGCCAGGCCACACCCTCCAGTCCCAAGGCTCTTAAATAACTATTGATCGGTCCGAATTGATTATTGAACATATTGCGCATGACGAGCAGAGAAATCATATTGGGAATAGCGAATGGAACGATCAGAAGTGTGCGCCAAAGCTTTTTGCAGCGGACCCGTGGCTGGTGAATAAGTACTGCAATGAGCACACCTCCAATGTAAGTCGTCGCAGTAGCAATAACCGCCCAGATCAAGGTCCAAGTCAGCACTCCACCGAAGGTGGAACTCCAGACATCCAGACTAAGCATTTTATTAAAATTACCGAAACCCACCCAGTCTACCAGATGTGCTGGCGGTAAAATCGGGTCGGCATAGTTCGTAAACGCCAGTAGCACCGAAAAAACAAGTGGTAATATCGTCAGAAAAACCACGGCCACAAAGGGAATCGCGAGGACAAGATAGGCAAAATTCCTCCGCCCCATAGCTCTGAGCGATTCAGCGAATGAATGAATGGGCTCTTTCCGGTCCCGTGCAGCTCCAACTAGGAATGCATCTCTGATGTTCAGTAAATGAAAAGCTGTATAAAAGAGCAGCGCCAGCAATGCCATTAGACCATTGATCATCATAAAAATGGAGTGGTCGCCTTCCACCATCCGGGTTAATTTGCCTACCTTGACCATACGGCTTGGAAATTCACCAAGCGTAATTAAGCCATGCAAATGTCCCATCAGATCATGAGCAATATAGTAGATTCCAGCAGACCCCACCAGCAGGAATACCAATCCTTTCAGCCACTGCCGGTTGTAGAACTGGCCCAGTCCCGGAATAATAGCCGAGAGTAGCGCTGCGCCTGTTTTTTTCCTCATGGTTAAATCACCTGCCCTTTACTTCGACTCCAGATCGGCCTGAATCGTGGTTACAGTCTGATCCAGCGTCTGTTTAACATCAAGATTTGAGTCGTTCCACAGGGACACAAACGCTGCTTTTAGGGGTTCCCAGACCGATTTAATTTCTGAAACGGAAGGCATTGGAACGGAATTTTGGAATTGCTCGAAGAATCCGCCAATAATAGGGTCATCTTTGATTTCCGGCGCTTCTCCAGCCTCTATACTCGCAGGAATCGCTCCCGTCATCTCAAAATTCTTAAGCTGATTCTCCTTGTTGCTTGCAAAATGTGCGAACAAACGGCCTGCGACCGGATATTCCGTATATGAGTTGACATAATACGATTTGACCCCGGAGAAAGAAAGACTGTCTTGACCGTCAGGTCCCTTTGGAAGAGGCGCCACACCCAGGTTAACATTTTCCTTAAACGCCGTTATGGACCACGGCCCGTCGATATTCATCGCCAGCTTACCTTCTTGGAATAACTGTGTTTTCACGTCATAAGTGATATCTCCTGCATTCAAAGGCAGAATTTTTTTGAGGCTCTGCAGAAACGTAAACCCTTTGATAGTGCCTTCATTGTTCAATCCAATATCCTTGAAATTCGTATTGTTGTCTCCGTAAATATATCCGCCGAAGCTGCCAATAAACGGATAGCTGTAATATCCGACGAATTCCCACATGATTGCGAATTTGTTTTCCTTCGGATTGTTGTACGTATCTGCAAAAGCAATCACATCATCCCACGTTTTAGGAGCGTCAGGAATCAGGTCCTTGTTGTAGAACAGCGCATAGGTTTCTACCGATTTAGGATAACCGTAAAGAATGCCATCATAAGACGATGCCTGAACGGCTGTTGCCACCATCGTTGATTTGGTTTCTTCCTCAAAAACATCATTTGGCAAAAGCAGCCCTGCTTTTACGGCTTGCCCGATCTGGTCATGGGGCAGAGTCAACACATCTGCAGCAAGTTTAGACGGACCATCCGTCGCCAGTCTTGCGCCTTGATCACCACCTGCCATTTCCTCAACTGTGACGGGAACACCATATTCTTTTTCGAAATCAGCAGCAATCTGCTTCATGTACTCAAGCTGCTCCTTGGCTTCCCAGACCATCAGTTTGGCCCCTGCTTCTGGTTTCATTTCCTCATCGGTGGTATTCTCTCCGGAAGTATTTGTCTCATTTGTGGTTCCCCCCGGCTCGTTCACTGCGGAATTCGGACTCGAATTCGGCTTTGATGCGGAGTTCCCATTGCCTGAACCGCAAGCGGTGACCGTCAAAGTTAACAGCAGGCATAGGACTAAACTAAATGTTACCGCTTGCATTTTGGAACGTTTACTCTTCTTCATTTGCTCATCTCCCCTTCGTTCATGAGTGATTAAACCTAACCCGCATTGAAAAAAAGCATATAAAAAAGGTACAACCTCATTTGCACAAAGTGCCGAGGTTGTACCTTTCCAGGTAACAGTGCCTTTAATTTGAATGCGTGTTATGAAAAATCAAGTTCGTTCGCCCTCATTCTATAATATCCATAATTTTGATTGCAATCAGAGTATAAGTCCAAAAAAGACGGTTTAACAAAGTTTATCTTTTCTTTTCTTTTATTTTCTCTTTATCCCTACCACATACTAAAAATTCCATATTGTAAATTCTTGTGAAATAACCTCTTGCTTTGCTCTTGAGGGTTATGGTAAGATGCAGACAAATTTAAAGGCAATGAAACCGCCAAGGGTTCAACCTCTGAAAATCATGAGGTTGGCCCTTTTTTTGCGTTTACATGCCCGAAGGGATGGAAAATGAGTATGATTCAACCGGAAGCCGTTTATCACCGTATGGGACAAAATTGGTCATATGCCTACGATGAGTCTACACTTCATATTCGCATAAGAACTAAGCGGGACAACGTATCACAGATCGATCTTTTCTGTGGAGATAAATTTGGCTGGGACAAAACGCATGAGGTCATTCCAATGCAGCGCCTCGCTTCTGACGGCTTGTTCGATTACTGGCAAGCCTCCGTCCGTCCCGTTTACCGCAGACTCGCGTATTACTTTGCGCTTTATGACAAAGACGAAGTTCTTTATTTTTTGGAAAAAGGTTTTTATCCAGAGCCACCTGCTGTGGTATATGAGGGCTTGTTCGACTTTCCATTTTTGAATCGCGAAGATGTGCACTCCCCTCCATCGTGGGTGAAAGATGCAGTATTTTATCAAATATTCCCGGAGCGTTTCGCGAATGGGGATCCCACCAACGATCCGACAGATGTATTGGAATGGGGCGGCACGCCGAGTCCTCGGAATTTCTTCGGAGGAGACTTACAGGGTGTACTAGATCATTTGGATTATCTCTGTGAATTGGGCATCAATGCTATATATTTTAATCCTTTATTTGCGGCAACCACCAATCATAAATACGATACAAAAGATTATTATTTGGTCGATCCTCATTTTGGCACCAATACATTGCTGAAAGAGCTTGTGGACTCCTGTCACTCCAAAGGCATCCGTGTCATCCTCGACGGTGTCTTTAATCATTGCGGTCATACCTTCCCGCCATTTGTTGATCTGCTCGCAAACGGGCAATCTTCACGTTATGCGGATTGGTTCCATGTACGCGAGTGGCCGCCACAGGTCATCGACGGAATTCCCACCTATGACACCTTTGCATTTGAGCCTATCATGCCTAAGTTCAACACTGAGAATCCTGAAGTCATAGAATATCTACTGAATGCAGGCCGCTATTGGATCGAGGAAATCGGTATAGACGGCTGGCGGCTTGATGTCGCAAATGAAGTCTCCCATTCGTTCTGGCGGCAATTCTGCAGTACGATCAAAAGCATTAATCCAGAAGCCTATCTCGTAGGAGAAATCATGCATGATTCCTTGCCGTGGCTGCTTGGCGATCAATTTGACGCCGTTATGAATTACCCGCTAACGAATATTCAAATTAATTTTTTCGCTCACGGACAGATCAATGCTGCACAATTCTCTCAGTCGGTTGCTACTATGCTAGCGAATTATCCGCAGCAAATTACGGAAGCCGCCTTTAATCTGCTAGACAGCCATGATACAGTTCGTTTCCTGACACTTTGTGGCGGTGACATCAGGAAGTTAAAGCTGGCCATTTTGTTCCAGATGACCTTTCAAGGAGCACCCTGTGTTTATTATGGCGATGAAATCGGCATGGATGGCGGATACGATCCGGACAACCGAAAATGTATGGAGTGGGACTCCCAGAAACAGAATCAAGAATTGTTCGAATACTATCGCTGGACGATCAGCCTTCGTAAATCTCATCCCGCATTCCGGAGCAGTGGATTTAAAGCGCTGGAGATTCCGGGTTATCCAAAGCTGCTTGTATATGAGCGGTGGGACAAACAAAGCCGGTTCATAATCGTATTGAACAATGAAGATGTTATGGCCGAAGTCATCATTCCTGTAACCGGAGCAGACACGATATGGGTAAATCTAAAGACGCAGAAGCGGACTGAAACCTCCACATCCCAGCTGCATCTGAATCTGCCTGAATTCGGCTATGCGGTACTCCAAGCCGTTAATGATTAATCCGTAACATTATAAATTCAATCGTGGAAGGATGGAGACATATGCTGCATATCACAGCCTGTCTTCGCCCTTCTTTTTGCGCATAAACAAATCTTGATAAAGCCTTAAAAAGGCGGTTTATATGACCTAAAGCCCTCTAGGTTACCGTATCCTCCCTTAAACTCCCGTAATCTCTCCCTTGCTCTTCAACTGTTTCAGCCCATACGCCAAAGTTTATATACGAAGTAAGATAAATTATAAGGAGTGATTGGTGATGAGTAACGTAGAACATGAAGTAGAGAACGGAAGCAGCTTATTAAAAGGTATCTTTATTGGTAGCTTAATTGGTGCCGCAGCAGCCCTGCTATTTGCACCAAAGCCTGGTCGTGAAATGCGCAGTGATCTGTCAGATAAACTTTCTCAAGCTACAGACAAGACCAAAGAAGTTGCTGGTGCCGTAACTGACAAAACCAAAGCTATTGCGACAACAGTTGGCGAAAAAGCAACCGATTTGGCTAGTACGGTGTCAGATAAAGCTTCTGATATCTATACCACTGTCAGTGACAGCAAACAACAAATTGCCGCCACTCTTCAAGAGGCTGGAAGTAAAATTGGTGACACTGTAAGTGAAGCCTCAAGCAATGTAAGCTCGGATGTTAAAGACGCCTCTAAAGACGTAGCTGATGAAGCTAAAGCATCCTCTAAAGGGGTTGCCAATCAGGCTAAGGATGCGAAAGAGGATGTAAAATCCTCCTATAAATCCAATTACTAATCTGCGGCATCATACAGCTATCACTTTAACAAACAACAGCCAGCTGACCGCAGCTGGCTGTTGTTTAGTTACACCTTTATTCACATCAGCAGATACAACTAGACATTTAATTAATGCCCGTTCGGGCTATAGAAAGCAGGGATGGCGCATGGCAGATTCAAATAACCAAACAAAACCTTATGAAATTGATGAACATCCTTTCGAGTTGCGACATGAAGTGAAACGCTTAAACAGTCGTCTTGATAAGATCGCTCACTCACTGGAAAAATCAGAATTCAAAGACATTCTCGACAACTATTCAGATCCGAAAAAAAGAATCATCACAAACCTGATGGCCGGTATATCTCGGGGACTTGGACTATCTCTCGGAACATTTGTAGTCCTTGGTTTATTAGGCTACATTCTTAGTCTTTTTCTTAATGTTCCAGTAATCGGAGAGTATCTTGGCGAAATTAAAAAATACATTGATGCTAATAGCTAACCGCAAAACTATCAATCTATTCCCCAACTATCGACCGCTTCCCCCGCTTGTCCGTCTAATCCTCTAGGTTGGACGGACAAGCGGGGGAATAAGTCTACAACAGTATACAAATAAAGGACATGCGGGTCTCCAGTCAGCGGAGAGAGGCATGTCCTTATCGTCGAAAATGTATATTACCCATACAGGAACTCAATAGGAAGAGTTGGCCATAATCTGCTTTAACTTCTCAGTGGCCCGCTTCTGTATGCGTGAAACGCTCATCTGTGATACCCCCAGCTTCTGGGCGATCGCCCGCTGGGATTGTCCATCTTGGAACGCTAACAGCAGCACCTGCTGCTCCTGTTCCTTCAATTGACCTAGTGCTTGTTGCAAATCCATACGTTTCTCTACGGTCTCGTAATCATTTGCGTCAGAGCTGATCAGCTCGCCTAGTGTGGCTCCTGTCTCCTCTTGAGAAAGGGGCGAGTCTAGGGAGACGTAATGATAACATTCTCTGCCCGCCAGTACTTCTACAGTTTCTTCAACAGACAAATCAAGATAATGAGCAATCTCATCCACCGCAGGCGAACGTTCCAGCTTTACTGTTAGTTCGTCAATCGCGTGTTGAACAAGTGCTCCCTTTTCTTTTATCCGTCTAGGTACCTGTATGTACCAAGATTTATCACGTAGGAAATTCTTCATATGTCCAATCATGCTTTTCATCGCATAGGGCTCAAAAGGGATTCCAAGGCTAATATCATATTGCTGTAATAACCGGATGAGCGCCATTTGCCCGACCTGATATAAATCCTCATACAAGTCGGGGCGGTTGCGAGAAATTTTTCCAGCAGCCATTTTTACCATAGGCTCATATTTCTTAATCAGCACTGTTGCGCGTTCATTATCCTTAGTCTGCTGATATTCCCAAATTTGGGTGACTGCTTCATTCATGGACTCGGGGGGAGTCACCTTATCACTCATACCTTTTCCTCGCTAAAGTTAAGGTGCTTCTTCAAAGTTACTACCGTCCCTCTTCCGGCCTCACTTACGACGCTCACGTCATCCATCAACGCTTGCATTAAGTAGAACCCTAAACCGCCGACCTGAACGTCACTTAACTCTTTATCATGCAGTGTCATACGCTCACTGGACGAGTCTTCCAAACCGTCAAAGCTCTCCCCCTCGTCTTTGACTGTAATGGATAGGGCACTTTCACCCACCTCAAAGATTACATCCACCATTCCGTCTTGTTGTCCATAGGCGTACAATACTGAGTTGTTACACGCCTCTGATACAGCTACCTTCATATCTTCAATATCTTCGTAGGTGAAGCCCATTTTTGAAGCAATACCATATAAATTCAACCTAACAATATCCACATACTCTGCGCTAGCCGGCAGCTGAAGAATTACTTTTTGCACATCATCACTCATTCTTTGTTCTATCCTTTCCTAGTGGGAATTCTCTTGGGAGGCAAAAAACTTGGTAATACCAGTCATGTCAAACAGCTTCTGAATTTGGGGAGGAACATCCTCAACCATAAACTTAACGTCCATACCTTGTCTTGATTTCAGGATCGAAAGTAAAATACCAATACCCGTGCTATCGATGTATTTTAATTCTTTAAGATTTATTACTAAATCATGCTTCGTATCACCTACAAGCGGCTCCATTACCAAACGGAAATCGGAAGCCACGGATAGATCAAGTTCACCATTCAGGAAAACCGTACATACACTTTCTTTTGTCTCTGTCTTAGCGTGAAACTTATTACTTTTATGCGTGTTCATAGACGATCTCTCCTGATAAATATTTTCTATATTAATAACCTCATAGTCCTACCTTTGAAACAAATAACATTAAAATATAAACTAGTAAATCTTGGGTTACGCCTGAAAAATAGAGGTATCTGTTTCAACCATCCGATTATCGCTGCTAGAATACCGAGAGATAATCTGCTTAATACTACTCATCTTAAGTGGCTTGCTGATATAGTCATCCATTCCTGAGGCTTTACAGCGATTCTGGATGCCATCCATGACATTCGCAGTCATTGCAATAATAATAGTCTTCTCAGCCGCCGGACCGCCTTCTCGACGGATTTGAGCGGTTGCCTCCAGGCCATCCATTACTGGCATTTGGAGATCCATAAAGATAAAATCATAGGGCTGCTTAAGCGCCATTTGCACAGCCTGTTTCCCGTCCTCAGCCATATCAGCTTCATAGCCGAGCTTATCTAGCATGCTAACCATCAGACGCTGATTGATAGGATGGTCATCTACAACAAGGATTCGGCTTCTGCTCTCCTGATTAAGAAGAAGATGAGGCGATTCCTCTTCTTGATAACCTCCTGTCAAATCTTCTCCAGGTACGGATGCTTGTATCGTAAAAATAAAGGTAGCTCCTTTTTGCTCCATGGATTCTACCCGTATTTCTCCGCCCATCATGCCTACAAGGGATTTACATATGGCTAAACCAAGCCCTGTCCCCCCGTATTTCCGTGTCATTGAAGAATCCAGCTGTGAGAACGGTTGGAACAATCGGTCGCATTTCTCTGGAGAAATACCAATCCCTGTATCCATGATCGTGAACTCGACTTCTACCTTGTTCCCAGATGTTTCTTTGATGGAAGCGACTAAATAGACACCGCCTTGATTCGTAAATTTAACTGCGTTAGCAATCAGATTAATTAATACTTGGCGTAAACGGGCCATATCTCCATATAAAAGTCTAGGCAACTTCTGATCGATAAAATAAGCGAGCTCCAGGTTCTTTTTTCCCGCTTCCACCGAAAAGAGGCTGAACACCTCTTGAATACATGTGCGAAGTTCGAACAGCTGCTCTTCGATTTCCATTTTACCGGATTCCATTTTGGTGAAATCAAGAATATCGTTTATAACCGTAATCAACGTGTCTGCACTTTTCCGAATGATCTCGGAATACTCCTTCTGCTCAGGAGCAAGGTCAGTCTCCATTAATAAATCAATCATACCCACTACGCCATTCATTGGTGTACGAATCTCATGACTCATCATAGCCAGAAATTCCGACTTCGCTTTGGAGGCGATCTCCGCCTCTTCCTTAGCCTTTACGAGCTCACTATTTATGATTTCCAGTTCTTTCGTCTTTTGCTGCAGCAGCATGGTCTGAGTCTGATGCTTCTTGCTCGTAATATACATCTCGACAAAACCTTGTATCTTAGACTTCAGAATTTGTGGAATGAAGGGCTTGACCATATAATCAATAGCCCCTGCAGAATAGCCCGCGAATAAATGCTCCGCTTCCTTACTATTCGCAGAGATAAAGATAATCGGAATTTCCTTTGTTTTTTCTCTGGCTTTAATCAACTTTGCGGTCTCGATCCCATCCATACCTGGCATCTGCACGTCCAGTACGATGACAGCAAAATCATACCTTAACAAACACCGCAGCGCTTCTTCGCCGGAGGTGGCTTTGACTAGCTCATAATGCTGGCTTTCAAGTACCGCCTCCAGCGCCAGCAGATTTTCAGGACGGTCATCTACTAGTAGTATATGAATTGGTTCTTGAAACCCCATAGGACCACCCTCCTTCATGCGTTATTTTATGTTACGGTATATTTTTTCTACTCTGTCCAAAGACTCATAACAATCGCTGTACTTCGTAAAGTGAATGGATTCTTTAGAGCCTAGAACAAGTATTCCAAAACGACTTAAACTTTCATGAAACAAGCCGTGAACATGATCCCGCAGCTCATCATTGAAATAGATCATCACATTGCGGCAGAAAATAACATTAAACTCATTAAAAGAAGTATCTGTAGCCAAGTTATGCTCAGCGAATATAATGTTTTTGCGTAAATATGGCTGTAAAATAACCGAGTTATACTTCGCTGTATAGTATTCAGAGAATGCCCGGGTACCTCCCGCCTCCAAATAATTCTTAGTGTATTGCTTCATTCTGCTAATATCATAGACGCCTTCCTTAGCCTGCTGTAAAGAACGCTCATTCATATCTGTGGCATAAATCCGAGCCTTATCGTAAAGCCCTTCTTCATGAAGCAGGATGGCCATAGAGTATACTTCTTCACCAGTGGAGCATCCAGCATGCCAGATACGAATATAGGGATAAGTCCTCAACAACGGAACTACCTTCTGGCGAAACGTTAAAAATAACCCCGGGTCCCTAAACATTTCGGTAACCGGAATGGAGAGACTATAGACAAATCGTTCAAAACAGGCACGATCATGCAGCACCTTTTCTTGCAGCGCGGATATGCTGTGTACATTCTCCGCATGCACATGATGCCAGATACGTCGCTTCAAAGAAGGCAACGCATAATTCCGGAAATCATATCCATATAAACGGTGTACTCCATCAAGGAGCAGCTCGATCTCAATTTGCTCCAACTCGTCACTTCCTACCATAACGGGCTGCTCCTCATATCCGTGTTCTATCGCTTTCATTGTTATCCCGACTCCCTTATTAACACACCGTAATTCTAGTCATGTTAGTTCTTAAAAAGGTATTACCCCAAATTTGAGTTTACGAATACAACCAGACACGCATTAACGAAAGAAGTTGACCTGTTGCGATCGGTTTCTTCATATAATCAGAAGCTCCCGCTTCAATACATTTGGCGCGATCCTCTTTCATTGCTTTGGCGGTAAGCGCAATAATAGGCAGTTTCTGATATTGCGGCATTTCACGGATTCGGCGCATAGCTTCATATCCGTCCATTTCCGGCATCATCATATCCATAAGCACGAGATCAAAATCTTCTTGCTCTACCAGCATTTCCAGCGCTTCACGTCCATTCTCCGCAAACTTCACTTCCATGTGGTATTCTTCCAGTACACTAGAGAGTGCAAAAACATTACGAATATCATCATCGACGAGCAGTATTTTCTTCCCTTCGAATAACTCTTCTTTGTTATGCAGCTTCTGCAAAATTTTACGTTTATCTTCCGGAAGATTGGCTTCTACCCGGTGCAAGAACAACGTTGTCTCATCCAGTAGTCGTTCCGGAGAACGAACATCCTTAATAATTATGGATTCAGCATACTTGCGGAGCTGTGTCTCCTCTTTGCTATCTAAATCCTTACCTGTATAAATAATAATAGGAAGATCATTTAATTCTTCATCATCACGAATCTGATCCAGCAATTCAAAGCCGTTCATATCCCCAAGCATAAGATCCAGAACCATACAATCATATCTCTGCTTGCGCAGCTCCATCAGTGCCTCATTGCCGGTTGATACCGCGGTGATAGCTACATCATCGTGACCTATCAATTCCATAATGGAACGACGTTGAATCTCATCGTCTTCAACAATCAGAAGGTACTTCACTGTGCTGGACGTATAGTTCTCAATTTGTGAGAAAGCCCGCTCCAATGCTTCTCTTGAAGATGGTTTTCTAAGATACGCCATAGCTCCCATCATTAATCCTTGCTTCACTTCATCGTTCACTGAGATAACATGAACAGGAATGTGACGGGTCTGAGATGCACTTTTCAGCTCTCTAAGGATGGTCCAGCCGTCCATTACAGGCAGCTGTATATCGAGAATGATCGCATCTGGCAAATAAGTTTTTGCCATCTGCAGTCCTATATCGCCTTGAAGCGCTACTAGACCTTTAAATCTGCGCCCACGAGCCATGTCTAACAAGATTTTCGCAAAGCTTTCATCATCTTCAATAATAAGCAGGACTTTGTCATTCGCCGTCAAATTGTCACGATCATCCTCAATTGTCAGTTGTGGAAGGGGTACGTTAACGGCTGCTGGCACTAAGGTTGGAAGCATGTCTCCAATATATTCATCATATGTGGAATCCTCTTTGGACACCGCAGCTTCTATTTCTGCACGTTGTTTACTGTAATTTGCCTTCACCGGCAAATATAAAGTGAAGGTACTGCCTTGTCCCTCACGGGATTCGAGCACAATAGCTCCACCCATTATACGAACCAATTCACGGCTGATCGACAATCCCAACCCCGTGCCTCCATATTTACGGCTGGTTGTTCCGTCTACTTGCTGGAAGGCTTCGAATACAATATCTGTTTTGTCAGCCGGAATACCAATGCCACTGTCCTTCACAGCAATAGCAATATATTCATTATCACTCGGCAGATTTAGTGGCAAGAGATTATTATCTGCCGGGCTAACTGAAAACTCGATAAAACCTTCGGTTGTAAATTTAAAGGCATTGGAAAGCAGGTTTCTTAAAACCTGCTTCAACCGGTGACTATCGGCAATTACGCTATCTGGCAGCGGCTCGTTAAAGGCTATCCGTAAGGAGAGTCCTTTTTTGATCGCCTGCGGAGCAAAATTCTGCTTCACAAAGCTTTTCAGCTCAGTCAGTTTAATTTCTTCATGATTCAGTTCCATTTTTCCTGCATCAACCTTGGATAGATCGAGAATTTCATCAATCATTTTAAGCAGGTCAGCACCTGACATGTAAATCGTATGGGCAAATTCAACCTGTTTCTCCGTTAGATTACCATCCTTGTTCTCAGTAAGCAGCTGAGACAAGATCAGCAGACTGTTAAGCGGCGTCCGCAATTCATGGGACATGTTCGCCATAAATTCCGATTTATATTTACTAGTCACGGATAATTGCATAGCCTGTTTCTCTAGCTGAACCTTAGCATGCTCAATTTCATCTTTTTTCTCCTCAACCTCCTGCACTTGCTCCTCTAGTGCACGAGTCTTGGCGACGAGTTCCGTATTGTAATGCTCCAGTTCCTCCTGCTGACGTTGCAGCAGTTCTTCTGAACGCTTAAGCGCGTCCGTCTGCTCTTCCAAGTTCTCATTAGAACGACGCAGTTCTTCTTGCTGAGTCTGCAGCTCCTCTGACTGACATTGCAGTTCTTCCGTAAGTGCTTGTGACTCACGCAGTAATTTCTCTACAATCAGACGACGACTAATATTATTGAAAATAATGCTTAAATTATTCGCAAGTTGTTGCAGCAAATCATTTTTCAAACTGCTAAATGGCTGGAATGAAGCGAATTCTACTACACCGAGCAGCTCGTCTTCAAAAATAAGCGGATGAATGGAAATATATCCTGGCTGTGAATCCACAAAGCCGGATTTCACGGAGATATAATCTTCAGGAGCCCGCTCCAATCTGATTGGGTGCATATCAAGCGCACTTTGTCCTACAAGCCCTTCTCCAATCAAAAAACCTTCCTTTGGTTTCTTATCGTTATCTACTGCATAATAACCACTGCTTCGTAAAAAATCGGGACGATTAGCATCCTTCAAATACACAGCTCCAAACTGGGCTCCGAGCACAGGGGTGAACTCGTTGATAAAGGTCTGTGAGACCTGATCCAATGAGCTAACCCCCCGGAGAAGTTCTGTCACCTGAGCAACATTTGCATTCAGCCAGGATTGATCATTCTGTGCCTGTGCATAAGCCTGTTCCATTTGCTGTTTCTCTTCAAGATCTAACGCCATTTTCTTAAAGACAAGGGCAACCTCACCAATCTCATCTTTCGAAGTAACCTTTATGCGCCTTATGGCCCGAATTCTGCCGTTGCCAAAGCTGGTAATCATCATCGAAACGACATTAAGCCCCCGCGTAATGCTTGGAATGATCCATAGAACAACTCCAAGTCCAAGTAGCAGGCCCACAATCATCATCAAGATGACCATCTGAGTAGAGCTTTGATAGGCATCTTTAGCTTTTGCGCTCTCTTCATTCATAATAAAGGCATTATAATCAGAGAGACTGTTCAGAGCATTTAACACGGCATTCTGAATCGCTTGTCCCTCTGTGTTAGAATACGTGCTGGCATTCTGGAAATAACCAGCTGATAGCAGCTTCAATATTTTTTCCTGATAATTTAGATAGATCGTATAAGAATCATCAATTTGATTAACGATCTGCATCTCTTCAGCGCTAGTCATTGATTCTTTTATTTTGTCGTAGTGCTCATTCGCCTTAGCTATTTTTTTATCAATCTCTTTTTTTTGTGATTCTACCGTTGATGTATCCGCGCTTAACATGGTCGTCGTTAATATGCGCGCCATATCATTCACTTCTCCACGCATACCTGAAGAAGAGCGCCCCTTCATATATCTATCCTGGTAACCCTCAAGCTGACCATTCATATAATCCAAACGATCGTATCCAATCATAGTAAGTGCCAGCATAATCGCCAGCATCGCACTAAAACCAATTAAGAGTTTAGCCTTTATTTTCATCCTCATTCTGTTCCCTTCTTCAGTGAGATCCACACTATACATTTGTCATCGTCACGCTCTTTAGGAACATCAGCATTGAAAAAAGCAGCCCGTATAGTTTCTTCCTTCCATTCATGCTCAACATTTAAATGCTTAATCATAAACTTCAGCTGCTCTTCCTGTTCACCCTCAACCAGCTCCAGCAGACCATCTGTATAGAGAACCAAATGCCCTTCATCTTCGTAGGTCAAGCTCTGAGGCTGAATATCAATCCGTTCAAACAGGCCTACAGGGTGACAATTACTTTCCAGCAAGACCGGAGTCTTAGCTGCGCCCTCAAAAAATAGCGCAGGTGGATGCCCGGCGTTAACGTAGTCAATACGCTTTATACGAGTGTCGATCACAAGATAAATCGTCGTAAAATAATATTGAATCAGCTTTTTCTCAATATAAAGTTGGTTAAACCTTCGATTGAGTTCCTGAATTACCTTTTCCGGCTCTACATAGGTAGTTACCGTATCCTTTAATACTGACGCAAGGAACATGCAAAAAAGAGAGGACGATATACCGTGTCCCATAATGTCCAGGAGGATTACGCCATATCGGCCATCCCCAAGGGGATACCAGGCATATAAATCACCCGCCAATTCAGAGGAAGGCTGATAGATAGCATGCACCTCGAAATTCTCTTCCTGCAGGGGTAGGCTGAGTACAGCATTCTGCACGAGTGCAGCCAGTCTCAATTCCTCCTGAATCCGCTGATCCCGTTCCTTATGCCAATCTTTCTCACGTTTCAACCGCAGAGCAAGCCGAATCCGGGCCATTAGCTCCACTTTATTAATAGGTTTCGTAACATAATCTACTGCACCTGCATCCAGCGCTTCGGCCAATTTCTTAGAATCGCCTACAGCTGTAACCATTATTATTGGAATATCCTTAAGATGTTCGTATTGCTGCACAACACGACATGCTTCGATCCCATCCATTTCTGGCATCATCATATCCAGTAAAATCAGATCAATATCTGACATCCGGGGACGTCCATCTTCACTCCCCGAACCGATTCCAAGCCGTTCCAGCATCTCTTTGGCAGAGGATGCGGTTACGAAATTTCGGTAATCTTCTTTTTTCAGGATTTCACGGATAATGATAACATTAGTCGGATTGTCATCCACGATTAAGATTCTCATCATCTTCACCTCACACGAATAGTATTACGACCGTAAAATTCTGCAAACCTATTAACTATATCATACGCTATTTTACAGTGTTATTTCTATTTTCATAATATGTAAATATAGTCATAGGATCAATTTACGTATTCAGCAAAGTAACCTCCAGCCCCACTATACCTAGTGGTTCTGGAGGTTACTCTATTCTAAAGACAGCCTATGTTTATTAACCAATTTGCTCAAATATGAAACACATTAGGACGAAATACTATCAAATAAATCAATTCCTTCAAATTCACCCGCCAAATTTCGATATATTTTGAGTGCATTATTCCCTCTCAGGTATACATCCCCATCTTCGGCTATAAAATACGGTTTGCCCAAAGTATCTTGCAGATTATCTGTTAAAGGATCGATTTCTACGCCATCTACATATAAACCGAACTGCTGTGCTTGCGGAGGTGCAACATGCACATAAAGTACAACACCCTCGCCCACACCCACTGTCACATCTGCATAGTGGTACTCCACTGTCTCTAGCAATGAATCATTTGTCACCGCAAGCGGATTGCCTTTGGTCAGAAGCAGTTCTTCCTTTGTAGTGTATAAAGCGACACCTTGCAGAGAATCAAAGCGATTTATATATGGGCTGGATTCTGAAACATGTTCAAATGCGAGAACCGACTTAGGTTGTTCAATAAAAGTAGAGATAGGCACCAACTGTGGAGACGCATCAAAGTATGGGAAAAGAAGACCAAATAAAAGGATCATCATGTTCATGTTGTGTCCCACCTTTCTTATCTGCAGCCACCGATTACAGAAGCTTTACTATCTTATGCTTAATGACGAAATTTCTTCCAAAGAGTTGCAGCTACGTCTACACCTTTTAGCACTGTAGCTATTTTTCCCGGTGACTTCTCAGCATAAATGGCATCATAGGAGTTAACAGTACGTTCTTCAGCAGGAGTTAGCGGAGCTTCTTTTATAGAGACTTCCTTACTCTTCTCCTTCAGCTCACGCGATTTACGATATTTCTCGATCACTGTGACTGACACTTGTTTGACCGTTAAGGTCAACTCATTCATGACATCACCCAGATTCTTGACAGAATCGATGACTGGGTCAATCTTCTGAATCTTATGCTGTACATCGGCAGTGATTTCATTTGCGTGTCTGACCGTCGTTTTCACTTCATAAGTAAGCTCATCCATCGTCTTCTGTACTTCCACCAAGGTTTGGCTGACTTTGTCGAGTGAATCCTTTGCCGACTTTAAAGTTTTAATTAAAAAGAAAACAAGTACTGCGAATGCAATTGCGACGAGTGCTACACTAAGTTCAATGATCATATTCATAACCCCTTCCATATCTCATAAATATCGGCTAATCAGCCTTGTATACTGCATAGTTACCCCTGGTCCCATAAGCCGAAACATCTTGTCGAGCGTTGTCAAGAGTCCCTCTTCCCTTTTGTTTCAAAATCAAAGCCCCCGTTTATACAATGACTACATTAATCAAAAAAGGATAGGTGATATGTAATGTTAAAATGGTCCGCAATACTACTTGTAGTCGCAGTAATCGCCGGAATCTTTGGTTTCTTCAACCTAGTAGCTGCCGCTGCTGGTCTTGCTAAGATCCTGTTCTTCGTCTTCCTGGTTCTGTTTGTAATTTCTCTCTTCACGGGACGCAGAGGTAGATCAATGTAGCCCCTCATTTCAATGGTGTGACTTTCGTATCCCTCCCATATCTATCCATATATCTTATTCATCATGCAGAAAGTATAGGTCATTCCTGCACGGATGTCACTTGAGAAAATAAGAAATGTTGAATGGGTGGTTCATCACGCATCAATTACGTTTACTAGCTTATTAACAAACAGCGCTTTTGGAAAAAAATACATCCAACCCCCACAGGAGGAACCAAACATGAAAAAAATCGCCAGCCTTACAGTAGCCTTAGGACTTATGGCTTCCATTGCCGCTACAGCTTCAGCAGCTGAAGTAACAGAAACTACTACGGCTCCTACAAACGTTACTGGAAGCACTTACAGCAATTCTTTTGAAACCATTATTACTCCAGCGGATATGAGTCCAGCTACACCGCAAATAGTGCTGACTGAGAAAACACCTTTCTACTTTTCAGTCGGAGGTATAATTCCAGCAGGCTGGCTTGGCGTTCAGACTCTTGATACAACTGGTGAAGTCATTTCGGATACTTGGGGTAATGAATGGAGAGAAATTTACACTTGGCTAGGAAAAGCATGGGTTAAGGTTCCTGTATCAGCCAATGTCATTTTGCCTTAATTAATCAATAAGCGAAGAAGGGGTGTCCCAAGAGCCACGAAAATGGCCGATGGTACTGCCCTTTTTTTATGTGGAGAGTACATATTCCGAACAGATAAACAAGAAGAGCTACCCCTTCAGTAGAGAATTCTACTAAAAGGATAGCCCTCTTGCGCGTACGCCCGCCATCGTTCACCCGTCACAAACATGCGATGCTGTCGCTTCCTGCATTTTCATATATTTAGCGAATGACCGAACCTCCGTAGAGAAAACGATTCATCCAAGAAGCGCTTAGTTTATCTACTCTTACCCCGCCTGAAGCTACGGAATAAGTTTGTAGAACTTGTCCATCTCCTAGATACATAGCAACATGCGATATTCTAGCCGTAGATTTATCGATCCCCTCATAAGCAGAAGCTGAATTCCCCTTATAATCCATAAAGAACATTAAGTCGCCGCGCTTCAAATTGGAAATAGACGTAACCACTGTACTATTCGCCTTCACCCAATCTCCCTGTTGACGGGAATCCGCTGGCAATTTGAGATTGGTCGCATCCATAAAAATTTGCCGGATGAAGTCCGAGCAGTCAAAAGTGCTTGTATCATTTCTGCTGGAGCCATACTCATAAGGCGTTCCTAGATATCCCATGCCCGCAGCAATTACCCGTTCGATTTGGGCTGAAGCCCCCGGTGTTGTTATAGGTGGATTGGGTGTAGGCGTTGGTGTAGGCGTTGGTGATACCGTTCCAGATCCCCCACCGTTTCCTGAAAGTGTACTATATTGTTCACTTGAACTTATATATCCGATGCTACCATCCGCCGCTTTAACTTGATACCAGTAACTGTTAGGCTGCGCCAGAACTTCTACTTTTTCTCCCTTATTCAAAAGCTTCATTATTTTCCCGCTTGTTGAAGGTGAAACTCGAAGATTCACACCATACTTAATGGTGCCAGTTTGTGCCGATGGTGTCGTTATTGAAGCAGAGGATACGCTGATATACTTATCTCCTGCACTTGTATAACCCACTGAACCATCAGCCGTTTTTACTTGGTACCAATAGCTGTTCGGCTGCGAAAGGATCTGCACTTGATCTCCCTTTTGCAAGTACTTCATTATTTCTCCGTCATTAGAAGGGGTGCTACGAAGGCGAACACTAGCCTCGATCACACCTGTTTGTACGGCTGAAGCTACTGTAACTGAATTAGATGAACTTGAGGCTGCCGCTGCTTGTCCAGGAGCAGATACTCCTAAACCTGCAACAATTGCAGCAGATACTAACAAAGATGCTGTAATTTGCTTATGTGATTTGATCATACGTTCCCCCAAATTCCATGATGAGATTTCAATAAAGGATTGTACTACATTATTCCTTTATGCCCTCATTATAGGCTTGCCCGGGATTTGGAACATGCTCCAAATTTCACATATAATCATGCCACTTTATGGTAACACACAGGTCTAAAGTCTCGATTTCTCCTTGAATATGTGTTATTTTTCCTTAATATAGCATTTCGTGATTTATTTCTTAGGTTCCACGTGCACCTGCACATTCATAATATTATGCATTTTGCTCATTCTTTCTTCGATGGAATCACTTATTTCATGACCTTCCGTCACAGAAATATTCGCATCCACTTCCACTACAACATCCACATGCACATGATTACCATGAACCCGTGCCTTCACATCTTTAATATCTTCTACTCCCGGCGTTCGAGCAATCGTACTGCGTAGATCCATCAATTTATCTTGATCAAAGCCATCGGTAAGCCGATAGGTCGAATCACGAAAAATATCCCAAGCGGTCTTGGAGATAATGAGTCCGACAAGAACAGCTGCTGCGGAATCAATCCATGGCAAACCAAACTGTGCACCCACAATCCCAACTGCGGCTCCAACACTGACCATTGCATCCGAAAAATTATCCTTAGCCGCTGCCATAAGTGCTCCACTGTTAATTTGTTTGGCCAGTCTTTTGTTATATATGTATACCCCCATCATAGCTACTGCACATACAATAGCCACCCCTGCCGACCAGAGCTGCGGCGTTTCTTTTGTACGATCGAAAAAGGAACGCACCGCCTCCACAATCACTTGAAGGCCCACTACCGCCATGATAAAAGAAGCCAACAACGCCGCTACGGTCTCTGCCCGGAAGTGCCCATAAGCGTGGTCAGAGTCAGGTGGCTTCCGCGAAATCCGTAACCCCACCAGTACAGCTATGGATGCTACGATATCTGTTAAATTGTTGACCCCGTCCGCTACGAGTGCGCTGGATGCAAATAAATAACCACAAACCAGCTTGAATGATGATAGGATGAGGTAAGCCGCTATGCTCACCCAAGCTCCTCGTTCACCTTTACGTATATCTTCGTAAATATCAGTCATTCTTGGCTCCCCCTCTTTTCCCCGATTATTTAAAATACGGAAAAGAATTCTTTCAATTATTCTTGCCCTTGTGGCAGCATTTAAAAACAATTAGAATAAAGTGTAAGGACTTGCTTCGAAGGAGGTTATCATAATGAGCGAAAGCAACGATAAAGGAAAAATCAACTTAGCGGAAGCTATCCGTAAAAAACTGGAACAGAAGAAGCAACAATCTTCCTCCAAGCCTGGATCCACATTTCAGGCCGGTTCCGCCAAACCGCTAAAAAGCCAAAATAACAAAAAGCCTAACAACCAACGCCGTCGTACTGGCGGATCTTAGTATTTACTTATACTTAAACATAAACGGCTGCGAATCCCTCGGGGAAACGCAGCCGTTTATACGTTCGTCCTGCCTGATAGGATGGATTAGAACTCTTCAAATTCATAATTGCTTCTCTTTAATGTACGATTAGCCAGCTGAAAACATGCGCTTTGGGAAACCTTAAGGGCTAAAGACTCCTGTCTTGGAAACCCCGCATACACCCCGTAGAATTCTACTTGTTAATAACTTTTCAAAATTGAAATTATAAAGACAGCTACCCTGATCCTAAAAGGATTAGTGTAGCTGCTTCATGGATTCCTTCCGCATAGCGGAAATTAAATATTATACTTCTACAGGATACATGCGCTGGCGCATTTCCTTAATTTCTGGATTCTCCAAATATTCATCGTAGCTCATGGAGCGATCAATTACACCTGTAGGTGTAATCTCGATGATGCGGTTAGCAATGGTTTGGATGAACTGATGGTCATGGGAAGTGAATAGAATCGTGCCATCGAAATCGATCAGCCCGTTATTCAGTGCCGTGATGGATTCCAGATCCAAGTGATTGGTTGGTTCATCGAACACAAGCACGTTCGCGCCGTTGAGCATCATTTTGGCCAGCATACAGCGAACCTTCTCGCCCCCGGACAGCACACTTGCTTTCTTCAGTGCTTCTTCTCCGGCGAACAACATACGGCCCAAGAATCCACGCAGGAAAGTTTCGTCCTGATCTTTTGAATACTGGCGTAGCCATTCTACAAGATTCATTTCCACACCATCGAAATAGCTGGAGTTGTCTTTCGGGAAATACGCTTGAGTTGTAGTTACTCCCCATGTATATTCGCCCGCATCCGCTTCTTGCTCACCCATGATCACATCAAACAGCAGTGATTTAGGCTGGGAGTAAGGGCCTACAAAAGCAATCTTATCCCCTTTATTTACTACAAAGCTAATTTCATCAAGAAGCTTTTCACCTTCAACCGCTTTGGACAATCCGCTGACTGTCAGCAATTGTTTACCCGCTTCACGTTCTGGTTTGAAGTTAAGGAACGGATATTTACGGTTGGACGGACGAATGTCGTCCAGTGTAATTTTCTCAAGTTGCTTCTTACGTGATGTCGCTTGTTTAGACTTGGAAGCATTGGCCGAGAAACGCTGGATAAATGCCTGCAATTCCTTGATTTTATCTTCCTTCTTCTTGTTCGAATCACGCTGCAAAGCTTGCGCAAGCTGACTGGACTCATACCAGAAGTCGTAGTTGCCGACGTACATCTGGATTTTGCCAAAATCAATATCCGCAATATGCGTACATACTTTATTCAGGAAGTGACGGTCATGGGATACGACGATAACAGTACCTTCATAGTCCATGAGGAAGTTCTCTAACCAGCCAATAGATTCGAGATCCAAGTGGTTGGTAGGCTCATCTAGCAGCAGGTTATTTGGACGGCCAAACAAGGCTTGCGCCAAGAGTACCCGTACCTTTTCATTGCCGCTCAGTTCGGCCATTTTTTTGTCATGCAGTTCACGCATAATTCCGAGACCAATCAGCATGGCAGCTGCATCTGGCTCAGCATCCCAGCCGTTAAGCTCAGCGAACTCACCTTCAAGCTCTCCTGCACGCAGGCCATCCGCTTCTGTGAAATCGGACTTCGCATAAAGCGCGTCCTTTTCTTTCATAATTTCATAAAGACGTGTATGACCCATAATTACGGTCTCAAGTACTGGGAATTCATCATACTCAAAATGGTTCTGTTTGAGTACTGCGAGACGTTCGCCCGGTGTAACATGTACCTCACCGGTATTTGCTTCGATCTCACCAGACAGAATTTTCAGAAAGGTTGATTTACCGGCACCATTGGCACCAATCAAACCGTAGCAGTTACCAGGGGTGAATTTTATGTTTACATCTTCAAAGAGAGCGCGTTTTCCGTAGCGGAGTGTTACGCCGCTTGTGCTAATCATTACGCATTACCATCCTTTTCACTTAGGGTTTCGGCTCATTATAGCATAAATAGAGAGCAAAAAGCCCGTAAAATAGCCTTTTCAGCTGTTCTCTCCAATACTAAAGTTATTCCAGCTGCTGTACAGAGGTCGCCAGTTAGGAGGAATTTTTTCAATTATTGTCCAGTTATGCGATTCTCGGGTTGTATAATAAGCGTTTCGCCATAGCTGAGCGTACGGATTCGTTCTTCAGAAATACCCTGTTTAAGCCGGGCACTTTCCATCCGATCCAGCGCTTCCCGGGCCGTATCATCAGCAAGTCTATAGGTGCCGTAATGCATCGGAATCATGGTCTCCGCTCCAACATCTACAAATGCTTGTATAGCCTCTTCAGGGGTTACATGCTGCGAGGTCATGAACCACTCCGGTTCATAAGCTCCAATCGGCATGAGTGCAACATGAAGCTTATAGCGGCTCCCAATCTCCTTAAAACCCGGAAAATAACCGCTATCTCCTGCGAAATACAGGTTAGGGGGCAGCTTGTCGCTATCCGATTCGATCGGCTGCAGAATGTATCCTCCCCAATGAGAAGTATTCGTGTCCCAAGGTGTTCTCCGCGTCCAGTGCTGAGTCGGCACAAAGGTAAGCTTAATTTTACCTAGCGTATTTTCCTGCCACCATTCCATTTCTATGCAGTTGCGAAATCCTTTGCGGAGCATCTTTCGTTTCAAGCCTATAGGAACAACAAGGGTTGTCCCTGCTCTATATAATTTACGGATAGAAGCCATATGCAAGTGGTCATAATGAGAGTGCGAGATCAGAATCAGGTCAATGGGAGGCACTTCGCTAAGCGGAATCCCGGGTTGCCCCAATCTTTTCTCAAAGCCTAGTCTTCTCGCCCAGATTGGATCAGTAATGATATTCATCCCTTCATATTGAAGGAAAAACGTTGAATGCCCAATCCACGTAATGGTGGTCTCCAGGCGATTCTCCGCCAGATAAGCTAACCTCGGCGGCGTACTTGGCACTACATATGAATAATCTTTTTTCTTCCGTCGACGTTCCTCCCGCCACTTACGAAACTCTTTAAGTGTTTTATCGGTACTCACATTGTCGAGGTTATTGTAGCGAAATTTAGCCATAGAGCACCTCATCTTTAGAAGTTTGCAGAGCATGCTTTACTTTAGCGAATATAATACAACTATATTGAACGGCAGAGTATTTTGCAAAATATACAAGTTACTTGGTAATGGTGCGCCCTTTTTCCGCAAAATATCTAAGTACCCTTTTGTGTTTCACGCCAGAAATGAGATAATATGTGTATAAAGTATGGCGGTGCATATACCGTTCAAGGGGGAGCTACGTATGAAGATTACTTTTATTGAACCGACTCCAAGTCCAAATACGATGAAGCTTCATTTGGACGAAAGTCTGGAACCTGGAATTCGCAGAACCTATACACCAGAAAGTGAACGTTCCGCGCCGGCCTGGGCACGCGAAATGTTAACGATACCGGGCGTTATTAGCATCTATCACGCTGCTGACTTTGCAGCGCTCGAACGCAAGGGCAATGCGGATTGGGCAGCGATTCTAAGAGAAGTCCAGAACCGCTTCGGCAACAGCGAAGGCTTAAATGACGATTGGAATCTTGCCGATGAGAACGCTGGCGCTCATTTCGGCGAAGCTCAAGTCTTCGTCCAGATGTTCCGCGGAATTCCGCTGCAAATCCGCGTTAAGACCGGCGCGAATGAAGAGCGCATCTCCTTAGCAAACCGCTTCACGAAGGCGGTTATGGATGTGGCTAGCGCCGTGATGATTAAAGAGCGTAAGCTCACTGATTACGGCGTGCGTTATGGCGAGCCCGCGGAGATTGCACGCGAGGTGGAGCAAGAGGTCGAAGCGGCGTATCCGCAGGAACGCCTCGACTCTCTCGTGCAGCAAGCCATTGCGCACGGCGCCGAAGGCGAGTTCGTCGAGCAGAGACGAACCCGCAGTCAGGATGAGCTGCTGCGAGACCTGAAGCATGAGGATTGGCGCGTGCGTTACGCCGCGCTGGAGGATCTTACGCCGACGGCGGAGCTCCTGCCGGAGCTTAAGGCGGCGCTGCACGATCCCAAGCTGCATATTCGCAGGCTTGCGGTCGTGTATCTAGGCGACCTTCGCACGCCCGAAGCGATGGAGCTGCTCTATGAGGCGATGGCAGACAGCGCGCCAGCCGTGAGACGTACGGCAGGCGATACGCTGTCCGACATCGGCGATCCTGCCGCCACGCCAGTGATGACGGCAGCACTGACAGATAAGAGCAAGCTTGTCCGCTGGCGCGCAGCTCGTTTCCTCTATGAGGTGGGCACATCCGATGCCCAAGAAGCGCTGTCAGTTGCGGCGGAAGATCCGGAATTCGAGGTTGGACTTCAGGCCAAAATGGCTTTGGAACGTATCGCTTCCGGTGAAGCAGCGGCGGGTACCGTTTGGCAGCAAATGTCAGAGCGTCGTCGCAGCTAACATTCCCTACCGGATTTTGTCATTGCTTGACTTGCGAACTTGCTTTATACTAATTCCTGTTGTTTATAAATGAATGAAGTAAAGATAGCCTCGTCATACTAAGATGAGGTAGAGGTCGCGGATATAAAGAGTACGCGCGTGGAGACGTTAGAGCCGTCTATGAATCGCGTCGAAAGGAATATCTGCCGAAGTCTGCACTGTCGCTCTTACAGCGGTGCAGGCTGGGGCCGTTGCCGAAAGGTACGGAACTGTCACATTGTATAACCTGCATAAGCAGCAGGTCATAATGTGTTGCGCTATCTTCACAGGGAGTATGATGCGGAGCTGTATAGATGGAAACCGCAGATATAGTCTGCGGTTTCTTTGCGTTTACAGAATTTGTATATTTAGTGTTTGTCCATAACCTTATGGAGACCACCAAATACACTCTCCCGCTCTGCGGGAGGAAGCAGCTCAGCACTCCCCGTTCATGAATTGAAAGATTAGATCATAAGGAGTGTCAAATCATGCAGGGCAAGCAGCAAAATCTAGCACAAGGCAACGTAAGTAACCCGCCTGAGCTAAAAAAATCATTTAAAGCAAGGCATTTGACCATGATTGCGCTTGGAGGATCTATTGGTACTGGACTCTTCCTGGCCAGTGGTGGCGCTATCGCTTCAGCCGGACCCGGTGGAGCACTTCTAGCCTATACGGCTGTTGGTGTTATGGTTTATTTCCTCATGACCAGTCTGGGAGAGCTCGCTACCTATTTGCCGGATTCGGGCTCATTCAGCACTTACGGCACGCGTTTCGTCAGCCCCGCTTTTGGGTTCGCCATCGGCTGGAACTTCTGGTATAACTGGGCGGTTACGATTGCAGCAGAATTGTCTGCCGCCACCGTCATTATTAAATATTGGTTCCCGGACAGTCCCTCCTTTCTCTGGAGTCTCGTGTTCCTGCTGCTGATGTTCGGTCTTAATTTCCTATCTGCTCGTGGATACGGAGAATCAGAATATTGGTTTGCCATTATCAAAATTATTACTGTTATCGCCTTCCTTATTGTCGGAGTTTTGATGATTTTCGGAATCATGGGCGGAAAAGCCGTAGGCTTCAGCAATTTCCAGATCGGGGGCAGCTCGTTCCACGGTGGCTTCTTCGCTTTCGTCGGTGTCTTTATGGCTGCGGGATTCTCCTTCCAAGGCACCGAGCTAATCGGTGTTGCAGCAGGTGAGAGTGAGAACCCTCGCCGTAACGTACCTATTGCTATTCGCCAAGTCTTCTGGCGTATATTAATCTTTTATATTCTCGCTATACTAGTAATCGGAATGCTGATTCCTTACACGAATCCAGATCTGCTGCGCGGTGGTATTGATGATATCGGAGTCAGTCCGTTTACGATCGTATTTAATAAAGCAGGACTTGCTATTGCCGCATCCGTCATGAATGCTGTCATTCTCAGCTCCGTATTGTCAGCCGGGAACTCGGGAATGTACGCCTCCACCCGCGTCCTGTACGCTATGGCTAAGGATGGAATGGCTCCACGTGCTCTAGGCAAGCTTAATCGCCGCGGTGTTCCTGTTGGTGCTTTGCTCGTGACCACAGCCGTTGGTATGTTAGCCTTTTTAGCATCATTCTTTGGTGATGGTGTTGTATACAACTGGTTGCTTAATGCTTCCGGTATGTGTGGATTTATTAACTGGCTCGGCATCGCTGTCTGCCATTATCGTTTCAGACGCGCCTTTATAGCTCAAGGTCATTCCCTTGATGAGCTGCCTTACCGGGCTAGATGGTTCCCGTTTGGGCCTATATTTGCCTTAGTACTTTGTACGGTAGCCATCCTTGGCCAGAATATGGGTGCCTTCTCAGGTGGAAACATCGACTGGTACGGTATTGCCGTTTCCTATATCAGCCTGCCATTATTCGTCTTGATTTGGGCCGGCTATCGCTTCTTCCGCAAGAGTAATATTATTCCTTTGGAAAAATGCGATCTTAGTACTCACCCAGAATAAACTGACTCCGCAAAAAAGGGATATCCAGAAGCCTGAAAGGCTGCAGGATATCCCTTTTTATATAAATCAATCTAGTATATTCAACTCCTGATTTTACTTAGCCCTTTGCCTATTCCCAAATCACATACACTTTTAGATCACCCGTATTATCAAAAGAAGTGCTAGAATAAGACACTTCCTCTAGTCCAAGTTTATATAACTCCTGTAGATCATTCTTCAACTGGGTTCCACTACCGTGATAACGGAATAATAAAGATCCCTCTCCTGAAGCGACAGCCTTATTCGCCAGCTGAATTAAATCTGCTGCTGAACGTACAATCCGTTCCTCGGCATACAGCTCATAATTAAGGTCCTTCTGAAGCTGCTTATACACCCCGGCGCTCTGTCCTCCACGCTCTACAAGTGCTGACAAGGTCTTATAATAGGCAACCGAAGCTGCCGGATAAGACTTCGTCCAGCTATGGTCCTGACGCATTTGTGCATCCGTCTTCAAGTAATACGCGGTGCTTACCACGCCGGCTTTATCAGGTGTCGGGTCATCCCAAGTTGTGTCGAGATGATACCATCTCCCTTCGAGCAGCACTAGATTCCAAGCATGAGACTGGCTGCGTCCTCCCGGCTGTTTTGCAGTGCCCTCGACGATTTTATTACTGAATCCCGCTTCCTTGAGCAGCTTATAGGTCAACAGCGAATACCCTTGGCAAACGGCACTGCCACTCTTCAGGCCTTCATAAGCCGTATATTTACGATAAGAGGTATCATACTTCAGACGCAGCACCACCCAGTCGTGGATAGCCTTAACCTTCTGATGATTATTCATGCCCGGTGTAATGATCTTCTTGAGCGTTGCCTTTACTTCTTTGTTCACAAAGGCGGTCTGCTCCAGCGTTTCCAAGTATTTCACTTCTACCGTAACCTTTACAGAACTTTTGCTCCCTCGATAAGTGTATCCGTAGCTGTCTATGATGTAATACAAATAGGGATCGCTATTCATCGCTTGATCTAGACCCGTTTGTATCTGTGTTTTTAAATTCGAGGTTTTCCCCTCATAAGTAAAAGTGATAGTCTCTCTACGATTATTCATCGCACCGGTTAGCTTCTGGGCAATTTCACTCACAGAACGAACGGTCGGTGAAGTCGTGGCCGCATAAGCATGCCCCCAGGTCCAATACAATGTCGGGGGAATGGCTGCGCAAATAATCACTCCTCCAAGAATGACTTTTGCCAACGTGAAGCGTTTTTTCCACATAATTATTCTGATCCTCCGGCTCCTACAGACTTATTCAAAACCCTCCATTTAATAGATAATGAAGACTTGGGCAAAAAAAGACTGTTCTCTGTAGAATAATTCTACTCTGAGAACAGCCTCTAAGCCAGATCAATATGAATTATTTCTTTAGGGGTGTAATGATATAAGTCTCTCCTATTACTGTTTCAAATTCCAGCCCCGCTCCTTCAATCTGTGTACCATCCGGTTTTTGAATGAGCAAAGGCTGGTGTTGAACAATTCTGCAGGATCGGCCATGAGTCGAGGTAACCTCTGCCCTAGTTAAACAGCCCCCGCTCCATTCTATAGTCATGACAAAGCCACCACGTGCCACCAACCCTTTCACGCTGCCTTCAGACCATTCCTCTGGAAGAGCAGGTAATAGTTCCAGACCCTCCTGATGACTCTGCAAAAGCATTTCTGCTATTCCGGCTGTAGTGCCGAAGTTTCCATCAATCTGAAACGGAGGATGATTTCCGAACAGGTTCGGCAAACTGGAATCTTGCAAAATGCGACGTAGACAGCTAACCGCACTCTCGCCATCCTTCAGACGCGCATAAAGATTAAGCAACCATGCTGCGCTCCAGCCTGTATGGCCACCTCCATGTTCTATGCGTTTCTTCAGTGTTAAGGCTGCCGCCTCCGCTAGCTCTGGTGTGGAGGAAGGGCTAATTACGTTCCCAGGGTACAGGTCATACAAATGAGAAACATGACGATGCCCAGGCTCTTGTTCAGCAAAATCCTCATTCCATTCGCGGACAGTTCCGTCCGGTGCGATCCCTTGGTGGGCAAGCTGTTTCTGTTTCTCTATAAGCTCCTGACGCAGCTCTACATCGGTATTTAAAATATCAGCAGCCTGAATGCAGTGCTTGAACAACTCAGCGATAAGCGATAAATCCATAGCTGAGCCAGCCGAGACACTGCATGGTGTGCCGTCAGCAGTCAGAAATACATTCTCTGGCGAGGTAGACAGACCTGTGGTCCATCTTCCATCAGGCAGCTCTACTAGCCAATCCAGACAAAACAATGCGGCTCCCTTTAATATGGGATAAGCTGTGCGCAAATAGTCCTCATCTGGACGAAAAGCGTAACGCTCCCATAGATGGCGAGAGAGCCATACCCCGCCCATCGGCCAAAAAGCCCACATCGCCTTACCGTCTGATGGAGAAGTCATCCGCCACAAATCGGTATTATGGTGTACTGTCCAGCCACGTGCGGCATAATGAATACTCGCTGTACGGCTGCCAGCCACGCTAAGCTCCGTGATAAAATCTATTAAAGGTTCATGGCATTCGCCCAATCCGCATAACTCGGCTGGCCAATAATTCATTTCGGTGTTTATATTTGTCGTATAATTGCTGTTCCATGGTGGCTGAATATAGGGATTCCAAATGCCCTGCAGATTCAGAGCTTGCGTCCCCGGCCGTGAGCCAGCAATCATCAGGTAGCGGCCATACTGGAACAGCAACGCTTCCAGTTCAGGATCTGCCTGTCCTTCGCGGTATTGTACCAGGCGCTCATCAGTCGGAAGCTCTCCTCGGGAAGCAGCAGATGCAAGCGTCAGCTCCACACGGTGGAACAAGGATTGATGATCCTCTAAGTGGCGCTGCTTAAGCTCTGCGTATCCTTTAGAGGCTGAAGCTAACTGCACTAGGCACAACTCCGCTGGCAGCTTGCCACCGCTTCCCGGCATCCGGTCATACCCGGCATAATCGGTTGCCGCAGCCAGACGAAGGGTAATGGAGTGCGCGCCAGAAATCAACAGCGAGCCGTTCTCCGCTACACAAGTCCCACCTTCCGTCTGGATCTCCATAACCGCAGCAAAACTTATGCCAAGCCCCTCTTCATATAATACGGCACGCGGGTGATCCCCTACGTAGTTATCAGCCACATGCGACGGGGCACGGCCAGTCATAATCAGCATGCCATCCGGAGTAATCTCCGAGTTGAAAGGATGTGGTGATGCCAGATCCGCCCAGAAATCTGGCAGAGTAGCTTGGCCCTCCCCCCCCTCAGCACGGATATGAAGAGCTATAATGTCATCCGGTCTGCTGGCCAATACTTCACGTACGATCCTTACACCACCGGCAGTATAGGTTACCGTAGCCAACGCCTGATCCAGATCAAGCTCTCTCCGGTAATCCTCTACAGGACCTGCAAAATTAAACTTCAATCGCAAATCTCCAAGCGGTTGATAGGATTCCGTCCGGCTGCCTAACATTTTGGCGTCCACCAGTGCTTCTGCTTCCTTGTATTTCCCCTCTGCAACTAGCTGTTTAGCTGGAGCCAAATGCCGCAGTGCCTCATAGTTGGCTTTATCCCGCGGGAAACCTGACCATAGAGTGTCTTCATTTATTTGAATCCGTTCTTCTTCGATTCCACCAAAGACCATGCCGCCCAGCCTGCCGTTACCTACGGGCAGCGCCTCTTCCCATACAGCCGCCGGCTGCTTGTACCATAACTCATGCCGTCCGGAGTTCTTGCTCTCTCCCATGTATATTCCTCCTGTCCTGTTATTACCGGTGAAAAGCAATCAGCGGGAGGCCCGGACTTTCGTTCGGACTTCCCGCCATCTTCATGCTTTTATTGGATTAGACGAAATTTAATAATTAATCATTCCAAAGTTTCACGCGTTGTTTAACCAGCTCTTCACGCAAATCTTCAGCTTTCGTTACACCAGCTTTATCAAGCTCAGCCATGTAAGCATCCCAAACTTTATCGAAATCAGCTGGTTTAGACAAGATTGCTTCTGGGATCCGTTTCCAACTGATATCCTTCAGCTTGTTGTCAAGAACGACAATTTCGCTATCCCCAGGAATCGTGATGTTCCATGCTGCGCCCCAAGGTTTAACTTTGAACTCATCTTCACTTGGGAAGAGGTCTTTCCAAGTTGTTGCTTTGTAAGCAGCAAGTGTTTCTTTTTCAACCGCATTGTAACCTACGGTTACTTGCTCAGGGAAACGAGTTGTGTAGTAGTTACCAGATGGATCCAATACACCGTCGCCATAGTGAGCGCTCAGCAATGCATAGTTTGATCCGACATTACCCAAACCAGTTTCTTTTTGGAAGTTGGTAGTGTCATTATATTTACGGTCGTTCACATCTTCAGGAATGACACGTTTGCCATCAACAACATTGTAGTGTTTGCCTTCAATACCCCAGTTAACCAATACTTGACCTTCGTCGGAAGCTAGGTAGTCCAGGAATTTAATTGCACGAACTGGATCTTTAGCATCTACGCTGATCCCAATTCCGTTACCACCCATGAAGCCTGTAGGCCAGAAGGAAGTTTCTTTGTACTCCTCAGACAAGGTTACAGGATAGTGTCCATAGCCTTGATCCAGCTTGCCTTCAGCTTTCAATGCTCTTTCTCCGTCGCCATAACCCCAGTCTTGGTCAATCAAACCAATAACGCGGCCGGTAGCGATTTTAGCTTTGTACTGATCATACTTTTGAACGAAACTTTCTGGATCAAGCAATCCGATATCGTTCATGTGGTTGAGCCAGCGGAAATATTCTTTTTCAGCCGGACGACGGAAGTGATAAGTTACTTCTTGGGTGTCGATATCAATCGCATATTCACCATCGTCAGGAGAACCAGTAGTAATAAATGCTGGGTTAGTTACTGTAATGTACATGTACCAATCATCTGCATTCAGAGTCAGGCCGATGTTTTTGTTACCATTTTCATCGGTAGGATGTTTTTCCAGGTAAGCCTTGATTACGTTCTCATAATCTTGAACAGTTTTGATTGCAGGATATCCAGCTTCTTTAACAGCACGGTGCTGTAGTTCAAATCCGCCACCAGCATCAAAATATTTGTTGTCCACACCTGCATAGGTAGGGATGGCATAAATCGCATGATCATCGTCACTGTAACGTGAACGTTTCATGCCTTCTTCGCCCAATACTTTTTTGATATTCGGAGCATATTTTTCAATCAGGTCTGTTAGATCAAGCATTGCGCCTGCATCTACCAGCTTGCTGACATCAGTCTTAGCACTGATCAAATCCGGATATTCGCCGCTCGCTGCGATCAAGGCTACTTTTTGTTGAGGATCACCAACTGCATATTCAGCATTTAGGGTTACTCCCGTTTTTTCCGTAATCACTTTACCAACTTCATCTTGCATACCTGTCCAGTTCGGGTTAGGGTCTGCACTGAAGAAGGTCATCGTGAGCGGGGAAATATCCTCAGCCGCATTGGTCGCATTTCCAGCATTAGTTGCATTGCCGCCTGTATTTCCAGCTGCAGCATTACCATTGTTGCCATTGTTACCGCCGCAGCCTGCAAGCACACCGAGCAGCATAATAGAAGTGAGCGTTAATGCCGTAGCTTTGGCTTTTATCTTTCTATTACTTCCCATTAAATAAACCCTCCTTAAAATTGTTTATCTATCGTATCACAGGTGAAGACCTGTTAATACTTTACCCAGCTTGCCAAAAGAAAACGGATACACAATAGGTTTTAAGCATAGGGGAGACTAAGCTCCCCCGTTAAACTGTGATTAGCTCTTCACAGCACCAAGTGTCATACCTTTAACAAAATACTTCTGAATGAACGGATAAACCAACAGGATCGGTACGGTTACGACAATCGTAATCGCCATTTTGAGCGACTCCGGCGAGACCTGATTGGAAGCCAGCGAAGCAATGTTGGAGCGGTAGTCGCCTCCGTTACCACTGGTTGTGGTCTGTAGAACCTTCATCAATTCATATTGCAATGTGGTCAAGTTAGGGCTTGAACCATTGTACAGATAAGTATCAAACCAAGCATTCCATTGACCTACTGCTAGGAACAGCGCGATCGTTGCTAGCGCTGGCTTCATCAATGGCAGAATAACGCGGAAGTAGATAGTAAAGTCATTGGCTCCATCCAGCTTCGCCGATTCCTGCAGCGCATATGGCAGGCCGTCGATGAAGGAGCGGATAACGAAGACGTTAAAGGCACTAACCAGTCCAGGCAATACATAGACTGCAAAGCTGTTCATCATATGCAGATCCTTGATCAGCATATAGATTGGAATCATTCCTCCTGAGATATACATGGTCATTGCCAAGAATGTGGAGACAAACTTGCGACCTGCAAAGTCAGGGCGGCTGATCGTAAACGCCAGCATCGAGGCACTGATCAGTCCGAACAAAGTACCGATAATTGTCCGCAAAGCGGATATTTTAAACCCGGTGATTAATCCGGAGAAAGTGAAGATCTTTAGGTAATTGTCCCAGGTAAAATCCCGGGGATAGATGGTCACTCCACCGCGCACACTGTCCACTGAATCATTCAGTGAGATGGCAAGCACGTTCAAAAACGGATAAATCGTGATTACAACCACGAACAGTACTACAAAATATACAAAGAAATCAAAGATCCGGTCTGACCATGACTTTCCGGTGATAGCTGAATTTCCCACTGTAACGCTCTCCTTTCATGAAAAGGGCAATTTACTGCCACGATTGGGTAGAAGGGCCTTCTGTGCTACAGAAGGCTCTCTTTTGTTGTACGTTTGAAGATTCCATTAATCGTAAACAGTAGAATTACACTGATCACTGAGTTGAATATATTGATCGCAGTACCGTAGGAATATCTCGCCATGCCCAGTCCGTATTTCAGTGAATACAAGTCTAGCACTTGAGAATAGTCGGTAACGAGGTTGTTTCCGAGCAAGAATTGCTTCTCAAAGCCGATATTGAGCAAATTACCCACCGACATAATGAGTAGTACAGTAATTGTTGGGCGAATACCCGGAAGTGTAATATGCCATACCTGACGAAGCCTGCTGGCACCGTCTACCCGGGCCGCTTCGTACAATTCAGGCCCAATACCTGCGATAGCTGCAAGGTAGATGATGGCGTTCCATCCGGTCTCTTTCCAGACATCCGATAAGGTAACGATTCCCCAGAAGAGATGGCCCTGGGCCATAAACTGGATAGGTGCGTCTATGAATCCTATTCCTAACAAGATATCGTTTACAAGACCATTTTCACCAGATAACATTTTAGTTACAATCCCCGCTGCAACCACCCATGATACAAAGTGGGGCAAATACGAGACTGTTTGAGCAAATCTTTTAAAGAAGCCAAGACGCACTTCGTTGAGCAATATTGCAAACGTTATTGGAAAGATAAATCCTGCGACTAAGCCCATTCCACTCATCGCCAGCGTATTACGCAGCGCCAGAAGGAATTGCGAGTCACTGAACAGTGTCTTAAAGTGTTCAAAACCTACCCATTCTTGTTCAAAAAAACCACGTGCGGGCTTGTACTTTTGAAAAGCCATCGTCCAGCCCCATAATGGGAGATAACTGAAGACGAATGCCCAGATCACAAAAGGTATCGACATCATCCATAGGTACTTTTGATTCTTAAAGCTTCTCCAAAACCGTCCTCCTGAAGCAGGCTTTTTGTTGCGTGTTCGGGTATCCGGCGGGATTTGAGAAGTTACTGTGTCCGCTTTCATAAAGCCCCTCCTCTCTATGTCTATATTCTAAATCTCTGTAAGCGATTGCAGTACCCTATAAATTCGACCTAAAATCAGGTGAAAATTAGAGATTTAGAGCCCAAATAAAGCGGATACATCGTTGAAAACACTGAAAACAAACATGAATTTACTGAAAATAAAATTAAGTGAAATTATTTGATTTCATAAATCAATACGATACTTAATCCCCTGTCTATTTCACACAATTAATACTTCATCCCATAATTAAAAACGCCCCGAGCTAACGTTCTATGAGTGAACGTGGCCGGAAGCGAAGGCGCGGACTGAAATGACCTTATTTAAGCAAATTGCACATCTTATTGGGTTAGGCGGACTATAAAGACCTTATTCACTTAAAAAACCACCTTTTGGAGAACATTTGCAGCTAATAACGTACATGGAGTCCGATAAATCGAAATCGGACTCGAAATAGCCCAAATAACGACTCTGGAGTCCGTCATACCCGCGAATGAAAACTATAATGTGCTCTCAGATGAGGCGTAACAAGCATACCCGTAACCCCTGCCCTGCTCCTCAACGAAAACCTCCGTATGGTTCAATTAAAATTAATTACTTTAATATCATTAAAGCTAGAAAATATTACCTGATACATCAGTACTTCAACTATTTCAGATACATATTCCTTATACGCACATACCGAGTCGACATTATCTGTTGTACCTGCAATTTCTTTTCCTAAAGGAGGGTAATAGGAGAGCAATGAAAAACAAAAACATCAAGACATTATTATTGATTATCGCCGCAGTATTATTGACACTAAATTTATTTCAATTCAATAACAACGTAAGCCATAACAGATTAATGAATAGGCTGGACCTGAATCTGACATCAGAACTCGACGGTCTAAGAGTGGAATTAGAACGATCCTCAACACCAAGCATTCTTGCTGTAGAGCAAGCGAGTAAAGTTGCTGCCCTTTCGACGTATTCAACATTAGGGTTCGATTATGGATATACCTTGGAAACCAGAATACATGACAAATATGTACAAAATGAACCTTTTAAAGAGATGGATCAAATTCAAGAGTTACTTCTGGCCCTTCTAAAGGACCCTGCAAATCAAGAATTGCAACAAAGATTAGATTTATTATTAGTGAAGTAGCTTTAATGTAAGAAAAAAAGCCACAGCAAAAGCTCAGGTTATACCTGAATTGCAACTGTGGCTTTTTGGGCTTCTATTTTAGATGTTTTTGCGAAAAGAACTTGGGGAGAGTCCTACATATTTACGGAACTTGGCGTTGAAGTAATCGGGGTTCATGTACCCAACTTTCTCGGCCACCTCATATACTTTCATGCCTTGCGCTAGGAATTGCTTCGCCTTCTCAATCCGCACTTTGTCCACATACGTATTGAAGTATTCCCCGGTAGTGTTCTTGAACATTTTACCTAGATATGCGCTGTTGTAATTAAATAACTCAGATAAGGTCTCAAGCTTAAGGTTCTCATTGTAACGGCGGTTGATTAGCTCCGTAATTTTTTTGATCTCATTCCCTTTGCTGCCACTGGACATTTGATCGGCGATCTCCGCCATGAAATTAACGGCCTGCTCTTGCAGGTCTGCCAGATAATGACTATGGTAGAGCTCACCGATCGGCGGGGAATGCTTAGCGGCATTGCTGCGAATCTCTGGATAGACCGGTTCGAGACGGGCCAACACCGTACTGAGAATCCGCACAAATGTATCTTTGATCTGCTGCTCCTCACTGCCCGCAGCCAGTAGCTCCGCACAGATCGTATCCACCAGCGGTTCAATGGCCGCGCGGCTTCCGGTTTCAACAGCAAGCATTAGGCGGCTCTCCGCATCCTGCCCTTCTTCGGTGTACGCCTCCGCCACTCCAGGAAACAACATACCGGAGAGATCGGCGCTGATCAGAATCCCTTTGCGGTAAAAGAATGCCCGGCGCAGCAGTTCACGCGCCACTTGAAAAGACTGCGCCGCCTCTTCTGGTCCAGCTACTGGGCCTCCCGTTGCTGCGCTGAAGTCGTATCCCTCGCGGCAAATTAAGGAAGCAAGCTCTTCCATCAGCCGCTCCTGTTCCTGCTTTCCTGGCAGCGGCTCTTGCAGCAGGAATCCAATATATGGCGGCATCGTGAAAAACATCCGCTCTTCACTGCTGCCAAAATACTGTTCTACCGCGGCCTTAACGGCCCGCTCTCCTTCCTCACTGCCGCCCGCAGGCGCGAGTAGTTCGAGTAGGATCACTTCGACACGGTCTGATTTAAGACCCAGTGCTGCCGCCTGCTTAACAGGATCATTCTCCCCCTCCTCCGCAGTTGAAGGCTGCAGCAATGTACGCAGCAGGCTTTCGCGATTACGGGCAGGCTCCTCTTCATTCCAGCGGCTAAAGCGATCTTCCTGAGCGATCGTGACTCTGAGTTCCTCCAAATAGTTGATTAGCTCTTCCTCATCCACCGGCTTCAGTAAATAGCCGTCAATGCGGTAAGAAATGGCTCGTTTGGCATACTCAAAATCCGCATGACCACTTAAAATTAGCACATGGCTGGTCGAGCCTTCCTCGCGCAGCTCACCGATTAACTCCAGCCCGTCCATACCAGGCATGCGGATATCCACCACAATCAGTTCCGGATAAAAAATATGATATTTCTCCTGAGCTTGCAAGCCGTTGGCGGCCGTAGCCACCACCGTATACCCTAGCTCTTCCCAAGGGATTAGAGCCCGAAGGCCTTCCCGCAGCTTTGGCTCATCATCAACAATCAATACTTTGATCATAGATTTATGTCCTCCATTGGAATACGAAACGTAATAGATGTTCCTTCATTCATCCGGCTTTCGATATTCAGTCCATATTCAACACCGTAGGATAACTTCAAACGGTCGTGTACATTGCGCAGCCCGATCCGTGCCTCTTCCTGCTCATCACGAACCTCAAGGGTATAACGGATCTGCTCCAGCTTGTCCGGATTGATCCCGGCTCCATTATCGGTAATGGTAAAGACCGCATGATTCTGCTCACGCTTGATATTCACCGTAACCATTGCTCCATCCATCGTGTTGTCTAACCCATGAATCACCGCATTTTCCACAAGCGGCTGCACAATCAGCGGCGGGATGTAGAGTGATTCGACGGCAGGGTCTACAATAAATTGATATTTCAAACGATCCTCATAACGGAATTGCTGAATATCCAAATAACAACGAACCACTTCAAGCTCCTGGCTAAGCAAAATTTTACTTCGGCCTACCTCCAGATTACTGCGCATCATTTTGCCAAGAAGACGCACTACCCGTGCAATCTCCACTTGCCCTTTCATATGGGCCTCCATACGAATAGATTCCAGCGCATTGAACAAGAAATGAGGATTGATCTGGCTTGCCAGCATTTTAAAACGGATATCATTCTGTTTCTGTTCCAGCAGACTGTTCTGGTCATTAGATTCCTGTACCTCGTACATCAAATCATTAATACTCCGTACCATAGAATTGAACTGACGAGCTAACAGGGCAATTTCATCTTTGCCATCAATTTTTAATGAAGTGTCAAAATCACCCGTACTAACGCGGTTAATATGTCTGCTTAACTGCAATAATCGACGTGAAAATAATGAAGAGAAACTATATATGATTAAAAAGGCCAATAAAACGCTTACGGCAATCACGGTAATCGAAAGCTTAATCACCCGATTAGGTTCTTTGACTATACTATCAATAGAAAAAACAGAAATAATTCGCAGGGCGTTACGGCTGGCTTGTGGTTTAAGTTCTTCTATCACTATTTTGGAGGCTTCACCATCTACTTCTGCCTCATAGCTCCCGCTTCCTTGCCCCAAAAGCTTTGTATCAAAAGAAACATCTGCCAGTTTCTTTCCTGTCCGATCGCTCCGGTTCGCAGCAATGATATTATCCTGATCATCCACGATCATGGTATCAAATGATTCCTGGCTCAGAATTGAGGTTAGCTGGTGACTGTTTACATTAATAACGAGCACGCCAATTTTACTGGAGCCCTCCAGCTCGATTTTGCGGACAAGACTTAAATAATTCCGCTGATCACGCTCATCCTCTATATATTCCCAACCGACGAGGCTATCGTACCGCTGTGCTCTTTGATACCACTGGCTCTCCTTAATGGCAGACGAAGGATTGATCAGCTCCCAGTTGTTAAGCAGCGTAGCATTATCAGTGTATAAACGTATGTTGGATATGTCTTTATATAATCTTAGGTATTCACGCATATCAGTGTAATCCCGATAAGCCTCAACCACATCATAAGTGCTTACATACTGGCGTATGGCGAGTTTTTTCAGCCGGGCATCATTGGACAATCGATACGCTATATCTTGCGATACACCGATGACTTCTTCTGTTCTTTTTTTTACCCGATCTACGTTAATTGAAGCTTGCTCCAGTGCGTTCTCAAACGCCATGGTCCTCATCTCAATCGTAAGATAACCACCTACCAGTAATACCGGTAAAAGTGTAGTCAGTAAAAAAGCAAGCAGCAGCTTATTGCGGATTTTGATGTCATTCAGCACCTTAACAAACCATTGAAACATGGCCTTTCGCCCCCCGAAACCTTCACTATCTCATGTACAGGCTGCCACTACCTTGGAGATATTCCATACTTTACAGAAGAAAAATGAAAACGGCAACATTTTTGAATATTGCCGTTCATCACCTCTATAAAGAAGATGGTCTTTAAAAAGGCCTTCCGCCAGATGCGAAAGACCTTTTTTATATCTGACAGATTGATAAATGGCGTTTTATTGGCGATATGCAGCCAGCTTGTTATTCAATTCGCGGGTCTGGCCGTAAACTTCCTGATAGAGGTTGAATAGACCATCATAGATTGCCGTTTGTTTCGGATCTGGTTTATAAACATCAGCAGGACGGATAAACGCTTCTGCACATTCCGTAAGGGATGTGAACCATCCGCTTCCATAAGCCGCCAGCATAGCTGCTCCCATTGCCGGACCCTGTTCACTTTCCAGCTTCACGATGGATGCATTGAAAATATCAGCCTGCATTTGCAGCCAAGCCTCATTTTTAGCTCCACCACCAATTGCAATGATCTCTGTAATCTCTTTGCCTGACTCACGTACAATCTCAATGGATTCACGCAGTGAGAAGGTAATGCCTTCTAATACTGCACGTGTAAAATGCGTCAACGTATGCCCTGAATCCATACCAATAAAGCTTCCGCGAATATTCGCATCTGGATGTGGTGTACGTTCTCCTACAATATAAGGTGTGAATAACAGGCCGCCGCTGCCAGGTGGAATAGAGGAAACTCCGCTTAACAGCTCATCAAAGCTTTTGTCCGCCGCAAAGGTTTCTTTGAACCACGTAAGGCTATGACCAGCAGCTAGTGTAACCCCCATAATATAGTAGGCATCTTTTTCACCATGGTTAAAGAAATGGACTTTGCCTTCGAGATTCAAATCTTTATTGCTCTCATAAGAAAGAACTACACCAGATGTACCAATACTGCACATGGTCCGGCCTTCTCCCAATACACCCGCTCCGAGCGCGCCACAAGCATTATCTGCACCACCAGCAAATACCTTCGTTGAAGATAAAAGACCTGACGCTTCAGCAATGTCCGGCAATAAAGTTCCAGTCTGTTCAAAGGATTCTACCAATCTAGGACAAAGAGAAAGCGGAAGTTCAAAAGCCTCTGCGATTTCTGCACTCCATTCTTTAGAACCTACATCCAATAACAACGTTCCGGCAGCATCGGAGTAATCCATTGCATAATCACCCGTCAACCGATAACGAACATAATCTTTTGGCAGCAGGAACTGATGCGCCTGTGATAATACTTCTGGTTCATTCTCTTGAACCCACAGAATCTTAGGCAGTGTAAAACCTTCCAATGCTTTGTTTCTGGCGATATCGATCAACTTCGCTCCAAGCATCTTCTCAATCTTACGGCATTGTGCAGTAGTACGGGTATCATTCCAAAGAATAGCTGGACGCAGCACTTGCCCTTCTTTATCTACTAGTACCAATCCGTGCATTTGTCCGGAGAAACTTAGACCGTCTACTTGAGACGGGTCTATGCCTGATACTTCAATCAGACGGCGCAGGCTGACCAGCGTGCCTTTTACCCAATCCTCAGGATTTTGCTCACTCCAGTTCGGTTGGGGTCTGCTTAGCGGGTAGGACTCGGAATGCTCAAAAGCCACCTTCCCCTGCGGGTCCACTAGAACAGTCTTCACTGCACTAGTCCCCAGATCAACACCTATAACGTATTTCATTTTTGACCTCCTAAAAGTTTTGTTAGCATAGACTTCATTGAATTACTTCGAGCAAAACTTACTTCGTAAGCATCTTGCTTAGTTTTTACTACAAAAAGGGGGCTGCCGAAGAATGCTCTCTTCAGCAACCCCCGTTGCATTTGTTCAAACTCGACTCAAAGCCTAAGCTTCAAGCTCCCTATAAGGACTACTCAGCCAAGATGTATTGGTTAAGGGTAGCTCTCAGGTATTCTTGACGTCCGGATTGGTTAGGACGTGGGTTCTCATTGTTCAAAGCATATTCAGCCAAAGAAGCCAATGTTGCTTTACCGGAAACGATGTCTGCACCAACGCCTTCTGTGAAGCTGCTGTAGCGTTTGTCAATGAAATCTTCGAATACGCGATCTTCGATCAATTTAGCAGCAACTTTCAAGCCTTTTGCGTAAGTATCCATACCAGCGATGTGTGCCAAGAACAGATCTTGTGGCTCGAAGGAAGGACGACGTACTTTAGCGTCGAAGTTAATTCCGCCTTTGCCAAGACCGTCATTCTTCAATACTTCATAAAGAGTAAGTGTTGCATCGTAGATGTTTACTGGGAATTCATCAGTATCCCAACCAAGCAGTGTATCCCCTTGGTTAGCGTCAAGTGATCCAAGCATGCCATTAATACGAGCTACACGAAGTTCATGTTCAAAAGTATGACCTGCAAGCGTAGCGTGGTTAGCTTCAAGGTTCAGCTTGAAGTGCTTGTCGAGGTTGTATTTTTGCAAGAACGAAATTGTTGTTGCTGCATCGAAATCATATTGATGTTTAGTAGGCTCTTTTGGTTTAGGTTCGATCAGGAATTGACCATCAAAACCAATTTCCTTAGCGTAATCTACAGCCATGCTGAACAGACGTGCAATGTTATCTTGTTCAAGACCCATATCTGTATTCAGCAATTCTTCGTAACCTTCACGGCCGCCCCAGAATACATAGTTGCTTGCGCCCAGACGTTTACCAACTTCCAGACCTTTCTTCACTTGTGCTGCTGCATGTGCGAAAACATCAGCGTTAGGTGTAGAACCTGCACCGTGCATATAACGCGGGTTAGTGAACATATTAGCTGTATTCCACAGCAATTTCTTGCCGGAAGTCTTCATGCCTTGTTCAAGGATATCAACAATAGTGTCGATGTTGCTGTAGAACTCACGCAAAGATGCGCCTTCTGGTGCGATATCTACATCATGGAAGCAGAAGTAAGGCAGATCCATCTTGTCCATAAATTCGAATGCTGCTTCAGCGCGAGCTTTAGCCTTATCAAGACCACTCAATTTGTCCCAGCTGCGAATTGCAGTTTCAGCGCCAAACGGATCAGAACCGCCAGCAGTTAATGTATGCCAATAAGCCATTGCAAATTTCAGATGTTCCTCCATAGTTTTGCCGGCTACGACTTCTTTAGGATTGTAGAATTTAAATGCATAAGGGTTGGTGGAACGGCTTCCCTCGTAAGAGATTTTGTTCACTGTCTCAAAATAAGCCATTGTGTAATCCTCCTCATATTGTGCTACGCTAGCAAGCGTTTACAGCATCATCTTAACACATCTTTTTGACTTTGTATATTGGTTAAACAAAGTTTTTTTATAAAATTTCCGCCTCTTTAAGTCTCCCTTGTCTATCCGTTTAATATTCAAAAAATCCAACAAACATAGATTTCCTCTTTTCTGCCGATGTATTGCAATTTCCAGCACATCACTCTAGACTAAGTGGCATACAACAAAAGGGAACTATGCTAAAAAGGATGTGTGATTCGTGAAGGTTACCGGAGATCAGGCGCTGGTCAAAAAAATCAATAAATCGATCGTACTACATACTATTCGAAGGAACTCTCCGCTCTCGCGCGCCAAGGTTTCAGAGATGACCGGACTGAATAAAGCTACCGTATCCAATCTGGTGGCTGAGCTATGCGCTCAAGAATTAGTGACTGAAGTTGGACCAGGTCAATCCAGTGGCGGACGTAAGCCGCTAATGCTGCATTTTAACAGCATGGCCGGCAGTGTAATCGGTATAGAGCTACGGGTGAAGCAACTGACAGCCGTCTTATGTGATTTAAGTGGTGGCATTCTTTTCGAAAGCGATTTCTCCCTGGACAATCATGCTCTGCCTTATGTACTGGAACGGATGAAAAAAACAATTTCAGACTTGATTGATAAAGCACCTGAATCCCCATACGGTATCGTCGGCATCGGAGTAGGTGTCCCCGGGATGGTGGATGAGAACGGGGTTGTTCTTTTTGCTCCCAACCTCGGCTGGGAAATGGTCGACCTGCGGGGTATTTTGGAGGCGGAATTCGCGGTTCCAGTCACTATTGATAACGAAGCTAACGCAGGTGCACAAGGTGAACTGAACTTTGGGGCGGCAAAAGATGTTAGACATCTGCTCTATATCAGTGCGGGTTCAGGGATCGGATCCGGTATTATTATTGGCGGAGAACTGTACAAAGGTGCAAGAGGATATGCCGGCGAGACCGGACATATGACGATTGAAGCACAAGGCAAGCCGTGCAGTTGTGGGAGCCGTGGCTGTTGGGAGCTATATGCCTCGGAGAAAACCTATGACCATTCCGAGTTCTCCCTCCCTGCTCATACCACACAAGAACTGGTCCGTTATGCAGCCGCTGGACAAGAAGACGCCTTGCGCCACTTCTCATCTATGGGTGAATATCTCGGCATCGGAGTAACGAATCTAATCAATAGCTTTAATCCAGAGCTGATTGTCATCGGTGGAGCCTTATCCGAAGCAGAAGCCTGGTTAGGGGAGCCCCTTCGCCGGGTTGTAGCCGAGCGTACACTTCCTTATCATAAGCAGCAGCTCGAGATTACCTTCTCCAAGCTGGGCAGCCGAGGCACGATGATAGGCGCGGGGTTCTCTGCAGTTATGCATTTTCTAGGCGATATTCGGGTGACCGTTTAATGTAGTCTAATGGACAACGTTTTGCGGGACAGTTTCACGGGTGAAATTCAAGAGCGGATAGAATTGACGTAAAATTGCCGCATTTAGGTGGATCAAAAGTGCAGTAAAAGCAACTTAAATCCTATATAATAAAGGATAAGTTAGTGTGACATTTATCACTACAACCCCTTTTTTGAAATGGAGAGCGAGTCCATGACCTATGTTGATACGTCTGATATCTCGGCACAGATGTTCATCACTGTGTTGCTTTTTCTGCTCATTATTGCCCCTTTGATCAGTCTCGGTGTGCTCCGTTTTTTTCAAGCCAAAAAGAAATCAGGATTCATTCTGATCGGCAGCGGTGTTGCTGTATACGTCCTATTTCAGATCATTACCTCCTTCACTCAAGCTTAAATTGAACTTTGCGATTTACATCATAAAAAATAGCCTGCGCATATTAGCGTCAGGCTATTTTTGTATACTTAGACCACAAAAAGATCACCTCCAAAATGGAAGCGACCTTTTGCAATTTCCTCACAGAAATATATTTAATTAAACAGTCGCCAATGCTTTGTCGAACTGAGTTTTATTCATCCCCACGATTTTGTGCTCACCAATTACAGTTACAGGAACAGCTCTCATTCCCATATCCCAAACCTGCTGCGCGTAATCATCATTCTGCTCAATATTACGCTCTTCATAGGCTACGCCTTTTTCACTCAAAAAGCTCTTCACCTGACGGCAATGTGGACAATTTGTTGATGTATATACAATTACATTTTCCATCATTAGACCTCCTATGGAAGATTACAGTTATGTTACAGAATAACCGCGCTATGTTCCAGACTTTCAATGTATTTCTCAGCATCCATAGCTGCCATACATCCACTGCCTGCTGCCGTAATTGCTTGTCTATAACGGGTATCCTGCACATCACCACAAGCGAATACGCCTGGGATATTAGTTTCAGAAGTACCTGGGTTAGTCATGATATAACCTTCAGTATTAGTTGTGATTTGTCCACCCAAAAATGCAGTGTTAGGATGGTGGCCAATCGCCACAAACACTCCGCTTGCTTCAATGATTTCTTCTTGTCCGGTCTCATTGTTCAACACTTTTAGTCCACTCACGCCTTTGTCTCCAGAAGTTACTTCCAGAGGAGTACGATTCAGGCTCCAAGCTACTTTAACATTATCGCGAACGCGATCCTGCATGATCTTGGAAGCACGTAGCTCTTCACGACGGTGTACCAGCGTTACTTTGGAGGCAAAACGAGTCAAGAAACCCGCTTCCTCAAGCGCAGAATCCCCACCGCCAACAACCACGATCTCTTTATTACGGAAGAAGAATCCATCACAGGTAGCACAGGTGCTTACACCGCGTCCCACATTATCCTGCTCGCCTGGGATACCGAGGTATTTTGCCGTAGCGCCAGTCGAAATGATCAGGGTATCCGTCGTAAGAACACCCAATCCTTCAACATTAAGCTTAAAAGGACGCTCTCCAAGTTCTACACTGTTCACCCAACCCGTACGGAATTCCGCACCAAAACGTTCAGCTTGTTTACGCATATTATCCATTAAGTCTGGACCCATAATTCCATCAGGAAATCCCGGGAAATTCTCCACTTCTGTAGTGGTGGTCAATTGTCCGCCAGGTTGAGGTCCTTCGATTACTAGTGGGTTCAAATTGGCACGAGCCAAGTAGATAGCAGCAGTCAACCCCGCCGGTCCGGTTCCAACAATTATTGATTTATACATATCTATATCCTCCTTGAGTTAGACGGCAGTGACGTCGCTTCTTATTTAAAATAATTATAATGTAGTCTTAATTATGCTAACTGAAAGCAAAAATGTCAATAAGCCAGACTCCCTCAGGGAAAAATCATTTGTGAACAATTTAATTTTTGGCAATAAATAATACACAGTAACATCACTGACCTCTTACCGCAACAATCGCAGCCCATTAAGAATAACCAATATCGTACTGCCTTCATGACCGATCACGCCAAAAGGAAGGGCGATGCCCTGCACAAAGTTACTGATCATCAGAACCGCGATTACTGTTACAGCAAAAATCATATTTTGCTTCACAATACGCTGTGAGCGCCGTGCCAATGAAATGGTCGAGGCGATCTCTTCAATATTATCATTCATAAGCACTACATCGGCGATCTCAAGCGCTGCACCACTGCCTTTCATGCCCATTCCCATACCAACAGTCGCTGTAGCCAGAGCAGGCGCATCATTCACACCGTCACCCACCATCACAACATTACCGTGCTTTTCACGAAGCGCCTTAATATGCTTTACTTTATCCTCTGGTAAAAGGTCGGCAAATACTAAATCTACTCCGGTTGAAGCCGCAATAACTTTTGCTGTAGCTTCCCGGTCACCCGTAAGCATAGCCACTTTAATCCCCAGCTCCTGCAGCTTCTGCACTGCGGCTTCTGCTTGTGGGCGAACTGTATCCTGCAATGCAATCATACCTGCAATATGCTCACCGTCCAAAATAATGGAGACAGTCTTCCCCTCTTCCGCCAACTGCTGCCGTTTAGTTCTCCAGAATGCAAGCTCAGAGTTCATCGCAGATGAAATCAGCTCATCCAGTAAATTGGACTTTCCAATTTTCCAGAGATGCCCGTCAACTTGACCTTCAATTCCCCAGCCAGTGATGGTTTTACTTTCCTGCACTCCCCGCAGCTCCAGATATTCTTCCTCAGCTTTACGCACAATGGCTTCCGCCAATGGATGGCGTGACATATGCTCAATGGATGCGCTAATCGCCAGTAATTCTTCCCGGTTGTAGCCTTCAGCTGCAATAAAGTCTGTCACCTGCGGAGTTCCCTCTGTAAGGGTCCCTGTCTTATCAAAAGCTACAACAGAGGTCCGGGCCATATTTTCGAGGTGGACCCCGCCTTTAAATAAAATCCCTTTTCGCGCACTTTTGGAAATGGCCGACAGCATCGCAGGCATAATCGATGAGACCAACGCACAAGGCGAGGCTACTACAAGAAAAACCATCGCTTTATAAAAGGTTGCGCTCCAGCTCCAGTCCAGCAAAAAGGGTGGAAGGAAAATAAGAGCCACAGTCGAGGCAACGACTACCCGTGCATAGATGGCTTCCAGTCTTTTAATGAATCGCTGTGAGTTTGGAACATCCGACTCTGCTTCTTCTACCATCTTAATGATCTTGGAAAAAAGTGTGTTCTCTGCTGATTTCGTTACTTCAATATAAAGTGGACCTTCTCCATTGACCGTACCTGCGAATACTTCGCTGCCGGCACATTTTTCAACAGGCACTGACTCTCCTGTAATGGAAGCCTGATCTACTGCCGATTCTCCTCTGTACACCTTACCATCTGCAGGAATAAGATCCCCTGGACGTACAAGCAACAGATCTCCAATTACTAACTGATCGATAGCTACCTCGTTCATGCTTCCTTTCTCAATCCGCATGGCTGTGGCAGGTTTCAAGGCCATAAGTGAGGAAATATCCTTCTTACTCCGTTCCATCGTATAGCTCTCTAAAGCTCCACTAAGCGCAAAAATAAAGATGAGCATAGCACCTTCATTCCAGTACCCAATGGTAGCTGCGCCTAGTGCGGCCGCAATCATCAGCAGGTTCACATCGAGATCACGTTCTTTGACGAGCGTCTCAACGCCTTCTTTGGCTTTGTTCCAGCCACCAATGGTATACGAAATAACATAAAGTACTATAGAGAAAACTTCTGACCAGCTGCCCATAGCCCAAGCAAAAAGCATAAGTACTCCGCTGCCAAGCGCAGCCTGCATCTCGGAGTTGCTGAGCATGGCTCTCAGATCGAACCGGCGTTTTGGAGCGCCTGGTTTCTTCATGCTGCCGGAGATTGAGGTTTGCTGGGGTAAATGTTTTGATGTTGCTTGCATAATAATCACCATCCTGAAAGTTTTGTGTAGGATTACTTCATTGACTTCTCTTTGCAACAAAACTTGCTTCGGGAGCATACGTTTTGTTTTGTCTAAATGATAATGAGAGCCATTCTTAAGACCCCTAAAATGACACATGCTGCCCCGGCTTAGCCGGGACAGCATGAATGATAACTATGAGTAGTGAGAATGATAATCATTGTTGCAACAGTACAACTATATTTCCTTAGTGCAACTTATATTTTAATAATACCACCTTGAACGAAAAAGTAAACCCTACCTTCTGGGCTATTCGTCATAAATTTAGAATAACTTTTTCCTATCTTAGCTGCGTATTTTATTTAAAAGCTCGGATAGGACTTGCTCTTCAACTGGCGTCGAATAAGCTCCACCTTCAAAAGACTTCATCGCTCCAATTCCAGCTTGGAACACAAACCGTATACGCCCTTTGCGAACCTTTTTATCCGTATACATCTTATCAATCAGCATTCTATTTGTAATGGTTGCTGGTATTTCAGTCGGAAGTCCCGCCTTCTTCAACAAAGCAATCACACGCTGAGTTTGGTCAGCCGTTACATACCCCAACTGCTCTGCCAGCTGCACCTGAACCGCGAGTCCAATCGCAATAGCCTCACCATGTAATAATTCATAACCACTTAAAGCCTCTAACGCCCGGCCAGCAGTATGCCCCAGATTTAGAATTTGTCGCAGGTTGCTCTCCAGTTCATCCTTTTCCACCACGCTATACTTGATCTCACAATTATGAAAAGCAATCCGTTCGCAAACCTCTCGATCTAATACAAGTTCGCCATCTGAGGAGACCACTCGCTCCATATTCTGTTCAAGAAACTCAAAAAAGTCAGCATCCGCGATGCAGGCATGTTTGATTGTTTCAGCCAAACCACTACGAAGCTCACGTACCGGAAGCGTTTTCCAAGTGGCTAGGTCGATGTAGACCTTTTTAGGCTGATGAAAAACACCAATTAGATTGGTTGCAACTGGTGTATTCACGCCCGTTTTACCACCAATTGAAGCATCCGCTGCTGCTAAAAGGGTAGTTGCATAGTTCAAACTTGGCACTCCCCGACCAAATGTTCCAGCCAAAAAACCTGCCAAATCCGTTACCGCTCCACCTCCGATGGCAAGGATACAGCAATCTCGTCCGTAAGAACGGCTTAATAGCCGGTCCTCCAGCTGTGCCTTCGTTTCTCGGGTTTTAGACTTCTCTCCAGCAGGGAAAGAAAATAACTCCGCTTGAAAATCATTCTGATGCAGTTGTTCCAGCAAGGCTTGTCCATACAGGGCTTCAACTTTTGAATCTGTAACAATCGCGAATTTGCTTACATTCTCGACAATTCCATGTTTCAAATCCTCGATCAGAGCGCCAAAAAGACCTTCCCCAATCTCAATATCGTAAGAATGATCTACAACCTTTTGCAGGCCAACTCTAAAATTTGTAGACATCTACAGCACCCCTATTCAGCAAGATGCTAATAAAATTCGAGCCTCCACTCTCATTATCCTGTTTATGTAAAATGTAAGGAGAAGCTGGAAACAAATGCGGAGGTTCCAAAACTAATGTTGTCTGTAGCTATTGGTGATAGTCCAGAGGATCGGTACAGATTAGTTTGAGTGCGGGGGTTGAGTACGGAGTTGAGTGCGGAGGTTAAGTGCAAAGTATGAATACGACACGATTGATAAGCGTATGATGCAAGTTGCTCGCAAATGTAGCTACTATCGGACTCAGCTGACCCTAATCGCTGATTTTAAACACATTTGGTATTCTAACGGACCCCATTGCAGCTATTGACCTGAAAAGCACCAAATATGTACCTCTTCCTAACGAATAGCGTCTCTCGTGTCCGAAACCATGCTTAAAAAGCTAAAATCAGGCAAATAGCGTCATCTGGGTCCTTAAGCATCAGGGGGCGGAGGAGTGCAGAGGTTGAGTTCAGAGTTTGAATGCAAAGCATGAGTGCAAATTAGTTTAAGTGCGGTGGTTGGGCACAGGGTGGGAGTGCGGAGGTTGCATCCAAAAGCATGAGTGCAGGTTAGTTTAAGTACGTAGGTTGGGCACAGGGTAGGAGTACAGGAGGTTGAGTGTGGAGGTTGAGCGCAAAGTATGAGTACGACACGATTGATGGATGTATGATGCAAGTGCTCGCGTATGAAGCTACTATCGGACTCAGCTGACCCTAATCGCTGGTTTTAAACACATTCTGTATTCTAACGGACCCCATTGCAGCTATTGACCTGAAAAGCACCAAATATGTACCTCTTCCTAACGAATAGCATCTCTGGTGTCCGAAACTACGCTTAAAAAGCTAAAATCAGGCAAATAGCGTCATCTGGGTCCTTAAGCATCGGGGGTTGAGGAGTGCGGAGGTTAGTGCAGACTTTAAATGCAAAGCATGAGTGCAAATTAGTTTAAGTGCGGTGGTTGGGCACAGGGTGGGAGTTCGGAGGTTGAGTTCGGAGGTTGCATCCAAAGCATGAGTGCAGATTAGTTTAAGTACGTAGGTTGAGCACAGTATTGAGCACGGAGGTTGAGCACAGTATTGAGCACGGAGGTTGAGTATAGTGATTGAGTAAAGGGATATATGTACGCTGTTGAAGCAGGTAGCTAACGACCAAAAAAACAAAGCAACGATTCTCCGATAACCGGATAATCGCTGCTCTGAAGTCTTTTTTCGATTCTTATATGAGCTGCACCGTATCGTTCAGCAGAAAAAGCTTACTGCCTTCCCCCGGCGGCAGTATCCAGCGTTTCACGCTGCCTGGCGATCCAGATCAGGCAGGCCGCTCTCAGCAGCGCTTCGGTCCGCTGACCGGCGCTGCAAAAGATCCCGCTGAGCCCGATCTGATACAGATCGGCCAAAGCCGACGCCGCCGGTGTCCCCGCGGCGAGCACCACCGCCGCCGGCTTCACGTTCGTCACGGCGGCAAAGATCTTCCCCGCCGCCAGGGCGAATTCCTCCGCGGCGGTCTCTTCCGGCGCGTGCTCGCCCGCCGCGCCGTCCAGCACTAGGAAATCGGCGATACGCGCGATTTCCGCAGCGGCGGCAGGCTCCACATCGGGCGCGATCAGCGCCCCGATGCGGCATGCCGCCGCATAAGCGTGGCCGAGTGTCTGATCGGCCACGTCTTCGATGAATTCGCGCTTTGCGGCGAATTCGGCTGCGCTTGCGGTGTAGGCGACCAGCAGGTCAAGGCGGCAATCGCCGCCTTGCCGCTGGCTCTCCGCCACCGCAGCGAACAGCGCTTCGAGCTGCGCGTCCTGAAGCGCGGCAAGCTTAGCGGGCTGCGCCACCGCAAGCGACTCTGGATGCAGCAGGGTGACCGCTGCCCATTCACCATCTGGCGATTCAAGCAGCTCGGCAACAGCTGCGCGCAGACGATAAGAGATTCGCTGCAGAATACGCGCTGTTTGGAGTTCATCCTCGCTAGATAACCAGTTCTCATAAAGACAGAACAGCTCTGGTTCCAGCAGCCATTCCTCACTCCGTATCAAACACGGGCCCGCTTGAACAGTCCTTGTTCCTTCCCGTCCAGCAAGACGTTCTTCTCTTCCTTCACGCAGCACTAGGAATGTCGATGGTTCCCCCGGCCGCTTAAAATAAGACCGCTTCAAAGGCTCAATGACATCCCTCTGCTCTACTCCAGCGATAAATTCTGCGGCAGCGGAGGCTACGGATCCAGCTTGGCTCATTTCCATTCCCACAGTCCGATCACCAGCCTTATACATGAACTTGAACGGGCGCTCTTCACTACTCCGCAAACCATCCTGCTGACGTTCACCCTTCATCCTCGCACCCACCCTTTATCTTTGGATTGCTGCCGGTATGCCAAGCTATATAACATAAGCGACCGACATTTCATTACCTACCTCACTTATAAATACGGGAGCCACACCTGAAATATGCAAGCGTTGCCAAATCCGATGAATATTCCAACTTTTTTAGGCAACAAAAAAAGCATTACCGCAGAGCGGTAATGCTTTTCGAAATATAAACTTCTATTGTTGACTGGCAGCAATAGCTTGCTCCAGATCATAGATAATATCATCAATGGACTCCGTCCCGATCGACAAACGCAGCAATTCCGGCGTTACTCCGGCTGTGATTTGCTCTTCATCCGACAGCTGTGCATGGGTTGTGCTCGCTGGGTGGATGATCAATGACTTGGAATCCCCAACATTCGCTAAATGAGAGAACAGCTTCACATTCTCAATCAGCTTACGTCCCGCAGCACTTCCACCTTTAATACCGAAAGTAAGGATCGCACCTTGGCCTTTAGGCAAATACTTTTGCGCTAATTCATGAGATGGATGCGTAGGAAGTCCCGAATAACTTACCCATTCCACATCTGAATGTGCCTCCAAATATTGCGCTACCCTCAGCGCATTCTGGCTATGACGTTCCATCCGCAAATGAAGAGTCTCCAGACCTTGCAGCAGTATCCAAGAGTTGAACGGTGAAATCGCCGCCCCTAAATCGCGAAGCAATTGAACGCGGGCTTTAATAATATAAGCAATCGGGCCCACCGCTTCCGTATAAACCACTCCATGATAGCTTGGATCTGGCTCCGTAAGACCTGGGAATTTACCGCTTGCCTTCCAATCAAATTTACCGCCGTCAACAATAATCCCGCCAATGGATGTACCATGTCCGCCGATAAATTTGGTTGCCGAATGGACAACAATGTCTGCACCATGCTCAATCGGACGCAATAAATATGGACTTGGGAACGTATTGTCTACGATGAGAGGAATCCCATGTTCATGGGCGATCGCTGCAACTGCCGCAATATCCAGAACATTTCCCTGTGGGTTGCCGATTGTTTCTGCATACAAGGCTTTGGTCTTATCTGTAATCGCAGCACGGAAGTTCTCAGGATTATCCGAATCTACGAAATGTACCTTAATACCAAGCTTAGGCAGTGTTGTCGAAAATAAATTATAAGTCCCGCCATATAGGCTTGCTGCAGATACAATTTCATCCCCAGCGCCCGCAATATTTAGAATGGAAAAGGAAATAGCCGCTGCCCCGGAAGCTGTAGCAAGCGCACCTGCCCCGCCCTCAAGTGCTGCCACACGCTGTTCAAATACATCCGTAGTTGGGTTCATCAGCCGAGTATAAATATTACCGAATTCTTTAAGCGCGAACAGATCCGCTGCATGATCAGCATCCCGGAACCCGTAGGAAGTGGTCTGATAAAGCGGTACAGCACGTGAGAAAGTAGTTGGATCAATTTCCTGGCCTGCATGGACAGCCAAAGTTTCAAACGACAGCTTGCGATCTTCTGACATAGGTATTTCCTCCCCTATAATTAAGTATAGAAATGATTAACAATTTTGAATTGTACCCATTCTCTCACAAACCACGTCATTTGAAAAGAAAAAAATCTCATTATTCCGGTGTGAATTATTGTACTTTGGTCAAATGCTTCTGCTAGTGTCCTCTACCTACTGGATAACGCTTTCAATATAAATTAATAAAAACCTCAACCTTATGTATAAAACACAATCGCTAATCAAGCTGATCGGTTAATAGTTTGAATCAGGACAGCGGCGAATGAGCTTGTCCTCCTCACTCGCCGCTTCCGATTCAGCCCTTCGGCTTAGTAATTGCTTTGGCTTGTTTCGCCTTTAGCAATCGCTACACCACCACTAGTTCCAATACGGCTTGCACCTGCTTGTACCATTACATGTGCATCTTCTGCACTACGTACACCACCGGAAGCTTTTACCCCGATATTAGGTCCAACTGTAGCACGCATAAGCGCGATATCTTCTTTCGTTGCCCCGCCTGTAGAGAATCCAGTGGATGTTTTTACGTAATCTGCTCCGGCCTCAACAGATAGCTTGCAGGCACGAACTTTTTCTTCTTCCGTTAACAGACAAGCCTCAATGATGACTTTTGTCAGGGCTTTGCCGCGCGCTGCATCTACAACAGCTGCAATATCACGTTTAACCAGCTCATCGTTGCCATCTTTTAATGCTCCGATATTGATGACCATATCCACCTCGCCTGCACCTTTAGCGATAGCATCGGTAGTCTCGAATACTTTGCTCTCTGTTGTCGATGACCCCAGCGGAAAGCCGATTACTGTACATACTTTAACCTCAGGCGTATCTTTCAGCAATTCATGGGCAGTAGCTACCCAAGCAGGGTTTACGCAAACAGAAGCAAACTTATAAGTTTTAGCTTCCTCCGCCAATTTAATAATGTCTTCTTTCCGTGCATCTGCTTTAAGCAGTGTATGATCAATGATCCCCGATAGTGTAATTTCGCTCATTTTTATTATTCCTCCATGATTTGGATAGTAGTTTTTTTCATCTCTGTAATCATACCAATAGAACTGTGCTTTGCAAAGCAAACAGGGTGGGCATGCCTACCTCAAACCTTAATTTGTGCAGATTTTATGGATTTTAAGTAGTTTCTCATTCCCTAAATTATCTTTTTAAAAAAATAAAGGTTTAATCCCCTAAACTTTCCCAATTAAAAATACGATAATAGTCTTAGATAAATAGGTTTTTTTATCCTATTCATCAAAATTTTTCTTAGATAAAACTTAGGAGGAGATTAATCAAAAATGGGAACCTTCAATTTCGCCACAAATGCTGCACATCAAAAACTGAATGTACAAGTCGAAGGAACTATGTCGCCAGAAGATGCAGGACGTTTCATTAATGAGTACAACCAAATCATAAGTGCATTCGACCCGAAACAATATGAGATCATCCTAGATTGCAAGACATTGAATGTATCCTCAAAGGACACACTTCCCATGCTTGAGCAATGCTACATACTGTACAAACAATCCGGATTTAAAAAAGTAACCTTTATTATTGCCAAAAGCCCTGTCCTAAAAATGCAGTTAAGCCGAGTGGCACGGGCAACGAAATTAGAAAATTACGAAATTATTGAAGCATAGGAGGCGCCACTTGGGACATATAGCGATTCGCCAAGCTGCTTATTACCACCCAGAGCATATCGTAGATAACGAATATTATCTGAAGCATTTTCAGAGTATGGGCAAGGACATCAAACGATTCCTAGAAGTCATGGGTCGCGACCGGAGATACATCGTAAAAGAACAGGGTGAAAATGCTCTGACGATGGGATTAAAGGCTGCCCAAAAAGTGCTTAGCGAAGCGAATTTGCAAGGTGAGGATATGGACATGATCATGTTCGCTTCACAGACGCCAGAGTACACCTATCCTACCAATGCACTTCTCCTACACCGTATGCTTCAAGGTAAACACCGGACCATTACGCAGGATTCCAATGCTAACTGCGCAGGAATGGTCTCCGCCGTGGAGCAGACAAGTCGTTATATGCAAGCCAACCCCAGCATCAGGTACGCACTCGTTGTAGGAAGCGACTACAGCTCAGTGAACTGCAATACAGATGATGAAATTACTTACCCTAACTTTGGGGACGCCGCAGCAGCAGTGATTCTAGAGCGCAGCAGTGAGCATGCAGGCTTCATAGATTCCCTTTATTACACCGATTCTGAAGGCTCCGAGAATATTATGTTCCCGGCCTGCGGCCTGTCGAATATTTATCAAGAGGGTATGACCCCAGAGCAGATTCGGATACGGTGGACCCCTTTTGACGGTACAGTGTGTGTGGATGCGGCTATAGCGGATATGAAGGAGCTTCTCTCACGCAACGGTCTGACTACGGATGATATCTCTGCATTCTGCCTTTCACAATTCTCACTGAAAAATATCGAGCTCATCCAAATCGGACTTGGGCTAACCGCAGAAAAGTTCATTTATGTAGGCGACGAGTTCGGCTACACAGCCACAAGCAGTCCTTTTATCGCCTTTCAACGCGGAGTCGAGGACGGACGAATCAAACGTGGCGATTATGTCTTCTTTTGGTCAGTTGGCGCTGGCTGGCAAATTCCTACGATGCTTTATCAATATTAATAGCATAAAAAGCCCTACTTCTATAGAAGTAGGGCTTTCCTATCAGAGGATCAGTTGTTGATACACTATGGGCTGTCCTTATTGCCAAACCCGAAATTATATAAGGTAAAATAGGGAGAATTATTGCGTACGAGCCACTATCGGACACAGCTGACCTTATAGGCAGCCTAATTGCACATTTGGGAAACTATCGGACCCCATAGCCGCTATTGGCATAAAAAACACCAAATCCGAACCTCTACCTAATGGATAGCGCCACTGGAGTCCGAAGCCATGCTCCTAAGCCTTAAAACTTACAAATAACATCTTCTGAGTCCGTAAGCGTAAAGGGATAATAAATACTCTGTTGAAGCAGACAGCTACGATCTCAATCACAGAACAGCAAATTGTGAAATAAATCTGAAACCCAATAATGAATTATTTAGTCAGAGATTGAACATCCACAAAAGGTGTGGCTCCCCCTGTTACAGATGGCAACACGCCGTTCCATTTTTCCAGCGCTTTCTCCTGAACCTCAATTTGCTTCAGCTGCACCAGCTCAGGTGTAACCTCTTGCTTCTTAAGTCTTAAAGATTCAGCCTCTGCTTGCGCCTGGGCGATTTTTTGCTTCGCTTCAATTTCAATCCGCCGGAGATCATTTTCGGCCTTCAATGCCTGCTGCTGGGCGACCTGCTTTGCTTCAATCGACTGGTTAAATGCCTCCGAGAATTTAAAGTTAACGATGTTAATATCGTTGACGATCAGGTCATATTTTGCCAGCCTAGCGGTTAAGTGCTCACTGATCTCACTCGACACTACATCACGACGCGTAATCAAATCCTCTGCTGGATATTTGGCTGTCACTTCTTTAACGATTTCTTGAATGGCCGGATTAATAATTACACTATCAAAATTACCTCCGATATTGTTCATCAGATTAAAGGCGGAAGCCTTATTTACGGAATAGTTCACCGCCACATGTGTGGACACGGGCTGAAGATCTTTTGAAGAGGCTGAAGTATCGGTCTCCGCCTTCGTTACCTGTGTATTGACCTGAATCACCGTCTGAATAAATGGAATTTTAAAATGAATGCCGGGTGACAATGTATTGTCATTTAATTTACCAAAGGTTTTGTATAAACCTACATGCCCATATTCCACAGATACAAAAGAGTTCGCGCCGATCAACAATACAATAAGCACCGCTGCAATACCGGTGACTATTTTTCCCGGACGCAGCTGTTTCAATTTCGGATTCATTTGCATATTCATCCAATACCCCTCCTAGATTATGGATAATCATTCAAGCTTAACCGTCTATACGGAGGTTTAGGGTAAATGGTCGCAGGAAATATTTCAACAGCAGTGGTCATGGCGTTACCGCTCTGGGATCAATCCTTCTACGGTCAACCGGAATTTCTTGCTCTGCTTGTCCCCGCTATTAGAAGCTTCATATATTCCTTCATCCGTTAGCACCACGGAGTCCGCCTTTAAAGCATCATTAACAAAAGTTATCTCAGCGTGATCAACATTCCAGCGGTAAATATAGGCACTCATTGGATTTCCATGTGCGGCTACACCCTCAAAAGATCCATCCTGATCAACATCCAGCTCTTTGGAATGTCCGGTATCAATTTGCAGCAAACCCGAGGGGTTACCGCTCTCGTCGATTAAATAATAGTTACTGAGCGAGTTATTTGCTCCTAGTCCCCCGGTGATTTTCAACACCTTTTCGCTAAATAGCCGCACTACTTCTACCTTGATATTCTCCGGTTGACGATAATTATAAGTTCCTATCGCCCCTAGACTGTATTGTCCTTTGGAAGTAGAAGTTCTGGCATACACATAGTCTTCGTCACTAGCCATCGTATACACACTCACTTTGACTCCTCCAAAATCCTCCAGCTTCTTCTCTGTAATCAAAGTAGCGCCTGTGGGTGGAGCACTTAGTTGAGAGACTATGGGCATTGTATCCACCAGGTTCCACTCCAGCTTAATGAGGTTAGCAGCGGTGTTTGTTGGCTTCGGTCTTGAGGTGTGGTAGTCGTTAGCCGATTGAGCGGGGGATGGGTCCACCTGAGGTTGGCAACCTGCCAGCAGATTCATTAGAAGCAAGGCTGTCAGCGTAACGGATTTATGTAAAGGAAACATCCTTGATCACTTCCTAACCTCTTTTTAAAAATAAATCTTTCACTAATCATAGATGAAGTTAGGCATTCAAATGTTACTTTTAGGAGGCGGGAGGGTTAATTTATTGTCTTTTGAGGACCTACTTCGATCAAAAAAAATTAAATTGGCATACAAAAAACCCGCATCAAATGCGGGTTAAGGTTAGCTATCCAGAATCAAGAGCCTAGCAGTTCACGCGCCAGCAGCCGGTAAACCTCCAGCCGTTTCTCCTGCGAATGTGGGATGCTGCATATCATTGCTTCTTGGAATCCATATTGTGCTTGTTCTTCTTGCAAACGTACGGCGATGTCTTTAACCGCACCAACTAAATGAATCTTGCGCCCTTCCTTGATTGACATCCGGTCAATTTCCGATAGCGAAATGTTCTGAGCTTCTTCTGGTGTCAGCACCTGAGTAATCCGGCCCTTACTCATCATCAACCGAAAAATATCCTGCGGTAATGCTTCATACTCAGCTTCTTCCTTCGTTTCTGCTGTGGTCACCATATAGGATACACTGATCTCTGGTTTGTCCATAAAGATAGAAGGCTGGTAGTTATTACGGTAATGGTCCAAGATTTCATTACTCATCGCACCATTAAAAAATTGTGCGAAGGAGTATCCGACCCCCATTTGTGCAGCTTTTCGCGCGCTATTGCCGCTCGAGCCTAACAACCATACTTCAGGGAGCGCCACCTTCGTTGGAGCAGCGAGATTTTTGGCATATAGCTCATCTTCCGGAATCTGATCACTGAGCAGCTGCATGGTAATGCCAAGCTTGTCATACATATTATGCAGCATTAACTCACGGCCTTCAGATAAAGCGTACATGGCGCTTGTATCGCCACCAGGAGCTCGTCCCACACCAAAATCAATTCTCCCCGGGGAAAAAGCACTTAACGTTTTAAATACTTCAGCCAGCTTAAGCGGAGAATAATGCATCATCATTACACCGCCGGTGCCGATTCGAATACGATTGGTCTTGGCGGCTAAACGGGCAGCCGTTACTTCCGGAGCTGAGCTAGCAAATGTATTTCCGCCATGGTGCTCTGCCATCCACATTCTGCTATATCCCAGCTCATCTGCTAAAATAGCGAGTTCTTCTGCTTTATTCAGGGCACCTTCCGCAGTGTTGCCGCTTGTCACGGGTGCCTGATCCAATATGCTTAATCTCATGCGAATACATCCCTTCTTTGGTTAGATGACCATTTTATTACTAACCCATTCCTCTAGGGCTGCAATCTTATCTTTAAAGCGTTCACCACGCATTTCCTCCGACAACGAAGCAATAGTCTCCCGCTTTAATACGGCTTTCCAAGAGGATTCAGCTTCTTCCATCAGATTCGATAACAGGCAGCAGCTGTCTTCTTTTTCTAAATCCAACATATCTACCAGAATACCATTCGATGAATACAGCGACTGCTGGCCTTCCACCGCGAGGTAAACGTCATATACACGAATATCTTCAGGGCTTTTCTTTAATTTAAAACCGCCTTTAATGCCGGGAACAGACGTGATGATATCTGCGGTTACCAGCTTTCTTAACAGTTTCTGAAAATAGGTCGCCGATGCTCCGAGCTGCTGGCTAATCGCTTCCCCAGACAACACCGCCTTATCCGGCAGCATGTTGAGTAGAACCAGTGCATATACCGACTGCTCTACCCCTGTTTTCATATGCATGTACAGCACCTCGATTTACGTAAATAGCTTGATTCAAACTGTAGATAATACCATCCGCGTATAAAGCGGATAAACATTATCCACTTTATATTTTATATTATTTTAAACCCAAAGTAAAACCTTGCTGGCCTTTCTTCCAGTTAATATCTGCTATAAAAAAAAGATCGCGCATATAGCGCAATCTTTTTTTTATATGGATAATCCCACCCGCTGAACCAGCTGTGAGCTCTGGTCATTAAGTCCGGTAATGGTGACTTTTTTACCATGCTCGGCGTATTTGCTCATCGTCTTCGCTATGGCATGGACAGCGGATTGGTCCCACACATGGGAGTGTGAAAAATCGATAATAATATGATCCGGATCGCTATCGTAGGCGAATTCATGAATGAAGTGGCTTGTCGTGCCGAAGAACAACTGGCCGGATACCGCATATGTTTTGGAAGAGGTTGCTTCCTGAACAGTTAGGCGGATCGAAGCTATTTTCCAAGCAAACGTTAAAGCACTTAGCAGAACTCCAAACAAAACCCCAATAGAAAGGTTGTCCGTAACCACCACAGTGACCACCGTCACAATCATAACCAGCGCATCGCTTAGCGGAATACGGGTTAAAGTTTTGAGTGAGCCCCATTCAAAGGTGCTGATACAGACCATTATCATTACGCCGACGAGCGCCCCCATCGGGATCTGCTTCACCACATCGCCAAGTACGATAATTAAGAATAATAAAAAGATCCCTGATACAAACGTGGACAGACGCGTGCGTCCTCCTGACTTCATGTTAACCATCGATTGGCCAATCATCGCACAGCCTGCCATCCCTCCGAAAAAACCAGTGACTACATTCGCAAGCCCCTGTCCCTTCGCCTCTCTGTTCTTATCACTACCTGTGCCCGTAATATCATCTATTAAGGTGGCAGTCATCAGGGATTCCAATAGCCCAACTACAGCCAGCGAAAGTGAATATGGCAAAATAATAAGCAGCGTATCCAGCGTAAATGGGATTTGTGGGAGATGGAATAGTGGCAAAGTTGCTGTAATATTCCCCATATCGCCTACGGTTCTTACGTCCAGATGAAGAGCGATGCTAAGAATAGAAACAATAACAATCGCTACAAGTGCTGAAGGTACGGCTTTGGTAAACCGAGGAACCGTGTAGATAATAAGCAAGGTCAGAGCTACCAGTCCGTACATCACCCAGCCTTGTCCTTTAAAATGGGTAAGCTGTGCCATAAAAATTAGTATCGCCAGCGCGTTGACAAAACCCGTCATGACCGGCTGTGGCAAAAAGGTGATAAACCGCCCCAGCTTTAGCATCCCCATCAATATCTGAAACACACCAGCCAGTACAGTTGCCGCGAACAGATACTCTATTCCGTGTTCTAGTACGAGACTTCCGACTAACAGAGCCATAGCTCCCGTAGCCGCCGAGATCATTCCGGGTCTGCCTCCGGTAAGTGCCGTTACAATCGCAATGCAAAAAGAGGCATATAAACCAACCATCGGACTTACTCCCGCCAGGATCGAAAAAGCGATCGCTTCAGGAATCAGCGCAACGGCTACGGTCATCCCCGATAAAATATCGGTTCGAGTGTTAGAAAACCACCCATTATTTAAGGTAAGCTGCTTCAAAATCTATTTTCCTCCTGTGACTATTAAAATGTGTGGATCTTTTGTCAGAAAAGACCCGGGGCCGGTGCAACGCTAATGTTGCTTATTGTACTCGACCCACCTTCACCTTCACAAAAAGATTAGTTAGACTTGTAAGCGCTTATACACCTCATTTTCTAGCGAATCCTTAAAATATCATGCAAATTCTATATTTCTAGATTACCGGTACAATCCGGAAGCCTTCACTTCATTAAAGAAGGTGTTGAATTCATCAATGTTCAGCTGCTGAGCGGCATCAGACAATGCGGTTGCAGGATCAGGATGCACTTCCACCATTATGCCGTCAGCTCCAGCTGCGAGTGCGGCTTTCGCACATGGAATAAGGATGTCTTTGCGGCCTGTCGAGTGAGTTACATCAACCAATACTGGCAAATGACATTCCTGTTTGAGAATTGGCACTGCTGAGATATCAAGCGTATTGCGGGTCGCTTTTTCATAGGTACGAATTCCACGTTCAATCAGCATGATCTGTGTGTTTCCACGAGACATGATGTATTCCGCTGCATGGATGAATTCATCGAGTGTGGCAGCCAATCCACGTTTCAGCAGCACCGGCTTGTCGACTTCTCCGACCGCTTTTAGCAGCTCGAAATTATGCATATTACGTGCACCGATCTGGATGATATCCACATAATCAAGTGACTCTTCAATATGTCTTGGATCTACAATTTCGCTGATGGTCAGCAGTCCATATTCATTTGCTGCTTCTCGTAATATTCTTAAACCGTCCATTCCCAGTCCTTGAAAATCATAAGGTGAAGTCCGAGGCTTGAAGGCACCGCCACGCATTACACGTACTCCGGCTTTTTGCAGGGCGGCAGCTACGGTGCGAGTCTGTAGTTCACTTTCCACGGAGCAAGGACCGGCTACCATCAGTGAAGAAGCACCGCCAACCGTTACATCTCCCGGCAGAACAATCACTGTATCCTCTTTGTGGCTCTTTCGGGCTACCAGTAAAGTTTTTTTATGATCATCTGTTTGTAAGTCCAGAGAAGCTGAGAAAATTTGTTTGAAGAGGCTACGGATCGTCCCGTTAGTGAAAGGGCCTTTGTTGCTCGCTACGAGCTTATCCAGCATCTGTTTTTCCCGTTCTGGATCAAATTTAGGGACACCTTGTTTTTCTTTAACTCCTCCAATCTCCTGAACAATCTTAGCCCGCTCGGAGATCAGCTCCAGCAATTGCCCATTAATTTCATCCAGACGACCTCTAAGAACATCCAATTCCACGTTACTCATTACCCTTCCACTCCCTCTTTTTGTTATAATTTGGAACGCAAAAAGGCCCCCCGTCGCAAGGGACGAGGAGCCGTGGTACCACCCTTATTTAGAATTAACCCGAATACTAGCACAAAGGAATAGAATCTCATATTCCCCTGACTAAGAATTAATTCTGTCTTTCACCCGGTAACGCGGGGCGCGGGCCTCCCTACTCATACCTGCCACAACCTGTGACAAACTACTTCAGGGGCCGACTCGGAAGTGAACTTCGGCATTAATCGTCTCATGAGGGTGCTCTCAGTCTCCGGCACGCCTTCCCTGTTAAGATCCGCTATAATGCTTACTCTCTTCGTCATAGTCCTTATCTATGTCAGCGCGGCTTTTGCGCTGGTTTCTGCTATCTTAATCAAAAAACGTTCCCGATGCAAGATAATAATGGAACGCAGAGTAGCTTTAACGCAATAAATTTTTTTGACTGATCCATACCCATTATCTATCCTATTCCAACCTTGCAATTACGGTTCCAATTCCTTCAAGCTGAATTGTTTGACAGCGATAATTGAATTGTTTACAATTTAATTATTATAAATATTTCCTGTTCTTTTTCAAAAAGCATAGATAACTGAAGGGATGTAGCAGCCATGAGCATTTATCAATATTCAGCACGCAGTATTCGGGGAAAAGATATCGAGCTAGAGCAATACAAAGGTAAAGTGCTACTGATAGTGAATACAGCAAGTAAGTGCGGATTTACCCACCAATATTCAGATCTGCAAAAGCTTTATGAGCGGTACGAGGAACGCGGCCTCCAAATTCTCGGCTTTCCTTCCAATCAATTTGGAGAGCAAGAACCCGGCAGCAATGAAGAGGTTAATGTATTTTGCCAAATCAATTACGGGGTAACCTTCCCACTCTTTGAAAAGGTTGACGTAAAAGGCGAAGCTAAACACCCTCTTTTCACCTACCTAACAGAACAGGCTGGATTTGAAGGGTTCGACATCAACCATTCTTCAGGAAAGCTGCTGCAAAGCATGCTTGAAGACAAAGATCCAGAGGCTCTGAACAATGACGAAATCAAGTGGAACTTCACTAAATTCCTGATTGATCGCGAAGGCAATGTGGTCACTAGATTCGAATCTACGGTGGACCCGCTGGATATTGAACCAGCTATCGAAGCCCTGCTATAAGTTTCTAATATATGAAATATCCGCCCAGCTTTCGGGCGGATTTTTTGGGTTTAGGCATCTGCTTAATCATGTTCGGTACTGCTCGGTAAACACTTCAAAATAAGGAGTCGTGTCCCTCTCCGCCATCGAACCATTCGCACCAGGTCCCCAGCCGATTTCAGCACGCCAGCTTCCCAACACACCTGACTGAATCAGCGCCTCCTCATTTACACCGATCAGCTGATCCGCCTGTGGTGCCACGTATAAAGCATCTACAGGACAATAAGCTTCACACATGAAACAGGTCTGGCAATCTTCCTGACGGGCAATGACCGGAATCTTCCCCTGCATTTCGAATACGTTCGTCGGACATACTTTCGTACACAGCTTACAACCAACACAACGCTCCAAGCTGATTAATTCGATCATATCGCTTGCCCCTCCTTCAGCGCATTCAGTTCATGAGCATGGGGCACAGCCTCTGTACTGACGCTTATATGTTGAATACCGGATAAGATCAGCCGGTGAGTCTGGCGCGGATCAAGCTCCGGATATTCCGCTAGCTTTTGCAGTCCGCGGGTCTCTTTCCGGGCGAGTGCCGCGGTGTACATCCACCTGCCGACCGCGAGCATAGCCGCGGCTTCACGCGATTGCACGATGCCCTGAACGCTGGCAGGAGCCTGCCCGTTCAAATAGGGCATCAAGGCATTCAGCCGCTTCAAGGCTGAAGAAATGCCCGGCTCGCTGCGGAAATAATTGATCTGCAGCGGCAAGATTTCACGCTGGATTGCCGCGATTAGCGGCTTCACCTCCAGCGTTTCCGAGGCATCGGCGCCAGCCGCCAGCCCGTAGCGTCCCGCTGCGGTCAGCTTGCGGCTGTTCGCCTGTCCTCGGCAGGACAGCGCATGCTGCGCGGCTCCCTGCCCAGCCCAGCTTCCGCTGCACATGGCCCAGGAAGCGTTATAAGCCCCGCCGCCGGAGATGGCGCCGGTCACTTTCTCGCGAGATGCGGCATCTCCGGCCGCATAGAGTCCGGGCACGGTCGTCTGGCAATCCGTACCGCTCAAGCGCAGACCCCCAGTGCCGCGCATCGTGCCCTCATAGCGCAGGGTAAGCGGGAATTTCTGCTTAAACGCATCAATTCCCGCCCGCTCCAGCGGCATGAAGAAAATTGGATGCGCTTTGCGCAGAAAATCCTGTTTCTCCGCGGTGTCCGCCAGATCCAGCGAAGCGTAAACCGGACCCTTCAGCATCAGCTCAGGAATGCTGCCAAAGGTCCGATCCCCTCTATGCAACGGATGACCGTCCGCATCATAAAGGGTGGCCCAAGCCAGCATGCGGCCACGTGTTACGGTTCCGTCCGCAAAGCTTGGGGCGTATTGGCGGCTGAATTCCATACCCGAAAGATCAGCACCCACCTCTGCGGACATCAACAATCCTTCCCCTGTCAGCACGTTGCAACCAAGGCCTTTGCTGAGAAAAGCACAGCCGCCGGTAGCCATCACAACGGCATTAGCCTTCACTTCCCAGGACTCTCCTGTCAGGCGGTTGATCCCACGCGCTCCACCGACACCGTGTTCATCGTGAAGAAGTTCCAGCGCTGGTGACTGATCGAGGATTGTGACCCCTGCTTTGCGCACAACTTTTCGCATAATCCGCATATATTCTGGTCCATGGAGGTGAGTGCGCAGTGAGTTTCCTTCTCCATCCTTCGGAAAGGGATACCCCCACTGCTCCACTTGAGCCAGGTTCTGTTCGACCTGATCCAACACCCGGTGAATCCAAGCATTCTCCGACAAATATCCGCCGGCCTTAAGTCTGGCCTGCACTGCCTGCTCCCGCAGCTCGGCAATGGGAGGAATAACGAGCAACGTTGTTCCTCCCGGTGCAGTTGCGCCACTAGTGCCCAAGTAGCCCTTATCCGCCAGGACTACCTTTGCGCCTTGCGAGGCTGCACTCCATGCCGACCACGCCCCAGCAGGACCTCCGCCAAGCACGAGGACATCCACTGTCATTTCCTTCTTAAGCTGCGACATATTTTTTCCTCCTACACCATTAGCTGAGTTAGTTGAACTTAAAAATCACTAAAGGGAGAAGTGGCGGAGAGGCGGCCGAAAGTCCAAACATTCACCGCAGTCACTCAATTACCTTTACAGAAGAATCTTAAGTTCAATTAAAGCAACCTTTAAGCAACTTATTTCAGCTGCCAATCGCTAATATTGAAGTCTTTTTTCGCTAACTTCTCTTCGACGAGGAAGTTTTTGGTACCGTCCAGCAGCTTTGTTCCTTCATCAGTGAACGCAGTATCCTTGATATCACTAATCGGATTCACTTGCTTCGCCAGCTCAGGCGTTGTATCTCCGATTTCAGCCAGAAATTGATAATACTCATCTTCATGCTGCTTCAAGTCTGCCAAGGCTTTCTCTCTAGCTTCGTTCCATACCTTCGGAAAATCAGGGAATTTCGCCAGATAATCCTCAGACACAACTGTTGCGCTAGAACCAAGCAGGTTCGGGTGCTTCGAGGCATCATCCAAGTGAGTGTAACCTTGGTCAATCAGCTTCAGCGCAGGAACACCTAGATTTGTTGTAGCATCTACATCTCCACGGGCTAAAGCTGCAGTAGCATCAGGAATGAGCATATGCACGAGTTTGTAGTCGGTCACGCCTTCTTCCTGTAGTAATCCAACTACATATCGGTGCATGAAGGAGCCTTTTTGAATCGCGATAGTTTTACCTTGCAGATCTTTCACCGTCTTGGGCCCATCCTTCTTGCCGATCAAATAACCAATCGTGTTCGCGGAAGATTGTGAAATCAGACGGGTCTTGGCCCCAGAAGCGTAGGCAATAATAGCAGGTGTATCTCCAAGACTGCCGATATCCAGCCGACCACTAATCAAGGATTCTGTCTGATCCGGACCGTTTGGAAAGCCAGTAAGCTTTACTTCAGTAATGCCGTATTTCTTCAACTCTTCTTGAATAATCCCTTTATAAAAGCCCCAACCCTCTGCACCGCCGGGCACATTCAATTTGTTGGAACCGATAAACCCAAAGTTCAATACCGCTGGAACATTGCTCGTGCTCGTGGCCTCTTCTCCCGCCTTCTCCGTATTTGATCCCCCGGAGGCAGACGCTCCATTGCCGCCCGTATTATTTCCGCAAGCCTGAAGCACCAGCATGGCCATCATAATTGTAGTTAAAAGTGCAAACCGAATCTTCCTAGAACGTTTCCCTTGAATCTCTCTGTACGCTTGTTTCATTGTTTCTCCCCCTAGGTTTATGCTATTTATTTAAATCTTGATCCAGCTCAGAACCCTGCCCTCGATGCCAATTTATACATAAATTCATGGCTTGCTACCGGCTGCCTGCCCTTACCCCAGCCTACTTTTTCACGATAACCGCCAAGTAGTCCCTGCTCCTGAAGTTCCGCTTCTGTCACACCAATAATATTCTCAGAGTCTGGTGCAACGTAGAGAGCATCGACAGGACAATACAGCTCACACATAAAGCAAGTCTGGCAATCGCTCTGCCGGGCAATAACAGGAATGCCATCCTCTACCCGTTCGAAAACATTAGTCGGGCAGACAGATACACATTGGTTGCACTCTACACATCTGGCAGCGCTGATCACCTCAATCACGATAGAACACCCTCCTTAGCCACGGCTTCCGTCTTCACCCATACCTGATCTAATCCGCCACTGATCAAGCGGTGATGCTGGCCATGATCTGTAGCCTTGAAATCCTCACGCTTATGCATGCCTCTCGTCTCTGTACGAGCAAGTGCAGAATTGTACATCCAGCGGGCTGTTGCGGTCATGGCTTCGGCTTCCCGTGCCTTGACCCCTTCTGGCGTACGCTGAATTTCGCGGCTTCGTTGCTCTTTCCACAATCCATCCAGACGATCTAGTGCAGAAGTCAGCCCTTGTTCTGTCCGGAACAAATTGATGTCATACGGCTTCACCTCAGCCTGTACAGCAGACACATACTCTGCCGTTTGGGCCGCCACTCCCGGCTTCACTTCCTGATGCACCAGTGGTGATGATGATAAGCCGACTGGACTACGCTGCGCAGCGTGCGACCCCAGACTCTGTGCATAGACAGCAGCTCCTTCACCAGCAAAAGAACCTGAAGACATCGCCCACGCCGCATTATGGCTGCCACCGCCAGTAAAACCTCCGCAAATCAGCTCGCGGGTAGCCGCATCTCCTGCCGCGTAAAGTCCGGGAACACCTGTGCCGCAGCTTTCATCTGTAATATGGATGCCACCCGTCCCCCGAACCGTGCCTTCGAGCCGCAAAGTAACCGGAAACGCATCCTTGAACGGATCAATTCCCTGGCGGTCAAAAGGAAGGAAAAAGTTCGTCTGCGCCACCCGCAGCAGCGGTCTCAAATCCTCTGGTGCCCCATCCAGCTTGGCGTACACCTGATTACCTGCCAACAAATTCCGGGCAATTACAGAACGGCCCTTCTTGGAACCGGCTCCCTCCACAACGCTTCCATCCTCATAATAAAAGCTGGCATAGCTGTAATACGCCGTCTTGGTCACCGAAGAGAACGTAGGGCAGATCGCATAGGCATTAGAGAATTCCATGCCGGACAGATTCGCCCCAGCCTCAGCAGCAAAGAGATAGCCATCTCCGGTCAACACGTTGCAGCCAAGTGCCTTGCTTAGGAAGGCGCACCCTCCGGTAGCAATGACGACTGCTCCTGCCTGAACAGTCCAGGTTTCTCCACTCTGGGTATGAACTCCAGCCGCTCCAGCTACGCCATGCTCATCTGCCAGGAGTTCCAAGGCTGGGCTGTGATCTAGAATTTTAACGCCTGCCTTTTTCACCAGCCTACGCATTAATTTCATATATTCCGGTCCTTGCAGACTTCTTCGGAATTGATTGCCCTGCTCATCTACAGGGAATGGATAACCGGAAACACCCAGCTTGTTCATATTGGCATAGGTTTGATCCAGCACCCGGTCCATCCAGCGAGATTCAGCCAGCTGCCCGCCAAGCGCATAACGACTTGCTTTTGCCTCTTTCCGGAGCTTCTCATCCGGCTTCACATACCAGACTCCCGTTCCCGACGGTGCCGTTGCCCCACTTGAACCGCAGTACCCTTTATCTGCAAGGATTACTTTGGCCCCCTTCGCTGATGCAGTAAGGGCTGCCCACGTTCCTGCCGGACCTCCTCCGATAACGAGCACGTCTGCCACCAAATTCACCGATCCTTTTTTCACCGATCCACTCATATGTTTAAGACCTCCTCAGTTTGTTTAGCCTTCGTAACTATCGCGCCAGAACAGGAACTTTCGTTCAATAATCCGGAACAAGGAATCGATCAGCTTACCGACAATTGCGAAAATAATAATGCCTACGAATACAACATCCGTATTAGAGTTCTGCTTCGCCTCATTGATAAGAAAACCAATACCTGACTGTGATCCAATAAGCTCTGCTACAACCAAACCAATCCAAGCTACAGCCAGCGACAATCTTAGCCCTAACAAAATTCCGGGCAGCGCCGCCGGGAGTATAAGCCTGCGCAGCTTCTGATATGGACTGAATCCCAATACACGAGCTACTTCGAACAATTTATTGTCCACATTGCGGATGCCCATAAATGTATTAATATAGAGCGGAAAAAATGAGCCTGTCATAATGATCACAACTTTTGACATCTCTCCAAACCCGAACCAGAGAATAATGAGCGGCGCTATAGCTAAATGGGGAACAAGCCTAAGCACTTGTACGCTAGGATCGAGCACATATTCTACACTGCGAAACAAGCCAGTCAGTACGCCGAATAGAAGACCCAACACACCTCCAATAAGAAATCCGATGCCCGCCCTACCCATGCTGACGCCCAGATGATGAGTTAACTCTCCAGTAACCAACAAGTCGGTAAAAGCTCTTGCAATCGAAAGCGGAGTCGGCAAAAAGGTTGCTGAGACCAGCCCCGTACTCCCTGCCAGCTGCCAAAGGACTAACGTCACCACCGGGATAATTGCACCTATTCCCCAATCAGAGAGCAGGGGTTTCCATGCAACTTGTATTGCGGGTTTCTTCGGTGTCTTCTTGGATAAAGGAGCTGTGCCGCCGCTATCCAGCGTTTCTCTGGCTCTTTTAGTATTTTTGATAATAGCTTCTACTCCATCGCTCATGGTGCATCCCCCTTTTGTTTAATGAGCGTTCAAGGTTATCCGCGATAACTGTCTTGCCATCTCAACAACCGTCGTTCAATGTAACGAACAATGGAATCACTCAACAATCCAGCTACGGCAAAAATAATAATCCCCACGAACACCACTGGTGTGTCCGCAAATTGACGCGCATCGGACATCATGTACCCAATGCCTGAGGTAGATGCAATAAGCTCTGCCACTACTAACCCCAGCCAAGAAAGCCCTAGAGAGAGACGCACTCCGAGAATAATGTTCGGCAGCGCTGCTGGAAGTACTAACCTGCCAATCTGCTTCAACCGGCTGAAGCCAAGTACCCGGGAAACTTCGAACAGCTTGTTATCCACGCCGCGAATTCCCATGAACGTATTAATATAAAGCGGGAAAAAAGCTCCCTTGGCAATCAATAGCACCTTCGACTCCTCACCGATCCCGAACCATAAAATGAACAGCGGTACTACCGCCAGACTGGGAATCATGCGGATCATTTGCAGGGAGGGATCTAACAGCTTCTCCGATCTGCGGAACAGACCTACGAGAAGTCCTAACAGCAGCCCCAGTCCACCACCTAGCAGGAATCCAGAAAAGGCTCTGACCAAGCTGATCCTAAAGTTCGGCCACAAATCGCCTGAAGCCGCTAAAGTTACAAAAGATTCCGCAATCGTATACGGCGTAGGGAACAGCATCTCCGAGATCATTCCATAATGCCCGAGCGTCTGCCACAGAATTAGCACACTGCCCGGCAGCAAAAGACCAAGTCCTAGTGTTGCCGCCTTTCCGGGTCTTCCGGAAGTTCTTATGGCTACAGCCCGATTTGTCATACTTTGTACCCACCTTTTTCCAGATTTACAATCACTTTAAATAAACAGAAAGAGACCCTCGAATGTAATGCCTTCGAAAGTCTCCATGGGTATGGTCGACCTATTTTATATTCCGGCTCCGTCTGTAAGCTCTAGCTCATCTACCTTTTCAAAATAATTCAACACCTTCAAACGCAGCTCTTGAAAGGAGGTCGTTGTTTTTTTCCGTGGATACGGTAAATCTATCGGTACAATTTTACGTATTTTCCCGGGACGCGGCTCTAGAATCACTACCCGATTCCCCAAGAACACAGCCTCATCAATATCATGTGTCACAAAAATCATGGTTGTTTGGTTAGCCCGCCAAATGTCCAGCAATACCGTCTGCATATGAGCCCGAGTGAATGCATCCAGTGCACCAAACGGTTCGTCCAGCAGCAGTATTTTCGGATTGCGCAGAAGTGCACGAGCTATTGCCACCCGCTGGGCCATCCCTCCCGACAACTCGCGGGGATAAGATTTCTCAAATCCATTTAACTTCACCAGATCAATCAATTCATCGACCTTCCGCCTAACCTCCTTGTTCCCTAGCGGTAAATCAGAGGCAATATTCTTCTCAACGGTAAGCCAGGGAAAGAGGCGATGCTCCTGAAAAATAAAACCCTTATCGATCCCAGGACCCCCAATCTCCGCCCCTTCCAGGGTGACACTGCCAGTGTACCCGCTATCCAGACCGGCTACGATGCGTAATAGTGTGCTTTTTCCACAGCCGCTGGGGCCGATGACTGTAATAAATTCGCCCTCCTGTACATGGAGATCTACATTATGGAGTGCTTGAACATGACCACCGGCAGACTCAAAACGTTTATTTAGGTTCGAAATAGACAGCAACGCTTCTCCCACCTTGACCCCTCCTTTAATCTGTATGGACAAAAAAACAGAGGCATTGCGTTTTTACATTCGCAATACCTCTGTAGGAACAGTCGGCAATCATTATTCAAAGTAAATCAATTGGAATTATAATATTTAAAATATCATCGATTTTATAAGCTGTCAACAAAAAACAAGCCCTTTTATGGAACAGAAGTGGAGTTATTTCTAGTTCATAAGTTTGAAAAGCAATGAATTTAATCACTTTTAGTAGGATGAAAGTATTAAAAAACTTTGCTTTTGCGTCGATATAATGAAGTAAGCTTATGACAAATTGGTTCTAAGGAAGGGGCTTTTGCTTGAAAAGCATATCATTAAAATGGGGAGCAACACTTGTTGCCCTTAACACCTTGTTCGGTGGTACTCTCTATGCATCTGCAGCTGAAATCACTCCACCGTTCTCCGATTTAACCGAAATACAACAGACGAAAAGTGCCGCAATCCTTGAGGCTTCTCGTCTAGGATTGCTTAAAGGCGATCCCAATGGACAATTCAGACCCACTGCGACTATGACTCGCCAAGAGCTGGCAGCCATTTTAGCGAAGACCTTAAAGCTAGATTCCCCAGTGAATTCCGCTTCTTCCTTTAGAGACGTATCTGATTCCAGTTGGAGTGTCTCCGCTATTGAGGCTGTTAAAAAGGCAGGATTTATGGAGGGTGATCTTACAGGTAATTTTAATCCATCCAGACCTGTAACTAGAGAAGAGCTTGCAGTTATATTTGTACGTGCCATCCGCGGAACTGGAGCACAAGGCGGACAAGCCAACAAGGTTAATGACGAATCCACAATCAGCAATTGGGCAAAAGAGTATACTGATGTCGCACTACGTCTTAAACTTATAGACTCTCCCGAAGATATGTTCAGCCCCAAAGGTACTGTTCAGCGGCAGGATATGGCTTCTTTTCTGCTGAATATTTTTAAAGAAGAACAACAAACTGCAACGATCGACAATATAGATGGAGATTTCGTAACGATCAATGGCACGCCTTACCTCATTGAAGGTACACTCAAAGAATTAATGGGTGATAGCAACCATGATGCTTTAAGAGGAGCTGTCCTTAAGTTCAATTCCTTGAATCGTCATGTAGATGGTTTGCAAGAGCTTGAAATTGTACAAAAAGGGGTTCAACTAAATACCGCCGGCTTACCCTCCGGTTCTTTGCTCAATATTTCTGGAAATGATGTTGTTATTAAAGGCAATGTTACCGGTGATTTGAAGATTAAAAATGGCGTTTCGAGTATAACTTTTCAGGGCCAAGTTGGGCAGATCATTGTGGATTCTATAACTCCAGTTACTATTCATGGCAGCGGTTCCCTGCAAACCTTAAAAATAGTTGAAGGCGGCGCTAAGATCACCATCGATCCCTCCTTGTCTATTCAAAATCTGCAGTTGCCTGGCAACAGTCTGCCTTCACATTTCATAACAAATTACACAGCCATTCAAAATAATATCCAAAAGGTTCAAAATGCATCTGGAGCCGTTGCTCCTGTGTATACTTCGTCCACGTCTGCTAACGCCGTGAGCGATCCGACTCCGACGCCTACTCCCGTTGCGACTCCTGAGCCTACTCCGGTCGCGACTCCGATTCCTACTCCAGTGGCGACTCCTAGCCCTACTCCGGTGACGACTCCGAGCCCTACTCCCGTAGCGACTCCTAGTCCTACTCCGGTCGCGACTCCTGAGCCTACTCCCGTAGTGACTCCTAGTCCTACTCCGGTGGCGACTCCTAGTCCTACTCCGGTGACGACTCCTGAGCCTACTCCGGTGATGACTCCTGAGCCTACTCCGGTGATGACTCCTGAGCCTACTCCGGCGCCGACTCCTAGTCCTACTCCGGTGACGACTCCTGAGCCTACTCCGGTGACGACTCCTGAGCCTACTCCTGAGCCTACTCCGGTCGCGACTCCTAGCCCTACTCCGGTGGCGACTCCTGAGCCTACTCCGGCGACGACTCCTGAGCCTACTCCGGCGACGACTCCTGAGCCTACTCCGGTCGCGACTCCTAGTCCTACTCCGGTGAACCATGCACCAGTCGTGCAAAATAATATTGATCCAATATCTGCTCTGATCACAAGTGGTGTCCAAAACGTCGACATCAGTAATGTGTTCATTGATCCGGACGGCGACCCGCTTACATTCGCAGCTGCATCCTCTAACGCTAGCGTTGCCACTGTATCTGTAAATGGGAATCATCTCAACCTTTTGCCGGTCGATTCAGGCACAGCCATGATTACAATAACAGCAATGGACGGCCAAGGTGGCGTTAACACTGCTACTTTTGCATTCACTGTAACGTCTAATCAGCCACCCATTGCGATATCTGGAATCACTACTCAACTCTTAACACCAGGTATCACTGCACCACGTACATTTGATCTGGCCCAGCTTTTTCAAGATCCCGACAATGACATGCTTACTTATTCAGCTTCTATAGATAACGTAAATGCTGGTACACTTAGCCTTAATGGCAACACTCTGACGGTAACTCCGGCAGCTAATAGTTCAGCTAGTGGTTTAGTGACCCTCACAGCAACGGATGATAAAGGAGGTTCAGCTACCTCAACTTTCACCTTGATTACAGCCCAGCTTGTAAACAACGGCTTTGTGCCAATAACCACCAAGCAAGGTGTATCCAATATTTCCTTCGATATTTCCAAGCTGATTCCTAATCAGAGTCAATTTAAAGTGTATACAGAAAGCAGCACAGGTTCATTGAGCGGACCTGCAACTCTGAATGGAGCTATATGGAATGGTCCTACAAGTCCAGGAACGGTATGGATAGTAGGTTCTGATGGCAAAGCGGTTGTATTATCTATAAGCGTGGCTTCACAGGGTACCTCTGAGCTATTCTTCTCAGAGTATCTGGACGGCGGTGACGGCAGAATCGCAGTTGAGCTGTACTATAAAGGAAATGGTAATCCCGCAGGAAAAGCAGAAGGTTACACCCTTGAAGTTCACCAATTTATGAAAGCCACCCAAACCAAACAGGTTTATTCCCGGCCATTATTTCCTGTACCTGTAGCAATGCCGTATATGTTTATAGATTCTACTTTTGGGGACGCATTTGATTTAATGAATATCTCCTATTACAATGATGAGCTGAGTCTATATAATCCAAAAACATATAATATTACAGCATTAGTACTGAAGAAAAACGGCCAAATCGTAGATGTTATCGGTGACCCTACCTCTACTCAGCAATTCCTCTCCACAGGTGGAACTATTGTCCGTAAATCTGGTATATACACTGGATCACAGCAGTATTCACTTGAGGGCGAGTGGAATCAATATCCCAAAGGAACTTACCAGTATTTTGGAAGCCATACTCCTTAAGCAGCCCTTTCTAATGTAAAAAACAAGCAGGCAGTGAGCCTCCAGATATTGGAGAAACACTGCCTGCTTGTTTATCTGCATTGCGTAGGGTTAAGTCGACTTTGGGTAAACCTCGGAATAACTCCTCCGGACCCCCCGTATATTTTAATTACCGAATCTAAACCCAATCTTTGATTTAGTTGCATTCTGTACACTTATTTCGTATAAAAAAGGGGTTGTCCTGAATATAACTGTATTCTATACAATTAAAATCCAGAAAAATCACCTTTAGCTGAGGAAATCATGAAAATAAGTGTACTGAATACAGCTATTTTTTGGGGACAATTTATTCGATGAGTTATAACTGTACAAAATACACTTATATGCTCCCACCGTCACTCCAACCTATGTCTACCGCTTCAAAATCTGCATTTTGCCTCCACTTGTTACTTATACTTCTGCATCTACTCCCTCTACTCCCACTACTTCCTCTATTTCCACCACTTCCACTACTTCCACCACTTCCACCACTTCCACCACTTCCACTACTTCCACCACTTCCACTACTTCCTCTACTTCCTCTACTTCCTCTACTCCTTCTACTTCCTCCACAACTTCTACCGTTTCAAAATATCACTTCAAGCATATCGCTCCCCCGGCTCTTAGCAACGCTGCTTACATCAGATATCTTAAATATAAATACACGCTGGAGATCACAATGGATAACAGCATTAAAGGAAATCCGACCTTCAAATACTTCATGAATGTAATCGGGTACCCCTCTTTTCCTGCCAAACCCGCTACGATCAAATTAGCACTCGCACCAATCAATGTGCCATTCCCACCCAGACAAGCGCCTAAGGCCAAACTCCACCATAACGGCTCCAAATTGCTGATCCCCATATTGCCCATCTCCTGAATCAGCGGGATCATAGTTGCTACAAAAGGGATGTTATCCAGAAATGCCGAGGTAATGGCGCTGACCCATAAAATCATCATTGAGCTCATCAGCACATCACCATTCGTTATTTCAATCGCTTTTGCTGCCAGCTCTGCAATCACACCTGTCTCTACAAGCCCTGACACCAACACGAACAGTCCGATAAAAAAGAAGATCGTAATCCATTCCACGCTGTGAAAAGCTTTTTCCAGCATATGTTCCCCTCCGGTCAGCAGCAGCAGTAAAAATGCACCAGCCAGCGCAACCGTAGCGGACTCCAAATGTAACGCCTGATGTAAAAAGAACCCGGCAATCGTAATTGCCAGTACGATCAAACATTTTCGCAGCAGCTTATGATCCGTAATCATAACCTTCTCATCCATGTCCATGATGCTCTGCTGCAGTTCAGGTGTAGTTTTAATTTGTTTACCGAACATCAATAACAGCAGCGGGATATACGCCAAAACAATGATGATAATCACGGGTGTCAGATTGCTAATAAAAGCCATGAAGGTCAGCTCCTTAACCGCACTGCCAATCATGATATTAGGCGGGTCTCCGATCAAGGTTGCCGTTCCCCCTACATTAGATGCGATAATTTGTGACATCAAAAAAGGCAGCGGGTGTATGCGCAGTTGTCTTGTAATACTGAAGGTGACTGGCACCATAAGCAGCACTGTCGTCACATTATCCAAAAAGGCCGAAGCCACTGCGGTAATCACAAACAAAGCAATCAGTATTCTCTTCGGCTTCCCCTTCGCCAACTTAGCTGATTTCACAGCTGCGTATTTAAAGAGACCCGTCTCAGCGGTAATCCCTACAATCATCATCATCCCTACAAGCAATCCTATAGTATTAAAATCGATGTGCTGTAGTGCCGTCTCCTGATCCACAATGCCCATCGCTATCATGACGATAGCTCCTAACATCGCCAGAATGGTACGGTGAATCTTTTCGGAAATAATAAGTCCATAAATCAGCAGAAAAATACCTATCGCCCAAACCGCTTGCTGTTCCATAATATCCCTCGGTCCTTCTATGTAATTTCGTTAACTTACAGTCTACTCATCCTATAACCTTATTATCATAAAATAGATTTGTATTTTTCGCACTGGGATTGTGGAATCATTCCACTAAAAAACGACTCTGCCGGATGTTTATCGGAGAGCCGTTGTGGATTCGATTATTTCATTTTCAGAGCCTGAGGCTCCTTGAAAGCAGTTAACTTCCCTTTACTCTGCACAATAATCATCCCATCCTCCAGCAAGGTTGGGCCGAATACTCTACCAGATGTTTTGAGCTGCACGATCGGTTTGGCGGTAATTAGATCAATAGCAACCAATTTCCCATCGGTCTGGGCAACATACATGCCATGTCCGAGCAGATCGAAGCGGGCAATCGGATTGCTGATTCCTCCGTACTGGAACACAGATTTATTAGATATTTTAACACCATAGATGCTCTGTTCGTTACTAAAAAGAATTCTTCCATCATAAGGACCCGCCGCGTAGGATAACTTAGCTCCGATGGATTCATACGAATAATTATCTCGTGTTACGGCAGCTGGATCAACATTTACTGGGTAGCCATAGACTCCTTTTTGTCCCCCAATATATATCCTGTCCCCAATGATCCAGGCTCTGCCTCCGCTAGTCATATATTCTTCTTCTGGTTTCGGATGATTAGGATCTATATGAGTGGGGTTATACTCTACAGCCTTTACAAGCTTACCTGTCTTCACATCCAAATGATCGAGTGTCGTCAAAGGAAGAGGGTCTACCAATGTAGCTTCCCGTTGTGAGATAAGCGTAGTCCCATCTGCTGCAATCGGAAGACTATGATTATCACTACTCCAAAGCTCTTTACCTGTTGTTCGATCAAACGCATGTAAAATGTCATACGTATATGCTCCGGATTCTGAGTTTTGAGCTAGCACCAGATTCCCCTCAACCATAAATGGTTCAAACAGCATTTCGCTGAAATTATCGCGCCACTGCAACTTGCCATCTTTCAGATTGTAGGCTTGAATATCGCCATTAGCAGCAAATAGCTGCTCTTTATCAATTACCAATTTACTAACACCTTTACTGGTCGCCGATGAGCTCCATTTATTTTTGCCCGTAGCCGCGTTAACTGCATAGATCGTACCTGCCTCCGAAGTGACGTAAGCCACGCCATCCTGATAGAGCAGCGGCGTTTTTAATTTGGAGCCGTATTTCCACATTACTTTTCCAGTCTGGACGTTAATCGCTAAAAGCTGACCCTTTTGAAGGATAAAAGCTTTGCCCGCGCCAACTGCAACAACACCCTTACCCATGATATAATCCGACGGTACATCTTTCAAAGCTGGCAAATCCATTGTTGTTGACCATTCAACCTTCGCAGCAGGCAGGTTTGCATAGTAATCATCACCATTCGAGCCTATAAAAGAGGTGTGTGGATCAACCGCAGCTGCTTGTACCGGATTTACCATAAGCAATACCCCTAAACCAATAACTGCAGTACGAAGATAAGATTTCAATATTGTTCCTCTCACCACCAAACTCCTCCTCGTATAAGTAACTGCCTCATTTGGATAGCTTCTTAAAATCAAATATAATAATATTGGACGAGCAGGACATAATCCTTATGGATTATTATTCCATTTTGTCAAAAACAATAGAAGAAATCAAAACATTTACTCACAAACTTACATTTTGTAAGTCATTGTGTTATAATAATCACATTCCTCCATACACGGACAGGCTTTAGCAAATATATGAATAACAAGGGGTTTGTGAGCATGAGTAACGAAGCAACCGCAGCACCAGCATCCGATTTTGAATTTGGTATCTATACCTTAGGAGACATCGTAGCGGATTGTCATACAGGGAAAAAGATCAGTCCAAAACAACGTCTCGACGAAGTTGTAGCTGCAGCTAAGCTGGCAGATGAGGCGGGACTTGATGTATTTGGTGTAGGTGAGCATCACCGTCTTGATTTTGTAATTTCTTCGGTGCCAGTGGTGCTGGCTGCCATTTCTCAGGTTACTAACAGAATTAAACTAACGAGCGCAACAACCGTATTAAGTACCATTGATCCTGTACGGGTGTTCGAGGATTTCGCCACACTTGATTTGCTGTCGAATGGACGTGCAGAGATTATTGCGGGGCGTGGTGCTTTTGTGGAGTCTTTTCCGCTCTTCGGGTATGAGCTTGAAGATTATCACCGTCTATTCTCCGAGAACATCAATTTACTCTTGGAGCTTAACAAACATGAAGTTATGAACTGGGAGGGCTCCTTCCGTTCATCTCTGAAGGATTCGGAGATTGCTCCACGTCCATTGCAAGAGAATCTTCCGCTCTGGATTGGTGTAGGCGGTTCTCCAGAAAGCGCGGAGAAGGCCGGGATGCTCGGGACCGGAATGGCTATCGCCATCCTAAGCGGCAGTCCAGAGCCTTTTCAAGAGCTTGCCGCAACCTATCGGCGTGCCGGAATTCAAGCAGGACATCCACCTGAGGATCTAAAGATTGCGATCACTAGCCACGGCTACATTGCTGAAACCTCACAGCAGGCTTTGGATGAATATTACTCTTACTACTATAGTTACCGTAACTCTATCAGTCCAAAACCGGGTCAAGAGTACAAGGTGTCTCGTGAGGACTTTGGGCAATATGTATCTGCTGATAACACGATGGCTGTGGGCAGCCCGCAGCAAATTATCGAAAAAATTCTCTATCAGCATGAGCTGTTCGGTCATAGCCGCTTTATGACTCAGCTCGATATCGGCGGCCTTCCTTACGCTAAGGTAGCCAAAGCCATTGAACTTTTGGCAACAGAGGTTGCACCTGTCGTACGGCGTGAGATCGCCAAGAAGAACAGCCGTTAGAATGGAATACCAAAAAGGGGCCCTCAAGCCAACGGCTGAGGCCCCCTTTTTATAAGAAAAATCACGCAAAGGATGGTTTATTATTATCTACTTTTCCGCTGATAAGCTTCTTATATTCGTCGTCTCCGCCGTCCAAAGAAGGTGCAGTATAAATCTGAGCTGAAGCTGGCTGCTGAGCAGAATGACTCGAGCCTGCTTTTCTTTTGGTGCTTTTGTCATCGCCGCCTGCACTCCTGCTCCCACCACTCGCAGATCGGAGAACAGCATCGGATAAGCTGTTAATACCTTTTATTCTCTTCATGCTGAATCCTCTCCTACTAAATGATTGATGGTACGGAATAAATCCTGATTATTCCCAACTACCGCCTTAAGATCATCTGCAGATAATCCATCACTTCCTGAGAAATGAACGGAAAGAACATACTTCTTACCTAGAGGATAGCATAGGATATATACCTCTGCAACTTCCGTGCGTTGAAAAAAAGTCCATTTACTCGATAAAAATGCATCTACCACACTAGGCTGCTTCTCATTCCCTTTCGTTACAGACAAGGGATAGGAGTGACCGCGTCCGACATTCCCCCCCACCTGAACAAGTTGTTCCTTCTCTTGTGCCTGCCAGATGGCTGCACCGATTACACGACAATGCTTCGGAGGTAAAAAGGAATTGCGTATCGCCTCACTAAGTGCGTGATACTTCTCTCCATTCTCGGAGATGGTCACATTACTATTATATTGCCAAAAAAAATGAAGGATACTTTCCTTGCGCCTTAAATCCATCCTTAGCTGCTCTAAATCTTTAAGCGGGTCACGGAATCTTCCACGCTCTTGAATACTATTAATAATCTTACCACAGCTCACATCCACAGCAGCCGTAGGATTATCGTGATGTACTTCATACTCTAAAGATGTAATTCCCGCTAAATCAGATAGCAGATGATATTCTTCTACATTTTCTCCAGGGATGAGATCATCACGCGCAGTTACCTGATCAGGCACTAGACAAAAAACACGGCTGCGCCGTAATCTAGCCCAAAACAAACCCATTTCAAACCCCGTATTATCGCGGGTCACATAATAATATTTACCACGGATTTTGGCGACATCATCTGGCGAGAACACAAATACGGCAAAATCGCTCTCATCCAAATTTCGCTCCAACGCCTCCATAGTGTATTCATTCGCCCGAAAAGCGTTGGCATACCAAGGATGCACTTCAGCATCCCTCTTCAGCTGCTCATGAATCGCTCTTGCATAACGTATAGACTCCCTGGAAGATCCAATGAATAGCTTTGGTTTAGTCACGGCAATGCTCCTTCATCCTCTTTCCCGATATGTAATAATTATACAAGTCTTTAGACCACCAGAAAAGAGGCCATATTCTCAAAAAATATTATTCTAAACCTCGTAAATTGGGTAAGGAATTACGACTACTCTCAAAAAGCGAGGATACTATGAACAAAATGATAGGTGTCACCCTGCTCACAGCTTGCCTTTTGGGTATAGCAGCGCCACAGTCTGCTGGAGCAAAGACAGCAGCGGGAAGTTATACCGCACAGGTATATGCGAGTTCTTTAAATGTACGCGATGAACCGGCTAAGAATGCAACTGTTGTAGGATCAATTAAGAATGGGGCTCGGGTTACTGTGACTGATGAGCAGCACGGATGGTTAAAGGTTAAGGCGGGGAGCACCTCTGGCTGGGTAGCGGGTTATTACCTAAAAAAGGTGAACAGCAACTCCCTGCAATCCAGCGCTTCTGGAACGTCTATTGCTACTAAAACCAATACTGCCTCGTCAACATCAGCCAATGCTTCTAGTAGAACTTCAAAGGCTACAGTCACGGCTAATTCTCTGCGCATCCGAAATGGCCCAGGAACACAATATAAGGTGCTCGGTTCTTTAAAAGCCAAGGATACAGTCACTCTCCTTCTTCATCAGAACGGCTGGGCTCGAATTCGTACAGCCAGCGGTGAAACCGGTTGGGTGGCAGAGCAGTATATCCGAAGTGGAAGCACATCAAGCAGTACGAGCAGCATAAGTACCGTCCAGCATAAAGGCGGACTACGAGGAAAGCTGATCGTCATCGATCCTGGTCATGGCGGGAGTGATCCAGGCATGCTTGGCACTACATATAACACCATGGAAAAAGATTTGAATCTGCATACTGCACTTTATGTCCGCGATGCTCTTGTTGCTAAAGGAGCACGGGTAGAGATGACGCGCACCCGAGATGATCAGAAGCCGACGTTAGCGCGTCGTGTTCAGATGAGCCAAGCCCTGCGTGCTGATGCTTTTGTAAGCGTTCATTATAATTCTTCACCTAAAAATGTGTCCGGAACGTTGACCTTCTTTTATTCAGAAGCGGATGATTTGAAGCTGGCGCGGGCGATTGAAACCCGGCTGGGGCAAGGCATCGGTCTGAAAAGCAACGGGTTGTCCTTTGGCGATTATCACATCCTAAGGGAGAATCGGATTCCAGCTACCTTGGTTGAGCTTGGATTCCTTACCAATCCTACAGACGAGTCCATTGTCCGCAAGGCCTCCTATCAGAAAAAAGCGGCTAAAGCCATCGCTGAAGGCGTTGCGGATTATTTTAAATAACTGGCTGGAACAACACTCCAAAAAAAAGCCCGACCCATGTATCTCTCAGGTATGATCTGAGGAGATCTGTGGGTCGGGCTCTTTTGACTGCTTCCTTATACGAGCATTTGATAGACCAAGAACAAGTTCAACGATACAACCAGACCGGAGATAATCCAGCCCAGAGTGGCTGTCATTTTGCGATTCACTAACCCGCCCATAATCTGGCGATTGCTTGTAAACACAACCAGCGGAATCAACGCGAACGCAATCCCAAAGGACAGGATCACCTGACTGATCACGAGCGCTTTGGTTGGATTCACACCAAAACCAATGATCGCTAGTGGCGGAATGATGGTAATCGCACGGCGCAAGTACAGGTTAATTCTTTTGTTGATGAAGCCTTGCATAACCACATCGCCAGCCATAGTCCCTACGGAGGAACTCGACAGTCCCGCAATGAGTAGTCCCAACCCAAACGAGATCGCCGTTACTGGCCCAGCTAAGTGACCAAATTGTTGAAACGCGACATCCAGATCCTCAACCACGAGACCATTTTTGAAAAACAATGCCGCGGAGACAATAACCATAGCCAGATTTACTGCACCTGCGATAATCATCGCAATAATAATATCTATAAATTCCAATTTGAAAATCTGTTTTTTCTCCGATTCATTCACCCCGACGATACGGTTCTGTGTAAGTGATGAATGCAGGTAAATCGCATGTGGCATCACGGTTGCGCCTAAAATTCCTGCGGCCAATAGGATGCTGTCCACCCCTTCAAACTTAGGTGTAAACATGCCTACGGCAACTGCTCCCATATCCGGTTTAGCTACAATAACTTGAAAAGCGAAGGCTAATACGACTATAAGGATCATCGCGGCAATCCCTGCCTCTAAGGAGCGATATCCCCGGCGTTGCAGCTCTAAGATAGCAAATGAGCCCACCGCAGTAATCAGTGCTGCTGGCAGCATCGGAATATCAAATAAGAGATATAGTCCTAATGCCGCCCCGATAAACTCTGCCAGATCCGTAGCTATAATCACTAGCTCACTTTGAATCCATAAGAAGATCGATACACTCTTCGGAAAACGATCATGGGCGATCTCAGGCAAGTTCTTGCCTGTCGCAATCCCCAGCTTGGCGGATAACGCTTGGATTAGCACAGCCATTAGATTAGAGGCCACGATCACCCACAATAAGAGATATCCATATTTGGAGCCCGCCGTAATATTGGTGGCAAAATTACCTGGATCCAGATAAGCAACAGCAGCGATAAAAGCTGGGCCTAGAAAAGGAAGTAATCGTTTAATCCCTTTGATCTCCCCGTTAAGTACGGCTTGTGCTGAAATCGAGTTCTTATGTTGTTTTATATGTGGTTGTTCTACTAAAGTTTGTTCGAGCATTTCAATTCCTCCTCTTGCCCTGAAAAAGTTGTCTATATACACGAAAGTTTCCCCTGTGCAACTTATATTTAAAGTATATGCTTATTTCTGAAAAATGTAAACATGTTTCATATGGAATTTTCATTTGCTTGTTCACCAACGACTAGGCACAAAAAAAGCTGGACGATGATCAGGAATTACCCGATCTTCGCCCAGCTTAAGCTGCTTATGAATTTTTCTTCCATGTGTCCTTCAGCGGTACTATCCGGTTCAGCACCAGCTTATCTGCCGTGGTATACTTCTTATCCACGCAGAAAAATCCATGCCGGATCAATTGAAACTTATCCTCTGGTCTTGCGTTGCCCATCGATGGCTCCAGCAAACAATCCTTCAGGACCGTTAAGGAATCTGGATTAAGATACGCGTCCCAGCGCTCACCGTCTTCTTTAGGACCGTCGTTATCTTTCAGCAGACGCTCATATAGATGAACATCAGCCTTGATAGCCTGGTCTGCCGATACCCAGTGAATGGTTGCCTTAACCTTCCGTTCATTAAACCCGCTTCCGCTCTTCGTTCTCGGATCATAGGTGCAGCGAAGCTCTAGGATTTCTCCGGTAACTTCATCCTTGATTACTTCATTGCACTTTATGAAATAAGCACCCTTCAGCCTTACTTCGTTCCCCATAGTCAGCCTGTGATACCCTTTTGGCGGCTCCTCCATGAAATCTTCTTGTTCAATATAAAGGGTTCGTGAAAAAGGAACCTCTCTTTCTCCAAGTGACTTATCTTCACTGTTATTCTCAATCGTCAGCCATTCATTATGATCTTCAGGATAATTAGTAATGACCACTTTTAAAGGCTTAAGAACAGCCATCACACTTGGAACCTTTGCCTTCAGATCTTGTCTAAGCGCATGCTCTAACATGGCAATATCCACAATGGTGCTATTTCTGACAAAGCCAATTTCCTTCACAAAATTCCGGATACTCTCCGGCGTAAAACCTCTTCTGCGTAAACCGCGAAGCGTAGGAAGTCTCGGGTCATCCCAGCCATCCACATAATGGCCTGTAACCAGCTGTCTGATATACCGTTTACTCGTCACAACTCCGGTGATGTTCACCCGTCCAAACTCTCTTTGCTTAGGAGCCTCAGGGATATCCAGCTCCTTCAATACCCACTCATAGAGCGGCCGATGATCCTTAAATTCAATCGAGCATAAGGAATACGTAATCCCTTCGATAGCATCTTGTATAGGATGGGCAAAATCATACATCGGATAGATACACCATTCGTTACCCGTTCTATAATGCTCCGCATGAATGATTCTGTAAATCACCGGATCACGTAAGTTGATATTAGGTGAGCTCATATCTATTTTAGCCCGCAACACTCTGGCTCCCGTTGGATAATCTCCAGCTTTCATCTCCGTAAATAACCGCAAATTCTCTTCCACAGAACGCTCCCGGAACGGGCTGTTTTTTCCCGGCTCCGTAAGCGTCCCTCTATAGGCTGTCACCTCTTCAGGTGATAAATCACAGACATACGCCTTTCCTTTTCGGATTAACGTAACTGCGCTATTGTATATTTTCTCAGAATAGTCTGATCCATAAAAAATATAGTCCGGTGGATAGCCCATCCATTGAATATCTTCGATGATGGCATTTACATACTCCAGATCCTCTTTTAAAGGATTGGTGTCATCAAAGCGCAAATGGAACTTCCCGCCATACTTTTTCGCAGTCGTATAGTTTGTATGAATAGCATACGCACTGCCAATATGCAGATACCCGTTAGGCTCCGGTGGAAATCTCGTGCATATATCTCTACTGTAAGTCCCTGCTTCCAGCTCTTCTTGAATCAATCTGTCGATGTAACTCTCTGTTAATACTTCCGGTTCCTCGTTCATTGGTGTTACCTCCTGTTTATAAGTGATATCCGCCTGCTTAATCTGCAAAATAAAAAGAACCTCACCTCCAAGACTTATGGTCTTGGGGACGAAATTCTCGCGGTACCACCCCAGGTTCATTAATATGTCGCCATATTAATCTCATCAAGTACGGCAAAACATCTTGCGCAATGCTTATACTCTAGCTCTATAACAGGAGCTCCCGTCATACCATCCCCTTAGTCCGGTTCCGATATGCCGCTCAGAGGCTTGTTTCGATAAAATCCCCCTTACCCTGTTCTCATCATCCAGGGCTCTCTGTGAAGGAATGATTTCATGTACTCTTCTCGTCATCGCGTTTGATTATTTTGTATAGGATACCAAAAAGATAACCCTATGTAAATGTGCTTATTCCCCGCTAAGCGCCGTTAGGAGCTCCAATACTACTTCATTGTCAGGCTCTGCAGCCAAAGCTCTACGCGCGTATTCCAATGCAGCAGCTTCAGCTCCTAGCTCATAGTTACAGATTGCCATGCTATACAGCACTGATGCCAATGGTTCTTCCGTACTCGCATGCATGGAGCGTTCTAAGTAACCCAATGCTTCCGCGAATTTATCCATTTCATACAGCAGCAACCCCGCATCTAGCGACAAATCATAACTCTGTTCCATCGGATAATAGCCCGTCCACATCAACTGTATACCTCGCTGTAGATCCAGCATTTCTTCATCACTGGCACCCGGCAGCAGCTCCGAAATCTGTTCAGCGCTATGGATAAACCATTCAGCATCATACCCACCCAAACGCCAAAAGGCCAAAATTTGCTGCAGCCCCATCGTATCTAATTGCTGATCCATCCATTCCTTCATACTAAAGAAATCATCCGGGCCAAAACGTTCTATAAACCGCTTGTAACCCAGCCGAGTGTTTGTATAGCTCAGCGGTGTTGGAAGCATAAGAATACAGCCGATGTTCAGGTTTTTATAGTGATGACTGGTGAATATTGAATGCGCACCCTTTTGTTTCAGCACATGCTCTATCGCATGATAATTCGCGGTCAAAGAGAAGCTTCCGTGATGAATCAGCAATGGAGGTTCTGCAAATTCCCAGTTCTCTAAGCGATGGTCACCCTTATCCGCTGTAAGCAGCACGAATCCCTCTGTAGAGAGCCGCGCAAGCCGCTCCAGACAAGTAAGCCCCACCACCGGAAAGAGTATATGTGAATCCTCCAGCTTCTGCTGATAAAGCGTTATAACGTCATGATAGGGATAAGTCTCCTCTTCATAACTAGCCGCACGCCGATAATGGTACTGCGGGATGATTTTGCCGAGCGCATCGGAGGGGTTATCCGGATCAACTTCCGCCGAATACTGGATCGAAACCTCACATTCATATATTTTTCCTTCATCCACATAAATTAATTCTTGCGGAATGCTGTCAAAAAAGTAATTTGCCACAATCACCAATGGCTGCTGTAAATCACCCGGCCGAATGCTGAGCTTAGCGTGTACTAAATGTAGTTCTACATCCTGCACAGCATCAAAACGAGCGAAGTCCAAAATACCCTGCTCTACGTAAGGAAGTAGGCTCGGGTGCTGCTGCCAGCTGGATATATTTTTGGAAGGCAAATCACTCATCACATAACGAAAAGGAGGAAGAGGAATATCTGCGTAGTCTACGATTTCACATAACTTTTTAAGCACATGGAAGGCTAACCGGCCTGCTCCCGCTCCAAGTTCTAGAATCGTAACGGTCTCTGAGAGATGCCCTTGTCCAGCCCGGTCTTGCAGAAATCCAAAGATCATCTCTGCGTATGCTGTCGCAATCATAGGGTTACTCGTGATGTACTGCGGGACCTGATCATTATTCCAAGCCTTTAATCCCTGCTCTTCATAATATGTTCGTTGCAATTCCCAAATCGGTGCTTCGCTGAAGCGATATTGCTGCTCTTTGTTACCTGTCATCTGTTTCTTTACCCGCTCTCTGTCTAGCTTGTTGGAATAATCTATAGCAATTGCCTTATTGCGCTCTCAAGGTGCGTGACCTGAAAATGACGTATTCAGCCTCTGTTGGAATGGTAACGGAAAATGTTAATAATGCCGCCTTGGAGGTTGACGAATCAGGTCCTTTCAACGTTTGATAAAAAGAATTCCCTTTACTGTCCACACTCACCAGCTCTAATTCCGCGTTTCCTTTAGGGATGATGAATCCGGAGGTATTTTGCACGCCTAAGGTTAATCTATATTCTTTCCCGGATTGAGCCTGCGTTAGCATAGTAGGATATAACGGATACGGATGTGCTGTCGTTTCGAGTGGATAAGGAGCAAGCGCACGATCTGCCTCAGACTTCACCCATTCCTCCCCTTTTCTGGCTCCAATGCCAAGGGTTAATTTATTCACATTATTAAATTGCACTTCCCAGCGAAAAGACTTAAGCCCTTCTAAAATGGGGGACGCCGGAACAAACAGAGTGCCATCCTTTATCTCTGGAGCAACGCCTAATGAATCTACGGTCTCCCCATTAAAATCTGCCTCTAGCTGCCCTGCTTTAATATTTCCTACCGATCGGTCCAGCAGTGAAACAGTAATACTCTTGCTCAGAGCGTCATAGAGCAAATCTGCGCCAATCGCATTGGAGAAGGCTCGAATCGGCACCATTAATTTACCTGCTTTGAAATAAGGGGCGAGTTTACCTGGAAAAAGCACGTAATATCCCCCGTATGACAGTGGCATTACCTGTGTCCCTAACTGGACAGCTGCCGACACCGATGTAGGTGTAACCGCAGATCCCGCGGCGAACATAATCACTAATAGACCTATTACGTAAGCTTTTATTTTCCCTAATCGTTGTAAGGACTCCTTGATGTGAATCATCACAAACCCCTCTCCAGTTCATCTAGAACCTTAGCCTCTATTAGTAATAATCAATGATGACCCTACACATGTCAACTTGTACCACTTCTGCTATCCATCATAAAAGACAGCATTCCGCATATATTTTCATTGAACGCTTTAGGAACAAGAAAGGAGAACCTCTTATGACTTCTGCTGGACAGGATTCGGCAAACAAAACAAACATCCCCCAGCCCATCCGAAGCGATGGCACAGGGGGATTAGATAAAGGACCCCGCGATGTTATGCGGGATCTTGAGAACCCGGATATGTTCGTACCTCCGGTGACTGATGCGGGCCTGGTTCCCAATTTAAAATTTTCTTTCTCAGATACGCATATGCAGCTTAATCATGGTGGCTGGTCCAGAGAAGTAACCGTCAGAGAACTCCCTATCGCAACTACACTGGCAGGTGTGAATATGAGCCTGACCCCCGGTGGAGTACGAGAGCTTCACTGGCATCAGCAAGCGGAATGGTCTTATATGCTGTTAGGCCGCGCCCGGATTACTGCTGTGGATCAGAATGGACGGAACTTTATAGCAGATGTAGGACCTGGTGATCTATGGTATTTTCCGCCGGGTATTCCTCACTCTATACAAGGTCTTGAAGAAGGCTGCGAATTCCTCCTAGTCTTTGACGACGGGAGCTTCTCCGATCTGAATACCTTGTCTATTTCCGATTGGTTCGCCCATACGCCTAAAGAGGTACTTTCAGCTAACTTTGGAATACCTGCCGAGGCCTTCGACTCCATCCCCACTGAACAGGTTTACATTTATCAGGATCAAGTTCCCGGGTCATTACAAAGCCAAAAGGTGCAATCGCCATATGGAGAAATTCCACAGAGCTTCAAACATTCGCTGTTGGCACAGCCTCCATTGAAGACTCCTGGCGGGAGCGTCAGAATCGTTGACTCCAGCAACTTTCCGGTCTCCAAGACCGTGGCTGCTGCACTGGTAGAGATTGAACCTGGAGGAATGAGAGAGCTCCACTGGCACCCCAACAACGATGAGTGGCAATATTATCTTACCGGAAAAGGACGGATGACTGTGTTTGCCGGAAACGGTGCAGCACGTACCTTTAATTACAGGGCTGGCGATGTTGGGTATGTTCCTTTTGCATTTGGACATTATATTCAGAATACAGGAGAAGAATCGTTGTGGTTCCTCGAAATGTTCAAAAGTGACCGTTTTGCCGACGTCTCTCTGAACCAATGGATGGCTCTCACTCCCCATGAATTGGTTCAAAGTAATTTGAACGTTGGGCCCGAAGTGATCAATGCCTTACGGAAAGTGAAATGGCCAGTGGTGAAATACCCTAAGTTAAAAGAATAGGTTACTTTCTCCCTTTGCTTATTCACCCGTCTCCGCAAATTGTTTGATTCTTTCACCAATCTGGTCACGCACATGCTGGAACACTGCCCACTTCTCTTCATCACTCCCTTGCGCTTTTGCCGGATCATCGAAGCCCCAGTGTTCCCGTTTGACCTGCGGAGGGGTCATTGGACATTTATCCGCAGCATCTCCACATAAGGTAATGACCAGATCGGCATTATTCAGCAGATTAGCATCAATAATATCCGAAGTCTGGCCGGAAATATCTATGCCTACTTCGCTCATCGCTTGTACAGCTTTTGGATTTAGACCGTGAGCTTCAATACCTGCACTGTACACGCTCCATTCTTTTCCTAGATATTGCTTAGCCCAGCCTTCAGCCATCTGACTTCTGCAGGAATTCCCTGTACATAAAAAATAAATCGTTCTCTTGTTCATCTTGATCTTCCCCTGTCCAAATTAGTTAATCAACAACCACATATAAAGACCTAAAAGCGTAATAAATAACGTTGGAATGGTTAAAATAATACCTGTCTTAAAATACGTTCCCCAAGAAATCTTCACGCCTTTAGCCGAAAGTACATGTAGCCACAGCAGTGTGGCGAGTGAGCCAATCGGAGTGATCTTCGGTCCTAAGTCCGAACCTATAACATTCGCATATATTAAAGCCTCTCTAATGATTCCAGTGGTATGCGTCGCATCAATGGCAAGCGCGTCAATCAGAACGGTAGGCAGATTATTCATCAGCGATGAGATCAATGCAGCTATGAAGCCCATACCCATCGTTGCGGCAAATAAGCCCTGATCAGCAATAGACCCAATCATCTTAGCAAGTAAATCCGTCAGCCCAACATTTCGAAGTCCATATACTACGACATACATTCCGATAGAAAAGAACACGATCGCCCAAGGCGCTCCGGTAATCACTTCTTTCACCTTGACGTAAGGGCTTCTTCTCGCGAGAAGAAGGAACAAAATAGCTATGATCCCCGCAACCACAGATACCGGAATACCCAAAAATTCGCTGACAAAATATCCTACCAAAAGAACAGCCAATACAATCCATGACAGCCGGAACATTTTTTTGTCTTTAATCGCCTCATGCGGATCTTTTAGCTGTGAATCGTTAAAGTGCTTGGGAATACTTTTGCGAAAAAAGAAATAGAGCACCACGATGCTCGCCACAAGTGAGAACAGCGTAGGTATGATCATCTTGCCTGCATACTCCATAAACGTAATCCCGAAAAAATCCGCTGATACGATATTGACCAGATTGCTGACCACGAGCGGCAATGAGGTGGTATCGGCAATAAAACCGCTGGCGATAATAAACGGAAATACTTTTTTCTCATCAAAATGCAGCGCCCTTACCATCGCAAGCACAATAGGCGTAAGAATCAGAGCCGCTCCATCATTCGCAAAAAATGCAGACACTAACGCACCAAGAACGATGACATACACAAACATTCGTCTGCCATTCCCGCGGGCAGCCCGCGCCATATGTAAAGCAGCCCATTCAAAAAATCCGATTCGATCCAGAATTAAAGAAATCAGAATAATAGCCACAAACGCTAAAGTAGCATTCCACACGATCTGCGTTACATCCAGAACATCATTAAAGCTGACTACCCCAGCTAGCAAAGCTATAATCGCGCCACCGCAGGCTGACCATCCAATCGATAAATTACGGGGCTGCCAGATTACAAGGATTAAAGTTACTAAAAATATAAGGATAGCTACAATAGCCAAAGTGCCATCCCCCTTTTACTGCCAATCCACATCTTTTTCAACACTCCTATATAAGCATGTGACTTCAATCCAACATCATTATATAACTATATAGTTATATATAAGTCATAAAAATTCTTACCTGAAATTTAGTCGCAGCATGGCTCTTTAGCCTCTTTATTCAGTTCAGCCAATATCGATTTGGAACTAGGCATCTGTTGAAGAACAGCTTTAAGATGTGGTTTATCCTCGACATTTAACGAATAATGTACCCACTGTCCCCGCTTGCTTTCCCGAACGATTCCTCTACTTTTCAATTTCCGTAAATGCTGGCTAATCGCCGGCTGGGAAATGTCAAAGATATCAACGAATTCACACACGCACCATTCCCGCTCTTTCAGAAGAGAAAGCATTGCCAATCGTGTCTTATCTCCGAACAGCTTCAAGTCTTCAGCAATCTCCGTTAGTGTCTGCATTCCTTCTCTCCTCCTCTTGAAAGTATATAAGCTAATACTTATATTCTAGTGAATCTACCAGTCGGAAGCAAGAGTTGATTTTTAGCGGGCTATCGTCCACTCATGCTCCAACATACTGAACATCAAAGAATCCCGCCATCCATCTTTAATAAGCAAAGCATCCCTTAATCTTCCCTCATAGGTCATACCTATCTTGGTGAGTACCTTGGATGATCCGCTATTTCTAGGGTCACAGGTCGCATATATTCGATGTAGTTGCAGTTCTTCAAAACCAAATTTCAACATTCGTCTGGCCGCTGCTGTAGCGACTCCCTGTCCCCAGGCATCAGGATGGACAATATAGCCGATTTCGCCGCTTCTGTCTGTATGGCTTCTAATATTTAATTCAATCATGCCGATCAAATGTTCAGTTCCTACTGCAACTATGGCTTGCGCGAACCGAGTTCTGGGAACTTTTTGAGAGTCTTCTATTGCTTGGTTCACAAATGAAAGGGTCTGCGGTTGCCTTAAGCTTCAGCCTGTTAACTATTCATAGGGTTGAGAGACAGGGATCCAGACGATAAACTGGGTTCCTTCCCCAACCTTGCTCTCCACTTCTATTTTACAATCATGCATTTTTAGAATTTTTAATACAATAGATAATCCAAGTCCATTCCCTTTATGAACGCTGCTCCGCGCTTTATCCACCATATAAAAACGATCAAAAATGCGGGGCAATGCTGCCTCTGGTATGCCTTGACCAGAATCTTTAATAGAAACCTTCACAAACGCTATAGAACGCTCGATTTCGACATGAATGATACCCTCTTGGCTTGTATATTTTATAGCATTATTGATTAGGTTTTGCCAGACTTGATCAAACAAATCTTTATCCACCGTAATTTGGCAGGGTAATAAATCCAATTCTATCTGAATGTTTTTCTGTGCCCATTGTGGCTCCGCCAGAACGATCGCTCTTCTTAACTGTTCATCCAGCTGAAAAGTGGTGAGATTAACCGGATGATGTTCTGAATCAAGCGACGCTAATCTAAGCAGATTGTCACTTAGGCGGGATAAGCGCAGCGTTTCCTGATAAATAATATCCAGATGTTCTTTTTGCTCTTCTACTGGAACCACACCATCTTGCAGCGCTCTAGTAAACCCTCTAATGGACGTAAGCGGAGACTGCATTTCATGAGAGACATTGCTGACAAAATCATCACGAACAGAGTCTATCTTTTGCAGCTCACTAGCCATATGATTAAAGCTTTCCATCAGTTCCCCGAACTCATCTTGATTTTTATGCGTCAAGCGCACAGATAAATCGCCTGATGCCATTTTTTTAGCTGCTTCCGTCAGACGTTTGATAGGCTTAACAATGAATCCGGACATCAAGAGAATCAGTAAACTTCCAATGACTAAAACCGTTAGAAGTGTAAAAAACACGTTGCGTCTGAATGTGATCAAGCTCGACGAAAAATCAATTTTAATGATGAGCGCAGCTTTCTCCTTATCTACGATGGGAATGCCAACAATAGCAACACCAGACTTATCATTAAGCATCACTGCGTCTGTGGAATCCGGCTTAAATAGAGCGGCAACCTTCTCCTTATCCACTGAAAAAACAGCATCACTCCACTCATTCACTCTCACTTTCGCAATATCGACCCCATATTTATTGAGCAGTTTAGTAAATGCCTGTGCTTTTTCCGGATCATCGATTAGGGTAAGCACTTTGGCTACGTCTCCAGCTACTCTAATGAAGATATGGTTTGGGGTCACATTATTTTCGGAAAACCGTACATTTAGCAAAAAAGAGATCATTAAGCTGACGATCACAATCCCAATGAACGTAATGACAATACGCAGACGCAGGCTTTTTTTCAACATTCAGGCCAACTCCAGACGGTATCCAAGTCCTCTTACCGTAGAAATAATTAGCTCGGGAATCGATTCAAGTCTTTCTCTCAGACGTTTGATATGCACATCTACCGTACGCTCGTCGCCTTCATAATCGACACCCCAAATATTTTCTATGAGCTGAGAACGCGTGAATATTTGCCCTGGCGAACCCGCCAGAGCAAATAACAACTCACATTCCTTTTTCTTCAACTCCACCGTTCTCTGAGCCGTAACAACGTTCAAATTCCCCAGATCAATCATCACTGCGCCTAGTTGAATCACACTCGAGGAGGTTAAATGATATCTTTTTAATAGTGATTTTACCCTCAGGACCAATTCAATGGGATCAAACGGTTTGACTAAATAATCATCTGATCCGGCATTAAATCCTCTGACTTTGTCCTTAGATTCTCCTCTAGCTGTAACCATCAGAATTGGAATATCGATATAAGACCGGATATCTTCGGTCAATTCAATACCATCTACATTTGGCATCATCACATCTACAATCACCAAATCGATCTTTGTATGCGCTAGAATGTCTAATGCCTCTTGACCGTCTGCTGCTTCCACTACGGAAAATTGGTTTTTTTCAAGATATAATCGTATTAATCTACGGATATGAGAATCATCATCCGCCACTAGAATCGTGTTCATCTCTCAATTTTCCTCTCCGCTAACCTATTTATTCATATCGTAGAGATTCCATTGGATCCAGTTTGGCAGCCTTAGAGGATGGCATCAAACCGGCGATAATACTAATCAGGGTACTCACAACGATCCCAAATAACACATAATAACCGGATAGATTAATAAGTTTCACTCCAAAAGCATTGTCCAAGAGAATATTTAACACATAACTAATGACAATGGCAAAGAGTACCGCAAAGATACCGCTGAATACACCTAATAAAGCTGATTCAGAAAAGAATATACGTTTGATATCTTTTTTCCTTGCGCCAATTGCCCGAAGAATCCCAATTTCCTTAGTCCGTTCCACTACACTGATATATAGCACAACCAATATCATGATCCCTGATACGAGAAGTGAAATCCCGGCAATACCAGAGAGAACTATAGTAGCCATATTCACATAAGTTGTGATTCGCTCCATGATTTTTGCCGATTGAGAACCTGAGAATCCAGCATCAACAGCGGCTGCATTAATATCATTCACATATTTCATATCGGTTGCAAAAGCATTAACTTGAATTGGACCTATTGTAATCCCCTTGTCAACATACATTTGCTCCAAAGTCTGCGCTGGAAGATAACCCGTGGGTTGCATTTGCGCTCTTGGATCAGTGCTTTCATAAATACCAGAGATAGTGACTTCTTGTTCCAATGTGATCGGTTTATGCTTAGCATCCATTTCATTAATATATAGATAAATCGATTTCCCTACTAAAGACTCTGGACTGTCATTTCCGCTTAATTTACTTGCCGTTTTCACGGGTAATAATATCTCTTTGCCCTCTGGAAAAGCCCCTGCGGTAATCGTCTCTTTAGCAAAAGCATCCGTTAAGGTTGTTAATTGTGTAAGACTAACCGTCTGATCTGCATAAACCATAGTAGATTTGCCCGAAATGGAAGTGATGGTTTCTACATAATCAACATTTGGAATATTTCGGATGGTTTCAATATCGGCAGCCGTAAACGTTTCGCCGGGCAACATCATTGCCTCTGGACCTTGCATGCCTTTAGCTTCTTCACTGGGTTTAGTTATATCCACGAGTAAAGGATCCATACTTGAATTAATTTCGTCATTCATATAGTTCGTAATTCCATTCCCTAAGGAAAGCATCAACAGTACGCTTAAAATACCAATAGACCCACCCAAAGCTACCAATACATTACGTTTGGCGTTGAGTTTCATGTTCTGCAGAGCCATTTTAAAAGATGCAAATAAACTGAGATTCCGGGATGACCCCTCTCCTCCATCGTAACTAATCAAAGAGCGGTCCTTTAACTGAATATCATCTTTAATCCGTCCTTCTTCCACCTTTACGATACGGGTACCAGAGTCGGCTACTTTCTGTGAGTGGGTCACGGTAATGACCAATATCCCTCTTTTGGCTATGCTGTCCAATAAGGCTAAAATTTGATCGCCGGTATCCTTGTCCAAGGCCCCTGTAGGTTCATCTGCCAAAATAATATCAGGATTATTCGCTAGCGCGCGGGCGATGGACACTCTTTGCTTCTGTCCACCGGACAGCTGATTGGGACGTTTTTTCAGGTGCTCTTTCAAGCCTACCTCAGTCAAAATATCTATAGCACGTTTATTACGGTCCTTCTCACTGGTATCCGTCATCTGCATCGCCACTGTAACATTCTCCAAAACTGATAGATGCGGGATCAGATTGAAATTTTGAAAAACGAAACCAATATTGTTCTTACGATAATCATCCATTTCCTTTTCGGTCATCGTGCTTAAATTCTTTCCGCGGACAAGGACCTCGCCCTCATAATCGGAGTCCATTCCCCCAATGATGTTCATCAGTGTGGACTTTCCGCAGCCAGACTCACCTAGAATAGAGACGAATTCACCTGTCTCAAAGCTTAGATTCACATCATGGAGTACTGGTACCTTTTCTTTACCGTACAAAGTATATGATTTCTTTACATGTTTAACTTCTAATATTTTCATTTGTTTCTCTTCCTCTCCTGGTCATGCTCTATATCTCTTTTGATGTTTCATATCCTAACAAATTTGTGTGAACTGATAATGAACTGGCTAGCCACATGGAAGAGTCAGAGCTACAGCAAATATTTAGGTTAAGCAATATAAAAAGGCGAATTCACACTCAAAATGAGTGGAACTCACCTTTTCTATTCGACTTATTTTCAAAAGAAATTAGTGCATGAGGTGATAAGCTAATCCTCCAACTTGTTTTCCGGCGTAATAAACGATGTCTATAATCACCACTGTTAATATAAATTTCGAGAGCAGCGGATATTTCTTAAATAAAGGCTTTATATTTTTCTCTATGTACTCCATTCGCGCGCGCCTCCTTTCTTAAGCTAGTGCTCTTTTTCGGATCAGCCTAATCTGGCCTCTATGATTGATTTCATCCTCAAAAACGTGAAACCACATAAAATAGTAGTTCGCAGGTTTGTTATGCCAGAATTCCTCTTCAGTATATAACCAATTATCATCGACGGTTGCGAATAATTCATAAGTCTTTTGTCTAACTTCATTTAGGCGATCTAAATAATAGCTCAGGTCATTCCCCTTAATATTGGCTCGTCCTTCGCCTCCTAAATTTAATGCTGGCCCCCATCTCGTTAGCTCTTCTTCAGACAAATCTCTTTGCTCAAACGTTGCCACTTGATATGCATATTCTACAGCAGCGTAGTGCAATAATAACGCTCCAATAGAGTTACTCTGAGCATCCAATAAATAATCCAGTTGTTCCACAGTTAGACCCTTAACGGCTTCTAATGTTGTATATCTTGCATAGTTCATCATGGATAAAAGTCGGCTGATTTGCGGGGAGTAACCTGGGATATCTGTAATCAAAAATATTTGGTTCATGTCAATCATATGGATGTTCCTCCTTGATTTCTTCAGAATAATACTCTAAATACCTGAATGGTTCAGAATTATGAATTACAGGTAATGACGATCAAGATGCAAAAGTGAGGTGCTTAACACCATGAATAAAACTAACAAAACTATGTATTGGGTTGTATGGGCTTCAACTTAGAAAGTCTCCATCCTAACAAGACCTAGTCGCTTCCCTTCCACTATAGCTTCGGATCTGGAATGTACACTAAGCTTCTCAAAGATTCTCGTCAGGTTATACTCTACAGTCCTTTGTGACATTAAAAGCTTGCTGGCTATGTCTTTATTGCTTTTTCCACTAGCTACTTCTTGGAGTATTTCCTGTTCTCTTTGATTAATGGACACTTCTTCAAGCAGCCGATTATCCCGGTGATTAGAAATCTTGATATCATTTCTTCGTAGCTGTTTAAGTAAAGACACCGGAATGACCGCCTCATTCCTTAGTGCACAACGAATGGTATTTAACAACTGTTCCCGGGAAGCTGTTTTAGAGATAAATCCTGTGACCCCTGACTCCATCAAAAGATTATAATGAGCACTGATCTCATATCCGGTATAAATCACCACTTTAGATTCAGGATCACGTTGAACGGCTCTTTTGGCGAATTCAAGTCCGCTGATCGTAGGCATGTTGAGGTCGCATAAGATCACATCAAATTCTTGTTGCTCCAGCCTATCCAAAGCTTCCATCGCTGACAAAACAAAAGTAACCTCCATATCCGCGTCCTGCTCAATCATAGTTTTGGTTCCTTCTCCGACTGAAGGATGATCATCAACCAACAAGATACGTATCATCGTCATCGCCTCCTCTGTGCTTTTCTTCTACAAAAGCCATTGTCGGTAAATAAATAATAACCTCCAGTCCCTTCCCTTTCTCCGAGGTAAAAGTGCACTCCCCCTCTAAGCTAGCAACACGTTCTTTGATTCCAGACAGGCCCATATGCTGAAAAGATTCCCTGATATCAACTATATTCATGCCAATCCCATCATCCTTATATCGAAAATAGAGATGCTCTTGCTGGTCCAGCTCAATTTCAATCTGATTCGCCTTGGCATGTTTCCCGGCATTCCGCAGGAGCTCCTGTACTATTCGATACAACGCAATCACCAGGTCATCACTTAGCTCACCAATCGGACTGGATGTAAAAGTGATAATGTAGTTGGACTGCAGCTGGGCATACTCAAACAATAGTTCCAGTGCCTTCACAATTCCGGTCTCTCTTAGCAGCGGTGGACGCAGTTCATTGCAGGTCTCCCTAATCTGATATATCACATCCAGAAGTCCCTCTTTAATCTGAAGCAGCTCTGGCAAAATATCCGCCTCAATATCATGATCCGAGATCAGTGTTTCCAGCCTGCGAAGCCAAATAAGCTGATCCTGAAGAGCAGAATCATGTAAATCCGCCGCCAGCTTTCTGCGTTCTTTCTCTGATAAGTTAAAGATCAGGCGTAGAACCCATGGTGCTGCATGTAGCTCTTTTTTCATCTCTGCTTCAAGGTCTTCAATCAAGCCTTCAATAAGATATAAATTCTCATAGACAATACTCGCATAATTTGCGAGGGTATTTAACCAGTTAAGCTCATCCGAATTAAGCTTTGTATGGTTCTTCTTATGATCAATCCAGAGGAGATGAAATTTTTTTTGGTGACGTCCGATTACGAGTAAGATCCCCTGTTTGAGTTGAACTACTTCTCCTACCTTAAAAACTGGAGATTTCGATACAAATTCTATGTTGATCTCTTGGCCCGAATTGTCGACTATTTGTTCGAGGTTACTCATATCCTCATCTCTCTCAAAAAAAGCAGACCGACTAACCGGTAAAATCTCATTGATTTCCTTGTAAATTGCAGCCTCCAAATCAGACCGCATCATAACCTTGGAGATTTGCTTCGAGAATCGCTCCAGACTACCTTGATAATGATAAAGCTCACGGAACAGTTTAGGCCGGAAATAATAATCTATTTTCTCCTTAAAGAATAAAAAGATTGTAATAGATAAATATACAACCAAAAACATCTGAATCCATTTGATCCAATCATACTCTTGCCTGCTCTGAATGATCGCAAGTACGGCTACAATCATTAGCGCCGGAAAAAAAGCAATTAATAAATAATATTTAAACCGATTAAAAGCGAAATCAATATCAAATAGTTGCCTAGCCGTCAGCAGATAAAAATAAGTAACTGGCATCAAAAACAAAAAGATCGTAGTAATTTCGTAAGGAATCAGGTTGACCCCAACAGCAATGGGTGCAGCTGAGAAGAGAACAAACGGTGTAAACGCAAGGATTTGTCCGGTAAGCATAATTTTAAACATCGATTTAAGCGCTGTGCTTCGATAAGTAATGTATAAATATAGCAGCTTAAATATGCTGTAAAAAATCCCAAAAACAAAGAACCCAATAATAATTAACCTTACAAAGGAATACAAGGATCTATCCCAGGAGTAAACCATTAGACTGGAGGTGGAAAATAGGCTTAGTAAAATGACCAGGCCATAGTATATTTTGATTACAGTAGTAGATAGAACTAATACATCAAATCGTTTCAGATATACTTGGAGAAAGTGAATAAAAACCAGTGGAATTAAAGCCAACACGCTACCCATCGCGATTCTACCTATAAGATCAGATCTACTTGAGGCATATCCCGCAAAGTAAGTTATTCCGACTAATAAAAAGAATAAAATCAGCAGCTCTGCTGAGCGATCCCCGCTTTTCCTGCGGTATAATAGAAGGCTTAACACTGCCAAAAAAACAAATGTCGCTCCAGGGACTACAAGCTGGGTAAACGTATGATAGATGGAGGACTTATTCTCAATATCATAATGCAAAGCAAGTGGAGCCCCCCCTTTGGAGTTACGAAGAAGGTCAACGGATTGAACCTGAGTTAAGCTTCCATATCTCACAGCTTCATCCACTTTATCAATCGGTTTCCCATTAACCCGTAATAAGATATCCCCTTCCCTTAGATTCTGTTTATACCCTTCGCTTGAAACGTCTGCCTCAGCAATATAATATTGCCCTTCTTCATTCTGCTCCAGACCAACGCCAAGCAAGATGTTAGAGTGAATGACCCACACAAAATGAATAATAAGAAAAACAAAAAGGCAAAGTAACCCTGATATGAATAACTGGCGGAGTTTTACTGTCATTTCAAATCCCCCGAACGAACAAAATTATACATATCTCTATTCTTATTTGGTATTCCCCTACCATTTTATATGAATCACAAAGGGAATTATATACTTTTATGCATGATATTCCTTCTCCTCTAAATATCCGCATTGAATTATAGCTCTATCCTGGCTTTTTGCTGGTTCACTCTGTGGTTTCGATTCAGAATCCATATCGCTGCGCAGCCATATAAAATCACTGGAAACCAACCACTCTCCCCGGCTACATACTCCAACATAGGTGAAGAACTGACAGTAATATTGTGCAAAACACTATCTACAGCATTATTAGTTCCGTGTAAAAGCACTGCCGGCCAAATACTACCGGAGGTCAGACGCAGTTCATTTATAATGATGCCCGCAAACATAACAGATAAGGTAAAGAGCACCACCACGAGCCAGCGGCTTCCAGAGGAATGATAAGCACGCGGCCCAAGAATCGCCGGATAATGCCATATAGCCCAGATTAAGCCCATTGTTACACTAGAACTTACTCTTCCCATCCATTGAAAACGCGGGAGCAGCCAACCCCTCCAACCGATCTCTTCCCCCAAAGCAGATAATGAACCAAGAACAATGTAAACGAGCAAATATATAGCAGTCTTGATCCATGAATCTGGAGAAATTAAGCTTGAGTTCCATCCCATCCAATAGACAGCATATCCCGCTCCCAGTGAACCTAAGGGAATAACTAAAGCCAATATGTATTCTTTGCCTCCCCTAAATTTGAAGCCCAACCTTCTCCATCCCTCAGCACTGTATCCATCTCTCACAATCAGAAACATCATGATACATACTGTGAAAAAAGGAGTAAATCCATACAGACCTTGTGCCGATTCCGGAAGCAGCAACATCCCTAACGCCATTGCCCATACGATAATAATAAATAGAAGAGATTGTTTCTTGTCTGAGAGCAATATTATCACCTAACCTTTTTAGATATAAGGAACTATATCTTCCTATTTAATCCAATTGTATATAACCAGGCAGGACGTTTCACCGAAAACAACGTTCGTTAAAACCACAATTCTTTTGCGGTACTGCATATCTGTATGCCGCAAAGTCTTCAGTAAGGTTGTCCTAAAAATAGTGAAATGGTGAGCGATGTGCGATGTGCGATGTGCGATGTGCAGCGTAAGTGTAAACTAATTAGGGAAATACTCCCTGAAAATAGCCGATTTTGGCTCTAAAAGGACGGAATCAGGGAATTCCTCCCTAATAATCAGGGGGATTTCTTTATTAGTTACTGAATCGGCCAAAATTCAGGGAAGTTTTCCCTAATTATAAGTCTGATGAACAGAAATCTCTGAATTTTAGGGAGAAATTCCCCAATTGCTGTATAAGTGCTTCACTTATTGCATCCTTTGGAGCATCAATAGGTACGCCCCTTGATTCAATTGGTTATCAAATAAAGGATGCTCCACCGTAACATTAGAGATCAGGTGGCTTTACTTTTGCCCCTAATCTACTGAAACAAACAGTAGTTGACCAAAAATGCAAAACAGCGATTCTCCAATATTAGGAGAATCGCTGTTCTGTTTGACTTTTATGGTTTTGGGCATGAACGTTTTGGGGACAGCCTTTTTCTAACTATACGTTATCTTAATAGGTCCACCAGTTACCAGACATAACGATCATCGAAAACAGCTTGATGCTGTCTTCATAGTAATCTTCTGCAGCACTGCTTGCTGTGTGGCTCCAGAGAGAATTCAACCAGCTTTGGTAAGTTGATGAGGTCATCGCACTGACTCCAAATGGAGCATAGAAGGCACCGCTATTGTAACTTCCAAATACGGTTCCGTTTAGCTTATACCCATCTTTTATACTACCAGGTGTACTGCTTACTTTAGTCTTAATCCAGCTATTCATCTTATTGAGCTGCGTAAGCGCCCTGCTGTCTCCAGTAATCAAATAATCTGTTGCGATCCGCCATGGGGTACGACAAGAATTGTAATTGTAATTCCCGTCATTGGCATCCTCAAGGAAATTCGCCGCAGCAGGTTTATACACACCCCCAGAGTAAACTACGAAATCAGGCAACAGCCCAGTGCTAGAGCTATAACCCGTATAAAGGCTATTTATAATCGTGTACGTTTTATCGATAACATTCGTCCAGCGGGTATCTCCTGTAGCCTGTTGGAATGCTTTTAAATGATTTAGCATGAAATCAGAAGGTCTAGTTGCCGTATTATACGAGCCGCTATTCGCCCAGTCACCTAGACGGATCGTCCACTGTGTCTGGTTAATCTCATTGTCCATAATCGCATTAATGATATCTTTTGCAGCTTGTAAATAATTGATCGTACCACTACTTCCCCACTGCTTGTCCGCAAGCAGCAATGAGAACGCTATATCCATATCTCCATCTGTAGCAGAGTCCTCGCCTTCAATATTTTGAAAGCTGCTGTTTTGCTTCCAGGACATCAAATAAGGGTTAATTGCACTTGGGTGAGCCTTGTAATAATTATATAAGCCGTCAAAATAAGTCTGAGCATTGCTGTCATAACCAGCCATCAAAACTGTGAACAACATCCCGTAACCATGTGCTTCAGATACCGTTTCTCCATCTGAATTATACTTAACGTAATATTTGCCAGTGCCAGCTGGTTTGAGATAGGCCGTTTTCCACGCATCCCATTTGGTCTTCACTGAATTATCCATACTGGTCTGGGTTACATTGTTTGGCTTGATAGATCCACTCGTGTAGGTGGAATGTTGCGGAAAAGGTTTGTTCACTGCTGCAAACGCGGAACCGGCAGGAAGAATACTAATTACCAAGCATACGACAATAAGGCTTTTCCAACTCAACCTAAGCTTTGCATCCTTCTTCATCATTCATTGCCTCCTCTTCAATTGTGGTAATAAATTTGAAAGAAAACAGCAAGCTAATTCGTATTCGCTATCATTGTAATACAGAATATGGAATTAATATATAAGCAATTCCATTAATAGATCATTAGTACTATATATCTGAGACTTAGATTTGTTCTCACTCCTCAACTAAAAAAAGGATGGTTCCACAACCAACTTCATTCATGGCTGTGCAAACATCCTTTAGATAAAAATCCATTCGCTATTCTCGTAATTTATTCAATTTGAATCGATACGCAATGTATGGAAGACCCGGAAAGACCAACATACAAAGTGTGACCACTACTAACACCAGGCTGATATTCCTCACGATCTCAGGTAACCATCCATTAACGCCCAAGATCGCTAGGAAGATAAAAGCAATCAAAGCTATAAGCAATGGCAAGGCTACTTTGCTCATCGTTTTCTTTTCACGTTCATATTTGTCAATGAGGGTCCCTGTGTCCGAGTAGATAGGCGCCGTGCCTGCAGCTGCCCGAAAGATATGAAACCCATTTCCGGCAGAACAGACATATGTCCATCCGGCATCTTCAAAAATCAAATAATACTCCTCATCGACATTCGTGTGATAATCTACACTGTACTCAAGATTCTGGGGATCTCCCTTTCTTAACTTATAACCAAAAGGTGCAAAGCTCTCCAGGAGCCAGCCCCTTTTGGCATACTTACTCAATTTCTGCATATCTCCTTTTTCAGTAAAAGCTAAGCCCCCGCTGGTCACATATTTTGTATTCTTCATGCCTATTCCCCACCTTTTATTTGAGAATTTGTTCTGCATGTCTAATCATTTCTTTTCGGCGCTCTACTTCTTTTCTTAGCAATCCAATTCCTTTTTCCGTTGCAATATACGTTTTTCGTTTGTCGTCCTCTTCTTCTTTATACAGCTCAATAAATTCAGCCGCTAACAGCTTCTTAATGGTTGTATACATGGAAGCAGGCCCAATTGAAAATTGATTGTTCGTCATCGTTTCGATTGATTTCATAATCAGATATCCGTGTTTGGCTTCGACTAAAGACAAGAGAATATAAAATGCAGTGTCTGTGAGCTCTCCCATTTCCAATGAGTCCGTTCTTGACACTTAATCACCTCCTCATATGTATCATTAAAAGATATATCATTAAATGAACTATATCTTTTAATGATACACTTGTCAACTGCTGGCATAAAATTCAAACTACCTTCTCATACTAGGTGAAGAATATGGAGGTGAATGTCATGCCCAAAAATAGTGCCAATCCCAAAGAAGCTCCAGGAAAACATCAACCAAGTAAGAAAAACAATGCGGAGAATAACAACAATTTCAATGAAGCCGCTCAGATGGTGAACATCGATAAGGCTGCTGATTATGTGCCCAGCTTAAACGGTGTCTCCAAAACTGATGTTTAAGCTATACCGCTAATAACTTCTTCAAACAAAAAAACACTCCTCAGAATTTTCTGAAGGAGTGTTTCAATCCGTAGCAGTTTCATTTCAAGCTCTCTAACTCAGCAGTCACTTTTTCAATTAAGTTCACGAAGGAAGCCAGCTCTTGAGAGCTTTTGACCTGATCCTTGGAATACATGGAGTTGTGTTCCGATTCTTTTTTCACCTTGGAAAGGGTGGCATTGATATTGTCGAGTTTCTGGTCAATGGTTACCAGTGAATCCTTTGAGCGACGGGCTAGCTTACGAACTTCATTAGCCACAACTTCAAAACCTCTTCCAAACTCCCCAGCTCTGGCTGCTTCAATAGCTGCATTTAGGCCTAAAAGATGCGTATGATCAGCCACTTCTCTAATCATCGTACCCACTTGATGAATAGACTCCACCTCTTTGTCCAAATATAATACCGTTTGATGCGTTTTCTCTTGATAATCAGCATTTTTACTAGCTAAACTTTCTATCGATTCACTGCTATCCTTTAATTGAACCATCAAAGATACCAGCTCCTGAACGGCTGAACTCACTCCTGTAAGCAGGTGATTTTGCTTCTCCAGCAAGTTTTCTATTTTTGCTTTTTCATCCACTTCATAGGCTTCAAGAACGAGCTGTGAATCGAGATTAAACATCTTGGTTAAGGCATGAATAACAGGCTTCCATTCGTTTGGTAATATCCGTTCAAAATAAGCAGTAGCCAAATCCAGATATAATATGTACGTCCCCAAATACCAATTCGTTGTTAATCCAATACGAGAATGGATTTTCCCGATAAGCAAACGTCTTTCAATAAATGCTTCATCGATCACACCAGCGGCCATGGATAAAAAATACCACTGCTGTGTTTCTTTCAATCGATCCAGTGTACTGTGCTGCTCAATGATGAGGAGCAGCTCTGGCTCCATCGTCATCTGTTTATACAGCTCCTCAACCAATGAGCTAACGATTAAGTTGAATTCTTTCTCCTTGCTTTTTAATAATTCTAAATCAGCCTCATTAATCCCTATGTAGCTAACTTGCTGGAGTCGTTCTGGACTAAGATTGATCATACCGTCGTTAACATCCCTCTCATAACTGTTTATTTTTCTCAGCCATCCCCTATGGCATCTATATCTCTTGATTATAAAGGTATTATTTCAATAAATTTTAACACTATATTTACCTATATTACTTAATAATTTTACAAAACCTCACTAGTTGCCCTTAGATTTGGCTTCCTATTCATGAATAAAGGGCTGCCGCAGCAGCCCCTTCAGTTTCAAGCTTTAAATTACGCCGCCATTTCACGGCAAACTTTTGCACAAGCAAAACAAGCTTCTGCACATTGCTGGCAATGTTCATGATCATGCTTTTGGCATTCGTTGCCGCAGGCTTCACAAGCTTCTGCACAAGCTAAACAAATCTCTTTTGCATATTTACTGTTCATCGACATGGCATGAGCTGCAAACTCGCATATATCTGCACATTCACGATCCAGGCGAATGCACTCCTTCATCATCCCCACATGATCCTCATCCAAACAAGCAGAGTAACAGTGATTGCAAGCTATCATACATTTTAAACACTCTTCGATACACTCTTTGTAGTTTTGATGTGCCATAACACATTCTCCTCTCAAATCATAAATTAGGATAGTCCCCTACTCTATATATACCCAATTTGAGCAAATAAAAAAGGATTCCGGGGAATCCTTCCGATTGATCAATTATCTAATTAATTTATTGATGGTAACTAATAGTTCATCCAGTACCTCGTTCTCACCTTCCTGGATACGTTCCACTACACAACTTTTCATATGATGCTCCAGCAAAAGCTTGCCCACGCCGTTCAATGCAGATTGGACCGAGGAGATTTGATGCAGCACATCATCACAATAGGTGTCTTTTTCAATTAACCCTTTTAGCCCTCTAACCTGACCTTCAATTCTATTGAGCCGGCTAATCAAATTCTTTTTAGTTTTATCTGAGTGATGACTTTTCCGCTCATCCGTACTGCATGATTCATGCTCGTGAGTCAGATTATCCATGCACCGGTCACCCCTTTCCTCGTATTTTTATTATACTATAGCCCCCCTATTCTATTCAAAAAATAAATCATTGATTAGATTTTCAATTCTTCATGAACTATAGCGAAAGTTTCAACCTGAATGGTTGTATGTTGAATTTTGAAATGATCGGCAATTAACCGAATAGCTTGCTGCAAAATGTGTTGCCCATCTGCTTCCTCTTCAATTAAGATATGACAGCTGAGTGAATCTAAACCCGAAGTAATGGTCCAGATATGCAGGTCATGAACATTTCTAACCCCCTCAATGCTTTCGAGGATTTCCTTTACTTCAGCTGGATTAATTGTAATCGGGGTGCCTTCCATAAGGACGTGAACGGTATGTTTGATAATTCCCCATGCCCCTCTAAGAATCAATAGAGCAACCAGTACGCTTATGATTGGATCAGCAACATACCAGCCAAAAATCATCATGATTAAACCGGCAATAATTGCCCCTACTGAACCTAAAGCATCACCAAGCACATGGAGATAAGCACTACGGAGATTAATGTTATTTTTTACATCCCCTTTTCTCATAAGCGACCATGCACTAGCCACATTGGCTAAAAGACCAATACTTGCGATCAGCATCATAGATCCGCTGGCAACTGTCGGCGGCTCAAAAAACCGCCCATAAGCTTCTACAATAATAAATCCAGCAACTACAAATAAAGTAACTCCGTTTAAGAGTGCCGCCAAAATTTCAAATCGATGAAAACCATACGTTTTGTTCGGAGAAGCAGGTTTAGTTGCAAACCAGACCGCTACTAGGCTTAATGCTAGAGAGCTTGCATCGTTTAGCATATGCCCACTGTCCGATAACAGGGCTAAGCTGTTAGTAATCAACCCACCAAAAAACTCCAAAAACATAATTCCAACCGTAATGATCAACGCAATCAAAAGCCCTTTTTTATTTCCACTAGGATCAAAATGTTGATGCCCGTGAGAGCCATGGGAGTGACTGTGTCCTTCATGAGCGTGGTCGTGGTTACTGTGATCGTGATTGGACCGTTGCCCGTGTACATTTTCGACCTGATGATTGCGTTTGTTCTTCTTGTTCATCATGCTTAACCTCCTATTACCTTCAGCTAGATAGTATTCGTAGCCCTGCGCAGTTACATTCAAAAGCTCCAGTTAATAATAACATATGAGCATGTGTTCATATGTTATTATTGACTGGATTTTTCTTCTTGTCAATAAAAAAGCAACAAATGATTGTCTCTGACCTAATAAAATAAAGAGGACCCTCCGCAGCTCTTCCTGCATGAAGGATCCTCTCGAATCAGAACCGTGTATTAGATCAAATCTGATTGTTGCAGCAATCTTTGGATGATAGCCGCAACTTCTGCTCTCGTAATGAAGGCTTGTGGGGCAAGTACATTTCCGCTTCTGCCCGTGATGATTCCTGCTTGCAGGCTGTCTGCGATGCCACTCTTCGCCCAGTCTGATGCTTCATTCGCATCCGTGTAAATGCTCAGCAGCTCGCTTGCTTCTTTGGCCGGAAGATTTGTCTTCAAATCGGTAATCACCATAGCTTTAGCAATAATACTCATCGCCTGTTCCCGAGTAATCTTGTCTGTTGGATGGAACGCTCCATCTTCAAAACCGTTGATTAGCTTATAGGAGTAAGCTGTCTGCACCGCATCATTATACCAATCTGAGACCTTTACATCCGCAAAGGATGTTGTCCCGCTTTCCAACTTCAATCCCAATCCACGTACGATAATCGCCGCAAATTCTGCACGTGTAATCTCCAGATTAGGGTTAAACAAATCGTCGCCGACTCCATTAATAACCTTACGGGAAGCCATCTCATTGACAATGTCCTTAGCCCAGTGGGTGGCGACATCCTTGAAGTTCTGTGGATCTTGAACTACAAAATACGTACTGTTCGTTAAACTGTGTATTTTCGCAAAGTGTTTGCCATCAATGGCAACAATCTGTGTGGGTACATGGCGGAATGTCCCCCCCGCTTCAAGCACTAGCCCAGTCGTGATCTTCTTAAGGTCTACACCATCCGCTAGAGGAATAGTTCTTTCCACATAGGTATTAAACTTAGTGAGTTCAACAGTTTTCCCAGCGTAAGTAACCTTCACCGTGAAATCTAATGGCTGAGCTACCAACGTTAGCTTTTCATTGGCTGCCAACATTTCTATTCTTTTCAGTGCATCCGCAGTCGGAACAGAAATTGAAATTTGCACCTTCACATCTTGTAGAGCAATGTCTGTGCCAAACTGTTTTGAAATTGCACTGATATCAATCTGTGCTGCTGATATTGTATAAGTACCTTTTGGAGTACGAATGATTAGCAGCGCCTGCTTCTGCTCCATATCTTTGATGATTTGGCCATTAAGCTCGCCAATAATCACATCTGAAGTCGCAGTCACAGGGATAGTTATAATTGCATTCTGGTCTTCCTTTTCGATACGTTGCTCTATTTTTGCCTGATCTACAACAATCGTGGTAACCGTCTGCCCGTTATACTCAGATATCGTTGCTGTTCCGGCATTTTCAACCTTACCGTTCACCAATACCTCAACCATGCTGCTAGATGGTGTAGCTGTAGCTGTAGCAGTGGATCCTGCTGTTGCAGTTGGTGCAGTTGTTGAAGGTGGTGCAGTCGGTGTTGATGTCGGTGTTGATGTCGGTGATTCTGTTGGCGTTGGCGTTGGTGTTGGCGGTGTAGGTGTAACCTCAACCTCCGTTGATGACTTCGGTGTCACGGAGTTCGAAACTTCAGAAGCTACACTACTACCAGCGCTATTAATCGCTTTAACTGTAAACGAATAAGTGGTTCCATTCGCTAGACTAGTTACCTTTATTGGACTTGTTGCCCCAACCGTTACGATATTTCCCGGAGAAGCAGTTACCTCATAATTCGTAATTGGAGTTCCCCCGTTCGAATCAGGAACTGCAAATGTCACAGTCACCTCGCCATCTCCCGCTACCGCTATTAAGTCCGTAGGTGCAGATGGTGATGTTCTTGGTTTCGTGCTGACTTCGTTAGAAGCTGCACTCTCCCCGCCCGGATTAGATGCCTTAACTACGAAATAATAAGATTGGCCATTAGTTAACCCTGTCACATCATAGTTGTAGACAGATTCGCTTACTGTAGCCACTTGGGTCTCATAGATTCCAGAAGTGATACCTTGATATATAGTGTATCCAATCGCACCCTTCACCGGATCCCATGTTAAGCCGATGAGGCCATTACTTGCCACAGGTGAATGAAGTATTGGCGCGCCCGGCGCTGGAACCTGAGGCGTTCTAGTTACTTCATTGGAAGCCGCACTGATACCATCAGGATTAACAGCTTTAACAATAAAATAATAAGCAGTTCCATTAATTAATCCTACAGCATCGTAACTGTTCTCAGAGCCACTTATAGTAGCTACCTCAGCTCCATAAACACCTGAAGCTGTAGACTGATATACAGCGTAACTATCGGTACCATATACGGGACTCCAAGTAATTCGAATATGTCCGTTCCCTGCTGTTACAGACTCAATACTTGGCGCAGCAAGTTCAGGCCAGGTAAGGTCAATAACTGCACTAGTGATCTCTGTAAGACCTGTCGCATCAAATGCCAGTTGCGCTCCGGTGATTCCAGTGGCATTCGTAGCTCCCAGATCCGTAAAGGAAATGACACCCGCTACTGCCGTCAACGTCACATTCCCCGTCAACGTCCAGCTTCCTGCATCCTTCTTCGACACAGTAACAACCGTACTGTTGTCGCCAAGGTTTACATTCCCAAACTGATCCAGCAAAGTAATTACTGGTTGCTGCGCGAAGCTGCCGCCGTTAGCCTGCGGCGCACTTACGCCCGTAGTCAGCTTCATTGTCGCTGTGCTACCTGCGACAGGTGCAATGTTCAGCGCCGTTGCCGCTGGCGTGGCTATGCCTGCTTGGCTGAACACAACCACTTGCGCGCCAGCTTTGTTCAGCTTCAGGTTCACCTGTGCTACACCCTCAACGAAATCAACGTTGATCTTGCTCGGTGAAGCTGCCAAAGCGGTGATTCCTAAGCTTCCGTACGTTCCGTCCGGCGCAACATCATAACCCGTTACCGTCACTTCTTTTGTTCCTGTGAACGTTGTATCCGTATCGCCCAGTGAATTCTTCACGGTCAGCGTAATCCCATTATCTACACCTACGACAGGTGTTAAAGTCGCCGCTGAGGCGGTGATGCTTTGCGCTCCCTGTGGCTGTGGAAGATTCACGGTAGCGCTAGTGATCTGTGGAAGACCTGTCGCATCAAATACCAGTTGCGCTCCGGTGATTCCATCTGCATTCGTAGCTCCCAGATCCGTAAAGGAAATGACACCCGCTACTGCCATCAACATCGTATTCCCCGTCAACGTCCAGCTTCCAGTGTCCTTCTTCGACACAGTAACAACCGTACTGTTGTCGCCAAGGTTTACATTCCCAAACTGATCCAGCAGCGTTATCACTGGCTGCTGCGCGAAGCTGCCGCCATTAGCTTGCGGGGCACTTACGCCTGTGGTCAGCTTCATTGTCGCTGTGCTACCTGCGACAGGTGTAATGTTCAGCGCTGTTGCTGCTGGCGTGGCTACGCCTGCTTGGCTGAACACAACCGATTGCGCGCCAGCTTTGTTCAGCTTCAGATCCACCTGAGCTACACCCGCAACGAAATCAACGTTGATCTTGCTTGGTGAAGCCGCCAAAGCGGTGATTCCTAAGCTTCCGTACGTACCGTCCGGCGCAACACCATAACCCGTTACCGTCACTTCTTTCGTTCCCGTGAACGTTGTATCTGTATTACCCAGCGAATTTTTCACAGTCAGCGTAATGCCATTATCTACACCTACGACAGGCGTCAAGGTCGCTGCTGAGGCGGTGATGCTTTGTGCTCCCTGTGGCTGTGGAAGATTCAACGCTACACTAGTGACCTGTGGAAGTCCTGTCGCATCAAATGCCAGTTGCGCTCCGGTGATTCCAGCTGCATTCGTAGCTCCCAGATCCGTAAAGGAAATGAAGCCCGCTAATGCCGTCAACGTCGTATTCCCCGTCAACGTCCAGCTTCCTGTGTCCTTCTTCGACACAGTAACAACCGTACTGTTGTCGCCAAGGTTTACATTCCCAAACTGATCCAGCAGCGTTATCACTGGCTGCTGCGCGAAGCTGCCGCCATTGACCTGCGGGGCACTTACGCCCGTAGTCAGCTTCATTGTCGCTGTGCTACCTGCGACAGGTGCAATGTTCAGCGCCGTTGCTGCTGGCGTGGCTACGCCTGCTTGGCTGAACACAACCGCTTGCGCGCCAGCTTTGTTCAGCTTCAGATCCACCTGTGCTACACCCTCAACGAAATCAACGTTGATCTTGCTCGGTGAAGCTACCAAAGCGGTGATTCCTAAGCTTCCGTACGTTCCGTCCGGCGCAACATCATAACCCGCTACCGTCACTTCTTTCGTTCCGGTGAACGTTGCATCCGTATCGCCCAGCGAATTTTTCACGGTCAGCGTAATGCCATTATCTACACCTACGACAGGTGTTAACGTCGCCGCTGAGGCGGTGATGCTTTGCGCTCCCTGTGGTTGTGGAAGATTCACGGTAGCGCTAGTGTTCTGTGGAAGACCTGTCGCATCAAATGCCAGTTGCGCTCCGGTGATTCCAGCTGCATTCGTAGCTCCCAGATCCGTAAAGGAAATGACACCCGCTACTGCCGTCAACGTCGTATTCCCCGTCAACGTCCAGCTTCCTGTGTCCTTCTTCGACACAGTAACAACCGTACTGTTGTCGCCAAGGTTTACATTCCCAAACTGATCCAGCAGCGTTATCACTGGCTGCTGCGCGAAGCTGCCGCCATTGACCTGCGGGGCACTTACGCCCGTAGTCAGCTTCATTGTCGCTGTGCTACCTGCGACAGGTGCAATGTTCAGCGCTGTTGCCGCTGGCGAAGTTACGCCTGCTTGGCTAAACACAACAGCCTGTGCTCCCGCTTTATTCAGCTTAAGGTTCACCTGTGCTACACCCGCAACGAAATTAACGTTGATCTTGTTCGGTGAAGCTGCCAAAGCAGTGCTTCCTAAGCTTCCGTACGTTCCGTCCGGCGCAACACCATAACCCGTTACCGTCACTTCTTTTGTTCCGGTGAACGTTGTATCCGTATTGCCCAGCGAATTTTTCACGGTCAGCGTAATCCCATTATCTACACCTACGACAGGTGTCAACGTCGCCGCTGAGGCGGTGATGCTATATGCAAGAGTAGGTCCTAGGTTCAGGGTCATTTTAGTGAAATAATCCCCCACGACCTTAAAATTAGTACCATCGTAAATAATGCCATTAAGATTAGAGGTAAGCTCTGATGTTTCCTGAGTCCACGTGGATCCGTCTGCCGAAGAGAATAACTCCCCCTTCAATCCAACAGCCAGAAAACTTCCATTACCAAAGCTGATATTATTTAGTGCGCTAGCTGATATTGTAACCTTCGTAAAAGTTACCAAATCTTCTGTGGTTAGAATTACTGCCTGCTGGCTAAGTGTATCTTCTCCAACCAGAATATAAGCTCTACCATCATAGGCAATTCCCTTTAAAGAAGTATTGGGGAACCCAATCTCTAAGGGCACATTCCACTGTATTCCATCTGATGATTTTGCGATAACAACGCTCTCTTGCTCATAAGTAGTACTATTGTATTTCATCCCAAGAGCTACAAATTGATTATTCAAGTAAACTACTGTATTAAATGCAAAATCCCCATTTTTAAATTTCTCTGTCCATGAGGTTCCGTTAACTGAAGAATAAATTCCGCCATAATCGGAAACAGCAACGTACTGATTTGTGCCAAAAGCAACGCCAGTCAGATTGTCCTGCACTCCGGTATCTGTCATAGTCCAAGTATCACCGTTGGTCGAGGTCACCACTTTGGCGTTAAGATTGTAGTTTTCTTTATCTGTAACCGCAATAAACTTCCCTGCTCCATAAGTGACCGCATTCATTCCCGGCAGCTTGGAGGGTGTGACATCGTTCCATACTGCGGAGCTATTAGATTTGTAAATAGAGCCATATTCCCCGGATGAGACGGCAACATAATTGCCATTACCATCCTTAGCAATACTTTTCAGATTACCGCTGACATTACTCCACGCCGATAGGTCAGAAGAAACCAGTAAGCCGCTGCCCCCTGAGGCAACATATTTGCCATTTCCGTAAACCATATTGTTCACCATCATTGTTGTATGGGAATCCGAAGATGTCCACTGGGTGCTGTCCAGCGGAGCCGCAGAAGATTTATAAATTACACCCTGCCCAAACAACAAATAGCTCCCATTTAAAGAACCTCCCCCATAAAATTGCTTGTTATCCCATGAGGCATCAACGGTCCAATTAGCACCGTCTGTAGAGGTGAATACTTTTTTAGCATACGGAGTCACGATATAACTAAAGAAACGATTATTTAAATAGATTACATTCGTAACATAAGGCCAACTAGAGTTATAGTGGTTGATCACAAGATCGGTTAAGGTGACCGTTGTCCAATTGATCAGATTCGTTGAGGTATAATAGACAGCATTGTTAGCAGAGACCACATATTTGTTGTTGCCATAAGCAATATCCGTTAAGCTTTGCATTCCGAATATTGCATTGGTAGAAGTGATTCCTGTGTCTGTCCAGTTAATGCCATCCGAGGATTGTAGTAGAGTTACATCATAAGAAGGTGGATTGGTGCCAGGTTTATATACTGACTGCCATACAAAGAACTTTTCATTGACCGCTTTCAACCTTTCCGGTGTGATAGCTAACGTTTTTTTTGTCCAATTTTCACCATCGAGTGAATTGTAAACTGCCTTTTCGCTACCATCAATAGCTAAGAACAGCCCATTAGCGAACACAATAGAAGTTAGTTTGGGGTTCCCCGCCTTTTTTGAGATAGACCAATCTACGCCATTTGATGATGTAGATATCCCTCCTTGGCCCACCGCTACAAAAACATTGTTACCAAAAGCAACACTGCTCAAATTTCCAGCTGATGTGGAGCTTTGATCTATGATATTGCTATTGCTGGGTGCTGCATAAATTACTGCAGGCATAAACAGAGAACTGACGATAGAGAATACTAAACTTATTGCTAATAAAAGATTGCCACTCCGCTTAATCACAATTTTCCCCCTTTGGCATTACACCAAAATATAATTACTTCCACCATATGGAGATTAGATGTCTTGTCTAAGATTTGTAGCCATTTGGTTTGATTTTTATATCGGTATAATCCGAGAGAATTATTACGAATTTAACATTAAATTTTGATTAAAAACAACAATAATTTACACGCTTCACCTATCCATTTCCACAACCTTACAAATGAGAAAAAAACCTATCAAATATCAGGACTTAATCCTGAATTTAATAGGCTTTCAAGCTTTTTCTCGTAGAACTTTTTAAGCTGCTTAATCTTTTTTATTAAATAGAAATCGCTGCTTCTAAAGCTACTTCCATCATGCCGTTGAAAGAATTTTGTCTTTCTTCTGCCGTGGTTACAGCATGAGTAACTAACGAATCGGAAATGGTAAGAATACATGCAGCTTGTTTACCTAACACTTTCGCATTATGGAACAACGCATAACTCTCCATTTCTACACAAACACAGCCATGTTCATTGTAAAATTCATTAACTCCAGGCACATTGTCTTCATGATAGAATACATCGCTGGAATGAATTCTCGCCGTCAGAACTGGCTTGTTAATACGTGTAGCCGCTGCTTCAATGACTTCGTTCAATTCTTTACTTGGCAGCTGGATATCTCCTTCTACACCGCTTTGCACATAGGCATATGTAGATTCACTCCACGCGCTATCCGCCAACACCACGTCAAATAAATTCAATTTATCAGTATATGCTCCAGCACTACCGATACGAATGATGTTTTCCACACCATAGTTTTTGTATAGTTCATAAGAATAAATACCGATACTTGGCATTCCCATTCCCGAACCCATTACCGAAACCTCTTTGCCTTTATAAGTTCCTGTATATCCAAACATATTACGTACCGTATTAAATTGGGTTGGGTTCTCCAAATAGGTTTCTGCAATATACTTCGCTCTCAAAGGATCTCCTGGCATTAATACTGTTTTGGCGATTTCACCATTTTGTGCTGCATTGTGCGGCGTTGACATAATTTATTCCTCCTATGTTGATTACTCATTACTATCTTACTATACCATTCATGATTTTAAATATACGTTTAAAATTTTCTTTTATTGCGACAAAAATACTGCTACTGAATCTCTTTTTATAATTTATTAGCAAACTCATTAAGTTTTTGGGACATTATCTTTATTTCCTCAATAAATGTAGAAGTATGCTGAACAGATGCCGCCTGTTCTTGCCCGATAGCTGCTATCTTCTCTATCGAATTAGCCATTTGATTCGTAATTCCCTTAATCTGTAACATGGTTTTATTTATGTTTTGCGTCGAGGCGACGGCTTCCCTTGAAAATTTCCGGATTTCCTTGGCTACGACTTCAAAACTTCTACCTTTCTCACCTGCATGCGCTGCTTCTATTGCAGCATTCAGCCCAAGTAAATTCGTTTGATCAGCAACCCTGTTTATAATGGATAGGACTTCTGTTGTATTCTCCACATCTTTTCCAGCCTGCTGAGATTGAATGAGTAGTTCCTGAGAGTGATCCGAAAGTGAACTTACGCCATAGGAAATATTATTAATTTGCTCATTGGCTTGGGATAATGATTCCGAGATTTGTTCTACAATGGCTTTTAATTCACTTTGTCTTCGAATCTGAACTGCAATCCCGCCAATGACTTGTCCCGTTTGATCGTGAAGAGGTGTTGCTGTACCTGTAAACTCAAATCCATAAAAGTGGGCTGGAACATCGGACTTCAAGGTACGATTCTCTTGTATCGCTAAGTAAAGTGGTTCTTCTTTGTGTAAAGGTTGTCCTTCGTTAATGTTTAAATTTATAGTGTCGCCAGGAAAATAAGCAACGAACCGTTCCAAATCACATATCGCTATTGATAAATCAGAGGGGATAGATAATTTTATAATTGGTATAAGTGAGATAAATTTGTCTAAAGATTCAATGTTGTTAATCACAGAAATATAGTCTCCATTCCAGCAAAACGTTATTTATAGCGCACCAAGTCTAACCAGATTATGCCTTGCAGACATGCATTTAATCTAAATCCTTAATTTTGCTTAATTCATATTTTAGATATGTATTCGCGAAAATCTTCATAAAATCCTCCAAAAAAGTTTACAAACACCCATTTCTCTCTCACAAAAGACGAATAACATAAAAAAAGCCCCCACTTTGTGAAAAGTGAGGGCTTTCGTTCTCTTGCTGTTACTAATAATATCGATTAGTTACGGATCAGATAATCAAATGCTCCTAGCGCTGCAGTTGCACCGGATCCCATCGAGATAATGATTTGTTTATAAGCACTATTAGTGCAGTCACCAGCAGCGAATACTCCTGGTAAGCTAGTAGCACCATGGCTATCTACAACAATCTCACCTACGCGAGTACGTTCAACTGTGTCACCTAGCCATTCTGTATTTGGAACCAGACCAATCTGTACAAATACACCCTGCAATTCAACATGGTGAGTCTCTTCTGTCGCACGATCAACATAAGAAATACCATTTACCTTATCAGTTCCGGTAATCTCTTTAGTTTGCACGTTTTTAAGAACAGTAACGTTAGGAAGGCTATAGAGACGATCTTGCAGTACAGCATCAGCTTTGAGCTCTGGAGCAAATTCCAGAACCGTTACATGCTTCACTATACCTGCAAGGTCAATAGCTGCCTCAATACCTGAGTTACCGCCGCCAACAACTGCAACATCTTTGCCTGCAAACAAAGGACCATCACAGTGTGGGCAGTAGGCTACACCTTTGTTCTTGAATTCAGCTTCACCAGGCACGCCCATATTCCGCCAACGAGCACCTGTAGACAGAATGACCGTCTTACTCTTTAGAACAGCACCGTTCTCGAGTTCAACTTCAATTAAGTCATTTTTGTCTAGACGTCTGACACGCTGCAATTTCATCACATCAATGCCATACTCTTTTACTTGCTCTTCAAGTTTAGCTACGAGTTGAGGACCTTCAGTGTACTTCACACTAATAAAGTTCTCGATACCAAGCGTGTCGTTAACCTGTCCGCCAAAGCGTTCAGCAACAATACCTGTACGAATACCTTTACGTGCCGCATAAATGGCTGCACTTGCACCAGCTGGGCCGCTGCCGACAACAAGCACATCATATGGAGCTTTATTGTCAAACTCAGATGCATCCACACTGCTGCCCATTTTAGCTAAAATTTCTTCAACCGTCATACGACCACTTTCGAAAAATTCACCATTAAGGTAGACGCTTGGAACAGACATAATTTCTTTGCTTTCTACCTCTTCTTTGAATACTCCACCGTCAATCATCGTATGGGTAATGCCCGGATTAAAGATACTCATAAGATTCAGTGCTTGTACAACATCAGGGCAATTATGACAGCTCAGGCTAACATAAGTTTCAAACTTATATTCACCACTAATGCCTTTGATCTGATCAATTACACTTTGCTCAACCTTAGGAGCTCTTCCGCTAACCTGCAACAGAGCCAATACTAATGAAGTAAATTCGTGTCCAAGCGGAGTTCCGGCAAAGGTTACGCCCGTATCTTCACCCACACGATTTACACTAAAGCTTGGGGTTCTAGACAGTTCGGTTCTTTCCACCGTAATCCTAGGTGACATTTTGGCAATTTCATCAACTAGTTCGGTCATCTCTTGTGATGCCTCGTCAGCGCCTGCACTGAGTTTCAGTACTACATCGCCTTCCAAGAGTTCAAGGTATTGCGCTAGTTGAGCTTTTATTTCTTGATCTAGTTTCATTTAGCTTTCGCTCCTTAAATCTTACCTACAAGATCGAGACTTGGTTTAAGAGTTTCTGCACCTTCCGACCATTTCGCTGGGCAAACTTCACCTGGATGATTGCGTACATATTGCGCTGCTTTAATTTTGTTAACAAGAGCGCTAGCATCGCGACCGATACCACCAGCATTAATCTCAACAGTTTGAATAACACCGTCTGGATCAATGATGAATGTACCACGATCTGCAAGACCGTCAGCTTCGATCAATACATCAAAGTTGCGGGAAACCACATGGGAAGGATCGCCGATCATAATGTACTTCACCTTGCCAATTGCTGCGGAGCTTTCATGCCATGCTTTATGTGTAAAGTGTGTGTCAGTAGAAACGGAATATACTTCAACACCTAGTTGTTTGAGGGTTTCATATTGGTTCTGCAAATCTTCTAGTTCAGTTGGGCATACGAATGTGAAGTCAGCTGGGTAAAAGCAAACTACACTCCATTTACCTTTGAAGTTTTCTTCTGTAACATCGATAAATTTCCCATCTTGAAATGCGCTTGCTTTGAATGGTAGTACTTCTGTTCCGATTAATGACATATTGTTTAATCTCCTTTGGGTTTAATTTATGAATAGAGTGGATACTATTTATAATTATTATAATTAACCAAATTAAGGCCTGTCAAGTTATTTATAATAATTCTAATATGATAATCGTTGTCAGTCGCTAAATGTTCATACAAATTCCTTTCTTTCGGATTTAAATACAACACTTTATCATCTGACTGATGCTCATTCGTGCTTATTGACTATTATGGTTTAGTTTACATGTTTTATGTAGTTCAATTTCTACAATTCGATGTCTTCTACTATTAGATTGATAATATTCAAGGATTCTTCCGCTACTGTTGGATTAGAATATCGATTTCCATTATAGGTGATCAGTGCTTTCCATAAAGCCCACCCTCTTGCTCTATTCCACGTTTGTGCATCCATGTTTAATACCTTTTTAAAGATTCTTCTACTAGCCTCATCAAAAAAAGTCCACGCCATTGCAGCATCACAAGCAGGATCACCCACCCCTAATATGCCAAAATCAATGACTGCACAAAGCTGTCCGTCTTTGACTAATATATTTCCAGGTGCGACATCACCATGAACCCAAACTGGTTCTGACTCCCATTCAGAGTCTAATGCCAGTTTCCAGATCTTTTTCAATAGACCTTCATTAAAAATATCTTTATTATGCTCAATCGCATTTCTAGATTCCTCATCATATACAGCTAAGGACCCACCTCTATAAAAATTATGCTCTCCGGCTAAAGGTCCCCCACTAGCATCAATAGACTGTAATTCAATTAAAAAGCTTCCCAAGTCTCTCGCAAATTGATTGAGATCATTAATGTTCTCATGGGATAAAGTCTCTCCCTCTAGCCAATTATTAATAGACCAAGGCCAGGGATATTCTTTGGTAGGTGTCCCTTTCGCTAATGGTGTTGAAATAGGTAACGTAAGTCCTTTCTTTAAAAAAGGTAACCATTTTTGTTCTTTCTCCACTTGAGGAACATAAGCGGCTGCACTTGGTAATCGCACACTCATCTGTTCACCTAAATGAAAAGTCCGATTATCATGCCCACTGAATTTTACAGGCCTGATCTCTAAATCGGACCATTCAGGAAATTGTTCATTTATTAATCTTGCTACTAAATCGACGTCTATAGTATGCATAAATATCTCCAATCATGATTTACAAGCATTATTTGGTTGTCTTAAATATTTTCTTGTGACATATGGTATGTGTAAGCTTTATATATTAGTTATAAAGTACAAAGAGAATATACTTTTTTATAGCTCGATATATATCAGAAGGAGATCTTTGTATATGGAATATGATAGCCTTATCAATGAAATTAAACACTCCTATCAAATAAATATAGAGAATATCAACCTTCATCGTGAGATGATCGGTAGGGTGTATTTTTTGCAGAACCAAGAGAAAAAGTATATGTTCAAAATATTTCGTAGCTTTAAAACGGATGATGCTCTGCAGACGGTTCGCATCCTCGATTATTTAAAAGCTAACTCATATCCAGCAGTTTCTGTGATTAGAACTGTACAGAATGATAGCCACATTATACTCAGTAGTCAGGCTGGCAGCTGCGTTGGAATACTATACGATTATGTCGAGGGAGCAACACCCGATGGTAAAATCGAGGCGAAGAGCATCGGGACACAGATCGGGAAACTCCATAACTTAATGGAGCGATACCCCGAGAAGCTTATCCGTAGAACAAAATTCGATTACATCGATGGTTATATCTCCAATATGCAAGATCTCCAATTTGACCCAGGAAAAATCCTTGAACTAAATCATTACGGCAATGAATTATGGGAACGTATCACAAGGCTTCCCAAAAGCTTTTGTCACGGTGACCTTCACACAGGAAATATGCTCAGAAATGAGTGCGGTGAATATATTCTTTTGGACTTCGATGATGCTTCGGGTGATTATCCGAGTATGGATGTTGCATACATGTGTGATGCTACCGATTTTAATCACTCAAATGAATCGATGTATGATCAAACCATGCGTTTGTACGAACGTTTTTATTCGGGTTATAGTACAACACGTACAATAAGTAGTAATGAGTTTAAGGCTCTTTTCGATTTTATTGCGATCAGACATTTTCAAATCATCTCAAGAATAGTGCAGTGTCAAGGATTGCAAAGTATATCCAAAGAATTCTGCGATGAACAATATAGTTGGCTTATGAAATGGCAAGAACTTTGCATTAAACACGGGTAAAAATACTGACGTTTCAATCTGTACTATATAAAATCAACCTCAGTACGGGTTCATCCCGAACTGAGGTTATTCTTGATAACTAATATACAAGGTTCTACTTCAGATAGGTTCCTGACTCTCCGATTCCACCACTACCGTTCAATACATACACTCGCGCATTTCCTTTCCCGGAGCAGTTGATTGTGATCACACCGTTGGTAACGGTTTTGGTATCACCAGTGACCGCATCCACATATGTTCCGTTAGGAATTCCGGTGAATGTTGCATTTCCTGAGATCGTAACCAAAGCAAAGCTATCGATTCCTTTGCTACTATCTGTGTATCTTCTTTTAAATGCCAAATCACCTGATACATTTTCTGTAGAATATTGGCCTTTTTGCAAAGCAGGAACAGCTCTTCTAATTAAATTAAGTTGTCTGATATGTTTCGCCAGAGGATAATTTAATGAGTCTGCAAGTGTGCCAGTAGCATTGATATATTTACCGTAATCTTGAACAGTAACACTACCCTCAATATGATCGCCAAAGTAAGCACGGCCTGTTGTACTTAACGGCGCATTTGGACCTACATCGATGACTGATCCTTTTTTGAACTCAATTTCAGAACCATAATAGATCGCAGGTATTCCTCGGAAGGTGAACATCAGCGCGAGATTCTCAGCCCAAGTGTCCTGTGTGCCTGCAAATCTTTGATTTTCTGGTGCCTGGTCAGGTGCATAGTCATGAGAGTCAATATAAGTTACATTCCAGGTAGCATCATTATAGAATTGATCACCGCTTCTCATACTAAATGCTTCCTGAGCAGTCTTGAAGGCCCAGTGCATTGGAAAATCAATAACATCCATACCCGATTTCATCGAATAGTCAGGCGCATGATAAGTATTTCCTGTTAAAAATGCATTGTTCGAGGTAGGTTGTCCTGCTGTAGTAGAGTTATCTGCCCACTCTTGTTCCACCGATAGCTTGTTGGAAGCGTAGTCATTTTGACCGTCACCTGGATAGGGTTTTGAGCTTTTCCAAGTATAAAATGGTGTTGATATCGCCGGAATTCCACTGTTCCACACATCTCTGTACCGAGTAGCCACTTCCCCAAAGACAAAGAAGTCTGAGCCCCCTCTTGTTTTCCATGCCGGCACAAAATATTTGTTAAAAATATACCGGCTTACATGCTTTACAGTATCGACCCGGAAAGCATCCACACCCATATCAATATATTGATTATAGCTGTCGATTAGATACTGATTCACTAGAGGATTCTCTGTGTTTAAGTCCACACAGTCTCCCGCAATCTGTCCTGTCTGGACGGTGTAAGACTCCCAAGAAAGACTTTTTTCCGTATGGTAAATGTTATTGTTAGTCTCCGCAGTCTTCATTAAGGCAAGTCTTGCCTGATATTGCTGATCCGGGGTCATGGAATCATAGTTAGCTGGCAGCTTATCCGTAATTTTGAGCATGTTACTCACGGTGTCCGCCGCCGTTGGATCTTTTTTGAACATCGGGAACAGATTTTCTTCTCCAAAATTACCGGTATGATTGACGACAATATCTTGAATAACCTTTATCCCTCTAGCGTGTGCTGCATTGATCAAATCCTGATAGGATGCCCCTGCGGATTCATATCTTGGATCTACTTTTGCAAAATTTATTGCATGGTACCCATGATAATCATATCCGCTGGCATTCTGCACCACAGGTGTAATCCAGATGGCACTGAATCCTAAGGCTTTAATGTAATCGAGCTTTTGAATCAGTCCTTTGAAATCCCCTCGCCAAGCTGGATCAGAGTCCGGATTTCCTGCCTTGGCATCCTCCCATGCATGTTCGTTGTTACTCGGATCACCGTCATAAAACCGGGAAGTGATTACAAAATAAATCGTATCTTCACGAAAATCGCCCTTATTACCAATGTTATAAACAAAACTCTGTTTAGTTTCATTTCCGGCACCATCGATCACAAGGAATTTTAAGGTTGTCGTCTTGTTAATCAAGATAGACGGTCCGGTAAGAGATGTCAGTGCATTGCCTGAAATATAGACTTTTGAACTCGTTGTTGGTTCCGTACCATTATCTGTGTAATATGCTGTGGTCGTTGCCGCCTTGTTGTCTTTTATATTAAAAGATACGGAAACCGCTGAGCTCGAATTCCCAACAGGCAGATTCGCAGTGATAATCGGAGCTTGCAAATCGGCATTCAGATCAATCACATAAGCAAAAGAGCCGACATTACCCGCTTGCCCTATAGAGTTAACGCCGAATGCTTTGATAGTCAAAGAAGAAGGTACTTGGATTGGAGTCGTATACAACGTTGAGGTTGTCGTAGGTGTTGATCCGTCGGTCGTATAATAAATTTTATCGCCGCTATTTGTACTGGATAGGGTCACCGTTTGGGCAGAATCATAGGTTTTGGGCACAGGAGAGACGGATATCACCGGAACCTTAGGAACGTCTGGATTGGCGTCATACCATACGTTATCTGAGTTATACCAGCCCTCTTTTACGCTGCGAGATAAGTCAGCCGTCTGTTTGCCATTGCCGTCATTAAAGATCAGGCTTGCCCCTGTAGCATTTGGAACAGTATAGCTATACCAATCGTTCCCGTCCGATTTCATCAGTATTCCCGGCCATGCTCCACTAGTCGGAACGGTTGCCGGATTCAGATTCCAGTAATGGATGCGGATCGCTGCATTCCAGCTTGCTGGTTTCTTAAAGTGAACGGTTAGCCCCGCTGAAGTAGGTGTAGGTGTTGGCGTCACTGTTGGCGTTGGTGTGGGTGTTATGGTAGGTGTTGGCGTCACTGTTGGTGTAGGAGTTACCGTAGGTGTTGGCGTCACTGTTGGGGTAGGAGTTACCGTAGGTGTTGGTGTCACTGTTGGGGTAGGAGTTATCGTTGGTGTTGGTGTAGCTCCGGCCGAAAGGGTCACATAGTCGATATTAATATTCCCGCTATCATCCGAGTCATATTTATAAGCAAGCGTGTTATTTCCTGCCTGTAAAGAGAGTGTTTCTGTTTGGTCTGCCCATGTATCCCAGTTGGTCAGGTTGGCTAATGTTGTCTGTGTAACCTTTATTCCATTGACATAAATGGACACTTTTTTAGCACTGCCGGATGCATTAGCATAGTGAAGCGTGGCATTATAGGACCCTGCTGCGGAAGCCTGGACGTTAAAAGTGGTGGCTGCTCCTGTAGTTGTATATCCATCAACAAAACCAGTGCCCGAATATCCGGTGTGATTCGTATTTACTTTTGCACCACCAGATAGGGATGCACTCTCTGCTTCGTATTTTCCGGCGACCGGAATAACAACCGTCCAGTTCTTCCCGCCGTTATTGTCCCAACTATCCGTTGGAGCCGTGATGTGATAACAATAAATTAGGGTGGCACCTTCCTGAACGTTGAGGTTGGCGATGAACGTGGTTCCATTTTTGGTCATCACCGTGTCCGTAGTATTAGCCCAGTTATTCGTAGTCCAATGTAAGGTCACAGCTGCCGCTGTAGGATTGGTATAGGTGACTGTATGATCCGTATTGCTGGCCGATGCTCCACCCGATAAACCAAATAAACTAAAAATGAGTGAAAAAATAATTAACCACGAAATATAACGCCTGGATTGTTTGGATACCAAGTAAATAACCTCCTCATAATTTTAAGTGCAGCTTACGATTTTAAGCCCATCGTGATGTGCAAACGTTTGCAAAAATGAGAAAAAAAGAAATACTTAATAGTTTTAATCTCCTCCTTCAATGATTAATAAGGAAAAAACTCATTGTATGCGTTTACAAATGGTTCAATATCTGATGAATTTTCCTTGTTAAGATTATAGGCGCCAAACTTTTGCTGGTCAATGCATCTTTTAGGCTATAATTCAATCGTTTTCACTATAAGTTCCCTAAGATAGCAGGTAAATTGTTCAGGTTCTTAGCCAGCCAATTCATTTCTTTTGCAAAACGTTTTGGAGGTACACTATGTTTGTCCATCGCGGCATTAATCCACCACGGGCTTTCCATATACCACAACAACTGCAATGATTTTGTTAAATACCCCTGCTCCACCGTTCGTTCCTCACGATATCCGTCAATAAATGCTGAAGCTAGTGCTCCATCTAAATCTTCATCTAAAGCACATGACATCACTGCTCGCGCTACATCAAGCTGCGGATAATCATATTTGAACCGATCAAAATCTAGAATTGCAGACAATTGGCTATCTTGAAATAAAAGATTATCAACCCATAAATCACGATGTGCCCATCCAGCTACAAGTCCTTCGAATATTTCCGGATCTATTTCTTCAGTCGCTCTCAGTTGTATCTCTAGGTCAGTGATGAGTGAAGTTTTGCCCATTTCCTTTGATTGTTGTAGGAGTACATTCCAATGTTCTAAACGTTCCTCAGGGCTTTGGGGAATAAATTGTGGGGTTCTTTTCAAACTAAGGGTCCCATCATTTAATAAACGATGCATTTTACCTGTGGCACGACCCAAATCAAACATTTGAAGGATGTTAATTTTGCCCGGCTCTATGACACGCCCTTCACAATATTCCATAACCATAAACGTCTCTCCCATATCTGATTCCAATAAAACTTTATGGTTATAAGCCAACAATCCGGGACATGGGAGCCCCTGTAGATACAATCTTTTCTGTTGAGAAAAAGCAAAGTTCAGCTCTTCTGGGTTATACAATTTATATCTTTTTTTGTTGTATTGTTTAAGTAGAAATGGTCCTGAATCCGTTATGATTTTCCATTTAAGATTTAACCAGCCACGTTTTATTGGGGTAGCATGAAGGACTTTCAATCCAAAAAAATGATAGAAACTATTACTTAAATCCTCTAAAATGGCTTCCTCTGAACGAATCGCTTCCATTTCATCAACTCCTATCTATTCAAAGTATAAAAGAAGAAGCCGCCAATGACGACTTCTTTTAGATATTTCTTTTTAGCAGAAAAAGTTATCTATAAATGAGGCTCCCGCCTTGGAGAAACTCTTGCGCCTTCTCTTGCATTCCTGATTCAATTCTCGTCGTATTCCGGATATTATGAGAGATCTTCATACTGCAAAATTTCGGCCCGCACATGGAACAGAAATGAGCTGTTTTAGCGCCTTCCGCAGGCAATGTCTCATCATGATATTCGAGCGCTCGCTCAGGATCTAACGATAAATGAAATTGATCACGCCAACGAAATTCAAAACGGGCTTTCGAAAGAGCATTATCCCGGTCTTGTGCTCCTTTATGCCCTTTCGCCAAATCTGCGGCATGAGCCGCTATTTTATAAGTAATGACCCCTATACGTACATCTTCCTTATTAGGCAGGCCAAGATGTTCCTTCGGAGTTACGTAACATAACATAGCTGTACCGAACCAACCAATCATCGCTGCACCTATAGCAGAGGTAATATGATCATAACCAGGCGCAATATCTGTAGTCAGTGGACCTAATGTATAAAAAGGGGCTTCGTTACAAGTTTCAAGTTGCTTATCCATATTCTCTTTAATCAAGTGCATCGGCACATGTCCTGGACCCTCTACCATCACCTGTACATCATGACTCCAAGCTATAGCTGTTAATTCACCTAACGTCTCTAACTCGGCAAATTGTGCTTCATCATTCGCATCAGCAATCGAACCCGGACGTAATCCATCGCCTAGGGAAAAAGAAACATCGTACAGCTTCATGATTTCACATATCTCTTCAAAATGTGTATATAAAAAGTTCTCTTGATGATGCGCAAGACACCATGCCGCCATGATGGAGCCACCTCTTGAAACAATGCCTGTCATACGTTGTACCGTCAACGGGATATAACGAAGCAGAACCCCCGCATGAATGGTAAAATAATCAACCCCTTGCTCCGCTTGCTCAATGAGCGTATCACGGTACACTTCCCATGTTAAATCTTCCGCTTTCCCATTCACTTTTTCCAACGCTTGATAGATAGGCACCGTTCCAATAGGAACAGGAAAATTACGGATGATCCACTCGCGTGTCGTATGGATGTTTTTACCTGTGGAGAGATCCATTATATTATCTGCACCCCAGCGGGTGGCCCATCTCATCTTCTCTACCTCTTCTTCTATGGATGAGGATACTGCGGAATTTCCTATATTGGCATTGATCTTCACTAAAAAATTGCGTCCAATAATCATTGGTTCACTCTCTGGATGATTGATATTCGCTGGAATGATGGCGCGGCCGCGGGCTACTTCATCTCTTACAAATTCCGGTGTCACATTCTCACGAATCGCAACGTATTCCATTTCCGAAGTAATAATCCCTTTGCGTGCATAATGCATTTGAGAGACATTACGCCCCTTTTTCGCTCGCAAAGGTTTTCTATGGAGCGCTGGAAACACTTCCGCCACAGCTTTTCCCGTTGCATTCCCGTTATCTTCAGGCTTCACGGTTCTTCCTTCGTACGCTTCCGCATCCCCTCGTTCCTCAATCCAGCTTAGACGATTGGGCTCTAACCCCTGACGAATATCAGTATGAATATTAGCATCCGTATAAGCCCCGCTTGTGTCATAGACATGAATTGGAGCATTCTCCTCTTCGCCGTCTATGCCCGCAGTTGGACTAAGTGAGATCTCCCGCATAGGCACCTGAATATCAGGCCGTGAACCCTTTACATACACTTTTTGACTTGCTGGAAAAGCTGATAGATTGATTGGATCGTTGTTCAATTCGCTTGTCATCTCAATTCCTCCTATAAGGTGATTTGATCAAGCGGAGACGGTCTACTCCCCACACATAGAAAAGGCCACATCTGTATAAGATGCGGCCTTAGAGTAGACAAATAGAAATAGAGCTCCATTTCCTCCGCTGGCATTATCCAGATCAGGTTTGACGGTCGATAGTTATAACTATCCTCTCAGCCTGGTTCCACCAAGCTCCCGTGACTATATAATTGCTACTTCAAAGTATAACCGAAAAGAGAGAATTATCCAAATCTACTCAAATGTGAGATCAATGTATACGTTAGTTTAACACCAATACCCCAAATCCTTCCAGAAGCACCTCGCCCGACAATGTTGTGCCGCTCAGTAAATCTGTTTTGGTCTCATGAAGATGGATCGTGACAGGAGTCTCACTATAATTAAGCAAAAAAGCATAACTGGAAGAAGCTCCGGTACGGACTTGCAGCTCTACCTCTTCTGGGAGCTCCAGCCAATCTGCTGGCGATTGTAGATCAATTAAATTTATGATCTCAGCCGCTGCCTGTTCATTAAATACGGCTCCGTAATACCAAACCTCACCCTTGCCGCGACGATTTCTAGTTACCGCCGGTTTTCCCGCATAATAATCAGAGGCGTAAACCGCCATCACTTCAACCGAAGCTTCCTCTATTTTGAGAATATCATTAAAGTCATCTGCTCCTGTAACGACTTCGGTCACGCCCGACCAGCTAATTGTTGTTGGCTGACGACTGCCCTTAACCATTGTGAATTCTTCAACTGTGATCCCGCATAGATCCTTAGCAGCACCTGGGAAAGGACGCATATAACATTGTCCGCGCTCATCCTTATAGCCGGTTCTACAGCCGAAGATCAGTTTGCCGCCTTGCTGAACATATTCATCCAGCAGTGCTGCTGTCTCATCTGTCATAATCGCTGGGTGAGGATAGATAAGCACGTCGTACCTTGCAAGCTCCTCCAGCGTTGTTTTTTTGCGTAAATAGAGTACGTCATTCGGGATATGCTTCCGCTGAAGCGCCTTGTACCACTCCTTATTGCTCTTCCACATAAACGGGCCATGCCAAACATCGTATTCTCCATCCCACTCATTGTCATAATCACGAACAATAGCAATGTTAGCCTGATTACGAGTACCGACAAACGCATGACCTGCTGCTGCCAGCTCCTGACCGATCTGCCCCGCTTCCCGCACTCTCCGGTTAGGCTGATTATGATAGTCATTGATTCCATGCCAATAAATTTCATTGCCCATCGTAGCTGTCCGCCAGCGGAAATATAACACCATATCTGCTCCATGAGCGATCGACTGATAAGTCCATAACCGCATCTGCCCGGGCTTTGGAGAAGGCATATCCATCCGGTTCACCCAGCCACCCGGGCCCGACTGCTGCTCCATAATGCAGAAATTCGGGGATATCGAACGAACAACAGATAACGACAGTCCCCAGCCTCTATCATTCAGCGGATTCCGCTCATTCGGGTCATAAAAAATAGTAGAGAACTGAGGATAGGAATCATAGCTGAAGAAATCCAACAGTTCATCCGTCATTTCATGGCTATCGAGATGCCCGAACAGACCGTTCGTGGTTACCCACTGCTTAGGGGCAAGTTTACGGATGATATCCGCTTGGTTTTTGGCAAAAGAAATTGTATTGTCCGAAATAAACCGTTTTTCATCCAATGCCTGATGAGGATTGGGTTGCTTCGGTACTGGAGTCGGACGTGGAAGATAGACCTGAGACCAGTCACTATAGCTTTGATTCCAAAAAACAGTTCCCCAAGCCTCGTTCAAATGCTCAAGTGTAACATATTTCTGCTGTAGCCATTCCCGGAAAGCCTTATGGTCACTCTCCGAATAAAATTCACTGATCTCACAGTTGAGCTCATTATCAATTTGCCAGCCAACTACACCCGGATGATTGCCGTAATGTTCAGCCATTTGTTCTGCAATACGTGCACACAGTTCCCGGTATTTAGGACTGCTGTAATTATAATGACGGCGCATGCCATGCTGAAGTGTAACACCTTCGTAGGTAACATTTAAAACTTCGGGATACTTATCAGTCAACCAAGCTGGAGGCGTCGCCGTCGGAGTACCAAGTACAACCTGAAGACCATATTTATGTGCTAGATCAATCGCCCGATCAAAGAGCCCGAATTGAAACTGCCCTTCTGCTGGTTCAAAAATAGACCAAGCAAACTCCCCCATCCGAATGATCGTAAAGCCGAGTTCACGCATCCGGCGATAATCGTCCTCCCACATGTTTTCTGGCCAGTGCTCCGGATAATAACAGACGCCAAGCTCGAATTTTTCAGTTGCGACAGGTTTCTTCATCATTACCTCCAAAGTATTAAAAATATGCTTTCAATATTTTATAATTCTATTGTAGTATCAATGATAAGAGGTCTTATATAACAAAATATTGCTATCATATAACAATCTTGCGTTCATTGCCTTAATCCAACTTGCGCTCTGTTGCGCTACAGAAACGGGTGCTGCCAAACATGAAGAAACAATGGTATTTGCCGACACCGGCTTTTTCGAAATATGTCTGTTATCCTGAATTTTTGGGACATTACACTCACTTTCCACAACATACAGAGAGAAGAAGCGAAGGTTTTCTGGGGAGTTATAACCTGCATTTGATCTTTGATGGGGAGGGTTATGTATTCCATGAGGGCGAACGTATTCCGATGAGTAGAGGACGAGGTTTTCTGTACCCTAAAGGGGCTTATCAGCAATACGGATCTGACCCAGGCGAGCCTTGGGATGTCCGCTGGGTTCATTTTAACACTGAAATTGTCCTTCCCTTATTAGAAGAAGTGGACCAGTCTCGTGCATACCTGTTCACTTTTGATTTGGATGCTAAGCTGGACGAGCTATTCGAGGAAATGTACCTACTAAGCGCTTCCTACGTGACCCGTAGCGAGCCAAGATTATCTGCTTTGCTGTATGAGCTTCTAGTAAAATTGCTGCAGAACTCCGAGCCGCTTCACGGCTCAGTACCGCACGAGGTTAGGCAGTCCATCCGCAGTGCTGCAGATATCATCCATGTCGAATGTGCCAGCCCTTGGTCTCTGGAATCGATGGCAAGATTGACCGGGTACAGCAGCTATCATTTTCTAAGGCTGTTCCGGGTGGTTATGGGTAAAACACCTAACCGTTATTTAACCGATTGTCGGCTGGCTAAAGCCAAGCTTTTACTGGTGTCCACAGGACTCTCCATTGCTCAGGTTGCGACTCAGTCCGGTTTTGCCCAGTCCAGCTATTTCATTAAAGTGTTCAGAAGGTTTGAAGGCATGTCTCCTGTGAAGTACCGGCAGGCTTTTGGGGCGTAGACGATCTTCCTTCAGTCCGTTGAGATTCAATCTTAGTCTCTTGGATTTATCACCCTTAAAGATCATCCTTAAGAGAAATTCCACTCGCAATATCTAAACTTATTGTTTCGGAATGAAGCTCCCCTTCATTATCATTCCATGTAATAGATAAAGTGGTATTTTCATAATTTTGTCTATTTTTATTTAATTCGTCATACGAATACGGACCTGTTATAGACGCGATATCAGTGTTACTTAATATTGAAACGGGTCCATCCGTTGACCTAGCTTCATTTACAAGAACTGTTTCATCCTTATTATTATTGTTTTTTTCATTGACTTCATACTTATAATAGCTACTGTTCACTAAAGCGCTTGGGTCTCCCTTGAACACTAACTTCCCATGTCCCCGTAAAATTTTGCTAGATGAAATTATTATTTTGTAATCTAAAACATCCCATGTATCCCCTGTACCCTTAAGCGTATATACTTGAACACCAGTGTTTAAATTTGTTTCGACCTCTTTATTGAAATATAAATAACTCCATATCGCATTCGAAATAATAACCACAGCTACAAGCACTAGGATTAGTTTTTTCATATCTGCTCCTTTATAAATACTCCCCAACCGTTATTTATATCTTAAATTCCACTCCTTTGACCATTTCGGGAAAGCTTCTCCGGTCAATTCTTCGAGTGTTTTTCCATCAATGGTGTAAACCCAACCCATATGTAATTCATCGAAATCAGGAAAACTATAGCCTCCTATCACTTCATCGTCTGCTTCTAGCAGAAAAATCAGGGTTTGTTTTTTTGTATTATCCTTCTCATTATCTAAGGGGTGATTTTTAACGATGAACTTACTTGTAGTTATTTCCTTGCCTATATAATCGACTGGATCAACACTTTGAACACTCCAGTATTGCATGTATGGCATTTCCGTCAGCAGTTTTTTATCTAATAAATATTCAGAAACAATTCCTTCATTACTAATGATCAGATAGCCCATATCGGTAATAAATTGTTCAGCTTTGCTATATTCTTTTTTTGAATTATCGCTAATTTGCTCCTTACTACATCCAAATAAAAAGATTAAGAATAACGGAACTATGATTGCCCTTAATTTGTTCATAGGTTCCTCTCCTTGGAGTGTTTATTATCTCCTTAATAGTCTCATAGATTAATCTTATTGTATGAATTTAGTATCATCAAACTCTTTAGCGTCTTATAGGCTCTCCATTCCAACCTCGCTGTTTCACCGGGAGGCTCCCATGTTATCTGCCATCCTCCATCATCCTCCTGTTGGTGTTCTAATACTTTTAAGTGATCAAGAATGGTTTCATCAGAAAATATGCTGCTACAGTAAGAAGTGGGTGATGGCGAAAATTCTAGAGGAGAGAGTCCATAACTGTGGGATGCGGCATCCATACAAAAGAAGTTGGCAGTAATAAGCTCCTTAGATAATTTTTGAAATAATCCTTTGATATAATCCGATTGAGGTAGGCTTTCCAATAAATAAAATGCAGTCAAAATTGTATGCGCATCGTCATATGCTTGTGCGTGAATATCTTCCAAACAAATTTCTGTCGCTTTATCAAGCCAGGAATGTTCTATCCCTTGCCACTTAAGAAGCCCGACAAGACCAGTAAGTCTGCTAAATGATGGCTCTGTAGAAAGTGGGTTATTCCAATGTTTTGCTCTTGGATAGTTTGCTGATGAAGAAAATATTGTTGGAATCCCTTTTTTTAAATCAGCATGCTTTGAAATATAATCACATGCTTTTTGAGAAAGTTCTTCGTCTTTTATGTTACAGTCATATAAAAAACGTAGTGCAAATTCCATGAAAAGTGGCTGACTACCGGGTGCCCGTAAATCCGGCTCTATTGCATTTCCAAACCCACCATCTTCGTTTTGGTAGGCTGTTAGTGAAGTCATAACATTGCTCATTGATCCACCGTGGAAAATATATTCAAAAACCCTTCTTTCTAATAATCTGCCATGTGTCCAAATGAAATGGGCTGCTTTCTCAAAATCCATCTGTTCCCCTCCTCAAAATTTAGGCTAAGTATTTAAGTATTCAATGACACTTTTAATATAGGATTCAATCGGTTCCTTTGTATTAACAATATGTATTCTGACATTAGATGGCTTTTTAGCATTTTCAATAGTTTTTAGCAATGTCTCTTCAGAAGGCACTCTTTCAATCTGGCTAATCATTCTTTTTCTATTTCGCAGTCTATTATTGAGCTCATCATAGTCATTTAATAGACATTCTACATATTTATATTCCACATTATATTTCCGGGTCAGATTCAATCCTCTCTCTATCATTTCAGAGTATAAACAAGGGCTATCGAGTATAACATTATGACCTTGAGATAAGTGGAAATCTATCAAAGCCCATTCAATGTCATACGAAATTTTTCCAACTTCCTTGAACCCAATGTTTACTCCAAGTGATTCCATAAGAGAAGACTTTACAATGTCGTGATCAAGAATAACAGCAGAAGTATGCTGCGCTATTACTCTGGCTAATGAAGACTTCCCTGATCCGGGGTATCCAGACATCTGAAGAAAAAACAACGAGGGCCACTTCCTTCAGCATTAATGAATCTGCTAAGTATTTGATATATGTTGTCGGGATTCATTTTCTAAAATATTAGCTATTTGCTCTCTTAACATACGAACGTATGTTTGTTATAATGAACAAACTGGTTATGATTACATATAATAAACTAGAAAGGGGTTTAGTATCTTATGCTAATTTATGAGAACTTACGTCAACAGTTCCCGTTTACTTTCCTTGAACCACTAATTCCTGCGCATGTTCACGAGCATATCATAAGAATTATGAATGCAAGCTCAACATCTGAATTTTCTTGTAAGATTGAAGATACGACTCCAAATATCTACATTTATTTAATTGAGAGTAGTCTAAGAGAATCCTATAAAATAGGACACTTTTTTTTCTGTGATAGAATCGGAATTGATTACACCTATCAAAGTATGCCTTTAGAACAGATAGTGACTTTTGGCCAGTTTATTTCCCAACTATCGAATTTGTAGACGATGAGTTTTTTTCTTTCTTAATACGTTCATACTCTTCTTCTATTGATCTTGATAGTAGTTCTGTTGCTGTCATTCCCATCTGTTTAGCCGCTTCTGCCAACTGTTGTTTAATGTAAGCTGGTACATCATAATGAAATTTCACCTTATTACCATAGGCCATTTTTGTATCTCTCCTATCCAATAATTTCTTGATATTTTTTTTCAATAATACGGATCAATAGTTGAGTAGCAGACATTTCTTGCAAGGAAGCAGCCTCGATTAGTTTTTCCTTGATTTCGGGTTGAAACTCATAAGGTAGCTTTAATTTAGGCTCGGCCATACGGCCCTCTAGCGTTTTTTCCGCATCTAAGGCAAGCTCCAGCAGTGTTTGTAATGAAGAAGCGCTAGAAACCTCTCTCCCATACTTAGGCAACACTCGAATTAGATATTGCTTCAAAGCCCGCTGATCATCTTCAAGAATGTTAATATGCAATCCTTCATTTCCCACGGTTAATTGACAATCAACGTTATAACCAAATAGATTTATGGTATATTTCATGGTTAACCTCCTTATTTATTTTGATCATTATATAGCGATTTGTTACGTCCTACCATATTCTTCACTTTTTCATTCGTTATATCCTTTAAAATTTAATTAATACTCATCAAATCATTACAATGATTTTTGGAATTTTGATAATAAGTGAGATAAGCCTTCCTAATCAGGAATATTTATAGAGATAGGATTTAATAATATTTATAGTAACACAAAAAAATATTATAAAAAGATATAACGTATCGTGACAATACACTTTATTTTTATGTTCTTAAACCTTAGTAAAGAGAAGTTTCCTCATGAATGAAAAGTCTGTTTTTTCATAATTGGATATTTTTATTAATTATATATTGCGTTACGTTACGCTATATGATATATTAATCCTTGAAAAGAATGTTTGTTCCTAGAAGAAGGGGATTCTTCTTGTGAACTTACATCCCCCATTCTTTCAATAAACTTTTTGGAGGAGTTAAAATGAACGAAAACAATCAATTTATCAAAGAATCATCGCTGGAAGAATTACTAAATATAGAACGGGCAGAAGCAAGAAATCAGCAAGTAATGGCAGGTGTTGGAAGTCCGGAAGTTCGTGCTACGGAAACCAATTATATTTCTAAGACCCAGCTTGTAGATATGATTAACTCTCACGTTGGGAGTAGTTATACCGGTCTCGGTCTCGCTGTTACTTCAGTAGGAATCGGGCTAGCTACTAACGCTATAAAAGCTAAGCTTCCACCCTTTATTGCAGGTGCTCTTGTTGCCGCAGCAACACTAATTACAGTTGGTCAACTTATTCAACAGGTTGATAGCTATACACCCGCTAATCAGTTGAAAGAAATTCTTAATACCCTCTTAAATGACTATAAAAATTTCACTAGAATTAAAGTTACAGTTACTACTTGGCAAAAACTTATTGTAAATCCAACCATGTCCTACTGGACGTATTACACAACTACAGAATATACAGCAGTAGCGTAAGTACATTGATATATAAAAATGAGAGGCGACCCAAATTGGGGATCGCCTCTCATTTTTATTTGCAGATTACTATTATTTAGTCAGTCTATTTTTTGATGTTCTTGCTTCAATTAACATTTTAATTTCCGCATAAGCAAACGCTCCTTGAGCAATTAATAGAAATATCTTATACCAAATAGGTACTTCAATAAAAAAGGCGATGATAAAACTTACAATACCAATTAACACTACTAGTCCACCTATAACGATTACACGTCTCTGATTCTTTTTAATTTGAATATTAGAAGAAGAAATGAGAATTACTTGGATAAGTAAAAGTAAAACGAATAACGATATATAAGTAATAAATCCAAAAATATATGACACACTAATCCACACTAGAATTAGGCCAATAATACTTAGCCACTTTGAAGAATCTCTAAAGAATTTCATATTACACCTCCTATTAATCAAGAGTCCGCGATTGTCGAAAGATTCCTAGACCTCTAAATTATAGTTTAGTACCCATAATAATTCAAACAAACACATTTAGAATACTTCCTAATCTTAAATTCCTTATAAATACATGAATCACTTTATCAACGATAGAAAACACCAGCAATAATTTAATATGAGATTACGATTGAGCGTGATGAAGTTATCAGCTGAATCAACCTGGGAATACACGCCAGTTAACGAGTGGCGACAAAAGTAGAAATGTAGAGTTCATTTAAGCCACTGTTCATGACATTCTAACAACAGCTGCAGGATGTACAAACGAGAATTTTAGCGAATTTTTTGAAGTACGTACTTTTTGTTGTATATAATACTTCTTATCTCAATACCTAATACAGTTATATCCCAATTATTCCACTTCAGCTTATACAATGTAACTAAATAATGGCTTGTTGACTTACAACTTGTTAGTGGTCTTTCAATCAAACCTAACTAAATCCTTATAAGCATTTATCGATTTCCATATATGCTCCTCATCCTTAATTCCTTCATGAACAAATAACTTTATTGGAAAAAAGATTCCTTCCATAATCGATAATCTAACATCCTCCACAAATTGTGTGTACGTGTATGCGCTCTTGATTTTATTGTTAATTGAATGAAAATACAGATCAAAAATACGTGTAGTCTCCTCACTGCCATGAAACAAATCGTGGATAAATAACATAACGAGATCCTCCGTACAAAGCCCAACCTTCACTGCTTCAGGATCAATGATGCACGGCCTTGAACTGCTGAACATCGGATATAATAAATTGCCAACATTTAGATCACCATGGATGCATGTTGTATTTTGATATCTGAATATAATTTATCAGATTCAATAGGTACTTCCCAGTCAGCTAAATTGTTATGTGTCGGGGTCAGATCTTCCATCAACAATATCCCTTCTTGTCCAACTGTATCATATTTATTAAAAAAGACTCTCGGAATGGAAGCAGCCATTTGTCTCACTTCCATTTTTCAGCATTCAGCAGGTTGAACTAACGTGTATAAATTCGCTTCCAACATTCCATCCACCTTCCAAAATATTGAATATTTCGTGCTGAGAATTCAAATAAAAAAGACAAATCACATATTAAAAGTGACTTGTCCTCCGGTGCTTCCACATATAAATTTGCTTAAAAAGAATTTAACGCTAAATAATACGTTTTATTTCCGCCAAAAAGTTGAACAGTCTGCCTTATCCAAAATATTAAACTCGATCATTTTTTCAAGTAATGAGAAATCAACGGGACTTTCCCACCGGATGCGTAACAACTGCTTGGTGTGATCATAACCTGCCTGCAATATTTCATCAGAAAAACGATTAATTCCTGCAATTTCAGGGGCAACCGCCAAATGATGTTTGGATACACTAAAACCAATAATAAAAGTCTCGTGATCGGTAAACATAGGCTGATTCCACGCAACTTTTGGCTTTAAATCAGTAAATTTTCCAGCTACCCAAGCTAAAACCTCTTCCATTCTTTCCCGATGTTGCGGGTTATCAATCTGCGCTAAATATTCTGCAAATACTTCCATGTCATTCTCTCCTAACAAAATATTTTCGAATATTCTAATTGATGTTACGTCATTCCAATTACATTCTCTTAGCATAATAATTAAACAGGAAGATTCCTAAGGAGATTTGAAAAACAAAAACACCACATAACACAGTGACTACAGTTTGATCTACTCCCATTAAACTAAATACAACAGTTAGAGCCATTAGGATGTAAAAGTTAACAATATTAGTTTTCCAACCCGCTTTTTCTCTTATTCTTATTTTCCGTTCATCATTAGCCTCAATTTTACTCATTCTAACTTTCTCATCATTCTTTATTTTGTTCTGGGGCTTATTAAGCCATAACGAATACACCATATTTCCTACTCCAAGCACTGCAAGGACTGAACCCACACCAATGAGCAAACCGGAAATTCCTTTTAGCTTCTCGTCAGTTAAAATAAATCCACCCATATAAACCATAATAGCACCTGCAATTGTTAAGAGCACCCATTTACTTGCCGTTTTCATTACCCAGCTCCTCCTCGTAAATGAAAATATCTTCAATACTCATTTCAAAAAACCGCGCAATCTTAAATGCAAGAATGATGGATGGGTTATACCGGCCATTTTCAAGTGAACCAATCGTTTGCCTGGATACTTCCAATTTATCCGCTAGTTCTTCTTGTTTAATGCCCTTTTCTTTTCTAATCTCTTCAAGCCTGTTTTTCAATATCTTACCTCCTGAAGCAATTATGGAAAGTTAACTTTCCGTAAGAATAATATATTGGATTATACATGTAAAGCTAACTTTCCATCACTGAAGTTGATTGCAATTTAACCCGTGATCTTTATAGGTGTAATGATTTAGGGCACGCCTTGTTGATACTACATCTGTAGAATCGGGCATGAAAAAACGCCACCCGTTAACTCCCTTATAGGAGTACGGGGTGACGTTGAGTGTTTCACGGGCGACAACTTATAAAAAAACACTTCAGTTAGCTTAGTCTGCCTCAAGAATATACCCTCGGAAAGTTTGCCTTTTGGATTGGATAAAAAAGTGTCATTGTCAGCAGAAAATAAAATATTAAGACTGTCTCTGTTTCATTGAACAAAAGTCTCCTGTTAGCTTAAACGACATTACGCACCGAGTTTAGCCTTGCAGGGGTGTCTGCTGGCGTAGATATGATTTAATAAGCTGTCGGCAGCTTCTTCGACTATAGATTCAAATTTTTCTCTTACTGACTATGGTTTATTAAATGAGCAATTTCTTTAACTCTCTCCATTGTAATTCCTTCTCTTTGTTCAACTGCAAGTGGATGATTCGTTTGTTCTAATTCTATTAACGGAACAGCACCAACCTCTTGTGTATGCACCATTGTCTTTAACGATAATGTAGTTATTGGATATATTGAAAGTTCAGTCGATAACCAACCAAAATAAGGTTCTTCCGTCTCCCTTCCTTCTACGTGCAATAATTCATTAGACTTCAGAAAGTTTTCTTCACTAAGAGAAACCCACACACTCCATATAAATTTCTCTTTGCTATCGATTATTGGTATTTCAATATGGCCTCTAATAAAGAAATGCTGTTCATCAATTACACAAAAATCTCTAATTAATTCTGTTCTTTTCTCTTCTGGTACAGTGTAAAAATAATATGGTGCTTCACTTCCGTAACATAAAGGAAGTTCACTTAATTCGTTGTTACAGTGAGGGCATTTCATGTTTTCTGCTCCTTATAGTTTCTCGCCGATTTCTTATAACGTCTTATTCGGGAACTTTGTGATAATTCCATCTTTTGAGTATTCGCGAAATTACTGAGTTATCCTGCCCCTTTACTTCAATAAAAACGGCAGCTGATCCTCTGATCGGCTGCCTTCTTGTTGCGATTAAACTATCGTGTCCCATTAGTTTAATCATATCAACTCTGAGATAAACATTGGTGTAGCTCCATCCTCTGTATTAAAGCCAAATTTATTATAGAAGACCACTGCATGAGGATATGAAATTAATACCTTTGTTTTACACCCTTTATATCTATCAAGCATTATATTCATCATTTCCTTACCTATACCTATACTCTGATAACTCGGATTAATAAGCATATAATGAAAATATACCGTTAAAACACCATCTGACAAAGCATTTATTAAACCGACAAGCTTTCCTCCTTCCCAAGCGGTAACAATTGAATGAGACCCTCCGATTGCTTGTAAAAGCTCGTTTGGATACTTGCCAGACTCCCATTCTACCGAAAGAAATAACTCTTGGAGTGCATCCTTAGTGATATCCTCTTTGCTTGAAGCGTAATAAATACTCACCGCTATACCTTCCTTTCATAAAACTAACTACGGCACACATCTGTTTTAAACTCCCATATTTCGATGGTTTTGCAATCCTTACGAAGCCATAAAATAATACCGACAAAGCAATTTCGAATTTATCAAAGTGAATAATCACTTTATTTACCTCAATGTACTATTAAAAATATGTATAGAAAATGGATTAACTGCAGTGGAATTTGTATTTATTCACATTAGAGAATTCATGAAAATACTTTTTTCACTTAAGCATACTATTCCTAAGACTTATAGCGTTAATCTGCCAGTTAGCTAAATAGATAACATTGAACTATAGTTAAATATTTAGCTAATCGGCGAAGTATAACGTTCTTGTCCTCAGCCTGGGGCAAGAAACGTGCTTCCTTAATCAAAAAAATCCGCTAAATTAGCGACTTTTAATCAAACAATTTTCTTTTTCTAAACCCTTTCCTTTGTATTTAATCTAACATGTGCGTTTCTTAATGAACAGTTGTATCTGATAATCCCACTGCAATATTCCAGTCACAATAATGTTATGAAGAACAAAATCTGGACACACATCGTATTCCGTCTTTGCCCTTTCAAGTAAATTTTGTAATACAGCATTCTTATTCTCTTCGGTACAGTTTGCACACAGATAGTCCCCTTCTGGTAGCACAGTCAACCCCTCTAAAGACATTTATTACTTTTTCAAGATTATTATGTTCAACTCTAATACTTTGTTGCATATCGCAATTTTTCTGCATAGAAGCTTAGGATTGGCATTCGTAGGACTAGCTATATTAAAAAAAAAATGATTTAATAAAGGAGCATTTTATAATGAAAAGTACTGCAAAAAAATTACTAACTACTATAGGCATATTGGTGACACTATTGATATCATTGGCAGGATGCTCCTCCCACTCCACTTCCATGGAGGAAAAAAATTACATCATCCCTGCCCAAAAGATTGATACCTTAACAATTGATGTAAAGGACAAAAAAATAACTATTCTCCAATCTAAAGATGAACAAATTCATATTGTTTACTATGAAAGTGAGAAAGATTTTTACAAGATAGATCTATCTGATGATAAAGAACTGTCAATGGTAAGTGTCAGTAATAAGGAATGGAACGACTATATCGGAGGAAAAGACTCGCAAGTAACCAGAACTATTCAGGTATGGATACCTGATACAACTTTAAAAAATTTGACATTAAAAACATCAAATGAAAATATTGTATTACCAACAATCGCGTTTTTAGGGACAGTGGAAGTAAACATAAATAACGGAAATATCCAACTGGACAAATTGAATGCAGGGACGGCTATAACCCTTGAAACAAAAAACGGAAATATTAGCGGTTCTATTCTAGGGTCATATGATGATTTCGCGATCTTAAGCAAGGTAAAGAAAGGAGATAGCAATTTGCCTGCCAATAAAGAGAATGGCTCAAAAAAATTATCTGCTTATACAAATAACGGCGATATTACCTTACAATTTTCTGAGTAGCCAGTAGTTAAATATTAGCTCGTATGAAGTCAGATACAATATTGAAAGGGATAACCCCTGTTTCACTTTTGAAACTTCTGGTCCTACCTCTTCGACTATTCCACCGGCCTATGAACGATACAATATCCCTCCCTCTTGTAATGGAAAAGCACCTTGATAAAGTTGTTAATCCGACCCGTAAATCGATTATCTTATGATGTACCCGAAGGCCAAAATATATAAGCTTGATAGTGAATTCCATCAAAATAAGGTATAAGCCGCATTACAGCGGCTTATACCTTCATGATTTTGTTTGACTGTTTTGAACCATCCTTTGGAACTGAATGTATCCGATGCATATAAAAAGTACTACTATCGATATAATTAAAATAATACCGTATATTGAATATTCAAACCATCCTGCCAGTTAGCTTAATGAAGCATCGTCAGTCTAATCGGGTTTTCATCTGTTTCATTTAAGGTTTCATTTAAGATCAACGAATTGGGATACGATTTAAGAAATGTTGATTCATCTACTTTTAAAAAAAACTCGCCTTCAAAAATTAGTTGATTCGTATTAGGCCCGATTTGATCTAAATTTCTTGCTATCTCCGATTCCTTAAAGATACTTTGTTTATCTGCTCGCAAGAACATGCCATGAGGTGTATATAGTTGACTATAATACCCTTTTGCGATTTTTGATTCTACGGATTCTACGTTTTTTACTGATTCTACGGATTCTACGGATTTTACGTTATTTGTTGAAAAATTAGTGTTAACAGGATTTTCAACTGTCTTATTTACGGTTTCCATTTCTGGATAGGTGTCTGCTTTTGAATTTGATATTAATGCCACTCCTGAAATAATAGTCACTGCAAAGGCTATTAAATATATTTTTTTAAACATATTATCCCGCCCTTTCTATACCAATAATTATTTCCTACTTTAAAACATTATATTCACTTAAATGTTGAACGAATGGATAAGGTCCGTAAAGGAAAAGATCAAACTATATAATGTATTATTTTCCTTATTTTATCATACTACCTTTTAAAGTGCATGTGAACATCAGTTTACTATAATATTAATTTCCTTACGCAATAATCTCCAATTCTCCTCTATGTAATATTATGTTCTAATAAGTCTTTTAATGTGTAGTCTACATGGACACAGATCAATCCACTTACAAAGAGTAGCCGAAGTATGGTGAAATTATTGAAGAACAGGTGCTTCGGTATCCTGTCCTTTGTTAAACTATTCTCCCTCTATGAGGAATCACTTTTCTCTTGAATGCTCGTAATATCTTAGGTTTCTGATTTTATTCGTTCAGTGCAGACGACTTCATGGTGGAATCAAGTTGAAATCGAAGAAAATGTTGGGATGAGGAAAAGCGCAAAAGAACATTTCCTTAACCACACCCTGAAGAAAGTGGTTATCTAGGAAAAGTATGGTTGCACTTATGGATCTCCACATTCCTCATGGAGGTCAACCCTCCCAAGTCTCACAGCCTAGCTCCCACATTCCTTCATTCAACCTGTCCATGAGGTGGAGGTCAGATATGCTGCCTGACAGGATCTTCGTCCGTATGATAGTTTCGTTCCGACTCATCCGTGCTTCAGTTGTCTGTATCTCACTGTTTTGGTTCGAACGCTAATGAACTACTGTTTCGTTATGCTGCCGTACTTAAAACATTGAATTGAGGGATATCCTCCCGTTAGTTTAATAAAAAGAACGCTCCCGCGCCTTCGCTTGGGCTGCGTCCTCCTCATTATATTCCATTTCCAATTACCTATTAAAGAACGTACGCGGGTAGCACACCATCAACATATTCACAAAATTAAATATCCTCGTCGAATAACCAGTTTAAATCAACATTAATTTCTTTCCTTAATTCTTTTAGAGTTTCGGCAGAGGGTTTAGTCTTTCCCTGCTCAATTTCACTAAGTCGGCCTTGTGAGATCATCTTCCCCCATATAAAAAAAAAGATAAAGCCGCCCTGTATTTTCAGGACGGCTCTAGATGTCAGTGTTGCTGTTCCACACTCATTTTATTGCAATTTTGTTACTCAAAACAATACTTTAATGTTCAGAACAACACATTAATGTAATTAGTCAAACAACTGTACTTTTACATCACCAATTCTACTCCACAGTAACACTCTTCGCCAAGTTACGTGGTTTATCCACATCATGACCCAGCGCAAGAGAAGCATAATAGGACAATAATTGCAGAGGCACTACGGACAAAGCTGCTGTCAGCATTGGAAGTGTTTTAGGAATCACGAACACTTGATCAACTGATCTAAGCAGGTCAGTTAAATGCTCTTGGTGCGTGATTGCCAGCACATCTGCGCCACGAGCTTTCACTTCTTTGATGTTGCTGACGGTCTTCTCAAGTACAGCTTCCTGAGTTGCCAGGGCAATAACTGGAACACCTTCTTCGATCAGAGCCAATGTACCGTGTTTCAATTCACCTGCAGCATAAGCTTCGGAGTGAATATAAGAAATTTCTTTCAGCTTCAAGGATCCTTCTTGAGCAACAGCGTAGTCTACGCCACGGCCGATGAAGAACAAGTTTTTGTGCTCAGAAATTTGTTCAGCATAACCTTTGATCGCTTCTTTTTGAGCTAGGATCTCTTCTACTTGCTCTGGTAGAGATTGCATAGCTGCAAGAATCTTAGTAACTTGTGCTTCGGTTTGTGTACCACGAACTTCAGCCAAGTAAAGAGCAAACAATCCAAATGCGATCAATTGTGAAGTGTAAGCTTTGGTCGAAGCTACTGCAATTTCCGGACCCGCCAAGGTTACCAACACATCGTTTGCTTCCCGAGCAATAGAGCTGCCCACTACGTTAGTGATCGCCAATACGTGTGCCCCGTTAGCTTGCGCTTCACGCAGAGCTGCCAAAGTATCTGCAGTCTCACCGGATTGGCTGACTACGATAACCAAAGTTTCTGGAGTCACGATTGGTGAACGGTAACGATATTCCGAAGCGATATCATTTTCAACTGGAATACGAACCAAAGATTCGATCATAGTACGTCCTACCACACCTGCGTTGTATGCCGTTCCGCAAGCAACGACTTGAATGTTACGAATGTTCTTGATTTGTTCTTCAGTCATGTTCAGTTCAGGCAATACAACCTTGTTACCTTCGGCATTGATACGACCACGCATGGTGTCGCGGTAAGCCTTAGGTTGCTCGTGTATTTCTTTCAGCATGAAATGCTCGTAGCCGCCTTTTTCTGCGGTAACTGCATCCCAATCGACAGTAATCATTTCCCGAGAAATAAAGTTGCCTTCAATCGTCATCAATTCGACAGCATCTCTTGTCAGCACAGCCATTTCGCCGTCGTTCAAAATATATACGTTACGGGTATATTCAAGCAGTGCCGGAATATCTGACCCGATAAAATTTTCTCCTTCGCCAAGACCGATAATGAGCGGGCTAGCTTGACGCACAGCCACCAGTTTATCTGGCTCATATTCAGTCAGGACACCTAATGCAAACGCACCACGCATGAACGTAATCGCTTTTTGTACAGCCTTCACGATATTTCCGTCATATTCGCGAGCAATCAGATGTGAAATAACTTCTGTATCGGTTTCAGAGACAAAGTGGCATCCGCCAGCGATCAGCTCTTCTTTCAGATCCAGATAGTTTTCGACAATACCGTTATGAACTACCGAGAACTTCATGCTGTTATCCGTATGTGGATGTGAATTCTCATCGGATGGTTTACCGTGAGTCGCCCAGCGTGTGTGTCCGATACCCGCGCTACCTGCCAGCGGGCTGTCTTCGAGCTTCGACTGCAGATTCGCCAAACGGCCTTGAGCTTTCACTACTTGCAGTCCTTCTTGGGTAAATACAGCAATACCAGCGGAATCATATCCACGATATTCCAATTTCTTCAAACCCTCAACCAAGATCCCCTGCGAATTCTGATTACCAATATATCCTACAATACCACACATTATAATTTCCCCCGTCCGAGTTATCGTAATGTGGCGGCATAAGGAAAGAAACGTGCCGTGCGGCATGTTTTTGAGAAAAAGCAAATATTCTGTTGTATTTTAGGATCAACAAAATAAACTGTCACTTACATTCTAATGTTCATGAAATGCACAGCCTTCTCCTCTGCCGTGGCAGAAATAACGTGTTTCCTTCTGATGCGCGCACACATGAATAATATAATTTGTTGCACCCATGAAAACGTTGTGTGAAAGGTCGCCCTTTCATTTTCCGTATCCATTTACGGCTCTGGTGCATCACCGGGAGGTCCCCGCCGAACATTTCGAACACCTCCACCTCGTCAGCTTACGTCTGCCGTGATCCGTTCAAGCCATAGCCTACATAACAAGTAAGCAGCTTTCCCTTCTCCCCCGCGCTAGACCAAGCTCTGGCGCTTGCTATTGCTAACCTCACAATCCCCGCTTTCCTTCTAGAATGACACTTAATCTATTATATGCACCTTGTAGTACTTTGGCAATGGCGCATCAACCTAAATTTTACAAAAGCAGTTCAAACGATCCAATCCTAAAATAAAATAACACTGGTGCAACGAGTTCGAATCGCTCCCGCACACTGCACCAGCCTTATAGTTAGGGTAATGGATTATACCAATTCGCGTTGAACTACTTCCACAATTTGATTCACATAAAGATCTAGATCTGACTTATCTGGTCCCTCTGCCATAACGCGGATTAGAGATTCCGTACCTGACGGACGTACAAGCACACGGCCATTGTCACCTAGCTTACCTTCCACTTCAGCGATAGCCGCTTCTATAGCCGGGTTATTAGGGTAGTTAGTCTTATCCTGTACACGAACATTAACCAGCACTTGCGGGTATTTAGTCATCATACTCTTAACTTCGCTAAGCTGTTTGCCTGTAGCCTTAAGCGTATCTACCAGCTGAATAGCTGTAAGAATACCATCACCAGTTGTATTGTAATCCAGGAAAATAACATGTCCAGACTGTTCTCCGCCTAGATTAAAGCCCCCACGACGCATTTCTTCCATAACATAACGATCCCCTACAGCTGTCTTAGCAGTATTCAGGGATAATTTCTCGGTAGCTTTATAGAATCCGATGTTACTCATAACGGTTGATACAATCGTGCTATCCTTCAGCTTACCTGCACGGTTCATGGCATCACCACAAATACAAAGGATAAAGTCGCCATCAACTTCATCACCGTTATTATCAATAGCGATCAGGCGGTCAGCATCTCCGTCAAAAGCAAGTCCCAAATCGGCTCCATGACGCAAGACTTCTTCACGCAAAGTCTCTGGATGTGTCGAACCAAATCCATCATTAATATTCAATCCATCTGGCTCAGCCCCGATAGAAATAACCTCAGCGCCAAGCTCTCTGAACAGTCTTGGAGCAAGCTCATACGCTGCGCCATGCGCACAGTCCAGTACAACCTTGATTCCCTTAAAGTCCTGAGAAATGGTAGTTTTCAAATACTCCAGATAAAGATACTTAGCATCATTATCTACGGTAACCATACCTAAACCCGAACCGATAGGACGTGGCAATTCATCTACCTCAGCATCCATAAGCTCTTCAATGCGCAGTTCAGTTTCATCTGTAAGCTTGAAGCCATCCCCACCAAAGAACTTAATGCCGTTATCCTCTACAGGATTGTGAGAAGCTGAAATCATGACGCCTGCGTCTGCTTTTAACAATCTCGTAATATAAGCAACAGCAGGGGTACTCACTACGCCTATACGGATTACATCGGCTCCAATAGACAATAAGCCCGCTATCAGCGCGGATTCCAATAAAGGACCGGAAATACGTGTATCCATTCCGATAACAACCTTCGGTTTATCCAAGTTACCCGCTAGTACATATCCTCCACAACGGCCAATACTATAAGCCATTTCTGCAGTCAATTCACGGTTTGCTACTCCCCGCACACCGTCAGTTCCAAAATACTTCCCCATTATTTTTCTCCTTTGAATACGCTACGTTAGCTTAATGTACTATCATATGAATTGCATACTATTTTGGTGTACCTCTGGGCTCAAAAGATTACGTCCCGCCTGTACTTACAGGATTCTCGGAATTCGTACTTGTGTTAGCTGTGCCGTTATTCTCCGGATTGTTATCCGTCGGGACAGGCGTTGGTGTTGCTCCACCAGCCTCTCCACTATGCGTGGGCTTCTCCGTAGGTTCCACATCGCCTATAACAGGTTCAGAACTCGGCTCAGGAGTAGTCACACCCCCCGTATCTGGATGAGGCGTAGGGACTGGTGCTGCAGGCGATAGCAGCTGCACGGTCACAGTAAGTGGCACACCTGCATTGGCTAATGCGATGAACTTGGGTAATGATACCCGCAAAGAAACCTCGTGAGTTCCAGCTGAAAGTCCGCTAACATCAGCCACAACCCCTATATTTTTCTTATCAAGTTGATCAAGTAAAGCAGGTGCACCCTTTAAGGTAAGCGCAATTTCCTTGCTTGAAGGATTAACAATACTTCCTTCCAAATCATCCCCCACGCCTTGGAGCTTGATGGGTACCGCCTCAATCGTCCGCTCAGCAATTTCTGAGATGGTTAATGAAACATTCACAGCTTCTGGCATAACTTTCTCCGTTCCAGCCGGTGCCTTCAGATCAACCTTCACTTGTTTCGTTCCAGCAGAATCTATTGCACTAAGGTCGACTGTAGCTTCATAAGCAGATAAAGCTTTTAAAGCCTCTGCCTGTCCATACACTACGACCGTTTCCTGCTCAGGGGTCACTTTGGATAATACGAGTGAATCTGGAAGTTGCCCAGTAAAGCCAATCTCCAGCGGCACACTCTTAAAAGGTAAGGTAATCGGCAATTCCACAGATACAGTAGAAGGCTCAATTACAGCATTTTTAATTTCATTTCCATTATTATCATAAGCGTGTAGCTTCAGCTTTTTTTCTACAAAGGTTTCGTTCTCACCGTTAAGCTCAATAGTCCCTTGTATCTTGGCTACCTTGCTTAGTTCATTATCCGCAAGTGTCACTTTTACAGTATCTGTAGGCTGCAGGACAGGCGTGCCTATTTGATAGCCCGCTGCAGGTTTTCCCTTTGTAACCAATGTTATGGGAAAAGACTTCGTGTTTCGCGGTTCTACATGTACAGTAACCTCTTTAGGATTCATTCTTACCAGAGATACACCTTTGGGTAGTTTATAGTAAAGTGGCAATGTGGTGTCTCCAGGTTCAACCTTACTCAGATCAAGCATCACTTTATAGTCATCCGAGAACTGAAAGGAGATATCGGAATTTTTACCCGCTACCTCCAGACTGACACTATCGACAGCCAAGGGTTCAAGGACATATTTGTCCTCGTCAAGACCGGTCACTTCAATCTTCACATTCTCAATAGTTTTTGTTTTAATATCCACTGTTGTCTGTCCAGAAGGCGCAGTATCGACATGAACCATCGTAAACAAAATGATCCCAAACACAAGGGCCAGAATCTTATTGAAATTGTTATTGTTCATCCACTTATCCATGATTCTTGTCCCCCTTCCGTTTCCAGAAAGTTGAACCCTTCTCCTTCAGCGATGAACTTACACTAAGCTCTTGATGGAGCTTCGATATCATAGATTCTTCCTTAATGTCTCTCACGATCTGGCCATTGATCGCAAGGGAAATCTGCCCTGTCTCCTCCGAGACAATGACAGACACCGAGTCCGCAACCTCACTTATTCCTATAGCAGCCCGATGCCGGGTTCCCAGTTCTTTGCTGATAAAAGGATTCTCGGACAAAGGCAAGTAACAAGCAGCCGCAGCAATCTGATTTCCCTGCATAATAAGGGCTCCGTCATGCAGAGGTGTATTGGGAATGAAAATGTTAATGAGCAATTCTGAGCTGACCAGGGAACGCATGGGTATACCTGACTCTGTATATTCGTTTAGTCCCGTCTCCCGCTCAAAAACGATTAACGCTCCTATTTTTCTGCGAGATAAATAATTCACGGCTTTAATCACTTCGCCGATTAACTTACTGATCTCCTCATCACTTTCTCCAGCCCGTCCGAAAAATCTGCCCCGTCCAAGCTGCTCCAGTCCCCTTCGTAGTTCCGGCTGAAAAATGATAAAGACAGCTAGGACCCCGAATGTAAACATTTGATTCATTAGCCATTTAAGTGTATACAAGTCCAAGATTGTGCTTACCGCCCAAATCAAGACCAAGACCAGTATCCCTTTTAAAAGCTGAATTGCCCGCGTCCCGCGTACCATATTAAGCACTTTATAAATAATGTAACTGACGATTAGGATATCAATTATATCTTTAATGGAATCTTTCCATGTTAGCTCAGTAAAATAACTCATTGCCTAAAACCCCCGTCATTTCAAATTAGCTGGGTTTATGTAAAATGTCTGTTAGCTCTGTAACATATCTAGGTTATAACGTTCGGGCTTCAGTTGCAAGTTTAGTCCCTCAATCCTTTCCGAAACCACCCAATTTAAGGAAACAAAAAAGCGCCATCTTTCCGGAAAAAGAGGCGCTAATTAATATTCCTGCTCAAGATAACCACTGCCCGCATTAACGGTAGGCAACTTCAGAGAACATGTTCGTCACTTTATACCAGAACCAGCTTACTGCCTGGTCTATGCTTTTGACTTGCCCAGAAATATGAGCTGTTGAAGCCTGATATAGAGATCCGTCAATGACTGTCACGTTGCCGTTCACTTCTCCATATACCTGTGCTTTACCGTTCTCTATGGTAAGGTCTCCGGTAATTATTTTGCCGGAAGGTACAATTACAGTATCCCCTTTGATGACTACTTGATCCAAATCAACACCTCTAACTACAAGTTGTCTGTCTGGACTCCAAAAAGTTACGGTGCTCATCAGCATAACGACAAGGAATAGAGATGCCGCTGTAAGTGCAGGGTGCCTCTTGATCCAGGTAATAAAGGCTTTTTCTTTCTTAGTCTTTGGCAATGAACTCATTATCCGGCTCACAAGATCATCTGAAGCTACAGGATTCTGATGCATTAGGGAGAACATCAACATATCTGTCTGTTCCAATTCTTTAAACTTTGCACGGCAATCTGGACAGGATAGAAGATGCTCCTTCAATTCCCTCTGCTGCTGTTCGGGCAAGTCGTCATCCAAGTAGTCATGCATCATAGAGACGGCCAGTTTGCATTCCATAGGAGCCAATCCTTTCATGAGTGCTATTTAATTATCCTAAGACAAAGGGTCAGGACACATAAGACTTGCTTAACTTACATACGTCGCTCTCGAAAAGATGTTTCATAAATAAAATCTATTTTTACATTTTTGGGCCTAATTTTTTACGCAAAAATTCACGGCCTCGATGTACACGCGTCTTAATCGTGGTCACGGGCATATCCAGGACATCACTAATCTCCTGAAGGGACAGATCCTGCAGGTATCTCAGAATCATCACCGACCTGTATTTCACAGGCAGACTGTCAATCGCTTCATAGATTAGCCCCTGCGTCTCAGAGAGCAATAGTTCGGTCTCAGGTGTCACATTGTCGCTCGGAATCAATGAATAGCCATCAAGGCCCTCCTGATCGTTCATTTCAGCATCCAGCGAATAGGTTGGTTTTCGTTTACGCAATCTATCAATACAGAGGTTCGTTCCAATCCGGTAAATCCATGTGGAGAACTTCTGTTTATCATCATAACGATCCAAATTCCTATACACACGCAAAAAGGTCTCCTGAACAATATCCTCCGCCTCATGGCGATTGTTCAACATCCTGTAAGCTAAATGATATATTTTGTCTTTATATAGTTCCACAAGCTCGGCAAATGCCCTTTGGTCGCCCTTCAAGGCGAGCTTTGTCAATCTGCCTTCCAAATTCTCCACCTGTTAACTCCCCCAGACTTGCCGCCCTTGGTATTTCTTCGCAAATATCCACGGTACAAGCAATTAAATCGTAATTCAAGTTTGTGTAAAAATCAAGGATTGTATTGTAACCTTCTATGTAAACTGAGTTAATTTTTAGGAATAAAACACGGTGTGAATACGATAGCATTCTAAAGAATGTTGGACTTTCGGTCGCTGTTATCCTCTGATTTCCTGATTAGAAACCGCATATAGCGGTCGAAATCTGAGGATAAAGGCGAACGCTGGCGCTCCTACAGTTCCAAATATTCTCTACGCTGCTCCATCACCGAAGTAATAAGTGCCACGTTAATTACCTCCGATTACAACTCGGTTACTTGGGTAGGGTAATAAAGATATATCGGGTATGACTCTCCAATATTTAGGAACAAATAAAGTTCACAGCAGCAATATACAGTTTATGATCACAACAACTTGTATTAGGCAAAAAAAGTCCGCCCCAAATAGGGCGGACTTTTTGTTGTTAAGACTATATCAGCCGGTATTCCGAAGACCGGCGGCAATGCCGTTGATGGTAAGCAATACTTCGCGAAGCAGCTCGCTATCATCTCCATCAATTTCACGGAGCGCTCTAAGCTCAGATAGCAATTGAACCTGCAGGTAGCTAAGCGGATCAACGTATGGATTGCGGAGTCTGATCGACTCTTGAATCACAGGAACGTTATCCAGAATATCCTGCTGGCCTGTAATCTTCAGGATTAGCTCAGAGGTCAGATTAAATTCATCTTCAATCTGGCCAAAGATCCGTTGACGTGCTTCCTCGTTCTTGCCCATGCTGGCGTATTCCTTAGCAATGATCAAGTCCGCTTTTGAAATAGCCATTTGCAGCGTATCTATCAGTGTAGTAAAGAATGAGAAGTTCTCATACATATGTTGCATTATCTTCAGATTCTCTTCCTTACCCTCATAGAAACTCTGCAGTCCGGTTCCAGCAGCGTACCAGGCTGGGAGCAAATAACGGCTTTGTGTCCATGCAAATACCCAAGGAATTGCACGCAAATCTTCAAAACGGTCGCTGTTCTTCCGTTTGGAAGGACGGGAACCGATATTAAGCTCTCCTACCTCAGGCAGAGGTGTTGATTCTTTGAAATAAGTCAGGAAATCCGGATCACGGAAGATCAAATCCTGATATTTGTTCAGCGAGACCTCAGAAATACGGGCAACAATCTCTTCCCATTTCTCTTCATAAAGATCCGCTTGTGGCACTCTCGCACTAATTGCTGCTGTTACAAGCGCAGATGTCGCTTGCTCCAGACTGCGGTAAGCAATCCCTTGCATGGAGTAACGGGAGGAGATTACTTCTCCCTGCTCGGTAATCTTAATCCCGCCGCCAATTGTCGAAGCAGGCTGAGCAAGAATACTGCGGTTAAGTGGCATACCCCCGCGACCGAGCGCTCCACCACGACCATGGAAGAACTTCAGCTTGATTCCGAACTTATCCGCTGTCGCTGTAATTTCTTTTAGGGCAACACGCAGTTCCCAGTTAGCAGTAACCACGCCGCCATCTTTATTACTATCTGAATATCCAAGCATGATTTCCTGCAAATCATTCATTGCTCTTACCGCATCACGGTAGATCGGCATATTGAGCAGTGTGTTCATAATTTGCGGTGCTTCATGCAAGTCATCAATCGTTTCAAAAAGTGGTACAGCTTGCAGGGTACATACAACTGTACCGTCGTTATCCTTGCGGAATAGTCCTACCTCTTTGGCGAAGACCATAACCTCCAGAATGTCACTCGCAGCTTCAGCCATACTGATCAGATAACTGGTGATACATTGTTTGCCGTACTCTTCCTGCGATGCGAAGATCGTCCGGTAAACAGCCAGACACTCCTCTGTACTTTCAGTATACGTCTGGTAAGAAGAGGTCAACGGACGTGGATCATTCAGCAATTTCTCCAGCAGATCAATCTTCTCAATCTCCGTCAATTTAGAGTAATCCGGCGAAATGTTCATCTTCGCCAAAATTTCTGTCATGGCATTCTCATGTTCTTGACTGTGTTGACGCACGTCAAGAGTTGCCGTATGGAATCCGAACAGCTCCACTTGGCGGATTAGCTTTTTAATATAAGTATCGGCCACATAGTCGGCGTAGTGATGCCGTAGACTGCGGTCAATGACATTCAAATCATCTATGAACTCCTCAGGTGTAGCATAACGCTCAGGAGTATCTTTTTTCTCATCATCCAAAACATTTTGTGTCTTAGAGATCATGTAGCTAAGTTTAATACGGTAAGGTTCATTGTCATTGCGCCATTCTTCCATCTTGCCTAGGTTAATGATCTGACGATCAGCTTCGATGGATTCTACGAGCTCAGGCGTCACTTTAACAATACTTGTGCTAAAGCTTAGATATTTCATGAGTTCACGCATAATACGCTGATATTCACGAATGGCCAGCTTACGCTGCATGCGTAAAGTCTGCGCAGTGACTGTTGAGGTTACCGATGGGTTACCATCACGGTCTCCGCCAATCCATGATCCAAAACGCAAGTAGGTTGGCACATGCCAATTCTGTCCTGGATAATATTTGCTCAGACAGCGTTCAAGCTCTTGATACACGTCGGGCAATACATGGAAAATCGTCTCATGGAAATAATACATTCCATTACGCACTTCATCGAGTACTGTAGGCTTGCGGTCACGCAGTTCATCCGTTTGCCAAAGCGTAATCACTTCATTCAATAACTTCTCGCGAAGCTGTTCACGTTCACGGAAAGTTAAGGTAGGGTTATCAAGACCCATAACATCATCGGATATCCGTTTATGAATATCGAGAATCGCACGGCGCATAGCTTCCGTTGGATGTGCCGTCATTACAAGTTCCAGAGACAATCCTTCAATAATCTCGTTGACTTCCTCATGAGAGAAATCACGTTCACGAAGCTCTTGAATAGCGCTTTCTATAGAACCGGGTTGTACTGTCTCCCCAGCTGAACGTTCATAGTCACGTTTACGGCGAATCCGGTGGTTCTGTTCGGCAATATTCACCAATTGAAAATAAATGGCGAACGCTCTTATTACCTGATGACGGTTCTCCGGATCCAAAGAATTGATTAACTCCTTAAATTCACTATGCAGTTCAGGTAAAAATAGTGAGCGTAGCGATTTACTGGTCTCGCGGATCTTCTCCACGATCTCTAGCAGTTCGTTACCGCCTTGGTGAACCAAGACCTCTCCTAAAATGTTCCCCAAGAACCGTACGTCCCGTCGCAGCAGATTGTTAGAGTTGCTTTTGCTGACGGTAGTCGTAAGTTCGGTCATGCTGCTCCCCCCATTCTCTTCCGGATCAATGTGTTAAGTTTGTCTGTCTAAATATCGTCTATTAAAGCTTCCTCATATCATACAATAAAACCGTTTGAAAATCTGCAACTTTTTTGTGCTGTAAAGCGACACAGTACCTAAGATTATACACCAATTTCTGAATTTATACAGTCCTTATATTTTATGTATTCTTTCATATATATAATGGCTCTATCGTATATTCTCTATGTATGCTTATATTCGGATTGTGCGGAGCTGATCAATGAACAGCCCAATTAAAGGAGAATAATGACGATCACGGTTATACGAATAATAAATATGTCTTTCAAAATTATAATCCGGAATGGCTCGCATTAGCAATCTTCCTCTGGCTACCTCGTCCTCCACAGCAAGGCGTGAAATAAATGAAACATGTTGTCCACTCATGAGCGATTGCTTAATTGCCTCCAGTGAATCGAGTAAAATATGCGGTTTTGATTCTTTTCCCTCTCGTTCAAACCATTTATCCGTCAACTGGCGTGTGCTTGATTCCTTGTCATGTAAAATAAAGCTCGCTGAAGCAATCATCGCCGAGTTTAAATTAGAAAATCCGGCAAAATCATGTGTAGGTGCAAAAACAAGGACAAGCTCATCCTCACATAAGGCTTGAGTATGCAGATCAGGCAGATAAAAAGATTCCGTAGACAAAATACCAAGATCAATCTCATGGCTGGCAAGCATTTCTTTGATCACCGGTGAAGGCTTAACCGATAAAGAAATGGTAATCCCCGGATGCTGTTCGCCAAACTGCCCCAATATTTGTGGAAGAATATAAGTAGCTGGAACATAACTGGCGCCAATTTTCAGTGTCCCCCGACCTGCCTGACTAAACTCTTTTACCACCCGCTCCGCTTCCGCAGCAAGCGCATTGATTTTGATCGCATAATGAAGAAACGCTTTGCCACTCTCCGTAAGAATCATTTTATCCATTCTGGATTCAAATAACTTCTCCCCCAATTGCTGCTCTAAATTCTTCAAATGATACGTAACGGTGGGCTGCTTTAGTCCGAGTTTATCTGCTACCGTGGTAATTTTCTTATGTTTATTCAGCAGTTCTACAATTTCCAGCTTCATTAGATTAAGGTTCATTCTCTTCCACTCCCTCGCCTTTTCCTAAACGGTAACATAGAAGAATTCTATGAATGTTAAAATAAATCGGCAAAAAAGTTAATATCACAGTTACATTCAGCAAATATAGCGGGAATTCTTTACCTTTACACTAAGAACAAGCTTAAGAACAGGCAGGTAGATAGAATGAAGGAAATTACAATCCACAGATTGGAAAAGAAATTCGGAGATGTGCATGCCTTGAAAGCTGCAGATCTGAAGATTCCCGCTGGAAGCTTTACGACATTACTCGGTCCTTCAGGTTGTGGAAAGACGACACTACTCCGTCTGATTGCTGGGCTGGAAATACCGGATGCAGGAGAAATTCTGATCGATGATGAGTTTATTTTTTCAGGCAGCAAAAGAATTAGCCACCCCATTCATCGCCGTAACTTTGGCATGGTTTTTCAAGATTTCGCCCTCTGGCCGCATCTGACTGTGTTCGAGAATGTAGCCTTCGGCCTTCGAGCTTCCAAACAAAAAAAGAATTTACGGGTTCGGGTGCAGGAGGCGCTTCGATCGGTCAAGCTGGAGGGGCTGGAGCTGCGTTTTCCACATCAGTTGTCTGGTGGACAACAGCAGCGGGTTGCTTTTGCCAGAGCCGTAGTCATGCGCCCTCAGCTTGTATTATTCGATGAGCCCTTAAGTGCGCTGGATGCGGTCTTGCGAGATGAAATGAGGCTGGAGTTAATCTCCTTGGTAAAAAACATGGGCATTACAGCCCTGTATGTGACGCATGATCAAACCGAAGCGATGTCTATGTCAGATGAAGTAGTTGTAATGCAAGGTGGTACTATTTTACAAAGTGGATCTCCTGAGGACATTTATCGTAAACCGAGTCATCCTTTTGTAGCCCACTTTATTGGTAAATCCAACTGGATCGTTCCGGATAAACAGATGCTGCGTCCAGAACATTTACGCTGGTCTCGAGAGAATGCTTCCTCTCTTCCTTTTGCAGGGACTATTCAGCATGTGAGTTATATGGGGGATCGCTATGAGATCATTCTGGACATGGAGCACAATGGGACTTGGACCGCTTATCATGAGCGGCGCCTACCTGTAGGGGAAAAGATTCAGCTGTACGCTTCAGAGCACCAAATCCATCATCTGAATTAAGCGTCCACTGCATGGAATGGCTCTATATGATGCTGTTCCATGCAGCAAGATGCACACAACAATATTAGGGAGGCAATAACATTGAATCAAATGAAAAAGACAAAAGGGTTAAGTTCACTTCTTCTAACAACTGCACTTGGTATTACTTTAGTGGGCTGCGGCTCCTCGAACACCCCTGCGGCTAACGCAAGCAACAACCAAACCGATACTGCGGCGGCGACGCAAACTGAAGCCCCACAACCAACAGAAAAGACACTAAGCGGCAATCTTGTCGTTTACAGTGCAGGCCCTGAAGGTTTAGCCAATAAAATCAAAGACGGGTTTGAAGCCAAAACCGGCGTTAAGGTTGAAATGTTCCAAGGCACTACAGGAAAAATACTTGCCCGCATGGAAGCAGAAAAATCCAACCCGGTCGTTGATGTTGTTGTCCTCGCCTCTCTTCCGTCCATGCAAGGAATGAAAAACGACGGATTATTACTTCCATATAAAGAAACGATTAATGCAGACAAGCTGGTTAGCGATTGGTCAGATATAGATGAAGGAAACTATTTCAGTTACAGTGCATCCGCACTCGGTATTGTCTACAATACAAAAAAAGTAAGCTCACCGCCGACCTCCTGGGATGACCTCAGCAAAGCGGAATGGAAGGGTGCAGTCAATATCCCTGATCCTTCACTTTCCGGCTCGGCTCTTGATTTCATGACTGGGTATTTAAGTGCTAAGGGGGACAGTGGCTGGGATCTTTTCAAACAATATAAAAGCAATGAAGTAGCTATGGCAGGCGCCAATCAAGAGGCACTTGATCCGGTGATTACCGGTGCTAAATCCGTCGTTGCTGCTGGCGTAGATTACATGGCTTATAAAGCAAAAGCTGACGGAGAACCTGTGGATATCGTCTATCCTGCTGAAGGAACTGTAATCAGCCCTCGTCCGGCTGCGATCATTAAGACAAGCCCAAATGTAGATAACGCTAAGGCTTTTATCGACTACCTGCTCTCCGATGAAGCGCAAGCCCTTGTTGCCAAAGCCTATTTGCTGCCAGGCAGAACTGACGTGAAGGCAGAAAATCGTGCCAATCTTGAAGAAATCAAAACATTTGATGTGAATTGGGAATGGATGAATGAGCACGGCGATGAAGTTTCCTCGACCTTCACACAAATTTTTAAATAAGCGTAATGAATACTAACTCTTTGCGCTCATTTAAATGGGTGAGCGGTGGACTGGCTTTATTTATACTAACCGTGCTCGTGCTGCTGCCACTCCTGCTCATTTTCTGGACCAGTATTTATCCAGAGGGGCATCTCGACATAGCCGCACCACTACGAACCATTATGGGGAGCAATGACCTAGTAGAGGTGCTGCTGAATTCTATCGGGCTTGGGGTAAGCGTTATTCTGCTAACTACTTTGTTTGCGCTACCTTTAGCCTGGATTATGGCAAAAACCGACTTAGGGCGCCACAACTGGCTGGATGTCGTGCTGTTAATTCCATTTATGACGCCGCCTTACATTGGTTCTATGGGCTGGATGTTGTTTATGCAGACGGGTGGATATATGGAGCAGTTTCTGCCCTCCTCCTCCGTGTTAACACCATATTTCTTTAGCTATGGGGGTATGGTGCTGATCATGAGCCTTCACCTGTTTCCCTTCCTGTACCTGCTGCTGCGCAATGCGCTTTTGCAGATCGGGGGCAATCTGGAGGAAGCAGCCTCTGTTCACGGCGCCCCCTTCTTTTACAGATTTAAAAGAGTGATTATTCCTTTACTGCTCTCTAGCTATGGGCTTGGAGCACTGCTCATCTTCGTCAAAACCATTGCTGAATTCGGTACCCCTGCGACCTTTGGCCGCAGGATCGGCTTTTACGTGCTGACCTCTGAGATCCATAAATATATCTCCAGTTGGCCGATTGATTTTGGTAAGGCTACTTCACTAGCCTCCTTGCTGCTCGGAGTTTGTCTTGTCATGTGGTACATCCAAACTATAATTAGCAGCCGCTACTCTTACCGTCTGATCGGTGGAAAAGGAACTCGTACTAAACGTTATAAGAGTACAGGCATCGTAGGGTTTCTTAGCTGGGGTTATGTTCTTCTATTGCTTCTGGCATCCATCGGCATTCCTTATTTCTCTATCATAACAGCCTCATTATTGAAACTTCGGGGAGAAGGTGTATCCTGGAGCAATCTAACCTTAAAACATTATGCAGAGCTGTTATCCCCAGGTTCGCAAGGACTAGAGGCCTTATTAAATAGCTTTACATTAGCTATCGTTGCTTCCAGTATCGCTGTTATTCTCGGGACTTGGTTTGCCTTGACGGTAGGAAAAGGGGCTACATTCAAGCAGAAAATTACAGATTTATTCAGCTTGCTTCCAAATACAGTCCCTGGAATTGTAATTGTAGTAGGGCTAATTCTGCTGTGGAATGCCCGCTGGATGCCTATCCCGCTCTATAATACCTACTGGATGGTTGTACTGACTTATGTCGTACTTTTCCTTCCTTATACTGTTCAGTATGTAAAAGCAAGCTATGGGCAGATCGATTCCTCTCTGATGCAAGCGGGACAAGTATTCGGAGGAAGTAAGCTGTATGTGTTCCGCCGTATCCTGCTTCCTCTCATCCTTCCGGGGATGGTGGCTGGCTGGATGATGACCTTCACCATTTCCAATCGGGAACTGGTAGCCTCATTACTCATTCTTCCGCCTTCAATGCAGACCTCGGCAACCTATATTTTCGCCCAGTTTGAACAAGGTGCGGTAGCGATGGGGATGGCCATGGCTGTAATTTCAGTAGGTATCACCACCATACTACTATTAGTCTTAGAATATTTAAGCCCAGATAGAAAGCGGAGACAACAATGAGCACACTAACGATTTGGGGAGGGGCCGGAGAGCATGGCCGTTCCTCCTATCTTTTGCAGGGCAAGGATTCACGAAATGGCATCCTGCTCGATTGTGGCGTAAAAAAAGAAGGCCCCGGTGAATACCCCCTACTTGATAAGGATATTATTCCACATTTGCAGGCAGTATTTCTGTCTCATGCTCATGAGGATCATTCCATAGCGCTGCCCTTACTTTATAAACACGGATACAGAGGTAAGGTTTGGACAACTAGATCTACCTCATTACAGCTTCCTGATTATTTCGAGGCCTGGGATAAATATGTGGCGGCTCAGTCCGCCCCGCTCCCCTATGAGGAAACGGATAAAGAAGCTATTCAATTCATGTATTTAGAGGAGCATGTCTCCCCTCAAACTTGGCTGACGCTTGCGCCTAACCTTCGAGTTCAATGGGGACGTAGCGGGCATTTAGCAGGTTCGGTTTGGCTGGGCTTAGAATGGGAGGACAAAACTGTATTTTTCTCGGGGGATTATTCGGAGGAATCGCAGCTGCTCACGGCAGACACCCCAGCAATTATGGAAGCCGAAGCTAAAAATGTAGCTGATCTGTCCATTATCGATGCCGCATATGGGGCAGATCCTGATGAGCAGCTTGTAAAATTACAGCAATTAGAGATAGCCATCCACAACACCTTGCAAAAAGGGGGTTCCGTCCTCCTTCCTGTGCCTATCCATGGCAGAAGCCAGGAATTGGTCGTATGGGCAAATGAATGTTTTCCAGATCATCAATTGATCGTTGAAGAAGCACTCGTCGCTCCTTTACGAGCATTAAGCGACAAGGTGGAATGGCTGAAAGAGGACGCTATTCAGCGCGTAAATGCCCTTTTTAACAGAAAAAACTTGTGTGTTGTATCTAATTCGGACGAACGCGCGAAGGCAATGCTGAATCTTAAGGGAGCTATCGTATTCACCAATGACGGGATGATGCAGTCAGCAAAAGCACAAGAATACTTTCACCAGCTCTCTGTTTCTCCTGACAACCATGTGATTTTTACGGGACATTTAGCGGCGGGAAGCTTTGGACATCGTCTTCTTAAGCAAGCTATGATCGGAGAATCTAGCAGCATACGCTGTACAATCTCACTTATCCGCTATAAAGTCCATCAAGGCTTGCCGGACATTCGCAAAATGCTCCAAACGATTCCCAGCCACCGGACAGTGCTCGTCCATGCTCCCAAACCACATATCGACCAAGTAGCTTCTATATTAAAAGGAGAAGGTTTCACAGGACTATATTCTTTACAACCCGGCAGCACGCTTTCGTTCTGAAACTTATTTATGTAATATCATGAGAAAAACAATGGGGCTCTTCCTTAGGTCTTTTTCAGACTTTTTGGAACAGCCCTTTTTATAATTCGTACCTATTATCCGCTTACCCTTTCGTCGTGCCCGGGCGATCCTTAAAAGCTAGCTCAAACAACCCCGTCGCAGATAAACCTGCAAGGCCCCCAGCCCAAAGGCGAAGCACTAAATCTAGTTCGGTAAAAGGATACGCTACTACGCCGATGAACAAACCTATCAATAGTCCGATAATCGGGACTGCATTACGCGGGATGTTGATACTATTTTTGACCAACTGAACCAGTGCCAGTACGAATACTGCTAATATAGAGGCGAATGCCACAACATTATCTAAAATTGTTCCAGTTTCCATCATTTCCCCTCCTTAGTGGGTACTTGTAATCTCAACCGTTCGAGTCGCAGAATCATAACCTACCTGAGCACCCAGCGCTTCTGCAATAACACGTACAGGAACGTAGGTGATGCCTTTTTCAAGCACTCCATCTGCAACCTTAACCCCGTTAACCTTTACGACAGCAATAACATCACTCTTCAATTCTTCCTCCTCCTTCCGATGGATGACCTTATACGCTGACTCCACCGCAGATGTTGAGGGTTTTGTCCCTGCTCGTAACTGTGTGAGTGTTAACCCAAACGCCATTTGAAAATGGGGGTAATCCTTGAAGCTTGTCCAGTCGCCTCCCCACTCGAAGCCCAGCCCTTTTGCCTCCTTCACAACCTCCTGCCAATCTGCGATCTGGTTGTTATTGCCGTCCCGGCACATATCCCAAGACACACTAGATCCATTCGGCAGCAAAAGAGCAAAATCTACGGCCAGTCCAAAATTGTGATAGCTATATCCGCCACGTGCATTGGTAACAATTGCTCCGGGCTTGGTGCGGCCTTGTGCATATAAAGCATCCTGTTCAGCTATCGTGCGCAGTCCCTGCGTAATGAGAATGGGGATGTTGAGTTTGTAGCAACGTTCGATTAGAGCAGTAGCAGCGGAACGGACTACGGGATGAAGGCCTGTTAGGCGTTGGGCTGATTTATTTTTCACCTGAGTTAATGTCAGCATGATGTTCCTCTTTTCTGTCTATCTTTTTCAGATAAATAAATTGGTCGTATTTCCCGGAACGTGTCAGTATCGCTAATATGATAATTCCACCAGTTGTACCGAATTGGGCAATAGCCCAGCTATAATGAAGCCAAGTCAGCCCTGTTGCCATGTCCACTCCTAGTAATTCTGCCAAACGGAATAGTAGAACGATAAGCATATTGAATGTATAAGCCAATAAGAAAAAAAGCATAGCCAGCATAAACACGCTGACCACACCTTTTTGGAATCTTTCGTAAAAATATTGCCTGTGGCGATGAATAATGTATAATCCGCAGGCCGTAGTAGTGCCATATAGCACCAATAATAAAAAATCAATCATGTGCATCATGATCCCCTCGATCATAAACTAAATATTTGGCGAACCGGTTACGATCAATCTCCTCCTGAATTTCCTGCGAGACATTTTTATAATGACTTATGGTCAGCGTAACGCTGGTAGAGGCTCTGCGGAGCTCCATCTCTTTATCAACATGCCGGGGGAGAAGCAGCCGCCGAATCCATTGTGACAGCATTCCTAACTCCCCCTGTCTTCCGTATGGTCAATCTTCAGTTTCTTTAAGACGTCCAGTGTGGGCTGCATAAACTCCGAGCGCTCCTTATCCAAAATCGCTTGCAGACGATCCCGATCCTCCTCTGCCCGATCCAGCATTTCTCGCGGTACAAGGTTCCCTTTGACAATCGCACGCAATAACACCATCAGCACGATCATCAAAATGAAAGCAACGATATAAGCCAGCCCATACTTATCTGCCAGCGGCAGCAGCTTCTCCAATTGCGCAATATCCCCTTCGCCCATTCGTCCGCTCCTTTCTGTAATGATGTTGATGCGTAATAGCCCCCGGCACCACCGAGGGCACAAAAAAACACGCTCCTGTGTGGATGCGTGCTAATTATTTGGTGATGAAGCTTGCTCAGTCGAATCGTTTTCAGCAAAATGAATATCTGATCGTTTCTCGATAATCTGATCCTTAACCAAAATCTCATTATCCGGCTGCATGTTATAGGAAGAAATGATATTCTCTATCGGACCCTCCTCACGATCAAAACGAGTGATGCAGGCATTAGCCATCAACCGAATTTTGGCGGCTGTTAATGAATTCATTGTCATGATTACAACTCACCTCCTTTTGGGTTTATATGCTGAGTAATTCAGCCATAATAACTTCGACATCTTGAAGCCGATCCTGCAAAGCAATATTTTCAGCACGGAGTTGCTCAACCTCACTTAACTCTGGCATCTTGTTAGCTTCTGCTTCTAGATACGCTTCCCACGCGGCTTCGAGTTCCGCTTCCGTTGGTTGCGGGGCAGCTAGGTTCCAGGCCGCAATGTATGGACCGCGTTCAATAATGTCGTAGTCTTTGCCTTCAACCAGTAGGTTATAGTCCACTATATAACGATAGTGTATTCCTTCTACCAGTTCCTCTCCGATCTCTGGTGGTTTTATCTCGTAGCGGACACGTCCTTTTTCTTCTGCTCCTTCGCGTATTACTGGCTCAGGTCCGTTGTCCTGCACGACAAAATCTTTCATTGGATCGGCATTTGGATAGATGTACATAATTGCTAGTGCTATATTCATTTTTTAAGCCCCCTCATGCTATTTTTACAACCTCAAAGTTATTATCGTACCCTAGGGATAAATTACTTGCGCCAGTACCTCTAGCAAATATTTCAATGTAATCTCCCGCCGCCATCAGGATGGCAGCTGATCCTTGTACACTAAGACTGCTTAAGGCTGTAGCAATTTTATAATCAAATCTACGGATATTAACACCATTTTGAAATAAGTTCAATTCGCACGCACCGTTCCCTATGGGATTAAGGAAAACAACTGACGCGTTAATTTGATAGATACCGTTTTGAGGAGCTGTAAACCTGCTAGTAATGGAATTGTAATTATTCAAGTTATCAAATACTTCTTGAGTAAAATCAATTTTCGCCCAAACACCTGCCGATAAAGATTGTTGAACAGAACTAGATGTAATAGCACGCGAAGCAGGTCGACTTCCCCATGTATTATCTCCCCATGGGTTAAGAACGCCTACAGTTGAAATAACGATAGAACCTGCGTCAGACACATCTGTTCCAGAGGACGTTGTACCAAAGTACGAAATCAAACCACCACCCGAACCCCTAAAACGATATGAATTTCCGCTACCTAAAAAATCCTGCACAGTTAAGTGAGATGCGTACGACGAAAAACAGGCGAATTGTTTATTGCTAATCTCGCATTGATACACGTCGACAGAAGGACTACCCGTTGCAGCTACACCATTTTTTGTTGTATCCACAAAAACACATCTGCACAAAGCAACTTCAAAAAAACCAGGGTTTTCATTAATCCGAACACTTGAATTAAAGCGATTAGCAGGTGCTCCCGTAAATTCAAAGCCGTTTACATTCATTCGGATACTGTTCCTATATACGTATAGGTTTATAATTTTATAATTTATTGCCCCGGCAAGTGTTTCGCTTCCTATTACATAAATTGATCCGCTACCTGAAAATCCTGCGAGAAGTAATTCTTCTGTATACATTCCTGCTGCTACGTTGATAACAACAGCATGATTAATAACTTTAGGCAACATGCTAACAGCCTTATCAATCGTCCTAAACGCCCCACCCGCCGTATTCACCAATCCCGTATTATTATCATCCCCGTCCGTCCGTACGTAGTACGTAATATCCGCTGTCGTCTGCTGAGGCGTAGTAACCAACGGCGCCTTACCATTCAGCTGCCCCTGAATCCCACTAGTCACCCCATCCAAGTACCCAAACTCCGCGTTAGAGACCACTCCCGTTCCAATCTTCGAAGCATCAATTCCGGCTGAAGCATTAACATCGGCATTTACAATCACCCCAGCCGCAATTGCGGTCCCCCCGTCACCAGTACTTATAACATCCCCCGTGTGATTAGGATGCACATAATTATTCGCTCCTGTTGCAATCCCCGCCAGCTTTGTTTTCTCAGCTGCGGTGTAGTCATTCGTAGATAGCTGTTTGCCTGTTACTTTATCGACCTTGCCATTCACTGCATTGTCCAAAATGTCCATATTCCCGTTCAAATCGGCAATATCAACGATATCTGTTCCCTCTGGCTTTTTTAAGCCCAAATTTCCTGTGGTTTGCATATGTCACTCTCCTATCTATAAGTTCTTAATTCGTTCCATGTTTTACTGTGAGCACTCTCCCAAGTCAAAGCCATAACAGAGTCCCACCAGGTATAGCTGAACACAAATTCATAAGCTAAATGCGCAGGTTTAATCTCTTCGATGATTTGAATCAACCCTGCCATATTTGGAGGAATGCCCAGCGTACTCACAAAATGAATCTCAAAACGGTACTCCTCAGGCACTTCCTTTACTTCAACCACTCCACCTGAAAAAGCTGACGCCGTCCGCTGAATCATCTCCGGTGTGGTCGTCCCATTTCCACGCAGCTTTGCCTTAATCATCTCTCGGCGTGTGGCATATGACTTGGATGAATCGATATTTAGTCCAAGCTCAGCTTCCCATCGTCCAAGGCTCACCGTTGCCGTTTCAACAAAAGCCTGATCCAGTACGTCTATAGTGCCCAGCTCCAGTCCACCAATTTCTAGCCCGATGGTCTCCTGAAGCTTCTCCATTTCGCGGACATCCTTATAATAGTCCGGCAAATACTGCATTAGATCAGGCGCCTCGACTTCACCCGGATGGCTCGAATCTTTATCTGCGGAATATTGCAATTCGCTGTATAAAGAGCTGCCGTAACTCATCCTCTACACCCCCTTCAGTTGATTCCAGGTTAGGGGGCCTTTGGGCAAATAATCATGTGTATGCGCCGCCGGAGGAAATACCACTGGTTTACCTGCTACCCCCGCCCAAGCTACACTATCCGCTTGTTGCGCAAAATCCACCTTGCCATTGTTATTCGTATCGTAAATGCTTTTCAGCATATCCCCGGTACTCTGCGCGGCTACCAGCAAGACATTACCAGCGGCAGAACCAATGTACAGCTTGCCACTGTCTGTACAATACCCAAGCTCACCAATAGCCAGCGTTCCAATGGCGCTTTCCAAGCCGCGGCGTATTTGAATCAATGTTTTTAGAGCCATTGTCCCACCCCCTAGAATGTTCCGCCATCAATACTGGCTACGGTAAGTCTATTGCCATTCGCAGCATCATAAACGATACTGCTTCCATCCACACTTACAGCTACACCGGCTGCATCTACGGTGATTCCTTTTCCAGCGGTAACCGCAATCGCGTCTGCAGTGACCGTGATCCCATTACCCGCACCAATGTTCAGCGTCACAGCATCGGCTTGACCACCACCAATCAGCCCGCTCCCGGCTGTAATGGTCTGTAGTGCACCACCGGTACGTACCCATGCGCTGCCGTTCCAGCTATAAATCTTCTGCTCATCATCGACGTAAGCGGTCCAACCGACGGCAGGAACATAAAATACCCAAGCGGCAGATTGGTATTCAACAATTTGATTCGTTTTCCCCGCCCATGCCCCGGTTGCTCCCGCTGGAATAATGTATCGATCACCCTCAACCGGACTGGCAGGTGGAGCCAGCAGGTTCTGGTCTTTTACCGATGCTTGCGGTTCGATGTTATGCTTGGCCAACTCAATTTCATTTTTAATCTTCTGCGCTGACCACAAGTCTGTAATCGTAGTCCCTGTATCATTGATTGTCCGGTGCTTGGCCACATCATCAATGTGAGTCTTGATCTCAGCGGCAGTCTTTACGTTTGTGCCATCCGATACTTTATTGATATGTCCCGCACTAATATCCGCTTTAAGCACCTTCGCATAGGTTGCTCCATCAGCGATATCGTCAATTGTACCTGTCAGATCGGTAAGCTTCTGCGCATTCACCCGCCGCCAAGCTGCCCCATCATCAAAATATAAATATCCGCTATTCGAACCCGTAGTCACGTAATACAAACGACCAACGGCTCCTGCAACCGGACGCGAAGCTTCTGGCCCTGACAGCGCCCTGCCGACCATGGAATTGGACGTGCCGTCACCAATATAAACTTCCTTAGTATCACTGCAAAAACCAAGCTCGCCTGCCTTCAACACGCCATAACTCGTTAGCTCAGCCTTTGTACCCCGCTTTATTTGTATGGTCTGTGCCATTTTACACCTCTCTTCTAAATGATCCTCCGTCAATCTGGCCCTTGTTCTTATAACGCTCTATTTCAGTCTGGACAGCAGTAAGACTCACCTGCAAACCGTTAATATCCTCTGCTTCAACCGTATCGCCGGGAGTTTCGTAAGTCACATATACCTCAGGCACATCGGCAAAAATCTTAATCAACCGCCGCCAGGGCGCCTCATCCGGAAAAGACACAGTGAAATTGCGTAGCTCGATCCCGGAATACTGTGACCCTGTGTACACCGCAATGGTCTGATTATTAATATTGTCATGCGCTAGAAGACCACTGTAAACGCCATTTACAAGCGGTAATCTCTCTTCGATAACATAACTGCTACCGTTTGCTTTTTTATTAAGTTTTTCTTGAAAAATATCAATTTGCTCTGGATAACCCATGCTACACCTCCAGTAGAACGTTGCCGAACAACGGTACTTCTTCTTCGTTCAACATCACATTGCCCGCTCCACTGTTCAACTTCAGCTCTGTGTAATCCGCAACTCCTTCAGTAGCAAGCAATAATGCCCCGATGACAGACTGACTGATATAGGTTGCTGAAAAAGCCTTCTCCTTGCGATATTTCTCAAGCATCACCTGAAAGCCTTGGTTTACAGCTTGCAGTGCATAGCCAGAAGCAAGGGTTACCTTGGCGCTTATACTGATGTTTTTGCCCGCAGCCGGTGCCACGGTCACAACAGCCCCTACCGGTGCTTGTCCCTCACCCGCTCCTGAGACCGGATCAATGTATTGCTGCACCTGAGCCGCCAACAGCTCGGATGCTGGTTTTTTTTCGGCGTCCACAATAATCACCTTCACAGTTTTAGGACCTTTCCATAATGGAAAAACACGTGCGCCTCCCACACCCGGAACTTGTAGTGCCCACTCCATATAGTGATATTTATTTCCGCTAGTAGCTGGGCGTCTGGCTGAATCCAAATAACGCTGGCGTAGTGCATCATCCGTTTCAATGTCCTCCCCAGGGATCAGAAGAGAAGCTATTTCTCCGCGCGCTAGGTCTGAGATATAATCCACTGGCAGTAAAGAGCCAAAATATCGATTTCCTTCTTCTCCAGCGGTTTCACTTTCCAAGCGATACACTCCAGGAGATAACTTCTCCACAGCCGTATAATTCAGCATTTCGAGTGAGAAGCGGCTGCCGAGTGGAACATCTAACAATCCTCCATCCGCTTTATAAAAAATCCCTTTCAACTGCGCCTTGCTAGCTTCACGCCTTACAATGCCTGACCAGGAGATACTTCGCTCTAAGTACTCTCCGGTAGCCGTATCTGCAAAATACAGATTATTATTCACATCCAGCTCAATATACATCTGTGCCAACTCAGCGGCTGCTGGAGCCAACGCGTCATAAATGATGCTGCCCTCGCGTTTATCCAATCCTGATGGAATCCGGTCCAGCATCCGCTCCAAAAGAGCCTCATACGTCTGATCCTCATACATCCTCATTCCACTCCTTTCTCAGCTGAAAATTTCCGTAACGTGTGACGACTTTACAGTCAAAAGTTAGATTATCTCCGGTAAACGAAACAACAATATTCTCTAAGCTAAGTATTCGTTCATCCTGAAGTAGTGCCTCACTAACGATACGTCTGATTTCAGCTCTAACCAGCAGCCGGTCCCTACCAAGCACCAACCGCCACTCTGTTCCGTAATCAGAACTGTAAATCAGATGTTCAAACCGATCGGTTCGCAAAATTTTTGCCGCTGCCTGTTGAACTGCTTCTAGTCCATCCGTTTGGCCTGTAATCCTTTTTCTCTCCCAATCCATTCGGTACGTAAGACTAGGGCTTTCCCCACGCTCAAGGTTGACCTCCCCCTCAAGCAGGGCCGTTATCGGTCCAGCTTTTCCAATCGCAGGGATCATATCGGGCTCACCAGCCGATCCAGAACAATGTAGCTTTGTCCGCCCTGCATTCGAACCATTAATACGCGGTCCCCACTCGCTAGTCCTCGCCGAAGTATTACTTCTTTGCCCTCGATGTCGATCTTGCTTTCCATTACCGATTCAGGCAGCACTAACGCATTCCCCGATAAAATAAACCGCTGATCCACCTGGATCTGCAAAGGAGCTGCCTCCGTTACCGTTCCATAAGAAAAAGCCACGGGATTTGTACTCCCCACGGCTCCTAGACTTGCTTTTTTAATAATATCTAACATCATTTCTACACCACCTTAATATCGAGGGACATGGTATGCTCCCCTCCAGAAATCTTATGGCTGCATTGGTCCACCAGAAACAATTGAGTCTCGAATTCATCCAATAGGACATAAATGAAATTGCCTGCTCTTACACGCATATCACCAATCGCCTGTACGGAGAGACTGAGCTTTTCACGGTTGTGCATTTTCAGTAAATTGTTTGCCTTCTCCTGAATTTGGGCAGCATTCGCTTTGTCATCAGCCTTCTGATACAAGTGCAGGATACCCCAGCGTTTCACATTGTCCTTGTCACTAACCGGATAGAAATCGCGTTTGCCCGATGCCTCGTTATCCTTGTACAGAAAAATCGTGTTGTACGTATCGTCATCAATACTTTTTTTGAGCGAATAATCGTACAGATAATGACCCGCTCCGAGCACCAGGTTAAGCAGCATAGAATCCGGTTTACGCAGCGTCAGCTTCCCAAAATCATCGTAAAAAGCCATCAACCGCCCCTTATACTGAAGCTCACTGCCGATGGCTCCCATAATGATGTCCAACAGCTTTTTGTCATCTTCAATTAAAGAAGGAATCCGGTACTCTGTCTCCTCCAGCACACCTGTCTTTAATCCGTAGTCCGTTGTTATTTTCTTGATCACATCACTAGCCGTAACATCCTGCAAAACATAACTACCATTGCCCAGCAAATAACGAATCTGATCATAGGCAGTCAGCTTAATCTCCTGATCCGAGCCCGTATCAATGCTGAACACAAATCCGTAAAATACATCCACATTATCTTTACTGAACTGAATAATATCACCATTGCTGATCCCGAACTTGGGGAGCTGATAGATTCCGCTATCCACAAGCGTTAACTCTAGCGTTGACGGTTTACCTGACCGTGCGGTTTTCCAAGAAATATCTGAGACGATGCCAGAAATATCCCATAGATTCCCTTCTTTATTCTTCACTAGCAGTTCCATAACATCCTCCTACGGCAGCTTGATGACTTTACCGATGGGCAGCTTCTTCAGCTCACTATCCGGAATGCCATTAAGCTTCTGAATGACTTTGTACTTCGAGCCATCTCCTAGGTTTTTTTGAGCGATGCTCCATAGACTGTCTCCAGCTTTTAAGGTATAGGTAGTAGGCTTTGCTTTTTCATTGGCCCGCTTCTGTTCCGCCTTCACTTCACCTTTGACAACCTTCACAGCTACCGCCTGATAGAATACGTATTTTTTGAGAGATAACGAATATTCAATATCCCCTGACGTACCCGCACTAAGCTTCCAAGTGAAACCTTCAATGCTCATAGCCATATTCACAGCAAAATCAATTTCTAAAGATCTATCCTCACTAATTGAAGATTCCTCTAGCCATTTCTGCGGTTTGTTTAACTTCTTCTCATCCTTTTTCGTATCATCGGGATACCTCACACCGGAGAACACAAACCGAATAGGCCGACGACTCTTCATCCATTTCTTAATAAGTTCCACATATTCAAAAGGCCTTTTCAATCCATCCTCTTGCACCAATACGAACGGATACCTTTGTGCCGGGAAAATACTTTCAATTGTGATCTCCGTAAGCTTCGGATAAGCAATCGTATTGATCTCACCCAGATCGATAATGGTATAGCTTTTTCCATCTCCACTCTCCTTGATTTCCAAGGTCTCTGGATTGACTGGCAGCCGGATTGCATCCTCCTGATTATTAAAGCCCAAAAAAATCCCGTACTCTTCCACGTTACGTATACACCCCCTGCGCCGTAGAGACAAACTCCTCGTTCAGCTTTTGCCCGATCTTGTTGATAATCGTATCAATGTCTCCGGCATTGTTAATATTCCCGGTCGTCACCTGCACCGTCGGCGTAAGCTCCACAAAATTCTGGATCGCCTGAATCTCGGCCAGCTCGCGCAGCATTTTCAGATCATCACTGGAGATGTCTACGGTGTCGTTGATGGAGCCGAGCTCGTTCACACGGTTGACGGTGTTCAGATTACCCGGTACTCCTGCATTTTGAAAAGAACCTACAGCGGAAGGCGTATTTAACGCAGGATTCGTCGTCACAGGAACTACTGGAACCTCAGGAATGGTAGGCGATTTCGGAGGTTTCGTTGAATCATCTTGATGAGTAGTATTCCATTGATTGATTGTAGTCTCGTTATTCGTGTTTCCCCCAACGTTTAGGCTTTCTTTAAATTTATTAACATCAAAATCTTGCGTGAAATTCGCAGCTGTATCAAAAGTATTTTCAATGCTCATCTCCACGTTCTGTTTAAATTGACTGCTGTCAACCTGTTCAAGATGAAGATTAATCTCTGATTCTATACCAATAAATTTACCAACAGCGCCAATTACTTTATTAATACCACCTAATAAAAAATTGGCAGCATCAATGATGCCATTAATAAACCCGGTCCAAAGATCAATCACATAACCTACAAAATCTGCAACGATCTGTCCCAGAGCCCTAAACATATTGGCAAGAAAATCTCTTACTGGCTGAAGAGCTGCGACAATTCCTAGGAAAGCCACAATAAGTGCAATAACAAGTCCAATTACAAGCGCAATAGGATTAGCATTTAACACAGCGTTGTAAATCCCTTGCGCAGCAGTAGCGATCCCAGTCGCAATTGCTGACATATTAGTTGCGATTGCAGCTGCACCCATGGCAATTTTATAAGCTATAATCCCAGCAACAATTCCCAAAAGAATTGGTACTACATAAGGCAACGTGCTGCTAAGAACACTCCAAAGGAACAAAGCTCCCTGTACTACTTGTGAAAAACCTTGTGCTATAATAGCCAATCCAATGGCCATCCCATCGATAATAGGCTGAAAGGTACCCTCTGAGAACGCATCGTTAAGAATGCTTAACAACGGGGAAAATGCTGCAAGAGCCCCTTGCCCCATACCAGCTAAGGAATTGTTATAGTTTCCAAGAAGCGTCTGCCACTGATTTACGGGTGAATCCATCATGGTTTGCAGCGAAGTACTCGTCATACCTGCCGTTGTCATGATATCTCCCAAAGTACTTAAAAAAGCGCCCATGTTCCCCGTACTGGCTACTAGGTCGAGTCCACCAAGCTCCTCTTCATCTACCTGAAGCATCGATGCTAAGTCACTAGAGTCTCCATCAAATGCAGAATTAATCGCTGATGAAGTATCGCCAATATCCTTACCTTCTGGAGACATCATACTAAGCCTTGTGGAATAATCCATTAGCTTATCTAGCTGGTCCGTATTTTGTGTTTTAGGATAAAACGACAAGACACTTTCCATAGACTTGCTGACGTCCTGTCCGGTTTCTAGCGCTCTCTTCTTGAATTTATCAAACATAGCTACACCAACATCAGCATTTCCGGTTTTTGCTTTAAAAAGATCTTCCCACTTTTGCTGCTCAGCAGCTGGCACAAGCACCTTCTCCATGACACCTTTAACTTTTTCCACCATACCCTTAGCCTTTTCAAAGGCTCCAGTAAGCTTCTCCCAGGTTCCTGCTTGCTTTTCAGCTCCTCCAGCCCCTCTATCAGCCGCATCATTCAGTCTCTCCTGAGCCTGAACCGCACCTCCAATAGATGCTTGAATTCTGGTATAAGCTGCACTGTAATTATTAGTGATGTTGTACACGGGTTTATTGACTATTTTCATACTGATACGGTTTAAGGTTGCTGAGAAGGAATTTGAAATATTTGCCGAAACCTGTGTTGTAATCTGATTGGTTATATCATTGATCCATTGATTAGAGACTTGCTGTATTCCAGCTATATTATTTTGTACACCTGCCATTCTCTCACCCCCTAACTATCTCTTCCTCGCCTTACTCCGTGCCTGATCCCGCTTCTCCTTCTCTACTCGAACAGCAATCATCGCATATATTGCGGCGCGTTCGCGCGAAGACAGCTTCATCAGCTCATGGGGTAAAATGTGCAGCTCATGGAGGGCGTAATAAGCAAAATTGGCTTCACTATCGCCCTCGTTGATTAGTTTTTTACTTCATCCACCAGCTCGTTCATGTCCGTGCCAAAACCATTTAAGGCCTGCACCCGCTCACCCAACGCCGCGAATTCACCCGGTAGCAGCATTTTACGCAGCAGTGTCTCAGCGCCAAGTACGCCATAAGAACGCTGCAATTCAGCATTTTTCAGATCCGGATGCACTACACTTGAGGTCATCAGCTTCGCCATATAATCGTTAGGCTCAATTTCGGAGGTATACACTCCGTTTTTACCTTTGACTTTGCGGGTTGCGGCCTTGCGGCATTCCTGATTCTCATCCTCAGTCATACTGCGCAGCTTCCAGGCTACCGCATTTCCTTCCTTATCCTTAAAACGCTGGGATACTACAAACTCCTCGGTCGTGTCACATGCTACATTTTGGGCAAAAAATAAACTTAATTCGCTCATTGTCTTCCTCCTAGAATTATTTATTTAGATACTTCTCCTGCTACTAGCTGCCAATAGACAGAGAAGAGACCCGCCGCTCATTCTACGTTCGGGTCTTGCTTGCTCCAATCTATCTAGTTGTTGGCTTAATTAAAGCCCGGAGCCTGCCGGAGCACCAAAAGCTTGCACAATCTGCACATCTTCAAAGGTAAAGCTAACTTCTTCTTCCAGAGCATCTGACTCTGTATCGAGTGAGGCCATGATGACGCTATCAAGGTTCACCCCTTTTAGAATAATCCGCTGTGCCCCCACGCTGGACGATGGATCTTCGTTCGTAACCTCAATATCGAAGTACTGATCAACACCCGTATTCATATAATCGAGCATCATCTGGCGGAAACGACTAGTCATATAAAAAATCGTCATCGAACCGCTGCCCGACCATCCAGTCGCTTTATGCTGAACACCCCGGCGGCCCAGTGTTTTCACCTCTGCCTTTGTTTTTTCTACTGTAGCTTCAAGAGTTTTCACATAGAACATCTCTTCGGTTTGCGTACCAATCACAGCATAAGCACGGCCCTCCTGGCCGGAAATTGTATCACTAGCTTTTAAAAATGCCATCTTAAACCACCTTCACTTTCATATATACTTTTTCTACCGAATCTACCGGTTTCACAGCCACATCCAGCACGATACTATCACTATCTGCACCAGCCACAACTACAACATCTGTCTGCGCGTTAAAGCCCTCAATCGCACCCATATCCTGCAAATCATTCATATAAGTCGCACACTGTGACCAGAAAAGAGCACGGCCATCTTCATTATTTGCGACCTTACCGATATAGTAGTTCTCAAAAATACGCTTCATATCATTTGCAATTCCATCCAGCACGCGCAGTACACGATTTTTGGAGAATGCTTTGCCTTTGTCCGGTGAAAACGCGGTAAATGTATTGATATCCTGTTCCACCACAGCCCGTCCGCCACTGTAAGTAAAGATAAGCTCTCCTTTTAGCAACGCAGCTGTAGTCTCAGAATGGCTAAGTCTTACATCAGCATCCACCGAATCATCATAACCCTGATAAGTCAGCGATTCATTAACAGCAGCTGCTGCTGTAGCACCAGCTACCCAAGCAACGGCATTGACGTTATCAATCGTAGTTCCGTCGCTCAGTACTACCCCATTATTCACGCTAATCACACCTTCATGACCTGCAGCCACATAATCGGATAGTACAGCCTGTACCTTTTTCCCTTCTGTATCCCGAAGCCGTCTCACAAAAGAACTGTAGAGTGCCTTCAGAGCACTATCCTGCGATACTAGACCCACTGTTTGGAATTCCTGCACCTCAAGAGCAGACAGGAAGTCACTATGTGCTCCATTCGTCACGGTTCCGTTAGCCCCCCCTGTAAGCGGCATGCCTGCAATTAGCTTCAAGCCTTCTGCACCATTTTTCTGGAATTGAACATAATCGTTCGCGACCAACTCTTCAGCCGTTCCGACCGTTTGCTTGTTCAGTTCGGTTCCATTAAGCAACGTCTTTACATCAAAAAGAGCAGCATTCTCTATATTTTTCTCAATTACAATCGAAAGATCATTTCCGCGTACACCGCCATATTTAGCTGTTACCTGAAGGCCGTTATTCGTGACTGCCGCTTTAACACCTTCATTCAATCGATAGAGCAGCAAGGTTCCCGCCCGTTTCAGCGCTTCACGCACTGGCAGTAGAGTTGGATGTTCCAAATCCACTCCTAGCAGCTTATTCACATCATCCAGCGGGGTAATCCTCATGATTACTCCCGGCTCTCCCCAAGATAGGGCAAGCGCCAATGCCGTAATCCCGCGTTCTCCCATTTTGCCGATGGCACCTTGATTTGATGCTACATTTACGTACACCCCGGGGCGCACCTTATTTTGCGTTGTCCATGTTCCGCCTGCCATTAGTTCATTACCTCCTTATTTTTGAACAATCCCATAGATTGCTTTGCTTCTTCTAGCGTATAGTTCTTGCCATCCTGCAAAATAACGTTCAATATATCCTTTTCCCTCGGCGTAAAAAGTGGGCAATTCACAATCTGTTCCTTACTGAACCCATTCCCGTTACTTCCTTTAGTACTCATTTCAATCGTTCTCCTCCAATCATTTGTCCCATCTTAATGCTGTCAGGCTTGTCGTTTTGCAAATACAACATATAGTCAACTGTAAACAGCGGCCCATGCCCTTCAGTTCCAGCTTCCCAAGCTTGCCTAACTACACGAAAAGCTCCACCATCCTGCTCCATTCCTGCCATCGCCTCACTCAGCTTATCTGCCATTCTCTCAGCTTCCAGCAAATTGCCTTGCTCATAACGGATGCCAAAACGGTAGACCGCTAAATACCTGCCCTCCCGCTGCCGATCCAGTGTTGCTGAGATCAATCCGGGATGAAAATAAGCGGTTTGAGGTTTTTCTCCTTCTACATATACAGGCACATCAGGAAAATACCGTTCAAGTGTACTTGTAATGTGTTCTCGCAATTGTTGTACCGACATCACTCCATTCCTTTCTGATCTGCGACCGTCCGTCGATCCTTGATGGTGTTAACCTTCAACTGCATGAACATTAAGCAGACACCCCCTCAACTAGATTTAAGAAAAAAGGATACTATCCGAGGTTGGATAATATCCCTTCTTCATTAGGCAAATGCGAGAAGAATCTTTCACCGCTAGGTTGTTCTCATCACCCTTAGGGCGGAACTATTAGCAGAGCATTCATGCTCTTGCGGTGTTCTTTTGCTTCATTTGCCATGTTATAATCATACCCCCATATTATCCTTGCGGAGAGGGTAAACGGACGAGGTTTTGGCTAGCTTTGGGATGGTATTGAGCGGTTTTTTGGAGGTAGACAATTGAAGACAAGCTAAAGAGCCTTGGTCCCTCCTTTTATGGACGGCAAGTTTTTGTGCGAGGATTATAAGGATAAAGTACATTCTGAAACTTATAGTTTCTTATAATTCAAAAAAAGACTGCATCATCCGCTCGGACGATACAGTCTTCTTTACTAATCACACTATTCTATTTCTATTAAGTAATACTCATTTTCTCTTTCTTTACCTTAGACGCTGTTGTTACTAAAGTTTGCAGAGACAGTAAGCCGAGATCCGTTAACGCTAATGCCATCTTGTAAAAAGCCTTCGAGCGTATCTTCACGTAAGTGTCCTTACTTACCGGTGGATCAAACACATGATTGTAAATCGTATAATCGTACATCTCGTCTCTTCTCATATACCTTTCCCGTACCAGCTGCTGTTCTCTCGTATCGAGTCTCTCTACCACAGAGTCTATTGCGGAACAATAAGCTCTCCTTGCGGCGGGGATGTCCACATTATAAGAAGCTATCGCAGCAGTCTGATCAGTTACAGTGTTAGTAGGACCATGAAATCTTTCTGTGTATGAATAAGTTGTGCTTGCTTCCTTAGCTTCAAATGTAACGGTCTTAAAAATACGGTATTTCTCCAACATGCTCTCTATAGCGACCTGGGTTCGGCGACGGTCCAACTCTGGTAAAGTTGATATGTTCATCATTTATGCACTCCTTTTGGGTTTAACTGAATGAGATTTAATTTGCGGAATTTTCCAGCCCAATGTGATAAAATAAACCTTGTTCGTATTCTGTTCGTATTTTTCTATAATATACCACTTCTTTACCAATCTCGTAAAACCCCGTTTTAGGCTGTTTTTATCGAAAAAGAGCGTATATCCCTCCATTATCTTGCCTTTTGGCAATAATATACGCTTTGTTGTTTACCTATTGGCAAAAATGGCTTATATTATTATCATAAGGTTAAAGCCAATAAGGAGTGAGTTGAGATGAAACAGGAATTCGGGGATTATATGAAGCATCTTCGGGAAACAAAAGGACTCACCATTAATCAATTAGCAGCAGCAGCCGGAATTAGCGGTTCGCAAATTTCCCGGATTGAGAATGGATTAAGAGGGGTTCCTAAACCAACCACGTTACGCAAAATTGCTGAGGCCACTGGCGTCCCCTACGGGGAGCTAATGGATCAGGCAGGGTATTTGCAGGACCAGACTCTTTCAAGCGATGAGGCTGTCCCAGATTGGGCTACAAGCAAAGATAAAAGAGACTTTCGAAAAATGCTAGAGGATGATGGAGAGCTGATGTTTGACGGAATTCCATTAGACAAAGAAGATAAACAGAGGATTAAAGATGTACTAACCGGATTGTTCTGGGAAGCCAAACAGATGAATAAGAGAAAAAAATCCAAAGACACTAAATAACTATACTAACATGCTGCAGGTGAAGAACATGGATGAACTGATCAATAGTCTGATTAAAAAATATAAAACCAACTGCCCGTTCGAGCTTGCCGCAGCACTAGGCATTCAAATCCGCTTCATGAACCTGGGGACTGGCACAAAGGGATTATATTATCGAAAACTAAGAAGAAGGTTTATCGTCATTCATAATGAGTTGCCTGTAGAATGGCAGCGCTTCGTTTGTGCGCATGAATTAGGACATGATCGGCTTCACAAGGGGATCAATCGCTTTTTTCTGGAGGAAAGCTCCTATTTCTCTCCTGGGAAGCTTGAACGTCAAGCTAATGTCTTTGCTGTAAAATTACTTTCTTCGGGCCGAAGCCCCGAACAAGAGGAATCATGGAGAAACTATTATCTACGGATTGGAATTCCACCGGAAGTCCGATTTTTTTTGGAGGAATAATAGAACATATGTTCTTTAGCTGTATTTATATGTATATTCAATACATAACAAAAAGCCCTTACCGAAGTAAGAGCTTTTGAGCAGCGATTAAGCTGAGTATCGGGATGACACGATTTGAACATGCGACCCCCTGGTCCCAAACCAGGTGCTCTACCAAGCTGAGCTACATCCCGTTACTATAAAATTATGGAGCGGGTGATGGGAATCGAACCCACGCTATCAGCTTGGAAGGCTGAAGTTCTACCATTGAACTACACCCGCAAAGGTGAAAATCGGGATGACACGATTTGAACATGCGACCCCCTGGTCCCAAACCAGGTGCTCTACCAAGCTGAGCTACATCCCGTTATAAATACTATAATTGCTTAATAATAAAATGGCGCGCCCTGAGAGATTCGAACTCCCGGCCTTTTGATTCGTAGTCAAACGCTCTATCCAGCTGAGCTAAGGGCGCAAAATTATGGAGCGGACGACGGGAATCGAACCCGCGACCCTCGCCTTGGCAAGGCGATGCTCTACCGCTGAGCCACGTCCGCAATAAGTGGTGCGCGTGAAGGGACTTGAACCCCCACGTCGTGAAACGCCAGATCCTAAGTCTGGTGCGTCTGCCATTCCGCCACACGCGCATGATAATAATAAAAGTGAGCCATGAAGGACTCGAACCTTCGACACCCTGATTAAAAGTCAGGTGCTCTACCAACTGAGCTAATGGCTCGCACTTGGCTGGGGATATAGGATTCGAACCTATGAGTGACGGAGTCAAAGTCCGTTGCCTTACCGCTTGGCTAATCCCCATTGATGGTACCTCTATGTTGCCCATAATCTCTTAGCAAGATTATGGTGGAGGCTGAGGGGATCGAACCCCCGACCCTCTGCTTGTAAGGCAGATGCTCTCCCAGCTGAGCTAAGCCTCCATATCTATGGGACCCTCTAAGGGTAAGTACAAGTAAAAGTTGGTGACCCGTATGGGATTCGAACCCATGTTACCTCCGTGAAAGGGAGGTGTCTTAACCCCTTGACCAACGGGCCTTGCAAATCTGTGGAGCTCTCAACCGGATTCGAACCGGTGACCTCTTCCTTACCATGGAAGCACTCTACCTGCTGAGCTATGAGAGCATGGCTCCCCGAACAGGACTCGAACCTGTGACAACTCGATTAACAGTCGAGTGCTCTACCAACTGAGCTATCAGGGAATATCCGCTTGGCAACGTCCTACTCTCCCAGGACCCTTCGGTCCAAGTACCATCGGCGCTGGAGGGCTTAACGGTCGTGTTCGGGATGGGTACGTGTGGAACCCCTCCGCTATCGCCACCAAACGGGCATTTACAGCGTAAATGCTCAGGCTTAATCGCCTGAAAACTGAATCCGAAACAAATCTGCATTCTACGTATAGGATAAGCCCTCGACCGATTAGTATTGGTCAGCTCCATGCATTGCTGCACTTCCACCTCCAACCTATCTACCTCGTCGTCTTCAAGGGGTCTTACTAATTGGGAAATCTCATCTTGAGGGGGGCTTCACGCTTAGATGCTTTCAGCGCTTATCCCGTCCGTACGTAGCTACCCAGCCATGCTCCTGGCGGAACAACTGGTGCACCAGCGGTACGTCCATCCCGGTCCTCTCGTACTAAGGACAGCTCCTCTCAAATTTCCTGCGCCCACGACAGATAGGGACCGAACTGTCTCACGACGTTCTGAACCCAGCTCGCGTACCGCTTTAATGGGCGAACAGCCCAACCCTTGGGACCTACTTCAGCCCCAGGATGCGATGAGCCGACATCGAGGTGCCAAACCTCCCCGTCGATGTGGACTCTTGGGGGAGATAAGCCTGTTATCCCCAGGGTAGCTTTTATCCGTTGAGCGATGGCCCTTCCATGCGGTACCACCGGATCACTAAGTCCGACTTTCGTCCCTGCTCGACTTGTAGGTCTCGCAGTCAAGCTCCCTTATGCCTTTGCACTCTGCGAATGATTTCCAACCATTCTGAGGGAACCTTGGAACGCCTCCGTTACTCTTTAGGAGGCGACCGCCCCAGTCAAACTGCCCGCCTGACACGGTCCCCGTACCCGATAAGGGCACTAGGTTAGAACCTAGATACGATCAGGGTGGTATCCCAACGGCGCCTCCACCGAAGCTTGCGCTCCGATTTCTACGGCTCCCACCTATCCTGTACAGATCGTACCCAAATTCAATATCAAGCTGCAGTAAAGCTCCATGGGGTCTTTCCGTCTTGTCGCGGGTAACCTGCATCTTCACAGGTATTAAAATTTCACCGGATCTCTCGTTGAGACAGCGCCCAAGTCGTTACGCCATTCGTGCGGGTCAGAATTTACCTGACAAGGAATTTCGCTACCTTAGGACCGTTATAGTTACGGCCGCCGTTTACTGGGGCTTCGGTTCATAGCTTCGGGTTACCCCTAACCACTCCCCTTAACCTTCCAGCACCGGGCAGGCGTCAGCCCGTATACTTCGCCTTGCGGCTTCGCACAGACCTGTGTTTTTGCTAAACAGTCGCTTGGGCCTTTTCACTGCGGCCCCCTCGTGCTATTCACACTACCGGGGCACCCCTTCTCCCGAAGTTACGGGGTCATTTTGCCGAGTTCCTTAACGAGAGTTCTTCCGCGCGCCTTAGAATTCTCTTCTCGCCTACCTGTGTCGGTTTGCGGTACGGGCACCTTCTCCTGGCTAGAGGCTTTTCTTGGCAGTGTGAGATCATGACCTTCGCTACTACAATTTTCGCTCCCCATCACAGCCCAGCCTTAATGATGTGCGGATTTGCCTACACATCAGCCTCACTGCTTAGACGGACATCCATCAGTCCGCGTCACTACCCTCCTGCGTCACCCCATCGCTCATAGCGGATTACGGTGGTACAGTAATTTCAAACTGTTGTCCTTCGACTACGCCTTTCGGCCTCGCCTTAGGTCCCGACTTACCCTGAGCGGACGAGCCTTCCTCAGGAAACCTTGGGCTTTCGGCGGATCAGATTCTCACTGATCTTTTCGTTACTCATACCGGCATTCTCACTTGTGTAGTGTCCAGCGCTCTTTTCAGTACACCTTCAACCCCTACACAACGCTCCCCTACCCCAGATACATACGTATCTAGCCATAGCTTCGGTGGTGTGTTTAGCCCCGTTACATTTTCGGCGCAGAGTCACTCGACCAGTGAGCTATTACGCACTCTTTCAATGGTGGCTGCTTCTAAGCCAACATCCTGGTTGTCTGTGCAACTCCACATCCTTTCCCACTTAACACACACTTGGGGACCTTAGCTGATGGTCTGGGCTGTTTCCCTTTTGACAATGGATCTTAGCACTCACTGTCTGACTCCCGGCAATAAGTATATGGCATTCGGAGTTTGACTGAGCTTGGTAATCCTTGCGGACCCCGCACCCAATCAGTGCTCTACCTCCACTACTCTTATACCGAGGCTAGCCCTAAAGCTATTTCGGGGAGAACCAGCTATCTCCGAGTTCGATTGGAATTTCTCCGCTACCCCCACCTCATCCCCGCACTTTTCAACGTACGTGGGTTCGGGCCTCCAGTGCGTGTTACCGCACCTTCACCCTGGACAGGGGTAGATCACACGGTTTCGGGTCTACGTCCACATACTCAATCGCCCTATTCAGACTCGCTTTCGCTGCGGCTCCACCTTCTCGGCTTAACCTTGCATGTTAAACGTAACTCGCCGGTTCATTCTACAAAAGGCACGCCATCACCCATTAATAGGGCTCTGACTTTTTGTAAGCACACGGTTTCAGGTTCTATTTCACTCCCCTTCCGGGGTGCTTTTCACCTTTCCCTCACGGTACTGTTTCACTATCGGTCGCCAGGTAGTATTTAGCCTTAGCAGATGGTCCTGCTGGATTCATACGGGGTTTCACGTGCCCCGCACTACTCGGGATCCGTCTCGGAGAGAATACAGTTTAGGTTACAGGGCTTTTACCTCTATCGCGGGCCTTTCCAGACCTCTTCACCTACCATATTCCTTTGTAACTCCATGTGAGACGTCCCACAACCCCTAAGAGCAAGCTCTTAGGTTTAGGCTGTTCCGCGTTCGCTCGCCGCTACTGACGGAATCACTATTGTTTTCTCTTCCTCAGGGTACTTAGATGTTTCAGTTCCCCTGGTCTGCCTCTACACACCCTATGTATTCAGGTATGAGTAACTGCGAATTACCACAGCTGGGTTTCCCCATTCGGACACCCCCGGATCAAAGCTTGCTTACAGCTCCCCGAGGCAGTTTCGTTGTTCGCCACGTCCTTCGTCGGCTCCTGGCGCCTAGGCATCCTCCGTGTGCTCTTATTAGCTTAACCTTGATTCTTCCGCAGGAAAATATCATACGATGACATTCTCTTTGGAATCATCTCACTAATAACATTTACTTGTTTGCACAAGTTGCTAAAAGATGTTCTAAAACGCAAATTCGTTTCGGTATCCAGTTTTCAAGGATCAAGTTGAAAAAGTTATTCATTTTAAAATTTATGGTGGAGCCAAGCGGGATCGAACCGCTGACCTCCTGCTTGCAAGGCAGGCGCTCTCCCAGCTGAGCTATGGCCCCATAAAATTTCTCTATAATGTTATATGGTGGGCCTTGGTGGACTCGAACCACCGACCTCACCCTTATCAGAGGTGCGCTCTAACCAACTGAGCTAAAAGCCCATATAACATATATAACATTGTGAATCAACCAATGAATTGGTTGTCCGCTTGGCAACGTCCTACTCTCCCAGGACCCTTCGGTCCAAGTACCATCGGCGCTGGAGGGCTTAACGGTCGTGTTCGGGATGGGTACGTGTGGAACCCCTCCGCTATCGCCACCAAACGCATACGAAAGAGACTTGCTCTTTCAAAACTGAACACGAGTGAGTGTTCGAACCCGAAGGTTCTATTGTGGAAGCTTAGCTTCCGATTTGAATGTTCTCATTGCAGAGAACGATTCTCCATAGAAAGGAGGTGATCCAGCCGCACCTTCCGATACGGCTACCTTGTTACGACTTCACCCCAATCATCTACCCCACCTTCGGCGGCTGGCTCCCTTGCGGGTTACCCCACCGACTTCGGGTGTTGTAAACTCTCGTGGTGTGACGGGCGGTGTGTACAAGACCCGGGAACGTATTCACCGCGGCATGCTGATCCGCGATTACTAGCAATTCCGACTTCATGCAGGCGAGTTGCAGCCTGCAATCCGAACTGAGACCGGCTTTGATGGGATTGGCTCCACCTCGCGGCTTCGCTTCCCGTTGTACCGGCCATTGTAGTACGTGTGTAGCCCAGGTCATAAGGGGCATGATGATTTGACGTCATCCCCACCTTCCTCCGGTTTGTCACCGGCAGTCACTCTAGAGTGCCCAGCATTACCTGCTGGCAACTAAAGTTAAGGGTTGCGCTCGTTGCGGGACTTAACCCAACATCTCACGACACGAGCTGACGACAACCATGCACCACCTGTCTCCTCTGTCCCGAAGGCCGCTGCTATCTCTAGCAGATTCAGAGGGATGTCAAGACCTGGTAAGGTTCTTCGCGTTGCTTCGAATTAAACCACATACTCCACTGCTTGTGCGGGTCCCCGTCAATTCCTTTGAGTTTCAGTCTTGCGACCGTACTCCCCAGGCGGAGTGCTTACTGTGTTAACTTCGGCACCAAGGGTATCGAAACCCCTAACACCTAGCACTCATCGTTTACGGCGTGGACTACCAGGGTATCTAATCCTGTTTGCTCCCCACGCTTTCGCGCCTCAGCGTCAGTTACAGCCCAGAAAGTCGCCTTCGCCACTGGTGTTCCTCCACATATCTACGCATTTCACCGCTACACGTGGAATTCCACTTTCCTCTTCTGTACTCAAGCCACCCAGTTTCCAGTGCGACCTCAGGTTGAGCCCAAGGTTTAAACACCAGACTTAAATAGCCGCCTGCGCGCGCTTTACGCCCAATAATTCCGGACAACGCTTGCCCCCTACGTATTACCGCGGCTGCTGGCACGTAGTTAGCCGGGGCTTTCTTCTCAGGTACCGTCACTCCGGTAGCAGTTACTCTACCGGACGTTCTTCCCTGGCAACAGAGCTTTACGATCCGAAAACCTTCATCACTCACGCGGCGTTGCTCCGTCAGGCTTTCGCCCATTGCGGAAGATTCCCTACTGCTGCCTCCCGTAGGAGTCTGGGCCGTGTCTCAGTCCCAGTGTGGCCGTTCACCCTCTCAGGTCGGCTACGCATCGTCGCCTTGGTGGGCCGTTACCCCACCAACTAGCTAATGCGCCGCAGGCCCATCCCTCAGTGACAGATTGCTCCGTCTTTCATTCTTCTCTCAGGAGAAAAAAGAAATTATCCGGTATTAGCTACCGTTTCCGGTAGTTATCCCAGTCTGAAGGGCAGGTTGCCTACGTGTTACTCACCCGTCCGCCGCTAAGTTACTTTGAAAGCAAGCTTTCAAAGTAACTCCGCTCGACTTGCATGTATTAGGCACGCCGCCAGCGTTCGTCCTGAGCCAGGATCAAACTCTCCAATTAGTATTGAAAAGAGCGATATGCTCATTTTGAAACATCTGACGAGAAAATTAATTCTCTAATTTGGATTTCACTTGCGTGATTTCCCACTCACTCGTTGTTCAGTTTTCAAAGATCAATGTCTCTCGTTTCGTCGTCGTTGTTTATCAGCGGCGACCTTTATAATATATCACAGTGTTAAGCTGTTTGGCAAGTCTTTTTTTTGAAAAATCTTTTTTTCAATTTTTCTTGCCTTCCGCTTCCCTTTTACACAAGCAAAAGGAGCGCGAGATATAATTTATCATGAGCACTCCTTTTTAGTCAAGCTATTTTATTAAATAATCTGAAAACTTTATAAAACTGTAGCAATTCTCGTATATCTTCAGTGTTTATACTGAGAAGAACGCCCACCCCATGCATACTTGGAAAGCTCTTTCTGAGGAGCGAAGCGAGCATACATCCGGAATACAGTCTTATATCTATTAGCGATGGCGTGCCTGATATTTTGGTCCAAGCGCTGATCACTCAAATCTAACAGCATCTCATCTAGTTCTTTTCTCAAAACATAATCCAGTTCCTTGCATTCCTTTTCGTTAAACAACATTCCCAACATATGCTTGGCCTCCTTCATGAAGTTGCAATTAACACCTTCTCTAAACCCCCAAAACCTTTTTTGGATAATCAGTAAGTACATCTCATGGAGAAAGCTGCCTTAAGATCCTCTTACACTAGATTAACCGGAGTCCTCTTTTTATAACCATAATTATTAAAAATTCCCTTTATGGTTTCGTCTCGATTATATACTCCTTACCTTTAGGCAATCCTTGGATGAACGCCCTTAATGTTATGCTCTATTCCCGGAAGTTTTATGATAAAAGTGAAAAAGTAATTGTACTTTCAATAATGGCTGCAACAAATAACAGGATTACAGTCCATATGGAAGCAGTAAGTGTTTGACGCATGAATGCAGACCAGTCTGCGCTTTTCTCCTCTTTTCTATCTGTAGATCGAAATAAACTTGAAATCACTTTCCCGCCAAAATGCAGTCCAAAGGCACAAGCGATAATGATTGCCGGAATCTCTATAATCCCGTGTGGCAGCAATCCTTTTACGATTAAATCGAACAAATCCTGCCCTTGCAGTGCGGATAAATGTATCAAGTAGCCAATTACCGCTCCGTTTATAAATAAGAATATAGCTGGCAATATGCCGAACAACGCTCCCAGGAAAATAATAACCACGCCCTTGATGGCGTTATTCAGAAATATAAATACAAAGAAGTTCCATTGCGGATTAGAGGTATCTCTTAAGTTCCCACTGATCTCACTAAGCCCTTCCAATTGCTGAACCAATAGTTTTTCCAGACTACTTGTCGCTACCCAGCCAACAACCGCTCCTATTACGAAGAGCAGACAGGACAGCAGCAAAGCCTTGCGGATTGATTTAATATCTTTAACAAACGTGAAGAACGACAACATAAATACCTCCTGAAATTGTGATCTCTGTTTCTTAGGTCATAACCGTGCGGTACGAGCATACATTTAGAACAAACAAGCATTTCGCATGGGAGAGGAGCGCTGTCATTAATGAATTCTTTTTATGTATTCAGCGGCAAAAAGATCAAAAGGTTCATCTATATCTTCGCCGCTGTGCTTCTTGCTGCTGGAGTTGTCTATGTCGAGAGGGGTAATATCACCGTTTTTTCTGAGGCTGGACCTTCTGCCATTTACAGTGTGCCAACAGAGAAGAAGCTGATTGCCCTAACCTTCGATATTAGCTGGGGGGAAAAGAGACCCGAACCAATTTTGAAGGTACTTGAAGACAAGAAAGTGGACAAAGCCACCTTCTTCCTATCGTCACCATGGAGTAAGACTCACCCGGATATTGTAACAAGCATTAAAAACGCAGGATTCGAAATTGGCAGTCATGGCCATAAACACGTCAATTACAGCACTCTAAGTAACGAAGAGATTCGCACTCAGATCACAACGGCTCACACTGTGCTTACAGAATTAACCGGTAAAGAACCAAATTTAATTCGTATGCCTAATGGTGATTTTGACAAAAGAGTTCTGCAAGTGGCCAATGATCTTGGTTACAAAGTCATCCAGTGGGACACAGACTCTCTGGACTGGAAGAACATAGGTGTAGACAATATCGTGAAGCGTGTAACGACTAAAGCACATCCTGGTGATATCGTTCTACTACATGCCAGTGATTCCTGCAAACAAACTCACGAAGCTCTTCCGCAAATTATCGATGAGCTCCGCAGACAAGGTTATGAATTCGTTACCGTCTCTGAGCTGATCAGCCAAAGCAATGCGGAGGGTAAAGAGGTTCGCGACTCGGCCTCACTAAATAGTGCCTTAGAGGATGCTGCCGGGCTGTAACGCTCCTCCCAATCTTAGGTACCGCAATAGATGTTGGTCTTATCCAAATATTAATGACGCGGGGAAATGAGCTCCGATATGTCGGGTGTGGGGGTATTCAGCTTCGGATAGCTCAGATCCAGACTCTCCAGTGTCTTTACAACGATGGATAAGGCCAAATAGTTGCGGTACCATTGATGATTGGCTGGTATCCAGTACCAGGGTGCTTTATCAATACTTGACTCCTTAAAAACATCTACATATGCCTCTTGGTAATCATCCCAAAACTCCCGCTCCTGTAGATCACTTGCGTCAAATTTCCAGTGTTTTTTGGGATCTTCAAGCCGTTCTTTGATTTTCTTAAGCTGCTTCTCTTTTGAAATATGCAGAAAAAGCTTGATAACTGTCGTTCCCTCTTCCACCAGCATCTCCTCAAACTGCCGTATGTAACGAAAGCGGCGCTTCAAATCATCCTTTTTCAATCCCCCATGTACCCGCGGTACCAATACATCTTCATAGTGTGAGCGGTTAAATGCAGAGATGTAGCCTTTAGGGGGTGTCTTTTGATGCACTCTCCATAAGAAATCGTGAGCTTCTTCCTCCAGAGAAGGTTTCTTGAAGCTGGTCACTATAAAGCCTTGTGGATTAATCCCTGAAAAAATATGTTTAACCGTTCCATCCTTACCGCTGGAATCCATCCCTTGCAGAATTACGAGCAGTGAATGCTTTTTCTGTGCAAAAAGAATATCTTGAAGCTCTGCCAACCGTTCCTTTAACTGCTCTGTTTTGGCTTCTGCTTCTTTTTTTGATTTAAAGTTACCTGTATCGTCCGGGTCCAGCTTGTTAAGCTGGATTTCATTTGTGTCTTTTATCATATAACGCTTGATGTCCATATATTCCCCTCCTAAAAGTTTTGTGAGCGTTGCTACGCTTGTATTACTTCGTACAAAACTGCTTCGGAAGCATACGCTTAGTTTTGTAAAGCATATGCATCATTGAAAAACTTCGTACAAAACTCACTTCGGAAGCATCTGCTTAGTTTTGTGAGCGTTGCTACACACAAAGAATCCGCTCTATTGTTCTTTAAGATTAACCTCCTCCAGCCGATTTTAATCGTTAGGATACATTCTAGAGCAAAAAACCCCGTTTTCTGAAGGCCAGAGTACGGGGTTCATGATTTGCTGAATTCGCCCCAGCCTTTATCCGGCTGCCGGCTTGAGAATACGGTGAAGCATCAAAATCTGGAATGCATTACAGGCGATGAGCGGAACAACAATAAACACTGTCGCACTATCAACACCTATACTGAGCACGCCGATAATTTCCACAATTGAAATAGCTGTCATAAAAAAGAGGGTTGGAATCCAAGCTGAGATGTTTGTACTTTTCACTTTGAAATAAGACACAATAATGGCAGCTAACAAAATAAAGATTCCTAATATTAGATCAGACAAGACACTTCTTTCCCCGCCAACGACGGTACGCAAAAAAATCAGTTCAAGCAATGCGAGCACAGAAAGCACCAGTTGTATGTATTTCCAAATTTTTGGCGGGAAAACACCATTGCCCATGTAATTCAAAATTAGATAAGCAAAAAAACCAAGTTGCGCATAAACACTGACAAGCATACCGTAGCCGAATAGTATCAGCGGGTATAAAAAGAAATCAGCGACACTTTTGAAATCAATTCGACCGTTCACGAATTGCAGTGCCAGACCTGCGATTACTGCTCCGCCCGCTCCTATTAGAAGGGTTGTCCAAAATAAATAAAACCATTTTTTTATACTCAGCCACTTCACCTCCCCTATGTCAGATTTATTTTACCAAGGATACCGACAAAACACCATTACATCAGCAACATAAATGTGTGTTAATGCGGCATAATACAACTGGAGAATCCTAATAAAGGAGGGCAGCGCCAATGAAATGGAGATTTATCGGATCTGTGGGTTTGGCTTTAAGCTTTGTTATGGCCTTAACGGCTTGCGGAAGTGAGCAGAGCAGTTCTTCTTCTGGTCAGGGCAGTTATAAAGAAATGAAGACCATGGTTATTGATATATTAAAAAGTGAAGATGGAAAAAAAGCAGTTGAGGAATCATTATCAAATTCCAGTTCTGGAGGCACCAGCGGAATGAGTATGAAAATGATGCCACTTCAAACAACAGAGGATATAAAAACCGCTGTTAAAGATACCCTCACTGCACCGGAATATCAAAAGGAAATCGAGAAAATTATGACTGATCCCAAGTTCGCAGGCGATTTTGCTAAAGCCATTCAATCACAAAGCAAAGAATTGCACCTGCAACTAATTAAAGATCCCACCTATCAAAAATCCGTCGAGGAAATCATGAAGTCTCCAGAAATGATGACCATGTTTCTTAATCTCACCAAAACACCTGACTACCGAAAGCAATCCATGAAGACCATCCAGGAATCTATGCAGACTCCATTATTCCGGATGGAGGTATTGAATTTACTTAAAAAGGTCGTTCAGGACGAGCTCGAACCGAAGGAACAGAAAAAGGGCGGCGAAAGCGGCGATAAACAGGAAGGCAGCGGCAGCGGTGGTGAAAGTGGCAGCGGTAGCGGCGATGATTCAAGCACATAACCAAAAAGAGGCCTTATCCCACCTAACAAAGTGGGACGGCCTCTTTTTATGCACAATAATTAGTGCTCATATTTCGCAATCAGCTTATCGGCGATATCAGCAAACAACAACGCAGTAGCTGTGTCTTCCTTGTATACGGAAGGTGAGAAATCCGGTTCAGAAATATGGTTGTCCGGTGCGCCCAATGGAACTTGTGCAAGCAGCTCGGTATGGAGTGTCTCCGCAAGCCGAGCGCCTCCGCCTCTGCCAAAAATATAATCTTTTTTACCACAGTCTTTACACTCATAATAAGCCATGTTCTCAATGACCCCAATAATCTCATGTTCTGTCTGCAGAGCCATAGAGCCCGCTCTAGCCGCCACAAACGCTGCGGTAGCATGAGGGGTAGTAACAATAATCTCTTTGCTGTGAGGGAGCATCTGATGTACGTCAAGCGCCACATCACCTGTACCTGGAGGAAGATCAAGCAGCATATAATCAAGTTCTCCCCAGCCCACATCACTGAAGAATTGGCGCAGCATTTTGCCAAGCATAGGTCCCCGCCAAATTACCGGACTATTCTCACGGATAAAGAAGCCCATAGACATGACCTTCACTCCGAAACGTTCCACAGGAATAATGATTCCCTCTTCTACAACGGGTCCCTCTTCGATTCCCATCATATCAGGGATGCTAAACCCATAAATGTCCGCATCAATCAATCCAACCTTTTTACCTTTTCTAGCCAAAGCTACTGCCAAATTCACAGTAACTGTAGACTTTCCAACACCGCCTTTACCACTGGCAATGGCGATAAAGTTAACACCAGAGTTCTCATTGATTAATTCATGATCGTCAAGACCTGCTGCATGTCCCTTAAGTTTCCCCGGTTCATCAGCCCATGGCTCTTCCCCAGCACTCTCTCCGCGTAGTAGAGCACGTTCATAATCGGTTGCATCACGCAGCCGGATATGCACATTAGTGACTCCACCCGCTTCAAGTAACTCACGAACCCGTTGTTCTAGGTCCATGCGACTTTGCTCTTCAGGATCCAGACACACGATTGATAAAGATATACGATCTTCTTTAATCATAATGTCACGGATCAGCTGTAGTTCCACAAGGCTTTTTCCGGTTTCCGGGTCTGTTATTGACTGCAGTATTTCCTGGATATGTTCCCTAGTCAGCATGGAAAGCACCTCTGTTTCCTTTCCGGAGGAGAATTCTTCCGGAGTTTTTGTCTATTATAGCATTACCCATCTCCTGATGAGTAGTCCCGGCTACTCGGAAGCATAACGAAGAATGCCACGATATATGCTAGTCGCTACCTTGCGTTGATAAACATCATCTCCGAGCAGAACTGATTCCTGAGGGTGCGACAAAAAACCGACCTCTACAAGGATCGCAGGTATTTTTAATGCTTTTAGTAGATAAACAGTATTTACAGTCTTAGCTACACGATCAGTATTCTCCAGTGTAGTCTTCAGCTCACTCTGTACAAACTCTGCGATAGCTTTATTATCCTTGTGATTGGGATAGTAAAAGGTCTGCGCCCCGCTCCATCGGTTTGAAGGCACACTGTTCATGTGAACGCTTATAAAAAGATCTGCGCCCTTCTCTTCAATGCTTCTTACTCTTTGCTTAAGATCTTCAGTCTTGCGCTTAGAATAGCCCTTAGTGCCCTCCTGAGCCAAATCATAATCCCCCTCACGGGTCATCACAACAATAGCCCCTGCCTGTTGCAGGTAATCACGTAAATAAAGAGAGACTGCAAGATTAATGTCTTTCTCAATTAGCCCTTCCCGGCTAACTGCCCCTCCATCTGCTCCCCCATGTCCAGCGTCGATAGCGATCACTTTACCAGACAAAGGCAGACTCCAATAATTTAACGTTTTGGCAGTAGGCATGTCATACGCTATAATGCCGATCATTATAGCCAGCAGTGTCGCGCCCAGCATACATTTTTTGATACTGCTCCATGAGATCCAGACCGAGACTTTACTGTGTTTTCGGCCAGACATAACAAAGACCCCCTCGTCCCGATAGATAATACTCATCTATATGGGACAAGAAGGCCAAATAGTACTAGCTAACGATGATTAAGCTGTTACTTCTTGAGTCATGCCTTCAATTAGAATCTGCCCAACCTCAGGTCGCGTAAATTCAGGAGGCGGACATTGACCCTCCCGAAGCAAAGCCCGTACCTTTGTACCCGACAAAGTCATATGATCATCGCCAGGATGTGGGCAGGTTTTACTGGAAGCCATATTTCCGCATTTTTTACAGAAGAAGCTGTGTTCAAAAAATAATGGAGTAATATCAAGTTCCTCAGCGGTGAAATTCGCGAAAATTTCTTGCGCTTCATAAGTTCCGTAGTAATCACCTACGCCCGCATGGTCACGTCCGACAATAAAATGGGTGCAGCCGTAATTTTTGCGAACCATAGCATGAAAAATCGCTTCTCTCGGACCAGCATAACGCATGGCCGCCGGGAAAACACCTAGAAAGGTACGATCCTCAGGATAATAATTCTCCAAAAGCGCCAGGTAGCTCTTCATTCGTACATTTGCCGGAACATCATCAGACTTCGTCTCACCCACTAGCGGGTTTAAGAACAGAGCGTCTACAACCTCCATAGCGCACTTCTGAATATATTCATGTGCACGATGAACAGGGTTACGCGTCTGGAAGCCTACAACTGTTCTCCAGCCTTTGTCTGCAAATATCTTACGTGTAGCTGAAGGGTCAAAATAAAATTCTCCGAACTTTTCTGGCTGTGGTCTATTCAGCACTGTAATTGGTCCTCCTACATAGGTAGCCGGGCGGGCCAACAGCTTACTTACTCCTGGATGTTCAGGGTCTGTTGTTTTGAATACATTTTGCGCTTCAAGGTTTTGATCAACCGTATAAATACTCTCAATATCCAAAAAACCGTAGATCTCGCCATCCTCTTCACCGATTAGAGATACCTTGTCTCCAATAGCTAAACCAGAGGCCACATCCTCTTCTACAGCAAGTGTTATTGGAATGCTCCACACTGTGCCATCTGCTAAACGCATGTTTTTGACTACGGAGTGATAATCTTGTTCATTCAAAAATCCAGTTAGTGGAGAAAATGCACCTACCGCTATTAGATCCAAATCAGATAAAGTCCAAGTGTTCACGGCAAGCGTCTTATATTCACGTGCAAGCTGCAGCAATTCTTCTCTTTCTGTACCCTCTACTACACGGTTAACTAATGTTCCGCCATGCGGACGTATTGAAGTCATTATCGTCTCTCCTTCTGTGTTCTCACGGGGATAGGTCTTACTTGTGTAATCCGCACTCAGTCTTCTCTGATCCAGCCCAACGTCCAGCACGCGGATCTTCACCAGGCATAACCTGACGTGTACATTGCTCACAGCCGATACTTGGATAGTTACGGTCATGTAGAGGGTTATAAATCACATCATTTTCACGAATATAGTTCCATACATCCTCGGTTGTCCAATCTGCAATTGGATTAAACTTAACCAAACCAAATTTATAATCATACTCAACCTTTTTGGCATTAGCACGGGTAGGGGCTTGGTCACGACGAATGCCTGTAATCCAAGCTTCATATTGAGATAGGATACGAGTCAGCGGCTCTACTTTACGAATCCCACAGCATTGGTTAGGATCTACTGTCCATAACGCATCACCGTGTTGAAGTGCTTGCTCCTGCGGAGTGATTTGTGGAGACACTCGTACGAACTCCAGCCCGTATTTATCTGCCATCAAATCTCGGGTCTCATAGGTTTCCTTAAAATGATAATCTGTATCGAGATAAAAGACGTCTGTAGACGGACTAACTTTGTGAAGCATATCAACTAGCACTACATCTTCGGCACCAAAGCTGCAGGCAAAAGTAATGTTAGGAAATGTTTCTACAGCCCAGCGGATAATTTCCTCGGGTGAAGCAGTTTCTAATTCTTCGGCCTTAACTTTGATTAAATCCTCTTTCTCGAGCAGGTTCATTAAGGTATTCCTCCATCCAAAATATTAATCGTATGAATAAATGAGGTAAAAGAAGTAATAAAACCAACTAATTCTATATGAAATAGTATATAACTTTTACTGAGGAAGTCAATGCGTTTCATCCGTTAGAATTAGTAAATAGATGCAAAAAAAGCCCATTTCTTGTGGAAAGGGGCTAAACAAGAAAAACCCTTAACCATAAAGGTTAAAGGTTTCTTATGTGCTTTTTTATCTCCCGTATTTTTCTAAGGCTTCTTTAAATATAGTATTTAACGCTTCAGGATACTCACCATAGATTTCTAAATCTTGAGAAGACTCTTCCTCAGACTGTTCCAATATCTTATTCACTTTGGGTTCACTCAAAGGAATTTTACCGTAGTAAACTCCTTTAACAAAATAAACATTAGGATCGGTTAAACTTTTATCTAAGAATAATAAATACTCTTCATTTTCATTCATTAACTGATAACCTTCAATTCCATAGATCAATGTTCCATCTTCTGTTGTTTCGATAGCTCCATTTTCTTGCACTGTAACTTCAGAGCCCTCTACAATATCTTGATTATCAGATTTGAAAATCTGATTAATCTTTATTGCAGATTGCGTATGATAATCAATCGTTTCACCAAATTCATTTTTATCGATAAATGTATTTATGACTTTAGCTTTTGTGCCTTTCAGTATCAATTCAGCCGTGTTGTCTAGCTCATTAAAATCACGATAACCAATAACTTTTGCTTCAGAACTGATAAATGCAGGAGAATTATCTCCCTTTACAGCTTTGTTATTGTTAATGAATCCTGCAGCACCGACAACCAATACGAAAGCCAACACACCTATTGAAAGAAACTTATTTTGTTTTTTCATATATTGACCCCCTTAATCAAATTGGTAAATATGCGCTATACCATCTTTATCATCTTGTACTGGGTAAGTTCCATATAACCAAGCTGGTCCAGAAAGCATAATGGACGGAACTGTATCTTCATGAGTTAAGCCTAGTACATGTCCCATTTCATGAGCAGTGGTTTCTTTTTGTCTATTTCCATCTACTGTCTTGAATCTTACCGTGTTAATTCTAACGATTGATGTAGAGGTTAGTGTACCTGAAGTAGAGGTTTGCGCATAAAATTGTCCAAGATCATTTGTTTCTGACGAAGCGTACCACTTTACGTCAGCAGCAGAGGCTGAAGTTGTTGAAGTAACGTTAATAGACAGTCTACCAGCAGTAAGACCATTCCACGCTGTACTTCCATGTATGGCAGCGGCATTGTAGCCAATTGAAGATATAGAGGCATCAAGCCAATATTTAACTTGGTTAGGTCTATCCACTCTATTTCCGCGAAGTACATAAGCATCTACCTGAGAGATAAAAATTGAAGCAACAACCATTAGAACGATTGAAGACAAAATAAATTTCCTCTTACTCAAAGAACTCTCAATTTCCATAAATTCAACTCCTCCTTTATAACCTTAAACGCCTATAATTGGAAAAAGTTTCTATGATTAAATAAAAAAATATTAATAAAAAAACCTATTCCCGAAAGAAATAGGTTAGTTTGAAACACAGCTCTAAATATGATTCTGTTCTGATATAAAAAATAAAACCCTCGGCCATAAGGCCAAGGGTTGAATTCTGTAAATATTAACGTTTCGAGAACTGAGGCGCACGACGTGCAGCCTTCAAGCCGTATTTCTTACGTTCCTTCATACGTGGGTCACGAGTCAGGAAACCGGCTTTCTTCAATGCACCGCGATATTCAGGGTCAACTTTAAGCAATGCACGGGAGATACCGTGACGAATTGCTCCAGCTTGACCGGAAATGCCGCCACCATGTGCAAGAACGATTACATCGTAGTTGCCCAGTGTTTCAGTCAGGTTCAAAGGTTGTTTTACGATCATTTTCAGTGTTTCCACACCGAAATATTCGTCCATCTCACGTTTGTTAATGACAATGCGTCCTTCACCCGGTACAAGGCGAACACGTGCTACCGAATGTTTACGACGACCTGTCCCATAGTATTGTACTTGTGCCATGAAACTGTCCTCCTCTATTCTTATCCGCGAAGTTCGTAAACTTCAGGTTTTTGTGCTGCATGTGGATGCTCGGCGCCTGCATATACTTTCAATCTCAGCTTCATGTGGTCCCCTTGACGAGTCTTAGGAATCATACCATGAACCGCGAATTCAATTACGCGTTCTGGTTTAGTATTCAGCAGAGTTTCAGCATTAGTAACTTTCAAACCACCTGGGTGCATCGAGTGACGGTAGTATTTTTTGTTTTGCAATTTCTTACCGGTCAAGTGAATTTTCTCAGCGTTGATAACGATAACGAAATCTCCTGTATCAACGTGTGGAGTGAATTGCGGTTTGTGTTTGCCACGGATCAAAGCAGCGGCTTCGCTGGCCAAACGACCGAGTGTTTTGCCTTCGGCATCAATAATGTGCCAATTGCGTTCAACTTCGTTCGGCTTCGCCATATAGGTGGTACGCATGAATGTTTCCTCCTTGTTCTCGTACGAAAATCTTCTGTTTCGTATATCTTGTTTCTCATTGAATTACGATTATGTGAGTTAAGCAAAGCATTTTTTTGGCATTTTCTCGATCGGGGCTGTGGGATAGCCATCAAGAAAACACAACTTTTATATTACAGTATAAACATAACAAGTGCAAGTGATTTTTAAACATTTAACCTATTAATCAGGAAGAAATTTATAGAAAAAACTATTCACTTTCAATCTCGTCATATTCAACACTCCACAAAGCTAACCCCATGGCCACAGCTGTTGGACCGGCATGTGATCGATCACATGCTGCCAATATTTCAGCAACCTTATCAGCAGGTATTTTACCTTCCCCCACATGGATCAAAGTCCCCATAATAATGCGAACCATGTGCTGAAGAAATCCACTACCCGTTATATAAGTATGGATAACTCCTTGATCTGATGAAGAGGGTCGGCACATACTGCGGTCTACTTCCATATGAGCTTCAAAGATCGTTCGTACATGAGAAGTCTTCGTAGACCGTCGTGATGCAAACGAAGTGAAGTCATGTGTCCCTATAATTTGCGTTAAGCCTTGCTGCATCGCAGGAATATCCAACTTCACTGGATGGTGAAGCTGCCAGCGCCGCTGAAACGGATCTGGAAACCTGTTGCCATTGATCGTGTATCGGTAAGTTTTACGCTTAGCCCCTCTACGAGAGTGAAACGTTAGCGGAACTTCCCTAGCCTCTGTAACCACGATGTCTTGTGGCAGCCGGGCATTAAGCGCTAGACACCAACGTTCAGTTGGGATTCGAGAGGAGGTTGTAAAGTTAAAAGGCTGGCCATAGGCATGTACTCCGGCATCTGTGCGGCCTGAAGCAGTAATCTTAAGCTTCTCACCTGTCAGATGGAGTATGGCTTGCTCCAGCCGATCCTGAATCGTATTGCCCTGAGGCTGGGTCTGAAAGCCATCATAATTCGTTCCGTCATAATTGACCTTCATCAATAGATTACGCATTCCGTTCTCCTTTTTAAACCGGTCAGCAGAACGTCGATCGAAGCACTGTCTGATCTTCTATTTGAAGAAATGGCTTCGCCGTCCCTAGTAGGACGGCATCCATTTTTCATATATAGAACTACAAGTCCTATAGGATCCTTAATTTCAAAAAAAAGAGCCCCTGCGGGAGCTCCTTCAATTGAACCAAGGTGATTCCCACGGTTATTAGTACAGCAGAGTCTTGCGCCTCTGCAGCACAATAACGCTGATATTTCCCCCATCTTTACTCCAAAGAGGGCTGGATGAAAGGGAAGCATCGGAAATCAATACTTGTGATACTACGCGCGGTCTACCAATTCAAGATAAACCATAGGCGCAGCGTCGCCACGACGAGGTCCTAGTTTAAGGATACGAGTGTATCCACCTGGACGCTCAGTGTAACGAGGAGCAATGTCAGAGAACAATTTTTGAATTGCATCTTGTTCACCATCAACAGTCTCGCGGCGAACAAATGCAGCTACTTGACGACGAGCATGAAGATCACCTTTTTTAGCTTTAGTGATCAGCTTTTCAGCGATAGAACGAACTTCTTTCGCTTTAGCTTCCGTTGTTTGGATGCGCTCGTATAAAAACAGATCCGTTACCATGTCGCGAAATAACGCTTTACGCGCACTGGAATCACGGCCCAATTTTTGGTATGCCATTGTGTTTTCCCTCCTTTACTAAAGCAATCTGCAGCTATTCTTCTGTGCGGAGACCCAAACCAAGTTCCTCAAGCTTTTCCTGAACTTCTTCCAAAGATTTGCGACCAAGGTTACGCACCTTCATCATATCTTCTTCAGTCTTCGTGGTAAGCTCTTGTACGGTATTAATACCAGCACGTTTGAGGCAGTTGTAGGAACGAACAGAAAGATCAAGCTCTTCGATTGTCATCTCAAGTACTTTTTCTTTTTTGTCTTCTTCTTTTTCAACCATAATTTCGGCGTCTTTCGCTTCGTCCGTAAGACCTACGAACAGAACGAGGTGCTCGTTCAAAATTTTGGCTCCGAGGCTTACAGCCTCTTCCGGTCTGATACTTCCATCCGTCCAAATTTCAAGCGTCAATTTGTCATAGTTAGTCACTTGACCAACACGTGTATTGTCTATGCCGTAGTTAACGCGTGAAATTGGAGTGTAGATGGAGTCAACTGGAATAACACCAATTGGCTGATCGTCACGTTTGTTCCGGTCCGCTTGGACATAGCCGCGACCACGGCCTGCAAAAATACGCATATGAAGTCTCGCACCAGGTCCCAGCGTTGCAATGTGAAGATCCGGATTGAGGATCTCAACATCGCTGTCCGCACGGATATCACCTGCGGTAACGATGCCTTCCCCTTCAGCATCAATCTCGAACACTTTTTCCTCGTCTGAATGAATCTTCAGAGACAAGGCTTTAAGGTTCAGAATGATTTCCGTCACATCTTCCATTACGCCTGGAACGGTCGAGAACTCATGCAGAACGCCGTCAATTTGGACCGAAGTCACTGCGGCTCCTGGAAGCGAAGAAAGCAATATCCGGCGAAGCGAGTTCCCCAGAGTCGTGCCATACCCACGTTCCAGCGGTTCAACTACGAATTTCCCATAGGTACCTTCATCATTAGCTTCTACGGTCTCAATCTTCGGCTTTTCGATTTCTATCACGAGTTTACCCCTCCTTCAACGTCGCTCCTATATGAAACTGTCACCCCATCAGGTGCATCATGTAGTATGCCTAAACACCTATTATTAGCAGATGCGTCAGAATTATACCACATTCACAATACTGATTTCACTATACGCGACGACGCTTAGGCGGACGGCATCCATTGTGAGGAACCGGAGTTACGTCTTTAATAAGGTTAACTTCAAGCCCTGCAGCTTGAAGGGAACGGATGGCTGCTTCGCGGCCCGCGCCCGGTCCTTTAACCATAACCTCAACCGACTTCATGCCGTGCTCCATAGCTGCTTTAGCTGCTGATTCAGCTGCCATTTGCGCTGCGAATGGAGTGGACTTACGGGAACCTTTAAATCCTTGGCCGCCGGAGCTTGCCCAGGAAATTGCATTTCCGTGAGGATCCGTGATGGTAACGATGGTGTTGTTGAACGTGGAACGAATATGTGCCACGCCGGATTCGATATTTTTACGGTCGCGACGTTTGGTACGTACGACTTTTTTCGGTTTAGCCATTGTCTCTTATCCCCCCTTATTATTTCTTTTTGTTTGCTACCGTACGACGCGGGCCTTTCCGGGTACGGGCATTCGTTTTAGTACGTTGACCGCGAACAGGCAATCCACGACGGTGGCGAACACCGCGGTAACAGCCGATCTCAGTAAGACGTTTAATATTTAAGGAAATTTCACGACGCAGGTCACCTTCAACCTTAACCGTTTTGTCGATCGTTTCACGCAGTTTGCTGACTTCATCTTCCGTCAAATCACGGACACGTGTATTAGCGCTAATGCCTGTTTCATTAAGAATTTTCTGAGAAGTCGTTTTACCGATTCCGAAAATATAAGTCAAGGCGATCTCAACGCGTTTGTCACGTGGCAAATCCACTCCAGCTATACGAGCCATTTTACGCTACACCCCCTTCTTAACCTTGTTTTTGTTTGTGTTTCGGATTTTCGCAAATCACCATAACAGTCCCTTTGCGGCGGATTACTTTACATTTCTCGCAAATGGGCTTTACAGAAGGTCTTACCTTCATGTTAATTACCTCCTCAAAGTTTTGCGAAGCAAAACTTTTTTCGTAGTTCCCATCTATTTACGGTAAGTTATACGACCTTTTGATAAATCATAAGGCGATAACTGCACGACCACTTTGTCTCCGGTCAAAATACGGATAAAGTGCATCCGCAATTTACCGGATACATGGGCAAGTATTTGATGACCGTTCTCAAGCTCAACCTTAAACGTTGCGTTTGGCAACGGTTCAAGGACAGTACCTTCTACTTCAATGACATCTTCCTTAGCCACAGTTAGTCTCCTTTCTCATCAGCACTTATTCCGGTGGGTCCAGCATACTTCATAACTGCGAATCGCAGCTTTCCGTTTGTTACCCGCCCAGTTTCCTTCAAACTGTCCACAACCTCACTGCTGATGAAGGGTATGAGCTCAAGATGAAGAATATTCTTCTTCTTTGGCCCATCAAACTTACGTTTGTCTCCATCTGCAATGTATACAAATCTGCTATCAACAACTGCGATAACAACGGCTGCCTCTCCGGCATCTTTGCCTTTGAGAATTCTCACTAATTGACCAACCTGCGGGCTGCTCACAGTATTCAAGTGGAGATCACCTACGCATTCAGTTTTGTGAAAATTTCCATGCCGTCCGGAGTAACTGCTACTGTATGCTCGAAGTGAGCACATAGTGAGCCATCAACCGTAACGACAGTCCAGTTATCTTCCAGTGTTCTGACATGTCTCTTTCCTGCGTTTACCATCGGCTCAATCGCGAGCACCATACCCGGTTTCAGACGTGGTCCGCGGTCCGCTATGCCATAATTCGGAATTTGCGGTTCTTCATGCAGTTTTGCCCCAATACCATGACCAACATACTCACGTACGACTGAGAAACCAGCCTCTTCGATGTATTGCTGAATAGCATGGGAGATTGTAAACAAGCGCACATCCGGCTTAACTAACGCCAGTCCCGCGTACAAGGAGCCTTCCGTAACGTCCAGCAAACGCTGAGCCTCTTCGGAAATGCTGCCCACACCGTAGGTCCAGGCGGAATCACCGTGATAACCGCGGTACTCTGCACCGATATCCAGCGTAACAATATCGCCTTCGATCAGTTTACGTTTACCTGGAAATCCATGCACCAATTGTTCGTTGACTGAAGCGCAAATGCTGGCAGGAAAACCGTTGTAGCCTTTGAAAGACGGCACAGCATCTTGACTGCGAATGTATTGATCGGCGATTCTGTCGAGCTCGCCCGTAGTAATGCCAGGCTCGATGGCCTGAGCAATAAGACGGTGACTCTCGGCAACAATTCGACCAGCTTCCCTCATAAAGGCAAGTTCCTGTTCGGATTTACAAATGATCATTACATTAACCCCGCATTAAAGACACGATTTCAGAAGTAACGACATTAATTTCGTTTTCCCCGTTTACCTGACGCAAAAGACCTTTATTATCATAAAACGCAAGCAGCGGCGCTGTTTTATTATCATACTCATCCAGGCGCTTGCCTACACTTTCTTCGTTGTCATCCGGACGTTGATATAATTCACCGCCATCAATGTCGCAAATGCCATCTTGCTTCGGCGGGTTGAAGATTAAATGGTAGGATGCTCCGCAAACGCTGCAGATACGACGTCCAGTAAGACGCGCCATTAGCAATCCACGGTCAACATTCAAGTTGATGACATGATCCAAAGAAGTGTTCAAACGGCTAAGAATATCATCCAGCGCTTCCGCTTGCGAAAGAGTTCTTGGAAAACCATCCAATAGAAATCCTTTTTCGCAATCGGACTGCTGAAGCCGTTCTTCGACTATCCCAATGGTCACATCATCTGGTACAAGCAAACCTTGATCTATAAATGATTTGGCCTTCAATCCTACCGGAGTTTCCTGTTTGATTGCCAAACGGAAAGCATCTCCTGTCGAAATATGAGGAATACCAAATTCTTTAACGATTTCTGCCGCTTGTGTTCCCTTGCCTGCCCCAGGAGGGCCCATGAATAAAATGTTCACGATTTCTCTCTCCCCCCAAAAGTTCGCCACCAAGCAAGAAACAGCATAATAGGTGCCGGGAAGAATAAAAACTTAAGCTTCACCGGAACCTATCACCTATTTATTGATGAAGCCTTTGTAATGGCGTTTGATCAATTGGCTCTCGATCTGCTTCATAGTATCCAATGCCACACCGATTACGATTAGCAGTGCAGTACCGCCAATTCGAACTTCTTTAGGCAATCCAGATATAGCACCGAAGAACATCGGCAAAACAGAGATCAGAGCTAGGAATAGCGCGCCAGACATAGTCAGACGAGACATTACTCTAGTCAGATATTTCTCTGTAGCTTTACCAGGACGGATACCTGGAATGTACCCACCATTCTTCTTCATGTTATCAGCCATCTGCTGAGGATTCATCTGCACGAACGTATAGAAGAACGTGAACCCGATGATCATCACTACATACAGAAGCATACCAAGTGGAGCATCGGTTGCTAAATACTTAGCAATCCATTGAGCCCAGGCATGTGTTGACCAGAAACTGGAGAGAACAACTGGGAACTGAAGCAATGATACGGCGAAGATTACCGGAATTACACCTGCCGCATTAATTTTCAATGGGATATGTGTATTCTGTCCACCGTACATTTTATTGCCGACTACGCGTTTAGCGTATTGAACAGGAATCTTCCGAATACCTTGCTGTACGAAGATAACTGCTGTAATAATCGCTACAATCACAATCAGCACGATAACGACTTTAAGAATATTCAGGAACACCTGATCCGGCTGAATAAAACTTGAGTTAGCCGTACTTGTGATATATCCCGGAATGGCGGCGACGATTCCCGCAAAAATCAGGATCGAAATCCCGTTCCCGATTCCCTTTTCGGTAATCTGTTCACCAAGCCACATCAAGAAAGAAGTACCCGCCGTCAAGATAATGGCAACCAGCAAGTAATCAGCAAATGTCGCATTCGGCATCATTTGAGTTTCATAAATCCGGTTAAACCCTATCGACGTAGCAAAACCTTGGATCAGGGCTAATATCACTGTACCGTAACGAGTGATTTGCGCCAATTGTTTTTTCCCGTGCTCCCCTTGTTTAGCCCATTCAGCAAACTTGGGAACAACATCCATCGACAGCAATTGCACGATGATGGATGCTGTAATGTACGGGTAAATACTGATCGCAAATATCGAGAAGTTTTTGAGCGCTCCGCCCGAAAAGGTGTTCAAGAGTCCCATCAAAGCGTCACCGCTCTGATTTGCTGTTTGCAGTACATCTTTGTTCACACCAGGAACCGGAACAAACGAACCGATACGGTAGATAATCAGAATGAACAAGGTAAACAGGATCTTTTTGCGCAAATCTTCAACATGCCAGATATTCTTAAGCGTCTTGAACATTAGATCACCTCGGTTTTACCGCCGGCAGCCTCGATTTTCTCTACCGCAGATTGAGAGAACTTATTTGCTTGTACAGTCAATTTTACGGTCAACTCACCGTTGCCGAGAATCTTGATGCCGCTTTTGGAATTCTTGACAACACCAGTTTCAAGCAACAACTGCGGAGTCACTTCAGTTCCTTCTGCAAAGCTATTCAGATCTTCCAGGTTCACAATCGCATACTCTTTACGGGTAGGATTGACGAAACCACGTTTAGGCAGACGACGATAGAGCGGATTTTGTCCACCCTCGAAGCCCGGACGAACACCACCGCCAGAACGTGAGTTTTGACCTTTGTGACCGCGACCGGAAGTTTTACCATTTCCGCTACTAGGACCACGACCAACGCGATTGCGTTCTTTGCGGGAACCAGGAGCTGGAGCAAGTTCATGTAACTTCATCGTTTGCACCTCCTTATGTTTGTTAATTTATGCGAGGCGTTTAGCCTTCAATTTCAGTTACAGATAGCAAGTGACTCACTTTATTGATCATTCCGCGAATTGCAGGACTGTCATTGTGAACCACTGTCGTGTTGAGTTTACGCAGGCCGAGCGTCTTAACAGTAACACGTTGTGTTTCTGGACGTCCGATTACACTACGTACGAGGGTAATTTGCAATTTTGCCATTGACGTTCCCCTCCTTAACCGCGCAATTCTTCGACAGATTTGCCGCGAAGTTTCGCGACCTCTTCAATGCGTTTCAGACGGGAAAGTCCCTCCAAAGTTGCATTGACCATGTTCATGGAATTCGAAGAACCCAGTGATTTTGTCAAAATGTCGCCAACGCCTGCCAATTCCAATACCGCACGAACTGGACCGCCAGCGATAACGCCAGTACCCTCTGATGCTGGTTTCAGCAACACGCGTCCTGCGCCGAAGTGTCCAGTAACGAGATGGGGAATCGAAGTTCCTACGATTGGGATGTGAATCAGGTTTTTCTTGGCGTCTTCAATGCCTTTACGGATGGCATCCGGAACTTCGCCGGCTTTACCGATACCAGCACCGACGTAGCCGTTGCCGTCGCCCACAACAACAAGTGCACTAAAGCTGAAACGGCGTCCGCCTTTTACAACTTTTGCAACACGGTTAATGTGTACAACTCTTTCTGTCAGTTCTAAACTGTTCGGATCTACACGCAAGTCGTTAACCTCCTTTTAAGAATTATTCTAGAATTCAAGACCAGCTTCACGAGCTGCATCAGCCAATGCTTGAATCCGTCCATGGTACAAGTAACCTCCGCGGTCGAATACGACCACTGCATATCCTTTTTCTTTGGCACGCTCAGCGACCAATTGGCCAACCTTCGCAGCAGCTTCAACGCTGCCGCCATTACCGATGTTAGCGCTCAGATCTTTATCAAGTGTAGAAGCGGATACGATAGTAACCCCTTTAACATCATCGATCAGTTGAGCGTAGATGTGTTTCGAAGAACGGAATACGTTCAAACGTGGACGCTCAGTAGTTCCCTGGATCTTCTTACGAACACGCAGGTGTCTTTTGAGACGAGCCTTGTTTTTATCTTCTTTTGTAATCATGACTTCCCTTTCACTCCCTTCAGTTTGCCGTAAACAGCTTCACTTTAAGATGCACGGGGTATCTTACAATTAAGTTTAAACTGGTTATTTCTTCTTACCAGCTTTACCTTCTTTGCGGATGATACGCTCGCCTTCATATTTGATACCTTTACCTTTATACGGTTCTGGTTCACGAACGGAACGGATTTTAGCAGCGTATGCGCCAACGCGTTCTTTATCGATACCTTTAACGATGATCTTCGTGTTCGCAGGAACTTCGAACTCGATACCAGCTTCCGGTGTAATTTCAACCGGGTGGGAATAACCAACGTTCAGAACGATTTTATCTCCGGATTTGCTTGCACGATATCCGACCCCAACCAGTTCCAGAGATTTCGAGAAACCTTCAGTCACACCTGCTACCATGTTGTTGACAACGGAGCGGGTTGTGCCGTGAAGTGAACGATGCAATTTGTTATCCGACGGGCGAACAACGGTAATTTCGTTATTTTCAACTGTAACCTTCATGTCTTTATGAAGCTCACGAGTCAAAGAACCTTTTGGACCTTTTACTGTAATAACGGCGTTGTCCAAAGTGACATCTACACCGCTAGGTACTGCGATTGGTTTGCGACCAATACGAGACATGTGTTGCACCTCCTTATCTTGTGACGTTTATTACCAAATGTAGCAGACAACTTCTCCGCCAGATTTTGATTGACGAGCTTCTTTGTCGGTCATAACTCCCTTAGATGTGGAGATAATCGCGATTCCTAGACCACCGAGTACACGAGGCACTTCATTGCTCTTCGTGTATACGCGAAGGCCTGGTTTACTGATTCTTTTCAAACCAGAAATAACACGCTCTTGGTTAGGGCCGTATTTCAAGAAGATACGGATAATCCCTTGTTTGCTATCTTCAACGAATTCCGCATCGCGGATGAAACCTTCACGCTTCAAAATGTCAGCGATTTGTTTCTTCATAGTAGAAGCAGGCATTTCTACCGTCTCGTGACGCACAATGTTAGCGTTACGAATACGAGTAAGCATATCTGCAATAGGATCAGACATAGTCATGTGTGTAAACCTCCTTCCCGTTTATAAACTTCTTACCAACTTGCTTTTTTCACGCCAGGGATCTGGCCTTTATAAGCTAATTCACGGAAACAAATTCTGCAAATTTTGAACTTTTGCAGTACCGAATGTGGACGACCACAACGTTCGCAACGTGTGTATGCACGTACTTTAAACTTAGGCGTACGTTGTTGTTTAACTTTCATCGAAGTTTTTGCCACTTAGCCTGACACCTCCTAAACATTTTCGGAGAAAATGGATTAACCGACTTTATTTTGCGAAAGGCATTCCCAGCTGACCCAGCAGCTCGCGGGATTCCTCGTCCGTCTTAGCAGTCGTTACAATAACGATGTCCATACCGCGGACTTTATCCACTTTGTCATATTCGATCTCAGGGAAGATCAATTGTTCTTTGAGACCAAGTGTGTAGTTACCACGGCCGTCAAAGGCTTTAGTGGAAACACCACGGAAGTCACGTACACGTGGAAGTGTTACGTTGAACAATTTGTCCAAGAAGTAATACATACGCTCTCCGCGCAGTGTTACTTTAACCCCAATCGGCATATTTTCGCGTAGTTTGAAACCAGCGATGGATTTTTTAGCTTTAGTGATTACTGGTTTTTGACCAGCGATCAACTGCATGTCATTAACTGCAGCATCAAGTACTTTGGAGTTTTGAACAGCGTCACCCACACCCATGTTGATGACAACCTTCTCGATCTTAGGCACTTGCATAACAGTTGTATAGTTAAACTTCTGCATCAAAGCAGGTGTAATTTCGTTAAGAAAACGTTCTTTCATTCTTGCTGCCATGAAGATTTAACCTCCTTTCTTAAGGGCTAGATTAGTCGATAATCTCTCCGGATCTTTTAGCAATCCGAACTTTTTTACCATTGTCCAAAACTTTGTAACCGATACGGGTTACTTTGCCGGTCTTCGGATCGATGTGCATTACGTTGGACACATGAATCGAAGCTTCCTGCTCAATAATTCCACCCTGTGGATTCAGCTGGTTCGGCTTTTGGTGTTTTTTCACCATATTGACGCCTTCTACCAGAACGCGGTTTTCACGAGGATAAGCAGCGATGACACGGCCTTTTTTGCCTTTGTCTTTACCACTGATCACAAGCACCACGTCATCTTTCTTCACGTGCAGTTTATTGTTATGGGATTCCAGAACTTTTTTCACTCTAGGCATTTATTACACCTCCTATAACTAACCTTCAACTTATTGGTGCCGTGTTTATTAGATAACTTCCGGTGCCAAGGAAACGATCTTCATGTAGTCTTTATCGCGAAGTTCGCGAGCAACTGGTCCAAAGATACGTGTTCCACGAGGGCTTCTGTCGTCTTTAACAACAACAGCTGCATTTTCGTCGAATGCGATGTAAGATCCATCTTTACGACGAACGGAACGTTTCGTACGAACAACTACCGCTCTAACAACATCACCTTTTTTGACAACGCCGCCTGGTGTTGCTTGTTTAACGGAACAAACGATCAAATCACCGATTGCTGCTGTACGGCGTCCAGTACCACCCAGTACGCGGATACACATCAGTTCCTTCGCACCAGAGTTGTCAGCCACATGCAAACGTGTAAATGGTTGAATCATTATAATTTCCTCCTTCCGGAAAAACTCTCTTGATTATCTTAGATGATAACCGCTGCTTCTACCACTTCAACTAGTCTCCAACGTTTGTCCTTAGACAACGGACGAGTTTCCATGAGTTTTACGGTATCGCCAATCTTTGCAACATTTCCCTCATCATGTGCTTTGAATTTCTTCGTAGACTTGATGCGTTTGTGGTACAAATTGTGTTTCTTATAGGTTTCAACAGCAACTACGATGGTTTTATCCATTTTATCACTGACCACTTTACCGATTAGCACTTTACGTGCATTACGTTCTTCACTCATTAGTTAGCCTCCTTCCTGAATACGGATCTGCGATCCGTCTCACTTAACTAATCCCAAGCACTCTTTGATGGATTACGGTTTTAGCACGAGCTATTTCCTTACGCACGTCACGAATCCGAGTTGGGTTGTCCAATTGGCCAGTTGCCAATTGAAAACGGAGATTAAAAAGTTCCTCTTTGAATCCAGCGATCTTTTGTTCAATCTCAGCAGTGGTTAAGTTGCGAAGTTCATTAGCTTTCATTTGCTTCACCACCCAATTCTTCACGTTTCACAAACTTAGTCTTTACAGGCAGCTTGTGAGCGGCAAGACGCATCGCTTCACGAGCGATTTCTTCCGACACGCCTCCGAGTTCGAACATAATCTTGCCCGGTTTAACTACGGCTACCCATTTCTCAACGTTACCTTTACCACTACCCATACGAACCTCGAGAGGCTTTTGAGTAATAGGTTTATCTGGGAAAATCTTGATCCAAACTTGACCGCCACGTTTGATATAACGTGTCATCGCGATACGAGCAGCTTCGATCTGACGGTTAGTGATCCAAGACGGTTCAAGTGCAACCAGGCCGAATTCGCCGAAGTTCAATTCAGTACCGCCTTTTGCCATACCCTTCATGTGTCCGCGTTGTTGCTTGCGGTGTTTTACGCGTTTTGGTACCAACATGATTAGTTGCCTCCTTCCTGAGCAGCTTGTTTCTTAGCTGGGGGAAGAACTTCTCCACGGTAGATCCATACTTTTACGCCGATAAGACCGTAAGTTGTATGTGCTTCAGCCGTTCCGTAATCGATATCGGCACGAAGCGTATGAAGTGGAACTGTTCCTTCGCTATAACCTTCTGAACGAGCAATCTCAGCTCCGCCAAGACGTCCGCCCACTTGAGTTTTAATCCCTTTTGCGCCAGAACGCATAGTTCTTTGAATCGCTTGTTTGAGGGCACGACGGAACGATACACGACGTTCCAATTGTTGAGCAATGCTCTCAGCTACAAGAATTGCATCCAATTCAGGGTGCTTGATTTCATTGATGTTGATGTGTACTTTTTTGCCACCAGCGATTGCTGTAACTGCGCTGCGAAGTACTTCTACTTCTGCTCCGCCTTTACCAATAACCATACCTGGTTTAGCTGTATGAATTGTAACGTTCACGCGGCTAGCCGCTCTTTCGATCTCGATATGGGAAACAGCGGAATCCTTCAATTTGCCTTTAAGGTATTCCCGGATTTTGACGTCTTCCATCAGAAGAGTACCGAAATCTTTTCCTGCATACCATTTAGATTCCCAATCGCGAATAATACCGATTCGGAGTCCGATTGGATTTACCTTTTGACCCACGTGTTATCCCTCCTTATTTCTCAGATACCACCAGTGTAATGTGGCTCGTGCGTTTATTGATCCGACTTGCGCGGCCCATGGCGCGCGGACGGAAACGTTTCATAGTAGGTCCTTGGTTAACGAAAACCTCGCTAACGAACAAACTGTTCACGTCCAAAGAATAGTTATGCTCAGCATTCGCAATTGCCGAATTAAGCAACTTTTCAACGACCGGAGAAGCGGATTTCGGAGTGTGGCGAAGAATAGCAATTGCTTCCCCCACTTGCTTACCGCGAATCAAGTCAACAACCAGTTTCGCTTTACGAGCGGAAATTCGCACCGATCTTGCATGTGCTTTTGCTTCCATTGTTTAACCTCCTTTCAAACAGAGACCTTATTATTATCTTCTTGTTTTCTTATCGTCACCCGCGTGGCCTTTGTAAGTACGTGTTGGCGCGAACTCGCCCAACTTGTGACCTACCATATCTTCTGTTACGTATACAGGCACGTGTTTACGGCCGTCATATACACCAAACGTATGTCCGATAAACTGAGGGAAAATGGTTGAGCGACGGGACCAAGTTTTAACAACAACCTTTTTCTCAGCCTCGTTCAGTTCCTCAACTTTTTTAAGCAGGTAGCCATCGATAAACGGCCCCTTCTTTAAACTGCGACCCATGTGTGAATCCTCCCTTCATCCGGTTCTTCAAACCGCGAATCGACGCTTCGCGCTTTATTAACTTGCCAGAAGCGTCTTATTTAGTGCGGCGGCGAACGATATATTTATCAGATGCCTTGTTTTTCTTACGCGTTTTGTAACCAAGGGTTGGTTTGCCCCATGGAGACATTGGCGATTTACGTCCGATTGGAGCGCGACCTTCACCACCACCGTGTGGGTGATCGTTAGGGTTCATTACTACCCCGCGAACTTCAGGACGACGGCCGAGCCAGCGACTACGTCCAGCTTTACCGATTTTGATCAATTCGTGATCTTCGTTACCTACGGAACCGATAGTTGCACGGCATACGCTAAGGATCTTACGAACCTCACCGGATGACAAACGAACGGAACAGTATTTTTCTTCTTTACCAAGCAATTGAGCTTCTGTACCAGCTGCACGAACCAATTGTCCGCCTTTACCTGGTTTCAACTCAATGTTGTGGATAACTGTACCTACTGGAATATTCTCCAGTGGAAGACTGTTACCAATTTTGATGTCGGCCGCAGGACCAGACTCTACTTTATCCCCAACTCTTAGACCTTTAGGAGCGATGATATAACGTTTCTCTCCATCAGCATAGTGGATCAAAGCAATATTAGATGTGCGGTTCGGGTCATACTCGATTGTAGCAACGCTACCTGGTATGCCGTCTTTAGTCCGCTTGAAGTCGATAATACGGTATTTACGTTTATGTCCGCCGCCATGGTGACGAACCGTAATTTTACCTTGGTTGTTGCGTCCCGCATGTTTGAACAGCGGAGAAAGCAACGATTTCTCTGGCTGGTTTGTTGTAATTTCTTCAAACGTAGACACGGACATAGCGCGTCTTGCCGGAGAGGTCGGTTTGTACTTTTTGATTGGCACTGTAGTTCCCTCCTTACTTCAACAGAGTATTATTCTACCGCTTCAAAAAATTCAAGCGGTTTGCTGTCCGGGCTAAGCTTAACGATGGCTTTTTTCCACTCTGGAGTGTAACCAGAATATTTACCATAACGTTTCAGTTTGCCAGGTACGCGCATTGTGTTCACATTAGTTACTTTTACTTTGAAAATAGCCTCGACAGCTTTTTTGATTTCGGTTTTGTTAGCACGGATATCCACTTCAAAAGCGTATTTCATTTCGCTCATGTAGTCGGAAGTACGTTCCGTAATCACCGGACGTTTGATAATATCACGAGGATCTTTCATTACGCGAACACCTCCTCTACCTTCAGAACTGCTTCTTTAGTGATGATCAGTTTGTCGTACGTCAGTACGTCAAGAACATTAATGCCGTCAGCCGCTACGAATTTCACCCCAGGGATGTTACGAGCGGAAAGTGCTACGTTATCATCATAGCTAGTAGCTACGATCAACGCTTTACGATCTACTTTCAGGTTGTTCAAGATTGCTGCGAATTCTTTCGTCTTCGGAGCATTCATTGTCAAGCTATCCAATACGATAATGTCATTCTCGAGTACTTTCGAGGACAAAGCGGATTTGATCGCCAAACGACGAACCTTCTTAGGCAGTTTCCAGGAATAGCTACGTGGTGTTGGTCCGAAGACAACGCCGCCGCCTTTCCATTGTGGAGAACGAATGGAGCCTTGACGAGCGCGACCTGTACCTTTTTGTTTCCAAGGTTTACGTCCACCGCCACGAACTTCAGAACGTCCTTTTACTTTGTGCGTACCACGACGTAGGGAAGCTCTTTGCATAAGCGCAGCTTCATGTAGAACGTGCTCATTCGGTTCAATACCGAATACTGTATCGCTCAGTTCCACTTCACCAACTTCGTTGCCACTAATATTAAAAAGTGTTACTTTTGGCATTTCATGTTCCTCCTTTCTTCAATAATTATTTCTTAACGGTTTGTTTAACTTTCACGAAGCTGTTTTTAGGACCTGGGATAGCGCCTTTAACCAGCAATACGTTACGTTCAACATCAACCTTGATAATTTCAAGCTTTTGAACCGTAATAGTCGTGTGACCCATATGTCCTGGAAGGCGTTTGCCCTTAGGAACACGGTTAGCTTGGATAGAACCCATGGAACCCGGTCTTCTGTGGTAACGCGATCCGTGTGCCATTGGTCCGCGGCTTTGTCCCCAACGTTTGATGTTACCTTGGAAACCTTTACCTTTAGATGTACCAGTTACGTCAACAAATTCGCCCTCAGCAAAGATATCAGCCTTCAGCTCTTGTCCAACCTCGAGAGACCCGAGATCAACACCGCGAATTTCACGAACGTAGCGCTTAGGTGTTGCATTTGCCTTTTTGGCGTGACCCTGTTCAGGCTTATTGGAGCGTTTTTCTTTTTTATCAGAAAAGCCCAATTGCACTGCTTCATATCCGTCGATATTCAGGTCTTTCTTTTGCAGTACTACACAAGGGCCTGCTTCGATAACAGTAACAGGAATTACGTTACCTTCTGGAGTAAACACTTGAGTCATACCGAGTTTTTTTCCTAAGATACCTTTCAATGTTGACACCTCTTTTCTTTTCCTAAATTACTTAAAATAGAATTACAATTTGATTTCGATATCTACACCGGACGGTAGATCCAAGCGCATCAAGGCATCCACAGTTTGTGGTGTTGGGTTCACAATATCGATCAAACGTTTGTGAGTCCGTTGTTCAAACTGTTCACGGGAATCCTTGTACTTGTGTACCGCACGGAGAATAGTAATGATTTGCTTCTCAGTTGGTAACGGAATCGGCCCGGACACACCTGCACCCGAACGTTTTGCTGTTTCAACAATCTTCTCAGCGGATTGATCAAGAATTCTGTGGTCGTATGCTTTCAAGCGAATACGAATTTTTTGCTTTGCCATTTTAGTCCCTCCTTCTATCGCCCAATTTGGTATCGGACATACTCCGTGAAAATTTTCTGACCTCGTCCCCATGGCAAAGGGGCCGGGTGTGTCAGTAACCTCTCACATCATCGCAACGTCTCAGAACAACATTTATTATTATATATAATAGGCAGCAGTATTGCAAGCGAAAATAGAAAAACAACGCATATTTTTTTCATGCGCTGTTCTTCTACTATATATATGTTAAAGATTCTCTGTGGCAGACTTAAAAAACTCTGCGGAGGAAGCAGTCTGAGCCGTTGCTGTTCCGATCCCCTCAATGGTTTGGATTAAGGTTCTTATTTCTTCTTCCACTATTACAATCTCCTGTGTACTTCTACGCATAGCGTCTACAATATCAGAGAACAAAAGACTAGTCTCGACCGATTGGTGCTTCCCATTCTTAGTTAACTCCTGCACCTTACGAATCTCTTCTACAACCTGCTGAGTGAGTAGACCTGATTTATTTGTTAGCTCTACGATCTGAATTACAGTACTCTTAGTATCCTCTGCAAGCCGGCTAACTTCTTGAGCAACCACACTAAAACCTCTACCATGCTCACCGGCTCTAGCGGCTTCAATCGTTGCATTAAGTGAGAGGATTTTAGTCTGATCGGCAATTTCCCTTACTGAGTTCACAATTTTTTGAATTTGCTTAGAGGAATCGCTTAACTCAATGATCGAGTCTTCCATCTCACTGGTGGTCTGATATATAAGATTAATTTGCTCAGTCAAATCACCCAAGTGTTCATGCCCATCTGTAGCTAATCCCTGTGACTCCAGGGCGGATGCAGCCGTACGTTGGAATGTTCTACTTACTTCATTGCTGCTTGCCACTAGCTGCTTCACAGCAGCATTAGTATCGATACTATAATCTATCAACTCAACGCTAAACTCTGAAATTTTTTGTTTTAATTCATTTTTCACCAATAGATATTGCTCTTCCTTCTCTTTTATGTTCTCCTTCTCATATTCTTCTAGAACCAGCTGCTGCTCAAGGTTAAGGAGTTTGGTCACGGTCTGAACCACTCGAAGGCGTGTATTATCATCGTTTGTTTCATTATATATAACGCGTATAAATACGTTCTGAAGATTCTGAAAAGCAGATAAGTACCATTTGGGCTCAAGCCCTACTTTTTTATGAATATTAGCGATCATTAGACGCTTTGCTATGTACTCATCATCAACCTTTCCATTAAAAATCTCTAGAATATGCCCACGAAGAGTAGTTTTCAACCTGTCTATACTGCTATGCTCTAAAATAATAGCTTCAAGTTTATTTACGCCTAATACCGAATTGTAAAATTGATCAATGATATAGTCTATATTCTGCTCAACAACAGGTTTCACCCTGCGTAGTAAGTTCAAATCTGCTTCAGTTAGATCAATCATTCTCATCTGCTCGTTAAGCTCACCATGTCCCTCCAGCTTATGAAAAGACCCTGCCACAGAATGATTCTGATCCTTGAAGTCTAAGGAATGAGAGGCAGGAGAATCCACATTATTATTACGTGCAGTTAACGCATGCATGAAGGAAAAAGGACATTTCCCCATATTACCACTCTCCCGCAATTCCTATTATTTTACATTATTATTCCTCCTTCATTTTACTCTATCATTAGTATAATTGTAAACAATTGATTGTTGTAATTTGACGAATTATGTAGAAAAAGATCATATTGTTATGCTTTATTATCAATTGGTGTCGAATAATACATTATTCTCAGAAAAAACAAAAAAGCCCCTGATTCTCCGCAAGAAGAATCAGGGGTGTTTGTAATTCGGAATCTACCCGCAGATAGAAGTCGAATTATTATTTTTGGATAGAAGCTACGCTACCAGCACCAACTGTACGGCCACCTTCGCGAATGGAGAATTTAGTACCTTCTTCAATAGCGATTGGGGAGATCAGTTGTACGGTTACGGAGATGTTATCACCAGGCATAACCATTTCAGTACCTTCTGGCAAGTTGATGATACCAGTTACGTCAGTTGTACGGAAGTAGAACTGTGGACGGTATCCAGTGAAGAAAGGCTTGTGACGGCCACCTTCTTCTTTTGTCAGAACGTAAATTTGAGCAGTGAACTCAGTGTGTGGTTTAACGGAGTTCGGCTTAGCCAATACTTGACCACGCTCGATCATGTTACGGTCAACACCACGAAGCAATGCTCCGATGTTGTCCCCAGCTTGAGCGGAATCCAGCAATTTACGGAACATTTCTACGCCCGTAACTACGGATTTCTTAGTATCTTCGTGAATACCAACGATTTCGATTTCTTCTCCGACTTTAACTGTTCCGCGTTCTACGCGACCAGTTGCCACAGTACCGCGGCCAGTGATGGAGAATACATCTTCGACAGGCATCAAGAAAGGCTTGTCAGTTTGACGCTCAGGAAGTGGAATGTACTCATCGATTGTTTCAAACATTTCGATGATTTTTTTAGCGTAATCGCCATCTGGGTTTTGCAGAGCTTCACGAGCAGAACCACGGATGATTGGAGTATCGTCGCCTGGGAAGTCATACTCGCTAAGCAAGTCGCGAACTTCCATTTCAACCAATTCCAACAACTCTTCGTCTTCAACCATGTCGCATTTGTTCAAGAAGACAACGATGTAAGGAACGCCTACTTGACGGGACAACAGGATGTGCTCGCGAGTTTGTGGCATTGGGCCATCAGCTGCGGATACAACCAGGATAGCTCCGTCCATTTGCGCTGCGCCAGTGATCATGTTTTTAACATAGTCGGCGTGACCAGGGCAGTCTACGTGAGCGTAGTGACGGTTAGGAGTTTCATATTCAACGTGGGAAGTGGAGATTGTGATACCACGTTCGCGCTCTTCAGGAGCTTTGTCGATTTGATCGAATGCGATAGCTGCGCCACCGTAAGTTTTGGACAATACAGTAGTGATTGCAGCAGTCAGAGTCGTTTTACCATGGTCGACGTGACCAATAGTACCGATGTTAACGTGCGGTTTGTTACGTTCAAACTTTGCCTTTGCCATTTGAACAGTTCCTCCTTAATGTGGGGTTCCTTATATTTGAGCCGCCCGCATACCTGTAATCTTAGATGACTGAGTGTTTATACCCGGGACGGCAAGTTAAAACTGGTAATTATTCAGCGCCTTTGTTCTTTGCAGCGATCTCTTCCGCAATGGATTTAGGAACTTCTTCATAGTGAGAAAGCTCCATTGAGAATACGCCACGTCCTTGTGTACCAGAACGAAGTGTTGTAGAGTATCCGAACATTTCGGAAAGAGGCACCTTAGCACGGATAATTTGCGCTCCACCACGGGAATCCATACCTTCGATACGGCCACGGCGGGAGTTCAGCATACCCATTACATCACCCATATATTCCTCAGGAACAGTTACTTCTACTTTCATGATTGGCTCAAGCAGGACAGGCTTACACTTGTCTTTAGCTGCTTTGAGTGCCATCGAACCGGCAATTTTAAATGCCATTTCGTTGGAATCGACATCATGATAAGAACCATCTACGATGGTAGCTTTAACGTCTACTAGCGGGAAGCCAGCAAGTACGCCGTTTTTCATTTGTTCTTCAATACCCGCAAGTGCAGGAGCGATGTACTCTCTAGGAACCGAGCCACCAACAACTTTACTTTCGAATTTGCTACCAGTACCTGGCTCGAGGGGTTCAAACTCAACCCATACGTGACCGTATTGACCACGACCACCAGATTGGCGTACAAATTTACCTTCGACGCGAGCAGGTGCCTTGAACGTTTCGCGGTAAGCAACCTGTGGTTTACCCACATTGGTTTCTACTTTGAACTCACGACGCATACGGTCGATGATGATGTCCAAGTGAAGTTCACCCATACCAGCCAGGATTGTTTGGCCTGTTTCTTCATCAGTGTGAGCACGAAGAGTTGGATCCTCTTCAGTCAACTTTCCGAGAGCAACGCCCATTTTATCTTGGTCAGCTTTAGTTTTTGGTTCAACAGCGATCTCGATAACTGGATCAGGGAAGTTCATTGATTCCAGAATTACTGGATTCTTCTCATCACACAGTGTATCACCTGTACTGGTATCTTTCAAACCAACAGCAGCTGCGATGTCGCCAGAATACACGATGGAAATTTCTTGACGGCTGTTCGCATGCATTTGAAGGATACGACCAATACGTTCACGCTTGTTCTTAGTAGCATTAACTACGTATGATCCGGACTCAAGTACGCCTGAGTAAACACGGAAGAACGTAAGTTTACCAACATAAGGGTCTGTCATGATTTTAAATGCCAAAGCTGCAAACGGCTCTTCATCCGAAGAGTGACGAACAGCTTCTGTACCGTCATCAAGATGTCCAGTAATAGCTGGAACGTCAAGAGGAGATGGCAAGTAATCAACAACAGCATCCAGCATAAGCTGAATCCCTTTGTTTCGGTAGGAAGATCCAGCAATTACAGGGAACAATTTAACTTCAACTACGCCTTTGCGAATTGCAGCTTTAATTTCCGGAATTGTAATTTCTTCGCCTTCCAAATACTTCATAGTCAGATCCTCATCAAGTTCAGCAACTTTCTCGATCAACTCGAGACGCAGCTCCTCAACTTTGGCCAAATATTCTTCCGGAATATCCGTTACTTCGATGTTTTGGCCCAGATCATCTCTGAACATGTGTGCTTTTTGCTCAACTAGGTCGATAATACCAGTGAAATCACTTTCTGCACCAATTGGCAATTGAATAGCAACTGCATTGGCTTGAAGGCGATCACGCATAGTTTCGATTACGTTAAGGAAATCCGCACCGATAATGTCCATTTTGTTTACATATGCAATCCGGGGAACGTTATAACGGTCAGCCTGTCTCCATACGGTTTCAGACTGAGGCTCAACGCCCTCTTTTGCACTAAATACACCAACTGCCCCATCCAATACACGCAGGGAACGTTCAACTTCAACAGTGAAGTCAACGTGTCCTGGGGTATCAATGATATTGATGCGGTGACCTTTCCACGCAGCAGTCGTAGCAGCGGACGTAATCGTGATTCCGCGCTCTTGTTCTTGCTCCATCCAGTCCATTGTAGCAGCACCCTCGTGAACTTCACCGATTTTGTGCGTACGGCCTGTATAGAAAAGAATCCGCTCTGTGGTAGTTGTTTTACCAGCATCAATATGCGCCATGATCCCGATGTTACGTGTATTTTTTAAGGAGAACTCTCTAGCCATGAAATGGATCTCCCTTCAAAATATAAGTTATTTGAATGACCTTTATCCTACCAACGGTAGTGAGCGAACGCTTTGTTTGCTTCAGCCATTTTGTGTGTATCTTCACGTTTCTTAACAGAAGCGCCTGTGTTGTTGGAAGCGTCGATGATCTCAGCCGCCAAACGCTCTTCCATAGTCTTCTCACCGCGGTTGCGAGAGTAGTTTACGAGCCAACGTAATCCCAGAGCAGTACGTCTCTCTGGTTTAACCTCGATAGGTACTTGATAGTTAGCACCACCGACACGACGAGCTTTGACTTCCAAAACCGGCATGATATTCTTGATGGCAGCTTCGAAAACTTCCATCGGATCTTTACCCGTACGTTCTTCAATCAATTTGAATGAATTGTACAGAATGCTTTGAGCGACACCTCTTTTACCACCCAGCATAATGCGGTTAATCAAACGAGTAACCAACTTGCTATTATACAACGGATCTGGCAATACGTCTCTCTTTGTAACTGGACCTTTGCGTGGCATGGATATCCCCCTTTCTTAAATGTTTATTATTCAGATATTGTTATCTTACTTCTTAGCTTTAGGACGTTTTGCACCGTATTTAGAACGAGCTTGCATCCGGTTAGCTACACCTGCTGTATCCAAAGCACCACGAACGATATGGTAACGAACCCCTGCAAGGTCCTTTACTTTACCTCCGCGAAGTAATACAACACTGTGCTCTTGTAAGTTATGTCCGATACCCGGGATATAAGCTGTTACCTCGAGACGGTTCGTCAAACGAACACGGGCATATTTACGAAGCGCTGAGTTTGGTTTACGTGGAGTCATTGTGCCTACACGAGTGCACACACCGCGTTTTTGCGGAGCGCTCAAATTTGTAGCCTCACGCTTGAGGGCGTTATACCCTTTTTGAAGAGCGGGAGATTTAGATTTTTCGATTTTGGCTTGACGGCCTTTACGAACCAATTGGTTAATTGTTGGCATGTTGTTGCCACCCCCTTCCTGAAATGATAGTCGATTTAAGAACTCTAAGCCCACAGACCCAGGCGGTTCATAAAAAGACAAATGAAAAGTTCTTGCCGCTGGTGTTCACCCCAGTACAAAAACATTTCTGTAGCTATTGTTTTAAGACGGCTGCCATCGCAGCGCCAACTTCTATTCCGCAGGCCTTGCCCAAATTCAGCATCGTATCCACATATGTGATCTTAACACCTTGTTTGTTACAAAGCAAAACTATCCTGGAAGTAAGCCTTTGATCTCCGTCCTCTGCCACATAGACTTCTGCGGCTAGGCCCAACTCTACCGCCTTGACGGTTTGTTTGGTACCGATCTTGACCTGAGCATCCTGTAGTCCTCTATCATCAGTCATTCTCTTTACCTCCAATGAACAAGGATAACATGGCTACTCACGCACCTTAGACATTTTAGCATTATCAATAGATGGTGTCAAGAAATTCAGCAACAATTTTTATAGAAATTATACACAGCAGAACACTCATGCCACACCTATGAGTAGGTATGACATGAGCACACTACCATGATTGCTAATTTATTCAGCAGGAACCGTCTCTAAAGATTCAAGTTCGCTTTCTGCATTTGGATCACTTAGCTTAACGTTACGGTAACGGTTCATCCCAGTACCTGCAGGAATCAACTTACCGATAATAACATTTTCTTTAAGTCCAAGCAACTTATCTACTTTACCTTTGATAGCAGCGTCTGTTAGGACACGAGTAGTTTCTTGGAATGATGCAGCTGACAAGAAGGAATCCGTTTCAAGAGACGCCTTGGTAATACCGAGCAAGACTGGTTTAGCAACAGCAGGCTCTTTACCAGACAAGATAGCTTCCTTGTTAGCACCTTCGTACTCATGAATATCCGCAAATGCACCTGGCAACAGACTTGTGTCACCTGCGTCAATGATACGGATCTTCCGAAGCATTTGCTTGATCATAACTTCAATGTGCTTATCATTGATCTCAACGCCTTGGTTACGGTATACACGCTGTACTTCTTGCAGAATGTAGTTTTGTACCCCACGGATCCCTTTGATACGCAGCATTTCTTTAGGGTCAATCGAACCGTCTGTCAGCTCATCGCCGGCTTCGATTTCTTGGCCTTCGCTAACACGTAGACGTGAACCATAAGTAATGGAATAAGTCTTGGATTCTGCTTCACCTTGAACCTCGATTTCGCGACGGTCTTTGGTTTCACGGATTTCCTTGATTACGCCATCGATCTCACTGATTGTAGCTTGACCTTTAGGGTTACGAGCTTCAAACAACTCCTGAATACGCGGCAAACCTTGAGTGATGTCATCACCGGCAACACCGCCGGTATGGAACGTACGCATTGTAAGCTGGGTTCCTGGTTCACCGATAGATTGTGCGGCAATAATACCAACTGCTTCACCAATCTCAACGTGTTTACCAGTTGCCAAGTTACGTCCGTAACATTTCTTACAAACACCATGACGGGCACGGCAGCTCAGTACAGAACGAATTTGCAGCTTAGTTACACCTGCGTTTACAATTGCCTCCGCTTTATCGGAGTCAATCAAATCATTGCGGTGAACAATGATTTCGCCTGTTTCTGGGTGACGGACAGTTTCGAAGCAGTAACGACCTTCAATACGGTCATACAGATCTTCGATAACTTCTTTACCATCCTGAATACGACTAACTGTGAAGCCTTTATCGGTTCCACAATCTTCTTCACGGACAATAACGTCCTGGGCAACGTCAACAAGACGACGAGTCAGATACCCTGAGTCAGCGGTACGAAGTGCGGTATCGGCAAGACCTTTACGCGCTCCGTGAGTGGAGATAAAGTACTCCAAGACGGTAAGACCTTCACGGAAGTTCGCCTTGATTGGCAATTCGAAAATCCGACCTGAAGGTGTTGCCATCAGACCACGCATACCACCCAGCTGAGTGATCTGCGATTTGTTACCACGCGCTTTAGAGTCAACCATGAGCATGATAGAGTTGAAACGGTCCATCGACTTAAGCAGGATGTTCGTAAGATCATCCTTAGTCTTCGACCAGATCTCAATAACACGGTCATACCGTTCGTCATTGGTGATCAAACCACGGCGATATTGGTTAGCAACCACATCAACCTTAGCTTCAGATTCTTTCAGGATGGTTACTTTTTCCTCAGGAACAATAACGTCCGACACGGCAACTGTAACACCAGAACGTGTGGAGTAAGTGAATCCGAGTTGTTTGATTTTATCCAAAATCATAGAAGTTTTAGTTGTGTGATAAGTTTCAAAACAACGGGCAATAATCAGACCCAGATATTCTTTACCTACAGCACTGGCTTCTGGAGCGGATTCAATCAGCTCGCGAATGTTCGCGCCTTTTTCGTAGATAAAGTATTTCTCAGGTGTGCCGTGCAGCAAGTTAGTTTTGGTTGCTTCGTTGATATAAGGGAAACTACTTGGGTAGATTTCATTAAAAATGATCTTACCGACCGTAGTAATCAACATTGCATTTTGTTGTTCTTCCGTAAAGCATGTTTTGCCAAGTGCTTTAGCCGGAATAGCAACACGAGCATGAAGTCCTGCAGTTCCGCGTTGGTAAGCTGATACAGCTTCGTTAACGGTACGCAGAATCATACCACTCCCCTTTTCTTCCTTGTTATCCATGGTCAAGTAGAAAGTACCAAGAACCATATCCTGGGAAGGTGTTACAACTGGCTTACCGTCTTTAGGGTTCAAGATATTACCGGATGCAAGCATGAGAATGCGTGCTTCCGCTTGAGCTTCTGCAGACAGAGGAACGTGCACAGCCATTTGGTCACCGTCAAAGTCGGCATTGTACGCCGTACATACGAGTGGGTGAAGACGAATAGCGTGACCTTCCACCAAAATCGGTTCAAATGCTTGAATACCGAGACGGTGAAGTGTTGGTGCGCGGTTTAGAAGTACTGGGTGTTCTCTAATTACTTCTTCGAGTACATCCCAAACTTCAGGACTTACACGTTCAACTTTACGTTTCGCGCTCTTTATGTTGTGGGCAAGGCCCTTATTGACCAATTCTTTCATAACAAAAGGCTTGAACAATTCTAACGCCATTTTCTTAGGAAGTCCGCACTGATACATCTTGAGGTACGGTCCTACAACGATAACGGAACGTCCAGAGTAGTCAACCCGTTTACCGAGCAAGTTCTGGCGGAAACGTCCTTGTTTACCTTTCAGCATATGGCTGAGCGATTTAAGCGGACGGTTACCAGGACCGGTTACCGGACGTCCCCGACGGCCGTTATCGATGAGAGCATCGACAGCTTCCTGGAGCATCCGTTTTTCGTTCTGCACGATAATGTCAGGAGCACCGAGATCAAGCAGTCTTTTCAGACGGTTGTTCCGGTTAATAACACGGCGATAGAGATCATTCAAGTCGGACGTAGCAAAACGGCCACCATCCAATTGAACCATCGGACGAAGCTCCGGAGGAATAACCGGAAGAACATCCATGATCATCCAATCAGGCTTGTTGCCGGAGTTACGGAATGCTTCAATGACTTCCAGACGTTTGATCGCCCGGTTACGGCGTTGGCCTTGGGCCGTACGAAGTTCTTCTTTGAGGAATTCCAGCTCTTTATCAATGTCGATATCTTGAAGAAGCTTTTTAACAGCTTCAGCACCCATGCCGGCTTGGAAACCGTAACCGTATTTTTCACGGTAGCTACGATATTCTTTTTCGGACAGAAGTTGTTTCTTTTCCAGTGGAGTTTCACCTGGATCCGTTACAACATAAGATGCGAAATAGATAATTTCTTCAAGTGATCTTGGAGACATATCTAGTGCAAGCCCCATGCGGCTTGGGATACCTTTGAAATACCAGATATGAGATACCGGAGCAGCCAATTCAATGTGACCCATACGTTCACGACGAACTTTAGCACGGGTAACCTCAACGCCACAACGGTCGCAGACTACGCCCTTATAACGGACACGTTTGTATTTACCGCAATGACATTCCCAGTCTTTTTGTGGTCCAAAGATACGCTCACAGAAAAGACCCTCTTTTTCCGGTTTCAATGTACGATAGTTAATGGTTTCCGGTTTCTTAACTTCTCCGCGGGACCATGAACGAATCTTCTCCGGAGAAGCGAGTCCGATTTTCATAAATTCAAAATTGTTAACGTCCAACAAGGAGCAACCCTCCTTAACCTAATCCTGATTTAGTACCGCTTTGCCCTCTTCTGACTGTTACATCAAAAGAGGGCGTGCGGTCCTTTATAAAATGGAACTTTTAAGCTCCAGCTTGATTATTCTACTCCGACTTCTGAACCTTCTAAATTGAGGCTTAGTTTGTCGCCTGACGTCTCGTCCTCATCGTCCAATTCTCTCATTTCAATTTCCTGCTCGTCACCGCTAAGAATCTTAACATCCATACCCAGGGACTGCAGTTCTTTGATCAATACCTTGAACGACTCAGGAACACCTGGTTCCGGTACATTTTCACCTTTGACAATAGATTCGTACGTCTTCACGCGACCAACCACGTCATCGGATTTCACGGTCAAAATTTCTTGCAATGTATATGCAGCACCGTAAGCTTCAAGCGCCCACACTTCCATCTCCCCGAAACGCTGTCCACCAAATTGAGCTTTACCACCCAATGGTTGCTGCGTAACTAGTGAGTAAGGTCCTGTTGAACGGGCGTGAATCTTATCATCAACCATGTGCGCCAGTTTGATCATGTGCATGACACCAACAGTAACTTCACGTTCGAAGCGTTCACCTGTACGGCCATCATACAGTACAGTTTTACCATTACGCTGCATACCTGCTTCTTCCATCGTATCAAACACGTCGTACTCACGCGCTCCGTCAAATACCGGCGTTGCAATGTGAATTCCCAGACGCAATGCAGCCATACCAATATGGACCTCGAGCACCTGTCCGATGTTCATACGAGAAGGAACGCCGAGAGGGTTAAGAACAACCTGTACTGGCGTACCGTCCGGAAGGAACGGCATATCTTCTTCTGGCAGGATACGGGCAACGACACCCTTGTTACCGTGACGTCCGGCCATCTTGTCACCCTCAGAGATCTTACGTTTCTGAGCGATGTAGACACGAACCAATTGATTCACACCAGGAGGCAGCTCATCGCCGTTCTCACGTGTAAAGACTTTAACGTCCACGATAATACCATCACTACCATGAGGAACGCGTAAAGAGGTATCCCGTACTTCACGAGCTTTCTCACCAAAGATAGCGTGCAGGAGACGTTCTTCTGCTGTCAGTTCAGTTACACCCTTAGGAGTAACCTTACCCACCAGAATGTCACCAGCGCTGATTTCCGCACCGATGCGGATGATTCCGCGCTCATCAAGATTGCGCAGAGCTTCTTCGCCGACGTTCGGAATATCGCGCGTAATTTCTTCAGGTCCCAATTTAGTGTCGCGAGCTTCAGATTCGTATTCTTCGATATGAATCGAAGTATATACATCTTCCTTAACCAGCTTTTCACTCAACAGGATCGCATCCTCGTAGTTGTAACCTTCCCAAGTCATGAACGCAACGACTACGTTACGGCCAAGAGCAAGTTCGCCCATTTCTGTGGAAGGACCGTCTGCCAGGATATCACCCTTCTTAACAATGTCCCCTCTTTTAGCTAGAGGACGTTGGTTAATACAGGTACCTTGGTTAGAACGCATAAATTTGTGTAATTTATATTTAACGATATCGCCTTTAACTTCCTTGCCTTCGACAGTCTCAACGCGACGCAGCCAAATTTCATTAGCTGAAGAACGTTCGATAATACCGTCATACTTGGAAACGATACATACGCCAGAATCCTTAGCGGATTTATGTTCCATTCCTGTTCCCACCAGCGGAGCTTTTGGAATTAGAAGCGGAACAGCTTGACGTTGCATGTTAGATCCCATCAGTGCGCGGTTGGAGTCATCGTTCTCAAGGAACGGAATGAGCGCCGTAGCGACAGATACAACCTGTTTAGGCGAAACGTCCATGTAATCGACACGATTACTTGGCATCGTTGTAATATTGTCTGAGTCTTTGTTGTAACGAACGATTACCATGTCTTCTTTAAAGGTGCCATCTTCTTCGATCAACACGTTAGCCTGAGCAACTACATAATTATCTTCCTCATCAGCAGTCAGATAGTCAATTTGCTCAGTCACCTTACCAGTCTTCGGATCCACCCAACGATACGGAGCTTCAATAAAGCCGTATTCATTGATGCGGGCAAAGGTAGACAAGGAGTTGATCAACCCGATGTTTGGACCTTCCGGCGTTTCAATTGGACACATCCGACCGTAGTGACTGTGATGGACGTCACGAACTTCAAAGCCCGCGCGTTCACGTGTCAAACCACCAGGTCCGAGGGCGGACAGACGACGTTTATGGGTAAGTTCCGCAAGCGGGTTCGTCTGATCCATAAATTGAGACAGCTGGGAGCTACCGAAGAACTCTTTAATAGACGCGATGACCGGACGAATATTGATCAGAGCCTGAGGCGTAATCGCATTAGCATCCTGAATCGACATTCTTTCACGTACAACACGTTCCATCCGGGACAAACCGATACGGAACTGATTCTGCAAGAGTTCACCTACAGAACGCAGACGACGGTTACCCAAGTGGTCAATATCATCGGTATTGCCAATTCCGTGAAGCAAATTAATAAAGTAGCTGATTGAGGATATAATATCAGCTTGAGTAATATGCTTAACAGATTTGTCGATATTGCCGTTAGCGATCAGCTTAATAACCCGGCCTTCTTCAATTGGCGAGAATACGTCAATTGTTTGAAGAGGAATATCTTCGCTGTCCATAACTCCACCAGTAACACGGTAGTTTTTAAAGGCAACATTCTTTTCGAAATATGGAATCAATTCATCAAGCAGTCTACGATCGACCATTTGGCCGGATTCTGCCAGGATTTCTCCAGTAGAGTCGTCAACCAAAGGCTGAGCAAGACGTTGATTGAAAAGACGGTTCTTAATGTGTAGCTTTTTATTGATTTTGTAACGGCCTACATTAGCTAGGTCGTAGCGTTTTGGATCAAAGAAACGCGCAACCAGCAAACTTTTGGCATTGTCTAGTGTCGGCGGTTCGCCCGGACGCAAACGCTCATAAATTTCAATAAGCGCCTTCTCCGTGGAGTCCGTGTTGTCTTTATCCAGCGTATTGCGAATATATTCATCATTGCCAAGCAATTCCAGAATTTCGGCATCACTACCGAAACCGAGAGCACGCAAAAGTACGGTAACAGGAATTTTACGAGTCCGATCGATACGAACATACATAATGTCCTTAGCATCGGTTTCAAGTTCCAACCAGGCTCCGCGGTTCGGGATTACTGTGGCGGTGTAGGTTTTTTTGCCGTTCTTATCCACTTTTGTGCTGAAATAGACGCTTGGAGAGCGAACCAACTGGCTGACAATAACCCGTTCCGCACCATTAATAATAAAAGTGCCGGTCTCCGTCATCAGCGGGAAATCTCCCATGAACACTTCCTGCTCTTTAACCTCACCGGTCTCTTTATTAATGAGCCGCACCTTTACACGCAGAGGAGCCGCATACGTTACGTCCCGCTCTTTAGCGTCGTCAACCGTATATTTCGGTTCACCCAGGCTGTAATCAATGAACTCTAGTACCAAATTACCTGTGAAATCCTGGATCGGCGAGATGTCCTGAAACATTTCCCGCAATCCTTCCTCCAAAAACCAATCATAAGATTTTTGTTGGATCTCGATCAGGTTCGGGACCTCGAGTACCTCGTTAATTCTCGCATAGCTCCGCCGAGTGCGTCGACCATACTGAACAAGATGTCCTGCCAACTTTACTCACCCCTCATGTCTACTCACTTAAAAATTGATTGCGAACCCTTGTTTGGAACCGTATAATGGAACCATACTACAAGGATTCAGTCATAAATAAAAGAAAAGCCCTTATCGAAATCTTCGAAAAAAGAGCGCATTTATCCATGACCAAAATACTCCTTATCAAGTAGATTTGCCCAAAACGTACATATTATACGTCACCAAGCAATAGTTTATGCGCTATTATCTATTACCACGTAGCATTCGCTGCGTTAGAGCATAGACAACCAACTCGCAAAAACTTGCCGTGCGGCATGCGCTAGCCGGGCGACAATATATTGCTTGACATTTCAGCAAACTAAAGACATGGAGCCTATCTTAATACTGACATTTTATAATAATACCATTATCACTATCACATGTCAATAACCTATTGTATTTTATTTTTGCGCTTTAATAATACGATAGCCTTTGTCTTTCCCCACTTCTTCCACCATTGAGAACAAGCTTTCTAGTTTTGCCACTGCGGATGGAGCGCCCTGCTTCTTCTGAATCACAATCCACAGATAGCCACCCTCATTTAAATGTTCATACGCATCTTCAAAAATCTTATGCACTACAGCTTTTCCTGCACGAATCGGAGGATTAGTTAGAATCACATCGAACTTCTGCTGCTCATTCAATGCGCCGAGTACATCGCTTTCCATTATCGTAACATTCCGGATTCCATTGTGCTGAGCATTCTCACGCGCCAGTTCTACCGCACGACTGTTAATATCAATCATGGTTACATGTCCTTTGGGAGCTAGGTATGCTGCACTTAATCCAATCGGCCCATAACCACAACCTACATCAAGCACCGCTGAACCGTCCGGAATTATCATAGCTTCAATAAGAACTCGGCTACCGTAATCGATGTCCCCTTTAGAGAATACACCGGCATCGCTCGTAAAACGAAAGCTTTTGCCTCTTAGTACGGTATCAATGCTACGTCTGTCATGACGTACTTCCGGCTGCTGCGAATAATAATGTTGCGACATCTCTTTCCTCCCTTTCCTATTATGTTAGCAGTTGGTATATACGCCCTACTAACTCTATTTATAAAACAAACCCCTTGAACAAGTTCAAGGGGTTTTCAGTAATAGAAGGAATTACTTCACTTCTACAGCTGCGCCTGCTTCTTCCAATTTTGCTTTAGTAGCTTCGGCTTCGTCTTTGCTTACTTTTTCTTTGATTGCTTTTGGTGCGTTGTCTACAAGATCTTTAGCTTCTTTCAAGCCAAGACCAGTGATTTCGCGAACGATTTTGATAACGTTGATTTTGGAAGCGCCAGCGCCTGTCAAAATTACGTCAAATTCGGATTGCTCTTCAGCTACTGCTGCTACTGCACCGCCAGCTGCTACTGGAGCTGCTGCAGTTACGCCGAATTCTTCTTCAATTGCTTTAACCAGGTCGTTCAGTTCCAATACGCTCATGCCTTTAATTGCTTCCAAGATTGCTTCTTTACTCATGATTGAACCTCCATTTTATATTTAAATTTATTTGTGGTATTGATTATGCTGCAAGAGTCAAAGGCTTACGCGCTTTGTTCTTCTTTTTCAGCAACAGCTTTAACTGCAAGCGCGAAGTTGCGCATTGGAGCTTGAAGTACGCTAAGCAGCATGGACAGCAAACCATCGCGGGATGGAAGCTCAGCCAGTGCTTTCAGTTGTTCCGCGTCAATGACACGACCTTCAACTACGCCGCCTTTCAATTTCAAAGCGTCGTTTTTCTTGGCGAAATCGTTCAAAATTTTAGCTGGTGCTACTGCATCAGTTGTGCTGAATGCGATAGCTGTTGGACCAGTCAAAACTTCATCCAATTCACTCAACTCAGCCGCAGCAGTTGCGCGACGCAGCAATGTGTTCTTCAGGACTTGAAACTCAACGCCAGCTTCACGAAGTTGCTTACGCAGTTCAGTCACTTGGGAAACGTTCAATCCACGGTAGTCAGCTACAACAGTCGAAAGACTGTTTTGCAGTTTTGCAGTAACGACGTCAACCGCGTCTTGTTTTGCTTGAATTACTTTTGCATTTGCCAATGTATACACCTCCTGAAAATTTATGTGTCGGCGTTCTTTCCAAGGAAAGCTTCACCGCTCCTACGCAGGCAGTAGAAAAGCCTCCGCAGAATCACGAAGGCTTGATAAAACGAAAGTTATACGAGCGAGCTCGTTACTTCTTGTTTCTATCACAACACCTCGGTAGGAAATTAAGCACTAAGGCACCTACTGTCTACGGTAAGCATATTCAAGGTTAAGATTGATACCTTAAGTTTCACAACTGTTATAGATTATCAAAATTGACTCAAAGAGTCAACCCTTAATTATCTGAAGACGGTTGTGTTCACACGAGCGCTAGGTCCCATTGTGGAAGAAATCGAGATGCCTTTAAGGTATACACCTTTAGCAGCAGCTGGTTTCGCACGGTTCAAAGCGTCGATAAGAGCTTTAAGGTTATCGTTCAATTGTGCAGCATCAAAGGACACTTTGCCGATTGGCGCGTGAATTTGACCTGCTTTGTCGAGACGGTATTCGATTTTACCGGCTTTGATTTCTTGCACAGCCTTGGAAACATCGAATGTAACTGTGCCAGCTTTAGGGTTAGGCATAAGACCTTTACCACCAAGCAGACGACCCAGTTTACCGACTTCACTCATCATATCAGGTGTAGCTACGCAGACATCAAATTCAAACCAGCCTTGTTGAATTTTGTTGATCATGTCTTGATCACCAACAAAATCAGCGCCAGCAGCTTCAGCCTCTTTCGCTTTTTCACCTTTTGCAAATACAAGCACGCGTTGTGTTTTACCAGTGCCGTGAGGCAGGACAACAACACCACGAACTGCTTGGTCTTGTTTACGCGGGTCTACACCCAGACGAACTGCTGCTTCAACGGTTTCGTCGAACTTAGCAGTCGCTGCCTTTTTCACAAGCTCTACAGCTTCTGAAGGCTCGTAAGTTGCTTCGCTGTTGATCAGCTTAGCAGCTTCTTGGTATTTCTTACCATGTTTAGCCATGAAAATGTTCCTCCTTTGTGGTGTTAGCGGAAATTCCTCCCACATACTTGCGGGTCACGAATGACCGATTCTTCGAAAACTACTAGTCTTCGATTGTGATACCCATACTGCGGGCAGTACCTTCAACCATACGCATTGCAGCTTCAACAGTTGCAGCGTTAAGGTCAGGCATTTTTGTTTCAGCAATTTCACGTACCGCAGCGCGGCCGATTTTTGCTACTTTTTTCTTGTTTGGTTCGCCGGATCCTTTTTCTACTTTAGCAGCGATGCGAAGCAGAACAGCAGCCGGAGGAGTTTTAGTGATGAAAGTAAAGGAACGGTCTTCAAATACTGTAATTTCAACCGGAATGATCAAGCCAGCCTGGTCGGCAGTACGAGCATTAAATTCCTTACAGAATGCCATGATGTTGACACCTGCTTGACCTAACGCCGGACCTACTGGAGGCGCTGGATTCGCTTTCCCTGCAGGAATCTGCAGTTTCACCATTTTAATAACTTTTTTAGCCATGAGTGACACCTCCTTGCAAAAATAGTGGTCTTCGAACGCCAATAGCGCTCTCCCACAAGAAACCCTAGCTTATGTTATATTTTCTCCACTTGAGTGAAATCCAACTCTAGCGGGGTTTCCCGTCCAAACATGTTAACATGCACTTTGATCTTGCTCTTGTCAGCCAAAATCTCTTCCACGGAGCCCACAAAATTCGCAAACGGACCAACCATAATACGTACGGATTCCTTGATTTCGAAATCAATCTTCGCTTTAGGTTCAACCATGCCCATATGCTTCAGAATTTGTTCTACCTCTTCCGGAAGCAAAGCTGTTGGTTTAGACCCTGAGCCTGTCGAACCAACAAATCCAGTAACGCCCGGAGTATTGCGGACAACATACCAGGAATCATCAGTCTGAACCATTTCCACCAAAACATATCCGGGGTAAACTTTACGCATAACGGTTTTTTTCTTACCGTCTTTGTTTACGATTTCTTCTTCCATAGGAACAAGAACGCGGAATATTTTGTCTTCCATGCCCATGGACTCAACGCGCTTTTCCAAATTGGCTTTGACCTTATTCTCATACCCAGAATAGGTATGAACGACATACCATCTTTTTTCCATATCAAGCCACCTGGGACCTCTCTAAATAATCGCTTCAATCACAGCGGAAATACCGATGTCCAGAACCCAGAAGTAAATAGCGACAACTACAATCGTACCGAGAACGATCAATGTATAGTTGGTCAATTCTTTACGACTTGGCCAGCGAACCTTTTTGAGTTCACTCCAGCTCTCAGTGAAAAAGGAAAACATAGACTTGAAACTACGTTTCATGCCGACTACACCTCCACAGACTATCTGGTTTCGCGATGAGGAGTTTGCGAGTTACAATACTTGCAAAATTTCTTCATCTCCATGCGGTCGGGGTGATTTCGCTTGTTTTTGGTAGTCGCATAGTTTCTTTGTTTGCAACTTGTACAAGCCAAAGTGATAATTACCCGCATGATGTGCACCTCCCGAGACGTCCTTCTAATTCACATTAGAAGACGCAAATATTGATCCTAAAAAAAAGCCGCGAATTTAGGCCTACCTAAAACACTTTAGCATAATGTCAAGGTCTGTGTCAACGAAAGAATTCCGTTCTGCACTGGGTAATTCCGGGTTTAGTAGTCATATGGCCGTACCCTGTCTTTGGGTCTATCTCTTCCTCACACTTCGCTGTCTTCCTTACCATTATGGGGTATTCCGTCTGTGTATAAACCTACCTTCAACGGCAACGACTAAAATCGGCTCAAATAGTAATTTATGGTGCAAGCACCTAATTCTATCCGAGTGATTTCAAAAAGACTAAAAAAAAGAACTCGATGTCCGAGCCCTCTCTTGTTCATTATATCATCAATTGTCACGTACTTCTAGATATCTTTCTAATTTCCTTTTTACTCGTTGTAGAGCGTTATCAATAGACTTTACATGCCGCTTAAGATCTTCAGCAATCTCTTGATAGGATCTTCCGTCTAAATACAACATCAGAACCTTGCGCTCCAAGTCACTTAGAATCTCCGCCATCTTATCTTCAAGACCAATGAATTCTTCTTGATTAATAATTAGCTCTTCTGGATCTAGAACCTGTGTTCCACAAATGACATCCATAAGTGTTCTATCAGAATCTTCGTCATAAATGGGCTTGTCCAAGGAAACATAAGAGTTCAGCGGAATATGTTTCTGACGAGTGGCCGTCTTAATAGCCGTTATAATCTGTCGTGTAATGCAGAGCTCAGCAAAAGCCTTGAATGAAGAGAGCTTGTCACCTTTAAAGTCACGAATAGCCTTGTATAGACCAATCATTCCTTCTTGTACAATATCTTCACGGTCTGCCCCGATCAAGAAATAAGAGCGGGCTTTAGCACGTACAAAGTTACGGTATTTATTAATCAAGTGTTCTAATGCGCCACTGTCGCCACCACGGAAAGCCTCGACAATATCTTCATCACTTATGAAATCATACTCAGACAGCATTATTTCCTTGAGGTCGACACTCACCAAGAATCCCCCCGGCTGCAACGCAAGACACATCGTTACTTCGCGAAATATAGGATCAGTATATATTATGTTACCTTCCACCGTCAACCGGAGTTTGTCCAAAATCAATCTAGAATAGCATAAATTGGAATAAACTATTTCCTGATTCTTCCTCGATCTCACTGTCTGCGCCATTTTTCCAACTTACTGCGCACATCGGGAGGCAGTTTGTCTTCCAAAGAATGACGAGTAGAACTGACACCGCCAGGTTCAATAGCTTTTTTTACTTGTTTCTGATTCTCTTCAATTTCCAGATGCAATTCCCTTGCCGAAATTCGCAATGCACCTTGTGCAAAAATAATATGCTGCTCTATAAAATCACTCGTAGCCACATAGATCTGCCGGCGCCGATTGCTATATTCCCCAACCAGTCGCTCAATGCATTCATCTGCGGTTTCTTTTTCCTTGGTGAAGTACACCTGGACCTTACCCTGAACAAAAGACCTTCCCAACCCCGGAACACGGTATGCATCAAAAACAGCAATAACTCTTCGTCCAGAGAAAGCCTGGTAATCTGCCAGCAAATCCATCAAGCGGTCGCGTGCTTCCTGCATACCAATCTGGGACAGTGCCACAAGTTCCGGCCAGCCACCGATCATGTTATATCCATCCACAAGCAGCACATCGCGCCAGTCGGCCATAGCTATCCCTGCTGTTGCCGGCGGCGTATCACTTCATACATAATGACTCCTGCGGCGACAGAGGCATTTAATGAATTGATCTTTCCGGCCATCGGCAGCTTAAGAAGTACATCACATTTTTCACGAATCAGGCGTCCCATTCCTTTATTCTCATTGCCGATTACAACAGCTACCGGACCCGTGAAAATATCGGATTGGTATAGATTCTGATCGGTATCCACGTCTGTTCCTACTACCCAGACTCCCTGCTCTTTTAGACGGTCAATGGTCTGACCCAGGTTTGTAACCCGGGCAACCGGAACATACTCCACAGCACCCGCGGATGTTTTGGACACGGTCGCAGTTATCTGAGCCGAACGGCGTTTAGGTACGATTACCCCATGTACTCCAGTACAATCCGCCGTCCGCAGAATCGAGCCCAGGTTATGAGGATCTTCAATTTCATCAAGCAAAATAAGGAATGCCGGTTCTCCTTTGGCTTCTGCTATAGCTAACAGATCATCCACTTCAACATAGGCAAATGGTGCTGCTTGTGCAACCACCCCTTGATGCTGCACGCCTGGTGCCAGTTGATCCAGCTTACGCTTGTCCACATGCTGAATGACAATTCCCGCTTTCCGGGCTTCGGCAACGATGGGTGCTGTCAGATGCTTCTGGGCTGTCTCTGCAATCCAAATTTTATTTAATGTACGACCAGCACGAAGCGCTTCAAGCACAGAATGCTTCCCTGCCAATATTTCCTCTTCAGTCTTCAATTCTTCTTCCATGTTCACTTCTCCTATTTTCTATTTCGCCAAAGCCTATCACGGCTGTTTCAACATAAACTGTATACCCTTGTGCACAATTTCTTCTATTCTCTCCTGTTGTCCTGTGTAGTACAAGTGACCAATCAAGCACTCAAAAGCTGTAGCATGACGGTATTCAAGCACATCCGCATTCTTAGGAACACTTCCCGATTTCGCATTTCTTCCCTGACGGGCGACATCCTTCTCTTCTTCCTTGAGACTAGGCTCCAAAAAGTTCAGAATCGCACACTGTGCTTTAGCGGATACCAGCCCTGTAGCAGAACGATGCAAATGGTTCGGACGCAAATTCGGAAGAGATACTAAATACTGGCGAACAGCCACCTCATAGATAGCATCTCCTACATAAGCTAGAACAATAGGCGAAAGTAGTCGCGCAGGTTTGGAAGGCTCATAAGGAAACCATCCGTTATCAAACTTGCGTTCCTCACTCATTTACGACGCCACCGCATTCCTTGTGGAGTATCCTCAAGCAATATGCCCAAGCGGCCTAATTCATCACGGATCTCGTCAGACCGGCTCCAATTCTTATTCTTACGAGCTTCAACCCGCTCGGCGATCAACCGTTCAACTTCTTCACTTGCAATTTCCTCTTCTAGTTCTGGCGTCAAACGCAGCACAGCATTCATTTCGCCAAAAGCTTGCAGTAATGCAGCAAAATCAGCAGGAGCAGCCTCGTTATTCGCAAGCGTATGGTTTGCCAGGCTCACCCAATCGAACATAGCCGTGATCGCATCAGGCGTATTAAAGTCATCCTGCATTCTAGCATGGAAATTGGCCACTATAGCTGACAGCTTATCATTAATCTCTGAGTTGACCTCACCTTGAGCACCATCAGCAGCGAGTTCAAGCCGATGTTTAACGTTACTCTCTGCAAGCATGATCCGTTCAACGCTCTTTTCGGCGGAAGTCATAGAATCCTCTGAGAAATTCAGCGGGTTACGGTAATGGGTCGATAGCATGAAATAGCGGATAGCTCCTGCTTTAAAACGCTCACGGATGTCTTTTACAAGCCAGCCATTACCGAGCGATTTCGACATTTTCTCGTCTCCGATGTTGATGAATCCATTATGCATCCAGTAATTAGAGAGTGGTTTACCAGTCAGAGCTTCGGTCTGAGCGCATTCACATTCATGATGCGGGAACTGCAAATCTTGTCCACCACCATGGATATCAATCGTATCTCCCAAGAACTCGCGCGCCATAGCCGAGCATTCAATATGCCAGCCGGGACGTCCGTCTCCCCAAGGGCTACTCCAGTGCACTTCACCAGGTTTGGCTGCTTTCCAAAGCACAAAATCCTCCGGTTTTTCCTTACGTGAGTCCACCTCAACACGGATACCAAACTGCAGCTCATCCAGATTCTGACGAGATAATTTACCGTAGTCTTCAAATTTTGAAGTGCGGTAATATACATCGCCGCCGCTTTCGTATGCGTATCCTTTTTCCTCAAGCTCTTTAATAAATCCAATGATCAGCTCCATGCTTTCCGTTACACGGGGATTCAAGGTTGCCGGTTTAACACCAAGCCCTTCCAGGTCGTCACGGTAAGCAGCAATGAAAGTTTCCGCTACCTCTGCTACAGTAGTGTTCATTTCTTCGGCTTTGCGAATCAGTTTATCATCGACATCCGTGAAATTCGTAACATACCGCACCTCATTACCTAACTGCTCCAAGTAATTCCGGACCATATCAAAAACAATTATAGGTCTAGCATTTCCGATATGCATATATCCATAAACGGTTGGACCACACACATACATCTTAACTTTGCCCGGCTCCTGGGGCACAAACTGCTCCTTGCTGCGTGTCATTGTGTTATATATTTGTAAAGCCATCCTTATTCCAGCCCTTTCTGTTCTTCCGGATTCCTTAATACCGGGATGCTTAAATTTCGTAGTCACCAATATACTGCTGAGCTTCTGCTATCCGCTGTGCGGTTTTTTGTTTATCTTCTGCGCCAAGCTTTTCCCTAATTTCTTCGATTTCTTTCTGCAAAAACCGCAGTGAATCGACAAGCGGGTCAGGCATCTTCGTATGATCGAGCCGATCGGATACCCGTTCTCCATTACGTTTTACCACACGACCTGGATTCCCTACTACTGTACTGTTGTTAGGCACTTCACGCAACACAACTGCATTCGAACCTATATTTGAATTGTCACCAATACGAAAAGATCCTAAAACCTTCGCACCGGAACCAATAACTACATTGTTGCCGACCGTGGGATGTCGCTTACCTTTTTCTTTTCCTGTTCCTCCAAGCGTAACCCCTTGATAGATTATAACATCATCACCGATTTCGCAGGTTTCTCCAATAACAATCCCCATACCATGGTCGATAAACAGCCTATTTCCGATGACAGCTCCAGGATGGATCTCAACACCAGTCATAAATCTGCTAAACTGCGAAACCATACGAGCCATTGTATACCAGCGGCGTTTGAAAAAAGAGTGGGCGATCCGGTGACCCCAAATGGCGTGCAAGCCGGCATATGTGAAGACAACCTCGAACCAGCTGCGGGCAGCAGGATCGTTATCAAATACCGCCCGAATGTCCGACTTAATATGCTTAAACATCACGGTTCCTCTCTTCTTAACTTCCTTATCTCCTGTTTACAGGTACACAAGAAAGGTATTGTCTCCAGGCCCATCATCCTTATCATACATATGCGGTGAGTGTTCGCTTGGTTTGTTATCTCGTAGAAATATAAGACAAAGAGTATTGTATGAAAATTATTTTTGCTTATATTTAGACAAAAAACGCCCCTGCAGCATAATGCTGCAGAGACGTTTAACCGCGGTTCCACTCTGCTTGAACGAATCAAATGAGCCGCTATTGTAACAAACGGCAGAATTTCTTCGTTCCACTTGGCATCATTAACGGCGACGTTCCCGGCGCGATCTAATGAGCCTTAAAAAGGTCATTCAACCGTGCAGCTCACAGGCGCATGTTCTGCCCCGGACAAATGAATAACTCCCAGCCCGAAAGGGTGTCCCTTTCTCGGTTATTCTCTCTGGCAATTGTCTTCAATGGACGTACTTCTCCTGATCACAGCTATTATCATATAATTCTATCTTAGCGCAAAAGACAAGATACTGACAAGGGGGTTTAGTCGTATGAAATACGACCTTAAGCGCCCTTAATTTGTGATTTCAAACGTTCGATGACCCGGTTTTTGCCGAGCAAAGCAATGGTTATATTAAGATCACGTCCGTGCGTTTGTCCGGTCAGAGCCACACGAATTGGCATAAAGAGTGCTTTGCCCTTATGACCTGTTTCTTTCTGTACTTCCTTAATCAGAACAGCCATGTTGCTTGCACTGAAATCCTGACAGGCTTCAACCTTAGCCAGAAAAGCAGACAATACCTCAGGAACTTGGCTTTCAGCCAGAACCTGTGCTGCTTCCGTTTCTAATTCTAGGTGACTGCGGAAGAACAGTTCCGATAGCGCCACGATGTCAGAAGCTGCAGTCATCTGCTCTTGATACAACGCGACAAGGCTTTCCGCCCATGCTTGTTGCTCTTCGTTCAGCTCAGCAGGTATTTTACCCGCTTTTTGCAAATGCGGAATAGCTAGTGCAGAGATCCGTTTAGGATCAGCATGTTTAATATAATGATTATTCAGATGCGCCAGCTTGTTTTTATCGAACACAGCCGGGCTTTTGGACAAACGGTCCGCATCAAAAATAGAAATAAGTTCTTCTTTACTGAAGATCTCTTCTTCTCCCTCTGGAGACCAGCCAAGCAGAGAAATGAAGTTAACCAGAGCCTCAGGCAAGTAACCCAATTCATCATATTGCTCGATAAACTGAATAACGGATTCATCCCGTTTGCTGAGCTTCTTGTGGTTGTCGCCAACAATAAGCGTCATGTGACCAAATAAAGGTGGCTCCCAGCCAAGCGCTTCATAGATCATAAGCTGGCGGGGTGTGTTGGAAATATGGTCTTCTCCACGCAATACGTGGGTAATAGCCATCAGATGATCGTCAACAGCTACCGCGAAGTTATAGGTCGGAATTCCGTCCTTCTTCACAATAACAAAGTCACCCATTTCTTTTGTGTCAAAAGAAATACTGCCTTTTACGAGATCATCAAACGCATACGTACGATCTTCTGGCACACGGAAGCGAATGCTGGCCACTCGTCCCTCAGCTTCAAAAGCTAAACGTTGCTCTTCAGTCAGATCACGGTGTTTGCCAGAATAACGAGGCGTTTCTCCGCGAGCAGTCTGTTCTTCACGTTCCGCTTCCAGCTCTTCCTCTGTGCAATAGCAGCGGTAAGCCAAACCTCTGTCCAGCAAATCCTGCCAATGTACACGATATAAGTCAAGACGTTCTGTCTGACGATAAGGTCCGTACTCTCCGCCCACATCAACGCTCTCATCCCAATCCATACCCAGCCATTTCAAATACTTAAGCTGGCTCTCTTCACCACCAGCGACATTGCGCTTTACGTCTGTATCTTCAATTCTGATAATGAATTTACCGCCTTTATTACGGGCGAACAGATAGTTAAACAGCGCCGTTCTGGCGTTACCTATATGTAAATGTCCCGTAGGGCTCGGTGCGTAACGCACCCGGACTTCATCCGTCATTGTATTCCCTCCGCTTCATATGGTTGAACTTAATTTACTACTTAGACCATCTCAAGATGATATCACATCTTGGAGTAGACAGACAATAGATTGTGCGGCAATTCCTTCGCCGCGTCCGGCAAAACCAAGCTGCTCAGTTGTAGTAGCTTTAACATTCACCTTGGACGGGTCGGCATTAAGCGCACGTGCGATAATCTCGGTCATTTGTGGAATGTACGGAGCCATCTTAGGCTTTTGGGCGATAATCGTTGAATCAATATTTCCCAGCTTATATCCTCGCTCACGAGCAAGTGCCCATACCTCTTCTAATAACTTCAAGCTATCTGCGTCCTTAAAAGCTGGATCTGTATCCGGAAAATGTCTGCCAATATCACCAAGTCCAAGTGCGCCTAGAATCGCGTCACTAACTGCATGCAGCAGCACATCTGCATCGGAATGCCCAAGCAATCCTTTTTCATAAGGAATCGTAACTCCCCCAATAATACAAGGCCTGCCCTCTACCAGCTGATGCACATCAAATCCTTGTCCTACAGCGATCATGATTGTCCCTCTCCCCTGTTTCTTTCTGTGAATTCTGCATAATCCAAATCATCAGGTGTCGTAATCTTAATATTTCTGTAGCTTCCCTCTACCACAGAAACCGGAATCCCCGCACGCTCCGCCAAGCTGGAGTCATCGGTGCCCAGAAAGCCATCCCGCTCTGCCGCTGCATAAGCCTCCAGCAAATCAGAAAGACGAAAAGTCTGCGGGGTTTGAATCGCCCACAGACTTCGCCGATCCGGCGTAGACAGTACTTGTCCTTCATTATCCACCTGTTTGATCGTATCCTTGACGGGTACAGCAAGAACCGAAGCACCCATCTGCTTCGCTCGTTCGTAGCAAGCCTCAATTTCATTTGGCTGTACAAACGGACGAACACCATCATGTACCATTACCCACTGTGTCGTAAGTTTCAACAACCCTTTATGTACGGAATGCTGACGCTCAGATCCACCAGTTACTATAGCCTTAACCTTGTCCAGCTTATAGAGCTGTATCCATTCCCGGCAGCGTTTAATATCCTCTTCACCGGTTACGAGCACGATTTCAGAGATCAATTCGTGCTGCTGGAATACCTCCAGCGTATGAACGATAATCGGCTTCCCCTGCAGTAACAAATATTGCTTGCTCTCCGCAGTTCCCATTCGCGTTCCTCTGCCTGCCGCCACAATGACGACGCCCACACTGTTTGACATTAATCTGGCTCCTGTCTTTCACGTATAATCCCATCATAACGTGTTTGGCGGGCATTTCCAACCCATAGGACAGTCCCCATACACTTTATCTTCACTTATTGCGCTTTTTCCAAAAGTTTTGGCTTAGCAAATATCATTCGGCCAGCCGAAGTTTGCAGCACGCTAGTGACCAGAACCTCCATCGTAGTCCCGATATATTCACGTCCGCCTTCTACAACAATCATCGTTCCATCGTCTAAGTAGGCTACCCCTTGCCCATGTTCTTTGCCATCCTTAATGACCTGAACTACGATTTCCTCACCAGGCAGCACTACAGGCTTCACAGCATTCGCCAGATCGTTAATATTCAGAACGGAAACACCCTGCAATTCGCAAACCTTATTTAAGTTGAAATCATTAGTGACTACTTTACCTTGCAGTACCTTCGCTAACTTCACTAACTTACTGTCAACCTCAGAGATTTCTTCAAAATCTCCCTCATAGATCAATACCTTCACATCAAGCTCTTTTTGAATTTTATTGAGTATATCAAGCCCACGCCGTCCCCGGTTCCGCTTCAACAAATCCGAAGAATCAGCAATATGCTGGAGCTCTTCAAGCACGAATTCAGGTATGACAATGGTTCCCTCAATAAATCCCGTCTTACAAATGTCAGCGATTCTTCCATCGATAATAACACTTGTGTCGAGGATTTTATGTTCCTCAAGCCCGCGGCCTTCCGGCTCAGCCGCTTGGCCCCAGCGTCCAGATGTCCACAGCGCAGCAAGCTCCTCTTTTTTCTCCAAACCGATCCGCAGCCCCAGATATCCAAAAGCTAACGTAGCTGGCACTTGCAGCAGCTGCCCAGCTTTCCCAAGCCAGATCATTGCAGGGTATAACAGGAGAGATAACAGAAGCCCCCCTGTAAGCCCAGCTGCACTTGCAGCTAATTCATTCATTGGAATACGCGAACAGTAGTGAACCGCCTCCCGCAGTTTTGAACCTCCCCATTCCGCGCATAAAGACCCCGCAAACAAAAAAATAATGGCACCCAGCACCGTAAATAAAATGCTTCCTTCTACAGGTAAGCTTTCACCCAGCTTCTCCATCCCCTTGGGGAATCCTCTTTCGAGCGCATGGTATAGCGAAAAACCTGACCAAGCACCACATATTAAGGCAAAAGACAAAATCACTTTTTTCCACATAACCTAACGCACCTCCTTTTTATTCATCCTAAATGGATCTATTCCTCACCAGTATGTTCCAATTTTCAAGACGATAAACTTGGATTAGTGCTGGAAATGCAAAAAGGCTTTGCCATCCCCTAGGGAAGACAAAACCTTTGGTCATAATTTATTCAGCTACCTTACCTTATGGACCGATTAACCGTTCTTGGAATGATACACTTTATCCTCTGAACGGCTACGACGACGATGACGGCGTCTGGCTGTCAACCGATCAATATTTTGCTTAAAACCGTATAATGCATAAATTCCAAGTAAGACAAAGATCAGCTTAGCGATTTGCTCTGGGAACACAACAGCTACAGCCACTGCAACAACAATAACCACTGGCGCTCCAACCACCGCTTTTTTCGGCAATCCAATCTTTTTGAAATTAGGATATTTAACAGTGCTGACCATCAAATAGGATAAGAGCAGTGTAGCAACGATCATAAACGGAGCCGAAACATCTTTATTAAAAAGAGCTAATGTGGCCAGTACACCACCTGCAGCAGGAATTGGCAAACCGATAAAATAACCCGGAACCCCCGGACGAACATTAAAACGGGCTAAGCGCAAAGCACCAAACACCGGAAAAATCGCAGTTACTGTCCAGCCTAATGCAGAGTTCAAATCCTGCAGGCTTGAGACGTACAAAATAACGGCCGGTGCGACTCCGAAAGAAACGACATCAGATAAGGAGTCCAACTCCTTGCCAAATTCGCTTTCGCATTTTAGAGCGCGAGCTACTCGACCATCTAAGCCGTCTAACAGCATAGCAATAATAACCATGATAGCGGCCATGCTAATCTTACCGTCAAACGCCATCATGATACCAAACATTCCGAGCATCAAATTACCTATCGTAAAAAGACTCGGAATTGATTTTTGTATCATTTCTTCACCTCAATTTTCTAACTTTGGCCTTTAACGTCCCCAATATTACGTGATTGTATGTTATTTACATTTGCCTGTCAATAAGAACTTGCTTCTGTAAACGTTTGAGCCCATCCTGAATATTACGGGCCCGCACCTCCCCAATTCCGTCCACTTCATCCAATTCAGCTATGCTTGCGGACATCAAATTAGGCAGCATTTCAAACCGCTCCACCAGATTGTGAATGATCACATTCGGAAGCCGCGGAATTTTGTTAAGCAGGCGATAACCACGTGGAGTCACCACTTCTTCAGAGGTAATTGCCGTAGAAGAATAACCCAGTATACGGGCAATATGGTTGTCATCCATCAGATCATCATCGCTTATCCGTTTGAGACCGGCGATAATTTCACGGATTTTATCTTCCTGCTCTTCCTTAGCATAGTCTCTGTATAGAAGCCATGCTTCTTCCTCTGTATTTCCAACCAGTTCTTCCATCTGCATGCTGATCAGGCGTCCTTCGTTGCCCAATTCGTTGATATAGCGTTTGATCTCCATTTTTATGCGCAAAACCATCTCTACACGCTGGATAACACCCACTACTTCAGCAACGGTAACAATGCCCTCATATTCTGAAGCTGACAAATTCGTCAGTCCTTGCGTGAGCACTGCTTTATACTTCTCGAGTGTCTGAATCGCTTGGTTAGCCTTTGCCAAAATTGCGCCGATCTCTTTGAGTGCATAACGAATCGAGCCTTGATAAAGCGTGATGATATTGCGGCGTTGTGAAATGGAAACCACCAGCTTACCCGTTTGCTTCGCTACCCGCTCCGCGGTGCGGTGACGGATCCCCGTCTCGATGGATGAGATAGAGGAATCCGGTATAAGTTGTGTATTAGCATACAATATACGCTTTAAATCCTCACTTAGAATAATAGCTCCGTCCATTTTAGCTAGCTCATATAAATAATTGGGCGAAAAATCGCAGTTAATGGAGAATCCGCCATCCACTACGTCCATCACCTCAGGACTGTACCCTACGACAATAAGTGCCCCTGTCTTAGCGCGCAGCACATTCTCCAAACCTTCCCGAAAAGGTGTACCCGGTGCCGCCAGTCTGAGCAGATCATTCATATTCTCTAATTGGTTATATTCTTTCATATCCCTGTGCCCCCTAATCTAACGCGACCGATAGTGCATCTGCTACGGTACTGACGCCAATAATCTGGATATCTTGCGGGTGCTTCCATCCCTTCATGCTCTTTTCAGGCATAATCACCCGCCGGAAGCCAAGCTTTGCGGCCTCCTTAACGCGCATTTCCGCGCGCGAAACGCCTCTTACCTCACCGGTAAGTCCTACTTCTCCGAAGAAAACGTCGTAAGGTTTTGTTGAAATATCACGAAAACTGGAGGCGATACTAATAGCTACAGCTAGATCAATCGCCGGTTCATCCAGCTTTACTCCCCCGGCAACATTCAGGTATGCATCCTGATTTTGCAGGAACATGCCCATCCGTTTCTCGAGTACAGCGATAATAAGTGCCATCCGCTGGTGATCCATGCCTGTGCACATTCGCCGTGGGGAAGGGAAGTGGGTGGCAGCAACAAGTGCCTGAAGTTCTACAAGCACAGGTCTAGTTCCCTCCATACTTGCCACCACAGTAGAACCAGCCACGCCAAGCGGACGTTCCGATAAAAAGAGCTCCGATGGATTCTCTACTTCGGTAAGCCCCGCTTCACCCATTTCGAAAATGCCGATTTCATTCGTAGAGCCAAAGCGGTTTTTTACAGCCCGCAAAAGTCTATACGTATGATGCCGCTCACCCTCAAAATACAGCACGCAGTCCACCATATGTTCAAGCATCCGTGGTCCAGCAATAGCCCCTTCCTTGGTAACATGACCAACGAGAACTGTTGCAATTCCACGAATCTTAGCGATACGCATAAATCTTGTCGTACACTCCCGAACCTGGGTCACGCTGCCTGGCGCACTCGTTACTTCTGGCATAAATACGGTCTGAATAGAATCGATGACAAGAAATTGTGGCTGGATTTGTTCGATCGCTTCTTCTATGCTTTCCATATTTGTCTCACATAGTACATAAAGCTCCGTTGACAACGCATCGAGGCGATCCGCGCGCAGCTTAGTTTGCCTTACCGATTCTTCGCCCGAGATATACAATACTCGCAATCCCTGTGTTGTAAGGGCGTGCGAGGTCTGTAATAAGAGCGTAGATTTACCGATTCCTGGGTCTCCCCCTACTAGTACCAGCGATCCTGGTACGATCCCCCCACCGAGAACACGGTTAAGCTCACCTATACCTGTCAGTATGCGCGGTTCCTTGTCACTTTCTATACTTATGATCGACTGTGCCTTTTCTTTACTATGAAAAATAGGGGCATTCATTCCCTGTGTTTTGACTACGCTTTCCGTTTCCTCCACCATGGAGTTCCAAGCCTGGCACCCTGGGCATTTCCCGAACCATTTTGGCGATTCGTATCCACAGTCGGTGCAAAAAAATTTTGTTTTTGCTTTAGCCATTTGTTCTCCTTACGGTCCGAACTGTTTACAATTCGGATCATTTTCTTCTAATGAAAGTTTACCATTTCTACCCCTTTAACGAAAGGTCATTCGGTATTTGCATTAAATGTATATTTTAAATTGATCTATTTCCAATAAAAAAAGCTTCCGCTCCTCTATAAATAAGGAGCGAAAGCCTTGTTTATTTTATTCGGATTCTACTTCTTTTTCAAGCGCTGGCGCTACTGGAGCGTCCACTTTAGTCACCACAAGTTCTCCGCCGACCTCATCAATATTGAGGGAATCACCCTTTTGGATATTTCCTCTCAACAATTCCTCAGAAAGACGGTCTTCAATATGCTTCTGAATTGCCCGACGCAATGGACGTGCACCGAAGGCTGGGTCATAACCTTCTTTAGCCAAGAAGGCCTTCGCTGCATCCGTGAGTACGAAATCAACATCATATTCACGCAGGCGCTTACGCAGCTCATCAGACATCAACGTAACGATCTCAGCGATATGTTTCTCATCGAGTGAGTGGAAGACGATGATTTCGTCGATCCGGTTCAAGAACTCTGGACGGAAGCTCTTTTTGAGCTCTTCCATAACCTTGCCCTTCATATTGCCGTATTCTGCTCCTGCATCCTGCACAGCCGTGAATCCAAGCGTTGAATTCTTCTTGATTGCCTGTGCGCCTACGTTAGAGGTCAGAATGATAAGTGTATTGCGGAAGTCAACTACCCGGCCTTTGGAGTCGGTAAGGCGACCATCTTCAAGCACTTGCAGCAAAATGTTGAATACTTCCGGATGTGCTTTTTCAATTTCATCAAGCAGTACTACCGAGTATGGTTTACGACGTACCTTCTCTGTTAATTGGCCGCCTTCTTCATAGCCGACATATCCAGGAGGGGCACCAACTAAACGGGACGTGGAGTGCTTCTCCATGTATTCCGACATATCAATACGGATGACCGCATTCTCATCGCCGAACATGGCTTCAGCAAGCGCACGTGCCAACTCAGTTTTACCTACACCCGTAGGACCGAGGAAGATAAAGGAGCCCATTGGACGTTTTGGATCTTTAAGACCCGCACGCGCCCGGCGCAATGCCCGGCTGACAGCCTTAACAGCTTCGTCCTGACCAATCACTCGTTCATGCAGCAGAGCTTCCATGTTAAGCAGACGGTCGGTCTCTTCTTCCTTCAGCTTGCTTACAGGGATTCCCGTCCAGCTTGCAACAACCTGTGCGATATCTTCAGGTGTAACTTCAGAATCGGTACGTCCTTGTTTTTCTTTCCACTGGTTCTTAGTCGTATCAAGCTCTTCACGGATTTTTTGCTCCGTATCACGCAGGGCAGCCGCTTTCTCAAACTCTTGGCTCTGAACAGCAGAATCCTTCTCCTTGCGGATATCATCCAAGCGCATTTCTAGTTCCTTCAGATTTGGCGGGATAGTGTAAGAGTGAAGCCTTACTTTAGACCCTGCTTCATCGATAAGGTCAATGGCTTTATCCGGCAGGAAACGATCCGGAATGTAACGATCAGACAGCTTTACAGCTTCCACGATAGCTTCATCCGTAATTTTCACACGGTGATGTGCTTCATAACGATCGCGAAGTCCAAATAAAATTTGTACCGCTTCTTCTGGAGATGGCTGATCCACCGTAATGGGTTGGAAACGGCGCTCCAAAGCTGCATCTTTTTCAATATATTTACGATATTCATCCAGCGTAGTCGCACCGATGCACTGAAGTTCTCCGCGGGCTAAAGCCGGCTTAAGAATGTTGGAAGCATCAATAGCACCTTCTGCGCCACCAGCACCGATCAGCGTATGAAGCTCATCGATAAAGAGTACGATATTCCCCGCTTGGCGAATCTCATCCATGATTTTCTTGAGGCGGTCTTCAAACTCACCGCGATATTTAGTACCAGCCACTACCGAGCCCATATCGAGCGTCATTACGCGTTTGTCGCGCAGTGTTTCTGGAATTTCATTATTAATGATCTTTTGGGCCAAGCCTTCAGCAATAGCTGTTTTACCAACCCCAGGTTCACCTATCAACACCGGGTTGTTCTTCGTCCGGCGGCTCAGCACCTGAATAACACGTTCAATTTCCTTGCTGCGACCGATAACTGGATCCAGGTTGCCATCCTTGGCATAAGCCGTCAAATCGCGTGCTAGACCGTCTAGAGTCGGTGTGCTGACATTAGCAGGTGTTCCGCTATGACTGGATGCAGCCTCGCTGCTTCCCAGAAGCTGAAGCACTTGCTGACGAGCTTTGTTCAAGCTGATGCCTAGGTTATTAAGCACACGAGCCGCGACACCTTCTCCTTCACGAATAAGTCCTAGCAGAATATGCTCAGTGCCGACATACGTATGTCCCAGCTTGCGGGCTTCGTCCATCGACAACTCGATTACTTTTTTGGCGCGAGGAGTATAAGCAATGTTCGTAGGTTGTTCTTGGCCTCTGCCAATCAGTGTCTCCACTTCGTCCTGGATTTTCTCAAGACCCAGACCCAAAGCGATTAATGCTTTAGCAGCAATGCCGTCTCCTTCACGAATAAGTCCTAGCAAAATATGTTCTGTGCCAATATTGTTGTGTCCTAAACGAACAGCTTCTTCCTGCGCTAGCGCTAGCACTTTTTGTGCGCGTTCCGTAAATCTTCCAAACATCATATCTCCTGCACCTCCATGAATAATAAATATCTATATTAATGTTGTGTTCCCAGTGTTTCTCGGAGCAGTTTCGCCCGATACATATCCCGTTCAGTGGCGTTCATCTCGTCACCGAACATTTTTTGCAGAAATCCTGGCTGTGTCTTAACGTTAAGCTCATTAAGCACGGAAATCGAAGGGCCTTCCAGTATACCAAGGTCAACCCCAAGTCTCACATCAGACAGCCGTTGTGCGGATTCTTTAAGCTCCATTAGAGCAGCGTAACACAAAATCCCATAAGATCTTTTCACTCGGTCTGTAATTCTTAAAGCGGAATCTACAAGCAGCCTTTCACGGGCATTTCGTTCATGCTCTATAATCTGGGTGACTACACTGTGAAGGTTCTCGATGATTTCACTTTCTGTTTGACCGAGAGTAATCTGATTGGAAATTTGAAAGATGTTCCCTACTGCTTCGCTGCCCTCACCATAAATTCCTCTTACAGTCAATCCCACTTGGTTCACTGCTGACAATATGCGATTGATCTGTTGGGTCATTACTAGTGCTGGCAAATGCAGCATTACTGAGGCACGCAGCCCTGTACCCACATTGGTGGGACAACTGGTCAAGTATCCTCTTTTATCATCAAAAGCGTAATTCACAGCCGATTCGAAGATATCATCGATGGCTGTCGCACGTTCCCATGCTTCTCTTACCTGAAGACCCGGGAACAGACATTGGATCCGCAGATGGTCTTCTTCGTTAATCATGATGCTGACCGACTCATCTTCATTTAATATCACAGCTGCGCCACGTGAATCATTAGCCAGATTAGGACTGATGAGATGTTTCTCGACCAATACCTTTTTATCCAGTTCATTCACTTCAGCAAGCTTTATCAGTTGAAAAGATCCGAATACGGCAGCAGTTTCCCCATGAAACACAGGGGCAAGCAGCTCTAATACTTCTTCCGATTGCTCTAAGGAAGCAAGCATAGGGAATGGAAGATGCTCTAAATTACGTGCAATACGCATACGGCTGCTAATTACAATCTCGGAGTGACTGCCTCCCGAGCGCATCCAATCACTAAGCGCTTGTTCAGTAAATCGGAGACTTGACATGTCATATCCCCCCTATATATCAAAGACTTTACTCTTGTGCCATTTCTTTTTCAAGTTGGCGAATTTGATCCCGCAGCTCTGCCGCAGTTTCGAATTCCTCCTGTGCGATACTTTGCTGTAATTCCAGCTTCAATTCATCAATTTGCCGCTTGAACACAATTTGTGCTCCAGCACGTTTAGGAATCTTGCCTACATGCGAAGTGCTGCCATGCACCCGTTTAAAGAGCGGGTCCAGTGCACTGTTAAAATATTTATAACAGGAGCTGCAGCCAAAACGACCCAATTTGCTAAACTGCGAGTACGTCATTCCACAATTCTCACATTGCAGACTCTGCGTAGTCTTCGTAGCAGCCGTCTTTTCCTTACCGGCCCCTTCAAGATCAAGCAGACCGGACAGCAAGCTGTGAATGGAGAATCCTCCAGCAGTTCCCGGGATCAGTTCACCCTTCTCCCGCGCACAGCTCTCGCAGATATGAAATTCTGTCTTCTCTCCATTCACGATCTTGGTGAAATGGAGTGTTGCTGGCTTGACGCCACATTCCTGACATTGCATAAGCGAAAGCCCCTCCCTTATGATTGACAATTATTTGCCTAACAAAGAGATTAACATCGCCTTCATAATCTTGGCCCGAATCTCATCCCGATATGGAATCTTAACCGTTAGGCAATCCCGAGAAACAGCAGCGCGCATAAGACACGCCTCACGCTTGCTTAGAAAACCAGCTTCCTCCAGTTGATAAATCAACCCTTCGGCAGCGTTTTGATCTATCCCGCCACCTATAGTATGGTTTAAATGGGCATGCAGTGCCACGTTGGGCGGCAATTCAAAACGTTGAATACGAATATATCCCCCGCCACCACGCTTACTTTCCACCACATAGCCTTTTTCCAGTGTAAAGCGTGTACTAATAACATAATTGATCTGTGACGGTACGCATGAGAACTGGTCCGCCAGGTCATTTCGCTGGATTTCCACCGTACCTTCGGGACTTTCATGCAAAATATTCTTCAGATATTGTTCAATAATATCAGAGATATTGCGCATCACTCATCCTCCAGTGCTCTTTAAAGCTTCATAATATCGCTTGCGCCCGCATCCTTAATGACATTCATTAGTGAACTTCATTCATATAAGTCTGAAGAAAACTTCACAAATTCAGAGGATCGCACTGTATGTCATCAGGTGCGTTGACTTTGACTTTCTTTGACTTTTTAATATTATAACATATTCTGTGCTAATTCCAAGTGGATTCTCTTATTTTTCACTTTTTTCAGCGAATGTATTCGGAAATAAAGAACTCTCCCAGCATCTTTCGAAGGGGAGAGCCTAATTATTTTCTAAAAATGATCAAAAAGTGCAGTTTCAGCTTGCGGTATGATTTCTTCGAGCCATTCCAGAGCCCTCGGATTACCAGTCACACGTCCATAACGAGCCAGCTCTGCCGGGCGTTTATATCCAAACATTAGAATCGTCAGCGTACCAATATCACAGCTTAAGTCAGCTGCATCCCGTTCACCCTCTATACGCAAGAAAGCTGCTGCTCCCTTTTCGGAGACAGTCCATTCCCACAACCCGTCATTCCATGGGGCATATTTATCTTCAATATAGATAACCTGTTTCTTCTGACTGTTGTGACGCTTAAAAGAATAACTCTCCACGAATGCTTTAGCATTAACAATACGCGCCATAAAATAAGGATAATTCTCCTGCTCTATACGCGGATCAGGCAGCAAAAAGGGTAACATATCATCGGATGGCACCAGTTTTAGCGATGCACCGGTCACCATCGAATCGTGATTCGCAAGAAATGTCCACAGCCCCTGCCGGGCCTGTTCGTTCAAAAACACAAATTCATCAATGACCAGCTCTCTATTTTCTATCTTATATAGTACGTATCCTTCAGGTTCCCCAAGCTGTGAATAAAATACCGCAGTCTGACCTTCATCATCCAGAACAGAGTTTTCCCACCAGTCCAAATCACGCTTAAGTGTTCCGTTATATCTAACTGCAAAACGATTGTATAAGTTGTCCAATACTTCGATATCTATAACACCACGTCTTACCTTGCCCTCAACTTCAACCTTCTTGGGGAACCTGGCAACAGGAATGGAGTATTTCTTATATTCACAATAAACTTCCCAACCAAATTTGCGATAAAAGGGGATCAAGAACGGATGCAGAAAAGATAATGTCTGCCCCGCCTCATTCATCGTTTGCAGCGTATGCGCCAGGAGCTTTGCCACATGCCCCTGTCTGCGATTCTCTGGCCATGTCGCTACCCCTGCGAGCCCTCCCATAGGTACTAATCTACCTTGTATGTACACTTCGAACGGAAGAAGAGTAAGTTTAGCTTCCAAAGTACCTTCTTCAAAAGCACCCCATACGCGTTCTGCTTTAAATCTTTCCTTAGCATTCGCCCTTTTCTCACTGGGCAGCTTGTATTGAAAAGCATATTCAGATAAATCCATGCTTAGATCAAACTCTTCTGAGTGCAACTGTCTGATATCCACAAAACTCACCTCATCATTTATGAATTTACTTTTATGGTTAGTATAACAAGAGAGTTTATTGTGTGCGAATTATAAGGATATTTTTCGAACTTTTTTTAGTTATCCACAGCCTTAGGCAGTTTTAAAAATAGTCTTGTAATCTTGTTCTATTCAAGTTAAAATAATTATCCACTTATTAATCCCTCTATCCACATAAATATGACTATATCCACAGCAACCCGTGTATTACTTAGGTTTTCTGTTGACAGATCTACATAAATATGTACTTAATCCACACCATTTGGTGATTTTTTGCCTTTTAATCATCTATCCACATGTGCGTAAGTTTTCTGCAAATTCCAATGAATTATCCACAAGTTTTCCACAATCTATAATAGACGCAAAAAAGCCACTGTCGAGTTATCAACAGTGGTCTATTTGTGCTTGGCAACGTCCTACTCTCCCAGGACCCTTCGGTCCAAGTACCATCGGCGCTGGAGGGCTTAACGGTCGTGTTCGGGATGGGTACGCGTGGAACCCCTCCGCTATCGCCACCAAACATGCATCTGTGAAACAGACGCTGCCGCGTGAAATTCGGTTCTTCACCAGAAGTGAGAATGAATTTCTAAGCGTGTTACAGGCTTGATGCCTGAAAACTGAATCCGAAACGAATCTGCATTCTACATATAGGATAAGCCCTCGACCGATTAGTATTGGTCAGCTCCATGCATTGCTGCACTTCCACCTCCAACCTATCTACCTCGTCGTCTTCAAGGGGTCTTACTAATTGGGAAATCTCATCTTGAGGGGGGCTTCACGCTTAGATGCTTTCAGCGCTTATCCCGTCCGTACGTAGCTACCCAGCCATGCTCCTGGCGGAACAACTGGTGCACCAGCGGTACGTCCATCCCGGTCCTCTCGTACTAAGGACAGCTCCTCTCAAATTTCCTGCGCCCACGACAGATAGGGACCGAACTGTCTCACGACGTTCTGAACCCAGCTCGCGTACCGCTTTAATGGGCGAACAGCCCAACCCTTGGGACCTACTTCAGCCCCAGGATGCGATGAGCCGACATCGAGGTGCCAAACCTCCCCGTCGATGTGGACTCTTGGGGGAGATAAGCCTGTTATCCCCAGGGTAGCTTTTATCCGTTGAGCGATGGCCCTTCCATGCGGTACCACCGGATCACTAAGTCCGACTTTCGTCCCTGCTCGACTTGTAGGTCTCGCAGTCAAGCTCCCTTATGCCTTTGCACTCTGCGAATGATTTCCAACCATTCTGAGGGAACCTTGGAACGCCTCCGTTACTCTTTAGGAGGCGACCGCCCCAGTCAAACTGCCCGCCTGACACGGTCCCCGTACCCGATAAGGGCACTAGGTTAGAACCTAGATACGATCAGGGTGGTATCCCAACGGCGCCTCCACCGAAGCTTGCGCTCCGATTTCTACGGCTCCCACCTATCCTGTACAGATCGTACCCAAATTCAATATCAAGCTGCAGTAAAGCTCCATGGGGTCTTTCCGTCTTGTCGCGGGTAACCTGCATCTTCACAGGTATTAAAATTTCACCGGATCTCTCGTTGAGACAGCGCCCAAGTCGTTACGCCATTCGTGCGGGTCAGAATTTACCTGACAAGGAATTTCGCTACCTTAGGACCGTTATAGTTACGGCCGCCGTTTACTGGGGCTTCGGTTCATAGCTTCGGGTTACCCCTAACCACTCCCCTTAACCTTCCAGCACCGGGCAGGCGTCAGCCCGTATACTTCGCCTTGCGGCTTCGCACAGACCTGTGTTTTTGCTAAACAGTCGCTTGGGCCTTTTCACTGCGGCCCCCTCGTGCTATTCACACTACCGGGGCACCCCTTCTCCCGAAGTTACGGGGTCATTTTGCCGAGTTCCTTAACGAGAGTTCTTCCGCGCGCCTTAGAATTCTCTTCTCGCCTACCTGTGTCGGTTTGCGGTACGGGCACCTTCTCCTGGCTAGAGGCTTTTCTTGGCAGTGTGAGATCATGACCTTCGCTACTATAATTTTCGCTCCCCATCACAGCCCAGCCTTAATGATGTGCGGATTTGCCTACACATCAGCCTCACTGCTTAGACGGACATCCATCAGTCCGCGTCACTACCCTCCTGCGTCACCCCATCGCTCATAGCGGATTACGGTGGTACAGTAATTTCAAACTGTTGTCCTTCGACTACGCCTTTCGGCCTCGCCTTAGGTCCCGACTTACCCTGAGCGGACGAGCCTTCCTCAGGAAACCTTGGGCTTTCGGCGGATCAGATTCTCACTGATCTTTTCGTTACTCATACCGGCATTCTCACTTGTGTAGTGTCCAGCGCTCTTTTCAGTACACCTTCAACCCCTACACAACGCTCCCCTACCCCAGATACATACGTATCTAGCCATAGCTTCGGTGGTGTGTTTAGCCCCGTTACATTTTCGGCGCAGAGTCACTCGACCAGTGAGCTATTACGCACTCTTTCAATGGTGGCTGCTTCTAAGCCAACATCCTGGTTGTCTGTGCAACTCCACATCCTTTCCCACTTAACACACACTTGGGGACCTTAGCTGATGGTCTGGGCTGTTTCCCTTTTGACAATGGATCTTAGCACTCACTGTCTGACTCCCGGCAATAAGTATATGGCATTCGGAGTTTGACTGAGCTTGGTAATCCTTGCGGACCCCGCACCCAATCAGTGCTCTACCTCCACTACTCTTATACCGAGGCTAGCCCTAAAGCTATTTCGGGGAGAACCAGCTATCTCCGAGTTCGATTGGAATTTCTCCGCTACCCCCACCTCATCCCCGCACTTTTCAACGTACGTGGGTTCGGGCCTCCAGTGCGTGTTACCGCACCTTCACCCTGGACAGGGGTAGATCACACGGTTTCGGGTCTACGTCCACATACTAATTCGCCCTATTCAGACTCGCTTTCGCTGCGGCTCCACCTTCTCGGCTTAACCTTGCATGTTAAACGTAACTCGCCGGTTCATTCTACAAAAGGCACGCCATCACCCATTAATAGGGCTCTGACTTTTTGTAAGCACACGGTTTCAGGTTCTATTTCACTCCCCTTCCGGGGTGCTTTTCACCTTTCCCTCACGGTACTGTTTCACTATCGGTCGCCAGGTAGTATTTAGCCTTAGCAGATGGTCCTGCTGGATTCATACGGGGTTTCACGTGCCCCGCACTACTCGGGATCCGTCTCGGAGAGAATACAGTTTAGGTTACAGGGCTTTTACCTCTATCGCGGGCCTTTCCAGACCTCTTCACCTACCATATTCCTTTGTAACTCCATGTGAGACGTCCCACAACCCCTAAGAGCAAGCTCTTAGGTTTAGGCTGTTCCGCGTTCGCTCGCCGCTACTGACGGAATCACTATTGTTTTCTCTTCCTCAGGGTACTTAGATGTTTCAGTTCCCCTGGTCTGCCTCTACATTTCCTATGTATTCAGAAATGAGTAACTGCGAATTACCACAGCTGGGTTTCCCCATTCGGACACCCCCGGATCAAAGCTTGCTTACAGCTCCCCGAGGCAGTTTCGTTGTTCGCCACGTCCTTCGTCGGCTCCTGGCGCCTAGGCATCCTCCGTGTGCTCTTATTAGCTTAACCTTGATTCTTCCGCAGGAAAATATCATACGATGACATTCTCTTTGGAATCATCTCACTAATAACATTTACTTGTTTGCACAAGTTGCTAAAAGATGTTCTAAAACGCAAATTCGTTTCGGTATCCAGTTTTCAAGGATCAAGTGTATAGACATAACAAATAGATGAAGTTTGTTGGTGGAGCCAAGCGGGATCGAACCGCTGACCTCCTGCTTGCAAGGCAGGCGCTCTCCCAGCTGAGCTATGGCCCCGCAAATTCCATCAAAACCGAACAAATGGATACACGTTAATTGGTTGTGGAAGTTAAACTTCCGATTTGAATGTCCTCATTGCAGAGAACGATTCTCCATAGAAAGGAGGTGATCCAGCCGCACCTTCCGATACGGCTACCTTGTTACGACTTCACCCCAATCATCTACCCCACCTTCGGCGGCTGGCTCCCTTGCGGGTTACCCCACCGACTTCGGGTGTTGTAAACTCTCGTGGTGTGACGGGCGGTGTGTACAAGACCCGGGAACGTATTCACCGCGGCATGCTGATCCGCGATTACTAGCAATTCCGACTTCATGCAGGCGAGTTGCAGCCTGCAATCCGAACTGAGACCGGCTTTGATGGGATTGGCTCCACCTCGCGGCTTCGCTTCCCGTTGTACCGGCCATTGTAGTACGTGTGTAGCCCAGGTCATAAGGGGCATGATGATTTGACGTCATCCCCACCTTCCTCCGGTTTGTCACCGGCAGTCACTCTAGAGTGCCCAGCTTAACCTGCTGGCAACTAAAGTTAAGGGTTGCGCTCGTTGCGGGACTTAACCCAACATCTCACGACACGAGCTGACGACAACCATGCACCACCTGTCTCCTCTGTCCCGAAGGCCGCCGCTATCTCTAGCAGATTCAGAGGGATGTCAAGACCTGGTAAGGTTCTTCGCGTTGCTTCGAATTAAACCACATACTCCACTGCTTGTGCGGGTCCCCGTCAATTCCTTTGAGTTTCAGTCTTGCGACCGTACTCCCCAGGCGGAGTGCTTACTGTGTTAACTTCGGCACCAAGGGTATCGAAACCCCTAACACCTAGCACTCATCGTTTACGGCGTGGACTACCAGGGTATCTAATCCTGTTTGCTCCCCACGCTTTCGCGCCTCAGCGTCAGTTACAGCCCAGAAAGTCGCCTTCGCCACTGGTGTTCCTCCACATATCTACGCATTTCACCGCTACACGTGGAATTCCACTTTCCTCTTCTGTACTCAAGCCACCCAGTTTCCAGTGCGACCTCAGGTTGAGCCCAAGGTTTAAACACCAGACTTAAATAGCCGCCTGCGCGCGCTTTACGCCCAATAATTCCGGACAACGCTTGCCCCCTACGTATTACCGCGGCTGCTGGCACGTAGTTAGCCGGGGCTTTCTTCTCAGGTACCGTCACTCCGGTAGCAGTTACTCTACCGGACGTTCTTCCCTGGCAACAGAGCTTTACGATCCGAAAACCTTCATCACTCACGCGGCGTTGCTCCGTCAGGCTTTCGCCCATTGCGGAAGATTCCCTACTGCTGCCTCCCGTAGGAGTCTGGGCCGTGTCTCAGTCCCAGTGTGGCCGTTCACCCTCTCAGGTCGGCTACGCATCGTCGCCTTGGTGGGCCGTTACCCCACCAACTAGCTAATGCGCCGCAGGCCCATCCCTCAGTGACAGATTGCTCCGTCTTTCATTCTTCTCTCAGGAGAAAAAAGAAATTATCCGGTATTAGCTACCGTTTCCGGTAGTTATCCCAGTCTGAAGGGCAGGTTGCCTACGTGTTACTCACCCGTCCGCCGCTAAGTCATTTTGAAAGCAAGCTTTCAAAATGACTCCGCTCGACTTGCATGTATTAGGCACGCCGCCAGCGTTCGTCCTGAGCCAGGATCAAACTCTCCAATTAGTATTGAAAAGAGCGATATGCTCATTTTGAAACTGACGATTCATTAATTGAATCCTTTTAAAAATTAACGTGTTCCATTTGTTCAGTTTTCAAAGAACTTGCTCCTAGCATTTCGACATTCAATGTCTCTTGCACAGGAATTAGAGTATATCATGTTTGTTTCTATCTTGTCAACTTATTTCTTCATCGCTTGTGTTTCGTATGTGCGATGCGTCGTAAGCACAAGAGATAATATACCATGCTGTCATTGAGTTTGCAAGCTTTTTTTGAAATAAAAAAATCATTCGTATAAATAACTTCAATACAACACAAATTGATACCATTCATCCATTATTTGTGGCTAAATAGAATTTATCGTATTCGCCAATCTTACCTTCTAACTATCAGTACAGAGAGGAGTCAAAATGAAAACCAAACCTACAGACGCTGCGTCCACGGTAGACAGCAAGGACAAGGAGCAGCGTAATCTGCAGCAGGCAACGATTTATAAAATTTTGTTAGCTGTCAGTTTTGTTCATTTATTTAATGATTCTATACAGGCAGTCATTCCAGCAATCTTCCCTATTCTCAAAGATAATCTACTGCTCTCTTTCGCCCAGATTGGATGGATCTCATTCGCTTTAAATATGACGTCATCCGTAATCCAACCCGTCATTGGATATGCTGCAGACCGTAAACCCCGTCCTATATTATTACCACTGGGTATGTGCAGCACATTTTTAGGTGTACTTCTATTGGCTTATGCCAATAGCTATTTTCTGGTCTTATTCTCGGTTATCCTGATCGGATTGGGTTCAGCCACCTTCCACCCAGAGGGTATGCGTGTTGCTCATATGGCGGCAGGTCAGCGAAAGGGATTGTCGCAATCTATTTTTCAAGTGGGCGGCAATGCTGGACAGTCCCTGGGTCCAATGCTTACGAAATGGGTGTTCATCCCCTTTGGCCAGATTGGTGCCCTAGGCTTCACGATCGTCGCGGCTGCCGGAATCGCTGTTCAGACCTATGTAGCTCGCTGGTATAGAGAAATGCTAGATGCCGGTTATACCTTTCATAAAAAATCAACAGCACGGGCAATCGACCCCGCCCGCCGAAAAAGTATACGAACAGCAACGATTATTCTTGTATTCCTAGTCTTTGTTAGGTCTTGGTATGGCGCTTCTATCGGCAGTTACTACGCCTTCTATCTAATGGACAAATATCAAATGACGCTGGATAAAGCCCAAATCTATATTTTTATGTATTTGGCTGCTGGCGCAGTGGGTACATTTTTTGGAGGTCCGCTGGCTGACCGTTTTGGACGGCGTAATCTCATCTTACTATCAATGGTAGGAACCGTTCCCTTTGCACTTGCTCTACCCTTTGTAGGTCCATTATGGGCGGCTGTATTGCTGCTGATTGGCGGTTTCATCCTTCTGTCCAGCTTCTCTGTTACCGTCATTTATGCTCAAATGCTATATCCGGGCAACATTGGCACAGTTTCAGGTCTGATCACGGGACTTGCTTTTGGACTCGGCGGGATCGGCTCATTAGTCCTCGGCAACCTCATTGATAGTATCGGGATTGCTAAAGTTTTCATCGCTTGCGGCTTCCTCCCGCTGCTTGGGTTTCTTGCCTTGCTGCTTCCTAGAGATGAGAAATTAGAAGAATGGGCGGCGCAATAACTTCTCAATGATCACTTAAGGCTTTACTCATTACTGTAGAAAATAGAGCGGCAGCCTTCCCGCTGCCTTCAGTCATGTAATTATCCTGATTCGTACGATCAAAACCCATCCATACCGCAGCTGTCCACTCCGAAGTATAGCCTACAAACCAAAGATCCCGATTAGCTTTCTTGCTCACGCCAGCCAAGTCCAATTGGGTCGTACCGGTCTTTCCCGCTACTGGTCTGTTCATCTGCGCTTTTTTCCCTGTTCCTTCATTAACAACATTGCGTAACATAGCCGTCATCGCTTCTGCGGTACGCGGCGAGATTACCTGACGTGATTCAGAGGGATGAGTATACAAGACCTTCCCTTTTGAATCCGTTATGGAGCGCACCATATGAGCCGCATTAAATTCTCCTCCACTAGCAAAGACACTGTAGGCCTGGGCCATTTTTAGTGGAGAAACCCCATTATGAAGCCCCCCCAAAGCTATTGATAAATGATTGTCCTCCTCCGTCAGTACAATTCCTAATTTGGCGGCAAATTGCCGCGCAGAAGAGATTCCAACCTGCTTCAATACCCATACGGCTGGTGCATTGATGGATTTTTGCAAAGCTGTGTTCATTGTGACCTGACCTTGGTATATACCGTTCAAGTTCTCAGGCTTGTAGCTGCCATAAGCAACTTTACGGTCGGACAGCATACTATTCGGGTTGAATTTCCCGCTCTCGAGTGCAGGTCCATAATCAATGATCGGCTTAAAGCTGGAACCCGGCTGACGTGCATCAATAATAGCTCTGTTCAAATTGCCCTCGTTTTGATCTCGCCCACCAATCAATGCCACTACTTCTCCTGTACGATGATCCATTATGGTCATAGCTGCTTCTACCTGCTGATCTTTTCCGTCAGGTGGAAATGAAGCCTCTTTGAGAACGGCCTGCTCAAGTGCCTGCTGTGCTTTGATGTTCAAACCTGTAACTATAGTGTAGCCGCCTGTACGAAGCTCCTCTACGGATTTCCCTGTGATCTGAGCCGCTTCCTTAAGGGCGGCATCCACATAGTACACTCCGGCAACCCCATTTTCGACCGCAGCTGGAGGCTGATATTGTTTACTCATAGCTTCCTGCATTTGCTCATACGTGATTAGTCGCTGATTGAACATCATCTTTAGCACTAGATTTCTTCTCGTTTTGGATAATGCACTATTGTCTACCGGGTTATAAATAGAGGGGCCTTTAGGGATTCCCGCCAGAGTGGCTATTTGCCAGATCTCCAATTTTTTCAGATCAGACACGCCGAAGTAACGCTTCGCTGCCGCTTTTACTCCATATTGTCCCCGCCCCATATAAATCTGATTGAGGTACAGCTGCAAAATCTCACGTTTCGTCAGTTGCTGCTCCAAGGCAAAAGCAATAGAGGTTTCATTTAACTTACGCAGCATATTCTTATCTCTGTTCAAATAAAGATTGCGAGCAAGCTGTTGAGTAATACTACTGCCACCTTCTGATAAACTCATGTCCAAGATATTTTTTAAGAAAGCGCGTGATATCCCTTTATAATCGACTCCTTGATGGCTATAAAAACGGCGGTCTTCTACTGTTAAAAAGGTATCTATTAATAAAGCCGGCATCTCCTCAAGCTCTGCTGTAAGCCTATAACCCGAGCTCGGTAGCGGAGTCATTCGTATAACTGTTCCATCTGAAGCTGTGATGAGGCTTGATTCTGGCAATTGCAGCCTATCCTCATGCCGGTTAAGTACAATCCCCCCATACTGGTATACATAGAACAAAATCAAAAGCGCCAATACCGTACTAATAACACTCACATCAAATAATAGGTACCCTACTCGCAATATCCGGGTGCGTGCATTCCATCTGCTCATGATTCGATAATCAGGTTCTCCAGGAACCGCTCCATACTTCGCACTTCATCATTCGCTGCTGCAAGAAGTGTATGTACTTCCGCCCCATCCTCTTCAACCTCACGGAGAGTGCGAAGTATCGCCCTAGTCCTTATTAATAAAGCTACTGCTGGTGTGTCTTCTATCCGTTTTGAGCTTGCACCTCTATCTGGAACTTCTATTCTTTGCATTCGATTGAGGTTAGCAGCAATTTCACCTATTTCTCCTCCAGAAAGAACCTTGATGTTCTGAGCGACTCCTTTGTCTGCCAGCTCCGAGGTTCCCACCACTAGCGAGCGCAAATCATCAGCTATTTTCTGTGAACGAAGAACATACAGCCCACCGAAGACTAGAATAAATAGAAGGATGGCACTAGGGGTTTGACCCATATGATTAATAACCCAATGGATAAGCCGGACAAAAAAGGCTCCTGATTGACCCGAATAATGAGAATACAGCAAAGCGACAGCCCGCTGGACAACAAAAAGAAAGGCAGCACTCAAAAGAGCGCAACCCATAAAAATATATAAATAGCTGATACGAACCGTCCGAAGTTTTGGCATGGTAGTTCCCTCCTTGTGCCACAAGGATAACTTCCAAATCTTAAGAACCCGCCAGAGTTTTCTTAAGATTCTATGAAGAATGGGAAACAGGTAATAAAATCCGTGCGAAGAGATGTACTTTCTACATAAATAACGCCATTGTGGCGTTCGATGATACTTTTGGCAATCGCAAGTCCAAGCCCTGAGCCGCCTGTATGCTGTGAACGCGACTTTTCTGCCCGATAGAATCGTTCAAAAATAAAAGGGATATCACTTTCCGCAATCCTCTCTCCGAAGTTGCTAATACGGACCACAGCATCATTTTCCTTTTTACTGAAACCTATCTCCAATTTCCCGCCGCTTCTGCCGTAACGGATCGCGTTAGTAATCAAATTTTCATAAGCACGTACTAATTCTTTAGGCGAAGCCTCTATCCATAACTCATCAGCAACGTCCTCGATTTCATAGATCATATCCGCCTTTGTTAGTTCAGGAACTGACTCCTCCGCCAGCTGCCGTATGAAAGCCTTCAAATCCAATCTCTGCATAACCAAAGGGTACTCTCCACTATTTACACGTGTGTAATCAAAAAGATCATCGATCAGTTTACGCAGCACCAGGGATTTGTTGTAGGCTATATCCACGTAATACCGGATTTCCGCTTCTTCCTGACATCGATCTTGTTCGATGTATTCCAGAAAGCCCAAGACAGAGGTGAGCGGGGTGCGTAAATCATGGGAAACACCTGTGATCAAGTCATTTTTTGCATTCACAGCTTTACGTTCCTCCTCTACGGAGTGCTGCAAACGCTCAGCCATTTCATTAATATTCTCAGCCAGCACACCCAGCTCATCCGTGGTTCTGACTTCAATTCTATGGGACATCCCGGAGCTTGTAATTTCTCGAATCCCTTTTGTGATCTCTTCCAGATACAGCACAACTTTACGTGTGTAGATAAAAAAGAATAATAAAAAGCTGATAATACCCGCTGCTGTCATTAGTGGCATAGAGCCAATATGATTAATAATCCAGCGCAGTATGCGTGAATAGGGAGCCGACTCTGAAGCCGGATTTAGATAGATCATAAAGTTGACGAGTTGGTACCCTGCCATGAGCAGCAAAGCGCCCGAAAGCACACTCAGCAAAAAAGCAAACATAAACTTCCAGCGAATCGTCGTTATATATTTAGAATTCAAGAAGCCTCACCTAATCCCTTCAGGAAGGTCCGTCTAATTTATAGCCAACTCCCCAGACGGTTTGTATATAACGTGGGCGTTTCGAATCGATTTCGATTTTGTCTCGGAGATTACGAATATGTACCATCACTGTGTTACCGCCATCTAAAAAGGGTTCATTCCATACCTTATTGTAAATTTGCTCCAAGCTAAGCACTTGACCTTGGTGTCTCGCTAAAAGCTCTAGAATAGAGAATTCCCGCGGAGTCAGTTTAATCTTCTGCTGGTCTACATACACCTCATGCTTAGACGTATCTATAGTCAGATCCTCAAAGCTTAGTTTGCTGTCGTTTCCTAACGTATTACTATCCTTATTAAATCCGTGATAACGGCGCAACTGTGATTTTACTCGTGCCACAATCTCCAAAGGATTAAACGGCTTGCCCACGTAGTCATCTGCCCCGAGGCTCAGGCCGGAGATCTTGTCCATATCTGTATTTTTGGCTGATAGTATGATAATTGGCATTTTCCGCTCTTCACGGATCTTCATACATGCAGCTAGCCCGTCCATTTTAGGCATCATGACATCAAGAATAATTAGATCAACTTCCTCTTTCTGCAGACATTCCAGCGCTTCCATTCCATCATAAGCCTTTAGCAGTCTATAGCCTTCATTACAGAGATAAATCGTTAACAGTTCTACAATTTCCTTCTCATCATCTACTAACAATATCGTTTCTCTCTTCACAGGAAGGTTTTCCTTTCAAATATAGTAATAAATATCTATAGCTATATATTAGCAGATCATCCGAATTTTTTTCTAAAAATGAAACGTTTAGTTGTAATCCACGCAAAAAAGGCCCCTGCTCCTCTCGTACTTAAACGAAATGGAACCGGGAACCTTTTGGAATCGAGTATAGTTTGTTACTTACATATCCAGCAAGCGAATTAGCTCATCTTCATCCTCAATGACTTGAATGCCTAACTGCTGCGCTTTGGCCAGCTTACTGCCAGCTTTTTCACCAGCGATAACTAAATCCGTCTTCTTGGACACACTTCCCGACACCTTTGCTCCGAGTGCTTCCAGACGTTCAGCTGCTTCATCGCGGGTAAGCTTTTGCAAGGAACCCGTCAATACGACCGTTTTGCCACTAAAGAAGGAATCGGTACTAATAGGACGTGGTGCCTCAGGAGCCTTTGCTTCCACACCCAACGCCCGCAAGCGGGAAACATTAGCTACTACAACTGGATCTGCGAAGAAGCTGACAATGCTCTCTGCGACAATCCCACCAATGTCTGGTAACTCAGCTAGCTCCTCGGCTTTGGCCTGCATCACAGCATCCAGATCGCGGAAATGATCAGCCAACATCTTTGTCGTTGCTTTACCTGTGTTAGGAATCCCTAACGCAAAGAGAAATGAAGCAAGATCTCTACCTTTGCTATCTTCTAAAGCTTGCAGCAAATTCTGTGCTTTTTTCTCACCAAAACGGTTCAGCTGTACAAGCTGCTCAAAGTTCAGTTCATACAGATCCGCAGAGTCATGTACATTAAGCTCATCATAGAGCTGACCCGCCGTCTTCTCACTGAATGTCTCGATATCCATCGCATCACGCGAAGCAAAGTGGGTGATCCGACTGATAATCTGCGGCCTGCAATTCAGTTTATTGTTACAGAAAAGATGTGCTCCGCGCATTTCTAACGGATATCCGCAAGCTGGACAATCCTCAGGGAAAATAATCTCTCCACCGTCATTCTCCTCTGTTACCTTACCGAGAATTTCTGGGATAACATCATTGGAACGGCGAATAAAGACCCGCGAACCTAAGGCAAATTTCAAGTTTTTGCGCTCAATATCACCCACATTATTCAGGGTGCAGTTCTGAACGGTAACTCCAGCAAGCTCTACAGCCTCAACCCGAGCCAGCGGAGTCACTTTACCTGTACGACCTACATTCCAGCTAACGGACTCCAGCACGGTCGTCGTTTCTTCGGCTTCAAATTTATAAGCTACTGCCCAACGCGGGAACTTGTCAGTGTATCCAAGCACCTCACGGATTCTGAAATCCGTGACCTTAATTACAGCCCCATCAATGAGGTAATCAAGACTCGAACGACTCTCCTCGATTCCAGCGAGCTGCTCAGTTACATCATCAAAATCATTGCAGTAGGTCAGGTATGGGTTCACTTTAAATTTGTTATTCCGCAGAAAATCCATCATTTCCTGATGGTCAGCGAACTCCGCGCCTTCTGCAAAGCCTACATTATAGAAAAAAGCGTTCAAACGGCGGTCCGCAGTAGTCTTCGGATTAAGATTACGCAGTGCACCTGCTGCTGCATTACGCGCATTCTTCAGCGGCTCTGCAGCCCGTGTATTATAATCAGCCAGCACAGACAGATTCATAATCCCTTCACCCTGAACCTCAATGACCCCATCCTTGAAAGGAATCGTCAATGGAACGGATTTGATGGTCTTCACCTGTGCAAGTATTCCTTCGCCAACTACGCCATTGCCACGCGTTGATGCCTGTTCGAGAACACCATTACGATAGGTTAAATTCAGCGTCAAGCCATCGAACTTCAGTTCTACTGCATAACAAGGATCAGGAAGAGGGGTGTCTGGATTCTTGAGATTGTATTCATTCACTAACCGGAGCACCCGGGTATTCCAGCTGCGCAGCTGTTCAATATTCTGTGCTTTATCCAGACTCCAAAGCGGTGCCAGATGCCGATGCGGCGTGAAGCCCTTAAGCAGCTCTCCACCTACACGTTGTGTAGGCGAATCCGGTAGTACGAAGCCACTCTCAGCCTCCAGTGCTACAAGCTTGTCGTATAAAATATCGTATTCCTTATCGCTGACTAGCGGTGCATCCAGCGTGTAGTAGTGGTAATTATAGTTATTTAATTCCGCAACAAGCTCTTCCATCACATGCATAGCATCCATGCAGGTACATCCCTCCGTCAATAAGTTTCCTAAAGTTAGCGTGGTCTAAATATCCGTTCGTTAATCGTTGTCTGCTATTATTCCACTTTGGTAATCGGCGCAAACCCCGCAAGCAGGCGTTTCACACCCACCGGTGCCGGAAAAGCAATCTGCAGCTCCGTGTCATTCCCGCTGCCTTTAACAGATACAACGGTGCCCGTGCCCCATTTGCCGTGGGAGACCTTGTCACCCGCCTTGTAATCGCCAGCTGCAGCAGCCCCTGCTCCGGTAGCACGCTGTGCGCCTCCGGAGGTCACGGTCACGCTGCTCTTGCTTGCCGCCGCTGACGCCGTGCTTCCGCCGCCTGCCGGCGTAGCTCCGGCGGCGCCACCCCGGCCGCCAAAGTTCCCACGGCCACCGCTGCCGAAGCCGCGTCCGCCGTAAGCACCGCCTGCCTCCGCGCCTCCGCGCTGGAAGCGGTCTTGAGTCTTAACGGTATCTTCCTTCAGTTCCTCCGGAATCTCCTCTAAGAAGCGGGACGGCTGGTTCGCCGTCGTCCGGCCAAAGAGCGTACGCATCCGCGCACAAGAGAGAAACAGTTGTTTCTCCGCGCGGGTGATCCCCACATACGCAAGCCGGCGTTCCTCCTCCAGCTCGTCGTTGTCCTGGAAGGCACGGCTGTGTGGGAACACGCCTTCTTCCATTCCGACGATAAATACCGTCGGGAACTCCAGACCTTTGGCGCTGTGCATCGTCATTAACACAACCGCATCACTACGATCCTCTTCGTCATCGTTCACACTATCGATATCTGCGATAAGTGCAAGATCCGTGAGGAAGGAGACCAGCGACTTGTCTTCGTTGTTCTTTTCAAACTCCATCGTCACCGATAAGAACTCATCGATATTCTCTAGCCTCGAGCGTGATTCGAGTGTGTTTTCATTTTGCAGCTCCAAACGGTACTGCGACATTTCCAGTATTTTTTCCGTCAATTCGGTTACAGACAAGAACTCCACCATACGGTGCAGAGCTTCAATCATATCGTAGAACTCTACTAGCATATTCCGCGTCCGTCCAGCAAAGCCCAAATCATCGACCGTTTGCAGTACTCGGAAAATAGAAACACCACGTTCACCAGCAGCAGCTGCCAGCTTGCCAACCGTTGTATCCCCTAATCCACGCTTAGGAACATTAATAATACGCGTCAGGCTGATATCATCATCAGGGTTAGACAGTAAACGTAGATACGCCAGCAGATCCTTGATTTCTTTACGATCATAGAACTTGATCCCGCCAACGATTTGATATGGAATATCTGATTTGATCAAAATTTCCTCTATTACCCGTGACTGAGCATTCGTCCGATACAGAATCGCGTGATTCTGGTAAGCTTGACCTTGCTTCACATTTTTGCTGATTTCTCCGGTTACAAAATACCCTTCGTCATGCTCGGAATCCGCCCGGTACACCTTAATCTTGGCGCCTTCCTCGGAATCGGTCCACAGCTTTTTCGGTTTACGGCCACTATTAAGCGCGATTACCCCATTGGCTGCATTCAGGATATTAGCGGTTGAACGGTAATTCTGTTCTAGCAGAATCGTCTTCGCTTCCGGATAATCCTCTTCAAAATTAAGAATATTCGTAATATCCGCACCACGCCAGCGATAGATCGACTGGTCACTATCCCCTACCACGCAAATGCGGTGGTGGCTGTCTGCCAGCATGCGGCACAACATGTATTGTGCTCTGTTCGTATCCTGATACTCATCCACATGGATGTATTTGAACTTCTTTTGGTAAAAATCCAGAACCTCGGGAACTTCCTTAAATAATTCGATAGTCTTCATAATCAAATCATCAAAATCAAGCGAGTTATTGCTTCTCAAACGCCGTTGGTACATTTTATAAACCTTGGCAACTAAACCTTCGAAATAATCACCGACTTTTTGCTCATACTGCGCCGGAGTAATCAGTTCATTCTTAGATGCGCTAATTATTGCTTGTACAGCTTTCGGTTCGAATTTTTTCGTATCAATATTCAGTTCCTTCATGCAATTACGAATGACTGATAACTGGTCTGTAGAGTCCAGAATCGAGAAGTTGGAAGTAAATCCAATGCGCTCAATATCCTTCCGCAAGATCCGAACACACATGGAGTGAAAGGTGGATACCCAAATATCTCTTCCCTCAGGTCCAACGAGCTTAGATACACGTTCCTGCATTTCCCTCGCAGCTTTATTCGTAAATGTAATCGCCAAAATCGCCCAAGGCGGCGCCTTTCGATTAGCAATCAGCCAGGCAATTCTGTGAGTCAGCACTCTCGTCTTCCCACTGCCCGCACCAGCCATAATCAAAAGGGGTCCTTCAGTAGTTTCGACAGCCTGCCTTTGTGGAGGATTCAATCGGCTGACCGCGTCTTGTATGTTAATAAGTTGCATGTGTAACATGCTCCTTTCTAAAAATAAAATTACAAATCATAAGTAGTCCATAAGCTAATCGCTACTCGAACTGCTCTTGTACCGTCTTTTTGACAGCTAATACCGTACGAATTGCCTGCTCTACATCCCGATAAATAATATTGCCGACAACTACTGTATCACATAGAGCTGCTGCCTGCTCGGCCTCTGCCTCACAAGTAATGCCGCCTCCATAAAATAGTTGGGCTTGCTCCACCATCTCACGCACTATACGTACTGTCTCCATATCCCCAAATCTACCACTATATTCAAGATAGACTATTGGCAGTGACATCAGCTTGTCCGCAACCTGGGCATATGCAGCCGCCTCTTCAGCATTAATGGTTGTCTCGGCCCCTGTAATCCGCGCAACTGAAGAATCACTGTTCAAAACGACGTAACCTTCCGTTAGCAGCTGATCCCATGGGATCATAAATCCATAACGCTCTATAGCTCGACGATGATGGCCTACAATCCAAGCTGGATCAGGTGTATTTAGCACCATAGGAATCATATAAAGATCAAATCCGGGTACAGCAGCTTCAAGTTCGGATACCTCAAGTGCACAGGGCAGCTCAAAACGTCTTACTCTTGATAAGAGATCTACTGTATTCTCATAAGTAACTCCTGTAGAGCCTCCTATCAATATGGCATCCGTGCCGGACAAGCAAACGGCTTCCAAATCCTCATCTGAAATCATACGATCTGGGTCCAACTTAAACACATGCCGCCAAGGTTTGATCATTTGCTGTACTGATTTCATGGGAATCATCCTTAATTGTCATTTGGGCAAGACAAAACACTCCTGCCGCCGCAAAAGATATAGATCTAGTCTATGCCAGCACAGGAGGTGTGTCAATTTAAAGCGAACAAAAATACGAACATTTTTTCGCATGTAAATTTGAGGTCCCCGCAAAGTACCTGAATACGCATCTGAGGAAAGCACCACTTTACGGGGATATATTAGTTGTAATGAGTGGAGATAGATTTCAACGTATACTTCTGAGGTTATTCAAATCATTTTCAGGCACAAAATCACTATAAAATCCGTCTACACCCATACGAGATAGCTCTCTAATCTCATCCTCTTCATCCACTGTATGAACGTATACACGAGCTCCGATATTTTTTAACTGTTTGACAAAACTCTTGGTGGCCCGGCTAACTGGCATCGTAATATCCACACCTGTTTTTTTAACAAACTCAATAACTTGTTCATCCGTATCCTTAGATTGGTACAGGGTGTAAAGCACTTCTGGAAAAGAATACACCTTATTGATCTCATCAAGCATCGGCTGATTGTAGATCTGTGGAACTATCCGCTCCAACAACGCTGGATCCCGACGCTGCGCCGCTTCGGTCAGCAATGTAAATTGCTTCTCTATAAGTTCCGGTTGGATTTCTTTGGTATCCGTAACGATATAAGCATCTGGATAATTCTGCATTAGATCAAGCACCTTCTCAATATCAAGCGGAGAGTATATATTCAGGATGGGGCTGTCCATAAATTCCTCGTAATCTAGTGCCACACCCTGTTTATTAGCAGGGAGAACCTCCAACTGACCTAAAAGCTTGCTCATATTACCTGTCCATTCATGCCGAGCAACCAACTTATCATCCTTCGATAACAAAAAATCAACTTCAAATACGCGAGTTCCCCGTTCATAGTTAGCGACAAAGGCCTCCCAAGCATTGGTATACGTGTAGCCGTTAATTCCCCCCATGGCATGTGCAACGATTCTGTGCGTTTCAAAACCGCTCGCGGGTTGTTGCTCTTCCTCTTTGTTCAACGTTATTACAAGAATTATTATTAGTGCGACAATCATTACTACGGTTGCAATAATCTTTTTCTTATTCATAGTTGTGAGTTTCCTTTGCAAAGTTTAGATTAGAAAATTAATACCCCGCTCTGCCAGTGGCAAAACGGGGTATTATTAAAATTTCACAAATCTAAATAAGTGCAGGTCTCAATATGCGTTTTTGTTAACGAAGCCGTTGCGAATCGTTTTGAAAATAATTCGAATATCGAACAGTAAGGACCAGTTCTCGATATAGAAAATATCGTGCTTAATCCGTTCCTCAATTGAAGTGTCCCCGCGCAGCCCATTGCTCTGTGCCCAGCCCGTAATTCCTGGACGCACATGGTGCTTCACCATATACTTCGGAATTTCATCACGGAATTGTTCTACATAAAATGGTCGTTCTGGCCGTGGGCCAACTACACTCATATGACCGAGTAATACATTAAAAAATTGCGGAAGCTCATCCAGACTTGTCTTACGGATAAAGGTTCCAAATCGAGTTCTACGAGGATCTTCCCGCGTACTCCAACCTGTATCCTCTTCCCCGTCCTGCTGCAGCTTCATTGAACGAAACTTATACATCATAAAATTACGCCGATTAAGTCCCACCCGTTCCTGCCGGAATATGATCGGTCCCGGTGAGGTAAGACGTACGCCGAGAGCTACGATCAGCATCACGGGAGATATCATAATAATAGCGAATAGAGAGAACACGATATCAAACAAACGTTTTGCCATCTTATTCCCCGTCATATCCAGTGGAATATCACGAACATTAATCATTGGCATACCTGCAAAGTTATCAAAGTAAGGACGCGCCGGTAAATAATCAAAGAAATCCGGAATAATCAATGTGCGTACCCCTGCTTTTTCACAGGCCGCAATAATCGAAGGATATTTAGAATGCGCATCGAGCGGCAAAGCAAGAATAACCTCGTCCACAGGCAGCATCTCCAGCATTCCGGATAACTGATCGACCGTTCCCAGGATCGGTTTATACCGTTGCTCCTCAATCCCATCCCAAGTATGGTAATCGTCTAAAAAGCCAATGGCTTCATATCCAAGCTCAGGATATTGTTCCAAATTGTTGTAGAATCTTTTGCCGAGTGTACCAGCGCCGATGATAAGCACGAATTGGCGGTTGAAGCCCTTTTCTCGAAAAGATTTAAGCATCTTCTTCAACACATAACGGTAAAGCATAATGGAAAGAACATTAAATCCCATATAAATAGCCAGATATGTACGGGAGATATCAATTTCTTTCACGAAAAACATTAGACCGAGCAGGATGAAGATGCTCATGATATGCACTTGAAAAATCTTAATAAACTCATCGACAAAACGTTTCTTACGCTTAGGCAAATAAAGCGATAAAAGGATACCGATTAAGACAGCTACTACGCCATAAATCATACTCCAATAAGCGTAAGACTCTACAGGCAGCGTGTTATAAGATTCCATCCATCCGCTCTTGAACTTGATCCACCAAGCCGCTAAAAAGGACAGTTGGATGACAAGAAAGTCAGCAACCATATAGAGCTGTGTCAAAAATTTCTGATTCCGCCGAATCATAATCTCACCTCAGTATTCTTATCGTTACGAGCGCCTGTTTCCGTAGCAGAGCTAAGACTCTGTGCAGGTGATGGAACTGCTTTAGGAAAGATTAGGGCATTCCGCAAGAGGGACAGGGCAAACTTCACACCAACACCAGCATATACTGTTCCATTTATAATACTGTTGTACTTCCTGCTATAATGCTTACGGTGAAATAATATCATTGCCCGGTGAAATTCATAGACGATCTTAAACGGTCTACGTCTGGCACTGCCGCCTTTGAGATGTACGATGGAGGTCTTCGGATAATAATAAATCTCCCAACCAGCTTCTTTAATACGATAGCACCAGTCTAAATCCTCACCGTACATAAAAAACTCTTCATCTAAGCCGCCTACCTGATCAATCATCTCCCGCCGCAGCAGCATAAACGCACCCACCAGACAATCTATCGGGTAATCAAGATCAGGGTCCAGATAACCTAACTGGTAACCGTTAAACTTCGGTCGATCCGGAAACAACTTACTGAAACCAAAAGCATAATAGAAGGAAGCTGACGGTGTAGGAAATCCTCGCTTACACGCTTTATCCAGCGACCCATCTGGCAATATAATCTTACATCCTGACGCCCCAACATCGGGACGACCATCCATAAAGGAGATCATCGTCTCCAGCGTATCCCTGCGTACCACCGTATCTGAATTGAGCAATAGTACATACCGTCCGGATGAAGCTTCCATCCCCTGATTATTTGCACGGGCAAAACCGACATTGTCGTTATTTGCGATCAACATGACACTTGGAAACTCTCTACCAATCATCTCTACCGAATCATCATGGGAATTGTTGTCTATCAAAATAATCTCATAGGAATAGTTCGTTTCTGAGTCATATACCGACCTGATACAGTCCATCGTCAGGCGACACGTGTTGTAATTGACAATAAGTATGCTTACATCTACATTCACTGCGTAACGCTCCTGACAAATATAGTAATCTACCGACAATTATTATAACATAAAACCTCCCTGAGATGAGATGACCTTTCAGGGAGGTTTTTCCAGATACTGTTTGATTTACGTGTTCTTTCGCTCTTTTACGATGGTCTGTATATATTTTCGTTTCTTTTTTAACGCTGGGAGCTGAGTGAAAAAGGATTTCCACACTACGATTAACTTTGGCTCTCTCAGAAGCATATAACCATGCGCGGCAATTTCATAGGGAAGGGAAATCAAAATTGTCTTCAGCATAGTTCGAGCCGATTCATTCTTGTAGATCATTTTGTAGCGATTAATGTAAGATATTCGCCGGATGAACATTGGTTTGGTACTACGGCCAGACGTTTTCCACCCACGTTCATGATACCCAATTGCCTCAGCATCATAATACCCCTGCCAGCCAAATAGCTGTGCTCTCCAAGCCACATCCACATCTTCCTTATATGCAAAAAAATCTGCATCAAAAAACTCCCCATCAACACTAACGTCTTCAATCATCCGTCGAGAATACATCGCCGCCGCCCCAGATACACCAAATACTGTACCCGACTGTTTCCATAGTTCTGCTGGCTCCCCCGCACCACGGTCAAACGCACGACGTGCCTTGTTCATCTGAAGACCAGTGCTATCCACTGATCCGTGATCAGCCTTTAGCAAAAGCATACCTGTGGCGCTGCCGATCTGTGGATTATTCTCCATCTGTGTGATTAGTCTGGAGATATAGTCTGGAGCGAGCGTCAAATCCGGATTAAGGACTAGTATGTAATCTGTTTCTGTAGCAGCTACAGCTTGGTTATGAGCTGGGGCGAAGCCTGTGTTTTTTTGATTTTGGATAAGTAGAAGGCTCGTGGGCGCTTCCTTGTTAGCTTGTGAATTGATAGTATCGACCATGTTAAAGAAAGTGTTCACTTTCTCTGCACAATCGTCCGAAGACGCATTGTCCACAACAACAATTTTCTCAATAGGATAATCCTGTGCCATTACTGCCTCTAAGCAATCTATAATATCATCCGCACTGTTGTAGGTGACGATATGTACACTAACTGTTTTGTTATTCATGAGTATCCTCGACTTTGTAATTTCTTATTAACTACCTACTTCCTTCTTATTATAACGAAAGAACACAAAAAACTCCCGCATCGGTATAAACGATATGGGAGTTTCAATTGGTATTGTTCTATTCTTTTAACTCTAAGAGGAAATCTCTCAAGCCTTCACGCCAAGGTCGAATGTCCTCAAAACCATTCGTACGTATGGACAGATGCTCCATCACCGAATTCCGAGGACGTGGTGCAGGTCTTGGAAACTGTTCCGTGGCACACGGTTCAAGCGCAGCAGTGAATTTAAAACCCAAAATATCCTCAGCCTCAGCAAAGATCGCCTGTGTAAATTCAAACCAGGTACAAGAGTCGCTATTTGACGCATGGTATACACCATACTTCTCAGTTTGAACAAGCTCAAGCAAGAATCGAGCTAAATCGACTGTATAAGTAGGCGAACCTTTTTGGTCATCAACAACTTGAAGCATTGGCTTTTCTTGACCAAGCTTTAGCATTGTTTTGACAAAGTTATTCCCGTATTTGCCGTACACCCATGATGTTCGTACGATGAAATACTTAGAGGTGAGGGATTGAACGAGTACCTCACCCGCACGTTTCGATTTGCCGTATATACTCTTAGGGTCTGTATTATCATATTCATGGTAAGGCTGTGCTCCCATACCATCAAACACATAATCCGTGCTAATATACACCAGCTTAGCCCCAGTTTTTTCAGAAGCTAGCGCTACATTTCGGCTGCCCGTAGCATTAATTAAATAAGCTGCATCAATATCACTTTCTGCCGCATCTACTGCCGTATGAGCAGCACAGTGAATAACCGCATCCGGTCCAAACCCGCCAATAACTTGGATACACTGATCCAGATCAGTAATATCCATCTCCTGACGATCGCAAGCCAACACTTCGTGACCTTGATGCTGGAGCAGTAAAACTACGTCCTGACCTAGTTGTCCGGCCGCACCTGTAACAAGTACCTTCATAGCTAGTTTACCTCCGTATCAAAATTACAATGAGTCGCCTAAACGATCACCATATTGCTGTTCAGCATATTTTTGGTATTCCCCAGATTGAATACGGGTCCACCACTCGCGGTTATTGAGATACCATTGTATAGTTTCTTTAATACCTGTTTCAAACGTATGTTTCGGCTTCCATCCCAGTTCATTCATAATCTTAGTTGGATCGATACCATAACGGCGATCATGACCTGGACGGTCTTGGACATAAGTAATCAAAGAATCGGGCTTGCCTAGTTCCTGCAACACCGTGTTTACAATATGCACATTCGTACGTTCATTATTACCACCAATGTTGTAGACTTCGCCGTTCACACCCTTGTGAATAACCAGATCAATCGCGCTGCAATGATCCTCAACATACAACCAATCGCGGATATTCATTCCATCGCCATAAACAGGCAACGCTTGATCAGCAAGTGCACGGGAAATCATCAGCGGAATAAGCTTTTCCGGGAATTGGTACGGGCCATAATTGTTTGAGCAGCGGGTAATATTCACTGGCAGTCCAAACGTTTCGTGATATGCACGTACTAGTAAGTCTCCGCCTGCTTTACTTGCTGAGTATGGACTATTAGGAGCTAAAGGAGTTTCTTCGGTGAATAATCCAGTCGCTCCCAGTGATCCATATACCTCATCCGTAGATACTTGAACAAATTTAGTGATACTGTATTTTTTCGCCGCATCCAAAAGCACTTGTGTTCCAAGTACGTTCGTCTTCACAAACACTTCCGGCTCTAAAATACTCCGATCCACATGCGATTCAGCCGCGAAATTAACAACGACATCGACACCCTGGCTAATCAGTTCATCCATCGCAGTAACATCAGTAATATCAGCCTTTACAAAAGTGTAATTAGGATGGTTCTCAATTGCTTTCAGATTCTCTAGATTGCCTGCATACGTCAACGCATCTACATTAACGATTTCGTAATCAGGGTGTTGTTGCAGCATATACAGCACAAAGTTGCTGCCGATAAACCCAGCTCCGCCGGTAACTAGCAGTTTCATTTATAGCCCACCTTTTGTTCTTGAGATTATATTTAAGTTTTTGCTTTCCACTTTTAATCAAAGTTTATTTCCGCATCTTTCAGTAATGGATGACGTTGATCCTTATCCGACAATACCGGACTAGAAATCGGCCAATCAATACCTAAGGCTGGATCATTCCATAATATGCCGCGATCATTTTCAGGGGAATAATATTCGTCCACCTTATATAATACTTGGGTGTTAGGTACCAACGTACAGAAACCATGTGCGAAGCCTATAGGCACCAGTAGTTGACGTTTATTATATTCGCTAAGAATTACTCCGACCCATTGACCAAATGTAGGGGAATTACGACGGATATCTACGATAACATCGTAAATCACACCGGATAAGACGCGGATTAACTTTGTTTGCGCTTTAGGGGTCAACTGGTAGTGCAGCCCACGTAACACCCCAACCTCTGCGGAGAGGGATTGATTGTCTTGAACGAAATTGTAAGTTATACCGAGTTTATGCATTATCTCTTCGTTGTAGCTTTCCATAAAAAAACCCCGGTTGTCGCCATGAACTACAGGTTCTAGTATACTAGCGCCTTGTAGTTGTAGAGGTGTAACTTTCATATTGCAAAGCTCCTTCACATCTAAAGTTTCAGTTTTCCGAATTCTTCACCAAAGAGAAGGTCTTGAGCCAAGTTATGTGCTTTAGCTAATGAGGCATGTGTACCTGCATCCGTCCACCAGCCCTGTAGAATATCAAATGTCAATTCTCCACGTTTGATATATGCATTGTTAACGTCTGTAATCTCTAATTCTCCACGTGCAGAAGGAGTAATCGTTTTGATAATATTAAACACTTCACTATCGAACATATAAATGCCTGTTACTGCATAGTTTGATTTAGGCATAACTGGTTTCTCTACAATAGAAATGATTTGATTTCCATCTAGTTCAGGTACACCAAAACGCTTAGGATCAGAAACTTCTTGTATTAAAATCTTCGCACCTGTCCTTTGTTCACGGAAATTACGCACATACGGAGCAATATCGTCAGCAAATACATTATCGCCAAGGATAACGATCATTTGATCATCTCCGACAAATTGCTCTGCCAAGTCCAATGCCTGCGCAATTCCACCTGCTTCATCTTGTACTTTGTAAGTAAAGCAAACACCCATTTCATGGCCACTGCCTAATAAATTCACTACATCACCCATATGTTCTTTACCAGTAACGATTAGTATGTCTGTTACATCAGCTTGCTTTAATTTATAAACCGAATGAAAAATCATTGGGTATTTGCCCACGGGAAGAAGATGCTTGTTTGTTACTTTGGTTAAAGGGTAAAGGCGTGAGCCTGTACCTCCTGCTAAAATGATGCCTTTCATTAGGTGACCTCCAACTTTTAGGACTTAAACAAATCCGAAAATGAAATTCCATACTGTTTAATCCACTCTTTAATTTGTTTATTATCGACTTTTTTTATTTTATTTATATCCGATCTCTTTTTCATCATTATAAAGAGTTTTCCCCATACATCCCTGTGTGCTTTTAATAAAGTTAGAAACAACTCCTTTTTTGAGGAGTTATTCATTAACTCATTAGTCGCCCCCTTCTCCTTATACATATTATACAACTGAAATAGATACAGTCTTATTGTATAAATGGGATTTAGTAATACCAAATATAGAGGGTAATTCTTCATAACAAACCAATAATGATTACGTTCAACCAAATAGGTTTTAAAAAGAGAGTACTTTCCAGATGACGCAGAGTATCTATGATATACAATTGCATCCCCTACATATAAACATTTCCAGCCAGCAATTTGGAGACGAAATCCTAAATCTGTATCTTCACAGTAACAGAAAAAATCCTCATCAAATAACCCTACTTCATCAAGAGCCTTTCTTCTATACATAGCAGCACATCCACTAGGTATAAGAATGGGTTCAGAAACATTATATTTTAGTACATTCTCATTTCTCCCCCTACCTCGTGACATACCGCTTGCATTTACAAGTAGGCCAGCAGAATCCATGACATCTGGATCATAGTGAGAAATAATTTTACAACCACAGCTTCCAAGTTCAGTATTTCGTTCAAGTTCATTTACTAACTTTTCTAACCATTCTGAGTCAGCTCTAGCATCATTATTCAGTAGAGCAATATATTCGCCCTTAGAATGATTAATTGCTTCATTATTCCCCTTTGCAAATCCCAGATTTTCAGTTGATTCTATCAGTTTTACAAAGGGATATTTTTTTATCAATTCTACTGAATTGTCAGCAGAGTTATTATCTAATACAATAACTTCGAAATTCTCATACGTCTGATTAATCAAAGACTCTAGACAATCTACAATATATTCCGCTCCGTTGAAATTGACTATAATAATAGATACCAACTTATTCATTACTCATCTTCTTTCTAGAACGTTTTTTCCTTTCTTTTAGTACTGACACACTATACGGTAATAAGGGTAGCCCGTACAATGCCAATATAAAATAAGTTAAAAACTTACTTGCTAAGATTGGAGAGATCACAGTGAGTGTTGTGTAACCCCAAAAATGTAATACCGCCAGCATCGTAACTTCCGTACTACCTTGGCCCCCCGGTATCATACTTAATACACCGACAATCATCCCTAAAGAGTGTACAAGAATAACTTTTGCTATTGTAATTTCAATATTGAATGCATGGAAAATAAAATATAAATAAAAATACTCAGATATAATAGTTAATAAAGATGTTGCAATAATAATAATACCTAACTTAGGGTTCTTTATCGGGATTAACAAACTCTGTTTTATATTTGATAGTACATTCTTTAATTTGGGTCCAAGAATCTTATACATTATTAATAACAACAAGAATACAAATACTATTACAATAGATATCAGTAGATAATTATCTTGAATTCCTTTTATACTATCATTCAAAAAGGAAAGTAGGCCTTCACTAATTACAAAAACTGCAAATAATGAGTATAACAAGACACAGAGTAATTCTATAATTTTATCGAGAAATAAAATGGGTAGAACCTTCGATATATCCACTGTGTACTTAAGTTTCAGATAAGCTGATACAAGGATTTCTCCGGCTCGCCCTGGGATAAAAGCCCCCATTAGTTGACTAGACGCGGTTAATGATACAGTTTCCTTAAAACTAATATTCGTATATACTCTCATAATTTTATTTAATTTAAAAGACCTCAGTAAGAGCACTAAAGAGTACACAAGAATTCCGATAATAAAATAATAGTAATTCACATTACTAAAATTATTTTCAACATATACTAAGAGTATCAGAGAGACTACTGTTCCCAAAACAACATATAAAAGTCTTTTCCTATTCACCTCTCACCATTCTTCTCTCCGTTGTAATTTCTTCATTTAAGTTATTAATTTTGACTTCCAAGTTGTTTATTTGTTGTTTTAATAAACCAATTTCTTGGGACATTTGACGTACTTTTATAGATGAATTTGAAATAGACACGGTTAGCCCGAATATAATCACCAATCCAGAAAGTATACCCACTAAAAACACAAAATTTGAAGGTGCTTGGAAACCAAATATATTCGTAAAATAAAATGCGATTTGAGGCACTAGAGAAATCACTAACATAACAATAACGACCAAAATCCATAAAAGTGCGTATCTTAATTGTAATTCATACTTTTTAATCATATTAATTAAAAAAAACAGTAAAATCAAACATAAGAAAATAAGAGAAATTTGTAATTTTAAAGGGAACAATATAACCCCATCCTTAAGTAACTTGATGTTTTCTTGTAAAGTCAATAATAATAGCAAGAGTAACTTTAATCATATAATAAATTGATTTTAACGACTTAATTGATGAAGTTCCACCACTACGTTCCCTCATTTGAACAGGTATTTCTGCTATTCTGTATCCATTTCTGCTAAGAGCCATAATAGATTCTGGTTCAGGATAATCTGTTGGATAATTGTTTGCGAAAAAATCAATTACTTTTTTGTTACATGCTCTAAATCCTGAAGTTGGGTCACTTACATTGCGTTTGGCCAACAACTTCAATAAACCCGAGAAATAAACTATACCAATTCTCCTAGTAATCGATGATTGAAACCCTTCTTTTTCAATAAATCTTGAACCGATTACAAAATCAAATCCATCTTTTACTATGGGTTCTATTAAGTTTTTGATATATGCCGGATTATGTTGCCCATCACCATCAATCTGTATAGCAATATCATAATTATTCTTTTTGGCATAGATATACCCTGTCTGAACAGCACCTCCAATACCTAGATTGCACGGTAAATTTATTACATTAGCATTATTTTTTTCACATATAACAGAAGTCAAATCAGTTGAATAATCATTGATAATAACAAAATCTAAAATATCTGAATAACCAGATAACTCATTAATTAACGCTTCAATATTTTCCTCTTCATTGAAACATGGGATGATCCCAAGTACTTTCATTAATTCACTATCCTTTCAATGAGATTTAGAAAAGCTCAAATAATCAATACAAATATGTCATAGCTTAACAACAAAGCAATTGCAAAAACATTAGTCTGATTCTTAACTTTTTAAAAAGGGATTGCTCCATTGATTTTAAGGATATAATTCAGCAATACTATAAACAATAATAAACACAAAGATAAAATCACATATATATCAATCTTTTTATCTTTAATTACAATATTATTCGATGAGATTATAAGAAATAGTAGAGGAGAAACAGGAATGAAATACCTGCCTTGAATACCAAGAATAAGATTGTTGCCTACAGTAGTGTAGCCCGTATATAGAGCTGTATAAGTTAAGATAATAACACCTACTATGATTACAACAAAAATGAGTTTTCCCTTAACATTTATAGTTAAAGAGTCTCTTTCATAATCACTACTCTTAAGTATAGCGGTGAAAAGTAATAAAAAAATAAAACCAAAAACTAAAGAAGAAGAAAGTGAATATCCATAATTTGTAACTGCCTTTCCAAGCATGCCCATAAACTGCGAATCACCTAGACTTATTAAGGTATCAAACATAGTCTTAATATAGCGGAAAGGGTGAGTTAATACATAATGCACTTGGTTACTTGGGGAAATTCCTGTATCTCCACGAACGTCAGGGACCGCTAAATTTTTTAAATTAAGCAAATTCCAAATCAACATTGGCAGCAGAGAGCTTACCAATATAATAAGAATTTTTTTTGTATATTTAATTTTATCCCCAAATTTTTGATAAGGTATAGCAAATATCAAAAGCAACAAGGGAAGGTAAACTGGTTTTGAAATCGACATATACATACCCACTGTAGTTAATATCCAAAAATCCTTAGTGTTTATTTCAAGTATTTTTTTATTGTACCCTAAGTTAAGAACAACTGAGATAAACAAAAATGAGGATCCAATCATAAGAGCATCTGCCGAAAGTGATGTTGCTTGAATAAGAGTCATGGGCAATAGAGCTATTACAAGAAGCAGATTTTTCTTAAATGGTAATATTTTTAACGAGAAAAAAACAGTTATAACATAAGCAAGAAAGTTAAATAATCTACCTAAATAAAGCATCATTATTGGAGGTGAATTAAAGATTCTCCCTAAGAGAACGCCCAATGCCTGAGGTATATAAAGAACTGGTGAATATATAGATGCATAATTCCTATGAAAAACTCGCTCTTGAGGATTCAATTCCATAGAAAATGTATCTTTCACAACATTATATTGATACCCAGTATAATGGACATACCTCACTTTATTAACAGTTGAGATTAAGCTCGTAGGTATATAATTTCCAAGTTCTCCGTTAACCGTTTGATTAATGAATTTCCCTTCTGAAACTTCATACGCTCTATAGAAATGATCCAACTCGTCCAAATGTTCAAAGGGTGGAAAAATAACAACAAAAAATAATCCTATTGATAATGAAAGAATTACAAATATCTTTTGAACATTCCCTCTAAATTTAAATATAAGTAAAGTAACAACAACAAATAGCAATAAAAAAGAAATTAATAATAAGTAAAATGTTCCGTTAGTTAACGCAGCCGTTGTATTACTAGCAAATAACTTAAAATAAATACTTCCATCTTGAATCTGATCATTAATAAAGAATTCCCCTAATTGATTATTGCTTCTCCATAATGTTACAGAATTCCCCCCAGATAAGCCTTTACTTTTAATCTCAAATTCTAACAATCTCTTTTTGGAATCATTATCACTATTCGGTATTTCTATGGAAATATCCTGACTATCCGGAAGTTGGGAAACGTCAAAAATCTTATGCTCTATTACCTGGCCATTTTCCTTTAAATCAAAGTATAGTTCTCCGGTATTGGCTCTTTTAAAAGTCCCAAATGGTATCTTGATTTCTAAATTGGCCTGACCATTCACCTCGAATTTCTGCGTGATCGTCATTTCATCTTGTATTTCCCCAATGATATCATCCGTTTTTTCTTGACTAATAATCATGGCCTTATCTTGATTAATCTTCGTGAAAAAATCCTTATTTTCAAATATAACGTTTGAAAAATATATTGCAGAAATCAGAATAAAAAACGCAAAAAGTACCTTCTGAGTATTAAGTACTTTATTATGAAAAAATAATTTCATCGAAAAAAATCCCCACTTCATCTTATTTTCGAATATTTTTAAAGGATTTGGCATTCACTCAAATTCATTTCAACTTTTCTGATAATTCCTGTATAAATAAGAATTGCTCTCCTTCACTCAGATAATCCGCCATACTTTCTTTATCCCCAGCCTTTTTATTCCCCTCAAACTCAGTACACAGCTTAGTAAGTTGTGCAGCGATTGAATCTGGACTTATATTATCAAGGGAATATATATTATGATGTAATTCTGAAAGATTCTTATTCTCATAGTTGTTTGTTAAGACTAGTATTCCAAAGTGTGCCATTTCTAATGGAGGATAACTAGGATGAGGGGAAATCATTAAAGACACACCTAATGCACTCTCCTTTAATTCATTGGCGTAGTCTTCAAGAGACATTTTACCTTTAGATTTTATTACAACTCCATTTCCGATTTCCACATCACTATGATGCTCACCTGCTGAAATCACTTCCCACTGATCCGCATTAGGCTGGGTCCAAACCCAGATTCTTAACGATTCCACAATTAAAGCGAAAGCATTTCTGGCCACTGAAGGCCTGCCATATATCAGTATTTTCTTTTTCTTTTCCATCTTATCAAATGATATCAAATGTTTTTTTAACGATGAATTAAGTTTAGGTTCAAAATAGTATTCCTCTGTAAATTTGTAACCATGATTGTTGAAAAAATTTTTCAGCAAACTAGAGTTAAATACCGCAATTTGCTCTCCCTTATATAAATAAGTACTTAGAGCAAGAGAGTATTGACTTGACCAAGAATAGAATCCAGGCTCAAAATCCTGAATGAAGTAAATTATTCGCTTCGGTTTTTGATTGTAAAACTCCGCTTGCCATTTCACTATTCTTTGAGCAAAATATGCTGTCCACCAAGAAGTGGCGATAAATATATCTTCTTTCCCAACGGGTATTGTTTTATTATATCTATCATTGAAAGAAACTATCTGAGAGTTGCCATCCACATCATTTTCACTAGAAACGTGAGTATACCCTGAAAATTTCAGTAAGTCCTCACTATTTGGCGCTGCATCAGTAGTAATAATCCGTCTAAAAGAGTCTTGTTCATATTTATACAACTGGTCAAAAAAATTGATGGCAGTTGATATGCCACCAAATAAATGTTCTTGATTAATCGAAGGTACGAGTAAATTTATCCGTCTTTTTTCAAATGAAGTACTTCGCGGGTTAAAGGGCGTAATTTCACCAATGTGGGAATTCAAATAAGAGTTCACAGTGGATTGATATGCTTTTTTGATCACCTTATTATTTTTCGCCTTTCTAAGAATATGTTCAATTAACCTAGACATTGTCATCATTCTCCTTGAGATAATTTTGGTACAAGACTATTCAAGCTTAAGTTCTTATTAAAGTAAGGATCCCCACTCTTCAAATACGGTCCATAGAATAATGCTGATAATTCAAAATCAATTGGTGGTATATAAGAAGATCTTGATTTCGATTCTAAGTGATATAGCCTTACGTGTGGATCATAAATATTGACTAAATTATGTTGGAGTGCACGTAATGAGATTTCAACATCGCTACCGCATATGATGAAGTCTTCATTAAATAATCCGATTTTATCTAAAGTCTTCTTTGATATCGCGAGACATGCCCCAGTAGAAGCAATTACATTTCTAGTGACCATGGGCGATATAAACGGAGAACCAAAATGATTTGGCGCCATACTTTTAAAGATATGATCGGCCCATCCTCCTAAACCAATTACAACTCCAGCATGTTGAATTGTTTTATCTTCATATAGGAGTAAGCCTCCAACAGTTCCAACATCATCACGTTGAGCCTTCTCAACTAATCGCTGTAACCAGTCTTCTTTAATAACTACCGTATCATTATTTAAAAATATAAATACTTCGCCACTCGCTTCCTTTATTCCATGATTATTTAGTTTCGACCAATTAAAATCATAATTAGCATCAATAATCTTTACATTTTTATCATTTTGTTGTTTAAACCAATCTAATGTTTCTTGTTCGACTGAATTGTTATTAACAATAATAATTTCGTAATCTGGATACTTTGTTTTTTGAATAATGCTTGAAACACAAGGTTCCAATAGTTCAATTTTATCTTTTGTAGGAATAATGATACTAGCCTTTATTGTTTTGATTTTATATCTACTATCATAAACAAATAAATGCTCATCTTCAGTAGCATAAGCGTTACCTTCACCAAAAACCCTCACTAAGTGTTCGTTTAAAGCAGCAAGTCCCGCAGTATGCGCATAAGGTTTAGAATATGGGTTCAAAGCTGTAGAAGTCTCTAATTCCCTCCATGAATAAAGAACTTTGGGAATATGATGAATTTTCGATGATCTCTCACTCATCCTTAGAACGAGATCATAGTCCTGGCTACCGTTGAACTCAGTTCTAAACCCACCCACTTCGTGGAACAGTTCCCTTTTGAAGACCAAAAAATGACCAATATACATTTGTGACCGTAATAAATCAGGAGACCAGTCTGGTTTATGAAGAGGACACTTTTTCTTACCATACTCATCGACTTTATCTTCATCAGAATATAAGATATCTGATTTTTCTTGATTAAGGGATTTGACGACTTGATATAACGCGTCCCTTGTGATTTCGTCATCATTATCCAATAACGCAATATACTCGCCTTCTGCTAATGAGACAGCTTCATTAGAAGCACTTGATATCCCCGAGTTTATTTTCAAAGTCTTAATTTTAATTCTCGGATCATCAATACCTTCTAAATATTTGATTGTATTAATATTATCAGAGCTATCATCTACGATGCAGATCTCCCAGAATGAATACAATTGCTCTTTTACTGAGTTAATTGCAATTTCCAACCACTTTGGTTCAACATTATAAACTGGAATAATTATTGATATTAAAGGACGGTAAGTAAACTTTTCTATTTCTATCTTAAGCTCTTCAATTTCCTCAAGATTAATATCTTGGTATGCATAATCTGATGTTAACTCACTAACCGTGACAGCAGAATGCATTTTACTATTCAGGGAATTAAATCCATTCCTCCGTAGTTCATTAATTCCTTTCTTTGCTAAAGACGGGTTGTCTTTTAATTTCTTAAATACAGTTTGTCCAAACTTAATTTTACTTCTCAACTTCTTCGGCACTATCTTTTTGATTCTATTTTTTATTCTAAGCTGCTGAGATATAAGTTCTAACTGTTGAACGTAATTATCTTTATGAGAATTTTCTTCCTTCAACAGATTCACTTCAGTATGCAAAATCTCTACTTGTTCTAAGAGAGAGAGATTTTCTGTAGATACTAACTGTTTTTCTGATTCCAAACGTTTGTAATCTTGTTCTTTCATTGTTATAAGATCATTTAATTCTTCATTTATTGCATTTTTTCTTCGTAATAGTTCCTCTTTATTTTGCATTTCATTTGTAAATTTTTCAATCAATTCATCTTTTTGTTTCACATCATATAAGACTTTTTCAATCAATTCGTCCTTTTGTTTTAATTCAAAATTTTTAGATATTAATTCTTTATGTGTTAGGTCATAAACACTTAAATTAATCAAATCTTTTTCAAGATTATCCAGATTTTCAAGTACATTTACACTAACTGGATTCTCATTTTTAGTATCAATCATTTTCATTGTTTTTTTAATCATATTGAGATTTTCAGATACAAAGAAAAAATTTCTGTAGCAGGGCCCGTTAAAGTCGTTTTGATATATATTAGTATTATAATAATCATCAATAGATTCTCTATAAGAGTATAATGACGATCTACCAGTTGCCAAAAAATGAATTTTAATCATTTTCTCCCATATATCAACTCTTCCATGGGTAAAATGAAGATATGGCCATTGTTTTTCATTAAGAAAATCTATAAGTTGCCCTGCTTCGGGTAGACCATTTTGGCGATGCTCTTCAAGCCATTGATAATTAAATCCATACATAGTCTCAAAATATTTATTTGCTCGAATTTCTGCATTTTCCACACCAGTAGTATTGAAAGGTGCTGCCAAAATAAACCCATGTTTAGAAACTCTCATTAACTCAGAAATAAAATTCTGCCTGAGTAAGGGACTTATGTGTTCAAATACATCAAGGGCAATTACTAAATCAAACGTATCAGTCTCAATTGGCATATTTGTTGCGTCCCCTTCAATATAAGAAGGATCACTTTTAAGTTCTTCTGGTACTATGATATCTAAATAAGTTATTTTGTCAGTTACAAGGAACTTTTCTAAGTTTTTATGCTCATTAGCCCCAACTTCTAAGATCGAGAAAGCCTTATTGTCTTCACGTATTAAATTAATAAGATCAGCTGCATTTTTATATCTTTGATATTGATCAAATGGAACAACCATGCTTAAACACTCCAATCTAGATATGAAAAATCAATTTAATATTTCCCATTTATGATTGATATAAACAAGTCCTTCAGAGAAATATTTATTCGTAATATTAAAACTAACTACATCTTGCTTATAATCTAAACAAACTATTCCTTCATTATTGAAAAGACCTACATCTAGTTGATACGTCCCACCAAGTAATGGCAAACTTGGTATTACATATTTCACTTTATGCCTACCCCTAATATCAGGAATCTTAACTTTTTCTAGATGGGTATTCGGGCCAAATATATATTCTCTATCAGGAGTATAGAGCGCAACCCCTACTAATAAGCCTGGAATTGTCTTTTCATAAACTTCATATTCAACCTCAACTTCAACTTCATCAAACGTTTTGAACTTATTTTTATTAATATTCACCTTAGTAATCAATGATAGAATGTCTGGGTTACTTGGAATAACAAAATCATCGTGTGATACTTCCGCTGACTCCTTCAGCTCAATAACGTCATCACTATTTTCCAAATTACTATATCTCATGTAATCTTCATATAAATCAACAACTTCGCTAGAATCGCCTTCTGCCTCAATTCTTCCGTTCTTAATCCACACCGCTTTATTACAAAACCGTTTCACTTGTTCGGAAGCATGTGAGACAAATAATATAGTCGTCCCTTTGCTTTTTAATTCTTTCATTTTATCAATACACTTTGTCTGAAACCTTGCATCTCCTACAGCCAAGGCTTCATCTACTATTAAAATATCTGGTTCTACATTTATCGAAACAGCAAAGGCTAGTCTTGCAAACATTCCGCTGGAATAGACTTTAACCGCTTGATCTATAAAAACCCCAATATCTGCAAAATCAATTATAGCGCCGATTTTTTCATCCATTTTTTCTCTGGTGTATCCCATCATTAATCCATTTAAATAAATATTTTCCCTACCTGTATATTCCGGATTAAATCCTGCTCCCAACTCTAATATAGCAGAGATCTTCCCATTTATTTCAATCTCACCGCTGGTAGGAGTCAACACTCCAGTAATTAATTTTAAGAGCGTAGATTTGCCAGAACCATTTTTGCCTAGTATACCAATTGCATCGCCTTTTTCTACTGATAAAGTAATCCCATTTAGGGCTACAAACTCTTTATGGTAATTCTTTTTAAAAGGATGAATAGCTTCTTTAAAACGATCCATCGGTTTATCATATAGTTTGTACGATTTCACTATATTCTTTATATCAATTATCCCGTCCATCTCATCACTCCTAAAGTACATCAGAAAAATGCGGTTTAAGTTTCTTAAATACCTTAAGACCAAAGGTTAACATCAAAAAACATAAAAACCAGAAATAAGCTGTTTGGTACGGTCTATCAAAAAATAATACATTGTCTATTAAAGAATCCCTGAATCCCTGAACAATATAAAACATAGGGTTTAACTTAAACACTCGTCCCCAAAAATCAGATAACATTGTTACCGACCATCCAATAGGAGTAAACCAAAATCCCATTTGTAATATTACGGCTATAATTTGATTCAAATCCTTGAAGAAAAGAACAACCGCCGAAGTGAAAAACGAAAGTGATATCACTAATATTAACAGGCAAAAAACATAATATATTAATTGAGCATTATAAAGGGTTGGGTAATATCCATATATTGCGTAAACGATAAGTATAAAGGCAATGAAAAATAGATGTACAAAAAATGCAGAAAATACCTTTACTAAAGGTAATAATTCAATTTTAAACACAACTTTTTTTACTAGATAATTATATTCAGTAAAGGCATTAGTTGCACTTGAAAATGCATCTGAAAAGAAAAACCAAGGTATAATTCCAGCAATAAACCAAATTATAAATGGTATGTTTCCTACATCTCCACTTCTTAGACCAACCTGGAAAACAAACCAATAAGTAACTATTGTCAAAAGAGGATTAATAAATCCCCATAAAACGCCTAAATAAGAGGAAGCATATTTAGTTTTGAAGTCATTCTTAGCTAAATTTATTATTAGATTCTTATTTCCCAAAAAATCGTGGGCGAAATTAAAAGTTTCTTTCGAAAATCTTCCTATGAAGTAACAAAATCCAGCGACTATGAAACTGATAATCAATGAAATTATGCTTGGTCCCGAATCATTCCCTTGCTGAGATTGTTCAATATGTGAGCTCATATTGAACAATATAGATGGATCATTTCCCGTAGACTGAAGATCAATCTGCCCACTATTCTCATCTATATTTTTCAATTCCAATTGATTTAGTTTATAATCTAGCGTATTGAAGTTTACTTGGGCGTCGGATATTCCAGAAAAGTGAACATTTTTAATGGAAACCAAGCTTTCTTTATTCCCTGGATCTATTCTAATGAAGGCAAACCCTTTAGGAACCTTAAACTCCAAACTCTGCCAAATACCGGGCTGTGGGTATGGTTTGCCTATTGAGTCGGTCTCATTCCATCCATTATTAGAAGTAGCGAAAAAAATCTGATAATCATCTGATATCTCTGATTTAACATCCATATGTAAGTAGAGATTAACATTATCCTTAATATAAAAATCAATACAGTAATAAGAGCCTATGAAAATCACAAGTGTAAAACCTAAAAGAATAAGATGCTTTAATAACTTCATTCATATTTCCCCTAACTATTTCATTGAGTAACTTTACAAATCATATATAAGTTTAATTCAAATCAGTCATATGCTAAAATATTGTCGTACCTACAGGAAAAGGAGATTATAACGTGTCGAAACCAGTATACGGTAAAAACGCCGCTCAGTCGAGAAATGCAGAAAAGATAGCAATCCCGATCTGGGCATTGGTTGTTGCTTTCATTTTATTTTTGTGTTGGGCCCCATTTCAAGTGGGATTATTTAACGGTCAGCAATTAGACTTCGAAAAGCCAATCTATGTATCTGCATTACTAAGCGGCCTTTTGCTGCTAGTCTGCCTTGGCTTATACTACAAAAAATTCAAAATTGATGAGCAGAGGGATTTAGTAGCTTCAGCTTCTATATTGCTGCCTGTGACCTACGCTTTATCATTGTTTGTCGCAGTTTCGCATTATATGGCGATGAATATGCTGTTTATTCAGAGCATGTATGTTGCAGTCTTCATTATAGCCTTTTATCTCTTGAAGCAAAAGCAAGTAAATGTTGTCATTCAAAATGCTATATTGGCGATTGCTTATTTCATAGTGGGTTTTGGACTCTTAAATTGGCTAGGCAGCAGTAAATTAGCTGGCTCTCTTGTGGGCTGGTTCTCAAACACTGTACGGAACAGTATTTATTTAGAAGCAGTTATGACCGATTCTAATGGACTTCGATTGACTTCGATCTTTCAGTATGCGAACACATACGCTGCATTCTTGATGGCTTTTCTATTTGTAGCAATATTCGCGCTTATTCGCTCTAAAAATTGGTATGGAACCTTGACTCATGGCTTTATGTTAGTGCCAATCATTTTGTCGATCTTGTTAACCTTATCTCGTGGTGGCCTTGTCTTGCTACCTGTGGTATTTATACTTCTGCTTCTATTTCTAAAACCCGCACAGCAAATCCTTTGGATTCTACATTTAGGAGTTGCTGGTATTGTAGCTTTGCTCATTACAACACCCGTAACTAATCTAGGAATAGAGTTAAATGCGAGTTTCACTTCTTCTGCCGCTTTAAAAGGTTGGGGTTACCTGTTAGCAGCTTCACTAGTTGTAGCTGGCCTATCCTGGGTCATTCAGCGTTTTGTCGCTCCATGGTTGTATGCAAAACTAGAGAATTGGTCGTCACGTAAACGAACAGGTCTTTGGATTCCGCTCGGATCTGTCGCTCTAGTAGCTATTGTAGCTTTCTTACTTATCGGTACGAGTGCAAAAAGCATCTTACCTGACAATATGGAGACTCGTCTTGAGAACATCAATTTCCAACAACATAGCGTACTTGAACGGATTACCTTTTATAAAGATGCCATGAAGGTAGTTAAGGATTATCCAATCCTTGGTGCTGGTGGTGGAGGCTGGTCCTCATTATATGAACATTATCAGAATAACCCTTATACTAGCCGCCAGGTGCACAATTTCTTTCTTCAATTTTTGATCGAAGTTGGGATTCTTGGTTTTATCGTATTTATGGGTTTCATTCTGTATATTTTCTATAAGTATATTCGCGGGTATGTAAAACGGGATAAAAATGATTTTGAAAATGGTTTCTTCTATCTAATCATTGCTTTATCGATTCTTGTGCACAGTTTACTTGATTTCAATATGAGTTATGCCTTCATGGGGATACTCGTCTTCCTTGGACTGGCTGGGATGGCAGTTGTGATGGACAGCAAAAAGTTACGAAAAAATTGGAATAAAGCCGGTATTCGGCTTGGATATTTCGCAGCTCTCACAATAGGTACTGTGTTCTTGTTATTCCTTTCGATCAGCTATATAGGCTCCAATAATGCTGCTCTAAAGGGTAAGAATCTAATTAGAGTGAGCACTTCATATGAAGAAATTAAAGCACCGTTGGTTAAAGCCTTAAAAAGCCGCCCTAATCATCCTGAATCCGCCCTCTCCTTATCTGCTTTAGATATGACGGTATTCAACCAAACGCAAGATGAGCAATTTCTTGTTGAAGCAAATAATGTATTAACTCGTGCGCTCAAAGATGAGCCCTACAACAAAAATCTTTTAGCTCAAATGGCGAGCTACTATGATTTAAAGGGTCAAAGTGACCTTGCATACAATGTATACCTCGACAATGCTGATAAGTTCAATTGGGATATTAGTTGGTATGATGAATTAATCAGACGATCCTTTGTATTAGGCCAGCAAGCCCTTAATCAAAAGGATGAAGTTAAGAAAGAAAAGTACTTCGCAGAAGAGCTTGAAGCATATAACCACGTTCTCGCTGGGATTGAACATCTGAAGACTCTTCCACCAGAACAACTGCAAGGGCGTCCTTTCTCAGTAACGCCAACTATCGCTTTAAACGTTGGCAAAATGCAACTTATATCCGGACAAGAGGATGCAGCGAAGACCACTCTGAAGCTTAATTCGGATCCTAATTACACGGATATAATGAACAACGAAACTCCGTGGGATATAAATTGGTACAGTTCACTAATCAGCCGTTCATTTGATTTGGGGCAGGCAGCTTATGCACAACAAGATGATGAAGATAGAGTAGAACACATGAAAGCTGGCTTTGTCATTGGGCTTTTGGCCTACAATCATATATTGGCTGATAACGATCCTTCCAAGACTCCTGCTCCGGATGTGACACTGAAGGTTGGAACAATGCAATACATGTCAAGACAATTCAAACCCTCGGTGGCTACTTTAAAATCGGTACTAAGCCAAGATTTCTCAGATGCTAATAATCGTGAAATCGCTCGCTGGTACCTCGCCGCATTACAAAAAACGAACAACCAAGATCAAGCAGTGTATGATAAGCTGATCGCAGCCGATCCTGCGGAAGCAGCACAGATCGAAGAAATTGCGAATATGCAACTCCAAGATAGAAACTAATGAATAAAAAATAGCCTCTCACTGGATTACAGTAGGAGGCTATTTTCCTTTGTAATTATTTAAAATCATTTCCCTGTTTTGGCCGCTTCGCTTTCGACAAGCTCTTTCATATATCGAAGCAAATCATCTTTGAGTTCCTCGTGTTGAAGTGCATAATGAATGGTGGTCTGGATAAAGCCCATTTTCTCACCAACATCATGACGTTTACCTTCAAAGTCATAGGCAATAATTCGTTCAACCTCACTTAGACGTGCTATCGCATCGGTAAGTTGGATCTCACCACCCACACCTACTTGCTGCTCACCAAGCATATCGAAGATTCGTGGGGTTAAAATATATCGTCCCAGAATAGCTAAGTTCGATGGAGCCTCTTCTCTCTTCGGCTTCTCTACTAGACGATTTGCCTTGTAGACACGTTCCGCCAAAGGCGAACCATCTACAACACCATACCGGGATACTTCCTCCCACGGAACAGGCTGAACACCCACGATAGAAGATTTATACTCATCATATATGTCAATCATCTGTTTGAGGCATGGTATGTTCGCTTCAACAATGTCATCGCCTAGTAGGACAGCAAACGGTTCGTTTCCTATGAATTTACGTGCACACCAAATCGCATGTCCGAGACCTCTTGGTTCTTTTTGACGAATGTAATGGATATCTGCCATTTCGGAAGATTTACGAACAGATTCAAGAAGCTCCCACTTTTGCTTCTCCGCTAGGTTAAATTCCAGTTCAAAAGAGTTATCAAAGTGGTCTTCAATCGCACGTTTGCCTTTCCCCGTTACAATAATAATATCCTCGATCCCGGAAGCGACCGCTTCTTCAACAATATATTGGATCGTCGGTTTATCTACAATCGGAAGCATTTCTTTAGGCATTGCTTTGGTCGCAGGTAAAAAACGAGTGCCGAGACCTGCGGCGGGAATAATCGCTTTACGGATCTTCATCACATTAACTCCTTCTATCGTATACTCTTTTCAATTTACATATCTGTATGTACCCTAAAATGGCATATTTCTTTCAATTATAGCAGTTACAGCACATTTATGTCAGAGTGTTTGTTATATTTGTATATCTATTCCATTGAAGTGAGAGGGAAGGAATACCCTCACGATATACTTTTTAGTATATGCAAATTAAGGTGAGGGCGAGATCAAATCTAATAAAAGGGCTAAGCAATACCAGCATCTACCTGGTAGTTACTTAGCCCTTTCTTTAACTCTTATTACTTCGCATTTACCAATTGCCCACGCGTTACGCCAAGTTGATTAGTAGCCTTTAGGCTCTTCCATACCTGTGTACCAGAGATTTCACCACGCAGAGCGCGACTGTAGAGGCTGATTACCTCAGCCACTTGCTCTGGCGTCTCTTCCAAGAACTCCACTCGGTATGAAGATACTCCTAGGTCACGGAAATTGTTCAAATACTCCGCACCAGACTGCTCAACAGCGTTATAGACGGTATTACGGCAGCCTTCATCCACACGAACTGGATGTGACATTCCAATACGGTCTTGCAAAGAAGCACGGTGCTCTTCACAAGGACGACCACAGTTCGTATAGTCTGTGCCTTCACTCATAAAGGTACAATACACACAGTGTTCAGTATGGAACATCGGCAAATGCTGATGGATAACGACCTCCATCCGGGACGTATCACTGTGTTCAAGCAGATCAACCATCTGTTGAATGTTCAAGTCATAGGATGGCGTTACTATGTCACAGCCAGCCTCAAGGAACAAATCCACTGCTTTATGATTGGCGATATTCAGTGAGAAATCACCGATCAGCCGTGGATGCACAGCATCCGGCTGCTCCTGGCGGCGGCGCAGATAATAATATAACGCGCCTGTATTACGCACGAGCACAGCATCCGGTTGCAAGCGAAGAATATTCGCGTGGTAGCCGTTCTCGCCCGGCATATGAATGCGCGGCGTGGCCAGCGCTATGCTGGCCCCTGCAGCCCGTACCGCATCTACCGCTGCCGGGAACTGCTTGATAAACTCGAAGTCGGCGTAGATGTTTCTCACGCCGGCCTCGAGCGCAGCCTGCACCTGCGGCAGGCTGCGGCACAGCGCGGTGAGCTCCGCTTCACCAGCGCGCTGCGGAGCGACGCCCTTGTGGGTGGCGTCGCCGTAAACCTCGATCGCCCGTTTCACATAGACGGGCGGTTTCGGGCGCTCGCCCGCAAGCAGCTCCACCGCTTGGCGGCGGATGCTGTTCAGCTCGCGCATAGGGACGATGACGTCGCCTTGCAGATGCGACTCCAACGCGTCAAGCTGGAACACGGTCCCGCCCAGGCGGCCGAATTGTTCTTCCAGCAGCGCGGTATCCATCGGACGCTTTTGCGCGGCTTCCAGCGCGAGCTCCGAGTCCACACGGACGGTAACGTTCTTCTGAACGTCCGTCCACCAAGTCGTCAGCTTCTCGCCGACGCAGCCTTGCACTCTAACATGTACCGGAAATACCCGGTACGGCTTTTCAGTTTCATAAGTCTGGCGCAGCGCCTTATCTAATGCAGGGTCATTTGTCTTCCAAATGCGGTCACCGACATTTAGACGACGAAGATCCACATCATTACGACCGGCTACGATGTCGATGATCCAGCCTTCTCCGGCTTCGCCTTCCAGCTTCACACCTTTACGACGAAGGTCGTAGACACGACCGCCTTCTTCTTTTTTCGTCGGATCGCCAGCGTCAAAAACAATTCCGTCCCCACGCTTAAGCGGTGCATGAATACGGCAGACCACTCCGTCACGCAGAATTTGCTCAACCGTCCCCAAATATACACCACGGCTTTTTGGGAAAGTCCCGTCTACCAGTTTCTTATTGTTCGTTCCATCCAGGAAACCATGTGTAAACCCGCGGGAGAAGCTTTGTTGCAGCTCGCGCACCTCCTCCTTAGAAGGTTTGGACAGATCGCCTTCAAAATACCGATCAATCGCTTTACGATACTTACTAACTACATTCGCTACATATTCCGGGCTTTTGAGGCGACCTTCGATTTTAAAAGAAGTCACACCCGCCTCGATCAGTTCAGGCATTAGATCAATTGCTGCCAGGTCCTTAGGAGAAAGCAAATAAGTTACGTCTCCCATAGGTTTTACCTCACCATCCACCATCAGATCATACGGCAGGCGGCAAGCCTGAGCACATTCACCGCGGTTGGCAGAACGTCCGCCCCACATTTCAGAGGTCAGACATTGACCTGAGTAGGAAACACACAAAGCACCGTGTACGAATACTTCCATCGGTAAGCGGGCTTGCTCCCCGATCGTACGAATTTGTTTCAAATTGTTCTCACGACCTAATACCACACGTTCCAAACTGAAAGGTTTAGTAAACTCGACCGCTTCCGGCGAAGTAATGGTCATCTGTGTCGATCCGTGAATCGGGAAATCCGGTGAGATTTCGCGGATCATTTTGACCAAACCTAAATCTTGTACAATTACTGCGTCCACGCCAGCATCCACGCACGCATCAATCAGTTCTTTTGCATCAGACAATTCATTTTCAAAAACCAGTATATTAAAGGTCAAAAAGCCCTTCACACCATAGCTATGCAAAAACGCCATAATTTCCGACAGCTCGTCCATGCGAAAGTTGTTCGCTCTGGCCCGTGCATTAAACTTCTCTACGCCAAAAAAGATAGCATCCGCTCCGTTTGCTACCGCTGCACGCATGCAGTCCCAATCACCTGCGGGTGCCAATAGCTCCACGTCTTCTCTGCGTATTTGTTGCTCTTTCATTTATATCCTCCCAAACCGCCATTTGACGGGTCATTTCTAGTTGATTAACTTGATAATTGTATCAAATATCACACTTGAGCGCTATGCGTTTACCAACATTTATATAGAATAAAAGTCATAATGCTGTCAGGAAGCTGACTTCTTGCTTATTGCTCTTTACTCCATGAATGTTGTAGAACATGCAACTTTATTGCCCAATTCAGCGCTTCGACAACTAAATGTTGTACATAAAGCATCATTCTCACACTCTAGTATCGACAACCGGTACAAAAAGTTGCAACATTTACAACAATTCACTAGAAAATCCGTGACATACGGGACATACGATAGAATGTTGTATCAAATACATCAATCCACCCTTTAGCTATTCACATTATGCCCAACTTGGATAACATTGGCTCCGAACCTCTAAAACAACCCTTCCGACAACCCTTCTATCGGTTTATAGTAACAAATATATGTATTTTTAATAATAGGCCGCAGGTATCCCTTATCCACTAAACTCTGCAACCATTTACGAGCAGTACGAAAGTTAACGCCATAATCGTTCATAACATCCTTAGGTCGAATCCCTTTTCCCCTTTATCCAAATAAAGAACGCCCCAAGCCAAATCGGCAACTGGGACGTTCTTCGTCTGATTAAATTATACGCCTCTATTCGTGTGTCAGCTACGATTTTCGTACTTTTTTTAACTACTTACTGTTTGTAAACCGAAACGATTGTAGTGTCTTGTCTAACAGAGCCTGCTGTTCTGCAGTGGCATTGGCATCATTCAGCGTAACGGTAATCGTGTAGACCACATCATTTTTACCAAACACAACCTGCTTACTGCGAAGAGGGATGCCATTTTTGATTTGATGTACAGTTATGATCGTAGCAGGGACATCCGCAATGGTAGATTCCACTACACTTTCTATACGAGAGCCTTTAGGATCATTATTTTTATTTTGATAAGCATCTTTGAGCACATTAACTGTATAATCCACTGAACCCTCGGGTTTTGAATTGATCTGTAGACGTCCTCCGCTGAAGCGATACTCAATCGACTGCGTCTCGAAAATATCCTGATAAGGTGTCCATAAACTTGGAATATCAATGGCATAACCGTAGGTTTTGGATACTTTGGTTAGTGTCTTATTTTTGAGCGTCTTATAATCATCACTAGCGAGCCGCCCGAAGTTCTCCTTCAGCAGAGCAAAATCAATATCAATAGAGGATATGATGGCTTTGAATTTTGCCTTATCGTCATCTTGCCCAGCAGCTGTTACATATTCAAAATAGTAACGATACCCATTTTTGAGTATGAGAGCTTGATATTCTGTAGTAACACCGTTGCCGTAATTTAGCTGTAGCTCATTAATTTGTGCGGATACGCCCGAGATCTCCGACTTGTTGCTGTCTTTCAGAATATAAGCATCCGCTACAAAGTTTTCTTTAGTTTTGATTTTCAGATCTTCAGCCCAGCTCTCTAGTGTAGAACCAGCAGGTGCCGAGGTAACTGCCACACTCAGATGACTTCCCTGCTTACTCTCGTAATAGAGATGCTGGTCATCCTTACTCCAATCTGCGGGAACCTGTAGTGAAATCCCATAGTCCTCATTGTACGCGTCACGCAATCCACTTTTCACCGTAGAAAGATCACGGATTTTTTTGCTTTTAGTATCAAAAGAAGGCTGGAAAGAGTTAAGTAATCCTGTATATTTAGCAAAATCCTTATAATTAACTGCTTTGTTATCCGTCAAATAAATCTCGTAGAGTCGACCTTCAGCATATAACAGTCTGCTTTCCCAGAGCGCTCCACTGGAATCTTTACTGATCAATCTAGCATAAGGTACCGCGGCTTTGGGGAACGACTCCCGATCCAATATCAACTCCCCACCTGCCTCGACCTCCCGAACCAGCTGTTCCAGCAGCCCATCCGCATCCACCGCAACCGCCTGGTCACTTACATGAATCTCCACATAATATAGATTGTCCGCACTTGAAAAGGTAGCCACACTTTCATCTCCACCGCTATTTCCAGCAATCAGCCCAGAGGGATAATTCAGTGTCCATTGAAAATAGCTGTTCCCAATTTGAGTCTTACCAACATCGCTGTCAATCCCAGCCTCCTCTGGCGTATCTTCTTCGTTGTCTATAGGAACTAGGGTAACCATTAGCTCACCCCCACTCCCTTGAGAGAGAGTCGCACCTAACACATCAGCTACAAAACGTAGCGGTACCATCAGCACGTCTGAAACCATCCGGGGCGCTGAGCCCAGTTTAACTTTGATCCCATCCTTCCAAGCGATATCACTCCCAATCGTCATCACCCCTGAATGTGTACCGTAGGTTACTTTTACAACATCGTTCTGCTCTAAGGAAACAGTGCTGCCAAACGTCTTTTTAAAAACCCCAAGCGGGACCATAACCGTTCCATTCTCCGTATAAGGCTGCTCGATAGCCACCTTCTTACCATTCACCGTAGCTGAAGTACTGCCAACTTTTAGACTCAGCTGTAGCTTATCTCCTTGTGAAGCTAATGCTGTTTGTATGGGTAATATAGAAAATAGCAGTAATAAGGCCAGCATCGCACAAAATCCTTGTTTTAAAATTTTAAAGCCCATTTACCGTCCCCCTCTCCAGTTTGCTAATCACTCTTCCGCGTGCTCGTCCCCATCCGTTTCATAATCATCTCCGCTTAACAATGGATCACCTTGAGTGAGCACGAGTTTACGGACGACGATATCCCCATCGCTTTGCATAACCAGCCGCACAGTTGCTCCCGGCAGGTAGCTTTTGAACAATTCATTAATATCAACTAGTGAGACCACACGATGCCCGTCGATGCTATACAAGACGTCCCCTTCAGCAACCCCTGACTTGAGCGCTTCTGAAGATACCACCTTAGTGACGGACAGCGGGTCCAGCGTTGGCAATCCCACAATCGTAGACCAGCTCGCCTCCAGCTCTAGCCCCAGACTCGGATGCTGTACCTCACCATATTTTAAAAGTTGGTTCATAATATACTGCACAGTATTCGCTGGAATCGAAAACCCCATATTTTCCACACCCACCGCTGAGTATTTCAGGCTGTTGATTCCCAGCACCTCACCTTTCATATTTACAAGCGGCCCTCCGCTGTTTCCGGGATTAATCGCAGTGTCACTCTGGATAAGACGATAAGCCGCATCTACCTCACGGTTAAGACCACTTATAACGCCTACAGTCGCTGAGTTTCGTAGAGAAAAGCTAATCGGTGTTCCGATAGCAATAACCTTCTCCCCAACCACTGTTTTGCTATTCGCTGGAATAAACTTGGCGGGCTTTAAATGGGTGGCATTGATTTTGATCAGCGCCAGATCACTAACTTCATCCAGATAGGTTTCTTTAACGCTGTAGGTTTTGGAGTCCGAAGTGACCACTATGGCATTTTGCAGATCCTTGATTACATGAGCATTGGTTACAATCCATCCGTTCGATTTCACAATGATGCCGGAGCCATGCGTCAGATTGTACCGATCATCCGGGCCACTATTCCCGCCACTCTCGTCTTTGCCGATAATGCCCACAACAGAAGGAGTGATACTTTTAATAATTCCAGGTATCGGATCTTCTGCCGCTGCTTTACTAACCACCTTACTAGTACTATCAAAAGCAAACACCGACTGACTCCATACTCCCGACAGCACTACGCCGCACAGTAATAGACCTAATCCTTTCTTCACCAGCTTCTCCCCAATACTCCTCATTCCTCACCAGACCCTCTCTTTGCTCATGGATAAATTTTACATTATATTATTTGAAAAAAGACGCCTTCAATGCGCCCATGGCGTTAAAGGAGTCTTTTGGTGCAAAGCTGTTCAATTTAGTTCTTTCATTAACTTAACCAATGCATCACCATGGCATAGTCAGAGATCACAAAAACCAGCAAGCTAACGGCTCCAAAACCAATGGCAAATTTGTTCTTCTGGGGAGCTTTCAATAGTCGAACAACCCCGACCAAAATCAAGATGGTAAATAAAATCATAAACACATCAAAGGTATGAAATTTAGACGGTCCTTGCGCGGCAACTTCTGCAAGCAGCATAACCTTACCTCCTCAAAAATGTTGTCAAGCAAGATCCAGTAATCCCCATATCACCTTCTATGTTATCGCTACCATTTGGGCGATGCAATAGGTTTTGTAGAAAAATTATGTATTTGTCGTAAAAAATATATTTTATCCCTGCAAAATCCGTAATAACGATGAGATTGATCACTGACAATTGGGGTGGCTTAGTGAAAGTACTGTGAGTCCAATCAACTCTATCGTCATGAAGGTTACAATAGAAAGTCCGTTAACTGCTTTAGAGATGAGATAAATTGAGCAGTGAATTGGAATTGGAATTGGAATTCAGAACTTAGAACTCTGGGCTCGAAATTTAGGGTGTTAATGAATTAGGGAAATATTCCCTAAAATTAATCGATTATCAGCTCATTTTGTGATTATCAGGGAATTCCTCCCTAAAAATCATTAGAAAACCGGCTATATGAATGAATCTACCCGATAATTAGGGAGGTTTTCCCGGATTTCACCTTTTATGATCTAAAAACTCGGATTTTCAGGGAGGTTTTCCCTAATCTAATAAACAGTTATTTGATAGAGTGATATGAATGATTAATTATTCGGTTTTCAAGGAACTTTTGACCCTAACGTTAGTCAATTACCCGTTAACCCTATCAACAGAATACTCCTCATTGAATCTTACTACGAACATGTCCTACATATGCCTACCTTGCCTATTATTAAATCCATTTTTTCTATAGAATCCGTATAACTTTTGCTAGAAAGATCACATCATATATCTATGAGCCGTCTTTCGTATAATTACCGGATAATCCTACAACGTCTTAAATGGCCTTGACTCCATTCTAGAGGACGAGGTTAGCCGTTCGTTGTTATTTGTTAGATATTTCCCCAGTAAAAACTATTGCTTACAACCTACAATAAAAGCCCCGGTAAGATACCGAGGCCTTATTATACATAGGTTATATTACTTACTATTTATTAAAGGGTTTCCGCCGTCTCAAGTATAAGCGCTTCGGTCCGCTCTGTATCACGAATCAGAACCGGCTTCAGATACTTACCTGTGTAAGACTCTGTGACTGTAATGATCTTCTCCGGTGTTCCTGTTGCCAGGACAGTACCCCCGCCGCTACCACCTTCCGGTCCCATATCGATGATATAATCCGCTGTCTTGATTACATCCAGATTATGTTCAATAACAAGAACAGATTCTCCGGAATCCACCAAACGATGCAACACCTCAAGGAGACGACCAATGTCATCTACATGCAGGCCTGTCGTAGGCTCATCCAAAATATAAAGTGTTTTACCCGTGCTGCGACGGTAGAGCTCAGAAGCCAATTTTACCCGCTGTGCTTCACCACCGGATAAAGTGGTTCCTGGTTGGCCAATCTTAATGTAACCAAGGCCTACATCCATTAGTGTTTGCATTTTACGATGGATACGCGGAATATTTACAAAGAACTCCGTTGCGTCCTCTACCGTCATCTCTAACACATCTGAAATGTTTTTGCCTTTATATTTCACTTCTAGTGTTTCCCGGTTATACCGTTTGCCCTTACATACTTCGCAAGGGACATACACATCCGGCAAGAAGTGCATCTCAATCTTAATGATCCCGTCTCCACGGCAAGCTTCACAACGTCCGCCTTTTACGTTAAAGCTGAAGCGTCCCTTTTGGAAACCACGTACCTTAGCCTCATTTGTCTTGGAGAACAGGTCACGGATGTCATCGAATACACCTGTATAGGTTGCTGGATTGGAACGCGGTGTCCGCCCGATTGGCGACTGATCGATTTCAATAACCTTATCGAGATTTTCTAGTCCACGAATTTCTTTATGCTGACCAGGACGCACCTTCACAGCCTTATTCAACTGCCGTGCCAGACTCTTGTAAAGAATCTCGTTGATAAGCGAGGATTTACCGGAACCCGATACACCTGTCACCGCTGTAAATACACCTAATGGAATCTTCACATTCACATTTTTCAGGTTATTCTCTTTAGCACCACGTATTTCTACCCAGCGATCATCGGTAGGACGGCGTTTAGCAGTAACCGGAATAAATTTACGTCCGCTTAAATATTCACCCGTTAATGAATTCGGATCTTTCATAATCTCTTCTGGCGTCCCTTGAGCCATAACTTGTCCACCATGAATACCTGCGCCCGGACCAATATCAATAATATAATCCGCTGCCATCATCGTATCTTCATCATGCTCTACAACAATCAGCGTGTTGCCTAAATCACGCATATGCGCAAGCGTAGAGATCAGGCGATCATTATCCCGTTGATGCAAACCAATACTTGGCTCATCCAGAATGTACAATACACCCATGAGACTTGAACCGATCTGAGTAGCCAACCGAATACGCTGCGCCTCACCACCGGAAAGCGAACCCGCTGCACGGCTAAGCGTCAAATAATCCAAACCTACATTCACAAGGAATCCAAGCCGATTACAGATCTCTTTTAAAATGAGATTGGCGATGGCTGTTTCTTTTTCGCTCAATTTTATCTCTTCAAACCAATGCTGGCAGTCTCCTATTGAAAGGTCCGTAACATCAGAAATATTATGATCGTTGATGGTCACAGCTAATATTTCTTTTTTCAGACGTTTACCTTTACATACATGACAAGGCTTAGCACTCATAAACCCTTCGATAAATTCACGAATACCATCCGAAGCAGTTTCACGGTAACGCCGCTCTAGGTTAGGTATAATCCCTTCAAAAGCAACCATCGCATCTTTCTTTTGACCGAAATCATTTTCATAACGGAAGCGGACTTTCTCACTGCCTGTACCATTCAGTAACTTATTCATATGATCAGGCGTCAGACTGCTTACCGGAACGTTTTGTGGAATTTTAAAGTGTTCACAAACCGACTTCAGAAATTGCGGATAGTAATTAGAAGTACTTCCAGTCCAAGCTAAAAAGGCACCTTCTTCAATGGATTTCTCAGCATCAGGAATAAGCAGGTCTGGATCGACAACCATTTTCATGCCAAGTCCATCGCACTCTGTACAAGCTCCAAACGGACTGTTGAAAGAGAACATCCGTGGTGCCAACTCTTCAATACTAAAACCACAAATTGGACAAGCAAAGTTTGAGCTGAAAAGCAGCTCTTCCTGGCCGATGATATCAACAAGGATTTTACCGCCCGAAAGCTTAAGCGCCGTCTCCAGTGAATCCGTCAGCCGGGTCTCCACATCGTCTTTAACAACGATCCGGTCTACCACAACTTCTATTGTATGTTTTTTATTCTTTTCTAGTTCAATATCCTCAGACAGATCTCTTAGCTCGCCGTCCACACGCACACGTACGAAGCCTTGCTTAGAGATATCTGTGAAAAGTCCTTTATGCTCACCTTTACGTCCTGAAATGATTGGCGCCAGGATCTGTAACCGAGTTTTCTCTGGATACTGCATAATCCGGTCTACCATCTGTTCAACGGTCTGGGAGGTAATCTCAATGCCATGCTCTGGGCAATGGGGATGACCAATACGTGCAAAGAGCAGCCGCAAATAGTCATAAATCTCCGTAACTGTACCTACCGTGGAGCGTGGGTTCCGGCTTGTTGTCTTCTGATCTATAGATATCGCCGGGGACAAACCATCAATCGAATCCACATCTGGTTTCTCCATTTGTCCCAAAAACTGACGTGCATAAGCCGACAAAGATTCAACATAACGCCGTTGTCCTTCAGCATAAATCGTATCAAATGCAAGCGATGATTTACCTGAGCCGCTAAGTCCCGTCAGCACGACGAAACGGTCACGTGGAATCGTCACATCGATGTTTTTGAGATTGTGCGCCCTCGCGCCTTTAATTACAATATTTTCGTTCGCCAACGGAACCTCTCCTTTTAAAAAAACTATTTCAACTTTATTTCAAGATATTCTCAAAGCCTTTTCAAAGCCCTTTCAAAGCCTTTCGATCCCTCCCAAACCCTCCCTTCCAAGGGAGGGCCCCAAGGGTTGCACCCTCTGGACACCCGCATTTTCTGGAGAAGGAGTATGGTGGGAGGTAACTTAGTGACTACGACGCTCGGAGCGCTTATCCCTGCGGGACCGCTTGGACGTTAGCGCACTAACTAAAGACAGGTACATGCAACTGTCATAAACGTTGCATGGTGCTGTCCCTGCGGGATACGCATAAGTGCCAAGTGCATTTCGGGCGCTGTCCCTGCGGATACGCATAAGTGTCATAAACATCGCGGGATACGCGACCCTCTATTGATTCAAAAAGAACGGTCTAGGACAGCACCGTTCAATACCTAATTTAAATATCGGTGATGCATTAATGGTTTGTTACTCAGCCCGAAGCTCCAGCAATGCGTCGCGTAGCTCTGCCGCGCGTTCAAATTGCAGGTTCTTGGCAGCGTCCTTCATTTCAGCTTCCAGACGCTGGATCAGACTTTGTTTTTCTTTCTTATTCATCTTGCCACCAACACCTGTGAGATAATCAGCTTTAGACTCAGCAACCTTCGTTGCCTCGATGATGTCACGCACTTTTTTATTAATAGTGGTGGGGGTGATGCCATGTTTCTCATTATGAGCAATTTGAATGGCGCGACGGCGTGATGTTTCACTCATCGCCTTCTCCATCGAATCAGTGATCCGATCACCATACATGATTACACGACCCTCAGAGTTACGAGCCGCACGGCCAATCGTCTGAATTAGTGAACGTTCGGAACGAAGGAACCCTTCTTTATCGGCATCGAGAATTGCAACTAAAGATACCTCCGGTAAGTCGAGACCTTCTCTCAGGAGGTTAATCCCTACCAGTACATGGAACGTACCGAGACGAAGATCCCGCAAGATCGCCATCCGTTCCAGTGTTTTGATGTCAGAGTGCATATAACGAACCTTAATCCCGATTTCCTTAAAGTAGTCTGTCAGATCCTCCGACATCTTCTTCGTCAAAGTGGTAACGAGTACACGTTCATCGCGTTCGACCCGGTCACGGATTTCGCTAATCAGATCATCAATCTGACCTTCTGTAGGACGGACCTCGATGATTGGATCCAATAAACCAGTCGGACGGATAATCTGCTGCACCATAGTTTCGCAGTGTTCCATTTCATAAGGTCCAGGTGTCGCGGAAACGTAAATGATCTGGTTTACTTTATCTTCGAACTCTTCGAACTGAAGCGGACGGTTATCCAGTGCAGAAGGCAGACGGAAACCATGCTCTACCAACACTGTTTTACGCGCCCGGTCACCGTTATACATCGCCCGAATTTGCGGAAGGGTAACATGGGATTCATCTACGACGATTAACATATCATCAGGAAAATAATCCATTAACGTATATGGAGTTGCTCCCGGTTCCCTGAAGGTTAGTGGCCCGGAATAGTTCTCGATCCCCGAACAGAAACCCACTTCCTTCATCATTTCAATGTCGTAACGTGTCCGTTGTTCCAAACGTTGCGCTTCCAGAAGCTTGCCTGCGTCACGAAGCACGGTCAACCGCTCTTCTAGCTCCCGTTCAATATTGACTATTGCTACACGCATCGTTTCTTCCTTGGTAACAAAGTGAGAAGCCGGAAAAATGGCGACATGATCGCGTTCACCGATCAATTCGCCCGTTAAAACATCTATTTCAGTGATCCGCTCAATCTCATCCCCAAACAATTCAACACGAATCGCATGTTCACCCTGAGAGGCCGGGAAGATCTCAACCACATCACCACGTACACGGAATGTTCCGCGTACAAAATTGATATCATTGCGCTGGTATTGAATATCCACCAGTCTGCTCAGAATCTCATTGCGCGGTTTCTCCATCCCAACCCGCAAGGACAACAGCAAGCTTCCGTATTCCATTGGTGAACCGAGACCGTAAATACAAGACACACTCGCTACAATAATAACGTCACGCCGTTCGAACAAGGAGCTTGTCGCGGAGTGGCGAAGTTTATCAATCTCTTCGTTAATACTGGAATCTTTCTCAATATAAGTATCGGAGGAGGGAATATACGCCTCTGGTTGGTAATAGTCGTAGTAGCTGACGAAATAGTCTACCGAATTATTCGGGAAAAACTCCTTAAACTCACTTGCCAGCTGGGCAGCGAGTGTCTTGTTATGCGCAATAACCAGCGTGGGGCGATTTAATTTGGAAATAACTTGCGCGACAGTAAAGGTCTTCCCTGTACCTGTCGCTCCCAGCAGCGTCTGGTGCTTCTTACCCTGCCGGATGCCTTGTAGTAATTCATCTATGGCATGAGGCTGATCGCCCTGGGGTGTATACTCGGACTCCAATTCAAAAGTCTTCGTACTGACGACAATATCACTCATTTGCCCGTCTCCCCTCTATCGTCTAAACTAGATTAATATATTATAATTGTTGTCTGAATCTTCTCTCTCCATACGACAGTAAAAAATATGGAAGATAAGAATATGTGTTCCCGTTCATTATACAGTGTTGCTTAGATCGATGCAAACCATAATACACAGAAATGTTAGGAGCTTGAAGCATGGATATTACCGCAATAATCGGCCTAGTGGCCGGACTGGCTGCGCTAATCGGCGGCTACCTCTGGGAAGGCGGAAGCCTTTCCGGACTGCTGCAGCTTAATGCAGCTTTGATTGTATTTGGAGGTACGATTGCTGCCGTAATGATCAGCTTCCCGGCAGCTAAGCTACGCTCCATTCCCGCCGCTCTGCGCATGGCTTTTGGCCGCAATCCTGAACGTGATGAAGAGAAAGCAGAAGAGCTTATCGCAATGGCCACAGTGGCCCGCCGCGGCGGCGTTTTAATGCTCGAAAAACAAGCGGAACTACATCCTGATCCTTTTACACGCGAAGGACTGTTGCTTATCGTCGATGGCACTGACCCTGAGCAGGTAAGACAGATTTTGGAATTGGAAATGGATGCGAAAGAATTGAAGCATGAAAGCTACGCCAAGATTTTTGAAGCCGCTGGCGGATATGCTCCAACGATGGGGATCATCGGTACAGTTATGGGACTCATTAGGGTACTGGGCAACCTTACGGACCCATCAAATCTAGGTACCTCTATCGCAGTAGCGTTCACTGCAACACTGTACGGAGTAGCCATCGCTAATCTAATATTTTTACCCATTGCTTCCAAAATCAAATCCCGCAGCCAAAGTGAGCTGCATAGCATGGAGATGCTGCTAGTAGGCATTCTTTCTCTACAGAACGGGGATCATCCGCTGCTGGTGCGTAAAAAACTGAACTCCTTCATTTCAGACACCACCACAGATGACCGTGCAGAAGCAAGAGGTTTTATATGAGACAAAGAGACCGGCGCAAACGGCGGGTAGAGAATCGAGAAAGCCGTGATCGTTGGATGATTACTTACGCTGATCTAATTACACTTTTACTTATATTTTTCGTTATATTGTATGCGATGAGCAGCCTGGACACTGACAAATATAATATCGTAACCAGCTCTTTATCCGAGACTTTCAAGTCGAGCAGCACTGTTCTTGAAGGCGGGGACGGTATTTTAGATGCTGGAAAGACTCCTGACAACAAACCAGAGAGTACAGATGGGAATGGAAATGCGAACGCAACTGCAAAACCAAATGACGGTTCTGATGAACAAACGGAGAATGAAACACCTTCAGCACGGGAGTTGGCATTTCGAGAACAAGAGGCGAAGCTTGCTGAGTTAATGGGTGTGATCACCCACTATGTGGAGGAGAATAATCTCGGTGAACAAATATTTGTAGCCGACAAACCGCAGGGCATAGAAATCACGCTCAGCGACCGTTTTCTTTTTGATGTGGGTAAAGCAGATGTGAAGTCACCAGCCCTTCCAGCTCTTCAGCAGTTGTCTGGCTTATTCAAAGATATCGGGGCAACGATCAGCATTGAAGGACATACGGATAATACACCAGTGTCATCAGCTTCACGTTATAACGACAATTGGGAGCTATCGGGTGCTCGTGCGCTTTCTGTGCTGCGCTTTTTCTTAGATAATGAAGGACTGAACCCGGACACTTTTCAATATGCAGGTTATGCCGATACCCGACCAACAGCAGATAATACTACGGTAGCAGGCAAACAGAAAAATCGACGCGTAGAGATCATTGTACTTCGACAGCTTCAAGAGGTGGAATAAAAGTTTGCGCTCAGAGCTAAGTTCGGCAGCAGGGGCAATGGCAATTACCACATTGAGCTAACAAGGGGCTTCATCCAATTTAATTAGGGAAAACCTCCCTGATTATTCACCTATTATCGTATCCAATCGCGGAATGAGGGAATTTCTCCCTGATTATTACTCTTTTTAGTCTGAAATAGTGGTTTTACCGAGATGATTAGGGAGGAATTTCCTAAAACCCTAACTCTCACGCTATAATCGTCTAAAATGAGGGAGGTTTTCCCTAATTCCATACTCCACTAGACCCTCAAACCACTCGATTGGGTTTAGGAATACTCGCACAATCTACATAAGAAACACAAACAGCAAGTCCCCGAATCACAGAAACTTGCTGCTAAAAATATCACACTTGATCAGACTATTTTCCGTCCCCGATTTCCAATTATTCAGCAACTAACGCGCTATAACCAGCTGCATCTAACAGACCTTTTACAGCATCAGCATACTCTCCATCAACTTCAATCTCAAAAATCCAACCCCCGCCATACGGCTGATCATTGATAAGCTCCGGACTAGCTTCTAATCCATCATTCACCTTGGTAACCGTCCCAGAGACGGGCGAATACAACTCCGATACCGTCTTAACGGATTCGATACTGCCTACGCTGTCACCGGCCGAAATGGTCGATCCTACCTCAGGAAACTCAACAAATACGATGTCGCCTAATAAATGCTGAGCATGGTCCGTAATCCCAACACGTACTACTCGCCCTTCTACTTGCTGTGCCCATTCATGCTCTTCGCTGTAAAGAAGGTTGTCTAATACTTCACTCATTTCAAGCCGCCTCATTTCCAATTTGGAGTTCTAAATTTAGTTATAGCCTAAGTTATCCCGGCTCACAATGTCAATATTACTAACAGGAAATTTAAATTTGTCATTTTTTCGACGTTTTCTTGTTGACAGCGCCCGACTATACCCGTTTAATGGAGACATACAAGAAGAAATGACGTTGTCGTCTTTTTATAGACAATAACCGTTTCTCGAAGAAATATAATTGCGGATGATGGCATAGGGAGAGACTGTCTCACTTGAAGACGGCGCCGAAGGAGTAAGCCCTAACAGGGGTGAATCTCTCAGGCAAAAGGACCTTTGTCGGACGTATCTCTGGAGAGCATCAGACGCAAGGCTAGATGCGTCAGATCACCAACGGGGAAACCTGCAAGCTAGTTACGGCAGGGTAACTCTCAGGTACAAAGGACAGAGCAGAAAGCGATTTGTGCATTTATGCATGATTGCTTCTGCCTGTCCTTTTTTCGTATGTAATCAGATCAAGGGGAGTGACGACATGGATGCTTTGAGAAGAACACCTTTTTATGATCTCTATTCCGCTTATACGGAGTCCAGGTGCATTGACTTCGGTGGCTGGGAGCTGCCAGTACAGTTTACAGGTATCGTGAAAGAGCACGAAGCCGTTCGCCAGCAGGCTGGGCTGTTCGATGTCTCGCATATGGGTGAATTCATGGTGATTGGGAGCGGTGCAGAAGACTTTTTGCAAAAAATGACAACCAATGATGTCAGCCGCCTTACAGATGGTGCGGCGCAATATACGCTGCTCTGTTATCCAAATGGCGGAGTTGTCGACGACCTACTCGTGTATCGCCTAAGCGAAGGGCATTATATGCTCGTCGTTAATGCCTCCAACATCGACAAAGACTTCCAGTGGCTGCAAGAGCATTTGACCTCTGAATTCGGCGAAGTCACGCTCACTAATGTCTCTGACGAGACGCTTTTGCTCGCCTTGCAGGGTCCTCTGGCAGAGACCATTCTCGCGGAAGTTACGGATGCTCCTATTTCAGCACTCAAGCCTTTCCATTTCATCGAACGCGCCACCGTTTGCGGTGTAGAGGTACTTATCTCCCGTACGGGTTATACCGGTGAAGATGGCTTCGAGATTTACGCTCCGCTGGAAGGTGCAGAAACGTTATGGAACGGACTGCTTGCAGCAGGCGCGCCCCACGGATTAACACCTGCTGGACTGGGTGCACGGGATACCCTGCGTTTTGAGGCGAAATTACCACTGTACGGTCAGGAGCTATCTGCTGACATCACCCCGCTTGAAGCAGGAGTACAGTTCTTCGTGAAGCTGGACAAAATAGACTTTATCGGACGCGATGCACTAATACAGCAAAAAGAAGCTGGCATTCCCCGTCGCCTTGTCGGCCTAGAAATGATTGATCGAGGCATTCCACGCTCCCATTATCCTGTTTGGGCAGATGGGGTTAAGATTGGTGAGGTCACAACCGGAACGCAGTCCCCTACGCTGAAACGTAACCTGGGGTTGGCATTGCTTGATGCTGCTTACAGTGAAATAGGCACAGAGGTTTACGTGGAGATACGAGGTAAGCAGCTTAAGGCTGTAGTGATTAAGGCCCCTTTTTACAAGTATAAACGCCTTTAGCGTCCATATAAGGACGGTGAGCTTTTAAGCGAGAAATAGAAGGATAAAGTATAGCGTGAAAATTGTACTTTCTTATATTTTAAAAAAGCCAAGGAGTGAAACCTTAATGAAGCACCGTTATCTGCCCATGACAGAACAGGACCGCGTAGAGATGATGGAGACCGTCGGGATTCAGTCTATAGATGAGCTGTTCTCCGATATTCCTGAAGCGGTACGTTACCAAGGCACTATGCCGATGTCTGAACCACTCGATGAATACGCCCTGCTGCGCCACATGAAAGGTTTGGCTGACCAAAATGCCGACTTTGATTCTCACGCCAGCTTCCTCGGCGCCGGATTATACGATCATCACATCCCTGTGGTCATCAACCATGTCATTTCCCGTTCTGAATTCTACACTGCCTACACTCCTTATCAACCGGAGATCAGCCAAGGTGAGCTGCAAGCGATCTTCGAATTCCAATCCTACATTTGCGAACTAACCGGTATGAAAGTTGCCAATGCCAGTATGTATGATGGCGCTACAGCTTTATCCGAAGCAGCGGTTCTCGCGGCTGGTGCTACCAAACGCAAAAAATTAATCGTCTCCCGTACCGTTCATCCTGAGGCTCGCCAAGTGCTACGTACTTCGGCTAATGCTTGGGGTCTGGAGGTGGTGGAGATTGACTATAAAGACGGTGTTACCGATCAAGCTAAACTTGCTGAAGCTATCGATGGTGATACTGCCGCAGTACTGGTGCAATCGCCTAACTTCTTCGGCAGCATTGAGGATCTTCGCTCGGTTGAGCCGCTGATTCACGCGGTTAAAGGTCTTCTTGTAGTCAGCGCCAACCCAATAGCTCTTGGTGTACTTGAAACTCCGGGCAAACTTGGAGCCGACATCGTAGTCGGTGATGCTCAGCCACTCGGTATTCCAGCTTCTCTCGGGGGTCCAACTTGCGGATTCTTTGCCGTAGCTGATCACCTGATGCGCCGCATGCCAGGCCGGATCGTTGGCCAAACGGTAGACCGTAATGGTAAACGTGGCTTCGTTCTTACACTTCAAGCGCGTGAACAGCATATTCGTCGTGAAAAAGCGACATCGAATATCTGCTCCAATCAGGCGCTGCTGGCTCTCTGCGCATCCGTCTATTTGTCCGTTATGGGCAAAGAAGGCATGCGGGAAGTAGGCGAACTGAACATTCGCAAAAGTCATTACGCCGCTAATAAACTTAGCGGACTAACAGGTGCTGAACTTGCCTTCTCCTCCCCATTCTTTAACGAATTTGTCGTGAAGCTTCCTGAAGGCTGCAGCGTGAGCGCTATTAATTCGAAGCTACTGAAGGACGGTTATCTCGGCGGTTATGATCTGGGTCGTGATTATCCTGAACTTGCTGGACATATGCTGGTTGCCGTAACGGAAAAAAGAAGCAAAACCGAAATCGACCAATTCGCTAGCGCACTGGAGGGCTGTTTATGAAACCGGAGCAAAGTCTAATTTTTGAATTAAGCCGTCCCGGCCGTTCGGCCTATTCTTTGCCACTATGCGATGTGCCGCAGGAAGAAACCTTGGAGTCCCTGATTCCATCAGATTTACTCCGTAGCGAACCCGTCGTACTTCCAGAAGTATCGGAAGTGGATGTCATTCGCCACTACACTTCTCTTTCACGTCGCAACTTTGGTGTAGACAATGGCTTCTATCCACTCGGTTCATGCACGATGAAATACAATCCGAAGATTAACGAAGATGTTGCCCGCTTCTCCGGCTTCGCCAAAATTCATCCCTACCAACCGGAAGAAAGTATTCAAGGCGCACTGGAATTAATGTATACCCTGCAAAATGATCTGTCCGCGCTGACGGGCATGGATGCAGTATCTTTACAGCCTGCCGCAGGTGCGCATGGTGAATGGACCGGCCTCATGATGATCCGCGCCTACCATGAAAGTCGCGGCGAGACGCGTACTAAGGTTATCGTGCCGGATTCCTCGCACGGAACCAATCCTGCTAGTGCCTCAGCAGCAGGACTTGAAACGATCACGATCCCTTCCACAGATAAAGGAATGGTCGATCTTGAAGCATTGAAAGCAGCCGTCGGTAGCGACACAGCCGCGCTGATGCTAACTAACCCAAGCACACTCGGCTTGTTCGAAACCCAAATCGTCGAGATTGCTGAGATCGTGCATGAAGCAGGCGGCCTACTCTATTACGATGGAGCCAACTCCAATGCCATTATGGGCATTACCCGCCCTGGCGACATGGGCTTTGACGTTGTGCATCTGAACTTGCACAAGACAATGAGCACCCCACATGGTGGTGGCGGCCCTGGAGCCGGACCAGTCGGCGTAAAATCTATCCTCATTCCATTATTGCCACAACCTACTGTGGTGAAGAATGAAGATAGTAGCTTCTCACTTCACTTCGGTGGTCCTGAATCCATTGGACGTGTGAAAGCTTTTTACGGAAACTTTGGTATTCTGGTTCGTGCCTATGCCTATATCCGCACCTATGGTCCAGACGGACTGCGTGAGGTATCCGAAAATGCCGTGCTGAATGCAAACTATATGATGCACCGTCTGGCGCCGTATTTCGAAATCCCATATCCGGGTGTATGTAAGCATGAATTCGTGATGTCCGGCAAAAACCTCAAGCAATATGGCGTGCGCACCTTAGACGTCGCTAAACGATTGCTCGACTTTGGCTACCACCCGCCAACCGTGTACTTCCCTTTGACTGTTGAGGAATGCATGATGATCGAGCCGACGGAAACCGAAAGTAAAGAAACACTGGACGGCTTCATCGATACGATGATTCAGATTGTGAAAGAAGCGCAGGAGACACCGGAAATCGTAATCAACGCACCGCATACTACAGAGATTAGCCGTTTGGATGAGACACAGGCTGCGCGTAAGCCGGTTTTGAATTGTTCTTGCGGGTAAGGATAATGTCCTCCTCTAAGAAAAATTCTCTCGGAGTCTCTCGAAGATGTAACCGAATCCTTCATTAGGTGGCTACTATTCTTGCAATAATAGAAGCCAAATCAGATAAGTTAGAGTTCCAAGCAAACCAAAAATGCGGCTGTCTTTCAAAGTCATGAAGACTTCGAGACAGCCGCTGCCTATATCTAGTATGTAAGTAAGACCAGAAAAAGTTAAGCTTGATGTCTAGTCCGCCAGTTTTTTTACAAACTGCTTCCTTTCATTCACACGTAGCTTCGTATAAATATTCTTTACAATATTTCTTACCGTTCCTTCACTGATGCCCAGTTCACCCGAAATATGCAGAGCTCCTTTTTCTGACAACCACAAGTGAGCAACCTCTCTCTCTCTTGCAGTAAGTCTGTATTCTTGAAATCTGGCTTCTAGGTCCTGCTTCCTCAAATCAGAACTCTCCAACCATCTTCTGCTAATATTGTCCGTTATTTGTTGTATAAAAGGGATCGCAAATCGTGATGAATTCTGCGATTCTGCTCACCTCACTATGTACCAGTTGTACCATTGCATTATGATAGTGCGGTTCTAACTCTCCATCACTATATTTCAAGACCACTAAGTATGTTACAAGCTTTCATTTTTACACAAAGCACAATAATCGATAAAAGTAAATATCTAACAGGGGATATATAACTTTTTTTATCACAGCACTATTGTTGTATTTGTAAGTGCTTGATAAGTTGAACAGTTAGGAGATCATGAATATGAACATGCTTGATAACCTGATAATTGAAAAGAATAAAAAACTTCACTTCGAAAACATGGCTGTCTACCAGGCGAAAATGAATTCTGAAAATGTTGGATCAAATAAGCATCAATTAGTGCGTCGGTAATCTGCCGTCTTGACAACTTATAATGAGGAGTGGGAATGAATGAACAATATCAAATTCTTATTCAGTAACTTGAGCAGTTACGTTGATAAGAATCCTATCGTTGGATTACTTATACTTATTATATTTGTTGGTAGTTGTTCTTTACTTATCTTTAATACAGGTAAGAACGTCGGGGAATTATTATATTCATTGAAAAAATAAAATTTTTAATCATTTAATAAATGCTTTACAGGCGATTTTATGGCATTCACAAAATATCATTGCGTCAAACAATACGACATCAAAGATTGCGGAGCATCCTGTCTTGCGACCATCTCCAACCGATGCTGAACTCATCACTTATTATTCAGTCCTATGGTCTAGCCAGATTGCACACAAAAATATAGTACAACAACTCGAAGAAAAACTGGCTAGTTATAAGCCGGAAGCCAATGAAATTGATTTTGAATACTCAGAACTAAAAGAGCAGCGATTGGAACTCGTACGCGTCTCCCAGGATAATGATACTCTCCTAAAAAACAGGTTAATCTCAGCGGCTCAGGCAGATCAGAACAAGCTGGATTTACTAAACTTAAATCAGCAATTCGATAAGCAAAAAGTAAAGTACGGTTTATTCCAAGCAAAAGTTACTTTGGCTCTTAGTGGAGTTATCCTCTAATAACCATTAATTTATCATTCATAACCCAAAGGAGATATCACAAGATGAAAACCATATCTAGCCTAATCGCAGCAACTCTTCTTTCTACCGCTATCGCCTGGCCTGTCCATGCCGCAGAGAAGCCAATCTCCATTCAGATCAATCAGCAACAGCTCGCACTGAAGGGACAGTCTCCCTTCAATGATAATGGTACAATTGTCGTTCCTTTTCGTCCGGTTTTTGAAAAACTAGGACTTTCAATCGATTGGAATCAAACCACAGGTACCATAACGGGTACTAAGGAAGGGCTTACGATTACACTGCAACTAGGTAGTAAGCAGGCCAGCATCAATGGTGTTATAACCCAACTTTCTGTTGCCCCTAAGCTCATCAATAATTCCACTTACATTCCGCTGCGCTTCGTTGGGGAGGCTACAGGTAATGAAGTCTCCTGGAATGCACACTCGAAGACAGTAACCATTACAGGCAAGACTAATCAGGTAAATCCGCAGGAAATCAATGCTTTTTTTGAAAAATACGTAACCTATACCAACAATGAGAATTATGAAGGGTTCATGAGCCTAATCGATAGCAAGTCTCCTCTTGTGGTCATCGGGCCACAAATTAAGAGCCAAATGGAACAATACGATCTGACCACTTCACTTGATCAATTAGAGGTTATCAGCCTTCAACCCACAGAGGCTACGATTCACACCGTTGAAACGACTACACACCTCAGCGGTCCATTCACCTTAGACAATACCTCTGAATATATTTATAGCTTAACGCGTACCGCCAGCACTGAAGACTGGAAAATCAACAACCTGCAGATTAAAGGCGTACAATATATCCTCCCAGATAAACTGCTGAACGCTAAGCCAGCTGTGACGAAGGCGGATGAAACGGATATATTAGCTGTGCTTAAGAGCAACTTGGACTATACCAATGCAGAGAATATTCAAGGTGTGCTATCTACTATTGATCCTGAGTCCCCTGCTCTCGAACAAACCAAACAGCTCTTCAGCCAAATTTTCACAGCCTATGATCTAAAGTTCACTCTGGAATCTGCCAAAATCATTCATTATACCCAGGATACCGCAGCCGTATATATGGTTCAGACGAGCATCAAGCTTAAGGGTCCTGACTTTCAGGATAACCGCTCCACCTCTGTCACAACGCTGAAGAAATCCAAATCAGGCAAATGGATGCTGGATCAGACCTATCCGATTAGTGTAGACAAGCTGACTCCATAATTATAAGGATCTGTAACAAAACAAAAAACGGCAAGCCCCATAACCCCGGAGGCTTGCCGTTTGCTTATTTAAAGCGCCGGATCTTCAGTCTTACCCGCTCCCCCCCACAATCGCCAATCTTTACGTGACATATAACTTTAAAAATCCTATGTACAAATAAATGTTTAGAACTTCATTTATCCAAATTTATAACATAAGTATCTCAATCAATTCCCATCTCTCGCTGATATTCAGCTTACTATAAATACTCTTAACGATATTCCGCACAGTCCCCTCTTTCACATTAAGGTCATTGGAAATTTGCAACGCACCCTTTCTTAGCGACCAATGATAGGCTACCTCCCTTTCTCTAGGCGATAATCGATACGAATCACACTTTTCCTGAAATCTGTGTTCAATTAGCTTTGGGCTTTTTTCCTTCAACTTCAAAACAATCTTTTCGGATAATTGCTTAATAAAGAGGATCGAAAAACCCAGTTGTCTCTCGGCTTCAAATGAGATGTCGATGTATCCACATATAAAACCATTTATCATTATAGGAGCGCATACACAATTCCACTCTTTAAACATTGGATTACTATGCTCTTTTCCACGCACTACTGCAATTGACTTGACCTCCATCGCTAAAGAAACTGCATTCACTCCAGAGAATTGCTTCGAGAGGTTAGTTCCATTCCTAATTCCAAAATGATCTATTTTCTCCTGAAACATTTCGAATGGACTAACAATATTAATAATATTACCGGCTCGATCTGTTAAGAAAAAGACAAAGGGCAATAAGAGAAATTCTGTTACTTCCGCCAATTCTGAATGCAATACTTCAACCAATATCTCGTAGGGAACCAGCTCTTCAATAGAAAAGGATTTTTCTGTTTTGATGTTACTCCAGGGTTGGCAAAATTCACACACAGAATTATTGGATTTTTTATCTACATCATCTACCGTAAACCAGGCACGTTCGCATTCAAGAATATCCAAACAGTAAAATCTCCTAACTAATGGTATTTTTAAAACAGAGCATAGCACTCCATACAAAGGAAAACAATGACATAAGTCGTTAGGATTGTGAGAGATTAGCAAGATTTAAAATGATTATTAACAAGAACATTTCACTGTCCTGTATCCTTGAAGTTTCGCAAAAAAGAACAGAGCATAATAATTAACACTTGTCTATATCCTACCTAGGACATAGACAAAATCCAATTTTTCTATAAAAATTAGGATGTACGTCGATCAGAGGGAAAATAAAACAATGGAGATACTTATATCTGCTACCCTGAAAGGAATGAATTCCATCAAGAGTTTAGTAGGGATTTTCAGTAGAAAGTATACAAAGTCTATTCCATTTTTACTTTTGTTTTCATTATTTATATTGGCATTTTCTGCGGTAAATAGAATATTTCCAATAATATCTTTCTTAATAATTATGTTAAATGCTCTGTACATTGTTGTGAAAATAGCAATATTTAAAATTAAAAAATAAATATTTATTTCAGGGGGGTGATATTGCAATCTGGCAAAGCGCCTTTCAGCCTTTCCTAAACAAAGTTTTGGCTATTAGTGTAGACAAGTTAACTCCATAATTATAAGAATTTGTAACAAAACAAAAAAAACGGCAAGCCCCATTAACCCGGAGGCTTGCCGTTTACTTATTTAAAGCGCCGGAGCATTAGTCTTTTCTGCTCCTTTACGCTCTTTTGCCGATTTACGGAAGTAGAACAACTCGTAAATCGCCGGCACTACAATCAGCGTAAGCAGTGTTGCTGCGGTTAAACCGCCAATGACTACAATCGCCAAGCTTTGCGAGACGATGCTGCCCATCTCGGCATGGCCGAACAGCAGCGGTGTCATGGCGCAGATGGTGGCAATCGCCGTCATGAGAATCGGACGCATCCGTGTTCCGGCAGCTTCTAGAATAGCCTCGTGGATACTCATATTGGCTTCATTTTGCTTAATCCGGTCAATGAGCACAATGGCATTCGTAACAACAATACCTATTAACATCAACGCCCCGAACAGAGCTGTGAAGTCAGGCGTTACACCGGACACGATAAGTCCAACAATCGCACCAATCGCTGCGAGCGGTAAGGAGAACATAATCGCCAGTGGAGCCCGAAGGGTTTTAAAGGTGAGTACCATAATCAGATAGACCAACCCGATGGAGATCAATGCCGTCATGCCCAAGTCGTTGAAATCCTCTGACTGATCAACTGACGCTCCGCCTGCAAATAAGGTCACGCCTTTCGGAAGTGTAAGACTATCGGTTTCTTTTTTAATATTCGCACCGATCTCAGACACCTTTTTCGGATCAACCTCTGCTGTAATTCGTACATACGGCTTCCCATCTTTATGGAACAACATTGCCGGTTCATTCCGAACCTCGTAAGTTGCGAGCTGAGACAGTGGCTTCGGCCCCTCAGCCGTCATGAGCGTCAGCGCTTTTAAATCCTGCTCCGTTTGCGGCTGAACCATAGGATCTAACACTACACCTGCTGCATCACCATCGAGCTCAATTTGCCCCATTGGAATCGGATTAAGCATCGCTGACAGCTGCATTGAAATCTCTTGCGCATTACTTTGCGCCGGATCTACCTTAAAGGAAAATACAGGTTTCGTGTCCTCCATATTGCTGCTGACTTTTTGAATTCCCTCTACGGTCTTCAGCTTAGCGGTGACTTCTGTTGCTACAGTAGTAATATCCGCAAGATTATCTCCGACAATATCAATATATTCACTGGTAGAGCTGGATCCCATCATACTCATTTGGTTAGCAACAACTGTTGCTCCAGTGTATGAATCTTTTACCTCACGAACATGATCAATAAAAGCCTGAGCATCTGCACCTTTTTTCATAACAACGATATAGTCCACTAAGGTTTCAGAGGTAACACTCCCCCACTTAGCGGCGTCCGCACTATTCCCTGATTGCATGATTACCGTTTCTGCTTGTGGCTGCTTCATCAAATCTTGTTCTAACTGCTTTCCCTTTTCCAAAATATCTTTGACAGGAACATCCTTCGGATAATTCATCTGAACAGAAACATAGCTGGCATCCGAAGCATCGAGCGCCCCTTTGGGCATAGTCACATAAGCAGCAATGGAGCCAATCAGAAGCAGGAGACCCAACGATAAGCTAACCCATTTACGGCGAAGATTCCAGTCCAGAAAGCGGATAAACCATTTAGAAGGTTCGTGTTCTTTCATTGATGTTCTTCTCAGCAGCCATGAGCTTAAAAGAGGAACAACCGTCAAAGCTACTACGAGTGAAGTAAGCAATGAATAGGTCACTGTTAAAGCAAACGGCAGTAAGAAAGCTTGCAAACTACCACGCAAGAGACCCATCGGCAGAAATACTGCTACGGTAGCAATGGTTGATGAGGTAATCGCTCTAGCCACTTCCCCAGTTGCACTAATAATCATTTCACGGGAAAAGGGTTCTTTTTGCAGCCTACGGTAAATGTTCTCAATCACCACGATACTATCATCGACCAAACGGCCTACCGCAACCGCGACTCCCCCGAGTGTAATGATATTCAAGCTTATGCCGGAAATATTCAGCAGATATAAGGTGACTGCTAACGAAAGTGGGATGGATACTGCCGTAATCAGAGTAGCCCGCAGGTTACGCAGGAACAACAGAATCACAATCGTCGCAAATAATGCACCTAGCAATACCTCACGCATCATACTGTTCACCGAGCTAACTACCATATCCGATGTACTGAATACCACTGCTGCTTCTGCATTAGGAATGGTTGTATTAATATGATTTACGGCAGCCTGAATGTTATCTCCGACACTGACTGCATTCGCATTAGCCTCTTTGGTCACTATGGCGAATAGAACGTCTTTCCCGTTCGAACGGCTGACACTTTCCTGATCCTGCTTCAATTCGACAGCAGCGATATCCTGTAGCTTAACGCCCGCAGATACAGGAAGCTTTTTCAAAGTATCCATACTATCTATCGTAGAAACTACGTTAACATTGCCGGTCTGACCACCAATCGTTTGCTCCCCAAGGGATGCCGATACATTACGTCCTTGAAGTAAACCTAATACTTGTGGAGTCGTGACTCCCTTCTCAGCCATTAATTTCGGGTCCAGCTTAACGCTGACCTGCGGAGTTACCTTACCATATAAAGCAACGTTCGCTACCCCTTCAGCTTTTTGCATCTCTGGAATGATAGTTTCTTCCGCAAGCTTAAGATTCTCTTTAGTCAGGCCTTCGTCAAAAGCAAGAGTAACCTGTGATACAGGAATCATGGAGGTATTCAACTGAAGTACAAAAGGAGCCATTACCCCTTCCGGGAACTTCAATGAATCGACGACCTTCTGGACCTCCTGCGCAGCATCCTTCATATTCGTTTTCGAATCATAAAAAATATTTACCTGCGCATATCCGTCTCCGGAAGTGGACAGTATTTCCTTCTTCCCTTTCACAAAAGCTGCTCCAGCTTCTATCGGCTTCGTTACATTAGTCTCCATAGCATGTGTATCCTGGCCAGGACCCAGTACAGTTACAGTCACTTGAGGATTATCCGCCTCTGGCATAAATTCCATCGGTAGCGAAGTGTAGCTCATCCCTCCCACCACAAGAGCCATGACTACTAAAAGCCCCACCGCAGCCTTGTTACCGAACGACCATTTTGTTAACCATTTCATTTTCTTTTTCCCCTTCCGCTCCACATGATTTCTGGCACTCCCCTTATGTCTGTTTGATTATGTATTAATTTCCATCCCGAGATTTAGTTTAGTCATTTTTGGCTGAACTCAAAACAGCCCTACGGCTGGTTTCGTACTCAGTCTTAAGACGGGGAACTTTCCCCTTCTGTAGACAGATCCCCGTCCTTTTTCTTGATGATGGCAACTGGAACGTGAGCATAAAAAAAGAGCCCCGTTAGCCATATAAATGGCCAACAGGACTCCCTTTTGTTATGGTTTATTTCCCTTCCGCACGTACTGGATCACGGAACATAAATTTCAATAGTGGCGGCGTTACAAGTGTAGTTACAATGACAACAATAATGACCGAAGTAAAATACTGTTGCTGTAACAAGCCGCTTTGCAGCCCTGTGGCGGCAATGATCAACGCAACTTCCCCCCGTGAAATCATCCCAGACCCAATAATGGCAGACGAGTGGTTATCAAAGCCTGTAAGACGCGCACCCAGACCGCCACCAAACAGCTTGGTCAGAATGGCAACAACCGTAAGCAAGATCACGAAGCCTATTTGACTGCCTACTCCTTCAAAGGAAACACTAAGTCCGATACTTACAAAAAAGACCGGCACAAAAATCGAATAAGCAATCGGCTCGAGCTTGGATTCTACCGTGTGCTTAAAGGAAGTTTGCGAGATAGCAATCCCAGCCGCAAAGGCACCAATGATTCCTGCCATCCCCATGATTTCAGCAAAATAGGCGAATGCGAAACAAATCATTAACGCTGCTGAAATAATCGCCTCTGTCACCTTCAACGGAGCCATCCATTTCATGACCCGAGGAACAATGAACCAGCCGGCAATAATCGCTACGGCAAAGAACAACACCTTTTTCCCAATTAAAAGACCAATAGAAACGTCTGTACCTGTACCAAAAAAGCTCATCAGAACAGCGAGCAAAATAACAACTAGAATATCATCTACTACGGCAGCCCCCAGAATTGTAGAGCCTTCACGTGTGTTCAGCTTATTCATATCTTTTAACACCTGCACCGATATGCTGACCGATGTTGCACTAAGAATAACGCCCATAAACAAAGCATTATGATAAGCAAAACCAAACATTTCTCCTAAGGCGAACCCACCCAAAAAGGGTAATATAATTCCACCGACGGCTACTGCAAAAGCTGATTTCCAGTTCTTGCGCAATTGATCCAGATCCGTCTCAAGCCCCGCTATGAACATTAACAGTAGAACACCGATCTCAGAGATATAATGAATAAACTCTCCATCCTGAACCCAGCCCAGTACCGCAGGCCCCAGTATGATTCCCACAATAAGCTTACCTAGCACAGCTGGTTGCCCAAGCCGCACAGATAGATCACCAGCTACTTTGGTGAACAATATGATCAGCATAAGATATAAAACAAACTCCATCTTTCAATCCACTCCCTTGTTGTATATAAGAACTGCCAACCAGGAGCTTCTCCAAGCCAAAAAAAGACAAAGAGGAGCCCTTGTTGACAGGCTCCTCCAAAAAACAAATAATTATTCAATTTAACTTTATAAATTATATTATACCTATATTTAAAATAACTGTAAACCAGATGCGCCGATAATATAAATTATGCACATTTGATTTGTTCTAGAATTGTATTGCTTATTTCAGATAGAACACTTCCCGTAAGGGCTGCATAGGCACCTCATCATTGAAATCAAATGACCCTTCAACCATCTTAGAGGTAATCGCATTCCAGCGGTTGCAAGCATCACTTTTGGCAATGTAATCAAAAGCCGCCTTACTATCCTCACACTCATAACAGTAAAAAAATTGATTGCCATTCTGAAAGATGGAATAGTTAGAAATACCAGCCTTACTGTGCTCCTCCAAAATTTCTGGCCAAGGATTTAAATGCATAGCTACATACTCCTCTAAACATTCTTCCTTCACCCGCCATGTCCAAGCCAATTTATTGCTGCTCATCTGCTCATCCTCCTAGAAATCCCCTCTTTTACACATATTAAGAACTAGGGACATTTGATACCTATTATTGTACCTGAATAGAGTAGTCCAAGCTATGCATATCTATATGATCTGTAAATTTTTTAAGCGTTAATTCCGGCTTCACTCGGACGTAGAATAGCAGAACCAATCGCCAGCAGCACCGCGGCCATAAGACCCAAGATGGCAAAAGGCAGCCATAATTCATTCCAGCCTCCACCTGTAGCAGCGATATCGATCGCTTGGATCGCCCATTTTTGCGGTACAAAATTAGCTGCCTTCTGCATATAATCCGGCATAATGGATAACGGCCAGAAACAGCCTCCAAGCATACAGGTCGGGGTCAGGATCAGCGAATTAAGCATGCCAGTATTATTGGGATTGCGAATCAGACCTGCTACCGTACTGGCTAAGCCCATGGAAACGAGCATAAATGCTGCAAGAACCAAAAAATACAAGTAGAGCGGTAATCCAAAGTCAAACTGCAGTACATAACGGCCCAAAGCAAGTACTACAACAATTTGAATCAACCCAACAATGAAGCTTCCCAGAAAATTACCGAGGGCAATCTCATACGAACGAACCGGGGCACTGAACATACGTTTCATCGTTCTTTCTCTTCGATCATCCATAATAAGCGACACTGAACTTGTAACCAGCCCCATTAAGAACATCAAAGTAAATCCTGTGACGATGCTTAAGCCCTCTTTTGGATATAAATCATAATCTGTTCTTATACTGCCTACACTATGTTGCTCTGCTCTCTGCATTACGGCAGCAAACTGTGAGTCCGAGTCAGTAGCCTCAGCCCGAGCTGCTCCAATTAGTCCAGCAGTGTTTCGCATTTCATCAGCAATTACACTGATTTTCATTTTTACCATAATGGATGTTTCGGTAGCCTTAAGCTCATACACACTAATTTGCGGCTCTTCTCCAGCAAGCAGTGCGGAGGTGAAGTTTTGCGGTATCAAAACACCGGCTTCTCCGTTCTGATCGATAATACTCTCCCTCAAATTAGCCTCATCTGTCTTCTCTACAAGCTTATAATCACCGGTATTCTCCAGCTCGGTAAGCAAATGTTTGCCCGCTGCACCATCGTCCATATTCGAATATAAAATAGTAGCCGGTCTCTCACCCATACTTCCACTAATTGCTACTACCCCGGCCACGACAAGACATGGCAGAAGAATATACGAAAGCAGCCCATTCCGAGAACCAATCGTTCTTTTCACCATATTCCAAGCAATCGTTAAGATCTTATCCATGGTAACCTACCTTCCGGTACGAGATAACCGCTGCACTGAATAGAACCAGACAGATGATCGACAAGACCAGCAGATTCGGCAAAATCTCTGAGACCTCTGCATGCAGCATCATTTTTAGAACAGCTTGTAGCACCCAGTGATTCAGGGTAAATGCCCCGACCGAGTTCACCCATGATTCCGGAAGTGGAGCCATCCCTCCACTAATGAAGGTCATGACCACAGTGATAACATTAACAATACTTCCTGCACTTGCTTTAGTTTTGCTAAACATTGAAATAACAATCGATAACGTCATGGAAGCTATGATCATTAAGAGACAGAAGAGCAGCAGCAAGCCCGGACGATTGCCCCAATTTACGCCAAACAACAAATGAGTCAGGATAATAATCGCTGCGCACTGCACTACACTTACAACCCCTACGCCTAGCATTTTACCAATAAAGAGCTCAGAACCTTTTACCGGCATTGAGGTTATTCGGAAGAGGGTGTGATTTTCTTTTTCATTAAAAAGAGAGCTGCTGACGGTCAAACCGCTATATAGCAGAAACATCAGCATCATGGATACCGCATAGAATTGGGAGGCTGTATAGGATCGGCCACCTTCACTGAGCGCCCCAACCTTAACAGATGGCTGCTCTCCCAAACTTGGTGCAGTAGCGGTCAAAGCTTCTGGACCCAACGTCATAGCTACGGATTGCTTATAGTTAATATTGTTCAAAAAGTTATCGAATACCGTCCCCGCAACCATGTTATCTGTCCGATCTTTGCCCAGAACAAACTCTAGCTTTGCAGTTTCGCCGCTTTGTACTTTCTTATCGAAGCCTAGGGGAACAATAACCGCATAAGCATATTTCCCGGCGCGCAGGCCACTTTCCGCTGTCTCTCGGCTCCCTACTTTGACCGGAATAATGATATCCTTAAGCTCCGGCGTCTTTAAAAAGCTGTCTATCATCGCCGAGCTTTCATACCCTTCTCCAGAAAGATTAACTACACCAACACGTACAGGGTCAATCTTAGACGCTGCCTTATCACCGATTACACTGGAGAGGGAAGCACCCAGCAGAAAGATCAAAAGCAGCGGTAACAGAAACATATTAATGATGATTGAGCGTGAAATAAACAGCCTGCGAAGCTCATAAATCATAATTGTCCAAATATTTCTCAAAGCGTTCTCTCCCTCCTTTAATCGCGCAATGTCCGTCCTGTCAAACTAAGGAATAAAGTCTCCAGATCCGGCTCCTCAATATTTAAAGAACCAATAACGCCTTCATGTTTAGCAAAAATAAATAAGATATCCTGCAGCTCATCCTGTGAGGAGGGGAGATACATTTCTACCGTTCCCTCTTTACTTTCCACTCTCGTGATCCGCGGGTGTAGACTAAGCTCATTGATTAGCTCCGGGGTGATGTTCGTTGCTTTGACCACTATTTTTTCTTCTTGAGAAACCCGTTCCCGCAGCTCCTTTTCCGTGCCACAAGCAATGATATGTCCCTTATCCATAATCGCTACCCGATCACAAATGGCTGCAACCTCTTCCATATAATGACTAGTGTAGATGACGGTTGAGCCAAGCCGATTCAGCTCTTTGACCGACTCAAGGATATGATTACGAGACTGCGGATCAATCCCTACGGTCGGCTCATCCATAATAATCAGCTTTGGATGATGCATGATGGCACAAGCGATATTCAAACGTCTTTTCATCCCTCCGGAGAAGGTGGCTGGTTTTTCTTTGGCCCGGTCACTAAGTCCTGTGAAAGCAAGAGCTTCCGCCACCCGCTCTTTCAGCAATTTCCCCCGCAAGCCATACAATCTTCCGAAAAAAGTTACATTTTCAGCTGCTGTCATTGTATTGTACAAAGCCAAATCCTGCGGAACCAAACCGATCTTTTTCTTAACCTCCAGTGCGTACGAAGAGACTGATAACCCATCAATAACAATGTCTCCACTATCAATCTTTAGCAGGCCGCAAATCATACTTATAGTTGTACTTTTACCTGCCCCGTTCGGGCCTAGCAGGCCAAAGATCTCTCCTGCTTGAATCGTAACATTCACATGATCTACCGTTAATTTGTTCTCATACCGTTTCACCACATCGGTCAACACCGCGATTGCCATCTCTTATCTCCCCTGTCGTGTGTGCTTCTATATTTTCAATTTTATTCTAGGTTGAATTTTTGCGGATGTACGAAAGGTCATTTTTTGAAGGTGACTAAAGTCATCTCCTGAAGTAGTGGGATAATATGCTAAGATTATTAAAAAACATAAAGGATGACTAAGGCGTGCCCAGAGAGCTAAACTTATTGCGTTACGGACTCATCTTAATCCCTGCGTTTATTACCATTTATGTCTATCAATATAACGATTATGGAATCTTCACGCTGCATATCCTGATGCTTCTATTCCTTGTGGTCATGGTGCCAAAGCTCCCTCGATCCTTTCATGCTTTGATTAGTATCATTGAAATCTTGTTCACGGCCTGGTTATGTTATCAATATGGCAGCATGATGATTTTCCCCGCTATATCAGCACTGCTTTATTATTCCAGACTCCAGCCTAAAGCGGTGCCTTACGTGTTCACAGGTGTACATCTGATAGCTTTGAACGTCGCACTCCAGAATTCTCCATCGCTCGTAGTGACTTACATTAACCTTTCATTTCTGCTCACTGCCTACCTAAATAAGCTATTATTGAAAGCTGGCCAGCGGCGCGAAGACACTCTTCTTCTATATGATGAGTTGCGCAAAAAGCATTTCGAACTCGATGAAGCTCGCAACCGCCTGCTGGAGTTCAGCGCGCAAGTAGAAGAGTCTGCCCAGTCCAAAGAGCGCGTCCGAATCTCACGCCAGCTCCATGACGATATCGGCCACCGGTTAATCCGGATTAAAATGATGATGGAGGCCGCCCTCCAGACCTTGCCCACCTCTCCCGAGAGCGGAATGCAAATGATGGAATTGATTCGTGACCAGCTGTCGGCTAGCATGGACGATATGCGGTCCGCAGTTAAACGTATCAACTACACCCCGAAGCTTGAGGGAGCTTATGCGTTAGACCGGCTGCTCGAAGAGATTGGGCGTGAGACGGGGATCGAGACCTCATACCAAGTACAAGGCATACCTTATCCACTCTATCCTAGTATTCAAGTAATCCTGTACAAAAACGCCCGTGAGGCTATAACTAACGCCTTGCGGCATGGAAAAGCAACGTCCATCCGGATCAAAATTGACTATGTGCAAGCAGGAATCACTATGGAGGTTAGCAACAATGGCTCTCTACCCGAAGGAGAGAAACTCAGCAAATTATTGGGCCGTGGTGGGGACGGAATGAAAGGAATGTACGAGCGAACGCATTTAATCGGTGGAACACTCGAACTAAGGCAGAAGCCATATTTTACAGTCATTACGCGGCTGCCCATTTATAAGCAAGATGAGATTGTATAACGAAAGGAGCCATGCTAATGATTAAAGTGTTAATTGTTGATGACGACCCCTTTATTCGCCAAAGTCTGCAAGTATTGCTAGGGATGGACCCAGATATTGAAGTTGTTGGAGCAGCTTGTGAAGGTAACGAAGCCTTGGAATTACTTCAAGAAGGATTAATGGCCGATGTGGCTCTGATGGATATCCGCATGCCCGGCTGCGGTGGCGTTGAAGGAACGGAGAAGATTAAGCAGGCTTTTCCGCAAATTGCAATATTGATGCTGACCACCTTCGACGATGATGAATATATCATTGAGGCACTGCGTAACGGAGCTAGTGGATATTTGCTCAAAAACATACCGCCAGACCGGATCATCCAGGGCATTAAAACGGTTTTTGAAGGGAACATGCTTATCCACCCTGATATCGCCCGCAAGCTGGCAACCTTTCTGCAGCCTACGGCACGGCAAGAATTGCCACAGGTACAGCCACTGGAATCCTTCGGATTGACCAAAACAGAGCTGGCTGTAGCGGCTTCTATCGCTGAGGGGCATAGCAACAAAGAAATCGCCGGACAACTTTTTTTAAGCGAGGGTACCGTCAAAAATTACATAACGGATATATTAAGCAAATTAGAGCTCCGCGATCGTACGCAAATTGCAATTTTTTATTTGAAGAACATGCGGGATTGAACTAGTAACATATTGCATATGAATAGTCCACTGCCAAAGTTAGTTTTTCTTACGGACTCCAGTGACGCGCTGCTCCTTGGACGCGGGTTCGGACTCCAGCGACGCTATTTACAATTTTATCGGCGTTTGAGCAGAGTTTCGGACCCCAGCGACGTTATTCCTCAGAAAGAGGCTCATTTGGGGTGTTTTTGATGCCAATAGCGCCTTTTGGGTCCGTTACCATTCTAAAAAAGCGAAAATGCTGCGATTAGGGGCAACTGGGTCCGATAGCAACTTCTCGCACGCGAAATTACCATCTAATCAAAAACAAAGATACCCCATTCACCATTTCATGGCTTATGGGGCATCTTCTAGTTATCCTTCCGCTGATTCCTGCTTGGCTTCAGTGGTTTTTTTTCGTTTAAGTTGGCCGTCCGGAAGATTCCGGCTGCGTATGCCTGTCTTCATCCCGATGATGCTGTAGATGCTGGAAGGCTTCGCCTCAGCGGTAATCATCCCATCTGTCTCCGGCACCAAAATAATGCCGAGCTGATGGTGATCCCCATCATAGATCGGGCTTTGAAGGTATTTGCTCTCCCCTTCACGGTTCAGCACCTCCAGCTTGCAGAACGCTGGATTCATGCGCAGCGCCTCATGTAGCTGCGCCGCATCGGTCAACAGGACCCCGTTGACCTTCAGTAAGATCTCGCCGGGCAGGATGCCCAGCTCCTGGCCGGGACTGCCCGGCAGCACGGCCAGCACTTTGCGGCCGCGCGGTGGATGCACGAAGATGGGGCTGATGCTGCGCTCTTCCAGAGCGCTGTACCAGCTTAACCCTTCGTGCAGCACAATAGCTGCGAGCGCCGCGACCAGAGTCAGCGGGCTCCACCAAGCGGCAAGCAGGCTTAAGCCGAGCAGGACGATGCTGTAGATCAGCAGCCGTCCTGCAGTGCGGGCCGCCTTGCGCCCGGGCAGCATGCCCTGCGTCATCTCGCTGAAGCCGATGATGACGGGCAAAGAGACGATGCCAAGGCTGCCGCCGAGCAGCGAGTGCCATGGCAAATCCGTTCCTGCTCCCGATGGGAGCAGCAGGAACAGCGGTAGCGGCCAGAAGGCCTGCAGCTGATAGCCGCCGACGACCATGCCGCGCTTTCCCTTCAGGAAGAGCGGCGTTGCAAGCTTGGCCCCTTGTCTGCGGGCCAGCAGTGCCTCCGCCATGTGCAGCAGCGCAGCTAACACTAGCAAAGCAGGAATATCCATCTCCCGTATGGCGGTGGTAATATTCCCTACCGTTCCACTATCTAAAGCATCTGGAAAGAAAGAAATTACAAACTGAATGATACCTAACAAGCCTATAGAATACGCAAAGCACAAATACCGTACACGCAATAGCGACAACACGAGACTAACTACCCAAATGCAGGCTACAGCCGTACCTGATAATGATATTCCTAGCAGAACGGCTGCTATAGAGACGACCAAACCCATGACTAGACCACTCCATACCGTCCGCCACGTTTCCTGACCCCAGCTATGTAATTTCACATGTATCAGCTTTCGTTCTAATGCCACCTGCCTACGGTAATATAACGCAATAAATATAATAGCAATGTAGTAATACGGCTGGATCAATAAGTGTAAGAACGCAGTGCCCAAGCTTCCTAACAGTTCCTGAATCACATTCAAACTGTTCGTCACACTCCTTTTCGTCCGATGACTGATTTGTATATATTCTAATTCCTCTACGCCGGTTGGCATTTTCTTATCTAAAAGAAAAAAAGAAGGCTGAATTCAGCCTTCTTACTTTTTCGACGCTGCCGCCTTAATTTCCTTCTGAATCTCAGCAATCCCTTTATTCCGTTGGTTGTCGTGAACAGGGTCTTGAATGACCTTGATCAGCGCCGCTTCCAGCGCCTCGGCTGTCTTGGCGTCAATTATGCCTGTGACTTGGAGCTTTGCTGTACTTTGGAACTTCTTCACTGCGTCCTTAGTGCCAGCATCGAAATAGCCATCTTTACGTCCAGGCTTGTAACCCAAACCGTCCAGCATCGTCTGTGCACTCTTCACATCAGCGTTGTTCATATTATATTGCAGTGCCACGCTCTTGTTAATTGGAGCCACCGAGAAGTAATCCGGCTGCGCTACCGCGATATCCGGTTTAATGCCCTTACCGTGAATCCATGTGCCGTCTGGCGTAAGCCATTTGGCAATGGTAACTTTCAGCAAGCTGCCGTCTCCAAGCTGTTTGTCAAAGCTCGTCTGCACGGTACCTTTACCGAAAGAATTGTCACCGATCAGCTTAGCTCCTGCCGACTGCTGCAAAGCACCCGCCAATATTTCCGAGGCACTTGCGCTACCTTTATTCATCAGCACGACCACTGGATAAGCTTTACTCGATCCTTTTGAGGTACTAACTTCGCGTTTTTTGTCTTTATATTCTATTTGCACTATAGATTTTCCAGCTGGAACGAATTGCTCTGCCATTTCAATAACAATCGGAAGAACACCACCTGGATCATTACGGACGTCAATAACAAGTCCCTTCATGCCTTGCTTCTCCAGCTTCTCCAGCTCTTCCTTGAATCGTTCTGCGGTATTCAGGGAGAACTGTGTAACCTCGATTACACCCACATTGTCTTTTTCCATGGTAGCGTAGACTGTTTCGAGCTTCACATCATCCCGGGTAAGAACAAATTCGAGTGGCTCTACAGAGCCGGAACGTTGTATTTTCAAAGTGGCCTCACTGCCCTTAGGACCGCGAATCTTGGCAACAGCTGCATTCAGCTCCATGCCTTCCAGCGATTCACCGTTAACGGACAGAATAACATCTTTGGCCTGAATCCCAGCTTTCTCAGCAGGTGAGCCCTTGATCGGAGAGACCACGACTACCTTGCCATTATCCGAAGAGACCTCCGCACCGATACCTGAAAAGGAACCCTCAATGCTTTCTTCGAATTTCTCAGCTGTTTCTTTGCCCATATAGTTGGAATAAGGATCGCCCAGCGCTTCCATCATACCGTTGACAGCACCGTCTATCAGCTTCTCCCGATCTACTGTCTCGTAGTAATTGCTCTCAATCAGACTGAGAGCCGTTCCAAGCTTCTGGGATTCCTTCTGCTGAAGGCCAGTAACCTGCAATGCTGAGGCCAGTCCTTCTCCTGCAGCTTGTCCGATAACATGACTATAACCCGTCACGCCCAAGGTCACCAGACTACCGCATAGCAGGGCGGCGATAATCATAAACGCCGCTGTGCTTTTTTTTAACATGATGTTCCCACCGTCCCTTCTTGTCCATCTCGCAAACAACTCCATAAGTCCGTCCTGAAAGGTACGGTATCTCTTCCAGTATATGCCGTACGCTCAAATAATATGAGTTATAAGTTCTTAAAAATTAGAGATAAGGCATCGGATTTACTGTCTTGCCGTCGATCCGAACTTCAAAATGGAGATGGGGGCCCGTCGAATTACCTGTAGAACCGGATTCAGCAATCACATCCCCACGATTGACTCTATCCCCAGGACTAACCTTGATACCACCTTTACGGATATGTCCGTAGAGGGTCCAAACTCCGCCGCCATGATCAATAATTACACAATATCCATAGCCGCTATACCATTCAGCTACGATTACCGTTCCCGAATCAGCCGCATGAATATTGGTTCCTTGTGGAACTGCAAAGTCTACCCCGGTGTGTACTTTCCCCTTCTCACCCGTAATTGGGTGTGTCCGTGGTCCGTAGGAGGAAGAAATTCTTGCCGAGCCTACAGGGAGCAGGAAGGGTCCATCTCCACCAGCATACGCGGTTGAGGAGCTGGAGCTTGAACTGCTGCTTGCCTTGCTAGCTGCGGCCTTCTTTGCAGCTGCTGCTGCCCGGCGTGCCGCTTCTGCTTTGGCGGCTGCTGCTTTGCGCGCTGCTTCCTCAGCTTTAATCTTATCCTTTTGGGTTTCCAAAGCAGAACGTTCGCTTGCCAGCTTAACCAGCTTCTCATTCTGCTCTTCACTTAGATCATCGCTTTCTTCAATCTGCTTATCATAAAATGCGATAAGCTCCTGCTTCTCCGCTTCCTTCTCTTTCAGCAGGCTTCTCTGATTTTCCAAGGAGGTGTATAACTGCTTGGCTTGAGCATATTGCCCCTCAAGCTCCTGCTTTTTCTCTACAACTGTCTGCTTGTCCAGCTTGTGTTGGACTAACAGCTCCTGATCCTGATCCACAATCATCTTAAGCGAATCGGTGCGGCCCAGAAAATCAGAGAAGCTTGTCGATGAGAGCAAAACATCTAGGTAAGATACCGCTCCATCCGTGTACATCAACCGGACACGGGATCCTAAGAGTTCTTCTCTTGAGGCCACTCGTGCCTCTGCTTCATCCAATTCCGTTGCTGTAACATTAAGAGATTCTTCTGTGTCGGAAATTTTGTTAGAGATTTCGGTCATTTTGCCTTTAACTTGATCCACTTGCTGCAATACATATTGTAAATTGATATTTGTCTTATTCTTATAGTGCTGCGCTTCCTGCGTTTGGGACTCCGCTTTCTCTTGCTGCGCCTTAGCTTCCTGCACCTCTTGTTGCAGCTGCTTTAATTGCTTATCGATTTCGGCAACACTTGTTTTTTTGGCATATCCATCAGAGGGTTGGAATATAGTGACAGCTAGTAACATTACGGCTAGTCCGGCGGCAATCTTCTTCAACTCGCACTCCCCATCCTTCACTCTTAAATTAAACTTTCAAAAACTTACGAATAGAAACCGTACTTCCCCAGACGCCGATCAACACACCTAGTCCAACTAACAGACCTACGAGCAGCAGCCAAATATCACTGAAAGGGATCAGCTGCAATCCGAGCATTGGATCTCCCTGTATCGAAGATTCCAAACCCTTGTAACCGGCATATAAAACACCCGAAGTAATCAATGATCCAATGAGTCCAATTAATGCCCCTTCTATAAAGAAAGGCCAACGAATAAAATAATTTGTCGCGCCTACCAGCTTCATAATCCCAATCTCTTTACGCCGGGCAAGAATCGTTACCCGAATAGTATTGGAGATGAGGAACATAGACATAAGTGCCAGCCCCGCTACAAAAATAAAGCCAATGTTGCGTACGGCACGCGTGATTTTAAACAATGTTTCTATCGATCCTTTGCCATATTTCACTTTGTAGATAGGCTGCTCGGTATGTGTCTTGTTAAGGGCTTGAATCTTCTCAGCCACAAAAGCAACGGTAGTAGGTTCAATAACCTCTACCTGAAGGGTATCTGGAAGCGGGTTATTGTCTTCATCGAACCCTTCCAGAAGCTCTGCTGCCTCCTCGCCCATATCTGCGCGAAGATCTTTAAGTCCCTGTTCCTTGGAGATGAACGTAATCTTGCTGACCTCCGGCATATTGCCAATTTCAGTCTGCAGGGTCTCGCGCATCTTCTGATCTGTATTCAAAGCTAGATGCACTTTGATCTGTACCTGACTGTCTGCCTCATCAGCTACAGAATTTACGTTAAGAACAAGAAGAATAAATACACCTAGAACAAAAAGAGAAACAACAATCGAAGTGATTGAGGCGATCGACATCCAGCCATTACGGAATACGCTTTTGAAGCCTTCCCGCACATGTCGCAAGAAGGTTTTAAAACTCATAACCATATTCCCCTCTCGCTTGGTCTCTGACAATGTTTCCATTCTCAATCGCAAGCACCCGTTTGCGCATTTTGTTCACAATATCTCTGTTATGGGTAGCCATTACAATCGTTGTTCCACGAAAATTAATCTCGTCAAGCAGCTGCATAATGCCCCATGAAGTCTCGGGGTCTAAGTTACCTGTAGGCTCGTCCGCAATAATAACAGAAGGATTATTGACGATAGCCCGTGCAATAGCGATCCGTTGCTGCTCACCACCAGAAAGCTGTGAGGGCTCACGATTCGCTTTACTTCTCAGCCCAACCAAATCAAGAACCTCATTCACACGTTTCTTGATGACTTTTTTCGGCGCTTCAATAACTTCCATAGCAAAAGCTACATTCTCGTATGCCGTCATTCTGGGCAAAAGCCGAAAATCTTGAAATACAACGCCGATATTACGGCGGACATAAGGGATTTTGCGTGGTTTTAGCTTTCCTATATTGAAACCTCCCACCGAAATCTGTCCTTTGGTAGGCACTTCTTCTCTATAAATCAATTTCATAAAAGTAGATTTACCCGCGCCGGAAGGGCCGACAACGTACACGAATTCATTGCGGTCGATTTTCACTGAAACTCCTTGCAGTGCGTGAGTTCCGTTAGGGTACGTTTTCCATACATCTTGCATTTCAATCATTTTCTCACTTCCCAATTATGACATTTTCCACTTGTGCGAATCGACATTGTCCACCTCAAGTTTCCATAAACTTCAATATTTCCGCAATGTATCTATTGTAACAAATCTGTAACTGATTGAGTACCCCGTAACTGCACGACTATTCGAAAGTTTTGTAGTGACTGGACATATACATATAAAAAAGCACCTAGCGGTGCCTGTTATCAGATGTCCTAACTCCCTTTATTAGAGACTACTTATTTCTTACTAATTTATTATCGGTATCCCACGAAGTGTTCTTTAAGTTCTGTTACAGGGCCGCGCCTGCTTAGCGCAATCCAAATCCCCAAAAGGAGATTAATCATGAAAAAAATCCATGCTGCCCTCATAGTGGTCATCGCACTCGTCCTTATCGGCTCCTGTATTTACGGAGGGCTTCATCTATATGGCAGCAAAACCACGCTTCCAAAGGGTACAACCCTTGCCGGCTGGCAGGTCGGAGGCATGACTCTCACCGAGGTCCGCTCCCAGCTGGATAAACGGCTGCATGCCCTCGAAACCGTCCCTCTAGTGCTAAAAGTGGAAGGCAATGCAGATCTCTCCCTAACCCTTAATAAGACTGGGTTGAGCTATGAAGCCTTTGCTTTTCAGCAGGGCTTAAAAGAGCTTGCCGAAGGAACGCTTTGGGAGCGGGTAAAGGCACGCTATAACTTCCCTAAGTTGTGGAAGCTTGAAACCCATCTGGAAATCGCACAATTTCAAAAGATTCTAAGTCCCACTTGGGAGAAGGAGTCCTTTGGTGAACCAGTGGACGCTACGCGACGAATTACAGGCGATGACCGAATCGTATATACTTCTGAGAAAACTTCCCTGGAGGTTGATTGGACAGCTCTGGAGACTTCCTTAGGAGCAGCTGCCCCCACCAGCTTTAATCATCTGAATGCCCTGCTGGAGAAGGGAATCACGATGGAGGTCCCTTTGTTAATCCTGCAGCCTGACATAACTTTAAAGAAATTAAAGGAACAAGGTATCGAGCGAAAAGTAATGCAGTTCAGCACCTCTCTAGGTGCAAGTGGACCTGGACGAAGCTACAACGTGGAAGCTGCTGCCAAAGCTGTGGATGGAACCATTCTCCCGCCTGGAGCCGTCTTTGATTATGGAAAAGCTATAGAAAAGGCAAAGGTAAATTACGGCTTCCGTGAAGCGCCGGTGATTGTGAACGGCAAGCTGCAAGCAGGTGTTGGTGGAGGGATCTGCCAAGTGTCGAGCACTCTTTACAATGCCGCACTGCGTATAGGGCTAGAAATTGTGGAACGCCGTAATCATTCCTTGCCCGTCAACTACTTGCCCAAAGGTCAGGACGCAACATTCGCTGAAGGTTATATCAACTTTCGTTTTCGCAATACGACTGGCAAATATCTCATAATTAAAGCAGCTGTGCAGGGTAAATCACTGACCATAAAGCTCTTCGGCACGTTTCCGCAAAATGTCACTTACAAAGTTCATTCAAAAACAGTAGAGGTGCTCCCACCAGTCGATAAATACGTAAATGATGCCTCACTGCCTCGTGGCGGCTCACGCGTTATTCAAAATGGGAAAACCGGATATATTGTAGAAACCTACATTACAAAGTATGTTGACGGTAAATCCACTGAGGTGAATAAACTGTCCCGCGACGTATATTACGCACAAAAACGATTAATCGCCATTAATCGTGGAGGTGTGAGCAAATCCATAATCCCGGATGTCCCCCGAAAGCAACTGGTGGAGGACGGCGTCCGCAGTGAATAGCTAACAACAAATAACCGGTCAGAGCCCCTAAGGTCTGATCGGTTATTTGTTCCAGCAATCTATTTTACCTGTAGCTTACGTTATCCGGCTTTGAAATTTACGATTCAGGGGTACATTAGAAGTAGACCCATAATCAGAAAGGATGAACATCCTATGACAACAGCTCTTGTAAATGATCTTACTGGTATTGTCCGCTGTGCTCCTGCTATTTTTGCCTCACGCACTTGCAGAGAAGCTCTTCGCGTCATGTTTCAGCATCCAGAATCCAAATGTATCGTCGTCTGCAATGCTATGAATGAACCTCTCGGACTGTTGATGAGCGAACGTTTCTTTTTGAAAGCTACAGGAAGATCCGGAGTAGATCTGTTCTACAGAGAACCTGCCATGAAGCTTATGAACAAAACCCCGCTCATTGTTGACATCTCCACTCCACTCGATACGGTATTGAGCCTCGCTATGAACCGCCCAGATCCTATGAAAAATGATTGTGTCATTATCACTCGCAAAGGTAAGTTCGCTGGTGTTGCTTATACCTCTGACCTTATCCGCTCCCAAGCGTAGAACCTCTTTACCTTTCCTCTTCTACCCTAACCTTACCTCAAAAAAGAATATCCGGTGAAGTATCTATTCTCCAGTATCCATTCACCTTTTTCAGCTTCACATACACCGACTCACTGCCTTCCTGCCCGCTCGCATAAGGAACAGTTAAATCAAATTCAGCGGTTGTTGCAGTTTTGGAGAGCATTCGGGCGGTGGCTTTCTCATACATTAATGAGTTTCCAAGATCCGCATTCACTTGTGACATTCTACCTTCATGTTCCAAAAATTGAGTCTGCACATAATAAGCTGCTGCATTGTGCGTGTAGGCTTTTTTTATGTAATTCATCAGCTTCACCTTTGTCCCAATATCACTGGAAAGGTAACGGTACTCTTGCGTTTTGTACATGAAGGTTTCAATCGGAAAAAAGTTCCCTCCACGGTTAGTATAGAAATAGATTGCTCTAGCATGTACAACAAGCGGAACAACACTTTTTACCGTCAAATTGTTAATAGTAGCTGGACCTTCTTTTCCCGTGCCAATCACAGCCACATTTTTTATTGCCGAACTTCCCACTGATGATGAAGCTGCCATAACTCCACTACCTGCTGATAAAAGGCCTATGGAAAGGGCCAACGAACCAAGCATCCATTTTTTGTTCATCTAATGTTCCTCCTCTTTCATCTGAAAAATACAGGCAATAGCCACTGTTTCAGCTTATGCACCCCGCAAGCTAAAATACCCAATAAACAGAGGAATGAAAACGTATTACAACTCTTTTGAAGTATAAAAAAACTCCACCCTCCTGATTTACAGGAAAAGCGGAGTAATATAATTAAACAAACTTGCACGAGAACCCTAATTGGATGCTGGTGCGGTGGTCTCATAATACGCTGTAAAAGCTACGTTAGCAGTCAAAATACTCTCCGTATTGTCCTTAGTACGCTCCTCGGAGGATTGCTGAAAATTGAAAGAGTCTACATTCACAATACGAGGTAAGGTTTGTAGTTCATCCATCCATTGTCGTATACCCGAATAAGTCCCCTCCACCACTGCAGTCATTTTGATCTGTTTGACCGCCGGGAATAACACCTCCGCTGAACCTGTCATTTGCTGAATCGGATTAGCCTCATCCAAAACAAAACTAAGATCCTTTAGCCGCGCTTGTGAGGACGTGCTAACTTCCTGCAAATCAACAATCAGACCTTCGCTGTCATCGCCTTTTGGGAGTTCACCCAGTAATTCCTTCTGTTCTAGATCTCCCTCAGTGCCGCTGCCCTTCAGCTCATTGATTTTGGTTTGGAGCATTTCTGCTTCCTTTTCCAACTGACTGATCTCGCTGCTCTGTGCGGAAATTTCCTTATTGGTCGGCTGAACACCCAGCATATAGAACGCAAACAATATCAGGAATAGAATTAACACCCCTAGTACGATGGGAGAGCGATATTTATTGATCTGTTCCATCGCTGCTCACCTCCCCATGGCTGGCATCCGTTTCACTGTTTTGCTGCTTAGCCGCTGCTAAGTTCACTTTATAAATAGCCGTATACGTATTGTATGAAATGGCATCTGCGGCTCCTTCAGTAAGCTTTTGAATAGAGGCATCAGCCGTAAAAGACATTTGGCGAAGTTGTCTTAAATAGTTGGACGCATCCTCCATAGTGGATACATTTACAGTCAGATCTATAGATGTCCGGTAGGTATAGTTAATATCACGGATTAGTGCCTCCTTAGGCAATCCTTCCACTAATTCGTCCAAGATAGGGACTGCAATCACCTTATTGTCCTGAAGCACTGTGATGGCGGCTTTCCGATCTAGCTGTCCAGGTCCGCTGTTCTTAAGCTTCGCGAGCTCTACTTGGAGCATTAAACTGCGATCCTGCAGGCCTTGCAGCTCTTCTTTACCATTAGAAATCTGACCCTTATTGGCTGAAAAATAAATCCCCGTTCCGATCATCCCCAGCAGCCAGATCGCTACAAGCCCCATCGTGACATAAGGAAATAGCAACGTCTCCCGATCTTCTCTCGGCAATAGATCAATCGTATCCGTGTTGATACTATTTTTTAGCGCGGTCCCGGCAGCTACACGGTAATCATTCAGCTCAGGGTCAGAAACAGCAGCACTTGCCATCTGTTCCAGATTTATTGGTGTTATTTCAAGTTCAGCTAGGGACTGCAGGAGTTCTAGGTCCAGTTGTTTACGAATCGAGGGAGTGCCCGTAATCACTAAATTGTTGATACGAGTGGAACCGTCATGCAAGCTGTATTGATAAAAGCTGAGCATACGTGAGATTTCCGCAGTGATTTCAACCATTTGTTCGGGTGATAAATATTCTTCTACAGCGACAGCTGTTTCTGCCAAGGCTTCACTGTCTGTCAAAAGATCCGTTCCCGCTAAATTTCTTCCTTTATGTAGATCAAGTAAGTTTATCGTACGAATGAAGACCGGATTCCCGTTTCTGAACATATAAATGTCCATTACCGATGGCTCCATATTAATCAGCATCGTCTCCGCAAAGCTCTCCCCGTGCCCAGTGGTTATAGCACGCGCCAAGGCGGTTGCCGAAATTTCGGCACTGCTTATCCGAAGACCCGCCCGCTCCAGTATATCTACGTAATCCTGAATCGATTTTCGCGGAGCAGCAAATACGAGCAGATGGCTTTGCTCCTCATCCACTTCGAGCGTTACATAGTCGTAGACAGGATTTTCAAAAGGTAAATGCAGTCCCGTCTCCACTTCCAGCTTCACCAGCTGTTCGACCTGTTTGTCATTGGTACTCGGTATACTCATTTTGCGGATAATGATCTGCGAAGGTGGAATGGACAAAGAAACCTTACTTCCCCTTAACCCTTCCTTCTTCACCCACTGCCTTACCCGATCATAAAGCGCCTCGCTATCCGCCACCTGATTCTCAATGATCATGCCTGGAAGAAGCGGGAGAAACCGTTTTTTACGGACTTCCCATGACTGTTTATTCTTAAAACTAATATAACGGATTCCGGCAGCTTCAATTGAAAGTCCAGCCACTTTGGGGCCTAATCCAAGCATATGCTCGATGTCCTCCTATCCGATAAGCGAGAGATACGCGCCGATGATGTGTGAACCATATCCAAAACTAATTAAAGCTCCTATAGCTAACCATGGGCCGAAAGGTACCGGCTGTTTACGTTTGATTACACCAAGCAGCATCAGCAGTCCGCCCACCACGCTCCCAAGCAGACAAGCCACAAAAAAAGCCAAAATCACATTCGGAAAGCCTATCACCAAGCCCAGCAGCGCAAATAACTTCACATCTCCAGCCCCCATTCCACCTAACAGAACAAAAGGGATAAGAACCCCTCCCCCAAGCACAGCTCCTAGCAGATGATGCCATAGCGGTCCTTCCGGAAATAGCAATACAAGAATCAGCAGCAGCGGTAAAAAAAACAACAATACCTTGTTGGGAATCAGCATGTACTTCAAATCCGCAACCGTCACGGTAACCGCTAAACTCACAAGAATGAACCCGATGATTCCCTTACCCGTCAGGCCAAATAGCAAATACACCCATAGAAAAAGCAAACCCGTTGCCGCTTCTCCAAGCGGATATAATGGCGATACTCTTGTGCCGCAGTATCGGCATTTTCCTCCTGACAGCAGGTAGCTTACCACCGGAAACAAATCCCGCGCTTTCAGCCGCGTGTTGCAGTTCGGACAATGTGACGGCGGATTAAGCAAGGATTCCTTGGCCGGCACCCGCAGCGCCACTACGTTATAGAAGGAGCCTAGAATCAGACCCAGTAATGTGATGTAACTTGCGATAAATATCGTCATGGCTGTCCTCTATTAACTTCTGGATTTTAAAAAAGGAATCGGGAAGTCCGATTCCTTAGGATATTAAAAACAGCATAATTATTTTTTAGAACTTAGAACATTAGCAGCACTGAATTCATGAGTATCTGCTGTCTCACTTCCTGTTATCAAAGTAACGGCATCAGTTTTAGCCGTAGTAGTGTTATCTAATTGTCCTTCTGCATTAAAAAATACAAATCCTGAAGTTATTTCTTTTTTATCACTAGGAAGATAAATTTTATCAAGGTATCCTTTTCCTTGAATCGTTGAAATATCTAGTTTTCCATATCCTTTAAAAGCTCCCTCTTTCTCACCGATAATATATAATCTCGCAGCATCATAAACTTGACGTGCCGTTGCTGCGTCTGCACTATTTTTCGAATTACCGATTACATTACCAATCAAAGGTATTGCAATAACCGCAATAATCCCTAAAATAACGATAACCGCCAGCAACTCAATCAGCGTAAACCCCTTTTGATTTTCCTCTTTACTTAATCTTCTTTTAATCGCTTGTGCTAACATTTGATTTCCCCCTCTAAGTGGTGTGTGAGTGATAAAACCTATATCCTTCATTTCAGTGAATCCAGCATCAGCTTTCTTGTGCTTACGGAAACAGCTCGTCCATCGTCGTCTAATCGCCAGCGTAAGTTCGTGGATCTTGCCCCGCCTCCCCGGCGTCACCCCTCTCAATATATACAAGGAACCAAGAGGTTCACATATTACCGTACAGACTGAACATCGGCAGCATAATGGCGGCCACAATGACACCTACAACTGCGGCTAGAAAAGCGATCAATAGTGGTTCAAGCAGCGATTTCAGACGGTCAACGGTATTCTCCACGTCCATTTCATAAAAATCAGCTACCTTGGACAACATCGTGTCGAGCGCCCCTGTCTCTTCGCCAATCGCTATCATCTGCGTAACTAGTGGCGGGAAGACCCAGGCTTTTTTTAGCGGCTCAGATAGTGGATTTCCTTGTCTCAGCGAATCCCCTGCACTACGGATGAATTTCCCGATGACCTTATTTCCTGCTACCTCCTCAACAATCACCAAGGACTGTAGGATCGGTACAGAGCTGGCATAAAGAGAAGAAAAAGTGCGCGTAAACTGAGCAATCGAGCCTTTTTGATTCAGCTTGCCGAACACAGGAATTTTTAACTTGGCATAATCAAGGGCGTAAGCACCCTTTTCCGTACGTTTTGTAATCTGAAAAGCTATCACTAGGAGAAGTACTCCGAGTATCCAGAAATACCATTGACCTTGAATGCTTTTGCTAAGTGCCAAGACCATCTGTGTAATTGCCGGAAGCTCGGCATCCATCGATTCAAACATCGTTACAAACTGCGGCACAATCGCCCAAAGTAGATAGATAACCGCGGCAATCGCCATAACCCCTACGGTAATCGGGTACGTAAGCGCTGATTTTATCTTCTCTGTCGTGGTGTGCTGTTTCTCAAAAAACATTGCCAACCTGTCCAACGTCCCCTCAATATCACCAGATTCCTCACCGGCACGGATCATGCTGACAAATAGCTGCGGGAAGATCTTTTTATGATCCTGAACAGCTTGTGAGAACGATATCCCCCGCATCAGGCTAGAGTTAACATCTACTAACGCTTTGCGCAGTGGCTTACTCTCGGTCTGCTCTGCCAAAATACGCGTTGCATCCACAATCGATACCCCCGCCCGCATAAGCGTGGCAAACTGCCTGCAATAAATGATGAAATGAAGCGGCTTAACGGGATTACCAATATAAATGTCCATCGATAAAATTGTGGTTTTGCGTTCAATCAGTGAAAATACCGTAAGTCCCCGCTTGCGTAGCTCCTCCATCGCCGTAGGTTTATCGGTTGCCGTTAGTTTTCCTTTGATAGATTTGCCTGCGGATGTCTTCACCTGATATTCAAAAAGAGGCATCAGCTGCTCACCTCCGCCATAAACGCCTTAGCTGCTGTTGGATCAATAAGCCCCTGCGATAAATAGTCACGGATGCTCATGTCCAAGGTGTGCATGCCTTGTGAGCGTCCGGTTTGCATCACATTTTTGATCTGATGTGTTTTTTCGGTACGAATAAGATTGGCTACGGCTGGTGTATTGACCAAAATTTCCGTTGCGCATAATCGCCCCCGACCTCCAGCCCTTGGGAACAACCGCTGACTGACTACTGCCAGCAGCACTGATGCTAGTTGTGAACGAATCTGTCCCTGCTGATGGCCCGGAAAAGCGTCGATAATTCGGTCAATCGTCTGTGGTGCGTCTGTTGTGTGTAAAGTTGCCATCACAAGATGGCCTGTCTCTGCGGCCGTAACCGCTGCTGAAATGGTCTCCAAATCCCGCATCTCACCAACGAGAATAACATCCGGGTCCTGACGTAAGGCAGCACGTAATCCATTAGCAAAACTAGCCGTATCACTTCCCACTTCACGTTGATCTACTAGACAGGTTCCATGGTGATGTAGAAATTCTATCGGATCTTCCAACGTCACTATATGCTTGCTCTCCGTCTGGTTAATATAATTCAGCATAGCTGCAAGCGTAGAAGATTTGCCGCTGCCTGTGGGTCCTGTAACCAAAATTAGACCTTGTGGCTTAAGCGACAAAGTAGTTAAAATCGAAGGCATCGACAACTGTTCCAGACTCGGAATCTCTGCAGGAATGGCCCGGGCGGCGATACTAACCTCGCCCCGCTGACGATAAACGTTCACCCGGAATCTTACCCCACCATCAAGCGGATATGAAAAATCCAACTCGCCCGCATTCCGAAATGCTTCAATTCGTTCACTACCAAGTAGCATTTTGGCCATATCTGCCGCTTCTTCAGCAACCACGGACTCACCCTCAAGCGAGTGCAGCTTTCCATCCATCCGAATAACCGGCGGTGATCCTACGGAAATATGTAAGTCAGAAGCTTTGGAGGAGTAAGCCGTTTGTAATAGTTGTCTAATATCCCGCGTATACGTTGGCATTAGCCGCTCCCCCTAAGTTAGAATGCTAAATCGCTGTTAACCTCTAATGTGAGACCGTCTCGCGCATGACTTCTTGAAGCGTTGTAATTCCTTGACTGACCTTGAGTAGTCCGTCATCCATCAGTTGAACAAGCCCTCGCGCTTTACCTGCTGCACGCAGTTCCTCTACTGAGCCAGTGTTTGTAATGAGCTGCCGTAAGTGATCATCAATACTGAGTACTTCATGAATCGCTATTCGTCCACGATAGCCAGAATTGTTACAGCTACCACAGCCGCGTCCACGCTGTAACTCTTCCGCAGGTAGTCCTAGGCTACGTAGCATAATTGCTTCCTGTTCAGATGGTTTGTAGGTTTCTTTGCAGTCAGTGCAAATTTTGCGCACCAGCCGCTGTGCTACCACACCAATCAGCGAAGAAGCGATCAAATAAGGTTCTACCCCCATATCCCGCAATCGGGAGACGGAGCTAATCGCATCGTTTGTATGTAAAGTAGACAACACTAGATGACCCGTTAATGAGGCGCGAACAGCAATTTCAGCAGTTTCAGCATCCCGTATCTCACCGACCATTACGATATTCGGATCTTGTCGAAGAATCGAACGTAGCCCAGCTGCAAAGGTTAGTCCAATAGCCGAGTTTACGTGCACCTGATTTACTCCTTCAAGCTGGTATTCCACTGGATCTTCGACTGTGATAATATTTGCGCTTTCTACATTAAGTTGATTTAACGCTGAATATAAAGTTGTTGTTTTTCCGCTACCTGTAGGGCCCGTGATTAGCAAAATCCCATAAGGACGAGCTATCATCTCCTTAAAAGCTTCTGCATTCCCCTCACTGAATCCCAAAGCATCTACGGATTTGACCCCTGTGCTTAAATCTAGCAGCCGCAGCACAATCTTCTCTCCGTGCATCGTTGGTAATGAAGACACACGAATATCTACCATTTTGTAATCGAACTGCATTTTGATCCGCCCGTCCTGCGGCAAACGCCGTTCTGCGATATTCAGGCGGGCCATTATTTTCAGACGGGCGGTGATAAAGCCCTGCATCTGCTTAGGAATAATCCGCTCTGTCCGTAAGGTTCCGTCAATGCGGTAGCGGATGGTTAAATTATTTTCACCTGGATCCATATGTATATCAGACGCCCGCAGGGCAACTGCCTGCTGAATCATCTGGTTGACCAAACGTACGATTGGAGAGTCCTCATCTGTAATCTCGGTCTCCTCTATTTCTTCCTGTGTCGGAAGTTCTACCAGCATCTGATTCATAGAATCGCGCATGCCATAGTGACGCGCAATCGCCCGCTGCAGCTCATCTCTCGTAGAAATAGCGGGTTCGATCCGAAAACCAGTACTCATTCGTAAATCTTCTATCGCAAAATAATCCAGCGGATCCGCCATCGCAACCATCAGCTTACCACCCTCTTTTAAGAATGGAAGCACCTGATATCGCTTAGCCATACTTTCAGGGATAATCTGCGTGATTGCGGGATCTATCTGGTATTTAAATAAACTGACATGCGGGATGCCGAGTTGAAATTCAAGCACTTCAATCAGCTGCTGCTCCGTGATATAACCTTGAGAGATTAGCAGATCGCCGAGCTTACGTTTACTCTTACGCTGTTCCGCGAGAGCCTCAAGCAACTGGTCCTGCGAAATAATATTATTTTCTACCAGCAAGTCGCCCAGTCTCTTTTTCGCGATAGCCAAGTCTATTCATCTCCGTATGCCGTTATTATGCCGGCTGAAATAATGGATATTTTTTATAGAAATAGAAATCAAACTGCCAGCAAAATTCGCTCAAAAACGAAAGATATAATTACCATAAATAGACCTTCCATAATTTTGTCAATTTTGAGTATTTTTCAATCTAACTAGGACTTTAGTTATAATTTAATAGGTATATTTCAATAGATTTATGTTGTCTATCAATGCTGAATGTCCTAGAATGTATATAACATAGATTGGATAATTTTACAACGACACGGAATGAAAAAGGCTGTCGGAATCTAGCATATACGAGACGGAATACGACCATATCTGCCAATAGTTAACAATCAGGGAGAGATGACAATGAAACTTGCCAGCAACAAAAAAGTTTTTATTTTTACAGTAACTACCCTGCTTCTCCTTCTGCTTGTTCTGCCAATCAAAAATCACTTTATGAATGTCGATGCCAGTTCTAATGAATACCAAATTCGTATGCTGGAGGTTACAGAGAGTGGGGTTAGTGAGCTTGCGTCTCTAAAAACGGGAATATCTAACCTTACTGTTGACACGATGAGTATGAAGCGCTTTGTGGCGCTGCGGGATGATCTGGACGGGAGATATGATGCGGTATATATCGGGAAGGGGACTTACAGTACAAGTGGGGTCTCCGGAAAAGATCATAATACCAAAGCAGTTATGAATGACATAACTGCCCTGAAAGCCAAAGAAATTACCGACTATTTTATTAATAAAGGACTTTACGTATTACTCAACAAAGAGCCGTTTGATACGCAAACAACTAACCAGCGAGGAATATTGTACAACACCTTCAATACCTACCGGACATTAACACCAAAATCAAATGTTAAGTTCGTCGATAACAATGAGTTAAATACATGGATCGAAAATTTGAAGAAAGAGCCTTCTGCTCAGAAGGATCTTTTAAAGCAACGTCCTCGTATTCAAATTACTAATAAAGCTAACATTATTGATTACAGCCAGAACCAGGAACATGTTTATAAACCCGGAAATAATCTTAGTTTTAAATTCAACGTTTCAAATGTAAATAATCTCAACGATCGTCCCATTCTAGCTAAATTGTATGTCAGTGTAGATAAGTCGATTAAAATGACTGAAAATGACGTCGTAGCTGTACAGACTTTAAATCAAGATCCTAATGGTGAAATTGTATACAAGCTTCCTAATACATACTCCGGGCTTCTATATTGGAAGCTAGAAATCGTAGATAACTTAAATCCGAACAAATTAAAAGACTTTGATAGCGGTACGATTCAATTCCTTGGCAAGAAAACAATCGTTAATATTCTTCAGGTGTTGCCTACTATCGCTGCTAATGAAAGAAGCAGTAGTTTACGCAATCCTGAAAATATGACGCAAAGCTTCCTAAGTAATAGCAGCTACGAGTTAAAAATTACAACCAAGACCATTTCCGAATTCAACACCGATATTACGGCTCAGTATGCCAAAGATAATAAATATGGATTAAACGGCGTATATGATATGCTCATTTTTGGATTTCGCGATGTTTATAATGACAAAGCCCCGTTAAGTGACCTTGCAACCCAGGCTGTTATTGATTTTACCGAGGTTACTAAACAAAGCGTTATGTTCACACATGATACGGTATATCAAAATAAAAGTAATTGGGTTAAAAATTTCAAAAAAATCACGGGTCAGATCGACCCGGAAACAAATTTAGGTTTAAACGCTCCTAGTCCCTCAACTACAGTCAAACCAATCAATGATGGTTTGCTGACCCAGTACCCTTTCTACTTAAGTACTATCAATGCAAATAATGAGCAGACAAATATTATTCCACCACAAGTAGCAACTACACATAATCAATACTACACTTTGGATTTGGAGGATGCTTCGGTCATCCCATGGTATAACATAACCGGGAGTTCGCGCGATATCGATGATAGCTGGAACCACTATTACACATACTCAAAAGGAAATGTCACTTACTCAGGTACCGGTCATGTATTCGGAACATCCAGCATTAAATTTCCGGAATGGGAGCAAAAGCTCTTCGTCAATACAATGTATCGCGCGTATATTGGTGCAAATCATGCGCCAGAGGTCACTGTATCAACACCTCAGCAAGGTGAAATAAAGCCTTCTTACCAGAATGAACTATTAATAGATTATATTGTCGAAGATCCTGATTTAAAAGATCGTGATTTATTTACAACTATTCGTTTTAAGTCCGGGGATACTTATCTACCTAATACAGGGATGGCAGAGAAGGCAATTCTTTCAGGAGAAACTATTCATCAGGTATTTCCAAACCCTCTGCCGAGCGGTGGTGAACTCACAATAGAAATTACAGCGCGTGATAAGCAAGGCGCTTATGCAGCTCCCAAAAATATTGATATTACCATTTCGGAGGCAAGATCGAATCTTGAATTATCACGGGAATTGTCAACCAATGTTAGCACTAGCGGCGAAGTAGCAAAAAACGAACCTTTTACTATCACTTATATCATTCAAGCCAAGCCTATTCCTTTTGATCAAGTAAGTACTATCGATCAAGCCTACGATCATCAAGTAATTTCTAATATTATTTTCCGTGATACTCTACCAGCGAACATTAAACTTGAAGCATCAGGTTTACCTGATGGGATGACTAATCCTTCTGGTAGTGTAGAAACAGGACTAACATTAGAGAAGCCGCTTAATAACATTACTTATACATTGAAGAACGTGAATGGGATGAAGACGTTCCAACCCGATTCTAATGAACCCATCAAATTCACTATTAATGTATCAGCAAATGTAGCAGCAAGATATATATTCAATAATGCCTTAGTTGACTTCGTAGATATTCATGCTGTTCCTTCTGCATCTCCTACTCCAACGGCGACAGCAGTTGTTACGGCTAGTCCATCACCTAGCGCTACTTCTAATTTTAACCCATCGGTTTCTGCAACTGGCTCCGGGCTTGGAATTGCTGGTGATTATAATGCTTTTATATTTGGAAAAGCCACAGTGACTGCTTCTTTGAAAGGTAATTTAGCTGCTGGAGGTGATGTAACAACTGGCAGCGTAAGCATTAATGAGACCAACCGCAATAAGGTCCCCTATGCTCTTGTTACTGGTGGAGATTTAAATTTCTCTAATGGTAAAATCTTTGGAAACATTCTTCACCAGGGGAATTTCACTAGAGTAAATAGTGGTACCATTTCCGAAGGAACATACAGCAAGGGTGAGCTTATAAATTTTAATGCTGCCCGTGAATATTATGAAAATTTATCAAATCAGTTAGCATTAGTCCAAGCAAATGGTAAATACAGCTTAAAGGATAGCAACTTATACTTAACTGGAACTGAAGAAGTTAATGTATTCCACTTCACGGTTGGTAATCAAGTAGAAGATACTCCTATAGATGACGAAAGAAATATTTTTCCTTTAGGCTGGCCTAAACTTACTGTTCCTGATAATTCCATGATGATTTACACGATCTTTGGAAAGACGGTTAACTTTAATAAAGCCTTTGGCTTACCAAATGGAACAAGCGGCGACAATGTAATTTACAACTTCCCTAATGCAACGATACTCAAAATTTCAGGAGTAAATATTAAAGGCTCAATTCTAGCTCCCAAAGCAGCTTTGAGTTTCAGCAATGGCCAAGTACATGGAAATATCATTGCATCTTCCTTTAGTAATGATTCATCCTTAATTGATATCCTACCCTACAGGGGACCAGTTCCTGTACCAACACCAACACCGTCGCTGACACCAACATCAACACCAACGCCGACACCGTCGCCGTCTTCTAATCCACTAGTGCGTACGATCATTAAATTTTCTGAGATGACGATTACTGCCATCGACAGAATAACTACTTTAGAGTTAAGTGGAGCACAACTTTTATTAGGAGATAGCCAAATGCTTTCTCTGATTATTAAGCCCTTGGAGAAATTCAATCAACTGATCTGGACATCAAGCAACGATAATATTGTTAGTGTTAGTCCATTAGGCGTCGTGTCTGGTAAAAAGGTTGGCTCTGCTGAAATTACAGTAGCTGCTAACGATGGAAGTAATCTTATTAGTAAGGCTACTGTTACTGTTCTCGATCCACAATTAAATATTGTTGGACCTAACAGTGCTCTTGTAAATGAGAAAATAGATTTCAACGCTACTTACTTAACAAAAGAAACGGGAACCCAATTTTCATGGAGCGTCGTGGATGCAAATGGATTACCAACTAATGATGTAGCTCTTAATAGTGATAACGACCAGGCTCATCTTACAGCAACAAAATCAGGGGTATATACTGTAAAACTTACTGTAACTACTGATTTGAATACAGGTGGCGTTAATACCTTCAAAACAATAACTGTTGGACTTAAGTCCTTAACAATCAAAGGATCTAAGAGTGTTTTCCAGGAAGAAACAATTAATTTAGAGGTAATTACTGATCCTGACAGCGCAAGTAAAGAGCAGTATGAATGGAGTTTGGTTAACCAGAATGATCTTGAATATGCTGGATTTGTCGCAGCGGATAATCCTACTCCTGTCTCAACTATAACAACTTCCACGAAGAACGTTATATTAAAGGGCTTAAGTTCACATGAAAATATCCAGATCCAGGCCAAAGCCGCTGGTACTATCAGTAATATTCATACAATAAGTGTGCCTCTTGATCCTGGACTATTATTCCACCCGGAATCAGGAAAAATCACAGTCGGAGAATCCCTTAATTTGCTACCCTGCTTATGGATAACTCCTTATGGAAATCTACCTGATAGCATTTTACACAAACTACAATGGGAGATAGTAAGTAATAAATCAAGTGAGGATGCTTCTAAGCCAGTTGTTCTGCAAGAACAGAATGGAGTCTATCGTGGGCTCAGTAAAGGAGAAGCTGTTATTAGAGCTTATTATTTTACCCAAAGTAAGAAGACAATTGAAGCGTTTTATACGATAACGGTTATTGGAACACAAGATACTATAGAAAATCGCTACTAGATCACATCAAAATCTATATTATGTAAAAGCAGCCGATCAGAAGTTGATCGGCTGCTTTTATAATTCATATTATCCTTTAATTTCCAGAGATCAACAATTCAATGGGACCTACATTAATGTTTATTTGATTCACACGTGGAAGTCCCACATTTTGATCTTCGAATACTTGTTCATTATAATTAACAATAAAACGAGGAGACTCAACCTCCGTCTGGATATCAAAATTAAAGTTTGCGGATCCTGTCTCCTTCTTGACTTTGCCAACAACCGCGTTGATTATCAAATCTCCTTTAGCAAAAAAGCCACCATCCAGTGAAAATATAGAGCCCACACCGTACAACTCTGCCGTACTATCCGTATAAAAAAAGGCTCTTAATCTTGTAGCCTCATTTTTAAACTCTTCAACCCGATTAATAAGTATAGCTCCCTTTGAGATCAATACAAGTTCTTTACTTCCGCTACCTGGAGTTGGTATTCCTGATATCGTGGCATCCACAATATCAGTTTTTCCAAGCACAAACATAGTAGAATCAAATTCAGCTTTTCCTCTGATATATAAATTCCCTGTCACCAGAATGTTGCTTTGGACAATGGCCGTTGAATAACTATCTATTGTTAAATCACCGTTTACAATAAGCCAATGAGCCCCTGTGCTTAGATTAAGCTTAGAAGTATCCCTTATCTGATTTAACATTACTCCATCCAACTTTAGATTCCCTATAAAGATCGTGCTTCTCTCCAATCTCTCAAGGTTTTGCTTCAGTGATAGCTTCGCTTCTTCGAAAAGTCTATGTTTCTCCTGCTCCTTCTCTTCATCTGTATCACCAGTTGCAATGTCCTCAAAATCTTCTAACATAGGCATCCATAAGGTGGAAATGCCTCCGGGTTGCTGAAGCGTGTTAATTAATCTTGTTCCTCTAGCAGTGGGTTCTTCACTACTATTTGATACAGCCACTCCATAATATCTATCGCTGAATACCTTCTTATTTCCAGCCGACCCTGAAGCTTCAGCAACTTTATCTAGGAAGGAATCCTCCACATTCACTTGGACAAACGTCGTTTTCTTTTTGATCTTTGCTTTTTCAACGATCGTCTTCACCCTATTATCTAGTGAAGAATAGTCAGCATCATCAATTGTCGGCACCTTTTCAAAAATATTACCCGTTCTGGAATAAAGCAGATCGTTCATTGATTGAATAAGAGCTTCTCCATCGACTAACGGAAATAGACTGCGTTTTTCCAAATCTGCGTTATGTCTATACTTAGCCACTTGGCTAACTTTTAATTGATTTCCAGCATAAATATTCCCCTGAATATAAGGAGCACCATTCAAATAGATCGTTCCCTCAGAACCTAATGAATAATTCAAAAAATCTGGGAATGTCGTAATCACAACCTTTTGTTGCAACGTCCTTAACACGCCGTTTACTGTTGCATTGGCCTTAATCGTAACTACATGCTTACTACTTGTAGAACTGCCATCGAGAGTTATTCCCGTGATTTCATTGCTAGCTCCCTGTAAGCTTGTATCGGTAACAAAAGCTCCTTTATTAGAATTGAGGTTCCTTAAAAATGTCTCTATTTCTTGATCAAACTGTGCCTGAGTAGTATTACTACTAACTTGTATTTTCTGGTTTAAATCTGCTGTAATATAGGCAATCGCCTCATCAATCGATTTCTGTGCTAAATGAAGGCTTTGTACATCATTCTCACGAGTTTCGGTACGCCTAGCTCCTCCAATCGTAGCACTAAGCACCGTAACTCCTAAAATAGTGAGCAACAGGACGATAAACATCACAAGTACCAAAGCCGAACCTCGTTCCGATCGAAGGCTTGCCCGCCTCAACATCTCTGTTTTCCTCCTAAAATCCAAATTGGCTTTCCAATTCCATCCTATCCGTTTCATTTCCCTTATACTTTAATACCAACTTAATCTGGATCAGACCAGAATTACATAGCGAGGCTACATTACATGATCTACCATCTGATGTGGAAGCAGTTATGATAGAACCTGCCATATTCGATTGTACCGCGATAGGAGAACCAGATTCTGCTCCACTTTCCTTACCATTTATAACAATTTCATTTCCTGATACCCGAATCACACGCGGAGAACTCCCGTCTTTTATTAGTTCAATTCCTCCAGATATATTTTGTAGCCGTTCAGGACTATATGTATAGAGTTCAGTAATAATAGAGGACATGATCAGATCCGCTTCGTCCCGTAAAGCGTTCTGAACTGAGATTTTATGATAGCTGCGAAATCCATACATAGTAACTCCAGAGATTAGACCGACTATCATAGCAAATACAGTCAGTGCCGCAATTAATTCCACCAAAGTAAAACCTTGTTCCGACCTAAGTCGTTTAGCGAATTTTTTCATCAGTTATGTATCCCTCCAACATTACGTTATAAGCAGGCTGTTCATTATTTTCTACTCGTCTTACCTCAACTTTAACGGGTATTAAATAATCATTTACAGCTGATTTATCAATCGGAGTAGTGGACGGATGATCGACTAATTCCGGTTGATAGATAATATTGATCTTATAACGGATATCATTAACTGTTGGATTCAGAACATTTGCCAAAGCTGTCATGTTTGAGAATAGATTACTATAGCTGCAATTAACTATGGTGCATTTTTCAGCCTCTATCACATCTTTCTCTTGCGTAAAAAATTCCTTCATCGCCTTAAAATCCTGCTTCTCCACATAAAACAGCGCGTTCCGCGCCAGATTGACCATAATCGTTTTGTTCTGGTTCGATTTAGAGTAACTCATGGCGTTAGTAAAATAAGACGTAAGCACCAGTGAAACTATCGATAAAATAACTATAGCTGCCAGCACTTCGATTAATGTAAATCCTTTTTCCTGCTTTAGGCCCGGTTTCATCCTACTTTCCGCCTCTCGCCTATGAAAATACTTTTCGTATTTGCACGTTTTTCCTAAATTTTCTACTTCCATTATATTCTCTCATATCCAGCTACAGCAATCCTCAAAACCCTTATAATTCAGATATTTCTACAATATCTCTCACTTTAGGTCTATGCTATGATTTGGAAAGAGAGGAGATGAATGAAATGGCTTTAATAGAGTGCAAATTTTATTCTGAAGTACTAGGTTTGAATACCTCAATGACTGTAATTTTGCCGCAAAAAACAACTACACAAATCGGGATGAGTAATGTAACAAGAGGTGATCTTCACCCTACTTTGTATTTACTGCATGGCTTGTCTGACGATGATTCGATCTGGCTGCGCCGGACTTCCATAGAACGGTATGTAGCGGAGATGGGGATAGCTGTGGTAATGCCGAATGTGCACCGCAGTTTCTACACAGATATGGCGATGGGAGGCCGTTATTGGACCTTCATTAGTGAGGAGTTGCCGATGCTGGCGCGCTCATTTTTCCCGCTTTCCGATAAACGCGAGGAGAACTTTGTAGCCGGGTTGTCGATGGGTGGTTATGGAGCAATTAAGCTGGGACTGCGTAAACCCGAGTCTTTTGCAGCGGCAGCGAGTTTGTCTGGAGCACTTGATATGGCGCATAATTTCTTGAACGGGGAAGGTGCTACCACTAAAAGTAAAGAATACGAAATGATCTTCGGAAAAGAAGATACCGCCGGAACGCCGGAAGACCTTCTTTGGCTGCTTGAGGAAGTGAACCGCTCCACGGGACCAAAGCCAGCGTTGTATCAATGCTGTGGCACAGAAGATTTCCTATATACCGATAACTTGAGATTCCGCGATGCCTGCCAGGCAACCTCACTTTCTTTAACCTATGAAGAAGGTCCGGGGACACATGAATGGGGATACTGGGATGCCAAAATCCGCGATGTGCTGGCATGGCTACCTTTAAAAAGTAACTAGCTGTACTTAATAGACAACAAAAAGATGCAGCCATAAGCTGCATCTTAATATCTGTTCTACTCAGATTGCCCTCTTCGGAGGGTTCTTTTTAATTATAAGGACGCCGAAGGCAATTATGCTTGTTTGGTGATATTTTTAAATAATCCAGTCTGTTCTGTGATTCCTTTTTCAGCAGCAAATCTTTCAATACTCGATGCACCAAAGAATCCGTCTATGCCTTCTGTCCGTTCAATTACGTACGCCGCATCTTCCGGCTCTGCAATCGGTCCGCCGTGACAAATCACCATAATATCTGGATTTACTGCTTTCCCTGCTTTAATAATCGCTTCGATTCTTTCTACACAATCATCCAATGTCAGAGCGGTCTTAGCTCCAATTGTACCTTTGGTAGTCAAGCCCATGTGTGCCACCAAAATATCTGCGCCTGCTTCTGCCATGGCTTTTGCTTGCTCAGGATCAAATACATAAGGAGTGGTGAGCATATCCAATTCATGCGCAGCTCTAATCATATCTACTTCTAAACCATATCCCATGCCGGTCTCTTCTAGATTCTGTCTGAACACGCCATCGATCAAACCTACGGTTGGGAAGTTTTGCACGCCGCTAAAACCTTGTTCCTTAAGTTGTTTTAAATAAACTTCCATTACTCTAAAAGGGTCCGTTCCGCATACGCCTGCCAATACAGGGGTGTTTTTAACAACAGGCAATACTTCCGAGCCCATTTCGACTACAATTTGGTTGGCATCCCCATAAGATAATAACCCTGCCAGTGATCCACGGCCTGCCATTCTGTATCTTCCTGAATTATAAACAATCAGCATATCTGCTCCGCCAGCTTCACTGCTTTTTGCAGTAATCCCTGTGCCGGCTCCCACGCCTAAAAGAATCTTTCCATTTGCCACTTCTTCTCTAAACTTCGCCATGATTTCAGTTCTTGTATTTTTGTTCATGTGTAGCGCCTCCATTTAAATATTTATTTATCTTATAAAAGCCTTATTTGCTCATGAGATCTATTAGCTTCTGCGCTGCTGCTTCTGCAAACTCCATATCATTAATGGCACAATCCATTTCGATAACCTCGACAACATTTCTGTTTACACCATTTCTTAAGGTATCAAATAACATTTGATCTTCCTCTACCCCATAAAAAGCTTCCCCTGCAACATCAATGCCGGATATCCCTTTAAGCGGCAGCATTAACACCGTATTCTCTTTGGCCATATTTAATTTCTCGACAAGCTTTTTGCCGATGGCTTCATTTTCTTCTACCGTTGTTCTCATCAGAGTAACTGTTGGATTGTGTTTATAAAACTTATGCCCAGCAAATTTCGCTGGTACCGTATCATAAGGGCCAAAGTTGCACATATCAAGCGCGCCTACCGATACAACCTGTGGAATATGATGTTTACCAGCAGCTTCTAACCGATGAGGTCCAGCATTCAGCACACCACCAATAATTTCGTCCGCCCATTCTGTTGTGGTCAGATCCAATACACCTTCAATAAAACCAGCCTCGATTAGCGCTTCCATGGACTGGCCGCCTACACCTGTTGCATGGAATACAAGCACTTCATATCCTCTAGCTTCAAGATAGTTACGGGCTGCCGTCACACAGGGGGTTGTTACCCCAAACATCGTTGTAGCTATTAATGGTTTTTTCTCTATCACTTGTTTATTCTCAAATTTAAGCATACCGGCGATGGCGAAAGCTGCATTGGTAAAAATCTTTGTTGAAATAGAGTTTAGTCCAGCAACATCCACTACGGATGGCATCATGACAATATCACTAGTGCCTACATATGGAGCAGTATTCCCTGAAGCTACGGTCGAAACCATCACTTTAGGTACACCAATAGGTAATGCCCTCATACCCGGGGTTACAAGTGAAGTGCCTCCAGTGCCCCCAAAGGAGATAATTCCATCAAATTTGCCTTGCTTATATAATTCAGGTACTAATTTTTCCATACCTTTGGCTAATAATTCTGTTGCTAGTGCTCTATCTTTTTTGGCAACGAGCTCATCTATACTTACACCCGCGGCTGCTGCTACTTCTCTATTAGAGATATCCGGTGTAAAAGTGGGCTCAAACACACCCGTATGAATCGTAAACGTACCTAACTCCAAGCTTTCCAGTAAATTTTTAATGTAGAGATATTCTTCACCCTTGGTGTCAAAAGTTCCGGCAATAGCAATCGTCTTCATTTCTTCAACCTCCTCTTCAAATATCTACAACAAAAAAAGCATGATCAACTTATGAGTTAATCATACTTCTTTGATTTATCGATGAAAACGCTTTTATGTCTTATGTTTTTGTGTTTATGTTAGATTTATATTGTTTTGGAGAGAACCCTTTATACTTCTTGAACATTTTGCTAAACTGCGCATAATCCTGGTATCCAACTAATGGCGCTAGCTCAGATAACTGGATAGGGTCTCTATGTAATATTTCCGCCGCCTTATCCATCCGAAATTGCACGAGATACGTTTGGAAGCTGCAGCCTACTTTTTTGGTGAACAAACTACTCAAGTAACTTCGGGATACATGTGCCACCTTAGCTAAATCTGCAAACAAGATCTCATTCCTATAATTTTGAGCTACGTATTCTTTTACAAATTCAACATAATCATAGTGCTTTGTGATGCCGTCTAACATTTTGACCATAAAATCATCTTCATCCAGCGTCCCCGACACTTTAAAAGCTTTGGTTATATTCGTAATGGACTTCTCCGAGGGAATTCTTTCAAAAGCAGAGCCTCCGATATATCCCATCAAGTTTTGATTATTGCTGTACATATATTGCACATCAATTGGCGTTTTCACCGGACCACCGTAAACCAGCTTAATTAAATCTGGCTTTAGCTCATTGCATGTATTAAATATCTTGTCCGCTTTAACCTTGGCAGCTTCCAGAGAGAATACTTTTTTAGCGCCTAATAACCCGCCTTCTGTTAGACCTAGATGTACACAAATAATGTCCGCTCCAGCCTCAATCATCTGTGCTGCCTGGATTTCGTCAAATACAAAAGCAATGGTAAACAAATCCTTCTCATGGGCTATTCTTATGGCTTCTACTTCAAGTAGATAACCATTCCCCTCTTCTTCGAGCGCTTCTCCAAATTGACCATCTATTAAACCCACCGTGGGGTAATTATTAATGCCGGCAAAGCCTCTATTCTTTATTTCACTTATATAGGATTCCATATCTTTGGTCGGATCAGTTGCATTGAGGCCAAAAATAATAGGGATATCTCTGACCAACGGTATGATCTCTCTAGATGCAAAGTCCATCACCATATCATTGCTATTACAAAATGGTAAAATACCAGCGAGAGAGCTCCTCCCCATCTGGCGAAATTTACCCGAGTTTAACATCAGAATGAAATCAGCTCCACCTTGCTTCGCATACTTTGCCGTTATACCAGCACCGGTGGCTACTCCAATAATATGATTGCCTACTTTTAATTCCGATCTAAGCTCGTCTAGGATTTGCTCTCTGTTCATACCTACGAACCCTCCTATCCTAACCTAAGGATAACCGTAAAGAACACTGCTAATCCAGTCATAGTTCGTTTAGATAATAAAAAAATCCCGCCTGCCACCTATAAAGGTCTGAGGCGAGATTTGATATTGATACGGTTTACAATATAGCGTCTCCGTGTTGTACAACCCATTCATTAGCTTCGTGCAATGCCAGCTCTGCCCGTTCAATTGCAGCCTTCACCTGAACGGTGGCTGTGCCGCCATAAACGTTACGAGCGTTAACTACAGCTTCCGGTTGAAGAACAGCATAGATATTCTCGTCGAAAAGCGGTGAGAATTGCTTGAACTCTTCCAGCGTCAAATCCAACAAGAATTTGCCTTCGTTGATGCAGTAGAGTACCGTTTTCCCGATTACCTCATGCGCTTGGCGGAAAGGAAGCCCCTTGCCTACCAAGAAGTCGGCGATATCCGTTGCATTCGAGAAATCCGTGTTCACAGCTTCACGCATACGACCTTTGTTCACTTTCATAGTGGAGATCATCGGCGCGAACAATTGCAGTGCACCAGTCAGCGTAGTAACCGTATCGAACATGCCTTCTTTGTCTTCCTGCATATCCTTGTTGTACGCCAGTGGCAATGATTTCAGCACCGTCAGCAAGCCAATCAGGTTGCCGTAAACGCGGCCTGTTTTGCCCCGTACCAGTTCTGGTACGTCAGGGTTCTTCTTCTGCGGCATAATGCTGCTGCCTGTACAGAAAGCATCATCCAGTTCTACAAAGCTAAACTCTGTGCTGCTCCACAGCACCAGTTCCTCACTGAGTCTGGATAGATGTGTCATGATAAGGGAAGCATTCGCCAAGAACTCCACGATGAAATCGCGATCGCTGACAGCATCCAGACTGTTCTCATACACACTGTCAAAACCCAGTTGTTCCGCTACAAAATGACGGTCAATCGGGAAGGTCGTTCCAGCAAGCGCTCCTGCTCCGAGTGGCAGCACGTTGATCCGTTTGTAGCTGTCCGTCAGGCGTTCTGCATCGCGGCGGAACATCGATACGTAGGCCAGCAAGTGATGAGCAAACAGGATCGGCTGTGCCCGTTGCAAATGCGTATAACCAGGGATGATGGTCTCCACATTGTCTTTTGCTTGTTCGATCAAAGCTTCCTGCAGCTCATGCAGCAAACTAACTAGCTCAACTACACGGCCACGTAAGTAAAGGTGCATGTCCGTCGCCACTTGATCGTTACGGCTACGTCCTGTGTGCAGCTTACCACCAACTGGACCGATTTCTTCGATCAGATGTTTTTCAATATTCATATGGATGTCTTCATCCGATACTGAGAAAACAACCTCTCCAGCATTAACCTTGTCCAGCACTTTGTTCAGACCTTGTTTGATTGTTTCCACGTCTTCTTGTGGAAGGATTCCGCATTTGCCCAGCATCGTGACATGTGCCAGACTGCCTTGCACATCCTCTTTGGCCAAAGCCTTATCAAAGCCAATGGAAGCCGTATATTCCTCAACCAGCTTGTTCGTTCCTTTAGTAAACCGTCCGCCCCAAAGCTTGCTCACCTGTTGTTTCCTCCTCTTGGACGCCAGAGGGCCGCTCCTATCCTGACGGGAGGAACGGCCTTCGGGGTTGCCCGTTTAAGTTTATGTTATCGTACTATTTAGAAGCTCCATTTACACCTGTAGAAACTTTAAGGCGCAATGCGTTCAAGTGAATAAAACCAGTTGCATCCCCTTGATCATAAGCTTGTGTAGGATCAGCTTCCATCGTTGCAATCTCTGGATTGTACAGGCTGACTGGGCTCTTCACTCCAGCGCCGATGATGTTGCCTTTGTACAGTTTAAGACGAACAGTACCCGTTACATTTTGTTGGCTCTGTGTTACCAGAGCTTGCAGTGCGATACGCTCTGGAGCGAACCAGAAACCGTTATACACCAAAGTGCTGTAACGAGTGATCAGGCTGTCACGCAGGTTCATCACTTCACGGTCCATCGTGATGGATTCCATTTTGCGATGAGCGACGAACAGGATTGTTCCACCTGGAGTCTCATACACGCCGCGGCTCTTCATGCCGACAAAACGGTTCTCAACCATATCCACACGCCCGATACCGTGTTTACCACCTAGCTCATTGAGTTTCTCCATCACTTGAAGTGGGTTTAAGGATTCACCATTCAGGGCTACGCAGTCTCCCTTAACGAATTCGAGCTCCAAATATTCCGCTTCATCCGGAGCATCCTCAGGAGCGTTGCTCAGCAGGAACATTCCTTTGTTCTCTGGTGCACTTGGATCGAACCAAGGATCTTCCAGTACGCCGCTCTCATAGCTGATGTGCAGCAGGTTACGGTCCATCGAATACGGCTTCGCCGCAGAGGCTTGTACCGGAATATCATTAGCTTCCGCATAAGCGATCATTTCCGCACGACCTGGGAATTGATTGCGGAACTCTTCCAGACGCCAAGGTGCAATCACCTTGATGTTCGGAGCCAATGCAGCTACGCCAAGCTCGAAACGGACTTGGTCGTTCCCTTTGCCTGTCGCGCCGTGCGCGATAGCCGTTGCGCCCTCAGCGATGGCGATATCTACCATGCGCTTGGCGATCAATGGACGAGCAATACTAGTTCCGAGCAAGTATTGGCCTTCATAAAGGGCACCAGATTGGAACATTGGATAGATGAAATCGCTAGCGAACTCATCGCGCAGGTCGTCAATGTATACTTTCGATGCGCCAGTAGCGAGTGCTTTTTCCTCCAAACCGTCGAGCTCTTCCTTTTGGCCGATATCAGCAGTGAAGGCAATGATCTCCGCGTCATAAGTTTCTTTAAGCCATTTTAAAATAACAGATGTATCCAATCCGCCGGAATAGGCGAGTACAATTTTTTCTTTAGCCATGGTGTGGCAACTTCCTTTCGTGTGGGCTATATAAATTAAAATAAACGTGCCTTTGCCAGCACTCTGACGATAAATCGCAATTACACTGAATATTTGGACTTCCGGTCGCTGTTATCATCAGATTTCTTTTATTTCAAACCGCATTGTGCGGATAAAATCTGATGATAAAGGCGAACGCTACGCTCCTACAGTTCCAAAAATTCCGCTCCATTACTCCATCGTCCAAAGTCTAACTTCGCCCAACATTAATTCAATTTATATAGTGATTTATATTTTATATTTTTTAAATTCCTTAACTCATCAACGCAGCCATTAAAGCTTTTTGCGCATGCAGGCGGTTCTCAGCCTGATCAAAGATCACCGAGTTAGGGCCGTCAATCACGCCTGTGCTGACTTCTTCCTCACGGTGGGCTGGCAGGCAGTGCAGGAAGAGATAATCGCTCTTAGCGCCTTTTACAAGCCCCTCATTAACCTGATAGTCCTTGAATGCCGCTTCACGTGCCTTTTGCTCCTCCTCGAAGCCCATACTCGCCCATACGTCTGTATAGATGACGTCAGCGTCTTGTACAGCTTCTTGCGGGCTGCGAGTGACCACAATCTTCGCTCCGGTTTCTTTAGCGATCTCACGAGCTTCTGCGACAACCGCTGCATCTGGCTCATAACCTTCCGGTCCGGCGATAGATACGTCCACGCCCAGCTTAGCTCCGCCAATCATTAAGGAATGCGCCATATTGTTGCCATCGCCGATGTAAGCCAGCTTCAGGCCCTTGAGCTTTCCTTTGTGCTCATAAATCGTTTGATAATCGGCCAGCACTTGGCAAGGATGTGCCAGGTCACTAAGACCGTTGATTACGGGAATAGAAGCATAACGAGCGAGATCTTCAACCTTGTCATGGCCGAAGGTACGGATCATAATTCCATCGAGATAACGCGACATTACTTGCGCGGTATCTCCAACAGTTTCTCCGCGTCCAAGCTGGATATCATTTTTGCTCAAGAAAAGGGCATGCCCTCCCAGCTGATACATTCCAACTTCAAACGACACACGTGTACGTGTAGAGGATTTTTCAAAAATAAGTCCAATCGTCTTTCCCTTCAGCGGCTGAAATTCTTCGCCATTTTTCTGCTTCTTCTTCAGCTCAATCGCCGAATCAATCAGATACGTAATTTCTTCCGGGCTGTAGTCGTTCAGCTCCAGTAAATCACGGCCTTTCAGTTGCTGCGCAATGGTGTGTTTGTTACTCTGTATGCCCTGACTCATGAGCTTACCTCCCCGTTTGCTTGTTTAGCATAAGTATGAATGAGTTCGCATAGGATGTCCACCGCTTGGTCGATCTCCTCTTTGCTTACATATAGATTAGGCAGCAGACGAAGGACATTAGGACCGGCTGTCACGAACAACAGGCCTTTCTTTTGTCCAGCCAGCACAATATCGCCCACTGGAGTTTGACATTCAATCCCGATCAACAGTCCTTTACCACGGATATCCTTCACAAAAGAACAGTCCGCCAGCTTCTCTTTCAAAAGACCGGTCAGATACTTACCCATATCTTCGGCGCGCTGTGGAAGCTCATCTTCCAGCATCGTCTCAATCGTCGCTGCCATAACAGCTGTTGCTAGCGGTGTTCCCCCGAAGGTGGACGCATGGCTGCCCGCTGAGAAGGCTTCACGCAAATACCCTTTGCCAAGCATTAAACCTGCCGGGAACCCGCTAGCAATCCCCTTAGCCAAGGTGAAAATATCCGGTTCAATTCCATAATGCTGATGAGCGAACAGCTTGCCTGTACGTCCCATGCCTGTCTGTACTTCATCTACAATCAGAAGCAATCCGTGTTTCTTACACAAGGCCACTACAGCGTTCAAGAACTCAGGTTCTACCTCAAGCACGCCACCCTCTGCAAGCACCATCTCCAGCATGATAGCAGCTGTATGATCCCCGATAGCAGCTTCTAACGCTGGGAGATCATGCAAGGGTACAGTCTTGAAACCTGCTGGAAGCGGCAGGAAGCCTTCTTTCACCTTTTGCTGGCCTGTAGCTGTTAGTGTTGCCAGTGTACGTCCATGGAAGGATTGTTCGAATGTGATAACCTCATAACGGTCGACACCTTTAATCTTCTGATGGTAACGACGGGCCAGCTTAATAGCAGCCTCATTCGCTTCTGCCCCGCTATTGCAGAAAAACACTTGATCAGCGCAGCTATTCTCTGTCAGAAGGTTGGCAACTTTGTCTTGTCCCGGAATATGAAACAGATTCGAGACATGCCAGAGCGTATCAATCTGTTCCTTCAGCTTAGCGCCGACTTTTTCAGGAGCATGACCTAGACTGGTCACAGCCAATCCACTGGTGAAATCGAGATACTTATTGCCTTTATCATCCCATACCCAGGTACCCTTGCCTTTAACTAAGCTGAGATCATATCTGGCGTAAGAAGGGAACACTGCACTCAGCTTGCTTGTTGCAACATCCGGTGTACCTGATCCTACTGTATCAGTCTGCTGTGCCCCTGCTTGCGAATCCAACTCTGCTTGTGTAAGCTTGCTCATTCTAAGTCACTCTCCCATCGGCTGCTCCTGTGAACAGGCTGCGCCTCTAATTTGTATTCATCTATGATTCTACGAACGAATAATACGTGTACCTATCGCTTCACCTTGCAGTACTCGACTAAGCACCCGCGGTTCTTTTCCATCCACAATGATAACCTCTGATACGCTGCCCTGAATGCAATCGATAGCTGCCCGCACTTTGGGGATCATGCCACCGTAGATTTCCCCACTTTCGATCAAGGCTTCGATTTCCTGTACAGTAACGGAGGGAAGCACAATCTTTTCACCTTCCACTGTACTCATGATGCCTGGCACATCTGTGACGACGATCATTTTGGGAGACTCCACGTAGGAAGCAACTGCCCCTGCTGCCGTATCTGCATTAATATTGTAGCGCTGGCCTGCCGCATCTACTCCGATAGGTGCAATGACAGGAATATAACCCATCCCAACAATCCCAGTTATGATCTCAGCCTTAACTTCCATTACTTCTCCTACCAAACCTACTTCGGCACTGTTCGCCACTGGTTTAGCAATAATCATATTGCCATCGATGCCCGAAAGCCCCAGAGCCAGACCGCCACTCCCTTGAATTCTCCGGACAATCGCCTTGTTTATACTCCCTGCCAGCGTCATCTCTACAACATCTAGTACTTCCTCGGTGGTTACTCGCAGGCCATTCACAAAGCTGCTTTCAATGCCCAGTTTCGCTAGATTCTCGGAAATGGCTGGCCCTCCACCATGAACAATTACTGGCTGAATGCCCTCCTCCTGCAAATCTCGCAAATCCTCAAAAAAAGAATCAGGTAGAGCGGCAAGCGTACTGCCGCCGCATTTCATTACAAACAATCCACTACCATCTAAAGCATCTATAAGTTCAAGCTCGCTATTTAGCGTCATATGATCGGTATCCTTCCCTTATGGGCTTAACACGCCATAAATTAAGTGCGATATGCGGCGTTAATACGCACATAATCGTAAGTTAGGTCACAGCCCCAAGCCGTTGCTTTTCCGCTTCCATCATGCAGATCTACAGTGATCAGCACAGTTTCACTTTTTTGCAAATAGGCCAAAGCCTTTTCCTCGTCAAAAGCAACTGGCTTCGAGTGCAAAAGCACCTCAATATCCCCTAACGAAATGTTCACATGCTCCGGCGATACCGGAACACCCGCGCGTCCAACCGCAGCAATAATCCGCCCCCAGTTCGCATCCGCTCCAAAAATAGCAGATTTCACTAGACTAGAACCAACCACTGTCTTAGCAATCGCTGCCGCCGCCTCATCATGAACAGCCCCATTCACTTGAACCTCAATCAGGTGAGTTGCACCTTCGCCATCTCGAGCAATCGCTTTGGCAAGCGTCTGGCACACATAAGTGAATCCAGCAGCAAAAGCGTCCCAATCCGGATGCAGCCGTGTCAGCTTCTCATTACCGGCAAGCCCACTCGCCATCGACACTAACATATCATTGGTGCTAGTATCTCCATCGACTGTAATCATATTAAAAGTAACATTCGTAGCTGAACGCAAAAGACTAAGTAAATCCTCCGCTGCAATATCAGCATCCGTAGTCATAAAGCCAAGCATGGTAGCCATGTTAGGATGGATCATCCCTGAGCCCTTTGCAGCTCCGGCAATTGTAACTTCTACACCGCCAACGAGCACCTTCACGGCGATCTCTTTTTTAACTAAATCAGTGGTAAGTATAGCTTGGCAGAATTCCTCCGCGCCAATAGCTCCTCCATCCAGCTTCTCTGGTATTGCAGTAATTCCGCTACGTACGCAGTCCATCTTCAACAGTTCACCGATAACTCCAGTCGAAGCAACAGCCACATCATTAACGGCCACACCTAAATGCTGAGCCGCAGCAGCGCGCATCTCATAAGCATCTGCTTCGCCTTGTTCACCTGTGCAGGCATTGGCATTCCCGCTGTTCACGATAACCGCCTGCAATACTCCGTTCGAAAGGCTTTCCCGAGTCACTTTAAGCGGAGCCGCTTGAAAAACATTCGTCGTATACACGGCCGCAGCCGTTGCCGGAACTTCACACAGAATCACTCCGAGATCGTTGCGATCTGTTTTTTTCAATCCACAATGCAATCCTCCGGACTTAAAACCCTTAGGTGAAGTGATGCTTCCACCCTCCAAGGTGGTAAATAACTCAATCTCGCTCATATTATTTGTACCGCTGATCCTTATGGATACACAGGTGTGTAGCCGAGGCCAAGGGTTTCCTCCCATCCCATCATTAAATTAAGGTTCTGTATTGCCTGCCCTGCCGCACCTTTTACAACGTTATCAATAACGGAAACTATGGTCACCCGCCCTGTACGAGCATCTGTTGCAAATCCGATATCACAATAGTTAGAGCCGCTAACTTCTTTTGTCGCCGGAATCACACCTACATCACGCACCCGCACATATGGCCGGCCCGCATAATATTCACGGTATAAATTCACAAAATCCTGCTCCGTATAATTGTCCGTCATCCCTGCATACATCGTACTCATAATTCCCCGGCTCATCGGCACGAGATGTGTGGTGAACGTTACCGTTACCTTTTCTCCAGCAACCTCTGTGAGTGTCTGCTCAATTTCTGGTATATGTTGATGCTTATTGATTTTATAAGCTTTAAAGTTCTCATTAATCTCTGCATAATGTACCATCAGGCTTGTTCCGCGTCCTGCTCCAGTAACTCCTGATTTCGCATCAATAATAATACTGTCGTGCTTAATCCAACCTGCCTGAATTGCAGGAATTATTCCAAGAAGTGTAGCTGTAGGGTAACAGCCTGGATTAGATATAAAATCAACCCCAGCCGCACGCTCTCCAAACACCTCACAAAGTCCGTATACAGCCTGCTCTAGATATTCATCAGCCGGAGCGGGATGTTTATACCAGTGCTCATACTCTGCACCATCCTTCAATCGGAAATCACCGGACAGATCCACGACCTTAAGTCCAGCTTCCAGCAGCTGCGGCACCAGCTTTGCGCTCACACCCGACGGCGTTGCCGTAAATACCACATCCGCCCGCTCAGCCATCTGAGCCGGGTCAACGCCATCCAGCCTTCGATCAATGATGCCCGTCAAATGCGGAAAACCTTCCTCTATAGCATCCCCTGCACTTGATGAGGAAATTACCGAAGTAATCTCTACCTTAGGATGACTTTGTAGCAGCCGAATCAGCTCTACGCCCCCATAACCCGTTGATCCAACAATCGCCGCTCTCAGCTTGCTTTCCACTGTCATCCCCACTTCCTGCTTATCATGAATTATAATAAATAATATAATGCATACCGTCTTAGAAATATGTATTATTATACGACTCAATTAATATAAATACAACACATAGTGTTAACTTTCTTTATTCTTAAATATAATTCTATTTACAAAAAAAGAGAAGCGTAGCTTCTCCTTTCGGAGAAATTACACTTCTCTTTTAAAGCCTTCACCCAGCACCTCATGCGCCTCAGTTATAATCACAAAAGCACTAGTATCTACCGATTGAACAATCGCTTTTAATCTGGAAACCTCATTCTGACCTACTACAACCATTAGCACCGTACGCTCATCACCAGTATAACCGCCATGTGCATCCAGCTTCGTCAGACCCCGATCCAGATCATTCAAAATCGCCTCAGATATTTCTTCCGTCTTGTCCGAGATTATGTAAGCCACCTTTGTATAACGGAAGCCTACCTCTATCGCATTAATGGCCTTACCTGTAACAAACAGACCGATCAGTGCATACAGTGCTTGTTCCATACCGAGTATAAAAGCAGCCAGCACAATGACCGTCCCGTCCAGCAGTACTACAGAAATCGAGAAGCTGAGACCGGATATCTTTTGAATAATCTGCGCCAAAATAGTAAGTCCACCTGTCGAGCCCCGTCCGCGGAACACAAGACCTAACCCCACCCCCACACAGATACCGCCATAAATGGAGGCTAAGAGTGGATTGGTGGTAGGTGCAGGCAAATCTTTTGTTAACAAGATAAAGAGCGGCAACACAAAGCTCCCAAGGAGCGAGCGAACTCCGTATTGTTTACCCAAGAAGATTACCCCGAGTATAAACAACGGAATATTAAGCGCCCATTGCGTAAATGCCGGTTCAGCTCCAAACCAAGCTTCAGCCAATACCGACAGACCGGATACACCACCAGAAGCAATATGACTAGGCAGAAAAAAAAGATTAAACCCCAGCGCTGTAACTAGCGATCCGAGCAAAATTAACATCGTATCCACCACATGTCGGAGTGGCCCATTCAGAGGAATCAGTGGGGGTTTATTACGTGAATTGACTTTTTGCATTTCAAAGGCTCTCCTTAAAGTGTCATCTTGCTCTACGAAAGAAGAAACGGCCATCCCATCCTAATCCATGAATGGTATCCGTTTCCCCCGAAACTCTCTCTTTTATTCTGCCTCAATCTTGATCTGGCTACGCAAGTAACCATCAATGAATACATCAATATCTCCGTCCATCACAGAACCCACATTCCCCGTTTCCACGGAAGTACGGTGATCCTTAACCATATTATACGGATGGAATACATAGGAACGGATCTGACTGCCCCAAGCAATATCGGATTGCTCGCCGCGAATCTCATCCAAATGCTGTTGCTGTTCTTGCAGTTTACGCTCATACAACTTGGAACGCAGCATCTTCATTGCTTGCTCGCGGTTTTTGATCTGTGAACGTTCGTTCTGACAGGTTACCACCACACCCGTAGGTAAGTGGGTAATCCGCACCGCAGAGTCTGTGGTATTAATATGCTGTCCACCCGCGCCGCTCGCCCGATACGTATCGATCTTCAAATCCTCAGTACGAATTTCAACTTCTACATCATCGGCAATTTCCGGAACGACATCACAGGATACAAAAGAGGTATGCCGTCTGCCCGAAGAGTCAAACGGAGAAATCCGTACTAGCCGATGTACACCTTTTTCAGCTTTCAGATATCCGTAGGCGTTGAAGCCTTTAATAAGTAATGTGACACTCTTGATTCCCGCTTCATCACCCGGTAAGTAGTCCAGCACCTCAACCTTGAATCCACGTTTTTCAGCCCAACGGGTATACATCCGCAGCAGCATCTGGCCCCAGTCTTGGGATTCCGTACCGCCCGCACCCGGATGGAGCTCAAGAATAGCATTCAGCTTGTCATACGGCTGGTTAAGTAGCAATTGCAGCTCGAATTCATCCACTTTGCTGCCTAAACTGCTGATCGTCTCCCCAATCTCTGCCGCAAGACCTTCATCGCCCTCTTCATCCGCAAGCTCCGCCATCATCGCAGCATCGTCGTATTCTTGTTGCAGCTTCTCGTATTGATCCACGGACGATTTCACGGCATTCATCTCGCCGATCACACTCTGTGCCTGCTCTGGATTATCCCAGAAACCTGGAGCAGCCATTTTTTCTTCAAAGTTCGAGATCATCTCTTGCTTAAGATCTAAGTCAAAGAGACCCCCTAAGGTCAGTTAGTTTCTTGCCTATTTCACGCAGATCCTGCTTTACATTAGCTTCAATCATATGGTCACTTCACCTTTCAAAATAGGTTGTTACGGTCGTCGCTATTGGAAAGTTAGTAATGAGTGAATGTTCAGCCATTCCGAGAAGGATTGGTCTTCCGATCGCTGTTGTTTCCAGATTCCTTGAATTGATAACCGCATAACGGTTGGAATCCCGAAACAAAAGCGAACACTCCGTTTCTCCAGTTCCAAACCTTCTTTCCATTCCACATTCACTCAAGTACTAAATATCCAAAAAAGCGACTGGGCCGTAAACGGGGGATACCCCCGGGCCCAGCCGCTCTTTATGGTTAGTATACCCATAGAGATCAGGGCTAAAGACTTACATCTTCAACACCTGAATATGAGCGCTACTAAACGTTTGTCTTATGCGTTTTGACCGTGGCAGTTCTTGTACTTCTTGCCGCTTCCGCAAGGGCAAAGATCATTACGACCAGCTGCCGCCTCAACATGTACCGGACGTTTCTCAGCAGGTTCGCTGTTAGTGGAAATTTTATTTTCCTCTACCACGGATTGACGCTCCTGATTTGTCTCGATGTGAGCCTTCATAATATAAGTAGCTACTTCTTCTTGAATCGTAGCCGTCATAGTATTAAACATTTCGAAACCTTCGAATTGATACTCGCGAAGTGGATCTGTACCACCGTAAGCACGCAGGTGAATCCCTTGACGCAATTGATCCATCGCATCGATATGATCCATCCACTTGCTGTCCACGGAGCGCAGCACAATTACCTTCTCGAATTCACGTACCAATTCTGAACCCAGGCGTTCTTCACGAGCAGCATATTTCTCAAGTACACGTTCGAAGATGTACTCAATGATCTCTTCTGCTTCTTTGCCCCACAGAATATCGCGAGTCAAAGCACCTTCTTCAAGCAGCTTGCTGTTTACGTAATCAGCAACTTCTTGCAGCTCCCAGTTTTCAGGAATATCGTCACTGCAGTGTGCGTGAACAATACGTTCAATAACCGGCTTGATCATCTCAAGTACGATATCTTTAATATTTTCAGACTCCAGAATCTCACGGCGTTGTTTATAAATAATTTCACGCTGTTGATTCATCACGTCATCATATTGCAATACGACTTTACGAATATCAAAGTTATTACCTTCAACACGTTTCTGAGCAGATTCCACAGCACGCGTAATCATGCGGCTCTCAATCGGCTGATCTTCCTCAAACCCAAGGCGATCCATCATACTCAAAACGTTGTCAGCGCCGAAACGCTTCATCAATTCATCCCCAAGGGATAAGTAGAATTGTGTAGAACCTGGGTCCCCTTGACGACCCGCACGACCACGCAGCTGGTTATCAATCCGGCGCGATTCATGACGCTCTGTACCAATGATATGCAGACCACCAAGATCTGTCACACCTTCGCCCAGAACGATGTCCGTACCACGACCTGCCATGTTGGTAGCAATCGTAACTGTACCTGGCTGACCTGCATGTGTAATGATTTCAGCTTCCGCAGCATGATGTTTCGCGTTAAGCACTTGGTGTCTAACGCCTTTGCGCTTCAGCATTTCAGATACGAGCTCTGAATTCTCAATCGACACTGTACCCACAAGTACAGGTTGGTTCTTTTTGTGACGCTCTACAATTTCTGCCACAACAGCGTTGAACTTACCGTTCTCACTCTTGTAGACAACATCCGGCATATCTATGCGCTGATTCGGTTTATTCGTAGGGACTTGAAGAACTTCAAGACCATAAATCTTCTTGAACTCTTCTTCCTCAGTTTTAGCTGTACCTGTCATACCACCCAATTTGCGATACATACGGAAATAGTTCTGGAAAGTAATCGTAGCAAGCGTCATGCTCTCATTCTGTACTTCGATTTCTTCCTTCGCTTCAATCGCTTGGTGCAAACCGTCACTATAACGACGGCCTGACATTAAACGTCCCGTAAATTCATCAACAATAACGACCTCACCCTCGTTAACAACGTAATCTACGTCACGACGCATAATTACGTTTGCTTTCAGGGCTTGGACGATATGGTGATTCAAGGTTACATGACTGTGATCATACAAGTTCTCAATCCCAAAAGCACGTTCAGCAGTAGCTACACCTTTTTCAGTCAAGGCTACGGACTTCACTTTGATATCAACTGTGTAGTCTTCTTCAGCTTTAAGCTTTTTCACAAAACGGTCTGCTGCAAAGTACAATTCAGTAGACTTCTCAGCTTGTCCGGAAATGATAAGAGGCGTACGTGCTTCATCAATAAGAATGGAGTCCACTTCATCAATAATACAGAAATAAAGAGGGCGCTGAACCATTTGTTCTTTATAAAGCACCATGTTATCACGCAAATAATCGAAACCAAATTCGTTGTTCGTGCCATACGTAATATCGCAGGCGTAAGCATCTTGTTTATCAGCATGGTCCATACCGCTTAGGTTAACCCCAACCGTCATGCCCAGGAAGTTATAGATTTGTGCCATTTGTGCGCTGTCGCGCTGAGCCAAATAGTCATTGACCGTTACTACGTGTACGCCTTTACCAAGCAAAGCATTTAAGTACACCGGCAATGTTCCTACTAGAGTCTTACCTTCACCAGTCTTCATCTCGGAGATTCGGCCTTCATGCAGGGCCATACCACCAATTAACTGTACATCAAAATGCCGCATGCCAAGCGTCCGTTTGGAAGCTTCACGTACGGTTGCAAACGCCTCAGGAAGAATTTCTTCCAAGGTTTCGCCTTTCTCAATACGGGCGCGGAACTCTTCCGTCTTAGCTTTTAAAGCTTCATCGGATAGTGCTACAAATTCCGGCTCCAATCCATTAATTACATCGACTGTCTTCATGAGACGTTTAACGTCACGATCGTTTGTGTCTCCGAATATTTTCTTTACAAGTCCTAGCATGGTTAACCCCTTTCATGCAACACAGATGGTGGAACCGAGCCCATCCTCACAAAATTGAAAGGGCCATTTATAAATTCGATTCCGCTGCTTCATAAATTGTAACAGTTTGTAAGAGATGCCGCAATACAAGGTGTAACAGCCACATTTTTCATATATACGCACAAGAGCCCTATTCGCTATAAGCGAATAGGGGCTCGGTTTAAAATTCTTAAGTCCTGACTAACTCTCGAGGCCCTTTATACTTAGAGCATAACTGGCATCATCGTATCTTAGCCCTGTTCAATCAGTCCATATTTACCATCATCACGTTTGTAAACTACGCTAACTTCCGAGGTGTCGATATTGGAAAACACAAAGAAATTATGTCCTACCATGTTCATTTGCAGAATCGCTTCTTCTACATCCATCGGCTTCATCGTAAAGCGTTTGTTCCTCACTACTTCTAAATCATCATAATCTTGTTCTTCTACAGCAACAGCGGCACTAGCTCCATCCACAAACAGCGTCTTGAGTCCCTCTTGACGGAACTTCCGATTCAGCTTCGTTTTGTGTTTGCGAATTTGGCGTTCCAGCTTGTCCACAACGGCGTCTATGGAAGCATACATATCATCGCTGCGATCTTCCGCACGAAGCGTCACGCCAGCAAGCGGAATGGTTACTTCCACCGTATGAAGGCCGCGAACTACGCCAAGCGTCACAGACCCTTCAGAGGTAGGGGGTGCTTCGAAATACTTCTCAAGTTTGCTGAGCTTCTTATCAACATACTCTCTCAAAGCGTCGGTCACGTCAATTTGTTGACCTCGAATGGTGAATTGCATGGCCACTCCTCCTTTAGTTACACCTTCATTATACCAAATTGTAAGCGCTAAGTAAAAAGCAATTCCTTACAGCCCTTACATTTAGATAACAAATGTTGTCATAGCGTTCACAAATAAAACAAGTCCGGTAAGAGCAACCCATCGCCCTACCGGACCAAAAGTAAACCTGTCGTTATTATAGTACGAATCCCACTCTTATATTCTCCGAATGAAATCACATAAGGTCAGGCTATTTGGTATGAATTTGAATGATTTCTACAGGGGACCATTGTGAATCAGATCCTGCAATAACATATACCTTATAGGCAGTATTTGCTGCTAACCCAGTTAAAGTCTGTGTATGCTTTACACCTGGAGTAAACGTAAGCGTGTTAGTCCATGGAGCAGCCAATGCAGTACCGCTACCATTTTGACCTAAAGCAATCTGCGTTGCAGTAGGTGCCTTTTCATTTGCTGGCAATACTACATATCTAACTGGAGTTGTATCGCCACCTGTCACACCATATTTAACATATACATCTGCTGTAACTGTACCCACTTGTCCCGGTTCAAAAAGCGAAATCGAACTCGTTGTAGCTTGAGCAGTAGTTAAGCGAACTGTCGTTACAGTAGACAAGTTACCAGTTGCATCCGCAAGCGCGATATATGTTGCATATTCTGTGCCAGGATTCAATCCATAAACAGAGAATGTAACCTTTGTGTTGGCTACAGTCGCAACACTACCATGAATACCACTTGCAGTCCCGTTACTAATTTGTCCTTTTTCCACCTGCAATGCAGTTGGAGCAGTTACATCAGCATTATAAGGAGCTACAACATAGTACACGGCACCAGTTACGGAAGGGGTCAGATATACATCCGCTGTAACCGAACCAACGTTACCATAGGTTGCCCCACTTACTGTTGGCGTTATGACAGTTCCGCCACCACCGTTACCACCACCAGAACCTCCGCCAGTACTCCCACCTGGAGCAGCAGTTGGGGTTGGTGTAGCTGTTGGTGTCGGAGTAGCCGTTGGAGTTGGTGTAGGTGTTACACCACCACCTGTGCCGCTACCAGGATAATAAACAGCTGAAGTATTGATAATGCCTACAGCCTCAGCACGTGTTAACGATCTCTTAGGACCAAAGGTTCCATCTGGATAACCGTTAACAATCTTCTTTTCCACTGCAGCTGCTACAGCACCTTTTGCCCATGCTGCAATTTGTGCATTGTCTTTAAATTTGTTCGAAGTCGTATTGGTGCTCAATTTAAGTAATTTTGCAGTAATCACAGCTGCCTCTTGTCTTGTGAGCGGATTATTAGGACGGAACGTATTATCCTCGTATCCTCCGATATATCCAGCTTCCACGGCTTTAGCCACTTCACTGTAATTCCAGTTTGTGCTTTTCATATCTTTAAAAGTTACTGTTGCTTTAGATGTAAACCCTAACAGGCGATTTACCATAGTCACATACTCACCACGCGTAATTGCCTTATTTGGTTTCACCGTTCCATCTGGGTAGCCTCCAAGGTATCCTCTATCTAGCCATTCCTGCAGCTGACCTTGCGCCCAGTGGCCTTGAATATCCTTAGGTACAGTTGCAGCAGATACGCTGCCGAGAGACCCTAATAACATACTAGTACCTAATATTCCGGTCATAAGACCGCGCCACATCTTCTTCATCCTGCTAATCACCCTCCTAATTGTTTTGATAGCTTAGGCTATATTGATTTTTTTGGTGAATGTAATAACCTAGGCTAACATAGTGTGTGTCGAGGTAAGATAAACAGCTCAACGTATATCTATTACCCACCTTTCGCAGAGTTCTAACATTTTCCATAAAATGAATTTACAAAGTATGCTATTTTCTTTACTAGGATTGGCTATACTAGACACATATGAACGCACAAAAAAAGGATCCTGGAAGATTCCAAGATCCCTGCTAGCGCTGTCTAAATTGCTAACCATCTACTTATATGTAGTTCGGCTTCGCCGGATGATTATAATTTGATTACGTTAGCTGCTTGTGGTCCACGTGCACCTTCAACGATATCGAATTCTACGGATTGACCTTCATCCAATGTCTTGAAACCATCAGTTTGAATCGCGGAAAAGTGTACGAATACGTCGCCACCGTCTGCAGTCTCGATAAAACCATAACCTTTTTCTGCGTTAAACCATTTTACTTTACCTTCCATTGATTAAACATTCCCTTCGTCATCAGATGAACGTGAGTCTTGCTCACAATTCGACTATACCACCGTAACTTATTTATTGTCAATTGGAAAAGAAAATGTTTACATTCAATAATTTACCACGTAAAATAAACTATTAAATTTTCCATAAACAAGAAATAGATTCGGTACAATGATCAAAAAAAGGAGCAGACGGTATTTAATACCCGTCTACTCCTATAGTGAAACACCGATAAAATTATTTTTTGCGATCCATAAGAAAACTGTCTGGAGTGTAGGCGGCCTCGTAGGCGTTGCGTTGGGCTTTGGCCTGATTCCGCTTCTGTAGCCAGTCTTGAGCTTCCAAACGTAAAGTGTTCATTCTATCTAAGATCACATTATCGTGTTCCAAAATTCGATTTATTTCTTGCTTCTGTGCAAGCGTCGTTCGACAAATCGTTGCTACTTCTGCAATAGAATCGACAAGTTCCTGACGTTCGTCTACAAAAGCCTCCAACTCCTCATAGGTAGTCTCTTGAAGACGCTCTTCGATCTCCCGAGTGAGTTGATCTAAGCTCCGGATTAATTCATCCATGAGCACTTTCAGCCTGTCCCTGACCCACAGCGATTTTGGATGCCTGTAGCCAAGTTTCCCGAAGGTCTGTTAAATAGCCAATGGCCTCTTCCGCTTTTTCTTGGCTTTTACGTATGTTGGCTTCTACTAGCAAGAAATTAGTATATTCGTAAAGTGAATAGAGGTTTTTTGATATCTCATAAGAGTAATCCAATGTGCTCATTAATTCACTAACTATAGATTGGGCTTTGCCAAAATTAAGACTTGTCTTCTCGTAGTCCTGTTTACTGAGTCCATCCATTGCTGTTCTCACGAAGCGAATGGCTCCATCATAAAGCATGACCACCAACTGTGCGGGTGTTGAGGTTTTGACAGAAGATTGGCGATATTTGTCATAAGGAGATGTAAGCAATAATGTCACCCTCTATTTTAAAATTATCTTAACTGGAAGTGGAGAAGAGACTGTTAGACTGTGCCTGTAACTTGTTCATTGCCGTTTCCATTGCTGAAAACTGTTTGTAGTACCGTGTTTCGGCATTGTTTAACATGGTCAACATGTCACTTATACGAGTGGTATACTCTTTAAGTTTCTTCCCCATAACACTTTCTTCTTTAAAGGTACTCGTAATATCTGCTGAAAACTTATTTGTTCCTACTCTCTTTACTAAGCTATCCAAGCTTTTATCAACTTTGGTAGCCATTATAGAGAAAATCCCCGATTTAGGTGCACTTTCAGTGCCCTGAAACAGTTCAGTGACTGCTTGTGGATTATTATTCAGTGCTTTTGTTAGTTTCTCCTCATCTACATACAACTTTCCATTCTCAAAATATTGTCCGGTAGTGATTCCAATAGAACTAAGACTTCCAAGTTTCTCAGAAATGACAGCGCGCAACGATGAAATTGTTGTTTTTAGAATATCATCATTCTTTAGCAGACCACTTTTTGCTTTTTCTGTCCAAGCTGTGATATCCGCTTCTTTCATATCAGCCTTTTGCTCATCAGTCAATGGAGCAAAATCACGATATTTTGCTTCTGCTGTTTTACTATTCAATAAACTCACAAGGCTATTATAATCTTCGACGAAAGCTTTAATCGTATCTATTGCTTTTGTTGGATCAGATTGAATCGTAATATTCACTGGATCATCTTTATCACCTGAGATAGCAGGGTCTTTCATAGGTGTTGATGTTGTTGATGTAGTCGCCGAAAGTGTAAGTGAAACTCCATTAACTGTGAACGAATTGGTATCCTTTATTAATTGTGTATTATTAATATACACAACTGAATCTTTTCCCATATCGTTCTGTTTCATGCCACCAAAGACTTCTAGTAAAGTGTTATCTCCCGCAGCTGTTCCAAGCTTAACTTCACTTTTAGATCCCATGCTATTAGATGTAATAATAAGTTTACCTTTAATTTCATCAAAACTAGCAGTGACCTTTGCATCTGTATTAGCATTTATTTTGGAGATAATCGTAGAAATTTCTGTATCTGAACTAAAACTGAAAGTCTGGTCATTTACTTTAAGTTTATACGGGTCGGTTGAAGTTGCCCCCAAGTCAGCAAGTGTTGATGATGTAGTAAATTTAGAACCAACGCCAATCCCGTTAGTCTCCATCTTCCCCTTTGATGCTAATTGGGTAATACTTACCTTCATATCAATACCGTTTGCATTAGCATTAGCGACAGCCTTAAGCGCCTCGGTATTTCCAGTTGTTACAGCTTTGTATGCATTCATTGCTGAGGAGATTCCATACGTTCTAGTAAGCTTATTTGATTGGAAATCAACAAGCTTACTATTTACCTCTCGATAGCTATCCCTTTGCCATTGTACTAATTGCTTCTGCTGGGTCAATTTATCCATCGGTATACGTTTAGCTGCCATTAAGTTTTTAACCATCGAATCGATATCCATTCCCGAAAACCCATTAATTCTTGTAACCAAAAAAGACACCTCCGCTCTTAAATTTTTTCGTCTATTAAAATACCAGCGATCTCCATCATATTAGCTACTAAATCCAAAGTCTTCTCAGGTGGCACCTCACGAATAAGCTCACCTGTATCCTTATTAAGAACCTTGACCATAATATCATGTGTTTTCTCATGGATGCTGATTTGCAGTGTAGTCTGGGGCCCTTGTAGAGACTTAACAGCCCGTTCTATCGTTCGGATGAGTTGTTCTTCAGCAACAGATACGTTGATTCCCTGATTCTCTTTCGAGCTCATATCCCTAGCATTTCGAATAGTTGGAGCTTGACTCACGGATGATATAACTTCAGTACTTGGTGTTACTTCGTTTTTGCTCTGTCCGCCTGATGTAGAATTAGCAGTGAGTGACAACTGTATATTCATAACCCCCGACCTCCACCAACGCTCATTTTATAATTTATATATCGGTTAAACTCAAGGATAATTTAGGAATAGTCAAAGATAAACTGAAAAAAATCCTGATTTCTCTAGGGATTTCCGACAACACATTAAATTTCCCTGTTTCTAAATATAAAAAAAAGGCCTTGGATAATTCCAAGGCCTTTTCTTTACGAAACTATAGGTAATCTTTTTAAAATTAACGAAGCAATTGCAGAACACCTTGTGGTTGTTGGTTAGCTTGAGCCAACATTGCTTGGGAAGCTTGCGCAAGAATGTTGTTCTTAGTTTGTTCCATCATTTCCTTAGCCATGTCAACATCACGTACGCGGGATTCAGCAGCTGTCAGGTTCTCAGAAGCAGTTCCCAAGTTATTGATAGTGTGCTCAAGACGGTTTTGTACAGCACCTAGCTTAGAACGTTCAGCAGAAACCTTTTGAGTAGCAGCATCAATAACTTTGATCGCTACGTTAGCTTGACCTTGATTGCTAATTCTAAGATCTTTTACACCAAGAGCGGAAGTACCCATGTCTTTAATCGACAATTGAATATTTTGTCCAGTATTTGCTCCGATTTGGAACGTAGCTTGACTATCAGCATGTGCTACTGCTGCTTGTTGTGTTTCAGAGAAGCTAGATAATGCGTTTGAAGCACCTGTTTTAACATTCCCGGTTGCATCTTTAACTGTAAATGTCAAACCATTAATAGCCCCAGTATAACCCGATGCGTTGGCTTCAAGGTCTACAGAACCACCTGTAACTGTTGCTGCTTTAATATTTGTATCAGTAATCTTATCAAGTGAGTCGGCTCCAGTAAGGGATATTGAATAGTTCTTACCATTCATTACATATTCTACAGTGACACTGTCGCCAGCAACAATCCCCAAACTATTACCATTAGAATCACCCAAAGCAGAGAAAAGTGTCCCTGCTATTGGATCAGTAGGAGTAGCACCTGCAACTTTCAATGCAGTGTTTGAATTCACATTTGCTGTTGCAGTTGTTGTTTTATCCATCGAACCATCAAGCAAGTTTTTAGTATTGAATTGTGTTGTGGACTGAATACGATCGATTTCTTTGTTCAGTTGGTCCATTTCATCTTGAAGATTGGTACGGTCTTGAGCAGTGTTAGTGTCATTTCCGGATTGTACAGCAAGTTCACGCATACGTTGCAGAATGCTGTGTGTTTCGTTCAAAGCACCTTCAGCTGTTTGAATCAAAGAGATACCATCTTGAGAGTTACGGGAAGCTTGGTCTAGACCGCGGATTTGACCGCGCATTTTTTCGGAGATTGCCAAACCAGCAGCGTCGTCACCAGCACGGTTAATACGAAGACCGGATGACAATTTCTCGATATTTTTGTTAGTGTTTGCAGTGTTAGCAGTCAGTTGGCGGTGAGTGTTCAACGCCGCGATATTGTGGTTGATAATCATTTGATATTTCCTCCCTGAAATTAAGTTAGTTCCACATCCATGTGGTAAACGCCGTACCATTAAGGTCGGCCGCCCTGCCGGTTCAGCGTCTAATACATATATCGACGGTATGCACCCAACTGTTTAGAGCAAATCGAAGTTTTTTTGAAATTTCTTGGTTAAATTCTCCAAAATAAAATAAAAAACCTGAATCCGCGATTAAACAGTCCCAGGTTTTGTATTTTTTGAGTTTTACATGTCAATTATTCGTTCTTATTTACACCTCGAAGTCGATGGATCAAGGCATTCAGATCAGACTGCTGGGGAGCTACGGACTCACGGTTAGCTTCTTGGATTGAGAGATATACTTCTTTACGAAAAATATCGACATGCTTAGGCGCAGAGATACCAACCTTTATCGTCTCACCATCTATACTCAAGATCGTCAGTTCTATCTGATCTTGAATAACGATAGACTCCCCTTTTTTGCGAGAAAGCACGAGCATATCATCCACCATCCTTTCCATCGATAACCGACACTTCCTGCAGTAGGTTATGCTTCGTATGATAAGGCGCCTTATGTAGAATGATTTGTTTTCCATAACGATTTACAGGATTCAATACAACGGGCGCAAGAAGATTAATCGTAGACTGCTCAACATTTTCTTTTAATGTAATAATGCAACGAACGACCACATCAGATTTAATTTCTAGCTCTTCTGCTTCATCATCAGGTAATTCAAATTCATACGCTAGATAAAAAGCAAACGGATCACCCAACAGAAAGGATAATCCCTTGTTCTTAATTGACTGTAGATACCAAAAAGGTGCCTCCGCCATTGCGATCAATGCAAATTCTGTTTCTTCATCAAAGCCCGGTAATCCTTTGGGAAAATGATATAACTGCTCTTCATTTACTTCCAGTTTTCCCCAAGATAGTGTTTCTATAATCAAGTTGCTCACTCCTCAAAAGTTTTGCTATGCAAAACCAACTTCTTACGATTTCTACTACAATATATATAGCACAAAAGCTATAGAGGCGCATTGTGGCACGTCTATAGCTTAAGAAGCTACAATTGAACATTTAATTCGGGTGGAATAAACTGTATAGAAGCATATTGCTGCATGTAAATATTTAGCTTGCCACGGGTGTATTCAATTTCCGGATTACGTCTTTCCACCTGAATATCCACTGACGCAGCTTTAAAATCGATCTGTGGTGCTTTCGTTTCTATATGAACATCAACATTGTCGTACGATGCTGGACCGCATACCTCTGGAAAAGAATTAGGCTCAGTATCTGTACCATACACTTCTGCAATCGTATTACCAGGTCTGAAAAACTGTGCCATCCGATTCCCTTGTTCAACCTTTCTCGCGATCGCTTGAAGATATAACTGCTGAATGCCGGAATAGATACGCTTGTTCATATCTAGCATCTTCCCGCCATTGTATGCTTCCCATGCTCTTGATTGATCTATGGTAAGCTCAGGCCGAGTCGATTGAACCGTCAGTTGCCCTGGAGTGGTTGTTACATTTACCTCAGCCTTAGGCTGGGTAATCGAATATGTGCCCGGGTCAGCATCAATCCCGAGCACTGCAGGCGTCTGACGAATTTGCAATATCGGCTGTAACAACGAGAACCGCCTCCATTATCTTATAAAATCCACGAGAGTTGTGGAAATAATCTTTGCACCCACAGACAAGGAAGCATTATAGATATTCTCTTGAATCTTAGAATTCATAATCAAACCTTCGTAATCAGCATCCTCTGTCTTAGCCTGGAGATCCGTTAAATTCACATTCAAATCACTAAGCCGATCCTTCAGCAATTCAACACGGTTAGTTTTGGCTCCTATCTCCGAACGAGCAGACAATATAGACTCCATACGCGTATCAATTACATCAAGTTGGCCGGATATAGCCGTTAGATCTCCAGCTTTTAATCCAGCAGATAATTTGTTAATAATTGCAAACAAATTATCCGCATCTCCAGTGTTGCCAAATACGTCATTTCCAGTCGTACTGATTGGCATACGTACACCTTCACCTACTATAAACTGAATCTGACCTATATCCGTAGTAATTGGCTTAGATACATCATATGTACCATCTGCTCCTTTAGCAAAGTCATAAGGCTTGGTCGTATATTGCTCACCATTAAAGATATATTTACCGTTCAATGTACTGTTAGCGATATCGACAAGCTGCTCTTTTAACTGCATCACTTCTTCATTAATACTATCGAGTGCGGACTGTGGGTTACTACCTGTCGAAGCTTGTACAGTCAATTCACGAATTTTTTGAACGACATCCCCAGCTTGACCCAAAACTGTGTCATTGTAATCAAGCCATGAAAGTGCGCTATCTACATTCTTAGTATATTGTTCATTAGAGGAAAGCTCCGCACGGTAGCGCAGGGAATATGTGATCCCTACCGGATCATCGGAGGGCTTGTTTATTTTGCGTCCGCTGGAAAGCTGTAATTGTGTATCATTCATTGTACGTGCATTGCGGTTTAAGTTAAGCAGAAGCTGTGAATTCATCATGTTAGAGGTTACTCTCAACATACGCTATATCTCCTTTTATCTGCCGACTGTGCCGGTGGAATTGATCAATTTGTCGAGCAGTTCATCAAAAGTAGTCATAAAACGCGCTGCGGCACTATAAGCATGCTGGAATACTAGCATATTCGACATTTCTTCATCCAGTGATACACCGCTGACTGATTGACGACGGGAGTTAACTTGCTCTACGAGATAATCTGAGTTATCCGTCTGACGTGCAGCCTCTTGGGATTGAATACCCAGCTGACCAACCATAGAGCTAAAAAGCCCACCAACAGTGTTGCTCACACTACCGTCTGGCTTAGTAAATTTACTATCCTTCAGGTTCGTCAATAAAAGAGCCAAGGTGTTGTTTCCTTTAACGACTTGCGTATTTCCGTTCGCATCAACAGTTGTACGTAACGAAGTTGCAAATAGGTTTACGTCAGCTGCAATTTCCGGATTCAGCTTGATCGTTCCAGCCTCACCTGAGGTTACAAAGAAATCACGTCCGACGCTTCCATCCATCGCATAACCTAACTTGTGAAGTCCGTTTAACCCTTTGACAATGGTCTTGGCGTCTTCATACATTGTTGCGCCCTTAGGCATAGCCTGACCAGCAGCCAAGGTAACAACGGTACCGTCAGCTTGTGTAATCTTGACATCACTAGTCAACACTGTGCCCTCAGGAAGATTGGAGCCAGCTGGCACTGTAATTTCAACGTCACCTGTAGCAATAGTGCTCGCCAAATCATTGAGCTGTTTCTTATAATCGGCAACATAGGTATTATTGGAAAAAATCATTCCGTAAGCCTCGCCGCCCTTCAAGGTTCCGGAGGCATAAGCATTATTAAGAAACGCGCCATCTACGGTTGCAGTAACTTCTCCACCCTCTACGAGAGGTTGTCCACCCAAAGAAATGTTATAACCCGCTTCCGTCTCTACAACAGTAATATTAGCAATTTTGGAGAGTTTGTCCGCCATCAGGTCGCGTTGATCACGTAGATCGTTCGCATGATCCCCCATACCCTCAATCTTATAGATAGATTTATTTAAATCTGCGATCGCGGTTAGGTAACCCTGAGCTTCTTTTGCCTTAACATCTATATTAGTGGTTAGATCCCGCTCCAGATTATTCAGTTGCGTGCTCATATAGTTCATGGCATCTGTCAAAGATTGTGCAGTTTGCACTACAATCTTACGGGCCGTTGGATCTTCAGGGTTCTTACTCAGATCCGACCATGATTTCCAGAAGTTATCCAGAACTGTACGAATGCCTGTATCCGATGGTTCATTAACGATAGCTTCCAGCTTAGAGAGCGTATCTGCTTGAAGACTCCAGTTGCCGAAAGCAGAGTTCTCGCCACGGTACTGATCATCCAGAAACATTTCTCGAATCCGATCGATAGATGAGAATTCCACCCCTGTACCCATTTGACCTGGAACGGTAGATTTAAACAACCCGTACGCTTCAATAGGTAAAGAGGCTTGCATATTAACACGTTGACGAGTATAACCTTCGGTATTCGCATTAGCGATATTGTGTCCAGTTGTATTAAGAGCTGCGGTCTGAGTAAAAAGGCTGCGTCTCGCCGTCTCTATCGAGTGAAATGTGGATGTCATGCTTCTTACTCCTCCTTATGTTCTGCTCTGGCAGAACACTTCATCAGTACAATTCTAACCTCGTGCATCAAAAATCCCCGACCGATTTACGTTGTTGCCTTTGTCGGACGGACGATGATAAGTAATATCCTGATTTGGTCTTCCGACCAACAGATCCAAAGAATAATCTATAAATGTAAGCGACTGCTCTATCAGCTTCTGATTTAGGTCATTGGCTTCTTTCAGGCGATGCAAAGTGCCTGAAAGCTTCTGCTGAATATGCAGCAGTCGTGCCTTGTCTTCAGGGTCAAATATAAGCCTGGAAAGCTCCGTTAGGTTCAGGTTCAGGTTGGAACGAATACCCACACCTTGTAAAACGGTATATGCGGCTAATATTCGCTCTTCCTCGAGCTGCCCAATTACCTTCATTAGTTTGGACTCACGGTTAAGGATGTCTATTAACGCATCCACCTTGTTATCCATAATCGTCTGTTTCTTCTCAGCGGCCAGATCCAGCATTTGAACATGCACTCCATCTAGCCGCTCCAATAGTTCTATTAATGTCGTCAATGCCATGGATGTTTTCACCTAATTCTCGGAGGATTGCTTAAAGTAAGGGGCGAGTTTCTCTGCTAGCTTAGATGCATCAACTTGATAGGTACCTGCGGAGACCTGCTGCTTTAGATTGTCGATCTTAAGTGCGCGTTCTGGATCATTCTTGCCAGTGTTTTGTGCTTGCAAGAGTTGAATCGCTTCATCAGAGATCGAAACCTCATCCTTGCGTGTGCTTTTCTTCATTTGTTCCTGCCTTTGCGCTTCCGCGCTGCGTTGATACGGATTAATCGCGTTAATTCGTCCGGTCTCGTTAATTTTCATAACTTCCACCTTCCTTCTAATATAAAAAAGCCGATAATCTTTACTAAGTTTATCGGCGTAGACTGAAACATTCTTTATAGCTGCAAACGTTTTTTTGCAGATTTTATAGGTCACGCAGCTTATCTATGGCACGATATGCACCATCAGATGTCTTTTTGGTAGTATCCTCAGCAGAATTTTCCTTGACAGCATTCGTTAGATCTTTCCTGAGCCGACTACGACAGCTGTCACACATATGGCCATCCCGAATCAGTGTACCACACACTTCGCAAGGGTACATCATATTGGGTGCATTAGCTATAGAAATCCGGCCTTCTCGAATAAAGCGGGTAATCTCTTTAATAGAAATCCCCGTAGCATCGGAGAGCTCCTGAATGTTGGTTCCTTTGTTCTCCCGTAAATAATTCACGCAGATCTCATATTCATGCTCCAGCTCTTTGATACAGGACTGGCACAACCCCATAAGATTCTTGACAAACAACCGGCCGCACCTTGGACAATTGTCTAGATTCATAACAAGCAGCCGCTCCTCTCCGTACATTCTGTGCAATGCATAATATTCTTATGCTCCTAGATTACATGATTGCAAGGAATTCGTCTATGGGACAGAAGAAACGCTACCAACCGTAACTAATCCTTAATGGAATGGATATAGCTATTCACAATCATGCATTTTTTCGTTTTTTAGGAACGCGCCCAGGTTAGGCTATAGATTTCTGCAGCATAATCATAGTTTGAAACCATTTGTTTTAGAATTTCAGCGCAAGCACGAATCGTGCTCCCCGTTGTGTAGATATCATCAACAATAATGATTCGGATAGGACGGCTTAGAGGTGAGTTTTCTTTCAGCCAATCCTTAAATGGTATGGAGACTGCCTGATTCGCTCCAAAAGCATGTTTCATATCCGCCAGTCGCTCTGCACGCCCTTTAAAGCTCTGCTTACCCGTGTGATGCGTACGAATCAGTAGCGGTAGCTGAGGAATCTTCCTATGACGAGATAGAACATCGGCCAATCTTTCGGCTTGATTGAAGCCCCGTTCTAGAAGCCTTGAATCACTGACAGGTACCGGAACTAATAAATCAGCTGACCAAAGGCTGTTTTTTATGTACCTTTTATGTTGAATAAGATGAAAAAAAGATGCTTTCTGAGATAAAAGAGCCCCCTGTTGCTTTTCCTCCTTTAGGGTTAAATATGCCCTATCCAGCATGAGTCCAAGCAGAGGGGCATATCGTTCATTCCCGCGATATTTATATTGACCGAGCCATTCTCTCATCTCATTAGTGTAGGCTACCGCACTCCGGTTACATACAATGGGGGAGGGCTCAGCGCTGCGAGTGCAGTCTGGACAACCTACATGCCGCCCACATATCAAGCAACGTGGAGCGCGTATCCAAGGAATGGATTCCGCACAATTCTTACAGATACCCGGCAGCTGTGAGGACTGTGGGCTGTGCTTCCCGCAGGTTAGACATTGAGGCACGGAGGGGGTAAGGAGGAAAGACAGAGATTTTGGGAACCTTGTAAGCTTGGTATTCATATAGCCCCACCTTTACGAATATATCCTTGGCGGCGAGCAATGATATTCATAGTACGAATCTGAGCAATCGCTCCACGCTGGGATCGGCTCCACTGAGGGGAGGCAAATACAACATGGCCATCAGGATCATCTTTAGAACGACCAGCACGTCCTGCCATCTGTACCAAAGAGGCTTCGTCAAAAAGACCACTGTCTGCATCCAAAATAAATACGTCACTGCGTGGCACGGTAACTCCCCGTTCCAGGATCGTAGTAGTCACTAACAAAGAGATGATACGGTTGCGAAAAGCAGTCACCTTTTCTGCCCGAAATGAATCCTTGGACGAGGTGCCTTCAATAACCACGCCGGGAAAGCTACGACGAAGTAGTATCAGCAATCCTTCGATATGAGCTATTCGAGACACAAATAGAAAAATTTGTGCTTTTCGCTCCAATGACTTTTGAAGATTTTGTATAAGCGATCTTGGCAAACTCCCACGCTTTAAACAGGTTAGAACCGAGGGTATACTCAAATGCTGCGGGATAGGCAAGGGATGACCATGGAAGCGGACAGGCACTCTGGCATGTGGAAGTTTGCCTAACCGAACCAAACGCTGCATTTCTTGTGGCGGCGTAGCTGATAAATAAATGAAAGAGCCGTCCACTTTACAGGCTTGTTCAGCAGCATAGGCCAACATAGGATCATTGTGGTATGGAAACGCATCCAGCTCGTCGATGATTACGAGATCAAAACCTTGATGGAAGCGCAGGAGCTGATGGGTGGTTGCGAGCGTTAAGCGACCGCTCACCCAGCGATCTGTGCTGCCGCCATAAAGTACGGCGATGACCTCCGCCGGAAAAGCCCGGGCGAGCCGCGGCGCGAGCTCAAGTACGACGTCGCGGCGCGGCGTCGCTACCAGCGCCCGCCCTCCGGCGGCGAGCACAGCCTCTAGGAGCGGGAAGATCATCTCCGTCTTCCCCGCTCCCGTTACCGCCCAGAGCAGAAACCGCTCTGGGCATGAAGTGGCGGAGCGCTTGCGCGGCTCCGCCAGAAAACCCAGCGCAGCGCCAGCGGCTCCCGCCTGCGCTGGGCTCAGCCCCCACCGGCCTGCGGCCGCGGCGGGGTCAAGGGCGGCCGTGCACCGCACGGCCGGAAGTGCTGCGCTGCGCAGCAGCAGCGCACAAGCCCGGCTGCGCCCAAGCGCGAGGCAGGCCTCGCAATAGGCGCAGCCCATAAGCCCGCACGCAGCGCATGCCGTGCGACCGGTGGGCACGCTGCCGCAACGCAGGCAGCGCGAAACCGCGCGGCGAGCGACAGCGCCGCGCCGCAACATGTGCGGCAGCTTAGCCGCCGCACGCATCATAACGCCAGCACCCGCAGGGAGCTGGCGGGCCCGCGCCCCGTGCGTAGCCGGGGTCGCAATGCCTACGGCGGCTGTAAGCAACAGCCGCCCCTGCAGATACGCCAGTTGTGCCGCCTGGCGCCAGCAACCCCCTAGCTCTGGCAATTCTTCTGCCAGCAGCGCTTCTACTTCCGGCTCCAATAAAGAGCGCCCGGCCACAGCCCGCAATAATTGTTCTGAATCCGATTCTAGTAATCCAGATTCAAAATCCTCTTTTTCACACCAATCGTATCTTTCGTTCTTCTTATTGTCCTGTTCTATTCCGAAACTTGATTCATTAGGCTTCCATATGAATATTCCATCATTTAACCACTGTGCCTCCCACAGTCCCCCTGCCTCTTTCTCCTCTCTCAACTCAGCCTCAAGCATACTATTAATATATTGCCCCCACTCCTTAATCCCCCAGGTGCCCATTGCGCTTCTTTGTTTAAAGTTGTCCCGGAGCTTCACAGCCCAACCTAGCGGCAACGCAGAAGAAAGCAGAACCAAACTATTCGCCGCTAAGGAACTCCCAGCTTTCTTCTCCGGTCTAGCTACAGACCACCACCATCTATCCACGCTAAGATCTAATGAAATTTCAAACCTCCAGCTCCCCTTGCATTCCACAGCATATACAGCGACTTGCATAATAATCCCTCCTACCTCTCGCTTGTACTTAGCAACTCCATATTTGATCCCAAATTCACGAATCCGTCTCCCCAAACGCAAAAAGCACACTCCCCCAGTTCTTGGAGAGTGTGCTTCACCCGTTACTTACATATTTACTTAAGATCTGTTGCGCTTTGATTCGCATCCCCTACTTCCTGCCATCCCCATAAAAGGCAGCGATACAGACTGCCCTGACAGCCGCAAGTCTACTACAATTCCTTCATGCTGCAATTCTTCACTCATCTGAAGAGAGTACATAGATGTTGCAAGATCGATAGAGCAGCCGCTAGCGGCCATTTTGGAAACAATCCCAAGTGTTCCATCGCTCGAACCATCATCCATGAACGTTACTCGCAATCGTTTTCCGGTTAGAAGAGCTTGAAATGTCAGTGCCCGAATGTACCATTCCACAACAGATTCATGATTGCGGGTAATAAAAATATAATGAATCCATTTTCCGGACTGCGGTGTTTTACGCACCTTCTGCCGGTTATGCAACATATGAATCATCACTGCAGCGGATACATAAACAACCGCAATCCATATCAACTGGGCTACCATGGAGATGCACCTCCTCTGTATACCAACACTATATGCCGGCATTAAAAGGTCGGTGACTGCCTAGAACACCCATCAGGGAAGCAAGCTGTGTCTACTTAATTTCTTTCCTATATGTAACGTATTACTGTGAAGCTTCTACAAGGTTACCCAGCCATATTTAATCGAATTAATAACGGCTTGAGTCCGATCATCCACTTCCATTTTTTGCAATATACTGCTAACATGGTTTTTAACTGTTTTTTCACTAATGAATAAATATTCACCAATCATTTTGTTGCTCTTACCTTCAGCCATTAGACGCAGCACTTCTGCTTCACGACGGGTTAGAGGATTGTTGTCGCCAGCAATAAATTTAACACCAGCTTCCTTCACCACTGTATCTGTAGTTACACCAGTCTCGTTAAGGTAAGTCATACGCCGCAATTGATTGATAAGCTTTCCAGTAACCTTTGGATGGATAAAGGCATGTCCTTCACAGACCGAACGAATGGCATTAATAAGGGATTCGGCCTCCATATCCTTCAATAAATAACCATTGGCGCCCTTACGAAGGGTCTCAAATACATAACTCTCATCATCATGAATGGATAAAATAATTACCTTAACCTCCGGGAACATTTCCCGAAGTTTTTGAGTGGCTTCTACGCCGTTCTCAACAGGCATATTGATGTCCATCAATACGATGTCCGGTTTAGTCCCGTTACAAAACTCTAATACCTGAATACCGTCGCCGCACTCCCCTATGACCTCGATATCCTCCTCCATATTCAAAATGCGTTTCAGCCCTTCACGAAAAAGCTGATGATCATCCGCCAAAAGAACCTTAATGGGCGTTTTACTAGAGTTTAAGTTCTCCATCACACTACTCCTTCCCCTTCTCCACATTCGTCGGAATATGGATCACGATTGTTGTCCCCTGATTCTCGGCTGATACAATTTCCATTCTTCCTTCAAGCAGTTCTACACGTTCCCGCATACCTACTAGCCCGAAGCTTTCCCGATTACCTTGCTGATTTTTTAACTTTTGTACATTAAAGCCTAATCCGTTATCTTTAATCACAATCTTAATTAACTGCGCTTGGTATGTAATCTCCACCAATACGAAGCTTGGGTAGGCATGTTTTGCTGCATTAGACAATGCTTCCTGAACCAGACGATATACCGCCGCCTCCATCGCTGAGGATAGTCGGTGTTCCTGTCCCCGGGTTTCCAGAGTCGTCCGCAGTTTCGTCTTCTCTTCAAAATCATGCACATATTTCCGCAAAGTCGGAATCAAGCCCAAATCATCGAGAGCCATCGGTCGTAAATTAAAAATAACCTTACGCATTTCTTCCAGGCTGTTACGAACCTGCCCTTTTAAATCTACTACTTCGTCCTGCACCAGCCCAAATTCCTGCTTTACCAGCATTCTTTCTACAATTTCCGTCCTAAGGACTAGATTTGCCAGCATTTGAGCGGGACCATCATGAATTTCCCGGGCAATTCTCTTCCGTTCTTCTTCTTGAGCCAGGATAATTTTGAGTCCGATCATCTGTCTGTTCTTCGCAGATTCGACAATTCTCGTCACTTGGCCTAGTTCTCCCGACAAATATTCGAGCACTACGCTCATTTGCGAACCAATTGACTCTGCACGCTCTACAGAATTTTCGACACTGCGCACTCGCATTTGTAATTCATCACGTCTGCTTCGAAGATAGACCTCTCGCTCACGCGTCATCATGAGTTCGAGCTGAAGCTCCGTAGCCTTCTCATAAGCAATACGGATATCCTTCTCTGAGTAGCGGACAAAGTCCCGGCTGACCTCTGTCAGCCGGATTCTGGAGCGGTGATACTGTAGCTCCAGCTTGTCTACCTTTTTCAACGTTTCATCCGTTTCGTCCATGACCCGCTGCAGTTCCTTGTTGAGTGCAGCAAGTTCATCACGTGCAACCTGCAATATTTCAAAAATCTGATACTTGCTGCTCTCCATCACGTCGATGGTATTTTTAATAACGCGATCAATCGCATCGGCTTGAAATTCCACGGATGCTTGCCCCTTTTCTATCGGATCGTATTAAGGTTTTCCTTATATATTAACATATCACGATTCGATAGTTACGGTCTTCGTTTTCTGTTCCCATTTTACAGTTAATCCTAACTGTTCAGAAACCAGTCTCAGAGGTACTAAAGTCCTACCCTGTAAAATAATAGGTGCTACTTCAGCACTTTGTCGCTTACCATTTAACAGGTATTCCTTTTTATTTACCGTCAGATCCAGTGCCTTGGCTCCGCGCAACACCATGATCTTCTTATTCACCTGATCCCAGGTAGCATTCCCTCCAAAAGCATCCAGCACATAACGGATCGGCACATAAGTACTGCCGTCTTTCACAATTGGAGCTACATCAATAGCCTTCTTATTTCCATTTACAGTCATTGCTTTGGAGCCGATGCTCATCGAAGCTGTACCCTTTGGTAACCCTGCATCACTGGAAAGTGAAGGCATTGTGAAGGTGATATTATCAAAAGCAACGGTACCTGTCTTCGCCCGTTCATCTTGGCCTTCCTCTACGTTGACTACATAAAGTCTCTTCAGCGTAGCCGGGAATTTAATCCCTGATCCTGACAAGTCGATGTTTATGTTCTTCCAACCGTTCCAATCGATAATCTTCGCAAGATCTACATAGGCTGTAGCTCCACTATTGTCTACAAACTCAGCACGCAGCCAATTTAAGCTCATATCGCCCATCACATCAACTGACATCGAAGTTGCAAGCGCTGGAACGGCTTTTCCACTTGTGCCGTTAAGTTGAGCATAAGCGTACATTTTACCGCTGCCAGCCGTCATATCATAACTGAGTGACAGCACCTTGGAGCCTACTCTTTCAGCCGATCCGTCTACGATTGTTGCAGTCCCCTGTACCGCTGGCACATTGGTAGTAAAGTTGACTGGATAACTTACCTTCTCGAAATCTTCCCATGTTGTAGCTGCTGCTGTCGATAATACAACCGCTGTGCTAAATCCATCATAACGAGCAATAGCGTAACCTGTAGTAACCCCTGCATCCACAGAGTTTACAGTAAGCTTGCCATTTTGCACGACTCCCTTAAAGCCTACAAACTCCCACTTCAGCGCTGAATCTGGAACGCTTATGGTTGCTCCACTCTTCGTAGAGGCCTTTACAGGGACAGATACAGTTGTCCCAGCTGTCAGTGGCGCTGTAGCAGTGCCTACACTCATGCTGGATAGATCATCTCCACCCAAGACTGTAAGGGTTGTAGAAGCACTTGCTACGCCGCTTTTAGCCGTTAAGGTAACGGTGCCTGGCTTCACTGCCGTTACTTCTCCTGCACTTACAGTTGCGCTTCCTCCGCTTGATGTCCAAGTAGGATTGCCTGCTGCTACATCTATAGGGTTATAGTAAGTGTCATAACCTTTTAATGAATAAGTAGCCTTTTGTCCAACTAATAGCGAAGTGCTTCCGCTAATTTTAATTCCTTTTACTTCACCTTGTGGTGCGTTAGTATAAACACCAAGCGCGTTAACAATGCTGCGCTGCTCTGTGCCATACTCTGTATTAAAGGTTAGTGTGGCTGAGCTTTCACCAAGAGGCCGGTCTACCATCGTTGTAGAGCCGCCTCCGTCTAAGTTAAGCCCTTTCCAGACTCCAATATTGGTCATAAAAGATTGCAGCTCGGTCAATGACATTCCTGAGCTGTTGCCATTTTTTTCAGTAGCTATGATATATACATAACGTCCATCCTGAGAATATCCTAAAGCCGTACGTGCACGATAACCGCCAATACTGCTAGTCGAGCGAGAGAACGTTGCTGCTTTTCCGTTATTTACAAGAATCGTATGTCCACCAATCATTGTTTGCAGATTAGCAGGATCTAGCGATTGCTGTGTAGTCTTGGATTTCAGGGAGTACACACTTGTTACCGGTTGTCCTACAGTCAGATGGGCAGTAACATACCGTGCGGCTAAGCCATGGGCCCGCAAAATATAAGCTCCCTTTGGAACCGCTGTAGGAAGCGCAGCATTTTCAGATATTTGAGTAACTACGCCGTTTTCAACGAGCACCTCTGTCGGTGTGGTTGAGCTGTTTTTGGGACGATCGAGTGCGGTCCATACATCCGTATAGATATACATTGCATTAGCATGGCTATAAGTAGAGCTTCCACCTTCAGGACTATAAGCACCTTTATTGATACCGGATATCTCAAACTGTGCGCCGTCAGGTGCGGTTACCATTCCTTCAAAACTGAACTCATCAATAAGAGGCTTGCGATCCTTAGTCACTGCAAAGGCATACATGCCATCCAATTGCGAAGGGGTGGAAACCAAGACTCCACTGGATACTTGTCCACCAATCGGAGCGCCTTCCCCGCCTGTATTAAAATAATCTCCGTTTACTGCAGCCACGGCTCCAGTTTCCTTAGCCATCCCGCCAGTACTTTGACGTGTTGTCAGGTTTCCACCTTTACCTGTCATAACATCTAAAGATACATATGGATTGTTGAGGTCAACGCGAATAACATCCGCCAAGCCAGAAGCGCTCGCTCCTGAACGCGTAGCCGTATATTTGTATTTCATCATAATGGCGCCCGAAGTAATTACTTCTTCTCCCAGCTTGCTTACTTTAAAATTAGATGTGGCTGCGGCAGCAATTGGTGTGGAACTATGACCAAACATAGCTAAGCCTTCACTGCCAATTACCGGCATAATCCACAACACACCTGCTAATGAAGCGGCAACCCATTTTTTAGTAGATGATAATTTCATTCCCCGAACAATTTCTCTACTCTTCTTCTCCATGAAAACTTCATTCATTTCGACGTAACTCTCCCATCTCTTTTTTACTCTTCAAGTCCGTTATCAAAAGTTTGGAAACTGGTTCCTATTTTTCTAGTACTCTTTTAATAGACTGAAAATAAGCGAAAAAGTTGCGAAATTGAGAGATTTCAAGCTTTATAGAGTCACGTTACACAAACTATTAACATAAAAAAAAGCCCAGCAGAATGCCAGGCTTTACCAATCTATTAATTCTACAAATAATCTGTTTGCTTCAGCATCCGATGCAGCATCACAGCAGCTTGTGCACGAGTGGCATTACCCTGAGGTTGGAACTCACTTGTGGTCATTCCCAAAATAATCCCCGATTGCACAGCTTTAGCTACGAATTCTGCACTTTGATTCTGAATTTTGGACTTATCCTTAAAGCGAGCCAGTGTTGAGGCAGAAGTGCCGCTTAAAGTAATAGGATGTTTGGTGTATTCCATTGCCCGAATCATCATGATTGCCATTTGCTCACGAGTGATATTATCATTAGGCCGGAAGGAGCCATCCGTGTTCCCTGTAATAATACCAGCCTTAGCTGCTGCACCAATATAGTCTCCCGTTTGTGTGGAAGGTTGCACATCCCGGAAGCGCTGTGCGGTCTCACGATCGCCCAGCAAACCAAGTCCCCGGCTAAGCATTACTGCAAACTCTGCACGGGTAATCTTTTTTTCTGGACTAAATGTAGTCCCGTAGCTGCTATCAATGATAGTTTTTGCACTAAGCTCAGCTACAATCGAATTACTCCAATGCCTACTCATATCTGAGAAGGCCCGGGTTGATAAAAAGGTTCCTAACACCTGATTACCCTCTGTACGAGCACGAATAATTGTATAGCTACCAACCGTACTTACTTTTGTTGGCAGATAGGCTGCATCGTAATAGGAAAGATCCAGTCTAGCGGCAGATGTCTGCGCACTATTTAATGAAGAAGTTGTACGCACCGTGTATTCTCCAGGTACAGATAATGCCTTAGCATTAGAATAATTACTGCTAACTATCGCAGTCACCCGGACATCCATAAGACTTGTAACGCTCTGCATCCCCATAGTTTTTAGCTTTTGTTCAAATGGGGAGAACGTACCTGCCGGAACCTTTTCTAATCGGAACACCAACGAGATATTTTTACTGTCTGCAATCAAGCTACTCGCTAATCCGTTCATATCGATATCGTCTAATCCAACGCTATATAAGTGATCGCCATAACGAATCATAAATTTAGTGGCTTTACTACGGTTAACAGCATCAAGCATAGGCTTTAAAGGAATAGTCACATAGGCCGATTGTTCTGTAGCAGGCACCTCAAAAGCTAATGTATCACTACTCGCCTTATACAGATATTCATAACTGGCCGCCAGGCGATCTGCGTTTAAGGTATATCTTTTTACAGATTGATTGTATAACGAACGGTCATCCACGATTTGTGAAGAGTCACTCTTCAGCAACGCGTATTCTTTTCCAAACTCACTTGTTGCAAGCGTCCCTAGATAGGATGGACGATTTCCCGTTCCGGTGCTCACGCCGGTTAGGTTCTTAACAGAGAGAGAAGAGAATGAGGACAGTATATTACCGTTCAAATCCTTGATCGTACCTGAACCTGACATATAGGACAAATCGATAGTTTGCCCAGTCTTTACTAGTGAAGAGGTTGTTATTTTTAAAATATCCCCTGACAAAGAGTAATTTTGTACGCCCATACTGCTTCCATCTGCTCTAACTCCGAACTGATTAGCATAGAGGGAACCGGATGCCTGCATGTTTTTACTGAATGTAACCGTAAGCTCGTCGCCATTGATGGTAGCAGAACTAATTTCAGGAATGCTAGTACCGCTATTTTCCGAGATGGACACAGGCTGCAGGTTAATATAAGCTGCACGGTTTCCATTTAAATCGCTTATTCCGGTAGTTCCCGGAACATAGGAGACAGTAACATTCTGATTCACCGTCAAAGCACTCTGGAGCGTCAGCGTAACCTGTGAGCCACTGACCGATACATTCGTAACATAGTTAGGAGTGCTGCCAACAAGTACAGAGAACTGACTGTTCATCGGGAGGTTAGTTGTTGACAAGCCTTCATTGTAATTCAGAAGGATTTTATTTCCACCTCCGGTTGCACTTTGGAACACGGGTGGAATTGTATCGTTGCTGTTGCGAATATAGAAATCTGTGAAATCCGCAATATTTTGTCCAAAAGAATTCTGCAAAGGATAAGAGCCTGCATAATAGGAGACACGAACGGCCTGGCCGTTATATGCGTCGCTGTTTAACCCTAAATATACTGTGTTCCCGCTGGAGCTTATGGAGTTAACCCCTAGGGATCCCCCATCTGAAGTCACTAGAAACTGACTATGTGCGTAAGTGGAAACAGCCTTTAAGGTGTCATTGAAATTCAATGCTACGGTTCTACCTGTGATCCGCCCATCCTTTGGTGTAGGCATGGAGGACTCGATAGTGTTAGTGACCTGCTTTGAGCTAAAAGTGCTGGCTGCATTTCCACTTGGATCTTGAATAGTCCGCAGACCACCTGTATAGCTAACCTTCACGATTTGTCCAACCGCTACCCCTGTACTGAGCACCACATAGGCGCTGTCTCCCTGGATATAAACACTTTCAATTGTACGACTCTCATCATTCACCGTAGCACTAAAACTGGAGCTCAACAATGCAATGGAAGAGTTAAGCGTCTCATTGTATTTTAAACGAATGGTCCGATTGTTCTCGAGCGATGCAGATGTGAGCTGTGGAGCTGTCTTGTCCTGAGACAAGGTCCGGAAGCTCCATGAATTTTTGCCATTTAGTCCATCATAGATAACATTAGCATCAATAGCGTCTACAAAAGCCCCTTTAGCGATATCAATATAATAGGTTGAGTCGCTATCTAAAGCTGTTTTAGGCGTAATTACATATTCGTTTACTGCAGTTGTACTCCGGTTAACAGTAACTGGAACCTGTGCTCCACCATTTTTATAAAGCGCTACACTATTTGCCACAGCACTGTTATAATTCACATCACGATTGAATGTGATAGATAATGATCGGTTGTTAGCTATGGATTCGCTCCGGTCAGCTGGATTTAGCGCGCTTACGTTAAGTCCTGTCAAAGAAGCCGTTGTAAATGTCCAGGTATACACACCCGAAGCTGGAAATACATTCCCATCTTGATCGTAAAAAGCTCCCTGCGGAATCGTCACCGTATATTGCGTACTGTTTAGCAGGGGTGACGCTGTTGATGCCGGAATCAAGGTAATAGTCCTGCTGCTTCCTCCTGTAACGGCTGGGGAGTTTACATTAAGCCATCTCGTTCTAGCATCGTTAGCGGCCCCTGGAGATACTGTAATTACTCCGCCTGCAGGCATCATAGGACGATCAAAAGTAAGTTGCAGTCCTCCAGTGGTAGATACCCCACCTGCTCCATTTACTGGTGCGGGAGTCACTGGAATCTCAGCCACACCCTTAGTAGAAAAGCTCCATACATTACCGCTAGAAATGCCAGAATAAGTTCGATTATCAACATCCTTAAAAGCGTAGGAATCAATAAGAATATAATAATTAGCTCCGGTAGCCAATGCTTTATCCAATGTTAATTTAACTGTAGTAGAGTTAGCATCAGTCTGAACGTTTACTCTAGATTCGTCATCCTTTATTTTGAACTCCTGCACGGTTGCGTTATCTGCAGACGACAAAATTCGGATGGAACCTCCACCTTTTTTCAGGTTTTTATTTAAGGTTAGACTTAGCTCTTTAAGGGCTCCAGCATCCACTCTTGTATTATTAGCAGGTGTAAAGTTGCCTGCCGTAATCGCTGCATTACTCTCAGGTGCGGTGGTAAATGCCCATGAAGTATCTCCTGACTCATTACCATCATTATCCTTGAACAACCCCTTAGGGATTGTCACTGTATAGGTCTTGTTTGAAGTAAACTGTTGATTTAGCTTAAGCTCGTAATCTTTTGAACTACCAATTAGACCGTAACTACCAATAGGAATCGTTAAAAAAGGTGAACTATCACCCTGACCCGTGATGGTAATTTCACCAGACTGTGGGTTTACTTGACGATCAAAGCTCAGTCTAAGAGATGATCCGATATTTACATAACTTGCTCCAGGCGCTGGTGAGACTGTTATACCAAACTCTGATGCAGCATACACTGCTGAATTCCCTACTCCAATAGCAGGATATCCCGAACCAAGTACTAACTCTCCCGCTAGAATAAGTGCCGTCCATATTGAAATTTTTCTTTTCATTCCGTGATAGACTCCTCTCAAGCCATACTAACGTCTTTATGTATATTCTTATATTTCGGCTAAAAGGCTGGCAAAGTTTAGTAGTCTACTTCCCTATGGCTAGATTCGCTAGCCTTGCTCGTGTTCGCACGCAAAAATAGCCCGCAGAGCTGACAGTAGGTGCCAACTTGCGGGCTAACATATTATAAGACCGTATGATGAATTACAATCCAGCTTGATCTCTTAGCAATTCTGCCTTATCTACGCGTTCCCATGGAAGATCAACATCAGTACGTCCGAAATGACCGTAAGCTGCAGTTTGTCTATAAATCGGTTTACGCAAATCAAGCATAGAAATGATGCCCGCAGGGCGAAGATCAAAGTTGTCGCTGATCAGTTGAACCATTTTCTCTTCACTGATTTTACCTGTTCCGTATGTATCCACATTAATCGAGACAGGAGTAGCTACACCAATTGCATAGGCGAGTTGGATCTCACATTTGTCGGCTAAACCAGCAGCTACAAGATTCTTAGCTACATAACGAGCCGCGTAAGCTGCTGAACGGTCCACTTTAGTTGGATCCTTACCCGAGAATGCTCCGCCACCATGACGGGCATATCCGCCGTATGTATCGACGATAATCTTCCGACCAGTCAGACCTGCATCCCCCTGAGGACCTCCAATAACAAAACGTCCGGTTGGGTTAATAAAGTATTTGGTTTCTGCATCAAGCAGTTCCGCAGGAACAACAGGCAGAATAACATGTTCTTTAATATCCGCCTGAATTTGTTCAAGAGAAATTTCCTCAGCATGTTGTGTAGATACTACGATAGCGTCTACGCGTACAGGTTTTTCATCTTGATACTCAATTGTAACTTGTGTTTTGCCGTCTGGACGAAGATAGTCCAAGGTTCCGTTCTTACGAACTTCAGATAAACGACGTGCAATACGATGTGATAAAGCAATCGGTAGCGGCATCAGTTCAGGTGTCTCGTTCGTAGCAAAACCAAACATGAGCCCTTGATCGCCCGCACCAATATTAGCTGTTTCTTCAGCCACTTGAGCAGGATCACGGTGCTCAAGAGCAGAGTTAACGCCTTGAGCAATATCAGCGGATTGCTCGTTAAGAGAACTCAACACAGCACAAGTATTATAGTCGAATCCATATTTTGCACGTGTGTAACCAATCTCTTTAATGGTATTGCGTACGATGGCAGGAATATCAACATACTCTGATTTGGTACTGATTTCCCCGATCACCAATACAAGACCTGTTGCTACTGCTACTTCGCAGGCTACACGTGCATTTGGATCATTAACTAAAAATGCATCCAATACCGCATCGGAAATCTGGTCACAGATTTTATCCGGATGCCCTTCCGTAACGGACTCAGAAGTAAACAAATGACGCCCTTTAATAGACAAGTATAACAACCTCCCATATGGTTAGTCTGACACTGTATAAGGGATTCCTTAATGATCACAGGCCAAATAATAAAACTACATAATATAAATAAATTCAGGTTTGCCTGATTTCTTTTTATGAAGGATTTTCGCAAAATTTGATGTCTATATTCACTAAACTCTTCAAAAAATGAACCTTTTCCATATGGAAAAGGTTTAAGGCTTTCCTCAAAAGTCATATTATCTTATTTAGGGGGTGGTGTCAATTAAACACAAGCCCCCCCGTGACAGTATGAATATTGATTTTACGCTATAAAAAGCAATATCAGTTAAGGAAATAAGGGCATTCTACCCCCTGATATTATTGAAAAAGAGACTGTTCAGCTTGCTTAATGAGTCTCTTCGTAATTTCTCCTCCAACAGACCCATTATCCCTTGAACTCAGATGTCCAAGGTACTGACTACGGCCAGAACCACTGCCTCCGACTGCGCCTAACTCAGAAGCAAATTCCGTGTCTGCCCCGCCTCCATAATGAGCCCCATATAAACCAAATTCAGCTGCAATTTCATATTGCATTTGTTTCAGCATTGTCCGACTTTCAGGTACGACTGTACGATTATTACGTGCCATGTTACAGCACCTCCTGTGAATTTGTAAGATTACAGGAATATTGTGCGTCCATCACTTAATCTTCAATCGCGCCAATGATTTGTAACTTTGGAAAACAGTTTAAAGGTATGATTAAGTCCGTTTACGGGCATTATGAATATATATCATTACAGATTATTTCAAGGTATATCCACCACGAACCATCACAACAAGACCTAGCTTTTGACCCTCTTGAACAGCTATTCCACGACCATCACGAGGGAAGGACAATAAGTGGTTAGATGGTGCAGCTAGTCCATTTGTAAGATCTTTACCATCTGTTAAATCGGCCACTCCATTCGCATCCTGTGATACGATGACTGCTTTACCCGCGCGAACTATAAATTCAGCACCTGCCGAAGCAATTAAAGTTTGGCCAGGCTTCACATCGACAATTACAGATTCATCACTGCTATTTTGGCCAGGTGTAGCTACGGGTGCTGTGGTTGCACTAGGCGCAGGTGTAGCAGTCGCGATCGGAGTCGTTACTGTGCCACCCGAAAGTGCTTTCTGAATTTGCTGATCTACGTAGCTTTTCGTAACTACAGGATCATCCGATGTACCGGGTTGAGAACCAACACCTGCACCTTCAGCGGTAATGTTTAACAAAGAACCAGCCCATACACCACCAGCTAGTAATACAGCAGCGGTTGTTACTTTCCATACCGATTTCAAAGAAGTTCCTCCTCATTATTGGGGATAAAAACCTATAAAAAAAAGAATAGCCTCCGAAGAGGCTATTCTGTGCTTCAGTAATCGGAGATTACTTAGCGTACTGTACTGTACCAGTTGTGATGTCGTTGGAAGCTTCATCAGTAATCTTACTGGAATCAAGTACTTTAACTTCAATAGTATTGATGTTATTAGCATTCAAGTTAGGGTATTGAGTAAATGAAGCATAGTATTTACCAGCGTCACTTCCTGCACCTTTAGTAATTGTAATGCCAGATGTTACAGGGCTAGAGTTGATAATGAAACTGAAGTCAGATCCATCAACTTTAACGTTCTTAACATTTTCAGAGAAGCTCAATACCAAGATTGAGTTATCGCCTGAAGATACAGCAGCACCAGTAAATGTAGGAGCTACTCTGTCAGTCAGAACAAGATCCTTATCTTTAGCATAGCTACCGTTACCAGCAGCATCAGTAATACCAACTGCTACAAAGTTATAGGTATCATTTTTGCTAATTGCAGATTTAGGAATTGTAATTTCAACTGTTGCAGTAAGCGGCTTAGTAAGATCAGAACCAGTGGAATTAGTAATTACTGTGGTTGAACCAGCTGGAAGTGCTTTACCAGCCAAAGTATAGCTGTTCAAGTCACGCAATGATGATACATTCAAGCCTTTATCGTCAGATGCATTCACAACCACTTTAATATCAGCACCGTTTTTAACGCTGTCTGTATAAGTGATTTCACCAACTGTTGGTCTAGTAGTATCAGTTGAGGAAGCTGCTGCTGCAGTCACTGTAACAGAACTTGCTGCAAGAGTGTTTCCAGCAAGAGAAATATCTTTAACCAATTTTGCTGGCAGACGCAAAGTGTACGGACCACTTAGAGCAACATTTGGATAAGTTACAGTAGCACCGTCAATTTTAGCACCGCTAAAGTTAGCACCATCTTCAAATTTAACCAACTTACCAGTAGTATCGTTGACCAAAGTTGGAGTTTCAGTAGTACCGAAAGTACTATCGATATTTTCGGAGAATGTTACTACCAATCCTTTACCACTTGTGAACACAGCACTTACAACTGTAGGAGCTGTAGCGTCCTTAGTAAGAGTTACTGGTTGAGTAACAACAGCACCCAAAGTGTTACCTAGAGTATCTTTAATTGTTGCGCCAAACGAAAGTGTACCAGTGAAAGTACCGGATTCTGGAAGTTTAAATCCAGCTGGAACTTGCAGTCTGATAGTATCACTATTTTGTTTAGTTTCTACGCTCAATGTACCTTTGCTTTCGCCATAAGCATCAAGCAATTTCACATTAGCAATAAAGGACTCATAATTCACTTTTTTATTGAATTTAACATCAAGGTACTTATCACTTACTGGTGTGATGCTTGCAATTGTTGGAGCTGCAGTATCAGAAGTTACAGTTACAGTAGTTTTAATCGGGTTAGGATTAGCTACATTACCTGCAAAGTCAGTTAGATTCAACAAGGAAACATCATAAGTTTTTCCACTGTCAAGAGTTCCAGTAGTCAAAGTAATAGTGTCATAAGTATCGTTAGATACTGTTGCAGTGGAAGCTACACCGTTAACATAAGCAATGATTCCAGCTCTCTTAACAGGTTCGCTTACTTGAATAGTAACCGTATTAGTTGTTGTTTTAGCTACAGCTGTTGCACTCACTACAGTAGGAGCAACAGTATCAGCAACAGTTATAAGGTTAGTATAAGTAGCGAAAGATGTTCCGCTTGCTGTTTTAACAGCGTCTGTAACAACCACAGTATATTGGCCCTTCAAATAATCTGTGTTAGGGAAAGTAATTGTTGCTTCGTTAGTAGTTGTGTTCAAGGAAACGTAAGATCCGTCAACAGCAACTGCTGGTGCACCGTTCACTGGAACTACTTGCACAACGCCTGATTTGATTTTGTCACTGGAAATCAGTGAAGAAGCATCAATGGCACGGTTGAATTTCAGTACCAATTGTTTAGCATTTGGAGCTGTTGCAGCAAGTACTTTTGGAGCTGCCAAAGTTACTTTAGTTGTGTAATCACGATCATTGTGTTTGAAGGTAATTGGAGTTTCAACACCTTCTACTAGTGCAGTAGTCAAAGTTACAGTAGTAGTAGTTTTGTCAGAGAAAGTCACAACTACGCTAGTTGGGCTTACTGCTTCAGCAGAAGCTACAGTCAATTGTGGTACTGTAAGCTTTTGGTCAACAGCATAAGCTGTTTCAACTACCAAAGAACGGCTAGCGTTAGCTTTGAAGTTAGTGTCTTTAGCAACCAAACCTGCGTCGATTACTGCTTGAGCGTAACCTTTAGCCCATGCGGATGCAGAGTTGTCAGTTGTAGTTGGTTGTTCCAGTTTCAAAGCACGGAACAATACAGCCGATACTTCTTCAACAGTCACTTTACCGTTGTAATCAAAGATACCTTTAACAGTATCTTTACCTTGCATCAAGTTAGCTGCAGTAACAGCTTCGATGTAAGGAACTGCCCAGTTAGAAGCATTGTAACCTTTGTCTTTGTAAGACAATTTGTTAGTTACTTCTGTAAGATCAAACAATTTAGTAACGATCTTCGCGAATTCAGCGCGAGTAAGATCTTTTTCAAGGTGAGCTTGACCATCTGGGTATCCGTTAAGAATACCTTTCGCTGCCAAAGCATCAAATTTTTGTTGCGGAGTTGTTGCTGCGTCACCAAACGCTACAGAGGCAAACATCGAGAATGCCATTGCTGTAGATAATGCTACGGATAAAATTTTCTTCATAACCTTTTTTTCTCCTCCTTGGACGTTCATAAACTGAGATTTTTCTTTAGTTGAGTAGCTCATATCACTCATTAGCCGATGCACCCCCTTTCCAGAGTTGAGCAAATTAAGTATAAATAATGTCTGTGACGGGTATCACAGAAACTGGTAAACGATTTTAGGACATGACAATACTAGATTCCTAATTATACCTAAGTATTATACAATGTGCCTCAAGTCACGTAAAGCTAATTTTTCCATTTGTTCAAATTGGCTTTACCAGCGGTTAATTTCAGCCCCTGTGTAAATGACTCTACACCTTAAACGCAGAAGATTTGAAAAAGTTGCGGTTTCTCAAAAAAAAATCTTCTTTTTATATTTTCCGGTGAGATCCCATTAGAAGATACATATGTATGTTCTACTAACTATTGCTAATCATGGGCGCCTACGGAAAATAGTATATCATAGTCGCTTTCTAAACGTCATTATGCAATATTTACTAAGAATCATTAACACTAGTGCTAATAATTTAAACATTCCTACAAATAAAACAAAAAAGCGCCGGTATCGGCGCTTGCTTCTATTACGTTGTTTCTAACGAATCTTCATAGATAACTGGATCAATTCCTGACGTTTCTCAGGACTCGAGTTCACATTGTCATACATTGCATCAATAGCTGCGCGGTTCTCGCGATAGCTCTTTTCATGCTTGATTGTAGTATGAGACCATTCGATCAGAGCGTTCTCAGTAACAACAAGCTCGTTGTACGAATCATGGAATCCTGTTGCTTGCACAAGCTCTTCCATGACCTCCTGAGTAATTTCCTGTAATGCGCGCTTAGCTGCAATTTCCTTTTCCAACACTTTTGCTCTATTCTCAAACATATTCTTGGCTTTCATGTAATCCAGCTGTGCTTTTGATAAAATCGGTTTCATCGATGGCTTTCACCTTTCAGAAAATAATATTTTCTACATTATTGTATCGTAAATCGGTGCAGATTACAAAATTTATGTCGCTGGTAAGTTTACGCTTTTTCCTCCACCGCCTTATACACAAATGGAAATGCGGGTTGTAGCTGCTCCACTAAAGTAGTAAGAAGAACGACCAATCCGCAAAAGTTCTCGCGAGATTGGCCGTTTTTTAATTCTAATCAATTAGTTAAATGTTTTTGGGAAAATACTTGTGCTCTTTTTAAGTAGCTCTACAGCAATCTTACCAGCCTCTGCACGAGTAAGCTTGCCCTTTGGATTGAAATTATATATAGGCTTCTTCTGCCCTGTAATCGTCACTGCACTGCCTTCCATGATCTTTGCCTTGGAAACTGCCTCAATGGCTGGTCGAGAGTAGAAATCCATATTACCGGTGTCTACAAAAGATTTGGATAGACTAGTTAACAGCTTGTTGTCATTTGTAGCCATCTTTAGCTTAAGTGCCCGAGCGATCATCACAGCCGCCTGTTCGCGTGTAACAGGTTGGTCAGGACCAAAGAACCCATCGCTTAATCCAGTAATAATACCTGCTCTTGCTGCAGTCTCAATATGCTTGAAGTCCCAAGTGGTAGAAACTGCCTCCGGAACAATATCGAAGAAAGTCTGCTGATTGTTATTATAGTTTAACGGAAGACTCAAGCCCTTCACTAACAATGTAGCAAACTCGCCCCGAGTAGTTGTATTATCCGCGCCAAATTGGTCAAAACGCAAATTTTTCATAATGCCTTTAGAATAAAGGCCATTCAGAACATTTCTTGCCCATGGATGATTAGTAATATCCGTATATCCACGACGAAGCTTCATTACAGTATAATACCCAAATTGATCAAATGGGACTGTAATCGTGTGCTTCTTTGTATCTACTTCTCCGCCAATATTCTCCCATTGACCGGAATCTGTATAACGGAAAACTGTAATCGTTGTGCCAACCTCATCAACAATATTTGGATTAAAGGTTAGTGTAAGTTCACCCCGCTGAGAAGGTACAATTTTGCGTTCAGCTTCAATTTGCGTGAAATTACCTTCTATAGAATATGGAGCGATCCCATTAGTTGCTGGTTTATAAAGAGCCGTACCTTTCGCACCCTTCTCTCCAAGTCCACCGCTGAGCCAATAAATATCAGACACACGTGAGAAGTTATTAGTTTCTACTGTTGAGTTAAACCGCAATACTAGATCTGAGGGAATCAACAGTGTACTCAAGCCCCCTGGTGTCCGGGCATCAGAATCAACGTTGATAGTATTCCCATAATCATTTTTACGTTCAACAACACCATCTACAGGATCAGCTATTCCGAACAATAGCTTTGTATCTGGATAATACTTAGCTGCCCCTGAGGTAGTGTAACCTTTCATAAGTGTTCCTTTAGGGAAGCTTAGCTCAAGTCCTTTATTAAACGCACTATACTTCGTTGCAACTTTCTCGGCCATATATTGCGTATCTACTTGAACCGCACTTGCATAATACACACTTACCGTATCACTGAGAGTAGAATCTGCTCGTACAATTTGAATTTTAATTGTTGTTGCTTTATCTGCTTTTAACCCCACATAGTCCAATGTGAAGCGATTTGGCAAATCTGTACGCTTTTCAGCCTCATATTTATCAATGATGACTTTAGTCGCACCTTCTGCTTCAATATCAAAGCGAACAAAGTTTTTGTTAACTACAATCTGTTCACCTACTGTTGCCACTGGAGACAGTATGCGATATGGAGATACTTCCCGAACAACTTCTAGACGTTGATTCGTACGTGCACCTGTATCATTAATTAATTCGAGATTATAAACAATGCTTCCAGCGGTTTCAGCTGGGATATCACGAATACGAAGCATAAATTCTGTGCTGTTACCCGAGAAATCATAATAATATTTTTGTTTATTATAAGTGAATTCATTCAACTTTCTATGTCCGGCAGCATCTGCTGTTAAAACTTCACTACCAAAAGAGAGAAAGAGATCTGATCCTTGGTACAAGTTAAGCTTAGTTGCAGCTCCACCCCTTAGTACCAAATCATATTTGGTTTGACTTGTAACGAACTTTTCATCTTTATAAATAAACTCTGAAGTTAACCCTAAAATGTCATTAAGCTCTTTTTCATTGTAGTCCTTCACTAAATCATGGGTAAAATCAACTCGCCCCTTTGATATAGCCGGATGGAATTGCGACAAATTCGAGACATTCGTATCGATAATATAAATTCGTAGTTCTTTTCGAATTTCTCTTTTATTATTTGCCTTATCCATCGAGGTTCCAACAAATACAATCTTGTTCTCGCCATAAACTAGTGGACCGGAAGAGGATATAGGTAAATCAAATGAAAACTTTGGATTAGCGAGCGTTACATCAAATTTGTATCCATCTTTATGTGCATCTGTAATTATTTTTTCATTCGAAATCCCATTAATGAAGAATTGAGGATTACCGATACTTTCAAATCCAATATATTCACCAGCAATAGTCATACTATTAGAGCCAGTAGCTGAATTAAAGGTATAAGTCTGCCCGTCATTCAAATTAGCTACATAAATATAGTTCTTCGAAACATAGGCAATATCGGCATTATAAAAAGACTGAGACCCCGAAAATTGAAATTTAACCTTTTGCTGTCCATTCGAGAAGCCTTCAACTTTATAAACCTTTTCATTATCCTTTAAGTTTGTAACATTAGTTTGTTCTGTTAACACTAATGAAGCACCTAAAGGCAGGTAAGAGGCCTGCAATTTCGCTGCAGCTTTTGCAGCAACATTTGTTTTCACCAGAATGTAGAAATCCGGTTTTTCGACCTGAGAACCATTTAACGCTAGTTTAGAAACGGAAGAAATGTCTACACTTCCCGATGTAGGTTCTGTATATCCAGAAAGATAGAACATATCTGTAATCACGGTCTCATCTTTCAGATATTTATAACTTTCCTTGGTTGAGGTTTCGTAAGATCCATATTTAATAGATAACACTACATTGCCAGAACCTGTAGCAAGGGTAAACGGTGATGTAGTCTCAAAAGAAACCAGTCGGTATTGAGGCGTCACACCGTCTGGGCCCGGAATAACTATTTCCTTCTGCTCTCCAGCATTCCCCGCCACTGATACATAAACACCATCTGCCGAAATCGTATATGACTTTAACACTTTAACCGGAACAACCTGATCATTAATTTTGACTGTATGATCATCTTCAAAAGATTTATCACTTGCACTATAAGGTAGGAGAACTTGTCCTATGATATTTGCAGTAGTATCTGAAGCAGTTAGTGTAGGAACATTATCAAGAATACTGTGGGCTCTATAATTCGTTCCATCCCCATGATAAATCTGCAAATCAGTAAAAGGTCTATTTGTATCAAAGTAATAAATTGAGCGTTTAATAGTAATCGAGTCCGCTGCATTCTGCACAACGATCTCCAAGGTATTTTCTCCTGATTTCAACGTTAATGCTGGTGTGAAAAACGTACCATCCTCAAGCAATGAGGTTTGCAGCGATGATCCTCCATTCAGAGAAACGCCAACTCGAGTGGCATTGGTCACATTACCTTGAAGCGTGATCTGTTGATTAGGAACAACAACCTTAGTTCCCTCATTCAGATTAATCGCAGAAGGTCCACCTCCGAGCACTTGCAGAGACGATATATAAGGAACCTTGTCATAGAGGACATAAAACGACTCTGAGCGTTCTAAAGTACCCTGCATCCCTGAGAAAGTAATTTTATTATAACCAGTAAACAATGTGAGACCGCTAGCAATAAAACGGTTAGTAGGATTCGTAGTATCAGTTGTAACCGCACCTGTTGTTGAGTGAGTAGCATCAGTAACCCACTTGCTACCATCCTGAGTCAATTGCTGCACAGTGACCTTCATTGTAGAAGTTGTTACTTGAGCATACGTACCAGTAATTGAGAAATTTGGGTTGCTTGTCTTGTAGACAGTTTGTCTAGAAATATTATATTTGGCATTCGAATCATTATCCGGCACAATCTCCTGTTTCAGCTCAATTGTATTCCGCAGCGTGAGATCATCCGGACTGAAGTATGTTGTGGTAGCCGCTGCCGCTATGGGCGTGTATTTACCTGGGAACATAGAAACGATCAAAGCCGCCAGCATCAGCCAAACGAACGGTCTCTTAAAGCGTTGCATGTGTTATATCTCTCCTTTGAGTATAAATTCTCGTAAACCTTCACTTTGTTCTTTATCGGTCATAGGAAGCGATATTTTTAGGGAAAACAACAAAAAACTCATCCGAAAAGGGATGAGTTTTGTTAGTTATAGAAAATATTAGAATAATACCATTAATAAATTAAGATTTGGAACCTCTTTCCGGATTAGCCTTCATACGAATTCTTAAAAAGAAATCAATCAGCGGACGTTTAGTCTTACCGATCAAACCTGTAACTTCCGCACCGATCTGCAAGAAGAAGAGCATGATGCAGATGACTACGAAGGTAACCCAGTTCGCCTCGTAAAGAGCGGCAGAGGATTGAATAACAGCTAAAACTCCAAAAAATGCAGCAATACCATAAATAATGAGCACAGTCTGACGATGACTAAAGCCTAGCTCGCGAAGGCAATGATGCAAGTGACCTTTGTCTGGTGCAAAGATTGGTTTCTTCTGCAGCTTACGGCGCACGATCGCAAAGAACGTGTCCGACAACGGTACACCAATAATAAGCAAAGGTGTAATAAACGAAACCACGGCAATCTGTTTAAACCCTAGCAAAGCAAGTAAAGCTAAGCAGAAGCCTAAGAACAGCGATCCCGTATCCCCCATAAAAATCTTGGCGGGATGGAAGTTGAAGAACAAGAATCCGATTATGCTACCCAGAAGCAACAGGCATAACATGGCAACCATCGTGTTACCCATCAAGAAAGCCATTACCGCAATCGTAGCAATCGCAATCCCTGATACACCAGCAGCAAGCCCGTCCAACCCGTCAATCAGGTTAACAGCATTGGTGACACCAACAATCCAGAAAATCGTAAGCGGGATAGCAATCCAGCTTTCCAATGAAGAATACGTATTGTTAAATGGAATATTCACAAAATCTACAGTAATACCAAAACCGAAAACTACAATACATGCTGCAACAATTTGGCCCAGCAGCTTCAACTTTGCTGATAATTCAAATCGGTCATCCAACCCTCCGATAAGTACAATCAGTCCGCCGCCACACAGCAGCGCTTTGATGAAGTTGGCCTCCCGCGGAGTGAACTCATATGGAATAATCGGCAATACGGCAAGCAGGCCTAACACAAACGCCAGAAAAATAGCTAATCCGCCAAGGCGGGGCATAATTTTCGTGTGCACTTTACGAGCATTCGGCACATCTGTCGCACCAATCTTAATGGCGAATTTCTTCACCAAAGGTGTGAGGCCAAGTGCGAGTCCCATGCATACGATAAATCCAGCGATGTATATGATTAACATTTGATCAGTCGACCCCCATTTCTCTACCGCATTGAATTATACGCTGTTACAAAAACAAATTCCAATCCCTTTTTTAGGCTATTCATCTGATTTTCTAGGTGAATATCGGCATTTGACTAGACTTTTGTTACTTTATCTTTCTCACGCGCCACTTTTAATGCGAATTTCGGCAACGCAAGCATTCTTTTGTACCGCGTAGGCTCTTTTAATAAACGGTACAACCATTCAATTCTCATTTTTTGGAAAACTTTTGGTGCTCTCTTGCTCTTGCCAGAAATTACATCAAAGCTGCCGCCGACCCCCATCATGATCGGAACACCTAAATTGGATTTGTGTTTTGCAATCCATGGTTCCTGACTATCCGCGCCTCTGGCCACAAATAATAAGTCAGGATTGGTTTTAACAATTCCAGCAATAATTTCATCGTCCGATTCCGGACCAAAATAACCGTCATGATATCCTGCAATAATAACACGCGGATATTGCAATTGTAACCTTTCAGCGGTTTCCTGAATCACCTCAGGTGTAGAACCAAGGAGATATACCTTCCAACCATATCTTTCACCCTGTTGCATCAATTCATGTAACAGGTCAAAACCAGCTACCCGTTCGGTTACAGGCTCCTTACAATAATTAGCAGCCCATACCACACCGGTTCCATCTGGGACAACCAATTCAGCTGACTTCATTATCTCCATATAAGCTGGATCTTCCAAAGCAGCCATAACCATGATCGGATTAGCTGTAATCACTTGATGCGGGATACGGGTATGAACCGCCTCTGTCAAATAAGCAACAGTTGCTGCCATATCAACCTTGGAGACTCTAATCCCAAAAATAGGAACTGTAGGTACCGCGCTTTCTGCTTTCACTTTAGATCATCCTTTATGGTGGAAATATTCTACGATTTGCCGTGCTGGAGCCCCTGCTTCTTGAATCAACGAGGAGAGGATCGTCTCCCGCTCATTTTTCCATCCCTCTGCTGTTTCCAAAAGATGGCCTATCTCAGCAGCAACTTGTCCAGCATCTAATGATTGGGTCGTGCCCACAGGCTGACACCGAACTCTGTCTAGAAAATGATCAATTTTCGGATCATAAGAGATACCAATCAGCGGAACTCGCCGCCCTGCGGCATAAATCAGGCTATGAAGACGCATTCCGATCAGCACTTCACATTGCCCTACTTCCCGCAGCATGTGTTGCGGATGACTGGCATCTTCACAAATACTGACCTGCCCCCCATGCTGGCTTATATTTTCTTCCAGCTTCTCCATCACATAACGTGAGGCTTCAATATCAGATGGAAGATGAAACGGAAGGAATCTTAAATGCAATGGTTTTTCAAGATTCGCCTTAATCAAGCCTTGAGCAAGAGCGTTCAGCTCCTTGTGATCTTGTTCCCAATAACGTACCGAAATACCTACTACCGGAAGTGAATCTGAAGACTCTGGTAATTCAGCAGCATCAGTATCTTCAGGTAAAGATAAGCCCATCACCGGGTCAGGAACAACCTCTATGTTCTTCTGTTCTAATCCCATAGAAAGTAAAAGCTCGCGGGATTGTTCATCCCGCACAGAGATATAGGTACATTTGCGAAACACTGATTTGATTAATGGGTGGAAAAGCTTACGATTCACAGGACCGATTCCTTGAGCATAAATAAAGGTCGGTTTACCCATCCACTGCGCAAGCTTGATAATACCTAAATAGTAAGGAATACTCTTGCTTCCTGTTACATCTTGCAGCAAGCTGCCTCCACCGCTGATCAGACCAGAACTCTCATAAATAGCTTGACGGACTTCAACCAGCTTCATCCGGTGCACAGATTTCACTCCATATGTGGCGCTAGTCCACTCAGGATCGATGGACAAGACAATGGGTTCTATCTCTATTCCTGCAGCTTGAGCATGTTGTTGCAGTGCAATCAATATAGATTGCAGTACCGCCTCATCCCCGCTGTTATGGAAACCGTAATAACCGGAAATAACTATCTTTTTAGGAGTGGCGACCATCGTTTCCAACACCCTTCTGCAATTTGCCATACGATTACGGCAATCACACCAATGATCAGTCCTAATCCAAGACCGAGCAAGCCACGAATGAGCGAGATCAGAACTGGCGAGTGAATATGAGCAAAGGTATCTACCATCGAGAGCTGACCGATTACAGCAATAATCATGATAAACGCTGCATTCCGATATCTAAAGGCCAAGAATGCGCCAAGAATTAATAACGGATGCGCTAGCAAAAACTCTTTATTACGCGGTCGAACGCCAACCGTATTTTCCAAGAATGTACGTAAAACCATTTCCAACGGACTCACACTGCCACCGTTACCTGTACGGGTCATGTAATAATAGCCAACAACCGCCAAAACAAAGGCAATAATAATCATCGCAAATGTGATTGGTGTCCGCAGCAGCTTACCTGTCTTGTTAAAAACAAAATCCCCGCGATACAAAAGCACGTAAAGTGCCACAAGACCGATAGGCGCCATATGAAGCAGACTGACACCACGGAACTGGTTGAGAACCAGGCTATAAGTAACATTATTAAGCAGTGCTATCATAAACGGCACAGCGCTCAAAGAGATCAGTGAAGTCTTAAAATAAAGCACTAAGCTATGTGTAAACCGGCGTTGCGGGCTCATAGCCTTATAGGTAAGGGGATTGCTCCGTAGAGGTGGCCCCATTTCATTAACCTTACGAATGGCAAGCACAACGGCAAGCGTTGGTGCACTTATCGCAGCGGCAAGCGCGAGCGCTTGTTCAAACATTTCAGGCTTCACTAGCATCAGGCCTGCACTTCCAATCAGACCTAACACCCAAGCAGCAAGCGTGAGCTGTGGAATGAAGTAAGAGACCAGCAGAGCCACTAAAGACACTGCCCCAACCACCGCAACTAGCTTAAAGTAACGTTGATAAGAGGAATCTACAACCTCAAATGCCGTAGCTTGTCCCAGTTTAAATCCATTGTCTTTAATCTGCTCAACTGCTCCGCCTGGTTCGCTTAGGCTGGTAATAAGGTTATCTAATGTATCTGTAACCTGTGCCTTAGCAGTATTTCTTGCAGGAATCGTGTTTAAGTAGATCATGCGGATATTCCGATCCTTTGTTGCCAGAGCGAAACGGTCCGAAATTACTTTTGGATCTAAGGCAGAATCTCCCTCACTAAGGGAATATAAACGTGTCACATTATAATCCAGCAAATAAGCGAGCCTGTTAAAGCCCTTTTGCTGTTTTTTAATATTCTCAATTGCTGCAATCCCCATTCCACGTTCCTTAAGGAGATTAGCAAAGTCAGTGATACTGCCAGTATCGGCATCATCATTAAACCCTTTAACAGACTCACCTTCAAATAGAATCCGTTTAACACCCAATTCCTCATAACGATCCAACAGCTTCTTTACCGTGGCTTCATTATAAGTCAGAGAATCCACAAGACGAGGTACAATACTGAATCCCTTGTTATGCAGCATGTCCAGTGTAAATGGATCGGGCTGCAGCGGCTTCAATGTAGCGTCTTCTAGCGGGGTCTCGATGATAAGACCCTGCTGTCCGCGGAAACTCCAGTCTCTTGAATTAATCCCAAGATTACTAAATGCTTCTTTAATTACAGGCGCTAAAGTATCGCTGTAATCAGCACTGGTAAAAAGAATATAGGTATAGTTTTCATTTTCAGGAATGATCGTGTCCGTAAGATTAGCTATATCAGCCGCACCCCATATCATTAGACGACGCGCCTTACGGTAATCTTCCAATGTGCTTTCGTAAATCGCCATGCTCTGTACACCAGCGTCTTTAAGGCGATCTAACTGTTCGGAAATATAATCTTGTGGATTTGCACGATAGCTGGCTACATCAACCAGATCACGATAATCAAATACAAATTCTACTGTCTTGGAAGACTTCTCCGTCTGCAGTCGATCATAGACCACAGGCAAGGCTGCTATAACGCCAACCACAACTATGATCCACAGCCACTTTCGGGAAGTAATATTCCAACGTTGCCATTTTTGCCGCACCAAAAGTACCTCCTCTTTCGCTTTAAAAACTCTTTTAACAAAAGTAGAAACGGATCGTCATCCTTTTAGAGACGGTACCCGTTTCTACGTAAAATATAATTCACAATATAGAAAGCACTCTATATTTATTATTGTCCCCCGTCAACGCGAGCCATAACCTGTTTCGACAGTGCAGCAACCTTATCCTTAGCATTCTGCAGGGAGTCACCCACTACTGCAAAATAAACCTTAATCTTAGGTTCTGTGCCGGAAGGGCGCAGGCAGAACCAAGATCCGTCAGCCAGCAAATACTTCAGTACATTTTCCTTCGGCAGTCCATTTAAGCCCAGGGAATAATCCTGAATTTCTGTTACGGCAGATCCAGCAATTTCTTGTGGTGCATTAGAACGCCAATCATTCATGATTCCTTGAATTTGCGCAACGCCATCTTTGCCTTTCAGCGTACGGGACTCCAAGCTTTCCAAGAAGTATCCGAACTGCTTGTACAATTCCTGAAGAACATCATATAATGTTTTGCCTTGAGCTTTATAATAAGCACCTGCTTCAGCGATAAGCATAGCAGCAAGAACAGCATCCTTATCGCGAGCATAATTGCCTGCAAGATAACCATAGCTTTCTTCATATCCGAAAAGATATGTGTATTCTCCGGATTGTTCGAACTGGGTCATCTTTTCTCCAATATATTTGAAGCCAGTCAGCGTATTAAATACAGTTGCACCATAATGAGAAGCTACAGCAGCCCCCATTTCACTAGTAACGATAGTCTTTACAACCGCACCATTGCTAGGCAGCTTTCCTTGTTCCTGCAAACGACTCAAATAGTAATGAATCATCAGTGCTCCGGATTGATTACCGGACAGAACAACAAATTTACCTTCATTGTCGCGAACTACCGCACCCATACGGTCTGCATCAGGATCTGTACCAATCAAAAGGTCAGCATTCAACTCTTCGCCCAGCTTCATAGCCAGCGTAAAAGCTTCACGCTCCTCCGGGTTCGGCGATTTCACTGTAGAGAATTCAGAATCCGGCTGTTCTTGCTCAGGTACAACATGTACCTGGGTGAACCCGATTTTCTCAAGTACACGGCGGACTGGCAAATTACCTGTACCATGCAGCGGAGTGTATACGATTTTGAAGTCTTTTCCAAGCGTAGAGGCAATCTCTTCACTTGCAAGACTGACCGCAGCAACAGTATCGGTAAACGCTTCGTCATCCTTCTCTCCTAGCCAGTGCAACAGCCCTTGAGCTTCAGCTTCTTCTTGCGAAATCCGCTTTACACCATCAAAAGTGTCAACCTCTAGTATGTAAGAAATGACCTTTTCGGCTTCGTGTGGTACAAGCTGTCCGCCTTCCGAATTATAGACCTTATAACCATTGTATTCAGGAGGGTTATGGCTCGCGGTGATTACAATACCACCCGTTGCTTTCAAATAACGCACGCTGAATGACAGCTGTGGTGTTGATCGAAGGGAGGTAAACAAATGCGCCTCGATGCCATTAGCAGCCAGTACAAGAGCAGCCTCAAGTGTGAATTCAGGCGAGAAGCGACGAGAGTCATGCGCGATAACAACCGAAGGTCTGCCTTCTCCAGTATGCTTTTCTAGAATATAATTAGCGAAGCCTTGTGTAGCTCTGCCAACAGTATAACGATTGATACGATTGCTGCCCGCACCAATAACCCCACGCAAGCCGCCTGTACCAAACTCTAAGTCTCTGTAAAAACGCTCTTCAAGCTCCTGTGGCTCATTCTCCAGAGCGCGAAGCTCTGCCTTTGTAGCCTCGTCAACAGAAGGGTCCTGCAACCAGCGGGATAATGTGTCTGCCGCTTTCGCACTTAATTGAGTCATATGAATCTCTCCTTTAGATATATTTATAGAAAAATAAAATATTTAGCTCAGAGCAAACATAATTTCTCCAGAGGCTACAACCTTACCTTCAACGGAAGCAGTAGCTTGTCCTTTTCCGATGCTGCCCTTAAGGCGGGTGATCTCTACTTCAAGAGTAAGTGTATCGCCCGGTACTACTTGACCGCGGAAACGGAATCCGTCCAGCCCAGCTAAAAAACCGATTCGGCCGCGATTAGCCTCTACTCCCAGGATAGCAACCGCACCCACTTGTGCAAGGGCTTCTGTAATCAGTACACCCGGCATTACCGGATAGCCCGGAAAGTGACCTACAAAGAACGGTTCATTGATCGTTACATTTTTGATTCCTACAGCTTTTTTGCCCATTTCAATCTCGATAATTTTGTCCACCAGCAGAAATGGAGGCCGATGGGGGATGATTTCTTGAATTTGGTTGATATCCAGCATTATGACAAAACTCCTTTCGGATGTTGCACATTTTCTTTTATTCTTTGCCGAAATGCATAAAATTAGGCAGGTTCGGTAAAAACTATATTTATCCTTCACCAACTGCAGAAGTGGAGGTTGAGATAAGGGGCTTTCTCCACCGGATGCGGCAGCATGGCGGAGAGGGCCCTTTTTGCTGCCCGAGGCCCCCCACCATTATACATTTTTCAGCATAAAAAAGAAAACTCCCTTGTATAACAAGGGAGTGGTTAAATCATCTTCATTTATGGAGCAAAAACCAAATCATATACATGTCTCCACGTGCTCCACTGCAGAGCATCGCTTAACTCTTTCTTACCCAGGACAACGTAACCGACGGCCAGGCCGCCTCCAAGTGCAGCTACGAGAAGCAAGGGAATAAGAACCCATTGTATCATGGTCCATTTGGAGATCCCTCGTGGAGAGGGTTCTTTCTTCTCTTCCGATTTAACTTTTTCCTGTCGATCCATTCCTTCACCTCTACGCGCGCATGTTATTGGCTAGACCAAACATCTGATCACTGGACGAAAGTGCCCGAGCTACGAGTTGATACGTGCGTTGAATCTGCATCATTTCTGTCATTTCTGAGGTCATATCGACATTCGACTGCTCCAGCCATCCTGAGCGCACTCCAATTCCAGATGCCTCGCCTGCCGCTCTTTGTACAAAAGCCTGCTGTGCTGTAACTCCATCTGCAAGCATATAGAAATTCCCGTCGACAGCCTTTAAGGCATTCTGTGTCTTAGGTTCTACTATCATTATAGTACCCGCTACCTGAACAGGTCCATTCTCTGTCTTTTTCGTTAACACACGACCGGATTCATCGATAGCAGCATTCACACCTACAGGAACCGTTAGAGGTTTGCCCTCTGTATTTAAAACAGAGTTTCCAGTGTTATCAACCAATACCATCTTTTTAGCATCAGTCGTATCAGGAATAAAGTGAAAATCACCCTGACGTGTGTACGCCGTAGTACCATTGACCTGAACACCAAAAAGCCCGTTGCCCTGAATGGCTAAGTCGGTCGGACTCCCTGTTTCTTTAAGGGGTCCCTCTTCCCAATTCGTTGAGATCGAAGGCACATAAGTCCCAAAACCCATATTAAAGCCTAGAGGTGTAGAACGGCCCGGTTGGTCATAATCATCTGATTGCTGTTGTACACGAGTCAGCACGTCCTCAAAAGAGCCCTGCTTGCTCTTATAACCATTGGTATCCATGTTGGCTAGATTATCCGCTATAATATCAAGCCGCTGCTGAAGGCTCGACATGGAGACTGCTGCACTAATCGTTGAGTTGTTCATAGATCAAACCTCCTATAAGCTCTACCTGTAAAGCTCATTCCTAAGCACTGCCTATACCCTGCCAACTTCACTTACAGCCTTCTGCAAGCTGCCATCATAATATTGAACAATCTTCTGGTTCGCTTCATAAGCCCGATAGGCGGCATTCAAATCCACAGTAACCTGAGTAGGATCTACATTGGAGCTTTCCAGGTAACCTTGGCGTACTTGCATGTTATCTGTTCCGTTAGAGAAACGGATATCTGCCGCCTCTACATCATCAGCGTGAAATACACCATTACCGTCACGTACAAGCTCCTGTGGCTTTGTTACTACACTCACACCAAGCTTGGTCCCTGTCGGAAGTCCTGTTACTGGATTAAGCAAATTACCCTGCCCGTCCACTTTAAGGGTGTCCTGATTTCCTGTCAAGACAAGGGGCTTGCCTGTGGAATCAAGAACCTTGAAGCCACCACTGCTCAGTACCTCTCCTGTAGCCGCGTTTATTGAGAAGCTCCCATTTCGCGTATACAGATTATTCCCTTCAGCATCCTGTACAGTAAAGAAGGCCTGTGGACGATAAACAACCTCACCCTCAGGGCTTACATATTTGCCTGAACCATCAAAGGAGATATTTTGACCTGTCACAGGATCAGCTACTTGCAAATCCGTAGATAAAGCAAAATCCATGGTCTTGCCGCTCTCCCTTAAATCACCCTGTAAATATTGGGATATCGATTGTTCTGCAAAAACCCCAGTGTTAAGGCGCCCCACTGGCTTTGTATTGCCATTACTCATAGCAGAGATCAATACATCCGGAAAAGCATGATTGACACTGTCAACCTGCTTGTACCCCGTTGTATTCAAGTTAGCGATGTTCTGTGTTGCCGTATCATGTCTACGCTGCTGTGTAACCATACCTGCAGCGGCTGTATATAATCCTCTTATCATGAAGGTAGTCCCCTTCCGAATCTTTTGCTACCTTTTATATCGGCTGCTTAGAACTTTTTCTTAACGACCTTGTCCAAATTATCTAGCATTATTCCGGTTCCCTTAACTACACAATGCATCGGGTCTTCCGCTATCCACACCGGAACATGTAATTCTTCTGAGAGGAGCTCGTCCAATCCATTAAGTAAAGCGCCACCACCAGTTAGAACAACACCCCGGTCAATAATATCTGCTGATAGCTCAGGCGGTGTACGTTCCAGAACGGACTTAGCAGCTGCCACAATAGAAGAAACCGGATCCCATAGTGCTTCTTTTACCTCGCCTGAAGTAATAGTGAGCGTCTGAGGGAGTCCACTTACCATATCACGACCACGAATATCCATTTCAGCCTGCATCAGGCCTGGACGCACGGTGCCAATTGTAACCTTAATATCCTCTGCCGTACGTTCACCGATTAACAGCTTATACTTTTGTTTAATATATCTTAAAATGGCCTCATCGAACTTGTCTCCTGCGACTTTAATCGAAGAAGCGGTAACGACGTCGCCCATAGAAAGTACGGCTACATCCGTCGTTCCGCCACCGATATCGACGACCATGTTCCCACTAGGCTGATAAATATCCATTCCCGCTCCGATTGCAGCGGCTTTTGGCTCTTCCTCCATAAAAACTTCCTTAGCCCCGCTCCGCTCTGCCGCTTCCCGTATGGACTTCTGTTCCACAGATGTAATATTTGTAGGGGCGCAAATCAGAATACGGGGCCGTGCGTACCAGGACCGGCCGCCAACGCGGTCGATAAAATACTTGAGCATCATTTCTGTGATTTCAAAATCTGCAATGACACCATCCCGTAGAGGACGGATTGTTATAATATTTCCAGGTGTACGTCCAACCATGCGACGTGCCTGTTCTCCCACCGCAAGGACTCTCTTCGTATCACTTTCAAGTGTGACCACGGAAGGTTCATCCAGAACGACTCCCCTTCCTTTAACATGTATGAGCACATTGGCCGTGCCGAGGTCGATTCCGATATCCTTGCTAAACATAATGAAAGAGCCCCCAAAGTGTTATTTTAATTGAAAAAACAGCAGTTAGTACTAAATTTAAAAATACCATACTTTAGGGGAAGTACACAATGTATTAAAGCTGAATATTTCCTTAAATTTCCGAAAATCTCATGGCTTTGATGCTACAGCAACCTCACGTTTTTTCCCCGTCGATTTTTTATATTTGATTTTTGTGGCTTCTCCCCCCCGAAGATGTCGGATGGACTTGTGATATTCGAGAATGTGCTTCACCTGATCGGCCAGATCAGGGTTGATCTCTGGCAGACGCTCAGTTAAATCTTTATGCACCGTGCTCTTTGAAACGCCAAATTCCTTGGCTATGGTCCGGACCGTATGCCTGGTTTCCACGATGCAGCGTCCGATTTTGATCGTACGTTCCTTGATGTAATCGTGCACGCTCCCGCCTCCCAACTGTGGATAGTTTGGTACATTATATGAGGGGCGGGCTTATATATTCGCGCTTTCAAGACATGACAAGCTATGGAGGGCTCATTTTATTTAATGGACAACCTAATAACCCGTGTTATTAGCATGATGAAAAGCCGTCGTTCTCCCTTTAGGTCAACAACCGTTTCCCGCGTAAACAAAAGGCTCATCACAAACACAACCTTAAAAATCCTTATATACACAAAAAAATAGGGGGCTTTCGCCCCCTGCTATAGAAATTTTTATCGCTGTGGCAGTAAATCCGATGGATTGACTACTTTGCCATCTTCGTACACTTCAAAGTGTACATGATTTCCAAGGTCCTTTTCGATCTCACTGCGACCAGCTGTGGCAAGAGTATCTCCTTGCTTCACTACATCGCCTTGTTTAACTTTTGTTTCACCAAGACTTTGGTATACAGTCTTCAAATTACCTTGATGGGTAATTTCAATCACTTTACCTAATACCGCAACATCTTCCACTCTGGTCACTTCACCGCTGAGCGCTGCTTTAACATCGAACGTATTGTTGTCTTCACGGGCAATATCGATTCCGACATTAGGAATAAATTTGTCGTTATATTGCACCATAGCGGCAACGTGATTGTCCTCTGTACCATTCTCATCATAATACGGCTTAACTACTTCTACTTCACCTGGATTAGCTACTGGCCAAGTCATACTTTCCGTTGAAGCAACAACTTCAAGTGCATCTGGACCACCGGTTGTTGTACCAGCTTCGTTAGCGGAAGTTCCTACTTGATGCGAAGTGGCGGCAGTGTCCTGGTTGAGCGGCTTCTGGCCGGCATCCTGATAGACCCACACCAAGGTTAGTATAATTGCCGCTGCCGCCGTGTAGACTGCTGGGAATACCCAACGTTTAGATACCAGTCTGTTCCATGAAGAAGGTTTTGCGCCAGGTAAATCTCCCTGAGTTTTTTTGAGAGATTCATCTTGGTTTGTTTTGTTTTTGTCTTGTTCATTCATATGGTTATCACCTCAGTAACCAGTGTTACCGGGGTTTTCTCTTTTATACGTATCTTTCAAGTTATTTTTTCAGAAGAGTTGAGATTTGTGTAAATGAGATACCACTATAATAGTGTTTGAGAATTTGGGTAGCAGTTCCACCCTCTTTAGCCATACCATTTGCCCCCCACTGGCTCATCCCTACTCCATGCCCATTTCCGAAGGTCGTGATTAAGATCTTATTCCCCTTACGACTCCAACTGAATTGGCTGGATCGTAGGCCCAGCTTCTCTCTCACTTCACGTCCAGTAAATATAGAGCCTCCAATTGAGACCTCTTTAATCCGATGTCCAGTGGTAAGAGACAACACTTCCATAGGTAATCTCGAAGATGATGAAATCTTCGTTGTAGTTCCTGAATTGGTAGTTTCTTTGGAGGCTGGAATGACTTTATCGTTCAGACCCAATCTAGTAAGTATTTCAGCAACAGTAAAGGTGTTAGTCACTGCATAGTTTGGGGTAATCTCTTTCTCCCAAGGACTCGTCACGCTGCGCAGATAGGGAATCGCTGCATTCCAATACTCTTCTGAGTTCTCAGTATATCCTCCACTGGAGGCGAAAAAGGAGGCCGTTATCGGCTGCCCTTTATAAGTCATGATCACTCCGCGCGTCTCAAGGACCGCGCGCTGCAGCTTTGCAAGGTCGGCGCTTCTTCCGCCGAGCTTCCATTGCCGTTCCAGCGTGTCCTTAGATATGTAAGCCTGATGGCTTACCGTATCGGTTACATCCGCCTCCGGAACGGGTACGCCGCTTCTGTCGCCAGCCACCAGGCGGCGCATGATAAAGGTGCGGGCCGCTACGGCCTGCGCTTTGAGCGCTTCAAGCTCAAAGTCGGCCGGCATCTCGGCCGCAAGCACGCCGCGGACGTAGTCCTCCAGCGGCAATGTCTCTATTTGTCCGCTGTGCGACAAATAGACAGAGACGTTCGGCTGCGGCGCTTCCTGCGCAGCCGTCTCCGGCGCCGCCGGAGGGGCCGTGACCGCCGGCACGGCCACAGGCGCCGGTTGTCCCCGGTGTAGTGGGACAACCGCCAGCGGAATCAGCAGCGCCGCCAGGAAAGGCGCTGCGAGCCAGGCGACGGGGATGAGTCGCCTGCGCCGGGGAGCAAGGGGACGCGAGTGCCAGCGCGTTGTCTTGTTTCTTCGCAAGTAGCGGAAATCTTTCATCTCTATGGCTCCTTCCGTGAATCACTGGTGATTCTTATAGATATGAATTTGCAGCAACTGCTAGAACACAATTTGAGAGAAAGAGAGTTCCTGTCCTCAATCTATTACTAGACCACAGGCTATTAAATTGCATACAAAAAAATCCCCATCAAATGAGGATTCCATAAAAAAAGACCAAGCTGCAAACTGCAGCCTGGTCTCTCCTAATGATTGATATTATACCCAAGTTGGTTGAACCTGAAAGCGTGGTTTAACCTCTTCGTTTTTAGTCGATTCACTCTTGGATACTTCCGGTTTAAGAACTTCATCCTTCACGGTTTGCGCTGAAGTGTCTTCCATGGAGATGCGCCAAATTTCCGCACCCAGTCCGGACAGTTTCTCAGCCAAATGAACATACCCGCGGTCAATATGATGAGTTCCGCTTACTTCAGTAGTGCCTTCAGCAACCAGACCTGCCAAAATAAGCGCAGCTCCCGCACGCAGATCCGTAGCACAAACCTTAGCTCCGACCAATTGTGCATTACCTGTAACGATCGCCGAGCGACCTTCGATTTTAATCTCAGCGTTCATGTTGTGGAATTCATCCACATGCATAAACCGGTTCTCAAATACAGTTTCTGTAACGACACTGGTACCTTCAGAACGCAGCAATAATGCCATCATTTGCGACTGCATATCCGTAGGAAAACCTGGATACGGCAAAGTCTTCAAATCAACAGCTTTGAGAGGCTTGTCACTGATTACACGAATACCGTTCTCGTCAGGAATAATGGTTACACCCATTTCTTCCATCTTAGCAATAACAGGACCTAAGTGATCAGCAATTGCGCCTTCCACATATACATCGCCACCGGTAATTGCTGCAGCCGCCATGTACGTACCTGCTTCGATACGGTCAGGGATTACATGATGTTTGACCCCATGCAGACGTTCTACCCCTTCAATACGGATAACGCCTGTTCCCGCACCGCGTACGATTGCGCCCATACCATTCAAGTAATTGGCCAGGTCGACAATCTCAGGCTCCTTAGCCGCATTCTCGATAACGGTCACGCCTTCGGCTAGTGTAGCTGCCATCATTATATTTTCGGTCGCACCTACGCTTGCTACATCCAAATACACTTTGGCACCGCGCAGGCGTCCGTTGCTTTTCGCTTCAATGTAGCCCTGGCCGAGACTAATCTCCGCACCCAGTGCTTCAAACCCTTTCAAATGCTGATCAATCGGTCGTGTACCAATGGCACAGCCGCCTGGCAGGGAAATTCTTGTCTGACCAAGTCTAGATAACAGTGGGCCCATGACTAAAAAAGACGCCCGCATTTTTCGAACCCATTCATAAGGTGCTTCACAGGATGTGATATTTGTAGCATCCACTTGGATAATATCGTTCTGATATGTAACCCCTGCACCCAGAGATTCCAGCATTTTTGATATCGTCATCACATCATCAAGCGGAGGTGCGTCTACAATGACGCTTACTCCTTCTTCTGCCAATAGAGAGGCGGCTATGATCGGTAATACGGAATTTTTTGCGCCGCTAACTTTCACGCTCCCGGTCAATCTGTTGCCACCGCGGACGATAAATTTGCTCATTTTCGGTTTCCCTCCGCGTCCATTATTTCTTAAATTATTTTTTTAGATTAAAGTAATTGCAAAAAAGTTCTCTACTCCATCAATACGCCCATTTACTCGGGCATGTTCCTTAAAGTTCAGTGTTGACATAATAAAACCTTATTATTCGACACCTTTTGACCACTGCGACCTAAGACACTTATAACCAAACTACATCCCCTTAAAACATATATCGGATCATCCCACTCCAGCTCAGGTAATCCAGGAAGAACCCCGCTACAAAACGACCAAGTACAATGGCCAACAGCAAGTGCAGCAGCCTTCCCTGAGGACTCTTGGGATATCTTATGACCAAATCGAGCTTAAGGTTCTGCAATGCCCACCAAGATAATACAACACTGAGCAAAGATACAATCATTGAGACCATACTGCTGGTTCCAACTGCGCTAGACAACCCACCCGACAATATATCCTCCATGCTAACCCTCCGTGTTCGTATTACTCGGAAATCGACTCTTATATCATACTTGTGAAGGGCAAAAGAATCCAGTACTTTTACAAATTTTTAAACAATTCAACGCCATTATCCAAAATAATGAAGAAATTTTAACCTTTTTTCAATAGATTACTATAATAAAAAGCAGTCAAACCCTAAGGCTTGACTGCTTTTATCCTACTGTTGTCCTTTTCCAGTGGACACTTTAATCCGTGTAACAGCGCGTTGCAGCGCCAATTCCGCACGGCGGTGATCGATATCATCTTGTTTGCTCCGAGTCTGGAGACGGCGTTGAGCCCGTTCTCTAGCCGCTTCGGCGCGCTCAACATCGATATCTGTCGGCAGCTCGGCACTTTCAGCCAGCACGGTTACTTTGTCCTTATGCACTTCAACGAACCCGCCATGAACAGCGATGGAGATCGTAACACCGTCCGATTTGACGGATAACGGAGCAACCTGAAGTGGAGTCACAAGCGGAATGTGTCCCGGCAAAATACCCAACTCGCCTTCGACCCCTCTTACAATCAAGCTATTCACTTGCTTGGAGTAAACGAGATGCTCCGGCGTGACAATTTCCAACAAAAAGGTATTCACTTCCATTCCTCCTTAAAGCTTTACATTGTAAAGCTCGCTTCGAAAGCATGCACTAAGCTTTACGAAGTAAAGCTTGCATCGAAAGCATTAGCTAAGCTCAGGTTACATCGATTTCGCTTTTTCTACTGCTTCTTCAATCGTACCTACAAATAGGAAAGCTGCTTCTGGAAGATCATCATGCTTACCATCCAGGATTTCCTTAAAGCTGCGTACAGTTTCTTTGATTGGTACATATTTACCCTTAAAGCCAGTGAACTGTTCAGCCACGTGGAATGGCTGCGACAGGAAGCGTTCAACTTTACGAGCACGAGCTACGATAACCTTATCATCCTCACTCAATTCATCCATACCCAAGATGGCAATGATGTCTTGAAGCTCGGTATAACGTTGCAGCAATTGTTTAACACCTTGTGCCACGTTGTAATGTTCTTCACCAACAATTTCTGGAGCGAGCAAACGCGAGCTGGAAGCCAGTGGGTCAACCGCTGGGAAAATCCCCTTCTCGGAAATTTTACGCTCAAGGTTAGTTGTTGCATCCAAGTGAGCAAACGCTGTAGCCGGAGCAGGGTCAGTGTAGTCATCCGCCGGTACGTAGATTGCTTGAATCGATGTAACTGAACCTTTTTTAGTCGATGTGATACGCTCTTGCAGCTGGCCCATTTCAGTAGCCAGAGTCGGCTGATAACCAACCGCAGATGGCATACGGCCGAGAAGAGCGGATACTTCGGAACCCGCTTGGGTAAAGCGGAATATATTATCGATAAAGAGCAGCGTATCGCGGCCTTCCACATCACGGAAATATTCCGCCATGGTCAAACCGGTCAAAGCTACACGAAGACGTGCACCTGGAGGCTCGTTCATTTGTCCGAAGACCATTGCTGTCTTCTTAATAACGCCGGAATCCGTCATTTCGTGATAAAGGTCATTACCTTCACGAGTACGTTCACCGACACCTGCGAATACGGAAATACCACCGTGCTCTTGGGCAATGTTATTAATCAATTCCTGGATTGTTACTGTTTTACCTACGCCGGCACCGCCGAAGAGGCCGACTTTACCACCCTTAGCATAAGGTGCGAGCAAGTCGATAACTTTAATACCTGTTTCCAAGATTTCCGCTTGTGTTGACAATTCATCAAATGTTGGTGCGAGACGGTGAATCGGGTTCTTTTTCTCAGCAAGAACTTCACCAGCGTTATCAATTGGATTGCCAAGTACGTTAAATACACGGCCTAATGTCGCTTCCCCTACAGGAACCGAGATTGGACCTCCTTGATCGATCGCATCCAGTCCACGAACCAGACCATCAGTAGAAGACATCGCGATACAACGTACCAGATTGTCTCCCAAGTGATTGGAAACCTCAAGTGTTAGGTTAAGCTGACGACCATTGTCCAAGACGGTTTCAATTTTGATAGCGTTGAAAATCTCGGGCAACTGGCCGCGTTCAAATTCAATATCGACAACCGGACCCATAATGCTTACAACGCGTCCTTTGTTCATCTTCTTTTCCCTCCTCGAAAGCTGTTACATCAAGAAGAAACGACGTTGTCGTCATATAAAGATGACAACCGTTTCTCGTAGAAATATAAGCATTTTGTATAGTGTAAAACCATACTTTCTTATATTTTAAGAAGAACTTACAGTGCCGTTCTTAAGGAGCTATGCACCCTAAGCAAGCGACACTGTTTCTCGTAAAACACAAGACAAGTTAAGCACTTAGTTTAACTTTTCTTGTATTTTAAGACTGCGCGTTCGCTCCGGCCACGATCTCGGTAATTTCCTGCGTAATTGCCGCCTGACGGGCACGGTTGTACGTAAGGGTAAGTTCTCCGATCATTTTCGACGCGTTCTTCGTTGCACTGCCCATAGCTGTCATTTTCGCACCCAGCTCACTGGCCTTGCCATCCAGAATAGCGCTATAAATCAAAGTTTCAGCGTACTTTGGAAGCAATACTTCTAGCACGCCTTCCGGTGAAGGTTCATATTCGTAGTTTGCAGAAGCTTCATGATGCTCTTGATTCCCTACTCCATCCATAGGCAACAGTCGCTCAACGGTCGGGATCTGGGTGATAGCATTGACGAATTGATTGTAACAAACATACAACTCATCATACGTACCATCTACAAACTGCTGTACTGCCGAATTCGCGATAGACTTGATGTCAGCAAACTTCGGCGCATCCGATAGCTCAGTAACTTCCTGTACAATCGGATATTCACGGCGACGTAGAAAGTCACGGCCCTTACGACCAATAACAAACAATGCGTACTCATCTTTGGACTTATGCTTCTCCGCGATGAGCATCGTCACCTTACGCAAAATATTAGCGTTGTAACCACCTGCAAGCCCTCTATCAGAGGTAACGATTAGATAACCAGTCTTCTTCACAGGGCGGCTAACCAGCATAGGGTGTTGAACACCTTCTGTGCCAGCCGCAATGCTCGATACAACCTCTTTTAGCTTCTCAGCATAAGGACGGGCGGCAATTGCCTTCTCCTGAGCTTTTCTCAGCTTGGATGCGGCTACCATTTCCATCGCTTTTGTGATCTGTCTTGTGTTTTGAACACTCTTAATTTGACGTTTAATATCACGCATGCTTCTTGCCATGATTTCACCACCTTAGAGCTTTGACGGAGTCAAAGCTAACTTCGTAAGCATCATCTTAGCTTTGACGGAGTCAAAGCTAACTTCGTAAGCATTCTCTTAACTTTGACGAAGTCAAAGCTACTTCATAAGCACAGCCTGAGCTTCGGCAGAGCCAAAGCTCACTTAGTAAAATCCGTTAAAGTCTATCTATATTAGCTAGTAGCGAAACCTCTTTTAAAGGTATCAATCGCTGCTTTAAGAGCGGCTTCGTTATCAGCTGTCAAATCTTTTGTATCCCTGATGGATTGAGCTACATCAGCTGCACTGCTATCCATGTAAGCAAGGAATTCCTTTTCAAAACGTTTTACGTCTTTAACTGGAATATCATCCAAATATCCTTTTACAGCTGTGTACAAGCTAAGCACTTGATGCTCAACAGACAACGGCTGATTCACACCTTGTTTCAGAACTTCCATCATACGTGCCCCGCGATTCAGACGGGCAAGTGTAGATTTATCAAGATCTGAGCCGAACTGTGAGAAGGCTTGAAGTTCGCGATATTGGGCAAGATCCAAACGGAGCGAGCCGGCTACCTTCTTCATCGCTTTGATTTGAGCGGAGCCCCCTACACGGGAAACGGAGATACCGACGTTGATTGCCGGACGTTGACCAGAGTAGAACAGATCGGATTCAAGGAAGATTTGACCATCTGTAATCGAGATTACGTTCGTAGGAATGTAAGCTGATACGTCAGATGCCTGTGTTTCGATAAATGGAAGTGCGGTTAATGAACCACCACCGAGCTCATCACTAAGCTTAGCTGCACGCTCCAAAAGACGGGAGTGCAAGTAGAATACGTCACCCGGGAATGCTTCACGACCCGGTGGACGACGAAGCAGCAAGGACAATTCGCGATAAGCCGAAGCTTGTTTCGAAAGGTCATCGTAAATGATCAGTACGTGCTCGCCCTTGTACATGAAGTATTCGCCCATTGCGCAACCTGCGTATGGAGCAATATACAACAATGGGGACGGCTCGGAAGCCGATGCAGTTACAACGATTGTATATTCCAAAGCGCCATGACGGCGAAGAGTTTCTACAACCTGTGCTACTGTGGATTGCTTTTGACCAATGGCAACATAAATACATTTCATGCCGTTGCCTTTTTGGTTGATAATCGCGTCAATTGCGATTGCAGTCTTACCTGTTTGACGGTCACCAATGATAAGTTCGCGTTGTCCACGACCGATTGGTACCATCGCATCAATGGCTTTAAGACCTGTTTGCATCGGTTCATGTACCGATTTACGATCGATAACACCTGGTGCATTATTTTCTACAGGACGGAATTCAGTTGTAGCAATTGGGCCTTTGCCGTCAAGCGGCATACCAAGTGCGTTAACTACACGACCGAGCAGAGCTTCACCAACAGGAACTTGCATAATTTGTCCTGTACGTTTTACTTGATCGCCTTCACGAATTTCCTTGTACTCACCCAGAATAACAACACCGACGTTGCTTTCTTCCAGATTGAGCGCCATGCCCACTACTCCGTTGGAGAACTCTAGCAATTCGCCTGCCATTGCGTTTTCCAGACCGTAGACACGGGCGATACCGTCGCCGACTTGAATGACGGTGCCGACTTCGGCAACTTCGATATCGGCTTTATATTCCTCAATTTGACTTTTGATCAAAGTGCTGATCTCTTCAGGTCTGATGCCCAATATCCTCACCCCTATCTTCTATGCTTATCATTAAAGGATTTCTCGAGACGCTCCAATTTGTTAGACAGACTGCCGTCATACAGCGTATCGCCGATATAAACTTTCAGTCCTCCCAACAGGCTTGGGTCCACCACATTCGTAATCCGGATTTTACGGTTTACGAGTTGGCCGAATTCTGCAGCTACAGCTGCTTTTTCTTCTTCACTTAAAGAATAAACAGAGTATACCTTAGCATCACCAATGCCAAGAGCGTCTCCTTCAATCTTGATATACGTATCCAGCAGATCGGCAAAAATATCGGTTCTGCCTCGCTCTACTAACAATTCTACAATGTTCATCACGATGGGAGAGAGCTTATCTTGAAGCGCTGTGCGCAGCACTTTCAGCTTGTCGGACTCCGAGATGCGCGGTGCAAGAATAAACCGCTTTATCTCTTGGTCGGAATGTAATAATCCAACCACTGCCTTGAGCTCTTCTTCTACTTCAAGGGTAATCCCTTTCTCTACCGCTGCACTGTACAATGCTCTAGCGTAGCGCTTGGCAACTACCGTATCGCGGCTCATGATTGGCCTCCTACCTCTTTGAGGTATTGGTTCACAAGTTGCTCCTGCTCGCCGTTAGCACTAACTTCTTTCTTAAGAAGTTTAGAAGCAATACGAACAGATGCCGTTCCAATTTCGCTGCGCAACTCTTCCACTGCTTTGTTCTTTTCGTTCTCGATATCACGCACGGCCTCTTCTTTGACACGTGCTGCATCTGCTTTGGCTTGTGCCAAAGTTTGTTCTACCTGTAGATTGCTTGTGATTTGCGATTGTTGAATAATCTGTTGAGCTTCCTGGCGTGCACTGTTCAGCGCTTGCTTCTGCTCTTCCACATACGCGACCGCTTGTTCTCTAGTCTTCGCAGCTTCGTCCATTTGCTGCATTACCAGCTCACGGCGTTTCTCCATAACTGCAAAAAGTTTGCTGAACGCATACTTGCTAAGCAAGAAATATAAAATCCCAAAGGCGACAATTGAAAATACTATGTTTGTCCAAACAATATCCACTGAGGTCACTCCCTTCCGTTACCGCGTCATGCGGACGTATACAAAAGTAAGGCGCGGATGGCATCGGCCGTCCCCGCCAAACCGTAACTACGGTTTATTAAGTAAACATAATCAGGAATGCGATAACTGTTGCTGCCAACGGAATAACTTCGACGATACCTACACCAATAAACATTGTTGTTTGCAAAGCATTTTTCGCTTCTGGTTGACGAGCGATGGACTCAACTGTTCTACTAACGATCATACCGTTACCAAGACCTGCGCCAAGTGCACCCAATCCAACCGCTATTGCTGCTGCTAAAAATTCCATTTGTAAATATCCTCCTTTAATTTCGGTTCATATTTGTGTTTAATGATATAAGATATCTCCCACGAAGGAAAATCAGACGATAGCCGTTCTCTTCGCAGCAGTTCATTAATGTGCTTCTTCTTCGTGAATCGTCATCTGTGCGATATAAACCATCGTCAGAATCGTAAAGATAAATGCTTGTAGCGCCCCGACGAAAATACTGAAGCCCTGCCATACAGCCAGGAACGGAATACTGAGAATCCCCAGCTTCAAAATGACTGTAATTAGTACTTCTCCGGCGAAAATGTTAGCGAATAGACGAATAGCCAACGCTACAGGTTTTGCCAGGTTTTCGATAATGTTCAGTGGCAAAAAGATTGGAAACGGCTCGATGTAGTGTTTGAAATAATGTTTGCCGTTGAGCTTAATGCCCAGAAAGTTCATCAGTACAAATACTATGATTGCCAATCCTGCAGTGACATTAATGTCAGCAGTTGGCGACTTGTACCATAAAATTTCTGCATGCTCACCATTCGCCAAGTTCTTAGTTGCTTCAATCACGTGGCCAAACACTGTTACAGGTCCATGCGCCTCAGTTACAACGGAGAAAGGCAATCCAAGTAGATTGGAAACAAAGATAAACAGAATCAATGTCAACCCTAAAGATATGTAAGGTTTTCCTTTCTTCAGATCCATGGCACTGCTTATGACACCCTCTACAAATTCCACAACCCATTCCATGAAGTTCTGAAGCTTGGATGGATTTTCAACGGAAAGCTTACGAACCGAAAGCATAACCAGAACAAATACCACTGTACAACTGATCAGAAGCATCAACACGGCGGATAAATCTATCGGTATTCCCCCGACAAATATTTTCGGCATGTCATGCATAGTATCATCCCCCTTTCTCTTTAATCTGGTTAAAGCTTATTCTTCACACTCAGATATATCCCCGCAGGAATGGCGAGAAGCTGAGGAATGAATACGCCCGAAACAGTTGCTACCAGGGAGAAATGCTCAATCTTGACCGAGAACATGGTGACCAAAATTGCGAAGCTAATCCGTGTAACAAAACCGAGGCTGAAGGCATTCCCTTCGTTGCTCGCAATCGACTGCGTAACCCGTCGAACCTTGACGGCCAGATAACGAAAGTTTACCAATCCCGCCACCAGACCCAGAGTCATGCCCAGTGTAATTGCCCGGGTCTCATGATGAAGCACCCAGCCCATTAAGAGTCCTGCCATAAGGACGAGCGTAACTCTAGTGACGGTATTGATCATGGGAGTCATATTATCCATTCTGCTCCCCCAAAAATTTTTTAATTAACAAGGCGACATTCACAATTCCCAGAATCATTCCAGTTATAGTGCCAATGGCGAGCCAATATTTCGGCCCCTCCATCAGGTCTTTCAGCCATCTTGCCGCAAAAAAACCAATAAGAATGTAAGCGGCAAGCAAAGTGCCTGCACTTCCAATGACAAGCGCGGTCTGTAACAAGCTGTCCTTGCTATTTTGTTCTTTCATGGGCTACAATCCCAACTAATTTTACTGAATTTCCTGAGTCTTTGTCAATTCATTGAACATTGCCTAAAAACCCTTGAAAACATGAAAATAATCACAGCAAAACGTTCCAAAACCATATAAACCGTACAGTTTCACTGTATGTTGATTTTAATCAGATCAGATATTAGTTTAATTGAAATTATTTATTTTTTGTGAACATTCTGTGAAACTCTTCAGGACGTTCCTTATTAACACCAAAATGGTGCAAAATCGCATTGACAATCCGTTGGGAAGCCTTGCCATCTCCATACGGGTTGGCGGCCCGACTCATCGACTGATAGAGCTCATTATCAGTCAAAAGAGCATGTGTCCGTTGATACACCTTCTCCTCGTCCGTGCCCACAAGTTCCAGCGTTCCAGCCTCTATCCCTTCGGGACGCTCCGTTGTATCACGAAGCACAAGAACAGGCACTCCATAAGAAGGAGCTTCCTCTTGCAGACCGCCGGAATCGGTCAATATCAAGTGGGTATGCGGATAAAAATTATGCAGGTCCACGACATCCAGCGGATCAATCAGCTTAATTCTCGGATGTCCTCCCAGTATCTCATGCGCAGGTTCCTTAACGGCAGGACTCGGATGCACAGGATAAACAATGGCGACATCTTCGAATTCATCAGCGATTCTTTTAATAGCTCGGAAGATATTACGATGCGGTTCACCTTGAGATTCTCTGCGGTGAGCGGTCATCAAAATAAGTCTTTTTCCTGAAGCAAAATCCAAAACAGGATGCCGGTAATCCGGCTGTACGGTATATTGAAACACATCAGTTACGGTGTTGCCTGTGATATAAATACTTGATTCTTTTTTGTTCTCGTGTCTCAGATTGTTAGCTGACAAATCGGTTGGAGCGAAATGCAGATCAGCTAACACACCTGTGAGTTGACGGTTCATTTCTTCAGGATACGGAGACAATTTGTTCCATGTCCTAAGTCCTGCTTCTACGTGCCCAACCTGAATTTGCTGCAGGAAGGAAGCGTAACTAGCTAAAAACGTTGTTAAGGTGTCCCCATGCACCAGCACGAGGTCAGGTTTAACTTCTTTCAGTACAGGTTCCAAACCTTCAAGCACACGAATAGTAATCTCATTCAAGGTCTGACGGTCCTTCATCACGTCCAAATCGTAATCAGGGGTGATATTAAACACTTCCAACACTTGATCGAGCAGTTCTCTATGCTGTGCTGTTACACATACTATTGATTCGATATGCTCAGGATGCTTCTTCAGTTCAAGAACCAGAGGAGCCATCTTGATCGCCTCGGGGCGCACTCCGAAAATAGTCATTACTTTGATTTTGGACATAACCCCTACCCTCTCATCAAATATTCTCGCATTACTATACTTAATACTTAATTACTTATTACTTGGTTCCATAAAGACGGTCACCAGCATCACCAAGACCTGGCACGATGTAACCATGTTCATTCAAATGATCATCAAGCGCTGCTACATAAATATCAACATCCGGATGAGCTTCCTGAACTGCAGCAACACCTTCTGGCGCTGCAATCAAGTTCATCATTTTGATCTGTGTACAGCCACGGTTCTTCAGTGAGGTAATCGCAGCAATTGCGGATCCGCCTGTAGCAAGCATCGGATCAATTACTATCAATTCACGTTCCTGTACGTCCGTTGGAAGCTTGATATAATACTCCACTGGTTGAAGAGTGTCTGGATCACGGAAAAGCCCTACATGTCCTACTTTAGCCGCAGGTAGAAGCTTCAGTACACCTTCAAGCATACCTAAACCCGCACGAAGAATAGGAATAAGCCCCAGCATTCTTCCCGAAATCACTTTGCTTTCCGTCTCAGTGACCGGTGTTTGTACCGTAATGGTCTCTAGTGGAATATCACGTGTAATCTCATAAGCCATCAATGTGGCAACTTCGTCAACATGTTCTCTGAAATCCTTCGTGTTTGTTCTAACGTCGCGAATAAATGTTAGTTTGTGTTGAATTAAAGGATGATCGCAAATCACCAATTTTCCCATTTACTGTCCCTCCGGTAATTGTAAGTCTTGTCTATAGCCATAGAAAGCGCTTTGCTTCTCAGTGGCTAAATCCTGTCTATTATAGCACTCCCGCCGCTGCATTTCACCTCAGAATGGTACTTGAACTCACATTGAACATATTCCTTTGTATTTCCTTGTTTTTAAAGGTAATGATTGGCTTAATTAGGAAACCAATCACTTATAAAACCTAGATTATGTTGTGCAACTTTGGCTTTTTCATACTATTCACATTATTTTCACTAATTTTATTGAAAATTCCATGAACTTTCATGATTAATTTCATTCAATTTCATCTATTACCTACAGTGATATTTGTGAACAATATGCAACAAAAAAGCCTCCATCAAACCCGGAAGAGGGTATGGATGGAGGCAGAATCATTTCTTATTAGAAGCAAAGAATTAGTATTTCAACTCTGGATAAAGAGGGTATTGGTCAGTCAACTCAGCCACTTGACGCGCAGATTCTGCCAAGTTTGCCTCATCCTTCGGATTCTTTAGAACATTAGCAATGATACGTCCAATAGTGACCATCGCCTGCTCGTCCATACCACGGGATGTGACTGCAGGTGTACCAATACGAATACCGCTTGTTACGAAAGGACTTGTAGGATCAAATGGAATTGCGTTTTTATTCACAGTAATCCCGATGGAATCTAGTACTTTTTCCGCATCTTTTCCGGTAATGTTCAGATTACGGGTATCCAGCAGCATCAAGTGGTTATCTGTACCTCCGGATACAATGTTAACCCCTTCGCTGATCAACGTTTCTGCAAGAACATTAGCGTTCTTCACTACATTTTGAGCATAAGTCTTAAAGGATGGCTGCAATGCTTCACCAAATGCGACTGCTTTTGAAGCAATTACATGCATCAGAGGTCCACCTTGGGAACCAGGGAATACCGCTTTATCAATAGCAGCTGCCCATGGCTGTCTGCACATAATCATACCTCCGCGGGGACCGCGCAAAGTCTTATGCGTAGTAGTTGTAACGAAATGAGCATGAGGAACCGGGCTCGGATGAAGACCAGCAGCAACCAATCCTGCGATATGGGCCATATCTACCATAAATAGCGCACCCACATCATTGGCGATAGCGCCAAGTTTTTCGAAATCAATAATACGCGGATAGGCACTAGCACCAGCTACAATCATTTTTGGACGGTGTTTGAAGGCTGCTTTACGTACTTCATCATAATCAATTAGGAAAGTATCTTCTTGTACTCCATAAGCAACGAAGTTATAAAGCAATCCAGAAGCATTAACTGGGCTACCATGTGTCAAATGACCACCGTGCGCCAAATTCATTCCAAGAACGGTGTCGCCAGGCTTAAGTGCAGCCAGATAAACTGCCATATTTGCTTGAGCGCCGGAATGTGGTTGTACGTTGACATGATCCGCGCCAAACAATTCTTTTGCCCGATCACGAGCAAGGTTCTCAACGATATCTACATCTTCACAGCCGCCATAATAACGTTTGCCTGGATAACCTTCTGCATATTTGTTCGTAAGCACGGAGCCCATAGCTTCCATTACGGCTTCGCTAACGATATTCTCTGAGGCAATAAGCTCAATGTTGGCACGCTGACGTTTCAGTTCCAGTTCCATCGCTTCCAGTACTGCCGGGTCACTCTTACGCAATTGTTCCATGTTCTTATTTCCTCCCTAGTGTGTGTAGAAATGTTGTATTTAAGTAGAAACGATTTGCCCGCCATAAAGAGACTTAGGTCTACGTTTCTGCAAAAAATATAAAAACTAAAGTTCGTTAATCACAAAACTGTGAACCACTTTGTTCTGGAGCACGATATACCGCACGTTCCCCGCCAATTAGTGGGGGTCTGGTCCATGCCGCATTCACTCTGGCTGCTCCAATGTATCGTAGAGTCGGACGGAAAGGAACGGCTACCCGCCGTAAATGCATTCCTATCAGTGTCTCGCCAATATCTAAACCAGCATGAGCTTCTATCGTTTCCGCCAAAACAGGATCTTTCATAGCGTGATAAGCAGCCGTAGCCATCGAACCTCCAGCACCTCGTATAGGTACAGCTGATACTTCCTTCAGACCAAGTGACTCTAGCAGAGAGCGTTCCATGACAAGTGCACGATTTAAATGCTCGCAGCACTGATACACCGGATGAAATCCTTTTTCCGCTGCTACTAAACGAACACCTTCAAGCAGTTGTTCTGCAACTTCAAGTGCACCACCAGTTCCAATCCGGACACCAGCAACCTCACTTGTGCTCACTCCGACGACAACAATTTTGCCTGACCCAAGGTTACCAGCCTCCGCCAACTCCCTTAACACAGTGACGGTGGCTTCAGTTAATGATAGCTCCACAACTTCGTCCATCACTCTACCTCCTCAAACTTCAAACAAGCTTATTTTAAACAAAAAAGAGCAGTCCGCAGGTAGCTGCGGATTTGCTCTTTTGCCCAGGCGACCGGCCGTTTATTCCGATGCTCCATCGTGGTTTGATCCACATTTGTCGCCAGTTACATCGGAACCGATTATTTGTAACTTCATCTTAAAGCAAAGTGAACTGAAAATCAACCATTTACAAATGGCGGAAGGTTTCCAGCTTATCCAGCAAACTGAATAGCGCAGTGCGAATCTCAGCAGCAGTTAGCTCATAGTCCTCACGCGTGCCACCAAATGGATCAGAAATATCGAAGCTCGGAATACGCTGGCGAATCTCAATCATCCGCTGCAGATCCGTTGCATTCGGTTCACCACCAAGGGCTAAGCTCAACTCCGCATCTGCGTAAAGGCTGTCCAATTCCTTGATATCTTCCGTCACCGCATCTTCATTATGCACGTATTCCTTCAATGTATAGGTTTTCGTTACAGCATCCGGAAAATACTGCAGCAAATGCTGCTTATGCCCACCCGTCAAGGTCAGCACAAGGTCGGCCCAAGCGACAGCTTGACCTGTCAATTGTGACGACTCCATTGAATCATGAATTCCTTCTTCCTGCAGTATAGCTGCAGCATGTCTTGATATAGAAGTACCGGAAATGGCGGATACACCTGCAGACCGCACTTCCAGGTCGATTCCACGTTCCTTCGCGAGCTTTCGTAAAAGCCCCTCAGCCATAGGACTTCGGCATGTATTCCCGGTGCAGACGAATAAAATATGCAGCATGTTTTGCACCCCCATGAAATTAAATATTCTAATGCCGTTATTGTATCAAAAGATGAATAGCAAGCCAAACCCCAAAAGTATTGCACCGCCTAGCGCTTCTCCATAATCCCCGAGACCACGACTGACATGCCGTCCAATTAGCAACCCTAGAATCGACATTAGTCCCCCGCAAGCACCGAAGGCTAAGATGGTCAAAAGTACTCCATTCACAAACATCCCCAGTGATACCCCCACGGAGAAAGAGTCAATACTGACACTGAGCGAAAGAAGTATCATCCCCCACAAGGTTCGATGATCCATAGCTCGTGAGCTTCCTGTATCCGGACGAAAGGAGTTGTACACCATATGCCCGCCCAAAAGAACTAGAAGACCTCCAGCAGCATAAGTCGTTACTTGACCTAACAGGTGTCCGACATAACTTCCTGTCAATAAACCCAGGAGAGGCATCAGCATATGAAAAACAGCAATGAGCAGACTCATTTGCAGAACATGCAGCAGACGAATACCTTTCATCCCGATCCCTACACCGAGCGAAAAGGCATCCATCCCTAATGCAACCGCCATTATAGTAATGGTAACAATCTGCCCCCATTCGGTATATACATCTCCTAAGCCCATGCTTAACCCCCCAAGTCCGAAATATCTTGTACAACAACGATATGCGGACAAGGGGGTATTCATGACTTCATATGGGAGTCATATACGAAAAAGCAATGCCGTGGTCATCCGGCGTCGATGACAGATCCGCCGGCGGCTTTCATAAGCCGGTTCATAATGGCAGCGCCGAGGCCGGTATACGGGCAAGCCTCGGCTAAGATGTAAGTCGCTCCCGCTTCATCGAAGCGCCGCAAGGCGGCATATAGGGAGCGAGCCCCTTCCTCCGGCGAGGATAACGAGCCGAGGGAAAGGACACAGGCGGCAGGGTCGGCGGGATAAAGGGCCTTATGCTCCTCGAAGAGGAGTAAGCCCGTGACCTCGCCGTTTAGCTGCGCCGCCTGAAGTTGACTTGCGGCTTCGTCCGCCACGCGCTGCGGGGAAGAGCCGCGCACTACAGCAAGCCAGCCGCGCGGCGCGTAGTGCGTGTACTTCATGCCCGGCGCGCGCGGCGCCGAAATATCGCCAGCAGCATCCGCACCATGCTTCTCAATAGATGCGGAAGCCCTTTCGAAAGGCTCACGATTGTTAACATTCAGGCAATCCGCTGAAGATTGCGCGGTAGTTGCTTTAGCTGTGATTGGCTCAGCAGTACTGAAATCAATAACAGAGTTTGTCGTCCCCGAATCAGCCAAGACAGTAGCGGTTGCGGTTGCGGCAGCAGTTGTCTCAGCATTACCGGGCTCTGAGCTTACAGCTTCTGCTCCCACCACTGCAGCCAATTGTTCCGAAGTAATCCCGCCGGGGCGCAGCACAGCAACTTTTCCGTCAGGCTGTACCTGCACGACTGTTGACTCTAGTCCAACTCCAGCAGCACCACCATCAAGGACGCCATCAATGTATCCAGCCAAATCTTCCATCACATGCGAAGCTAATGTCGGGCTCGGGCGACCCGAACGATTAGCACTGGGCGCCGCAACTGGACAACCTGCGGCACTTATCAGTGCTAGAGCTACCGGATGATCCGGCATCCGCACACCAACCGTATCCAAACCCGCCGTCACACAGGGCGACAGTACACCTTCACGAACAGGAAGCACAACTGTCAGCGGACCAGGCCAATAAGCTGCCATCAACGCGGCCGCCTTAGGATGCACCTCTGCAACAAGCTCGTCCAAAGCTGCCGTATCCGCAATATGCACAATTAACGGATTGTCAGAGGGCCGTCCTTTTGCCGCAAAAACAGCCTCAACTGCCGCCGTATTTCGGGCATCCGCCCCTAGCCCGTAGACGGTTTCGGTTGTAAAAGCCACTGTTCCGCCTTCACGAAGCATTGTTGCTGCCTCCGCTATCGCCAGCTTGTCAGCTTCATTCGGCTGAAATACCTCAGAGTTCGTTCCCTCAGCGGAATTCAACTTCCAGTATACAGTCTCATCTCTATTTCCACTCCGCCGCTGAACGGCGAATAAAGGATTATTGTGTTCACTCATTCTCATCACAGGCTTTCTAGAAGATATAATTTAGCTTAGCAAAAAAACGGCCCCAGTAGGGAGCCGTGATAGATCTGCTTATAAAATAGTAACATATCTGGGGTCTTACGACCATAATCCACTGATCCAGTTCCAAAGGTTCTGCAGCAGCTCCCAGACGAAGAACCGTACCTCTGGCTCAGCAGCAGTTTCTCCTGATGAAGCACTTCCTGCCGAGGAATCAGCCTGCACTGTTTTTGCAGCTGCTGATTTCACCTTAGCACTGTTATCCGCACCAGCAGCGGACACTGTTTTTGTACCTTTGTCAGCAGCAGGTGCTGCCGCATCTCCAGAGCCTGCATCGATAAAGCAAAGCGGAGGAAACAGTACACACCACCAATTTTGCCCCTTGCCCGCACCAAGTGTGACCCGAACAGCTTCATACTCCCCAGCAGGATAGACGGTGCCACCGTATAATTTGGTTGGAAAAGGGACTACGCCCAGCTCCACTTTATAGGAATATTCAATGCCCCGTTTCTCCAGCTCTGATCCAACCAACGCGTTAAGCTCCGGCAGATGATTTCTAATCAGAGCACGTGCCTGCTCCAAGCTCTGTGGATCCTCAAGAGCAGATACCCACTGGTTCATTTGCTCCACAATTTTATCGCGAATTTGCCGCTTCACCAGCTGATCTTGCGCTCCGTCAGAATTAGCCAGAATACGTAACCGGATAGATTCTTGGGGAATAGATACTTCAGCTACTGCAGCATCGGTTTTTTGACCTTCCCAAGCCATCATGAGGACCATAAAAAAACAAATTAAAATGGCAGTATACTTAAAAGTTACACGTAAGGAATCTCTTTTATCCATATGATTATCGTTCATTTGTTGCAGCCCCTCTCCTCTTAACTCTCATGCTAGTAGTATGCCCGGAGATAAGAGACTGCAAACCTATGAATCTATTAAATTTATAACTTCAATGCCAGCTCCTTATGCAGCTGCAAATCTTCCTCTACATCCTGCCCATAAAGATGCACGCTCATCACGACCCCCATGCTGGCCATATTAATCAGAAGAGACGTGCCTCCATAACTGATAAACGGAAGTGTTATTCCTGTCAACGGCATCAGGCCGATAAAAGCTCCAACATTCTCAAGAATTTGATACAACAGCATAGCCGTAATTCCAATGATTAGAAATGGTCCGCTACGCTCCTTACTCTCGAGAGCAATCAATATCATCCGATGCAGCAAAATAAAAAAGAGCAAGAGCAGCAGCGCAGACCCCACAAATCCAAACTCCTCGGCAATCTGCACGAATATCGCATCCGAATAGGTATATGGGACACGATTATTCTGCACAGAGCTGCCCTGCATATATCCCTCCCCACTCATTCCCCCGGAGGCTATAGCTATTTTGGCATTTTTCGTGTGATAGCTCGCCTTCTCTGTCGCTAAATCAGGTACCAGCCAAGGGTCAAACCGCTCCACTAAATGATCCTTACCAATGCCTTCAAAAAAATTGACTGCTTCATCATGATAGTTTATATAGCTCAAAATCCCAGCAAGACCAATCCCACCCACTATAAGCAAGCCGATGAGCGCATGCGACAATTTGATATTCCCAATCCATAAAAGTCCAATTAATATTACGATGTAGCTAAGGGCATTCCCCAAATCATTTTGCATAATCACTATACCAAATGGAATGAACGTAAGAATGGTGAGAGGAACAATCCCTTTCCAGAAGGTTAAGGTAGACCCTTGTTTTCGAATTAAGATCGATGATAAAAAAAGAATCAATACCAATTTAAACAGCTCGGCAGGCTGAAACCTAAGTCCACCGATCTCAAGTCCCAATTGAGCACCGTTCTCTACTTTACCAATAAAACTAACCGACACTAACAAGACTAAGCCCAAGAGATAAATATAAAGTGCATGTTTAACAAATATCTTAAAGTCCACAAAAGCGAGCACAATAAAAACTACAAAACCTAAAATATAGTATTTAAGCATTTGTAAATGAAATCCATCCAATTTCATCGGAGGCGTTATTCTTCCATTGGTTACACTGTATATTGAAAAAATACTAATCACCATCAACATAATCAGAACAGTAACGATTACCTTATCAATCTTTTTGAACTTTTGAAGCATCTGCAAGCCCCTTACTCTGTTAAGGTTTCAACTCTCCTCTCTCAGGGAAAGTCGTTCCTTTCTATTGTAGAACATTCGTGAATATAATTCCAAATTTATGTAGCCAATCTATAAAATATCTTTCTATTAAAATTACACTCTGACGTGATTTTACTCTATGATCCAAACCTAACGGACTCCGCAGACTTTATTTATGGATTTATTGCTTCACGGGAACTTTTGCGGACTCCAGAGTCGTTATTACTTGCCATTTTGCAGTAAATCCAGTCTTTTTGATCAAATAACGTCTTTGCGGTCCGATACTATCCAATACGTAGTTAATATTCGAGTATAAGGGCATCTGAGTCCGAGTCAGGATACAAATACGAATACGAATTACTTCCAGCCTGCTTACCTGAAACGGCCCGTATTACGTATTACACCAATCCGACGAAGCCGTCCTCCATCAAAAAGAACCGCCAGCACCCCTATTAAACAATAAGGACCTGACGGTTCTACTTTATTTCGTGGTTACACCTGTTTGGCAGCTGCATAAGGAGTAGGTTTAGGAAAATCCTCTTCCACTTCTTGCCCGTGCAGGCGCACACTCATTACCAGCCCGATGCTGGCCATATTAATGAGCAGTGATGTACCCCCGAAGCTGATGAAAGGTAACGTAATACCAGTCAAGGGCATCAAGCCGATAAATGCGCCGATATTCTCAAAAATCTGATACAACATCATCGCGACAACACCGACAATCAGGAAAGGGCCAGCTCTATCCCTAGACTCCAGCGCAATCAGAATCATCCGGTGAATCAAAATAAAGTACAGCAGCAACACAAACGCCGAACCTACAAACCCAAATTCTTCGGCAATCTGCACAAAGATAGAATCTGAATACGTATATGGCACCCGATCCGTCTGAACGGAGCTGCCGTTCATGTAGCCTTCGCCGCTCATTCCACCTGATGCAATCGCCAGCTTGGCGTTTTTAGTATGATAAAGGGCTTTGGATGTCGCTTTGTCTGGAACAAGCCAAGGATCAAAACGTTCAATCCAGTGAGATCGTCCAATATCCGTTAGGAAGGTTTTAATTTCATCGTGATAATGGATATAACTCATAATTCCTGCAATCGCAGAACTAGCCACGATGACCAGCCCGATTAATGCATGCGTGTATTTAATATTGCCAATCCACAACAGACCCGCAAGAATCACAACGTAAGACAAGGCATTCCCAAGGTCATTTTGGGTAAGGACAATAAGGAACGGAAACAAGGTCAGAAGGCCGAGCGGTACAACATCCCGCCAGAACAGAAGCTTACTCTTATTCTTGCGGACAAGCATGGCTGCCAGAAAAAGAATTAATATCAGCTTGAACAGCTCTGCAGGCTGCAGACTCAGGCCCCCCGGCAGGGTCAACCAACCTTGCGCATTATTTTTGGTCTCGCCCAAAAAGCTGACGAGCACCAGCATCCCTATCCCAAACAAATAAATATATATCGCATATTTCACTAATATTCTGTAATCCAAAAAGGTCATTCCAATAAAAGCTACAAAACCAATAGCATAATACATCATCATACGAATATGATGTCCGTCCAGCTTCTCTCTTCCATGAGTAACGCTATATATGGCGAAGATGCTGACCACCATGAGTAATAACAGAACGACTACAATAGCACCATCAATCTTTTTAATCTTCTGAAGCACGCTCTGCCTCCCTACTCTATATCTGGGCTTTCTTTATGATCCCCTAAGAAATCCTGCTAAATTCTATTGTAAAGGAAGTCGGATTGAAAATACAATTTCTCTACTCCGGACAAAATGAACCCTCTGCATAGCAGGCAATATTATCTCGTTATGCCTAGCACATGACGCGGGATTCCAGCCAGATCATTAATGGTGATAATCTCGGTCCAATGGCCCGCTGCCGCAAGGAGTGCAGCGACTTGCTCAGCTTGACCGAAGCCAAGCTCAAAGCCGATCAGGCGCGGCGGTGCCGGGAGCAGCATCAGCTGCTCCATCATGCGGCGGTACGGGTCCAGCCCGTCCGCTCCGCCATCCAGCGCAGTGCGCGGCTCATGGTCGCGCACCTCACGCTGCAGCCCGGCGATATCCTCGCCGGGGATGTATGGCGGGTTGGAGACGAGAATATCCGTCTCCATCCCCGCGAACGGCTCGAGCAGATCGCCGAGCCGAAAGTCCACAGCTGTGCCATTGCGCAAAGCGTTGCGCTCGGCCACAGCCAGAGCCGCCGGCGAAATATCGCCGGCGCAGACCCGCCACGCCGGCGCTTCCGCCGCCAACGTGACGGAGATCGCACCGCTGCCGGCGCCGATATCGACGGCGGTCAGCGGTCTTGCGGTGCGCGCGTCCCCCGCGCCGCCTCCGTTGCGGGCCGCAGCGCCGCCCGCGCTATCCAACGCCGCTTCGCCCGGCGTTACGACGCCTTCCGGCCAAAGCTCCGCACCGTAACGTAAAATCGCCTCGACAAGCAGCTCCGTCTCCGGCCGCGGAATAAGCACGTCAGGCGACACCTCAAAAGGCCGCCCGTAAAATTCCTGCTCACCGATGATATACTGCACCGGCTCACCAGCACCCCGGCGGGTAACTCCCGCCTCAAATGCTTCCTTAACCGCAGCTGGAAAAGGATCTGCCAGCGCCATGTAATAAGCTGCGCCAGACACTCCAAGCACATGCTCCAGCAGCAATTGTGCACTGCGCTGCGGTTCATTGCAGCCGCTCCGGCTCAAAAAAGAAGAAGCCTCCGCAAAGGCTTCCCGGATGCTTTTGACTTCCGACATGACATATACGCCATCGTTCAAAGCATTATTCTCCATTATCCATATTATCCATCAAGTCAGCTTGTTCAGCGATTGAAAGGGCTGAGATAATTTCAGTGATTTCTCCGTTCATAACCTGCTCCAAACGGTGCAGTGTCAGGCCAATACGATGGTCTGTAACCCGGCTCTGCGGGAAGTTATACGTCCGAATGCGCTCACTACGGTCACCCGTACCTACTTTGCTCTTCCGTTCACCGGCATACTTCGCTTCTTCTTCCTGCCGTTTCATATCAGAGATACGGGCACGAAGCACTTGCAGCGCTTTTTCTTTATTGGAGTTCTGTGACTTACCGTCCTGACAGGTAGCAACGATGCCTGTAGGTACATGGGTTACACGTACTGCAGACTTGGTCGTATTTACAGACTGTCCGCCTGCACCACTAGAACAGAAGGTATCCACGCGAATATCTTTATCATGGATCTCGATCTCAAAAGCCTCAGCTTCCGGCATCACAGACACCGTAGAAGTAGAGGTGTGAATACGACCTCCGGATTCGGTCGCTGGGATACGTTGTACGCGATGCGCACCACTTTCGTATTTCAGCTTACTGTATGCACCACGGCCGTTAATAAGGAAGATTACCTCTTTGAATCCACCAAGATCACTCGCGTTAACATCCATTAACTCAACGCGCCATCCTTGTGCATCAGCATAACGAGTGTACATCCGGTAAAGGTCTGAAGCGAACAATGCTGCTTCATCTCCACCCGCTGCACCACGAATTTCAACGATTACGTTCTTATCATCATTCGGGTCTTTAGGCAGCAGCAATACGCGGATTCTCTCTTCCAGCTCCACTTGACGTTTGGAAAGGTCATCAATTTCCATCTTGACCATTTCTTTCATCTCATCATCAAGCTTTTCGCCTTGCATCTGCTTAGCAGCTTCAAGCTCTTCCATTACACTCTTATATTCAGTATACGCCTCAAATGCGGGCTGTAGGTCTGATTGTTCTTTGGAATAGTCCCTCAGTTTCTTACTGTCGTTTGCAACATCCGGATCACAAAGCAGTTCACTGAGCTTCTCATAGCGGTCCGCCAGGGATTGCAATCGGTCCAACAAGGGAATTCACCTCTCCTGATTCAATTTCAAATTCGCAAATATAACATCAAATTTGTACTGTCATAAAAATAGATATACGACTTTATATTATACCAAAGATATTGTGAAATGGCTACAGTTCCGTACGCACAATACCTTAATAAAAAGCTTATATTTTTAAAAAGGATCATCCCAGCAATAGAAACTCCCACTGCTCGAGATGACCCCTTTATCATTCGTACACTTAAAACTTCTTAAACGTTAAAACGGAAATGCATTACGTCGCCGTCTTGCACCAAATATTCTTTACCTTCAAGACGTAGTTGACCACGTTCCTTCGCACCGTTCATGGAACCAGCTGCCACAAGATCCGCGTAAGCCACTACTTCAGCACGGATAAATCCGCGTTCGAAATCTGTATGAATCACACCGGCAGCTCCAGGTGCTTTGGTGCCGCGGCGAATCGTCCACGCCCGAACTTCCTGAACGCCTGCTGTGAAATACGTATACAAGCCAAGCAGTTTATAAGCCGCTTTAATCAACCGGTTAAGGCCGGATTCTTCCAGTCCCAGCTCTTCCAGGAACATAGCTTTATCTTCGCCTTCAAGCTCAGCAATTTCTGCTTCCACCTTAGCACTGATCGGAACCACTTCTGCACCTTCAGTAGCTGCGAAATCACGAACTTGCTGTACATAAGGATTGTCCTCAGCACTTGCCACTTCATCTTCACTTACATTCGCCGCATACAGCACTGGCTTCAATGTTAACAAATGAAGATCACGGATAATAAGCTTCTCGTCATCAGACAATTCTATACTGCGTGCAGGTTTATCTTCGTAGAGCACTTCTTTGACGCGTTCTAGCAGTTCAACTTCTTGAGCGTATTTCTTGTCGCCGCCTTTGATATTCTTACGGGAACGCTCAATCCGCTTCTCAATGCTCTCAATATCAGCAAGAATCAGCTCCAGATTAATGGTCTGGATGTCGCTGATCGGATTTACTTTTCCATCAACGTGGGTAACGTTCTCATCTTCAAAACAACGAACCACATGCACGATAGCATCTACTTCACGGATATGGGCCAGGAACTTGTTGCCTAGTCCTTCTCCTTTACTCGCACCACGCACGAGACCAGCAATATCCACAAATTCAAAAGCAGTAGGTACGGTCTTGTTCGGCTGTACCAGCTCAGTCAGTTTATCAAGACGTTCGTCTGGAACTTCAACAACACCAACGTTAGGGTCAATGGTACAAAAAGGGTAGTTAGCGGATTCTGCTCCCGCTTGCGTTATCGCATTAAACAATGTGGATTTTCCTACGTTAGGAAGACCGACGATTCCAGCTTTCAAAGCCATTTATATGACAACTCCTATTTTCAGCTAAATTGATCATCCGAATAAGCTATACGATCTAAACCATTATATATTAGAACATATTCGCCAGCAACACCGGATGTCAAGCAGATGTGTCCGAACGCGCAAGCTCTAATACCTTTTTTATCGCCGGCTGGTCCAGTAATGGCTTAGATTTATCTGGATCAACCTCCACATCAGGCACAGTCTTTACCTCTTCATTACAACTTCCATCAGAATTCAGACCCATTTCAAAGGAAAACCTGAATACATAACCGCTATTTGGCAATGCAACAACAAGCGGATCTATCCCTAGTCCATCCCCACCTGTCCTGCCGCCTACAACCGTTGCAAACCCGGTGCCTTTTGCAAAGGCTGCAAGACCTTCCGCTGATGAATACACAGAGCTATCTACCAGCAAATAGATTTTCCCTTCAAATCCAACAGATTTATTAGGAGTTACTACATCATTTATTTTTCTATATGTCTTGAACATCTTTAAAGCCTCAGATGGCAGATTAGGCAGTTGCTCATCTTTGATGCCGGAAATAGGTTGTTGCCCGGCTGTGATCTGACGTGCCTGCATAAAAGTCTCCGCATATTTGCCTCTTGTATAAAGGAAGTATGTATTATATTCGATAGGTTTATTAATCAACAGAGGAACAATATGAATTCTCCAATAATTACTGTTTCCTCCCCCATTTCCACGGATATCTAATATTAAGGTCTTATAGTCCTTTACCTCTATTAAAAAATCATGGATCTCGGAGCTGTCCATCTCCATGAGACTCCCGTCAAAGCTTTGCATGCCGAGATAAGCGATTCGATCGGGCTCTATAATGACTTTTTTTACATTCCCAGAAGTCTTTTTTGTTACATCTCCTACTCCATCTCCACCATTATGTATATCGTTATTGAGTTCATTAGAGTTTTGCTGCTCCGTTAAAGGTTTCTGGTTGTAACGGGCCAATACGTTAGGCTGTTGAACCACGTCGATCCAAGGTTCATAACCAAAACCTGCCTGAACATAGGTATGTAGGTACCAAGGATATTCCTCCTTGGATATAAAATTCGTATGCCCATTGTTTAATCTGCTAAGGACAAATCTCATTCGTCTCAAAAACTCATCATCCGATTTCACGGCTGCTATTTTATTGCGGTATTCCTCTTTTTTAGCAAGCCAATCCTCTCCATTGAGACGTTTATTCACCTCTAGGAAAGGATAGTTCTCCTCAATAATCTTCCACATGTAATCAAAATCTTCTAGCCTTTTTTCCACTGTCAATGAAGGCAACGCTACTTTCGATTGTTCTTCAACTACAGCTGAAGAGGCTAGCGGTGCAACCGGACTTGCCTGAACTTGCTCAGACTCAGATTTCTTCTTTCCTGGTAAATTGCCACTGTTGCAGCTAACCAGTAATAGTAATACTACTGCGGAAACAACCACCCACGATACAGTCCTTGGCCTCACCTTAATCCCCCCTTTTCTCTCTTTATGACTTAATCCATTTTCAGGAATTTATTTTTTAATCATATTTTCCTAATCATCCTAAATCAAATATATTTATCACAATTATTTACATAATAATTCAGTAGAACAACAAAAAAAGACCTCTTTCGAGGTCCTCACCTTATGGACTATAGATCTTTAGACATCGTGATGTCAGTTACGATATACCCCATTTTTTTGTATAGCTCAAATGCACGATTGTTCTGGCCGAAGACGTGCAACCCGATTTTGGTAACATTCATCTCCCGGGCTTCTTCATCGAGTGCGATCATAGCCTGCTTGCCATAACCCTTACTCTGGAACGGTTCAAAAACATAAAAATCATAAATGAAAGCCTCGCGGCCACCACGGCCTTCACTTACGTTAAACCAGATATAACCCACCTGTTCATCACTGCTTATTTCTACTATGGAATATAGATAAGCACCATCTGTGTGCAGCCCTTTTGGCAAAGAGCGTGTTATAGCTTCCTCAGACAGCTTCATCGCGATCTCTGGATCCCAAGCACCGGCGCTGATCTTATCTTCCGCATAATCCCGGGTAGCTTGACCTAAGAAAAATTGAAAGGCCGACTCATCCATATGGATCAGTTTAATCATAATCTTACTCACTTCCTCGCTTCAATATTTACCATCCTATTTACGTATTAAACGGGAAGTTCCACGTAAAGTTGCTAAATCTGGAGCGCCAATACCAAACATTGCTATTTTTAGCTCCAGTTCTACCTGTGCTAATGCAGCATCCAGCGCCTCTTCAGAATCGACAGCCGGCCCTAACAGATTGCGGCCAAAGCCTGCCAGATCAGCTCCAAGTGCCAATGCTTTCGCTGCATCCACGCCATGTTTCAGTCCGCCGCTGCCAATCAAAGCGCCCTGCGGAGAAACTGCACGCACCTCTGTGATACAATCAGCTGTTGGAGTGCCCCAATCCGCGAAAACCTCCGCCGCTGCCCGCCGTATAGGATCTACACTGCGGAACTTCTCCACCTGACTCCAGGATGTCCCGCCTGCACCCGCAACATCAATAAAAGCCGCTCCTGCATTATAAAGACGTGCAGCTGCATCTCCATCAATGCCCCAGCCTACTTCTTTCACACCTACAGGGACTTCAAGTGCCCGGCATACCTTCTCTATCTGCGATAGCAAAGAGGCAAAACCAGTGTTCCCTTCCGGTTGAAAGACCTCTTGCAGGCCATTCAGATGTAGTACAAGAAAATCAGCACCTGCGATATCCACAGCCCGGCGACATTCCTCAATCCCAAAACCATAGGACAGCTGTACAGCACCAATATTGGCGATAACCGGAATATCAGGCGCTTGATCCCGCACATAAAAGGTTGCCGTAAGCTCAGAACGCTCCACTGCCGCCCGAACCGAACCTACACCCAGCGCCCAACCCCGACGCTGCGCAGCTGCGGCTAACCGGGCATTAATCGCTCCTGTAGCTGCACTGCCACCTGTCATCGAGCTGATGAGCAGCGGCGTACGCAGCTTACGATCCAAAAACGTAGTCTGCAATGATATATCGTCGAAATTCAGCTCTGGCAGAGCATTATGCTGAAATCTGTAATGTTCAAACCCTGTAGTCACACCGACGCCACCTACTTCCTCATTTAGGCAAAGGCGTACATGTTCAATTTTGCGTTCGCCTGTCTTCGATGTAGGCAATAAAGATCTTTTGTCAGAAGCCTCTGCAGCCGGTAGGTCCTTGCCATGATCTGCGCCAGACTGCCTAGTCGCATCATATGGCACGGCCTCTTCTGGCGTATGATTCATGCTGCGTTCCTCCTATTTCCAAACTCGATTTATTATAACATATCCCTACAGATGAATTTACAATATGAGGTTAGCGATTACAATTCTCCGGTTTCGTAATCATTAATTTCATAAACATCGTACTAATCGCTCAAACTCATTATAGCTAGCCGAATGTTATTTCATTACTGTTAAGGATATTTGGGCTGCTTCATTTCGCTCCACTAGGTGTTAATAGGTTGGTAATACACCGGAGCATAACAATCACAAGGAAGTGCTCTGCAATAATTTCAGGAGGAACTTCCATGAATTCAGATCGTCAGCAACCCGTTCACCCCTATAAACCTAAAGAAATAAACTACACTCCCGGTTTAACTACGAAGAAACGTTCCGGTACACGCCGCCGTACACGGGTGTTATGGGCTTTCGTCATTCTAATCCTCTGGTTAACCGGCGTAATGATTTATCAGACACACAAATCTCTACCCAGCGGCATTTCCTATGAAAGCCCTATATACAAAACGAATCATGTATCCTTCTGGCACGACCTGACCTATTCGGACGGTACAGCCACGGGCACTCAAGAGAGTCAGATTCTTTCGAGGATTCTACAAATTATCGAGGAGTCCAAAGAATTTTTGGTGATTGACCTCTTTCTTTTCAATGATTATACCCATAAAGATCAGTCCTTTCCTCCGGTCAGCCGAATGTTGACGGACAAGCTTATTTTACAAAAAACAACTTATCCTAAGATGGAGATCGTCTTCATTACAGATGAGGTTAATACCAATTACAACTCTGCACCCAATCATCTTCTGGAAGAATTGAAGGCTGCGGGGATTAAAGTGATTTTGACCGATGTAAATGCTCTACGCGATTCTACGCCTGCTTATTCCGCTGTCTGGCGTACCTTTATTCAATGGTTCGGACAGTCGGGCGAAGGCCGGATTCCCAATCTTATGGCCAGCGGAGGACCGGATATTACCGCACGTTCTTATTTGAAGCTACTTAATGTGAAGGCTAACCACCGTAAGGTGGTTGTTAGTGAGAATACCGCTCTAGTCTCCTCAGGAAATATCCATGATGCCAGCGCCTATCATTCCAATATCGCTCTGGAAGTACAAGGCCCAATTATTGCTGATATTCTCCAGACGGAACAAGCCGCGGCCAATCTTTCGGATGCAGGGCCACTACTCACTTATGAGCCAGACTTCACCAAGGAGAAGGATCAGCACTCTGAAGAATCTATGGAGGTCCGCTATTTAACGGAAGGAAAGATATATAAATATGCACGGCAAGCCCTCCAATCTGCGCAGAAGGGTGACACCATTTGGATGGGTATGTTCTACCTTGCCGATGATGCCATTCTCGATGAATTGGTAGAGGCTACCGGACGAGGCGCTACGGTAAAATTGATACTGGACCCCAATCAGAACGCCTTCGGCCGTGATAAAATCGGCATTCCTAACCGTCCAGTTGCCATGAACTTGAACAAGCGTACAAACGGAGAGATCTCTATTCGCTGGTACAATACGACCAAAGAGCAATATCATCCAAAGTTGCTCTTCATTGCCAAACAGACTGGAAGTTCCATCATACTTGGCGGTTCCACCAATTTTACGACACGCAATCTGGATGACTACAACCTGGAGAATAATCTGTGGGTATCTGTAAAACAAGACCAGCCTCTTTATGCCGAGATGGAAACCTACTTCAATCGACTGTGGAATAACGAGGACCATGAGTATACTCTGCCTCTTGAGGCTTATCAGGGCGAAGTGACTTGGTTCAAGTACATTCTGTTCCGGTTGCAGACCACCTTGGGTTTAACCACTTTTTAAAGCAAAAACCACCGCAGATGAGGCATAACACCCTCTGCGGTGGTTTTTGGGTTATAGTAACGGTGACATAAGCCGAGCAGCAGATTCCAGTATACGGATCACCATACGCTTATTCATAAATTCCTCATGCTCAATTAAGCTGGTAGATAATAAATCCCGTTCAAAATCAGCAACAATACGAGCAACGCTCTCCGTCTGAATCAGTAGTGCATTCACTTCAAAGTTAAGGTGGAAGCTGCGCATATCCATATTGGCCGTGCCAATGGTCGCTATTTCACCATCAACGATAAGCAGCTTCGAGTGGATAAATCCCTTTTCATATTCATAAATCTTCACGCCAGCTTCCAGCAACGCCGGAAAATAAGAGTGTGAAGCCAGAAACGGAATCCATTTATCCGGCTTAGCCGGGAATAACAATCGCACATCTAAACCAGAAACAGCAGCTACACGCAGTGCAGTTAAGATGTCCTCATCAGGAATAAAATATGGACTGGCAATCCACACCGATTTCTCGGCAGAAGTGATCATGGAGAAGAAAATGTTTTTGAGCGCACGACGTTCGTTATCCGGCCCACTAGCAATAATCTGTACGGCACCATCACCTGTCATAAAGCGAAGCTGCGGAGTGAGATAGTCTTGCTCCAGTATTTTTTCACCCGTAGTGTGCATCCAATCTTGCAGAAAAATAATTTGCATCGTCCGTACCGCTTCGCCTCTAACCAACATATGTGTGTCACGCCAAAACCCATAAGTCTTACTGCGGCTTAAATATTCATCGCCTACATTGAGACCCCCCATGAATCCGACATCACCGTCGATCACAACAATCTTACGGTGATTCCGGTAATTCACACGGCTGGAAAAAAAGGATGTTGAATTTCCGTACGAAGCCACCTGAACCCCGGCATCACTCATTTCCTTCAAAAAAGCTTTGGAAAGCTGAAAACTGCCAACGGCATCATACATAAATCTGACTGCAACACCGGCGCGAGCTTTATCGATCAGAATTTGTTTAATGCGTGTTCCAATGTGGTCCGCCCGGAAGATGTAATACTCCATATGAATGTGATGTTTAGCTTGACGGAGCTCCAACAATAACGTACCAAACGTCTCTTCACCATTAGTGAGGATACGTGTTTCTGATGCAAAGGAAATAGGAGTACGTGCTAAAGTTTTGGATAACAGCAGCAGTTTTTGGCGCGAGGGATCAAAGACTGACCAATCTTGGTGCGTACGTAAAGCGTCATTCTCAATTCTTTCGTAGGCCATAAGGTCTCTTTGTGCCTTTTTATCATATTTACGGCGTTTGAACACATTTTGCCCAAATAGAAAATAGAAGACCAGTCCCAGCACCGGGATCAACGCAAGCAATAAGATCCATGACATTGTTGTAGAAGGATTACGGTTCTCCATAAAAATAGCCAAGCTAATCGAAATGACTGTCAGAGTGGAGAAGATACTAATAATCGTTCCCGCAGTACTCCCAAAAATGCCGAAACCAAAATAATAAAATGCTATGAATGCCCCAATGATAATTATAGATTGAAGTCCTCTTCTCATACTCTACCTACCTTCTTATTCATACAAGCAACACGAAATTGACACATTTTATATATTACATGAAGAACACATTTCTTCCTAGCAAATTACTGTTTAAAGTCTATTTACGACAAAACTGTAACCCTTCTGTTCCGATATTTGTAATGCCTGGTTGTATAGAATATAATTATTCTGACCAACTAGTCAATTATAGAACCGGGTAGTCAGAAAGGAGGTTAATCCTTTAATGAATGATAAAACTGTTGATAAGCAGGAGCAGATTATTAAGATTGCTATGCAGTTATTCGCTGTAAAAGGCTCCTCGTCCACATCCATGCAAGAGATAGCTGAATTATGCGGGATTTCGAAGGGCAGTTTATATCTGGTATTTAAATCAAAAGAAGAACTGGAGCGCAGTATCTTCCTTTATTGTTATCGGATGATTCGGGACCCCTTGTTACGTGAAGAACAGGAAACCCGACGAACACCACGTGAGAAGCTTAGGAATCAGATAGAAATTCTGCTAAGTCATGTGTACGAATTACGTGAGTTCTTGCAGCGTCAAATTCAGGAGGTTGCGGGCAAAGGATTTGATACTGAAGTCCCGGACTGGCTGCGTAGAAACAACGCTTCCTTCTTAAGATGGTTCCAGGTGAAAATGGAGTTGCTCTACGGAAAAGACGTCGTTCCCTATACCGGAGATTTATGTATGATCGGACATGGTCTCATCAAATCTTATATTGCGGTTATTTTTCGTAAGGATACGCAGGTACCTATTGCCGATATGGCAGATCATCTAATGAATTTAATGGATATGATCGTGTCTGGCTTGCTTACTAGTAAACAGGCTCCGCTAATCAACTCTGCTACTTTAGCAAACTGGATGGCGGAGAATGAGGAGAACAAACGAAAAAATCCATTACAGCTCATTAAAGAAATGAAGACTGCGATCAGTAAACTAGATAGTATAGCATCCGAAGAAGCAGCCGATCTGCTGGAATCGCTCAACATTCTGGAAGGTGAAGTCCTTATCCCTCACCCGCGAAAAGCAATCATTCAGGGGATGCTGTCCAACCTCCAATCCTGCTCTGAGCTCACAGCAGAATTGGAAGAGCTGAGGAAGCTAATTGCCTCAATTCCGCACAATTCATGTGTATTTCGTTAATTGACTCTAAGAAGAGTTCGGTAGAGAGAAAGTCATGGATAGTGAGTATTATGATTTTTTATAATGGCGCCTTATTTCGTAAAGAAAAGGGCCGAGAGGAGCAGAAACGAAACTTATGAAAAGCTTAATTAATTTCTCGCTCAGGAACAAATTTGCCATTTGGCTTCTGACGATAATTATTGTGTTTGCCGGTTTATATAGCGGACTGACGATGAAGCAAGAAACCTTGCCTAATATTAGTATACCCTATCTTAGCGTAACAACCATTTATCCGGGGGCCGCACCAGAAGGCGTCGTTAATGATGTCAGCAAACCGTTGGAGCAAAAGCTCCGCAATGTGGATGGTGTAAAGACGATCACCTCCACTTCTCTGGAGAATGCCTCCAGTATCCAAATTGAATTCGATTATGGAACAAATCTGGATAATGCTACAGCAGCAGTGCGCGAATCATTAAATGAAGTCTCATTACCTGACAATGTGCAGAAGCCTTCCATTTCCCGCTTTAGTCTTAGCTCAATGCCTGTTGTCTCCCTCAGTCTTTCTAACGGGGATACCCAGGATCTTGAGGAACTGACCCGCATTGCTGAGAACGATATTCGCCCGGCCCTAGAGGATGTTGAGGGTGTCGCTTCTATTCAAATCTCTGGTCAATACGTCAAAGAAGTATCACTTAAATTCAATCAAGATAAGCTCAGCCAATATGGACTGACCGAAGATACCGTTAAAGGTATCATTCAAGGCTCTTCCCTCCGTGTTCCACTCGGATTGTTCGAAATGGACAAAGCTCAAAAGGCAGTTGTCGTGGACGGCAACATCACTACCGTTGAGGATCTTAAAAATGTAACCATTCCGGTAATGCCAACTGGCGCTAACGCTGCTGGTGCTACTGGAGCTACTGGAGCTGCCGGCATTGATGCTGGTGCTGCTAACGGAGCTGCTGGCGCAGGCGCTGGAAATGTAGCTCCTGGCGGAGCTGCAAGTATGGGACTTCCAACCGTGAAGCTGGGAGAGCTGGCCACGATTGAAGTTGTGGGCAATTCTGAATCCATCTCCCGTACAAATGGTAAAGAATCGATCGGTATTCAGATTGTCAAAGCCAATGATGCCAACACTGTTGATGTTGTAAATGGCGTTAAAGACAAAACTGAAGAATTAAAAGCACAATATAAAGGCATTGACCTTACTGTTCTACTTGACCAAGGTAAGCCCATTGAGGACTCCGTAAATACGATGTTGTCCAAAGCGGTATTTGGTGCCTTATTCGCAGTAATTATCATTTTGGTGTTCCTGCGGAATATTCGTTCGACGATTATTTCCATCATCTCTATTCCATTATCCCTGCTGATCGCAGTGCTGTGTCTGCGGCAGATGGACATTACGCTTAATATGATGACACTGGGAGCGATGACGGTCGCGATCGGGCGGGTAGTCGATGACTCGATTGTAGTCATAGAGAACATATATCGACGACTCTCCTTATCTGGTGAGAAGCTGAAGGGCAGAGAATTAATCAGTGCGGCCACACGTGAAATGTTCGTGCCTATCATGTCCTCTACAATTGTAACCATCGCGGTGTTCTTACCACTTGCTTTGGTTAGTGGTATGGTTGGTGAGCTGTTCTTGCCTTTCGCTCTAACCATGGTCTTCGCCCTGCTCGCTTCATTAGTAGTTGCGATTACCCTAGTTCCTGCAATGGCTCACTCGTTGTTCCGTAATGGATTGAAAGGTAAAAAAACTCACAGCGAGAAACCAGACAAACTATCTGCTGGCTATCAAAAGATTCTGAACTGGTGTCTTTCTCATAAGCTCGTTACTTTTGGAGTTGCCGTTCTTCTCCTTGCAGGCAGCTTGTTCTTAATCAAACCTATTGGTGTAAGCTTTATGCCATCCCAAGAGGATAAAACCGTAATGCTTACTTATTCACCAAAGGCTGGACAACGGATTGAGGAAGTTCAAGAGCAAGGTCTGAAAGCTGAAAAATACATTTTAGCGCAGAAGCATATAGACAAAATGCAATATTCCATTGGCGGCGGAAGCCCGATGGGTATGGGTGGATCCAGCAATTCAGGACTATTTTTCATCGTTTATGATAGTGACACTCCTGATTTTGAAGCTGTTAAAGAGAAGCTTATTGAAGGTTTGACCGCAGAAGTGCCAGATGGTGTATGGGGTGACATGTCCGCTCTGATGAGTGGAGGCATGGGTGGAAGCACTCTGACCGTGAATGTATTCGGAGATGAACTGGATCAGCTGAAGCCAGTCGCGGATGAGATTGCCTCAATCGTACAGGCTGACACCACTAATTTCAAAGACGCAGAAACAAGTCTCAAGGAAGCTTACGATCAATATACGATTGTAGCGGATCAACAGAAGCTTAGCTCCCTTGGACTTACAGCCGGACAAATTGCGATGAAGCTGAGTCCAGCAGGCACACGTCCAGTGCTCACAGAAGTAGAATTGGACGGCAAGAACTACAAAGTCTATATCGAAACAGATAAAGAAACGTATAAGAGCATTAAAGAAATGGAAGAGGCTACTTTGACTTCCCCACTAGGCATCTCCGTGCCAATCGGGCAAGTCGCTAAAATTGAAAATGGCTCCTCCCCTGACTCGATTACTCGTATGGACGGTAAAATGAAGGTAGATGTTACTGCCGAAATTATTTCGAGTGACGTGAATAGCGCTTCGAACAGCGTGAAAGAAAAAATAGACGCTATGGAATTGCCTGATGGTGTAACTGTTTCCTTCGGCGGTGTAACCGAGCAGATCAATGATACGTTTGGTCAATTAGGAATTGCTATGGCGGCTGCTATTGCCATCGTATACTTCGTGCTTGTGGTTACATTTGGCGGTGGATTAGCACCATTCGCTATCCTGTTCTCACTTCCTTTCACAGTGATCGGGGTACTCGTTGCCCTTCTGATCGCTGGGGAAACCTTAAACGTGTCCTCGCTCATGGGTGCGCTGATGTTGATTGGTATCGTAGTAACGAATGCGATTGTCCTTATCGACCGCGTTATTCATAAGGAAAAAGAAGGCCTCACTACGCGTCAAGCCTTGCTTGAAGCAGGTGGCACACGTTTACGTCCAATCCTGATGACTGCACTTGCAACGATTGGTGCATTGCTGCCATTGGTTACTGGACTTGAAAACAGTGCTGGAATTATCTCTAAGGGGCTCGGTGTGACCGTAATCGGTGGTTTGGTCAGTTCCACGCTGCTGACACTTGTAGTAGTACCAGTCGTGTATGAATTCCTGATGAAATTCCGCAGCAAAAAGGTAATTGATTAGAACTATGATGTGAACAAGTAAATAGGCTCAAACGAGAGGCTGTCTCCAAAGTAGTGAATTCTACTTATGAGGCAGCTTCTTTTTTTTTAGTAAAAGGCTGCACAGCGGATTCTTGCCTTAGCCAATAGACTGTGTGCTGTGCCAATTGTTCAACGCCATTAGGTTGGGTGGTGAGTAGGGAGAGTTGAGCGGTGAAAAATACGTGATGAGTGATAGCTGATGTGCAGTGGGCGCTGGATGATATACAATGTGCGGTGAACCATGTGCGATTTATGGTGGGCGTTTGCGATATGCGGTATACGGCGGGTGATCTGCGTTGGTCGTTTGGACGGCGTACATTTGTGTTTACTACGTTCTGTGTTTGGGCGATGTGCGGAGTGGATCTTAAACTAATTAGGGAAAAACTCCCTGATAATAAGGGGGATTTCTTTAATTACCACCGAAACAGCTATACTTTAGGGAGGTTTTCCCTCATTTTTAGTCTGATGACCAGAAACTCTTGAATTTCAGGGAGAAATTCCCCAATTAGTCTGTCGGTGCTTCAGTTGGGCAACAAGACTGCGCTTCGATTGGTACTTCAATTAATGCTTCGGTTGGTGCTTCAGCCTCTACTTCTATCGGAGTTTAATTAGATCATCACTAGGATGCTTCACACGGTACTTCTATTTGCTACAGAGCTTCTATTAAAGCTTCATATCTACTTGAATAGCACGCAAAAGCCCGACCTATCAATTAGGCCGGGCTTTCTAATATTAAATGCTTGTAGCTGCACTGCTCTCCAGTGAAGCTCTCCAGGAACGAAGCATTTGCAGATCAAGTGGCAGAAATTCCTCAAGCATATGTGAGAGGCCTAGATATAGCGGACTATCCGTTGCTGCATTCAGTTTCTGACAGAACTGCGGTGTCCATTGCAGTAGATGCTTTTCCAAAAAGGACTCCTGAATATCAAGCAGCTCCATAGCACTTCTTATTGAAAAGCTATTGTAAAGCATACGCTCATGCATGACTGCCATAAATTCGAGCTCAATAGCAATATGATCATCGGCTTCACCATTACACTTATTGAATACAATTCCAGCGGAGGTGTACACATCCGCAAGCACGTTACAGAAATCCTCCGAGCGTCCTAAAATCGCTGCTTCGCGCAATTTAAAAGAACTAACGGACTGTTCTTGCATAAGCCGTTTATATTCTTTGCTCTCTTTCTCGCATATCATTGGCAGCTTGTTCGGTTCCTGACTCAAATAGCGCTTCAGCTCCCGACCGCCTTCCGTCATCTCAGCCGCTACACTCATCTGGCGATTGCGGCTCCATTGAGCCACTAGAGAGAGTGATGGTTTTCTACCCAAAAAATCCACTAAAAGCTGATATATTAATCCCCGACTTTCCAACCAACGGCTAAAAGCCTCCGGAACGGTGAGCGATGGAACAGTATGTGTACTCATTTTGCAAATCCTCCTCAATGGTTTCCCGGTCACTCTCCGTCACATTACCGACGTGCGGTTTCCGGTATCCTATCTGTTTTCGCAAAAGTGAACGTTAAAACTAATCCGCACCTAGATTATATCGGATATTAAAAGCGCTTTCCGTGAGCATTCTATGTCTAAAAACTTTATTTGTCGTACTTTTGTCACACTTTCCGTTGTTCAATATGCGTTATCTTCTTATCTAGTTTGTCCAGTTTTATGTAATGAAACCCTGTCGTCCAGAACTTTGCTCATTGACGTGAATCCAAGCGATCTTTAAAATTCTAAACAAGTATAAACATCTTCGCGTTCTGTCCTATTAGGGACGTTATGCGTGTATACGAGAAAGTATAAGAGCAATTTATCAGCCAGATTTAAAGGAAGGGAGCAACGCCATGGAGCCGCTGACGGACCCTTTTGGACGTTTACACGATTACATCCGCATTTCGGTTACCGACCGCTGCAACCTGCGTTGCATCTATTGTATGCCAGCGGAAGGGATGCAATTCCAACCGCAGGACGAGATTCTGAGTTACGAGGAAATTACCGCAGTCGTTAAGTCGCTAGCCCCTCTTGGATTACGTAAAGTACGACTAACTGGTGGAGAACCTCTTGTCCGCAAAGATCTGGAAAAGCTTGTTGCTATGATATCTGCGATCCCAGGTATAGAAGATATTTCGCTGACTACAAATGGTTTAATGCTTCCAGCCAAAGCAGCACAGCTAAAAGAAGCCGGTCTGTCACGGGTAAACATCAGCCTAGACTCCTTACGGCAGGATCGATTTTCTATGATTACTCGTGGCGGCGAAGTCGCCAAGGTATTAAAGGGGATCGAGGCCGCACAAGCCGCCGGACTTCAACCGATAAAGCTTAACGTTGTATTGATGAAAGGAATTAATGACGACGAAATCAAAGACTTCATCTCCCTTACGCTGGAGAGTCCTCTAAATGTACGCTTTATAGAATACATGCCGATTGGCAGTGCTACTGATGCTTGGCGCCAAACTTATCTGCCTCTGGAAAGGGTTGTAGAAGCTTGTACTGAGGCTGGTTGGGAAACGGAAGCGGCAGAAATGCCCTCCGGGAATGGCCCTTCCCAGAATCGGCGGGTTGTCGGAGCCCCTGGTACATTCGGCCTGATTCATCCGGTGAGCGAGCACTTCTGCGATAATTGCAACCGCCTGAGACTTACCGCAGATGGGCACATCAAAGCTTGCCTGTATTGGGCAGATGAATACAATGTCCGCCCTTTGATAAGCGATCCTGTTGCTGTGCAGGCCTTATTCCGGAAAGCGCTGGGCAACAAACCCCATAATCATGAAATGGCCTTAGCTCTGGAGAAAAAAGCACAGAGCCACACGCCGACAGCTCGGCGCATGTCTCAAATTGGTGGATAAACGTCCATCCCGGTATTATAGTTCCTCTTTTAATTGCATAAATACAAAAAACGCCGCTTTCCCACTGAACGATCTGGGAAAGCGGCGTTGTGCTTAAAGCTTAGCGATGAGCTATTCAATCACTATTAGAGAGATAGAGCTTCGAGCAGCTTAGAAATAGTCGCCGCCGCCTCGGCTCTTGTAGCCTTATTCTCAGGACGGAAGGTATTGTCTTCGAATCCACCCAGAATACCGGCTTCAGCTGTTTTTCACATACAGCAAGTTTATTTCATTCGTACTGGCAAGCTCACCTTGAACGCTGTCCCATCCCCCGGGCGACTATTTGCAGTTACCTTACCTTCATGCAGCTCAACGATTTTTTTAACCAATGACAGACCTAGTCCACTACCGCCACCACTTGCGGTTCTAGCTTTATCTGCCTTATAGAAACGCTCGAAGATCCGAGGCAGATCTTCCTCCGAGATGCCAATCCCACTATCTTGAATCTCCACCTCTACCTGCTCATCCACCATGCGAAGGCTAATATGGATGCAACCGTTCTGCGGAGTAAACTTGATACTGTTATGCAGCAGATTAGTCCAAACCTGACTCATTAAATCTTTTACAGCAGATACATTCACTTCTTCCAGTTCAGCCTCTACCTCTATTTTTTTCTCCAACCACTGTGGTTCAGAAGCCAGAATCGTATCTCTAAGCTGCTTATCCAGGCGGTAAATCTGATTTTCAAACGGAAAATTGCCCGATTCAAGCGCGGACAGCTTCAATAAATTATCACTAAGCCCAGATACACGGGTACTCTCAGCCACTATAATATTAAGGTAGTGCCTCCTGCTCTTCACACTCAGAGTTTCATCCTGCAGTGCAAGAGCAAACCCCCGAATAGAGGTTAGCGGAGATTGAATTTCATGCGATACATTAGAGATAAAATCCTGACGCATGGTCTCCATCTGGCTCAGTTCGCTGGCCATTACGTTGATACTCTCTACAATCTCACCGAAATCACCGTAGTCCTTTGTATTATCAAGTACCACATTGAAATCACCCTTAGCAATCCGCCCTAAACCTTCGATAATTGATTTATAAAAAACACGTTCCCAGCCCCGGAATAACTTGGAGGTTACCAATGCCATCAAAAACAAAATCACAATTCCGACCATCACGCCGATTAACTGGGTCAAATACTCCGAAGAGGGGCGTCCAACCCTGCCATATATCCAGTTCATCAAGAAATAAGCTGCACTCCAGCTAATCCCAACACCACCGAAGTAAATAAAAGTCATCCCAATCCGCTTAAGAAGCTCCTTAAACCGGTTCATGCCTCTGCCTCCAGCCGATAGCCTAATCCGCGGATGGTACGAATAACAAACCCGTATTTATCAGGAGCGAACCGTTCGCGTAAACGGTTGATATGCACATCGAGCGTCCGCTCATTCCCTTCAAAATCATAACCCCATATCTCTTCGATTAGCCTGTCTCTAGTCAATGTCTGCCCCGGATAGCTGCCCAGCTTAAATAACAGCTCAAATTCCTTAAGCGGCAAAGTGACTTCTCCATACTCTGAGGATACCTCGTAGGTTTTACGATTCATTCGCAGCCGGCCAATCCCCACACTTTGTGCAGCAGAGATTTGGTAGCGTTTGAGCAGCGCCTTTACTCGCGCAATAAGCACCACTGGCTCAAAGGGTTTGACGAGATAGTCATCACTTCCCAGCTCAAAGCCCTTCACAATTTGTGAGGTCTCTCCCTTAGCCGTCAGCATCAATATCGGAAAATCATAGGTTTGGCGCATCTTCCGGCACAGCTCCCAGCCATCCAAATTGGGCATCATCACATCAATAATGGCTAAGTCTATGTTATGGCTCTCCAGAATCTGAAGAGCCTCCAGTCCATCAGAAGCTCCATAGATGTCATCCATCCCCTCAGCTCTCAGAAATACTTCTACCAATTCGCGGATGTGCGGATCGTCGTCCGCTACTAGTATTTTTGTCATGTATCACTGGAGCCTCCTCTTTATTGTCTTGAATCTCAAGGTTATTCATCTGCAGCTGCTGGGTGGCAAATTCACGATATAGCTCATGGTTTTCCAGCAGTTCTTCATGTCTTCCCATCCCGGTAATCTGGCCCTTTTCCATAAAAATAATCTGCTCAGCATTTACAACAGTAGCCAAACGGTGCGCAATTACAATCGTAGTCCGGCCCTTCATCAAATTGGACAGTGCCTTCTGCACTACGGCCTCTGATTGGCTATCCAGACTGGAGGTCGCCTCATCAAGCATAAGAATCTTTGGATTCCGCAGCAGCGCTCTAGCAATAGCAATCCGTTGCCGCTGTCCACCCGAGAGCTTCACACCTCTCTCACCAACATCCGTATTATATCCTTCAGGAAGCTCATCGATAAAGCCATCTGCATAAGCCATTGCTGCTGCTGCGCGCATCTCCTCCATGCTAACGTCTCGATCCAATCCATAGGTTAAATTCTCAGCAATCGTACCTGCCAACAATGGGCTTTCCTGTGAGACGTACCCGATCAGTTTCCGCCATGAGCGTAATGAGAAGGTTGACACTGGTTTATCGCCTAACTTAACCATACCTTTCTGAGGCTCATAGAATCGTTCGAGCAGTGAAAATAATGTAGTCTTGCCTCCCCCGCTCGGTCCAACAATAGCCGTCACCTGACCCGGAAGCATCCGGAAGCTTACATCGGTTAGCACATTCTCACCATTTTTATATCCAAAGCTTAGATCTTCTACCGAGATAGGACCCTCTGCACCGTTCGCCTCTTCCTGGCCCTCATATACCTCCTCTTCTGCTGCCAGAGTTTCAATAATGCGCTCTGATGCCCCTTTAGCTTTCTGAATCTGTGTAAAGAACGTGGTCAATTGAGTAAGCGGCATAATAATCTGAATAAGATACAGGATAAAGGCTACCAGCTCTCCAGCTGTCAAAGCACCGGAAGATACCTGCATTCCGCCATAACCGATAATGACCACAAGTAACATCATAAAGACAAAAGAGACAAGTGGACTGATCATAGCGCTGATTTTGCCTTCACGAATGCCAAAGGAGAGCAGGTTCATAATTCCGGTTTTGCCTGCTTCGTACTCTTTTTTCTCTGCACCCGAGGATTTCACCAGACGGATCTCTGACAATACACCACTAAGTGTGGCGGTAAAAGAAGCTGTTTCGTCCTGCATGCCTTTGGAGATTTTGTACATCTGCCGTCCAAGCGGCACCAAAATCAACGCAGATAGTGGAAGAACGGTGAACAGAACAAGCGTCATCTTCCAGTTTAAAAATAACAGCACAGCAATGGAGCCCACAATGGAAATCACTCCGGTAAATAAGCTGGCCAGATGTTCAGAGATCAGCGTTTTGATGATCCCTGTATCATTCGTCATCCGGCTGACGCTTTCTCCTGTCCGATTATCATTGTAATAAGCTATTGGCAACACTAAAAATTTACGCCATAACCGGTCACGAAGACCTGCAACCATCTTCTGGCCTACATAATTCAGCAGATAGATAGAGATTCCCCCGGCGATCGTCTGCGCGATAAAAGCACCCGCTATGCCTGCAATTTGCAGCTTGCTGACAGAAGCCAAAGAAAAGCCATCCACCAGATTTTTGGTAAACATTGGGATCACTAGACTAACCAATGTCGAGATCATGCTTAGTGCAATGGCTATTGCCAATAAGCCGTATGAAGGCTTGGTTTCTTTTAATAATGTGAGGAATGGCTTCAGCGCCGTTTTCCCCTTAGCTTCGGATTTTTTCATGCAAAAGCTCCCCTTTTCTTGGTGAATCTGCGAGAAGAATGTATCATCTCTGTTTCGCTTAACCCTATCCTAGCCCTGAATTGTAAACTGAAGTTAAACCCATTGATTCTCTTTTATACAAACGTAGATAGGGTAATCCTCAGGTATATTCCTAGTAAGGAAGAGCAAACGCCTAACATTTCTGCCACCTGCAAACTTGTTATATGCGTTTTTTGTCACTTAGCGGATCAAATTTAAATAAACGTTAAAAAAATGTAAAAAAGTAAAAAAGGAAGTTTGTATCCCTTTTCAACACGTGTTACAGTGATAGAAGGGCCTAATATTGGTCAGTATATCCATGCAAGACATCTAGTGGGAAAGGAGTGACGCATTTGCGGAAAGGCGTTAACTATCCATCTTCTTTCACGTCTTTAAAATGGTTCAATTTTTTTGTATACGGAACCATGGTCCTCTTCTCCAGCTTCTTTCAACTATACCTGCTGGATGTAGGGATGAACAAATTAGAGATCGGTGCCGTATTTTCTATGGGTGCGCTAGTATCCATCTTTGCAAATCCATTCTGGGCAATCTGGACTGACCGATACCAGAATATCCGGAGAATCGTTTTGCTTATGTTAATCGGAACGTTAGTGTTATCCCAGCTTATGTTTCGGGCAAATACATATGAGATGATCTACATCTCCATTCTTTTGTTCTATTTCTTCCAAGGACCGTTATTTGCTCAGAGCAATACGATGATTCTCAGCTATATTGACGGAACTAACTATCGCTTCCGTTCTTTTCGGCTTTGGGGTTCATTGGGGTGGGCACTAATTGCAATTGCCGCCGGATTGGTCCTTGATTGGGCTGGTGTATCTATCTTGTCCTATCTGTTTGCAGGCTTACTATGTGCATCAATGTTATCCATTCTTGCATTACCGAAACTTAACCATACCATTGGCATGGCTCCTATGCCGTATAGAGGCTTCAGCAAACTAATTTATAATCCCTTTTTCTTGTGTTTCATATTGTTTGGTATCCTAGTTTCCATACCGAACACCATGAACACTACATTCATGTCTTTGTATATTACGGACCTAGGCGGCTCCAAGGGAATGATTGGTCTCGCAGTATTCCTCTCCTCTATTTTGGAAGTGGGTGTATTTGTTCTCTGCGACCGATTCCTTAAACGTAAAATATCTGTTCTGCTCGGCTGGCTTGCGCTGGTTAGCGCTTTATTCGTACTACGATGGTGGTTCATGGCGGACGCGACTACAGCCCTCCAAGTAGTGCTCATTCAAATTTTACACTGCATAACATTTGGTGGTTTCTTCTATGTAGGCACTCAACTGACCATGCTTCTTATTCCAAGACCTTACCGTGCTTCAGGACAAGCGCTCTACACACTGACTTGGAGCGGTATAGCCGGTATTGTTGGAGGAGTTCTCGGCGGATGGATGTATCAAAATCTAGGGGCACAGAGCATGTATCAAGCGGGTGTCTTCTTGACACTGTTTGGAACGCTAGGCTTTACTTTCATGTGGCTCTTTGTAAACCGTGGAGGCTACCGGCCCCCTACAGAGGATGAGGAAGAACTCTCTCACATCGAAATATTATAAGCGAAAACATAAAAAACAGGCACAAACGTACCTAAACGGGACGTTTGTGCCTGTTTTATTATAAAGAACCTGAACGAATCAAGTGTTAGCCTTGTTTTGGAGGCTGAAATGAACTCTTCAGTGAAACGATAAGATTGAATACGAGATGCCCAGGCGCCGAGTATTTGCTATCTACATTAAAATAGCCATGACGGAAGAACTGGAATTTATCCTGAGCCACACTGTCCTTAAGCGCGGGTTCCACAAAACCTTGTAAGATTTCAATGGATTTAGGATTAAGCTGATCCAAGAAGCTAGGCTCCGCTTTCTCTACCGTGGAATCCAGACCTTCAACTTCTGCAGCTTCATCTACTTCTTCAGCAGAAATCAGTGGCTCGTATAAACGGAATTCTGCAGGCACAGCTTGACTAGCTTCTACCCAGTGCAGAGTACCTTTTACCTTACGGCCTGTAAATCCACTGCCACTCTTTGTTTCCGGATCATACGTACAATGCAGTTCAACAACCTCGCCATTCTCATCTTTAATGACTTCATTACATTTGATGAAATAAGCATGCTTCAGGCGTACTTCATTGCCGGGGAACAAGCGGAAATATTTATTGGGCGGATTCTCCATAAAGTCGTCGCGCTCAACATAAATCTCACGAGAGAACGGAATTTGGCGTACACCCATTTCTTCATTCTCTGTATTATTCTCCGCTTCAAGCCATTCTGTTTGGCCTTCCGGATAATTGGTGATAACAACCTTAAGCGGACGAAGTATAGCCATGGTGCGAGGCACAGTTAACTTAAGGTCTTCCCGGATAAAGTGCTCCAGCATTTGCAGGTCCACTAGACCCTGACTCTTGGAGATCCCTGCTTCGTACACGAATTTACGAATCGCTTCCGGCGTATATCCTCTGCGGCGCAGGCCGGAGATCGTTGGCATCCGCGGATCGTCCCAGCCATCCACATGTTTTTCGTCTACCAGCAGCTTCAGCTTACGTTTACTAGTCATGGTTTGAGCGAGATTCAGACGGCCGAATTCATATTGATGCGGAACAGAAGGCATCTCACATTCCGCTACGACCCAATCATAAAATGGGCGTTGATCTTCAAACTCAAGCGAACAAAGGGAGTGAGTTACTCCTTCAATGGCGTCCTCAAGTGGATGAGCGAACGTGTACATCGGGTAGATGCACCATTTATCCCCTGTATTATGGTGATGCGCATGAGTAATCCGATAGATGACAGGATCACGCAGATTAATATTTGGTGATGCCATATCGATCTTGGCACGAAGAACCTTCTCACCATCTTTGAATTCCCCTGCCCGCATACGGCGGAACAGATCCAAATTCTCTTCGATGCTGCGCTCACGATGTGGACTGTTCTGTCCTGGCTCTGTCAGCGTTCCCCGCAATTGGCGAATTTCATCCGCGCTGAGGTCATCTACATAAGCTTTGCCTTTAGTAATTAATAATTCGGCACGTTTGTACATTTCCTCAAAATAATCCGATGCAAAACGCAGCTCTTCCCATTCATAGCCCAGCCACTTTACATCTTCCTGAATGGAGTTCACATATTCCGTATCTTCTTTGGCAGGATTCGTGTCGTCAAATCTTAGGTTAGTCTTGCCACCGAACTCGTCCGCCAGTGTAAAGTTAATCCAAATCGCCTTGGCATGTCCGATATGTAAGTAACCGTTCGGCTCCGGCGGAAAGCGTGTGACAACTTCTTTTACTTTACCCGTACGGAGGTCTTCGGTAATAACATTTTTAATAAAATTGGAGGGGGTAGTACGGTTCTCCACAGCTATCAACCTTTCGTTCTGTAGTGTTACACTACTTCTTGTATAAACATGTTTCCTACTAATATACCCGTTAACTGTAGATTGTTCAATAAAAGGGGGCACATGGCCTGGATCAATTTTTAGCATCTTTAGACCTTTTGACTTCTCTGCGGGCGATAGAGTAGCATGATAATCATAAGAAAAAATCCATAATCATACATAAGGCCTTGTGCCGAAAGGAGGCAACCACTTGTTTAATTATGTCATCGACGAAGAGCTTATCTTAAAGCCACTCATGCCTGAGCATGCTAGGCACATATTCGCGTTAGTGGAGCGCTCGCGGGAACGACTTAGGCAATGGCTTCCTTGGGTTGATGCCGTTACGGAACAGGATCACACCCTTAATTTCATTAAAAATGCTATAAAACAAGGCACCGACAATGGCGCCTTCACTGCTGGACTTTGGGTCCGCGGCGAGCTCGCTGGCGTCATTGGGTATCACCAGATTGACTGGCATAACCGTTCCGTAGGGATTGGTTATTGGCTTGGTGATGGATATGAAGGCAAAGGTTATATGACCAGTGCCTGCCGAGTTCTAGTAGACTACGCCCTGCTTGAAATGGAGCTGCAGCGGGTAGAAATTCGCTGCGCAACCGCCAACGTAACTAGCCGGGCAATTCCTGAACGGCTTGGTTTTGTGCTCGAAGGTGTGATCAGACAGGCAGAAAAGCTGCCCGATGGCTACGTGAATCACGCCGTATATGGTTTATTGCGTAGTGAGTGGCAGCTGCTCGGCTAAGTTACAAGCAAAGCAAAGTTAAACAAACACGCAAGCAAAAAAAAACCTGGCTGGCATACGCCTCCAGGTTTTTTTTTGAGCAGACCAAGATTAGATCTCTGGCATACCCAGTTGTTTTCGAAACTTGTTCCGTACTACGGCTGAGAGAGCTTCCAGCTCCACAAGCTCTGCCAGAGCAGCCTTCTCTTGCAGCCCAACCTGCATTAAATACAGTACATGCGCCACGGACGCATTGCTGTCTCCGTTTTCTTTTTTGACAATTGCATCACCGGTTGAAATCTTTCCTTCACGAAGTACACGCAAGTAAAATCCGCTATACCTTGTATCCAGAACTTGAGCCGGTAGATCTGCGGGTCCATGCTTTTGTGAGATTTTGAAGCAAGGGTATCGTGGTTGGCTAACCTGAAGCAAAGTGGTTCCTATTTCATATACATCGCCAATACATACCTCTGTCTCCAGCAGACCTGTGATGGTGATATTTTCTCCAAAAGCCGAGTACTCCAGTTTCTTTCCCAGCTGCTGTTCCCAATAAGGATAGTGCTCAATGGGATAGGCGCATACCGCCTTGTCAGGACCTCCATGATGTTTAAGATCTGCCTGGCCATCTCCAACAAATCCATTGGTATGTAGCTGAACTGGTCCTTCTACAGGTGTTTTATAAATTCCGGTCTCCAAAGGTTTTCCCCGATAATCCACCGTCACCGGCCGACCGACATTAAGCGAGATGATCTCCATATTCATTTCCTCCTGTCAGCATGCAGCTCATAAATATCTCATCTACATAACGGCCGCCAAGATAAAACTCCTCCCGCAGACGCCCCTCTTCCACAAAACCGCATTCCCGGTAAAAAGAAATCGCTGATTCATTGCAGGATAATACACGCAGGCGAAGCTTACGAATAGCATGCGCCGCAGCATGTCCCTTAATGGCTTCCATGAGCTGCCGGCCGATGCCTAAACGTTGATAGTTCGGATGAACAGCAATATTAACCTCGCACACATGCCGGTTGCTCTCCATTCTACTAGGGCAGCCAAACCCGACATATCCACATAGCTTGTCATCTTGCAGCGCGACGAGCTGTGAGCCCGGGGGAGCATTCAGTAAGAAATCTTCTTGTGAGCGCCACAACATAGGTCCCGGGCTAGTGTCCTCTGTCCAAATCAGATGGTCCAGATCAATCAGTTCTCGCACGTCTTTAATCTCTGAGGGTCTAATAGTTAACCTTGCCTTGTTGATTTGTTTCATAAGATGTACACCCCTTGCCTTGCACCTCTATAGAATTCACAGCAGATGTTGGAATCCACTGTGTATAGTTATCCTACGGACCGCTCTAACGAATGGCCTTTACGATTGACTAAAGCATGGATGACGAAAAACCCTACCGACAGCAGCGCCATCGCACAGGCCAGCCAGGCTGTTGGTGCCAAACCACCGCTATCATACAGTCTGCCCATGAAGTAAGGGCCAATGACTCTCCCGACTGCACCAATCCCTCCGCTTAGTCCCAAATAAAACGGTGCGCTGCGCCCCGCATGATCCGAGATAAAGGATGGCATCGCTGGAGAAATCAGCATTTCTCCCAGTGTAGCAAGCACCATTCCAAGCACTAAGCCAGGATAATTAGGCATCCACAAAAGAAACGCATAGCCACCCAAATAAAACAGGGCACTTGCAGTCATTTGCGCCGTTGAGGTAGACGCGAACCAGCGCTTAATCATTGTTACCAATGGCTGAGCTGCAAAAATCAAAATACCGTTCAGTGTCCAGAGAAAACCATAAGTTTTCTTAGGCCAGCCCTCTGAAATAATGAACGGAGATACCCCTGTATTCCAGATAGAGTTACCGAGAAGCAGGAACAAAGAACCGATCCCCATATAAAGATAAATACGAGTATGCCCCATTAGCTTCCACGTGGATTGTTTCTCTGGTTCATTCTTCTGATGCCCCATTACCTCATGCGCAGGTTCTCCACCGATTTTCTTCAGATATATAAAAAAGAAACCCGCAAATACCGCCGAGGTTACACCATTCATTACAAAGCTTAGCATATAGGAAATATCGGCCAAAAAACCACTTAATGCCGTCCCCAGTGCTACACCAATATTATTGGCGACATAAATAACATTAAACAGCTCACCACGCTGCTTCGTGAAACGAAAGCCGATAAATGCCTGAATGGCAGGTAATGATAAGGAATTAAATAATCCCACTAGTCCCATTGCAACCATAAATAACGTCCAGTTGTTACTAGCTGCCGGCAAGGTGAACAGTGCCAAAGCATTCATGGCGAGCGCTCCGACAATCAGCCGGTTCACGCCTACCTTATGATAGAGTGAGCCCCCGAGTAGTTGACCCACGATCCCACCAACCGATTGAATAAGAATCACCAGTCCAGCATCTGACATGCTGCGTCCAAGCTCATCAAATACATACATCGTAACGAGCGGCCACATCAGCGCACTACCTGTTGCGTTAATTAGGCTGGCAATGAGAAATATTTTCACTTCTTTTGGATATGCCTGTAAAAACTTCATAAGTAGTGTACATCCCCTGTTATATATGTGTCATTAATTCATCCAGTATCATCCCAAAACAGGGCTATGAGCAAGCATACACATTGACGTTTTATCGTGATAAAGTGCGCATGAAATCTAGAGGATAAAACGCACATATCGCATGAAATATCCCGTCTCCCTTGGGGTTCACGTCCGCAGTCCTCTCTAGTTCTAATATCTATTCTTATTTTAAAGCCGTGGCTGTCGTCCGTAAAGCAAACTAAACAAGAAGAAACTGATTCGCTTTTAGAAAGACGGGGTAATAGAGCCTAGAAACACTCCCCCTTCAAAATTCGCCGTGATCCGATTTCGTTCCCCCGAGCGCGGATATATCACGGCGGATTTTTTTTGTGTCTACATAACAAAAAGCACCCCTAAAACATTAACGCCACCAATAAGGCAGACCTTGAATGTTCTATGGAGTGCTCTATAAGACGAGCTTAAGCGTGTTTCTTGACACTGCTGCCGGACATGCTATCTACGGATTGAATAGCCGTAGGTGCTTTACGCAAGTATGCCATCCAATAGGCAGCTGCGACAAATATTGCCCCACCCGTTAGATTGCCGAGCCAGACGGGAACAAAGTTAGTGAAGTATTGCCCCCATGAATAATAACCTTCAAAAATAGCTGCTGGAATTAGGAACATGTTAGCTACAACGTGCTGGAATCCGATCGCAACAAAGGCCATCGTTGGAAACCAAATACCAAGGATTTTGCCGCTGAAGTTATCTGCTCCATAGGAGAGCCATACGGCCAGCGCAACGAGCCAGTTACAGCCGATACCCGAAACAAATGCCGGAAAGAATTCTGCATCGATTTTATGACCAGCCATATCCACCAATTTTTCTAAATACACACCCTCTGAAGTTAAACCCACCACATGACCGAAGAAATAAGCTACAAATAATGCCCCTGCCAGATTACTAATCGTAATGAGCAAAAGATTCTTCACAACTTCCCAGAAAGAAATCTTCTTAGCCATAAAAGCGAGCGGCACGGCCATCATATTCCCTGTCAGCAGTTCTCCACCTGCAAGGAGTACCATGATCAGCCCAACGGGGAAGACTGCGGCTCCGATAAAGTTAGCAATGGAACCCCATTCCTGTGGTGCGCCAGCAATGACGCGAATATCTAATAAAAACCCGAGCGCAATAAACGCTCCTCCCAAAAAGCCCAGAATAAGTACGGTACTTAGCGGATTATGAGCTTTTTTTATGCCGTTCTCTACAGTTACTTCGGCAATTTGCTGCGGTTTGCTATAAGCCATGGTTCCTATCCCCTTCATCTATTTACTTCAAATTTGTTCCTTTATGACCATTGTAGCGTGTCGTAAAACACATTAACGTGATAATTATCACTTTGAGAAAACTAAGTGAAAGTTTTCACTGACATGTCAAATTTACTGCGACCTGTGCACAAATAGAAGTTTGTGTATGACCGGCTAAGCCAGCATATCTTGTTTCGTTGGATTACATTTGAGCGTACGCAGCAGCTATCGGACTCAATTGACTCTAATCGTAACTTTCGAGCACATTTGGCCCACAACCGGACATCGGACTCAGATGACCCTATTCGTAGCTTTCGAGCACATTTGGCTTGCTATCGGACCCCATTGTCGCTATTGGCACGAAAAACACTCTATTTGTACCTCATTCTATGTAATAGCTGCATTGGAGTCCGAAACCAGACTCAAAAAGTGATTAATTGCTAAATAGCGGCTTCTGAGTCCGAAAGCTTCTGCGGAGGGTGAAAACTCAGCACAATCGGACTCAGTTGACCCTATTCGTAGCTTTCGAGCACATTTGGCTTGCTATCGGACCCCATTGTCGCTATTGGCACGAAAAACACACTAGTTGCACCTCATTCTATGTAATAGCTGCACTGGAGCCCGAAACCACGCTCAAACGGCGATTATTTGCTAAATAGCGGCTTCTGAGTCCGAAAGCTTCTGCGGAGGGTGAAAACTCAGCACAATCGGACTCAGTTGACCCTATTCGTAGCTTTCGAGCACATTTGGCTTGCTATCGGACCCCATAGTCGCTATTGGCACCAAAAACACACTAGTTGCACCTCATTCTATGCAATAGCTGCACTGGAGTCCGAAACCACGCTCAAAAGGCGATTATTTGCTAATTAACGGCTTCTGAGTCCGAAAGCTTCTGCGGAGGGTGAAAACTCAGCACAATCGGACTCAGTTGACCCTATTCGTAACTTTCGAGCATATTTGGCTCGCTATCGGACCCCATAGTCGCTATTGGCACCAAAAACACACTAGTTGCACCTCATTCTATGTAATAGCTGCACCGGTGTCCGAAACCACGCTCAAAAGGCGATTATTTGCTAATTAGCGGCTTCTGAGTCCGAAAGCTTCTGCGGGGGGCGATGACTCAGCACGATCGGACTCAGTTGACCTTATTCGTAACTTTCGAGCACATTTGACTTGCTACCATCACCGAAGCCATTGGATTGCACCTACCCATGCAGCTAATCATTATGCACCTAACAAAAAAAAGCAGTGATCCTCCCGTAACAGATGGATCACTGCTTCTCTAGCTTTACAAGGCTGTCTAATTCTTCGATAAATCACTCAGAAACAAACGTTTCTTTTTAAACCGTTACAGCCTCTTTGCTTGGTACTGTTGTCGGCAGCGCTTGAAGACCTACTGTATTCAGGAAGTTCCAAGGTTTGTTGTAATGCGGTTGGAAGAAGAAATCGATAAAGGCTAGTTGGTCGATTGTCATATGATTTTGAATACATACAGACACTGTGTTGATCGATTGCGTCAGATCCATCTTGGACATAATTTGAGCCCCGAGAATACGGCGTGTGGCGCGATCAAACACTACTTTTAACTGAACCTGCTCAAAGGTGGGCATAAATTCTGGACGGTAGTTATCAATAATCATGGCGGTTTCTACGTCCATTCCTTCAGCCTTAGCTCCTTCTTCAGTAAGCCCTGTTGCAGCGATATTGTCTTCATAAATCTTAATGCCCGAAGTTCCTTGTGTACCCATATAAGGAATGGTCTCTGTTACCAAGTTGCGCGCAACTAAGGTTCCCATCCGTACGGCATTGGTTGCCAGTGGGATATAGGCGTGTTTGCCTGTAGGGTTGTAATGAATCGCACAGCTGTCGCCAGCGGCATATACATCCGGGCAGCTAGTCTGCATATAGTTATTGACTACAATGGCACCATTGGGCAGCATATCGACTTGACCTTTTAAGAGTTCAGTATTAGGACGGAAACCAATGCAGAGAATGACCAGATCTGTCTCATGCTCACCTTTGCTTGTAATAACCTTTGTTACCTTACCGTCTTTGCCTGCAAAAGAGCTAACCTTCTCATTCAGTGCCAATTTAATCCCATGATCCTGAAAAGATTGTTCGATCGGTGCAGTAAATTCTTGATCCAGGTATTTACTCAGAATGCGATCTTCACCATCAATTAGTGTAACTTGCTTGCCATTCATTTGAAAAGCTTCCACCAGTTCTACGCCGATATATCCAGCGCCGACGACGGTGATTTTATTTGCTTGTTTAGCTTTTTCTATAATAGTGTTGGAATGATCATAGTTCTTGGAAAGTAAAATCCCCTCGAGTTCAAATCCTTCAAGCTTCGGTACAATCGGCCATGAACCTGTAGTCATAATCAGCTTATCGTAGGTGTCAGCGAACTCGTGGCCTGTCTCCAGATTGCGTACACGCAATGTTTTGGACTTCGTATCCACTGCAGTTACTTCATGACGCATATTGGTCTTTACGCCAAGCTCTGCAAGCTTTTCTGGTGAAGAATAGAATAGCCCCTCTGGGTCTTTAACCACTCCACCTACATACAAGGCAATCCCACAGGATAAGAAGGAAATATTATCATTACGCTCATATACAGTAATCTCGGCATCCGGGTAAAGTTGAGCAGTATTCACAATTGCGGCGGTTCCGGCATGGGTACATCCAATGACAGCTACTTTCATTATTTCTTCCTCCTTCAAATGGACAATCGGGTTATATATTTGACTTGCATGACCGATCAATGATGGAATCTGATCAACAATGGGTTAGTTGTGATTTATTTCACTTTATAAACTGATTATATTGTGATATTTATCACATTACAAGTCTTTTTTACCTATATCCTCATATTGTTCACAATTTTAAGTTTTTTTCCGCCACTGCTGCCGAATGCGACTCCGTTAGCTTTGCCACGTGGGAGGTACATTATGATCCGCATTTGCAGGAATCCAAAGGAAGCATAAAAAAAAGCCTCCCCTCTAATACCAACAAGGAGAAGCCTTTTATTAAAACACTTTTACACCAAACCGTGAATCTCTCCGTCCTCATCCATCCATAGTCCCTCAGCGGCTGGCTTAGCTGGCAGACCTGGCATCGTAACGATATTGCCTGTAATAACTACCGCAAAACCTGCACCAAGCGAAAGGGTAATATCTCGGACACCAATCGTAAAGCCTTCCGGTGCTCCGAGGAGTCTAGGCTGGTCGGAGAAGGAATAAGGCGTCTTCGCCAAACATACTTGAAGATCATTTAGCCCAAGCCGCTCGATAACCGCCAGACTCCGCTTAGCCGCCGGGGAAAAGTTCACTTCTGCCCCGCGGTAGATCTCACGGACAATTTTGTTGATTTTGGATGAAATGTCGAGATCCTTCTCATACAGAGGAGCAAACTGGCTCGGGCCACTATTGTCCAAGAGCTTGTTCAGTTCAGAAGCCAGCTCCTGTCCACCTGCACTACCTTCCGCCCATACTTTTGAGATCGCAGCCGGCACGTTTAAATTGCGGCAGGCCTCCAGTACATCATTAATCTCGCCCTCACTGTCCCCTTCAAAATGATTTATGGCAACTAAAACAGGGACTCCAAATTTACCGAGATTCTCTACATGACGTTCTAAGTTCACCAATCCCGCGCGCAGCGCCGTCCGATTCTCGGTTAGAAGCTCGCCTTTAGGCACACCACCGTTATATTTTAAGGACTTAACAGTTACGACAAGAACAGCAGCAGAAGGGGTTAACCCGGCCTGTTGGCATTTGATATCCATGAATTTCTCTGCACCAAGATCCGCTCCGAAGCCTGCTTCGGTGACTACAACATCTCCCAGCTTAAGGGCATAACGAGTGCCAATAACACTGCTGCAGCCATGAGCGATATTCGCAAACGGTCCCCCGTGCACAATAACAGGCGTACCTTCCAGAGTCTGTACCAAGTTTGGCTTAACTGCTTCCTTAAGCAGCGCTGTCATCGCTTCAACGGCCCCGATTTGCTCGGCTGTTACCGGTTGTCCCTCTTGGTCATATCCAATCAGAATACGGTTTAAACGCTTCTTGAGATCAATAAGGTTATCGCATAAGCATAACACAGCCATAATCTCAGAAGCCGTTGTAATCTGAAAGCCACTTTCCCGTACCGCTCCATTTCCGTCCCCGAGCCCAGTCACAATACTGCGCAGGCTGCGGTCGTTCATATCCATGACACGTTTCCAAACGATACGCTGCGGATCCAGTCCCAGCTCATTGCCTTGGAAGATATGATTGTCAATCATTGCGGACAATAAATTATGCGCAGAAGTTACCGCATGAATGTCACCGGTAAAGTGCAAATTAATCTCATCAGCCGGAACAATCTGCGACTTCCCGCCGCCTGTTGCGCCGCCCTTCATCCCTAAGCAAGGCCCAAGCGAGGGCTCACGTAAAGCAGCCACGGTCTTCACTCCTGCTGCATTCATTGCCTGCGCCAACCCGATGGTTGTTAAGGTCTTACCCTCGCCAGCAGGGGTCGGATTCACCGCAGTGACCAGAACCAGCTTGCCATCTGGCTTGTTTTTCATATCCTCCCATAAGGAAGGTGAGAGTTTGCTTTTATATTTGCCGTATAGTTCCAGATGCTGCTCGTCGATTCCTGCTTGTGCTGCTACCTCTGTAATTAACTTCATGCTTGTATAAAACCCTCCTGCCGTTATTATCCTGCTGTACTCCGCTTTTTTATGCATGTTCGCTCAGTTGCTATATTCTCTTCAAAGGATACATCGTCTTTTTAAAGCGTCAAGTATAATTTATCACAATAAAAATTCAAGGCAATCTCCATTAATCCTTTAAAAAAAGAAAATCCCCGCGAGCATCGGTCGAAACCGAGTCGAAGGGATACTTGGAAGATCACTCTGCAACTGACCCCATAATGGATCTACAGTAGTGACTCAATATGTTGTTTCATCGTTTCCGGCGATTCTTTGGGCTCCACACGAGCCACTACATTGCCGCTGCGATCAATTAGAAATTTCGTGAAATTCCAGCTAATGTCGCTGCTGTCCCCAGCACCAGGCTGCTGCTCCTTCAAATAATTGAAAAGCGGGCTGGCATCCGGTCCATTAACATCAACTTTGGCGAATACCGGAAAGGTAACTCCATAATTAATCTGACAGAATTCCTCAGCCTCTTCACTCGTACCTGGCTCCTGGCCCGCAAACTGGTTGCAGGGGAATCCTAATACTACAAGTCCTTGATCGCTATACTGTTCGTATAGTTTCTGAAGATCTCCATACTGTGGCGTAAGTCCGCACTTACTAGCCGTATTAGCAATCAGCAGCACCTTACCTTCATACTCCGCAAACGGCACTTCTTTACCCGAAGGTGTAACGCCGGCAAAATTGTAGATCGACATCTTTATTCCCCTTCTTTCCTTTTACTTAGACTACACTACGTATCTTACCCGAACTGTAAGGGAATGCAACTTCTGAACTTTTTTTATTGCCATAGAAAAAAGCAGCCCTACAAATTTCATAGGACTGCCCTCTGCGTCTGTGTTATTTCGATACCGGAATTGCGTCATAATATTCTTCCAACGTAATATCCTTCTCATTGATATAGGCAGCAATGTCCTTACCTACATAACGGATATGCCAAGGCTCGTACTTATATCCGGTAATGTCTTGCTTACCTTCAGGATATCTGATGATAAAACCATATTCCCCTACATGCTTGGCCAACCACTCGGCTTCCTTCGTCCCACCAAAACAACTCTCGGCGGCACACTTGCCATCACTTCCCGAGACATCAATAGCCAGCCCGGTCTGATGCTCGCTATAGCCAGGGACTGCACTGTAAGTACGGGCTTTTTCTTCCCCATCTCTCTCCACATAACGGTTATACAAAGTCGTCTGGGTTGCCTGTGAGCGGTAGGCAGAAACGCCTGCTAAATAAATTCCGTCTTCCTCTGCACCTGCGAACATCTTCTCCAAGGCTTTAGCGGCTTCGCTGCGCATCATACGCTTTTCGATTTTCTCTTTGAAGGTAAACCGGACATCAGGATAGACAAGATCCGTTGGTTTATAATTATCAGGCAAACCATACTGCTTATTTACCATCACTGTAATACTATCAGGCTCTGCAGATATAGGATCTGGAACACTACCTGCATTATCACCGCCTGATTCAGGCGGACTAGAGGGTTCTGATGGATCTGGTGTATCCGATGGATCAGCTACTGCCGGGTCTGTAATCCCCCCTCCATCACTTTCCCCCGTCTCCCCAGGCTCACCTTGAAGATTATCCCCCACATTTATATTTGAACCGTTACTCTCCGAAGCAGAAGGAGACGTGTACTTTCCTATTCCCCAACCGACAGCAATAACGACAATTAACAAGATTATAATTTTAAATTTTTTTGACATCTGTAAGTTCTTCCTCCTCGAAGCCGAACATTCTATTTATCTATTAGACAGGCTTTCCTTCATAAATGTTTCACTAAGAACCTATTTTTAATATAAAAATCAATATGTTCCACGCTATAAAATAAAGGTTACCATAGGTCATTAGCTTCAGCGCTAACTACCCTATGGTAACAAGTTTCATCTATAAAACTCTACTAACTTTATCTGGAAGTGCCGCGACCGCCGCTTTTAAAGCCACCGGATCCATTGCTACGGCCACCGCGTGAAGATCCGCCGCCGCTGTTGCGGCCGCCTTTGCCAGCAGCGCCACCCTTGGCACCGGCGTATCCGCCTTTGCTGCCTTTACCACCTTTGCCGCCTCTAGACGGGCCTGCACCGTAGCCGCTGCCTAAGCCGCCACGTGGAGTGCCTCCAGTGTAGGCACCGCCGTCCGCACCTCTAGCTACGTTCTCACTGTAGCCAGTGCTTGGTCCGCCCTTCCGGTTCGCACCGCGCGAACCGGCACTAGGCGTTGCCGCGTTACCGCTGGCAGACGCTTCGCCTCGGGAGGCGAAGGCGCCATAGCCGCCGCCTACTCGCACTACGCCGGCAGCCTTGCCGCCGCCCTTAGGAGCAGCAGCGTCATAGCCGCTGCCGCCACGCTTGCCCGCCGCCGCATCGGAACGACCGCGGCGACCTTCTGCAGGCGCGCCCCAGCCGCCTGCTTCTTTACCGCGGCCACGGCCACCTTGCCGCGCTCCGCCTTCGCCGCGCGGAGCTCCTCCGCGGCCAGAGCCGCCGGTCTTCGGCCCGCGGCCCGTGCGCGCTGCTTCAGCGCCGCCGCTTTGGCGACCGCCGTGGCGTCCGCCGCCTTGCACAGGGATGAATTCGCCAACGCCGAATTCATCCTTCTCGTAACGGCGGCGATCCAGCCGCTGCGAGATGCCATGCTCGATCAAATCCAGACCCTCTTGATCACGTGGAGATACGAAAGTAATCGCAAGCCCTTTACCTCCAGCACGGCCAGTCCGGCCGATCCGGTGAATATAGCTATCCACATCAAGCGGCATATCATAGTTAAAGATGTGAGTGATACCTTCAACATCCAGACCCCGAGCTGCTACGTCTGTCGCTACAAGCAGCTGCAGCTTCGCATCACGGAATCTTTTCATCACGCCTTCACGTTTACCTTGGGACAAATCACCGTGCAGCTCGTCACATTCATAACCGGCTGCTTGCAGCGCTTCGTTCAGATTGGATACCCGCCGTTTCGTCCGGCAGAAAATAATTGCCAAGTAAGGACGATCCCGTTCAATGAGGGATTTGAGCGCTTCTTCTTTATTACGGTCCGAGCATTCCACTACTTGCTGTTTGATATTATCCAGCGGAATCGGAGAACCACTCTTAATGATGATATCCAGTGGCTCTTTCATGTAATTAGCAGCGAGACGTTTAATCGGATCAGGCATTGTCGCGGAGAACAACATAGTCTGACGGCGATAAGGCACAGCCGTAATGATAGTCTCAACATCCTCCAAGAAGCCCATGTGCAGCATTTGATCGGCTTCGTCCAGAACGAGCATTTTTACACCGCTAAGATCCAGCGTTTCCCGGCGCATATGATCCAAAAGTCTGCCCGGTGTACCGATGATAAGATGTCTGCCGCCTTCCAGTTTGCGCAGTTGCTTCTCTACATCCTGACCCCCGTAAACCGCCAATATTTTGATATCCGTATGACGCGCCAGCTTGCGTGCCTCTTCTGTAATCTGCAAAGCCAGCTCACGTGTTGGAGCCATAATCAGCGCCTGAGGATAAGCCCGCTCCGTATGGATCTTGTCCATAATTGGCAGCAAAAAGGCCAAAGTCTTCCCTGTACCTGTCTTCGCTCTAGCTATTACGTCCAATCCCTGCACCAATGGCGGAATGGCTTCCTGTTGCACTGGCGTAGGTTTAACAATGCCTTGACTTTGAAGCAATGTACACAGTAATTCTGAAACTCCTAAATCTTTAAATCCCGGCAAATTCTCCACCTCACTATTTTCTCGGTTTAATTTGATTACATCTCTTTCTTAACTTCCGTCTTCAAAAGCCCTGTATGAGGCAGCCTGCATAGGCTGTCCTGTTCTGGGGCATATGCTTCAGATTCAGCTATATTCAAACAAAAGCGGAAGAACACCGTCACCGGCATCCTTCCGTCCCATGTATCCCTTGACCCGTTAAAAGAGTGCGGTCAAAGTTCGGTTTCTGGGCAGCAGCGATCCACCGGACGTTAAGACGGCACTCCATTTGCGTTCCATTCCACTTTATACAATAGAAGTAAAGTTAAGCTTAGAAAGTTATCTTTTATATTGTACTTGATAGAAAGGCATTTGTGTGAAACTGCTGAAGAATAATTATTCAAATCCCTTAAGCTAGAACCTTCCCGATTTAAAAATCGCATAGATCAGCCACAAGAACATCAGAAGTGCCACTACGCTGCCAACCTCCACTGTAGGGAAATTCCATAACACTGAGGGCTGTCCACGCATCGCAGTACCAATAATGAGTCCTGTCATGATGATGCTAAACGCGAGCATCACAATACTGAAAGCTAAACGGTTACCTACCCGGTCCAGCTTACGCTCCAGATTCTGCATCTCAGGTGCCACAATCTCCACCTTTATCTTCCCCTTACTGATCAGCGCGGATAACTGCTTTGCCTGCCCAGGAAGCTCCAGCAGACTCTCTGTTAAGTCTGCTACGCCTCCCAGGAACTTACGCTGCAATCGACTGCCGCTAAAGCGCTGCTTCACAAGTTCCCGCCCAAAGGGTTCCGCCATCTCCAAAATACTGATGGTTGGATCTAAGTTGCTGATGACTCCCTCCAGCGTGAGCATTGTCTTCCCTAACATCGTCAAATCCGGCGGCAGCACTAGACGGTGTTTTCGCGCTATGCCGAACAGATCATTCAGGGCTTTGCCTATACTCATTTTGCTAAATGGAACATCATAATATTCATCCCGCAGCCGATCCATATCATCATGCAGCGCACTTCGATCAGCATCCTCGGGAATGACTCCAAGACGCAAAATTGCCCGGACCATTGCATCCGTATTTTTGCGCATCAGAGCGATAATAAGTGCAGACAGCTGCTCCTTCATCTCCTCATTCAGCCGACCCATCATGCCAAAATCAATCAAAGCCAGCTTTCCATCACCCATCCGTATAACATTGCCCGGATGAGGATCAGCATGGAAAAAACCATGAATGAAGATTTGTCTAAGCATCATCTCCACAAGTTGCTGAGCAATGGCTTTAAGCTTAACGCCTTTACTCAGCAACTCATCGCGACGACTCAGTGTTGTCCCTACCACATATTCCATCGTCAGCACTCGTGTTGACGTATAGTCCCAATAGATATCCGGGATGTACACTCCCTCATAATCCATCTGCTGATCGATTTTCTCTGCATTACGCCCCTCTTGGCTGTAATCCAGCTCGCCAAGCAGCGATTTCGAGAACTCCTCTACCATACGGCACAGCTGATATTGCCTCGCCCAAGCGAGCCGCTTTTCAGCAAGCGTGCTTAAATCTTTGAGAATTTCCAAATCCCTGCTCATCGTTCGCAGAATACCAGGACGTTGAACTTTAACAGCTACGACTTGTCCACTGTGGAGCACAGCCCTATGCACCTGACCGATGGATGCCGCAGCAAGTGGCGTATCCTCAAAAGAATTAAAGATTTCATCCATATGCTGGTCCAGTTCCTGCTCAATGATCGCGCGCACGCGGTCGACAGGAAAAGGAGGCACATTATCCTGTAGTTTTACCAATTCCTGAATAATAGAATCAGGCAGCAGATCTGAACGGGTACTGGCGAGTTGTCCCAGCTTAATAAAGGTTGGACCCAAATCCTCCAGCACCAGCCGAATCCGCTCCCCGAGCGTAAGGCTTGCGTGTGCTTCCTGCGTTACAAGACGACGTGGAAGGGATAGTAAGTGATAGAGCCCCAGCTCTTCCACCATATAGCCAAAACCATGGCGCATAAGCGCCATGGCAATTGCCCGGTAACGTCCGGCATGTCTAATGCGTACAGCCATTTAGTCCGAACGCGTTTCCGCCGATGTTCCCTCTAGATGGGAAATTCCCTCTAGCTCGGCCAACCGGCGCTCCAATACTGCAATTCGCCCTTCCAGCTCGGCAATATCGTTTTGTACAGGCACATTCATTTCCTTCAGCACGCGTTGTACTTGCTCTTGTACAGCAGATTTGAACATGCCTCGTTCTTCCTCACCACGTTCAATTAGCCGATCGACGAGAGCCCTAGATTCCGAAGGAGCAAGCTCCCCGCGTTTCACTAGTTCTTCAACAACCTTCTCTACTTTTTCCTTACTGACAATGGTGAGGCCCACTCCTAAAGAGATCGCTTTTTTAAACAAATCACTCATGGCACTTTCCTCCCAAAGATTCCGTTTCATTACATAACGGAGTTTATGATTAAAGTATACCCCACTGTGTACGTATTTCAAAAAAAACACAACATTGCTTAGTTAGTGACCGGAATACGGGCAGCCCAAGTAGCCGCCTGTAGAATTAGTTTACGTAGTGCCGGATGACGGAAGGAGGGTTCATGATGACCAGGCATAAGGAATACTACTCGTCCTAAACCATAGCTATGGCACCATGCAGCTGGAATCCATTGCCCCTCAGATTCATATTGAAGTAGAATAGTCCGTTCTGTGAACGGGTCAAATTCAAAATGATAGGGCTCCTCATCCAATTGGAAATCTTCCACACCTTCGGTGATGTCATGCTCTAGCACTTTGAAGTTCAGGGGTTCGTAAGCTGTGTGTCCGTTAAATCGACCCCCGATTAGCTGTGCAAGCTCGTTACGTTTCGTCAGCGAAGCTCCCGTATGAAGAACAATGAGTCCGCCTCCTCCACTTACATAGCTAAGCAAACCAGCCGTTTGTTGAGGGGAGACTGTTTCGTTCCACAATTCATTGTAAGCAATACATAGGTCATAACTTGCTAAATGCTCAATGCGCATTAATTTTTTATTTTCTGAACATTGCACGGTTAATAAATCATTTAAGATCTCACTAATTTGTTGGTCCACTCCTTGAAGTGGATGAAACCGGGGATGGGTGTAATCACCAAGTAATAGACATTTTCTCTTGTCCATGGGATCCTCCTCCTTATTCGTTGTTATTATTCGTCACATGTTGCCTATATTCTAAGGAAAACTGCCGCGAATGTCCATGCAGATGGCAGGTATATTGCTCTTTGGGCTTATTTTTCCGGGTAAAAAAGCATCCCCGGCCATGATAACAGGCGGGAATGCTTCTGTGCGAAAACGTCATTCGTGTAAAGCTGACGCAACTTGTGACTTAGCGATTCGCCGCCACATATTTGCCTAGCTCTACAATCATGCTTCCCATCCGTTCATGCTCAGGCATAATGATACGCTGTACGCCCTCTTCTTTAAGCGCCTCAGAGGTAATCCGTCCTACAGAAACAGCAAGCACTTTATCCTCGAAAGACTTCAGCATTTCTTCCAGCTTTCCCTGTTCCCGGGCAAATTGACAGAGGAAACGAAACTGTGGTGCACTTGTAAAAGCCACGGCATCAATTTTGCCTGATATGATTTCTAGAAGCAATCTTTCCAGTTCGCCCGGCTCAGGTGGGGTATGGCGATACGGCAGCACTTGGCGGGTAGTAGCCCCAGCCTCCTGCAGCCATGCAAGCATATGAGGAGCTGGATCGCCGTGCAGCTGAAGAACGACTTCTTTCCCCTGCAAATTCAGGGATTGAAGCCCACGAATCAATCCGATTGTACTTCCGTCGTCGTCACGAACCTCCGGCGTAAGTCCTCTTTTTTTCAAAGCATTCACTGTCTTATAACCCCGTGCGGCAATAATAGAACCAGAAAGTACTTCTAAGAAACGTTCTTCGATCCCCATTCGCTCAGCCATATCGAAGAGAGCATCAAGTCCCATCCCTGTAGTCAGGATCGCCAAGTAGGGAGGCTGATTGATCCATGCATTCAAACCTTCCTGCAAGGCCTCGTCATCAAGAAATACAGTCCCTTGAGCAGGCCGGCCTACTGCCGTCCCCCCCATATTCTGAACCAGCTTGGCCATTTCTTCCGATTTGCGCGGACCCGCCAAGGCGACAGTGATCCCTTTTAATTGCTCTGCCATTTCCTATTATCTCTCCTCTCTCCATTGCCTAACCTAACATTATTGTTTATCAGTATACTTGCAAAGGAGTTCAAAAGGGAAGATAAAAAGCACGGTTCTCCTATCAGAAATCATTCTTATTACCAGAAGCGTTTATCTTAAAGCGGCTCGCCAGCTTCTGCAGTTCTTCTGCAAGATGGCTAAGGTCGGTAGACGAGGATGCCATCTCCTCTACAGAAGCAAGCTGCTCTTGTGCGGCAGTTGCGATAGTTTCCGTATTCACAGCCGCCTCTTCCGATATGCCGCGAATTTCCCCAATAGCCTTCTCCATATCATTAGATTCCACCAATAAAGTCTGCACAACCCCACCCATGGCTTCAATCTTCTCCGCGGCACTCTTTACTGCTCTTCGGATACGGGAGAAAGAACGTCCGGAAGTATCCACAGCCTCAATACCTTCGGATACGCGCTGTCTGGTGTCTTCCATCGTATGAGTTACCAGCAGCATTTCACTATTAATAGCGGTAATCTGTTCGGCAATCAAATGTGCGGATCTCTCTGATTCCTCTGCCAGCTTACGCACCTCGGCAGCAACCACCGCAAATCCACGCCCTTGTTCCCCGGCTCTGGCTGCCTCAATGGAAGCATTGAGGGCCAGCAGGTTGGTCTGGCGGGCAATCCCGGTGATGACACCAACAATGCCCTCAATTTGACTGGTTCTTTCATTCAGCTTGTCAATTACACTGCCCAGCTCTCCGACCGTTTCATGGATACCATTGATTTTGTCCACCACGCTGATAACCGAATCATTGCCTTCTGATGCTGAGAGTGAAGTCTTGTCCATCATTGTGGATACTTGCTCCATATATGTGGAAATCTGCTCGACCTCGCTAGCTGTAGCGGCAGTGCTCTCCATTCCTTTTCGTACACTAACCACCTGTCGCTCCGTCCCTGCCGCTACGTCCTGAATCGCTATGGTCACCTGCTCAATCGTTTGGGCAGTCTGATCCGCACTAGCCGTCAGTTCTTCCGCTGAGGAGGAGACATTGCTTGTCATCTCCTGCACGCCAATGATCATCTCGCGCAAGCTGATAACCATTAATTGAAAATTCTCTGCCAGCAGCCCTATTTCATCTTTACGGAAAACACCCATGTCTTCCGACAGATCACCTTTGGCTATCACCGCAGTTGCTTTCCGCAGCCGGAAAAGCGGTCTCAAAATCGATTGAATATTAAAATAGATCACAACCAGCGCAACCAGAACGGAAACTACAATAACAAGCAGAGCTGTATCGCGGATTCCACTAGTTGCTGAGTTAACCTCGTCAATGCTGATCGTACCTCCGATTCTCCAACCCGTCAGTTCATTGACCATAAAGGTCATCTTTTTGGACGTATCCTTGAAGACATAATCGAAGACCCCTTGTTCTTTATCGAACATTTTCTTAACAAAATCATCAGACGATTCCTGCCCGATAGCTTCTGTAGGATGAACTAGAAACTTCTTGCTGTTATCAACGATGAGGATATAACCTTCCTTGCCTACCTTAATTGAGGTCAGCTCTGCTAATGTAGACAGGTTAAGATTCATTGTGATCACCCCATCACCGCCCTTAAGAACCGTCGATATCGCAATCGCGGTTTCCTTATTTACGGTTTGAAAAGCCGGAGAAATCACTGCCCCTTTTCCTTGCTTCAGAGAATTAATATAGGCGCTTTCCTGCCTTGGATCATAACCCTCTGGCAGCTTAGCATCTAAAGCATGAATAGCCTTGCCACTGCTTGTACCCACATAAATGTCCAGTACATCGGGATGCAGCGCTACATATTCCTTCAATCTGGCTTTTACAGCAGAGGAAGTTCCCCCAGATCCCTCACTGTTGATCCCCTCAGATGAAAACTCCGCGGCAAAATAAGAAATCGCATCTATTTTGGATTGAATATTAGAGTTAATGATTTCATTTACGGCCAACACACTTTCGGTAGCATTGTTCACCAGTTGATCTTCCACTTCCTGGCTGGCAGCTTGATAGGTTCGCCAGCCTATTATAATACTGGGCAGCAGCAGTATTATTAGGTATGTAAGAATTAACTTGGTACGGATAGTCATACCCGCATTTTTTTTCATAGACGTCATCATCTCTCTCTCATCTGAGTCTTAGGCAAGGATACATTTACCAGACTTAATATATAATTTAAAATCTGTTTTAGGAACCGATTTTCCTCCTATCTTTCTTTGTTTTTCTCATTTTTTTTGAGAATTGTCATATAAATGCAACAAAAAAGGCCGCCTCAATGAAAGCGGTCTCTCCGGATATACATATTATTACCGCAGCACAGGCTCCGGCACCTCTATCCTAATTATTCTTTTTGTTCTTACAGTTTGGGCAGACGCCCCCGAATACTACATGAGCATGACCAATGGTATAACCGGTATCCTTGGCCACTGTATTCATCCATTCACGCGGAACTTGATTCATAACCTCATCCACTGCTCCACAAACTTCACAAATGATATGCTGGTGATCATCCATACGTGCGTCATATCTGCTGGCAGCTTCACCAAGCTTAAGCTCACGAATCATTTGTTTATCTGAAAGATAACGCAGAGAGTTATATACCGTACCGTATGCTAAGCTATGTCCCTGCTCTACTAGCCGATTCATTACTTCCGCAGCAGTAGGATGGTCATGTGAATTAAGGACGATATCGTAAACGGCTTGACGTTGGGAGGTCAAATTTAGACTTTTCATTCCTATCATCCTCTAACTTATTTTTAGATCAAGTATAAATCTTGTGAATGGGAACGTCAATCCCATTTTTATCCACATGTTACTTTACAAGCTACCTAATCATTCCTGAATATTTAATGTTTACATCAGCCTTCACTTGGAAATCAAGTTTAGAATAGAGCTCCTTCCACACTTTCATTTCCGTATCGTTATTAAAATGCCTTGCTCCATAATGCAGCCCCCAACCCAAGGGATCTAAGCCACTGGCTTGTATTTTGGTCAGCAATGCTAAGATATCCGCTTCCAATTCCTTTTCCCCGGCTTCCTGGATCTTCTTCAACATGTGATGTGTCACCAGATCTGGGCTACTACTCTCTTCGAGAATACCTTTTATCTTAATATGATAACGAATAGTAGCTTTCCCATGCTCTGGTGTTACAATTTTATAGTGCGAGGATGACCTCTCTGTGTAATATTGAAACATAATTCCCTCGGAATGGGCGGGTAAGTTAGTCCGCAGATTCGGGCGTGACAGCAGATTATATAGCCGGGTCTCATTTGGCGTAAGAACCATTTTGATTTTCTCATTATTCAGCAGAGCAATTTTATCAATTAAAAACTCCTTATCCCCTTTGGCCTCAATAATCGGCAGGATTGGATCAATCCCCTCCTCAAAGATATTTCTCATCAGCTGAAAGGAATACACACTAGAAATAAATGGAGACTCTGTGCCTTGTCCACTCATAGCCAGAATAAGAGAATTCGATGGGATCCGCTCCGATTCGGGTCTTACCTTCAGCACTTGAAGTGCTTCCGGACGCCCTATTGCAAAATTGACAATAAGCTGGATATCTCTACGTCGCACAGCCCAATCCATAACATGGAGAATATCTTCACGGGCAACCCCTTCCCCCAAAACAATTGATTTACAATGGGAGTAATCAAGCTCCTTTTCCACTCTGGATTTCATTCTACGAAGGGCTTCCGAAATGCTTGGAGACTCCTCAGTCAAGATTTGCATCTTCTCATCAATCTTAGTAACATCCCCCTGAGGGATGGCAAGCTTCAAGCTAATCTTAAAATTCCCTGCTTCTGTACCTTGGTCAACGCCGATCGCTAACACGAAAATCCGCAAATCAATCTCCTTGAAGTCACAACCGGGAAGAAGAAGGAGCAAGGTAATTCCAATTCCAGCAAGTACTCTTCTCATAGCTTCCCCCTCCTAGCTTTGCGATAACAATAAAACAACAGAGCGATGATGAACATCTCACCAAACCAGCGAATTTGCAGAAACCAGGCACCAAACATATTAAGTTGATACTGATCCTGCCCCATTAAGGACAGAACCATCGCACTAAACAAGCCTAGGATCCCCCACTCTTTCCAGCGCTCTGCTTTTGGGGACTGTTTTTTTGCAGATGAAAGAGCACCTTTAAAAAGCTCTAAACCTCCATGCCAATGAACGATTACACTCACCAGAGATAAACTTAAATAGGCAAAATAAAAAATAAACAGCATCCGTTCAATAATAAAGGATTCCATCCGAATACTGTCGGCCGTCGAGAACCATGTATACACATGCCTATCAATAGCAACGGTTCCGAAATAGCCGATGGGAACTAAAAAAGTCAAGAGTAATACGAAAAGACCCTCCACCCCTAAAATCCAGACATGCTTCAGCTTCAGCCCATGAAATACCCGATTAAATATGGCCAGGTTTAAGTAACCGCTAAACGAAAAGGTAGCCGCCGCAAGGCTCATTAGGTCCGGCTTATGCCAGAAGTATGTAGTGACCTGCAGAACAGAATCCCAATTAAAGTCCGGATTGGTCAATGCTTTTACGAGGCCATAAATAATTAAAGGTAAGGATACGCTGAGAATGATTTCAAGCCCATACAAGAGTGATAGAGAATCGAAGCGACAGCAGATGCAGACCAAGACTAAAAAACTGATCACAACCGTATAAGGACTCGAATCCGGACTGATAAACCGCAGCGTAATATCTACAAAAGAAAGCAATGTAACTCCCCCGGCCACACACCATAAGCCAGCAAAAAGGACCAGTAAGATTCTGGATAACTTCTTAGGAAGCAAAGAGTAAAATATTTCCGGGAACCCCTTGCCGGGGAATTTAGCAATCAGTACAGTAAATATATAGACAAACAAAGTGCCCAAAATCGTTCCGATTAGTATGGACATCAAAGCGCCACCAAAACGTCTGTCTATAAGTTCCCTTGGAACAAAATTAATGATGTTGATCAGGCTGTTCATCAGAAAAAGACAGTAGAAATAACGGCTTTTGGCCATCAATGCTCTCCACCCTTCTTCTTGCCGAGATTATCGAGAAAAAACAATCTGAAATAAGGTTGTCCAAAGGTACGCTGTTTGCATAAATACATTGCGAATCCCACGACACAGACTACTACCCCAACCAATCCTAAAAAAGCTGCGGCAATTAGAAAAATATACTTCAGCACTCGTATGGACAAGCTCATCATATTCAGCGGAATTAGAAAATTAGATATCGCAACAGCAGAAACCAATATGATCATGATATTTCCTACAAGTCCTGCTGCCGTCGCTGCCTGCCCCAAGATAAGCCCCCCTACCGTCGTGGCCGTTGGACCAATTGCCTTGGGGAGCCGTAAGCTCGCCTCAGTCAGAAACTCCATCATCATGAGCATTAAAAGCACTTCCACAAAAGAAGGATAAGGCACAGTCGCACGACTGCCCGCAATAAGCAAGGCAATCTGCACACGAATAATCTCTGGGTTATACGAGGTGAGTGTTACATAGAGCGCAGGCAGCCACAACGTCATGCACACACCGATAATCCGAAGCAGCTTTAGGAATCGCCCCACGATAGGAAATTGTATTTTATCATCCATGGATGTAAAGAAATCATTAAAAATAGAAGGCAGCACTATCGCATAACCGGTTGTATCCAGCACTATCGCTACTTTTCCTTCAGACAAATTAAACACCACTCTATCCGGTCTTTCGGTGATGATGGACTTAGGGAGTATTCTTAATTTGTCACTGCTTATAAACTTCTCAAGCTCTCCTGTAGCCTGCAAAATATCAACCTTTAGCGTTCCCATCTTCTCCCTTAATTCTTTTAAAACGTTATGGTCAACACGACTGTCATCGTATAAAATAGCTATCTTTGTTTTAGAGACATCGCCGATGACCATGGTCTCCATTTTGAGATTAGTCGATTTATAACGCCGCCGAATCATGTTCAAATTAATCGCTATATCCTCTGTCAGTGCATCTGACGGCCCCTGTGAAATACTTTCGGCAGACGTTTCACTAACACCGCTGCTCTCCGTACTCATAGCATCGAAGAAATATATCATATCTTTTATACCCAGAAGCACATAACCACTGAGCAAAAGGTCGATCGCCTTCTCTCTCGTAGTCGCCTCTTCAGTGCCCGGATAAGTCATAATGTAATCCTGATAAGCGCTAATACTCTCCATTTCATAAAACGGCGCAATCACGTGGCGGCTGAGTGTCTGCGCATCTGTAACACTTTTGATATATAGCAGGTTGATTTGCCCAAAAGGGGCAACGCTTGTTTTATCGATTAAATCCGCGAACCCGTTCAGCTGATCTTTGATCCATTCCAGAGAAATATTGTCCTTATCCTGTTGAACTGACATGGAACATCATCCCTCCTATTTATCCTTTACGTCCCAGTTTCCACCTTATTTTGGCACTGTTTCTCTGAATTCATGCACAGCACGATGGAATGGGAAGTTTCTTTTCACAGGACTGTGGTAATAAATGAGATGAAGATTGTAAAGATGGAGGGATAATAGATGGACCCAAACCGTAAGATAACGCAAAGTCTTCCACAATTTCCGGAATCATTATGGAGAGATACCACGGATTTACCGGCTTTTCCAAAGCTGGCTGAAGATATTTCTACAGATGTGGCAGTGGTAGGCGGTGGAATTACAGGCATTACAACAGCCTATCTCCTCAGCAACGCAGGCTACAAAGTCACACTCTTGGAAGCCGGGGAAATTCTGAGTGGCACTACGGGTTTTACCAGTGCAAAAATCTCAGCACAGCACGGGTTAATCTATCATCATTTGATAAAGCATTTTGGGCAGGAGCAAGCCCGGCTCTATTATCGCTCGAATAGCGAGGCTATGAATTGGATCCAGAATACGGCTGAGGAACTTGAAGTATCCTGCGGCATGAAACATGAGGCGGCTTTTCTGTACGCGGATGCTGAAGATCATAAAACGCTTAAACAACTGGAGGAAGAGTATAAAGCCTATGAACAATTGGGTCTGCCCGGAGAATGGCTAGATAACGTCTCTATCCCTCTGATGGCGAGTGGTGCCATTAAATTACCAGAACAAGCCCGCTTTCACCCGCTGCAATATCTGAAGGGGCTACTGAAGGTCATTCAGGATAAAGGTGGCGTAATCTATGAGCATACGATGATGGCGGATAAGGTGGAGAAGAACGATAAGCTTACGCTTTTTACTGAAAAGGACGAGCATCGGATCACCTGCCGCTACGCCGTTTCAGCTTCTCATTTCCCATTCTACGATGGAGGAGCACTATATTTCTCGCGGCTGCATGCTGAACGTTCCTACTGTCTGGCGATCCAGCCTGAAACGGATTTTGAGGGTGGAATGTATCTAAGTGCAAGCGAACCCACCCGTTCTCTTCGTGCAGTAGAGTGGGAAGGCAGGAATCTGGTCATTGTCGGGGGAGACAACCATAAGACAGGCCAGGGCATCTGTACGATAGGACATTATGAGAATTTGGAGCTTTTCGCAGGAAATCTGCTCGGCATCAAAACAATCCCTTACCGCTGGGCAGCACAGGATTTAATCACCCTAGACAGAGTGCCCTACATCGGTAAAATTTCTGACAACGAAGAGATTTATATCGCCACAGGTTTTGGAAAATGGGGCATGACAAGCGGTACGCTGGCCGCACAGATCATCTCGGATCAGATTCAGCGCAAAGATAATCCATATACCGAACTGTATGATCCGTCCCGCTTCAAAGCTGGCACCAGCCTAAAAAACTTCATCGTGCAAAATGCCAATGTGGCAAAAGAGCTCGTGGCGGGCAAAGTGGAAATCGTCCATAAAAAGACAACTGATTTGGAAGCTGACGAAGGAGCCGTTGTGTTCCATGATGGCAAACGTGTGGGAGCTTATAAGGATACAGAAGGTAAACTTCATCTGGTGGATAGAACCTGTACCCATATGGGCTGTGAATGCGAATGGAACAACGGGGATCGTTCTTGGGATTGCCCTTGCCATGGTTCCCGCTTCTCTTACGATGGCGAGGTTTTAGAGGGCCCAGCTTCGGTACCGCTGACGAAACTCCATGAATAATACCTTTTCATGAAAAGGCAGTTCGGCTTCATGAAAATTTGCAGACCATTTTCTAAGGGGCGATTGTAATTGCCCTACAGCATTCAGGTATAATAAGACTTGAATGAAGCAGCTGCTTCAAAAAAGTTTGAAGGAGAGTGACGATAGAGATGGATTTGAGAGGAAAGAGTGTTGTAATTACTGGTGCAGGCAAAGGGATCGGAAAAGCCTTGGCTATGGCACTGGCTAAGGAAGGTGCTAATTTAGGCCTGATCTCCAGAACTTCAGGTGATCTCGAAGCGTTAAAATCAGCCTTAACGGAAGTATATGACGTTAAAGTCAGCATTGCCGTGGCCGATATCGCCGTACGCGAAGAAGCTGAACGTGCTGTTGCTTCCCTGCAAAATGAGCTTGGAGCATTTGATGCATTAATCAACAATGCCGGGATCGCAAAATTCGGCACTTTAGTAGAAATGGACCCTGCTGACTGGGAGCGCCACATCCAAGTTAATCTCTACGGTACTTATTACGTAACTCGTGCTGCGCTGCCTGCGATGATTGAGAAAAATGGCGGAAATATCATCAATATTTCATCCACAGCCGGAGAACGCGGCTTCGCGACAGGCTCTGCTTATTGCGCGTCCAAGTTCGCTCTCATGGGCATGACCGAAGCCCTCGCACAAGAAGTGCGCAAACACAATATCCGCGTCGTAGCCTTGACTCCAAGCACCGTCAACACTGGCCTAGCTTCCAATGCTGGACTTAAAATCGGTGACGAAGACCGCATGATGCAACCTGAAGATGTTGCTGAATTGGCACTGACAGCTTTGAAGCTGCCGGATCGCGTCTTCCTAAAAACAGCAGGACTATGGACCACCAATCCGCAATAAAATCGCGCTGGACGCGGGGGAGCCGGGTGATCTGGGGTGATTGCACTTTGTGCGGGATAACGCTTCAGGATTGCTCTGCTCCGTTTTCTAATTGCACTTTGTGCAATTGAATCCCTCTAGTTGAGGGCGAAACCTTGGGTGATTGCACTTTGTGCAATCAGTTTAGTGGCTCCCCTCCTTTTTAGGCGATTTGGGCTTGATTCTATTGTACAGAATGCAACAGACTGCCTTATTCAGATAACATTCAGTCCATTCTGTTGCACATTCTGCAATGCAACTTCATTTGGGGGCTTTATTAGGGAACTGGGACTGGAATTAGGTGCTAGCTGTAATGGTGGTTTTGAGTAAAAACTTTGGAGTTGGGTTGGCACTTTGGCTAAGAGTAACATTACGGTTGAGGTGGCACTTTACTTGCGGTAGTTACTTTAACGTGCAGTAGTTACTTTAACTTGCTATAGCCACTTTACTTGCAGTAGACACTTTGATTTTCCGCAGGTACCTGAGTTTGCACAATACTTAACGTTTAAATAGATAATAGTTGCACTTTGTACATCTATTCAGCGCAATTAGAGGAGAAATCATACTTTAATTGCACTCTATACAGTTAAAAGAAGGCTAATCTCGGCGATTCACCAGATTCGCATAAATTAGTTGCAGAGAATACACTTATTCGATCGTTTCTGGTGTTACGGATAATTTAAGTGTACAAAGTGCAATTAAACGCCCGCACTCTTGTGTCTTGTGGGATGGTCTTTTATTTTGTAAGTTGAAAATCACGATGTTACCTTGAGATATTGGCTAATTTTCGAGGTTCCCATGTTATATTATTTCGATTCACAATGTCCTGAAAAATATACTAACTTTCTGATCGGAGGTTTATCTATCATGCTGGTAGTAACTAATACTATTAAAGTAAAAGAAGGCCATGGCGAAGCTATTGCTCAACGTTTCGGAGGAAATAATGGTGTGCAGGATATGCCAGGGTTTGTACGTATGGAGGTTTGGCGTGGAAATGCCAAGGAAGGTGTCGAGGAATTAAAAATCTGCACCGTATGGGAGAATGAGGATGCATTCAAAGGCTGGACCTCCAGCGAGTCCTTCCGTCAGTCGCACCGTGGTGCTGGTGGTAATGACGCAATCCTGGGTGCTTCCATCGATAAATATGAATTAATGATCAGCCGCACGCCCAGTAACTAAGGATTTGGACCACCCAAACAGAGCAGTAGCTAGATTGAACCAGCAGTGTGTACGGAATGGTAGCCCGATAAGTACAGTTAACTAATTGATTATTACTGCTAGGTAACCGGTGCTACGAGCTAATTGACTATTATTGATGCAGCCACCTAATTGTCTTTTACCACTGGGCTTTCCAATGCAGCACGCTAATTGTCTTCTACCACTGGGCTTTCCAATGCAGCACGCTAATTGTCTTCTACCACTGGGCTTTCCAATGCAGCACGCTAATTGTCTTTTACCACTGGGCTAAGAGAATCAGCGGGCTAATCAACACAGTTATCGCTTCTAGATACTAATTAGCACAGTGAATACTTAGAGTAACTATCGTCTAGCAGACTGATTAGCCTAATAGATACAATTAAGTTAGTTGGTACAAGCAGCGCTATTATCCAGCGATGTCCTGTGCCCAAGCCTAAAACAAACAGGGATGTCCGGAGCCAATATGGCTCTGAGACATCCCTATTTGTTTATAAACTCATTATTTACTTACATCTGGCAGAGGGGTCTCCACCTCTTGATGTTTACCCGGCCAGAACGACCAACGGCCAAAGAGCGTTGTAATAGCTGGTACAAGGAACGGCCGAACCACGAAGGTATCCAGCAGAACACCAAGAGCGGTGATAATACCGAACTGCACAAGCACCTGAATCGGCAAGCTTGCCAATACAGCAAATGTACCTGCCAGAATGAGGCCGGCAGAGGTAATTACCGAGCTGGTCTCATTCACTCCTTCCGCGATAGCCTGCTTAAGCGGCATGGTTTTACGCTTTTTCCAGATATTCGAGATCATGAAGATGTTGTAGTCTTCTCCAAGTGCCACCAAGAAAACAAAGGAATACAGTGGGATCGCTCCCTGAATAGCATCTGCTCCCATCACATAGTGAATGATAATCCAGCCTAAGCCAAGCGCTGAGAAGAAGGAGAGAATAACAGTGCCGACCAGATAGATGGTGGCCACTATTGAACGCAGATATATCAACAACAGTACGGTGATCATTCCGATGACTACGGGGATAATCAGATCGGTGTCCCGATCCCCAATCTCTTTAGTGTCGTGCTGTGTCGCCGTCTGTCCGCTTACCCACACGTGATCCGCAGGGTTCGCAACGTCTACATCGATTAATGCCTGCTCTGCGGTATCAAGAAGGGTGGGAATATGCCCCATCGCTTCTAGTGAGTAAGGATTGCTTTTAAATTCAATATCAAAACCAACAATATCTTTGTTTACTGCCCCCTGCTGCGGATCGGAAACCGTGTCCACATAGGTGAGTCCGCCAAGAATGACCTTTAGATCCTCTCCGCTCGCTTTTCCTTGGGTATCAATAATCAGCTTCGCTGGAGCTAATTCTCCGGGAGAGAACTGTTTGCCAATAAGGTCGAAACCTTCGCGGGATTCCATATTTTTAGGAAAAGAGGATAGGATATCATAGGTAAATTTGATGCCACTGGAGAATGAAGCCAGAATCCCCAGTCCGATAACGGTCACACCCACGATAGCCCATGGCCGGGTTACTACCAAGCCGCCAATACCCTTTTTACGGGAAACCTTGGGTTCAGGAACAGGTTTGCCTTTAGCCTTAGCCCGTTCTACCTCCATTTGCGGTGTGCGCGGAATGAATGGGAAGAACGAGGTCCGTCCGAAGATTGCCAGCAGTGCTGGTACGAGAGTTAGACTGGCAATTCCCATGATGAAGATAGACACGCTAAATGGAACGGCAAATCGATGATAAGCTCCATACTTAGCCAGCAATAACGCGAACAGCGCGAGCACGACGGTGAAGCCACTCATAGCAATGGCACCTGAAGATTCGGTAATGGAGCGAAGAAGCGCACGACTCTTACTCTCTTCTACCTTCAATAACTGCCGGAACCGTGAGATCAGGAACAGGCAATAGTCCGTACCAGCTCCGAATAGCAAAACAGTCATAATCGAGACAGCCTGTGAATCCACTGTGATCCAGCCTTCTTGTGCCATTTTTCCAAGAATCGGACTAGTTACACCATAAGCGAATCCAACCGCAATAAGTGGAATAAAAGCCAAGATCGGTGAACGATAAATCACCAATAAGAACACCAGCACAAGCATAACCGTAGCAATTAACAAGGAAACGTCTGCGTTCTGAAACAGGCCTGAAGCATCTATAGAGATGCCCACTGGACCCGTAACACGTAAACTCAGGTCTTTTCCATCTACCTTAGCCGCGGAGGGGTCTCCACCCGTCTCTGTGTTTATGATCTTCTTCATTTCTGTCACAGCTTCACCGAGCTGATCACTATCTGCCGTTTTATCAAAAAGCACCGGGGTTACCAGCGTGCTAAGATCCTCAGATAACGAGGCTTGTAATGCCTGTGGCGGCAGTTGTCCTAATGGGGGAACAAAATTCTGATGGGGCAATGGTTGCTGCTCCAACTTCTTGTACACAGCAGTGATATGTACTAAATCATCTTGTGAAAGCCCACCTTCTCTATGCCATACGAGCAGCGCCGGCACTCCACTTCCACTAGGGAATTCTTGCTCTGCAATAGCTGCTGCCTGTACCGATTGTGAATCATCTGGGAGGTTAGGCGCATTATTAGCAACCTGAGAATTCACTGCAGGCCATAACAGGGTAAGTGCACCTACAAGCACTATCCATACGAGAAGAGTAATCCACTTCGTCTTTTTTCCTGCCACCCATTTTCCGTAGCCTGACATTCCCTTCATCCTCTCCTTTACCTTGCAGCCTTAAAAATGAGCCGCTGGTCATTTTTTATTCTATCATATATATGCTTTAATTTTTAATCAAACTTTTTTTATTTTTCAAAAAATTAAAACACATCATCACATATAAAATACCCCTCTCTTCACATAAAAAATCAGCAACATGTGAAAAGAGGGGTTTATGGGTTATCTATACTTTTTTCTTCACTTCAATTTAGCCTACGTCCAAATCTCCTTCAGAGAACTGACTGTTATAGAGATCCGCATAGAATCCGCCTTGGGCCAGCAGTTCTTCGTGGTTGCCTTTCTCGATTACACTACCTTGATTCATGACAAGGATGAGATCCGCATCACGAATCGTCGAGAGACGATGGGCAATAACGAAGCTGGTTCTGTTTTGCATCAGCGCATTCATCGCTTTTTGAATCAGCAATTCAGTCCGTGTATCGACACTGCTCGTTGCTTCATCAAGAATAAGGATCGATGGATCGGCCAGAATAGCGCGAGCAATAGTAATCAACTGCTTCTGTCCTTGTGAAATATTAGAAGCTTCTTCATTTAACACCGTATTGTAGCCAAGCGGAAGTGTGCGGATAAAGTGATCGGCATGTGCAGCTTTGGCAGCCCGCACCACATCAGCTTCAGATGCACCTTCACGACCGTAAGCAATGTTGTCACGAATCGTACCGTTAAAGAGCCAGGTATCCTGAAGCACCATACCAAACTTGCTACGTAGGTCACTCCGTTTCATGTCGGTAATGTTGACGCCATCAATGATAATTTCCCCGTCGTTAAGCTCGTAGAAGCGCATCAGCAGGTTAATCAAAGTGGTTTTACCAGCACCAGTAGGACCGACAATCGCTATAGTCTGACCTGGACTAACCTCAATATTCATGTCCTCAATCAGAATAGCATCCTCTTTATAGCCGAATTTCACATGACGGAACTCAACGGAACCTTCCGGAGCACCTTCATCAAGCTTCACAAGTGTAGTATTAACTTCCTTAACTTCCTCTTCTTCATCCAGAAGTTCAAATACACGTTCTGCGGAAGCAATGGTGGATTGAATAATGTTAGCAATATTAGCCGTTTGTGCAATCGGCTGGGTGAACTGACGTGAATATTGAATGAAGGCTTGAATATCCCCGACATCAATCATTTTTTTAGTAACAAAAATACCACCCACAACACAGATAAGCACATAACCCAAGTTACCGATAAACATCATAAGCGGCATAATCATACCTGACATAAATTGAGACCGCCAGCCAGAATCATAAAGCTTATCATTTATTTCATCAAAATCTTTAAGCGACTGCGGTTCGCGGCCGAAAGCTTTAATAATCCGGTGCCCCGTATACATTTCCTCTACATGACCATTCAACTGGCCAAGCGATTTCTGCTGTCTCACAAAATAAGTCTGCGAACGTTTAGAGATCGCCATAATCACAATAAAGCTGAGTGGCAACGTAGTAATCGTGATTAACGTCAGCCATGGGCTGATGGTAAGCATCATCACAATAACACCAATAATAGTGACGATTGAAGTAATTAGCTGCGTTAAACTTTGCTGCAACGTGGTACTGATGTTATCCACGTCATTCGTAGCACGGCTAAGAATTTCCCCGTGTGTACGGGAGTCAAAATATTTTAAAGGTAAACGCTCCAGCTTGCTGTTGATCTGCTCACGCATGTCATAAACTACCTTCTGCGCTACACCAGCCATTACATACTGCTGAATGTAACTAAACAGAGCACTAAGCAGATACAATCCCGCGAGCAGGATCAGAATATCATTAATATATCCAAAATCAATGGAGGCACCCTCTACACCCATCAGTTTACCGTAAGCACCTTCGAACAGTTTGGTTGTAGCTTTACCCATAACTTTTGGACTGAAGATACTGAACACCGTACTGGCAATCGCCATAATTAGTACAATAATCAATTGAACCATACGCGGGCGCAAGTATTTGATTAGGCGACGAAGTGTACCTTTAAAATCTTTAGCTTTTTCTGCCGGCATCCTCATTCCAGGACCACCCGGTCCACCCGGACCTTTATGGCCGCGGGGAGCTGCAGGTTTATGTTCTCTGTTTTGTTCACTCATGCTATTTCCTCCTCTGACAGCTGCGAGGATACGATCTCGCGGTACACATCACTGCTCTCGAGCAGTTCACGGTGAGTGCCCATTCCAGCAATTTCACCCTCATCAATTACAATAATCCGGTCCGCATCCATAACGGTGCTAACCCGTTGAGCTACGATCAATACGGTGGATTCCGTAGTTTCAGATTTGAGAGCCGCGCGAAGTTTGGCATCTGTCTTGAAATCAAGAGCTGAGAAGCTATCGTCAAACAGATAAACCTCAGGTTTTCTCACAAGCGCCCGAGCAATGGACAACCGCTGTTTCTGACCACCTGAGACGTTATTCCCGCCCTGAGCAATTTCCGAGTCAAACCCATCCTTCATCGCGGATACGAAATCGTAGGCTTGAGCCACCTTAGATGCATGAATGATTTCTTCATCCGTAGCATCCTCTTTACCGTAGCGGATGTTCTCATTAATCGTACCCGAGAACAATACTGCTTTTTGTGGGATGTAACCGATTTTGCTCCGCAGCTCTTCCTGTGTCATCTCACGTACATCCACTCCGTCTACGCGTACAGCACCTTCATTAACATCATAGAATCTTGGAATCAGGCTAAGCAGTGTAGATTTACCCGATCCGGTACCCCCGATAATCGCGGTAACTTCACCCGGACGAGCACTAAAGCTAATTTTCGAAAGTGCAGGCTGTTCTGCCCCTGGATAGGAAAAAGATACATTCTCAAACTCAACAAAACCACGCAAAGAATCGCGTCCGTCTTTTTTAGTAGCTTGAGCTGTTGTATGCAGTTCACTCTCAGTAGGATCAGTAAATTCAGGCTGCATATCCAGTACCTCATTGATACGCACGGCTGAAGCTGAAGCACGCGGAATTAACACGAACATCATCGATACCATAATCAGAGAGAACATAATTTGCATTGCATATTGGATAAATGCCATCAGGGACCCAACTTGCAAGTCGCCATCACCAATTCGTATTCCACCAAAATAAAGAATAGCAATCATAGAAAAGTTCATTACAATCATCATCAGCGGCATCAGGCCGGCCATAATTTTATTGACCTTGATAGCTGTATCCGTAAGATCACGGTTAGCTTCGGTGAAACGTCTATTCTCATGATCAATCCGGTTAAAAGAACGAATAACACGAATACCTGTCAGATGCTCACGCAGCACCAGGTTTAATTTATCAAGCTTAATCTGAATGGCTTTAAACAGTGGCAGACCCTTCATCCCAATAAAGAAGATCGCCCCTACAAGTACAGGAATAACGACTACAAAAATCAATGATAATTTAGCATCTTCAGATACTGCCATGATGATACCACCAATCATCATCATCGGTGCTCCGATCATCATGCGCAACATCATAGTAAGTACCGTTTGAACTTGTGTAATATCATTTGTTGTACGTGTAATCAAGGAAGCTGTACCCAGCTTATCGAATTCATGCAGCGTAAAATTTTCTACATGGTTAAATACTCGTGCACGGGTGAGCTTACCAAACCCGGCTGCTACTTTTGCCGATAAGTAACTGGCAATTACCGAACATAAAGCACCGCCACCTGCAACCAGGAGCATGAAACTACCTATTTTCCAAATATAAGCGCGATCTCCTTGAACAATCCCTTTGTCGACGATGTCGGACATCAGAGTAGGAAGGTATAAATCGCCCATGGACTGCAAAAATACAAGGATTAATACAGCACCAATAGCTACCCTAAAAGGCTTCAGTTGTTTAAATAATTTAATCAAGCTTCTCATCTCCGTTCATTTGTAGCCTATCCCAATCAGGTGGTGGATTATCCTCAACGTATTCATGTACCTTAAGCAATAGCTCTGTGAGCTGTTTAGTGTCTTTTTCGCCTAAGTGTTGCACAAGCTTATCAAGCATCACATCACGATAATGTTCTGCTTTTCGTGTGAGTTCTTTTCCACTTTCCGTTAATTTCACGCGTACAACTCTTCGATCCGAAGGATCCGCGCGTCTTTCCACCATCTGTTTCGCTTCAAGACTGTTAATCAGCTGCGTGATGGTAGGAGGAGTGAATCCAAGTAGTCGGCTGATTTCAGACACCTTGAGACCCTCTTCATCAGAATGATTCCATTTTTCAATGCATATCATTAAAGTCATCTCACTTGGCTTGTGGCCTTCAACGCCCTTTTGCCATTGAGCTTTGTGCAGGCGTTTCATCGCCGCAAAAAGCCCGTGTGCGACTGAATTTTCAGTATTTTCTGTATTTCCTCCGTTTATCCCAATTTCCTTCACCTCTATTTTAGTTAGGTCAACTAATTATTAAACACTATATTATTTAGGCTACCTAATTATATTTTCGCCAGATTGCTTTGTCAAATTATGAATGCGCTATCAATTATTACGAAAAAGAAAACTCCCTAGCACGAGTGCAAGGGAGTAGTTATGCGTATATGTATCTGTATATAGAATATTGCCAAGGATAACCTTTAGAATCCTGCTCCGTGCTCATAAGTTGTGATTGGTCCGTTACTTCCGGAACCAACTGGGCCGATAATGATGAAGCTAAACAATGCTAAAATGCCTGCCATCATCAATAGTGATTTTTTCATCTTTTCTCACCTCCCTTATCAGCTTTCTGTATTTCTCCTGTTGATTCAGAGTTGCATAGTCCCTATTGGTCTCAAACAAGGTCACGCACTTAATGAAGTCTATTCCATTATTAGTCTTAATAGATAACTCTAAAGACTGTATGATATAGTCCACACCCGTAATATATTGTCCATTGTTTATTAGATACATGGCAATTTGATAGTACAACCGATATAATCGGTCAATATTAATGGGATCTTCAAACTGTTCAAATCGTAACATTTCCCGTGCAAAACGTTTAAGCACATCGTCTACAGAAAATCTGTAATGATTAGCCGATTCCATAATAATAATGAGTCCTGGCAATATTTCTCCGGGGTGCTCAGCCAAAAAAGCTACATAGTCCGGTACAACCTTTACGTTTCCCTCCAACATTTCCAGTGTGAAACTGTTCCCAACTGCAAATAATCGGAATTGTTCTACAGCTTGCTGGCCTACTTCATCCAACATCTCAAACCAGCCTAAGTCTGCATAACCAGCGGTATATTTCTTCGCCGCTTCATATTGACCTTGCTTCGTCAACGAAATTGCTTTAAGCAAATATCCGTGTCCATAATAAACAACGAGCGGACGTTCCGTACAGAGTTCTTCTCTTCGTTTGTCTCCGCTCCTCCGCAGTTCTTGGCGGTAAACTGCATTGGCTAAAGCTCTCAACTCATCAGCATAGATCTCCATTTCTTCCCATCTGCGAAGGGCGAAACATAGCTGTGTCAGCATCAATAAACCATCTAATTGCAAATTTTCCGGAAGGCGCCCCCTAAAAGGACTAAAGCTAATGACTGCGCGTAGCTTCTCCTCCATATCAAGTGTTTGCAAAAATTTAAAATTACGATAATGACTGATCGCGAGACGTTCACTATAACTATCCGACTCGTTCTCTACTACAATCTTGTAAAAAAACATGGATTCCTGAACTTTGCCTTTATTGAATAATTTATCAGCAACAGAATAAATGATATCCAGCGGCTTGGTAGACTCTAATAATCTGCTTATAGTTTCATCAATGCAATTCTGTTTGCCCAATTCAGCACAACGAATCAGAAAAGGCTCCACTCTACGGCGTGAGACCTTCTCATCATTGAAGCATTCATCAACATATAGAGGATATAACCAACCTTCTGGAAAACCAAAGGCTTTTATAATTGCATCTACTTGTCCCAAGGACATAGGCTTCGGCGGATTTCCATGCAGAATTGCACTGAGGCTGCCTCGATTCAGGCCACAAATTTTTGAAAATGAGGCGAGATTATGGCCGGAGCGGGACAAATTTTTCTCAATTTCTGAGCGTATAGTTGTTAACTTTCCCTCCACTCGGCACCCCCAAAGTTTGACTTGAAAAGATTCTATTAATTGACATTATAGGTGAAAGTTATGGATTGTACAACAAATAGATTGTACGACAAATAGAGGAGCCTAATACGCTCCTCTAGATCAGTAACATCTTCATAGTATTATAATTCTATGTTGTTGGTAGTTTAGCTAACAGTGATGGCGGTTTTGGAACTTCTACTATAGGATGTAATGCCGGCTTTCCGGTTGCGCAAATTTTCCATCATCTTATTTTGTGCCAGCAAAATATAGCTGTCTAATCGCTCACTGAGCTCTAGAACAGCACGGTCACTAAGACTGCGTTGCTCTGCAACCTCCAGCAATTCACATCTAAGACTCTCTATAGTTACAAGTAGCTCATCTTCTTTATAATCTTTTCTATGATTATTCTTGGAGGAATTTGGATTTTGTGTCACATCTCTCTCCTTCTCTCTATCAACATCTTCTCCTATCATAAGTCATGATACCAAAAAACATATTTTCAAAAAAAAGAAAAATTGTAGAGCTTCTAACAAAAACGGAATTACTACTTATTCAGAGTCCTCCGCAAGTTCGTCAGGGAGCTCATTTGGATACTGTTCTCGCAAAAGTCCCTTTGCAAAAGCAATCCATTCGCGTGCCGCAAAAGATAAATAACGGTCTCTACGCCACGCCATAGCAAGCTGCCACGGAATTACCGGATCCGTCAAAGGCACAACGACCAATCGTGAACGATCCATATCCCGGCAAATGGTTTCTGGCAGCAATGCGATTCCCATTCCGGCAGCCACCATACGGCTAATTAAGTCCCATTGGGAGCTCTCATAGATAACCTTAGGCTGAAATCCCGCCTTCACACATTCCGTAATAATCCGATCATGCAGCGTGAAATCCTCCCGGAACAGCACAAACTCCTCTTCGGCTAGTTCACTTAACGGAACAAGGTCTGCCTCGGCCAATCTATGTCCAACAGGTAAAATAAGATTCAGCTTCTCTTCAACAAAGGTGAAGCAATGAAGTTTGGCTGTATTTACAGGCAGCACAACCATTCCGATATCCAGCAAGCCCGTTTCCACGTCATCCTCCACTTTTTTCGCGCCATCCTCATGCAGACGAATAGTAACCTGGGGATAACGTTTATGAAATTGACCAATCACCGAAGGAAAAAAGCTCGCTCCTACCATTGGAGGCAGACCGATGCGGATGTGGCCCTGCTCCAAATTTCGTAAGCTATCCAGCTCAGAAGACAAGCTGGCGAACGACTCCACGATATTTTGCGCTTTGGTGAATAGAATTTCCCCCGCATCTGTAAGCCGGACACTTTTTCCTTCACGGTAAAACAGATCAGCTTCCAGCTCGATCTCCATATTCCGGATCATTTTACTGATCGTAGGTTGTGAAATATATAAGGATTCGGCAGCCCGAGTAAAGCTTTTCATTCGTGCTGCTTGGACGAAATATTCTAATTGTCGGATATCCATTTTCCAACCTCCGATCCATAGACAAAAGGAATGTCATTTATTCAATCTATTCATTTTACCTATGAAAACAATTGATGTAAACTTTCATTATCATGAAAGGAGCGAAGCCTTATGAAAAAGATTGTTATAGGCTTGCTGCAGGTAGCGGGACTCACCCTATTCTCATTACTAATCAATGCTGTAACCCCATTTTTGCATATCCCTATTCCCGGAAGCATACTCGGAATGATTATATTGTTTCTTCTGCTTGAGTTTGGTGTCATTCATCTGAATTGGGTTGAAGTTGGTGCTTCTTGGCTACTGGCTGAGCTCTTGCTGTTCTTTATTCCATCTGCTATCGGCGTAATGAAATACGCCAATATTCTGGAAACTGATGGTTTACGAATCCTCGCGGTGGTCATTTTGGGTACGATTGTTGTAATGGCCAGTTCCGGATTACTTACCAGTAGAATTTACAAAGCAAAGGAGCGGAAAGGATCATGTTAAACGCTCTATTATTCTTCGGTCTTACGGTTGCTGTATATCTACTGGCGAAACGCATTTATGCTTCTAGTGGCAAAGTGTACACCTCTCCATTGATCATTACACCCGTGCTTATGATTATCTTCTTACTCATCACAGGCATTACTTATGATTCTTACAATGCGGGAGGCAAATGGCTGACGGATTTGCTGCAACCGGCAACTATGGCCTTTGCAATCCCTCTGCATAAAAACTTCAAGGTGCTCAAAAAGCACGCCGCCGAAATTGCGGCAGGCGTGCTGTCAGGGACGATAACAGCGGTGATCTCTTCCATTCTGCTCGCCAAATGGCTGCATGTCAGCGGCGATCTGGCAGCCAGTCTGGTTCCACGTTCGGTGACTACACCGATCGCTATGAGCATCTCGCAAAGTATCGGCGGTGTACCGAGTATTACTGCAGTCTTCGTCATCATTACCGGGATACTCGGTACAATGATGGGCCCTACAGTACTCCGCATCTTCCGCATTGACAATGAAATCGCGCGTGGTGTATCGCTGGGAACCGCTGCGCATGGTACAGGAACATCCAAGGCCTTCGAGCTTAGTTCGCTGACCGGAACCATCTCCAGTATTGCGATGATTCTGTCCGCGCTGTTATCCATAGGTGTGGCGCCAGCTTTACTCGCAATATTCCTCCACTAGGCTAACCCAGCTTGAGCCAAGGACATGTCTCTTTAGCACATCTAAGGCGGCATGTCCTTTTTTTAAGAATCCAAACTTAGAATTTAACCGGAAGTCCACTTTGTGCGGACTCGTAAGCCGCACAAGTTACTTTAAGCGTCTTGAATCCATCCTCATAGTCACTGAGAATACGCGAACGATCTCCTGTCCGTACAGCATACAGAAAAGCTTCACTTTCCACTAAATATGGATTTCCTGTGTTTTCAAATTCGGTGCTATTGCCACTTCGCACTTCCAAGAGACGATCCGGGTTCCAGTCCAGCAATCCCCGATCATTATAGAAACTAAGACCTACACTTCCTACCGGATCAGGCAGCACACATGTATTTGAAATATTAGCTATGATCCCATTCTCAAGCTTCAGAGATACGGTACCTACATCGGCTACACTCACACCTTCATGCTGCTCATGCATAATTCGATTTCCGAACATGCCGTATACTTCTTTTACCTCTCCTGCCAGATAACGCACCAAATCGACGATATGAGTGGTTTGCTCGGTGAACTGTCCTCCAGATTGCTCCTGATCACGCCACCAAGCTACGCCCGGCATGCCGCCCATCCACTGGCCCATGACCATACCGATCTTGTCACCACGTAATGTTTCCTTGAGCCTTTTAACATTCTCTTGATAGCGGAAATGGTAGCCTACCGAGGTCAATAAATTATGTTCTTTAATATCTTGCAGCAAGCTGGCAGGAATTTCAGTAGTCATACTAAGCGGCTTTTCTATAAAAAAGGGAATATCCCTCTTGATTAATGAACGTTCAATCGCACCATGAGATTGTGGAGGCACACAGATATAAACAGCATCAAGCTTCTCCGCATCCAACATCTCTGTAATATTACCATATCCAGCAGCTCCATATGGACGTGCCATATCTTCGCCTTTGGCTTTACTGCTTCCACAGACTGCCTGCAACTGGACATCAGCCATCCCTGCCAGCAAATCAGCATGTACCTTAGAGAACCAACCTGTACCCACAATACCCACTTTTATTGTCATATTATTTCCTCCTGCCGATTGATTATGAATACCCTTTCGTAGATTATAACCTCTTATGAGCGTATAAGATAATCTCTCCATTCTTCGGGAAGCAAATGCATATATGGACTCTGCAAAAAACGGTCATCCGCCAACACGATAATGCCCGTATCCGTCTCGCTGCGAATCAACCTGCCTCCGGCTTGGAGTACCTTACACATTCCCGGATAGACATAGGCATAATCAAAGCCATTTTTTCCTCTGGCATTAAAATATTGACGCAGCAGATTGCGTTCAAGACCAAGCTGTGGCAGGCCAACGCCAACAACCATAACCCCATTGAGGCGATCCCCTGGCAGATCCACACCTTCTGAAAAAATCCCTCCAAGTACAGCAAATCCCAATAACGTCTCGTCATTATCTGGACTAAATGCGGCTAAAAAACTTTCTCTAGCTTGCTCGCTCATGCCAGTATCCTGCATCAATGTCCGGATTTCAGGGTAATACTCCGTAAAGGCCTGATATACGTTTTGCAAATAGAGGTACGAAGGAAAAAACACCAGATAGTTGCCCTTTTTAGAGACCATTTGGCTCAGTGCTTTAGTCAACGGAACTAGGGAGGCTTCCCGGTCATGATAACGTGTGGAGACAGGTAAGACGGTTACTTCCCACTGCTCTTTCTGAAAAGGGGAAGACACGGTTAAACTGTAATCTTCCTCCGCAGCACCAATCATATCCCGGTAGTAAGATAATGGAGAAAGTGTAGCTGAGAACAGGATCTGACTGCGAAAGCTCTTGGACATCTGCCGTAGCAGATGCGAGGGATCCAAATTGAATAGCTTGAGATAGACATCCCCTCTACGAACCTCCGCATAGGTAATGTAGCGTTCATCATAGGTCTTAAAGGTGCGGAGCATGCCCTGAACTGCAAAATAGGTATCCAAGAGGACATTTTCCCCTTCTCCTTCCCCATTCAGTGAGACAATACTGGAGCTCGGGTTAATAAGCTCCTGTTCCGCCTCCAAAGAAAATATCTCAAGCAAAGCCGGCAGCTCCTCCGGGAACGAGTCCCACTGCCCTTGCCCCTCTTCATTGCAAATTTTGCGAAGGGAGATGAAAAAAGCATTCACCGATTTAGCGGCTGTACTCAAATTCCGGTTCATTTCTTTATATTGGCGCTGGATTTCCAGGAAAGGGGCTTTCAGCAAAGAGGCGGAGAACATCTCCCGTCCCCGGTCTACCAGGTTATGTGCTTCATCTACTAGAAGTACCGTTTCTCTCTTTCTTTCCTCTGTTAGCCGTTTCAGACTGATGCGAGGATCATATATATAATTGTAATCGCAGATCACAGCATCACAGGCATAGGCTGCATCCAACGAGAACTCAAATGGGCACACTTTGTGTTTGTGAGCATACAGTGCAAGGGTGTCTCTGCTCATCAGCGTCTCATGCTCTAACAGATCCATTAATGCCTCGTTGATCCGGTCATAATAACCATCCGTATAAGGACAGGAATCCTTACCACATATCCCCTCTTCGCGAAAACAGGCCTTCTCTTTAGCGGTAAGTGTGATGACATGCAGCTGAAGACCCTGCGTTAGCAACAGCGAGATGGCTTCCTGCGCGGCAAAACGGGTAACCGTCTTTGCCGTTAAATAGAACAATCCTTTAGCTTGTCCTTCGCCCATCGCTTTAAGGACAGGGAACAACGTCGACATTGTTTTCCCGATACCTGTGGGGGCTTGAGCGAACAGACTGACCTTTTCCACGACGGACTTGTATACAGCTCCTGCAAAATGACGTTGTCCCTTTCGATAAGAGGAGAACGGAAAGCTCAACTCCCGAAGACTCTGCTCCTTCTTAGCATCATGACGAACCATCATCTCAGCGTATGGAGCATATCTAGCCACTGTGTCATTCACAAATGAAATCAGTTCTTCAAAAGACAACGTTCGGTACAAGCTTTTTTGCTCATCAGTGGCCCGGTGGACATAGGTAAGCTTAACCTGAATAGAAGAAAGCTCTTGCTCCAGAGCCACCATATATGCGTACATCAGCGCCTGTGCCCAATGAACCTCATGTCCTTCATCCAGTAAATCCAGCAGTCCGGAGGTTGATTTGATTTCTTCGACCGTAAAGCTCCCATCCTCCGAGACAAGCAATCCATCACAACGCCCATCTACAACATAAAGCAGGTTTCCATAAGGAATCTCCGTTTTCAAATAAACCTCCTTGCGGTCACCTTCCTTATATTGCTTTTGGATCTTCTGATGAATTCTTGTGCCTTCGATCATAGCGCCCGTTCCATGAAAGCCAGGTTCAATGCTTCCGCTGCGAAAAACATATTCAACGAGAGTTCTAACTGATAAAGCTACTGTAGAGCTCATCCAGCATCACCTCCTTTTATTATCCATATATCCTTTTTGTTCCCAATTGCCATTTTAGTCCTGAATTCGCTGTATAACCCTGCATGAGAGCAGGAGCGTCAGCTTCAACCCTTTGTGTTCAACTTTACGCGCTTCACTAAGCTTATACTTAGGTTCTCGATTTTTGACATTCTATAGCCAGCCCTGCATAATAAATTTAATTACTATGGAATTATTTTGTCTGGGCGCTGTTTCTTCCTAGCCGGGAAATGGCGTTTTATCATGTAGAAAGAAGGCGAAGCTGTGTCATCCTTTAACTTTAAACAGTGGATCGTTAAACCTTTTGTGTTTTTCACAATAATTTTTATTCTAAAAGCTTTCTTGGCATGGGGCGTAATCTTTGACGATATATTGCCCTGGAAATCATTATTAACTGAAATCCCCTTTGCTTGGGCGCTCTTCTGTATCATTGAACGTTTTGGTTCCAAGCGCAAGCTCGGATATTACATGACCGTAAATTTATTAGTGACAGCCATTTTCTTCGCAGCCATTATGTATTTTAAATATTACGGTGTTATTGTGACTTACCATGCAGCGGAGCAGGTGAATCAAGTCACCGCCGTCAGCAACAGCGTATTCTCACTAATGGATCCATACTACCTGCTGATTTTTACAGACATCATTATTCTTGGCGTCTACTTCTTCTTTAATAAAAAAGGCCGGGTCTATAAGAAAGAGAATATCAACCACCGCCGTGGCGGAAAACTTAAGTATAGTGTTCTGTTTGCAGTCTCACTTGCTTTATGTTTGTTCAACATCTTGCCTAATAAGGCCAGTATGAACGAAATTAAGAAAGCTCAAGAAATGGGAATTCTTAATTATGAAGCTTATACGATCTTCGCTAAAGAAGAGCCTGAGCTAGTCGATTCAAGTGACATTACACAGGATGCCATCAACAAATTGAAGGGGATTAATACTGCGGCTAGTTCTCCACTTCAAGGCATCGCTAAAGGCAAGAACCTTATTATTCTTCAAATGGAATCTTTCCAGAATTTCTTGCTGGGACTTAAATTAGACGGTCAAGAAATTACACCGAACCTGAACAAGGTAATGAAGGACAGTCTTTACTTCCCTAATTTCTATCAAATGGTTGGCCAAGGGAATACGTCGGATGCAGAGTTCGTAGTTAACACTTCCTTCTACATCCCTCCACGTGGAGCGGCAACGATGTCTTATGTGGATAAGGTACTTCCAAGTCTGCCACGCGTGCTTAAAGAAAATGGATATCAGACAGCAACCTTCCACACCAATGTCGTAGAATTCTGGAACCGCGGCGAGCTGTATGACTCCCTCGGCTTCGATCATTATTATGACCGCAAATTTTTTGGTGAAGATGATGTCTTCTTCTTTGGAGCTTCTGATGATACGCTCTACAGTAAGACAGCCGATAAACTAAAAGAAATGGACCAACTGGAGCAGCCTTTTTACGCTCAAGTCATTTCAATGTCAGCGCATCACCCTTTTACTATTCCGGAAGAAAAATACCGCATGAAGCTGCCGGAGCGTTATGAAGGTACTTTTGTTGGTGACTATATCCGTTCCCAGAACTATGCGGATGATGCTTTTGGACATTTTGTAGAAGAGCTTAAAGCAAATGGTGTCTGGGACAATAGTGTAATCATGATTTATGGAGATCATATGGGATTGCCGATTTATTCCCTCGATCATGATGATAAAGAATTGATGACTGAAATCTATGGTCATGAATACAGTTATGCGGATATGATGAACATCCCTCTGCTTATTCATGCAGGTGCTGGCGTAGCATCGCAGACCATTGACGAAGTAGGCGGGGAAGTAGATATCATGCCAACCGCAGCCAGTCTGCTTGGGATTTCATTAGAGAATAACGTATATTTTGGTCAAGATCTACTCAGTCAGACTTATAATTTGCTGCCAGAACGATATTATTTACCTTCTGGTTCATTCATTGCCAGCTCAGGATTGCTTATTCCTGGTAACAGCTTTGAAGACAACACTCAGTACTCTATTTATAACAATGGAACAACGCCGAGTGCCACTGAAGACGAATATAACCGTGCCTTGAGGCTTTTACAGCTTTCCCACAGCTATATCACTCAGTTGCCTGACAAACAACCTAAACAATAAATTACAGGGCGTAGGCAGCCAACGAACAAAAACAGCAGAGCAGCGATTCTCCAATAAGGAGAACCGCTGCTCTGCTGTTTTTATAAAGATATCCATTCCGAAGCTTAGCTGACTAACGCTCCTGGTCCTCGATCATACGGTAATACTCTGCAAAGTTGCGTAGTTCTTCGGGCTTCAGTATGGATAAATGCTCCGCCAGCAGTTCTTTGGACCGGAAATGTCCTTCTTCGAGCACCTGCTGACCTTTTTCGGTGATCGTCACTACAACCGCTCTCCGATCCTTCCCATCCGGCTCACGTTTGATATAACCCAGCACCTCCAAACGGTCCAGCATCACCGTCACCGCACTGGATTTGACCTCCATACATTCTGCCAGCTGTACCACCCGCGACTTCTTTTCTTTCGCTATCATATTTAACAGACCCATCTGTGGCACCGTAAGTCCGAGTTCTTTGTGCAAAGACATTTGAGACATAATCTTACGCTGTACTCTCCACATGGATAGTCCTAGACGATCTATTAACGGATCTATTTGATGTGGCATATTTGTTCAACCCCAATCCGTTTTTAATAACTCAAGCGTACCATTAGAACTGGTTATGATTCAATGGTTTTGTCTACTAAACCATTGAAAGCATGATGGAAAGCGCAAACTTCCACGATTCTCCAATTTCCGACACAGAAATACTATATTCCATGTAAGGTTATAAGCATATCAATACGATATAATCGTAGAGGTGAGAGCTATTATCACTGAGAACATAATTTGTCAAGGTTGGTGCGAAGAATGAAATTAGCAACTAAATTAACTTGGATGATGTTCGTCGTCTTACTTCTTGTAGGATCATCCATCGGGTTTTTCGGATACCGTACAGCTTATAAGCAAGTAGACGAAGCCGCAGGTATCGAATTGGTAGGATGCGCTAATATTACAACCGGCCTGATTGACCCCGCAGACATTTCCGCATTGTTGGCAGGCGATCAAAGTAAACTGGAGGCTGTAGAGGATCGAATCGGTTGGATTGTAGCACATAAGGCTATTTTTAAAGAGGCATTCATCTTATCCTTAGACGGAAAAGTACTTGCCGCAGATTCAAGCTTCCAGGCTAGAGGTTATAAAGCAGGCGATACTTTTTATTTCCCAGCTGAAGTTAAGCAACATATCACTGAGTCCAAGCATTCCTCCTACTCCAAGGTTTATACATACGAAGGTACCTCACTTAAGACAGGTTACGGCCCCATCTATCAGGATCATGATCCATCTAAACCTATAGTTGCGCTGATGGCTATTAATTTCGATGGCTCCATAATTCAAGACCGAACTCAAGATATCATTGTTCAGCCTTTTATTATCGGTGCTTCCATTCTGGTTATAGCTATTGTGGCAGCTTATCTGTTAATCCGCCGAATGATTAGTCCGTTAACGAAGCTGTCCAAAGGGGTCAATCTTGTTGCACAGGGCGACCTTACTCATAATCCTATTTTATTCAACAGCAAGGATGAGATTGGTACATTAGCCCGTAATTTCAATGACATGACCCAAAGCCTGCGCTTACTTATTACCGAGGTCAATGAGACCTCCATGCAGGTAGCCTCCTCTTCCGAAGAGCTCTCCGCCAGTGCGCAGGAAACCAACCGGGCCGGTGAATATAGCGTCAATGTTACGATTGAACTTGCCGATACCGCGAATTCACAGCTGCAGAATATGGAGGGTGAATATAAGTCTGTACAAGACCTGTCTCGTTTCATCACAGAGATTGCAGGCAATGTAGATAACGCAATGAATAATGCGGTCAGCAACGCTAATAAAGCACGTACAGGCCGTGAGGCAATGGATTCCACCACACAGCAGATGAGAGTCGTAAGTGACAGTATTACCGACCTAGCACTCATTATTGAAACCTTGGGTGGTTATTCCAAAGAAATTGAAAATATCGTGGGTACTATTGCCAGCATCGCAGAAGAAACCAATCTCCTGTCCCTGAATGCAGCGATTGAAGCCGCAAGAGCTGGAGAAGAGGGAAGAGGGTTCGCGGTCGTTGCTCATTCCGTACGTAAGCTGGCTGAGCGCTCAGCCCATTCCGCTGCACAAATTGGCCAACTGGTCAACATCATCGTGAACCAGATGGATCAGGCTGGAGAAACTATGAAACGCTCTACAGAAGAGATGGAGCACGGCAGAGAAATGATTGCCACGGCAGGCCAGTCCTTCTCGGAGATTGAAATGTCTGTCTCGGGAATGGCCTCACAAAGCCAGCAGATCTCAGGAACGGTTCGCCAGCTTTCGCTGATCTCCGACCGTCTCGTTACAACCCTTCAGAATATCGTAAATGTCGCTAATCAGACAGCCAGCAGTGCAGAGACATTATCCGCTTCCTCAGAAGAACAGCTTGCCGCAATGGAGGAAGTTGAGTCTGCAGCAGCTTTCCTGTCCTCCCTAGCTGAGAAGCTGCAAATTCTGATTGAACGATTTAAGGTTTCTTAATAGCAAAGGGGCTAGCATCCAAGCAGAGATATTCTGCTTAGACGCTAGCCCCTTATTCTATGTATTGAGATCATCTGCTACGATACTGCTGTATTCGCTATAAACCACTGGCCCAGCTCATGCACCGGCATTGGCCGCCCATAATAATAACCCTGCATCACTCTGCAGCCTAAGGATTGCAGCAGCTCAATCTGCTCTGGTGTCTCCACGCCTTCCGCCACGACCTCCATATTAAGATTGGTGGCAATCGCAATGATATTACTGATAATGGCTTTCTTGGAATGCATCTTGCTCTTACGAATAAACACTTGATCAATCTTGAGTGTGTTAACTGGAATCTCATCTAAATTACCAAGGGATGAAAAGCCTGTCCCAAAGTCATCCAGTGATACCCTTACCCCAAGTGCCCGAAGTCTGGAGAGCTGCGCAACCGTCTCTTCCATGTTATTCATCGCAATGGACTCTGTAATCTCCAGTTCAAGGAAATGCGGCTCTAGACCTGAACGTGTGAGTGCTTCTTCTACAACATCGTATAAGCCCCCGCCCTCAAACATCCGTGCTGACATATTAATAGAGACTGCGACATTTGCTATCTCTTCCTTATGCCAAAGCATGTTCTGGCTGCATACATCATGCAGCATCCAATAGGTAATCGGGACAATCAGTCCCGTTTCCTCTGCAATGGGAATGAATTCAGCCGGGGAGATTATCCCATGTTCAGGGTGCCGCCAACGCAGCAGTGCTTCAAGACCCACGGTAACGTTCATATACGAATCCCATTTTGGCTGGTACACAACCATAAATTCGGAGCGTGCCAGCGCTTTACGAAGATCCTTCTCCAGCGACATCCGTCGCAGCTGATGGCGGTTCATCTCCTGATCGAACACACTGAATTTATTCTTACCCGAATCCTTAGAGGTATAAAGAGCTGTATCGGCTGCCTTCATTAACGCTGAGCGGTCAGTTCCATGCATAGGGGTCATACTGATCCCAACGCTTGCAGTAACATATAGCTCATTACCTTGAATACTGTAATATTTCTTAAGCTCATATAAAATGTGCTCTGCTTCCTCTTGCGCATCCTCCACAGTACAATCTGGAAGAGCGATCAGGAATTCATCTCCGCCCAAACGAAAGACCTTGCCCTTACTTCCTACAGAGCGTCTTAATCTTATAGCGACCTCTCGCAGTAACAAGTCCCCTATATCATGTCCAAGCGTATCATTAATCGACTTAAACCGATCCAGATCCACAAAAAATACGGCGCCAGATCTACTCCCGAAAAATTCATCTTTAAAATAACGTACCAGGCCATGCCTGTTCGGAAGATCGGTTAGCGGATCATAATAAGCCATCCGTTCCAGCACATGCCGGTCCAGAAATACAGCACCACCAGAAATCGCAAGCATAAATAGCGTTACCAAGGACACTCCCATTAAAAGAATAACATCAGTCTCCATAAAAAAAGTTGTATTGCCTAGTAGACCGTTATATTCAAAATGAGTCGCCCTTACACTCGTATAATGCAATCCAGTCACCGAAAATCCGATAAAGAGAGCAGAGTATAACTTCCAGCGGTTAAAACCCACATAGTCTTTAAACTTGTGAAATAGAAATAATCCGATAAAAGACGAGAGCATAACGAGGATTACAGCACATGTCTGAGTCCATATCTCATAATGAATCTCCGCTGCGATCTTCATGGAGGACATTCCGATATAATGCATAGCCGAAATTCCGCTGCCTAGAAGAACACCACTAACTATTAAACAACTTTTTCTTAAACGTGGCACAAACGTAATCCGGAATGCCGAATAGCAGCACAACACCCCAACCAATAACGATAATACAGCCCTGCCTGGATAATAATTCACGCTAAAAGGAAAACGGCTCGCCATAATCCCTACATAATGTATCGACCATATGCCACTGCCGAGTACACATGCCCCCGATATTAACCATAAGCGACGAACTTTCCCAAACGAACGAGGGACTTGCGAGATCAGATTCAGCGCGGAATAAGCTGCAGTCGCCGCTAGCGCAAATGATAGTAAAACAATCCAAACGTTATAGTGGATTCCCATTTTATCCATTAGTTAACCTCTTCACCGGTTTTGAATACCGTAATCGCTGCAGCGTATTTCTCAAGTAAAAAATCAGTACACGAATATCAGATAAATGGAAGAGTGCGTAAAGATTATAGGTTATCCCTGAAAAGCAACTTTAGATGTATTCTACCTTGTATTCAGCCGATTGTCTAAGAAAATACTGGAATTTATACCCTTTTTTTATGTCGGCAAAAAATGTCCATATTTGACGCATTCACTTACCCCGAAAAGTTGGATATGTGACCTGTGGTTGATGGGGTTTTGGGGAAGGTCTTTCGCCATAACCATTGATTCAAAACTACCAGAACTAACAGATAGATGTAAATTCCTCCGGTAAATAAAGTGAAGACGTAATGAATACCCGCCATCCCCATCAGCAAAAACATAAGCATGAAGGCGACTCCAGTGTAATCCTTTTGTTTGGCTGCCTCATAACGCTCTGAAAAAGGTAAGCTCCGCGGATAAACACGAAAGCAGATGACTGAGAAAATCAGCATGGCGAATAATACCACTACTAAATCAGGTACAATGTGCACACCGAACAACAGAATGAACAATACCGCATCTACAGCAAATAAAGGCAAGACTAGCCGTAGCAGTGCCGCCTTAAGCATCCCACGGTAAATAGGCGTGCTATCGGGTAAAGGAATCAGCCTATAAATCCAAGCTCCTTTATAACTTGTAGAGTATCGTAGCATCTGTATTACAGTCTGCATTAACATCGTGCAGAAATAGATTAACAAGTACACTTTTGAACCTTTAAGGGAACCATCATAACTATTCTGCAATATACCAAATATAAAAATAAACGGGAATGCGATAGAAAAGCCAAGTGCAGGATAGACCTTCAGCTTAAAATCGCGCTCATTCTTCATCATGGACCAAGTAAACCGAAAGAAAATCCCCTCTGCCGGTTCCTTGCATACTCTGCGCGAGAGCCACTCTGCGATCTGGCCCTTGTCTTTTCCACCGGAGCCTTGCTCCGCCAGCTTTTGCAAATTCCGTTCAAACTGCGGCATCAGCTTAATATAGGCTGCGATCAGTACAAGTGGGGTTATCAAAGCCAGCATTGAAAGAATGAAGTAATAGGGTTCTCTAGCTCCACCAAGCAACAGTTCAAACGGAGCCGCGAACCAAACCGGAAAAATAAAGTACTGCCACCAAGCAGGATGATAAGCAGCGCCAAGCTCAGTGAGGTTGAACAACCGGGAGATGAATTGATAGCCCACCATTATTCCGATCGTCAAAAGGATTTGCGTATAATTTATAATATCCTTGAGCTTCTCCCCATCAAAAAACCGCATGATCATCAGGTAGAGCAGTGCAGTTATTACGAGGATAAAACAGTCTAACAAGACAATTGTCACCGCATACATCAGAAAAAAAGCGATACCCTGCTTAAATAGGCTGAATACCAAAGATGGACCAGTGATCGACAATGTAACTGTCCCTAAGTAGAGAAGTACGTGGATGGTTTTGGCCATATTTAAGGTGGTACGGTTGACGGGTTTGGAAAAAAGAATATTTTTATCACGTAAATCAAGCATTACTGAAGAAAAGTCAGAGATCAGGGTTGTGGAGACAAAAAACATAATGATCCCAAAGGTTAAGCTCATTTGCAGCATATAGTGATCCTTGGATAGCGTTAGCGGAATTAATATTAAACCAAACAGTAAATAAATCCACTGTAATCGCAAGGGTGAACCTTCTTTAGCGTTCTCCTTTTTCTGCATACCTGCAAGCGCTGTAGGCGTTCTTCTTCCGTCCATGGTCAGTTTGATCTGTAAAATACTCCGCATGGTGTCGTAATCGACTCCAAATCTTATAAAGGCACCCCGCAGCTTATCCAACAGCCTCAGCACGAAGAAATCAGTCATAAGAGGATACCTCTTGCTCCTGCATGACCGCAACAAATTCACCAGCGATATCACGGTATTTATCAAATCCGGTTAATTGATTGAAAATATCTTCAAGCGTCCCTTCGCGGCCTTTCTCCTTCAGCTCTGCAAAACTTCCGTCCGCCACAATATCCCCGCCATCAATCAAAATGATCCGGCTGCTGATTTTCTCAACCACATCCATGATATGTGAGGAGTAAAAAATGGTCTTCCCCCTTGCTGCCAGCGATGCAAAAATCTCCTTCACTATCATCACGCTATTAGCATCCAAACCACTCAGCGGTTCATCCAGGAATAAAATATCAGGGTCATGCAGCATGCTGGAGATAAGCAGCACCTTTTGCTTCATCCCTTTTGAGAACGAAGAAATCCGCATATCGTAAGACTTCTCCAAACCTAACAGTGTAGTTAATTTTTTGGCCTTGTAGTCCGCCTCCGCGCGGCCTAACCCATACAGCTCGCCAACAAAGGTTAGATACTCTCTTGCAGTGAGGCTATCATATAATTCGGCTACCTCCGGCACATAACCTATACGTTTCTTGTAAGAAACATCTCCATCGGCAATATCCTTACCGAAAATCTCCACTTTACCGTTATATCCTTCTACCAGACCGAGCATAATCTTCACCGTTGTACTCTTGCCTGCCCCGTTAGGGCCGATATAACCAATAATTTGTCCTCTATATACCTTAAGATCAATTCCCTTTAGCACCATTCGGTCTGTATAGTTCATCCATAAACCTGAAATCGCTATGACCGGATCGTCAGCTAAACCCATATCTCAGTCCCCTTTCTAGTAACTAATCAATAATGTGAAATATTACTACTTTATGTAATTACAATAATTGTATCATTTAGTAGAATCCTCTTCCATGATTTAGTCTGCTAATCTTATGTCTAGTTAAAAAAAGAGTGGCCATTAGGCCACCCACTAGAGATTTATAGCGAAAGGCAGCGCCACCGATGCCACGAAATGGCTGTTGGCACCCCCTTTATTTGAGCAAACCGGCCTAAGATCAGCGTACGTTTGGTCGGGTAGCATTTATAAGTAAGAGAGCGAGCACGCTAGCGGACACAGCTGACCTTATACGCGGCTTTTTCCCACATTTGGAGTGCTAAAGGACCCCATAGTCGCTATCAGCATGAAAACCACCCTAAACGCATCTTTTTCTAAGTGATAGCGTCGCTGGTGAAGCTAGAATAAAAAGTGGACAGTAGTTAACAGACTGGCGATAATGAGTCCACGGAGGTGTGTTCACATGGGAGAACATCGACAACGGTATAACGAAGAGTTTAAAAAACAGACAGTGCAGTTCATTCAAGAGCAAACAAAGACAGTGGGCGACTTGGCGGAAGAGCTTAACATCCCAAAAAGTACCCTGCATCAATGGATGAGCCAGTATCGAGAACTAAAGAATGAACCGGCAGCTAGCGTGGATCGAGTACGGGAACTCGAGGCACAGTTGAAAGAAATGAGCCGTCAACTTCAAGAAAAAGATAACAAGATTGCCGATGTGGAAGAGGAATTAGCGATCGTAAAAAAAGCAGTGCACATCTTCAGCAAACCAAGGAACTGAGATTCCAGTTTATTGAAAAACATCGCTCCGAGTTTCTCTTGGAGAAGATGTGCATGACCCTACATGTGTCACGGAGCGGGTACTACAAGTGGCGGACAGAAAAAACCAGTACGCATATGCTTCGTAAGGCTGCGATAATGAAGCGAATTCAGTATCATTTTACAGACCATCAAAAGCGGTATGGGAGTCCGAAGATCACCCGCCTGTTACATCAAGAAGGTTATACCGTTACCGAACGCACGGTGAGTGTGTACATGCGACATATGAAGCTTCGCTCCATTGTCTCCAAAACGTATCGGGTACAGACCACTGACTCCAATCATGACCATCCGATTTCCCCGAATACGCTGAACCAGCAATTTAAAATACGCAGACCCAATTCAGTATGGGTTACCGACATTACGTACATTCCTTGCCGGGGAGGGCGCTTGTACCTGGCTAGTGTGATGGACCTTTGCACGCGCGAAATCGTGGGGTGGCGCTTGGAGAACCATATGGAAACTAGCTTAATTTCGGGCGCCTTACAAGATGCTTACGAAGCTAAACAACCGGAAAAGGGTCTATTACATCACTCCGATAGAGGTTCTCAATATACTTCTCATGAATACACGAAGCAGTTGAAAGCGTATGGCATGGAGTCCAGCATGAGCCGCAGAGGTAACTGTTATGATAACGCCTGTATCGAGTCGTGGCACAGCATTTTGAAAAAGGAGCTCATTTATTGTAATCCGCGATTCAAAACTAAGGAGCAAGCCTACCAAACACTTTTTCAATATATTGAGTTTTACTATAACCGCAAGCGAATGCATGGCGCGCTGGGGTATCTTTCTCCAGTTCGTTTTGCTGAGCAATTGACTAGAATGTCTGTTGCGTGACTGTCCACTTTCTTGACAGAGGTCCATGGAGTCCGAAACTATGCCCCAAAGGCTGGAAAGCGGAAAATAACGTCATCCGGGTCCGAAAGCCGCGCCGATAATGAATGAGCTGCTGAATCAAGCGGGCAAGAGGGCAAGAGGGCAAGCGGACAGGGCAAGGGCAACCAGCCAGCTAACAAACAAAAAAGCAGAGCAGCGATACTCCAATAAAGGAGGAATCGCTGCTCTGCTGCCTTAGTCAAACCAATTCGCCGCATTCATAGTTGACGCTACTTATGTGACGTCCGCTATGTCTTAGTGGCTGATTATTTGGATAGCAAATTGTAAATAACCTGTGCTGCTTCTGCTCTTGTAGTGACTTCCTTCGGATTGAGTTTACCGTTCGCTCCGGTCACTATGCCTCTCTCTACCAGCGCTTGAAGGGCTTCTTGTGCATAACCAGCGATCTGTCCAGCATCGCTAAAGCCAGAAAGCGTGGCCGCCGTCTTCTCAGATGGCAGTTCACCTAGCGCTACAAGCGAGCGGTACAAGAGTGTAAATAGCTCCTGCCTAGTGATCTGAATATCTGGCTGGAATTGATTATCTCCCGAACCCGTTGCTACCCCAAGACGCTTAGCTGTAGCAAGATAATTCGTATAGTACGTATTGCCTGCATCTGCAAAATTATCAGCAGCAATGGCATCCGGTGTGATGTCATAAGCCTTGAGCAACAAGACGATGAACTGCCCTCTAGTGATTGCAGCATTCGGACTGTAATGTTCGGCATCCGTACCAGATGTGATACTGCGTGCTGCCAAGAAACCTACTGCATGGCTATACCATGATGCCTCTGGAACATCTGCAAAGCTCACCTGATTATATCCAATAATATATTGGGAGAAATGTGTGGTTACGAAATCTACAGTTCCCTTGGCGGCATTGTAATTTCCACGTACATTGTCCAAGCTTCCAGTGCTGTTAATGTGATACACAATAACCGCATCTGACCGTTCTCCTGCTTGCAGCACATACGGTACGCTGATACGAACACTCCCCCCACCGAAGGTGGAAATCGTACTTTCACCCGCTATAACCGACAAGTCATAAACCGGTCTGTCTCCGAGAACCGCCTTGCCTTCTGCCGTTAATGACACCTTCGCGATTCTAACAATGATGTCTCCGGCATCTGAAGCTGCACTAATGCTCGCCAATGATTTGGCATCGAACGTAATCGTACCCACATTCTCATAATCAATGGTAATCTCCACCTTCGTTCCGGCGGCTAACTCATTAATTATGCTTCTTGGAAGAGTAAGATCAGCTGTTTGAGAATCCGAAGTAGCTGCAACTTTAATTTCAAGAACAGCCTTCTTCCCATCAGCTTCTGCCTTCTTAGCGAGACTCACAAATTCAGCAGCCGTTTCTTTTGTGATCGTTGCAGTAGTAACTCCTGTGGTTTTATCCGTTTTAGTTACTGCTGTTGCTGATAGGTTCACGGTATTCCCTGCTGTTGCCGCAGCAACCAGTTGCGGGCTTGCTGATGGTGTTGGTGTAGTCGTGCTCGGTGTAGAATTGCCACCCGATCCACCTGTTCCAGGATCTGAAATAGGCACATAGGCCGGAACCACAATGTCAGTCGCTGGACTTGCCTTATAACCTTCTTTGGCTGCGTATCTCACTTGATACGTGCCCGGTATTAATCCTGTAATTTCTTTATCTGGTGCATACACATAATTAGTTACACTAGACAGCTTATATTCTAAGGCTGTCGTGGTTCCCGTAATTCTTCCATCGTTGTTCGCTGCCGAGGTAGGAGCAACTCCCTGTAACCCAGTTGGAGCTGCTTGTTCCGCAGTGAATGCTGGAACGATTACATCTGCTGCTCTACCCGCGTTAAATCCCTCTTTAGCTGCGTATCTTACCTGATAGATACCCGGCACCAGTCCAACAATCTCTACATCTGATGCGTAGACATAATCGGTAACCGTAGACAGCTTATATTCCAGCGCTTTCGTAGTTCCTATAATTTTACCGTCATCATTAGCTGCACTGGTTGGTGCTACACCTACTAATCCTGTAGGTGCCGCTTGCTCACCATATGCCGGGACCTCAACTGTAGCGTCTTTACCAACGCTGTATCCCTCTTTTGCCGCATATCGCACATTATAGAAGCCCGGAGTAAGACCAGTGATGGCTACACCTGTTACAGGCTTATAATCAACTTCTCCAACGCCTTTATACTCCTGTCCTTCAGCAGAACCCGTAATTTGCCCATCATCATTAGCTTCAGAAGTAGGCGCTACACCTACCAGTCCTGTCGGGGCTGCTTGTTGATGCGTGTAAGCAGGAACTTCCACACTTACGTCTTCGCCAGCATTATAAGGAATGATTGTGGGTCCAGCTGCGGAGGTTGGCCCTTGATAGCCCGATGTTGCGGCATATCTTACCTTATATACACCAGGTGCAAGCCCTGTGATAGCTGATCCCGAAACTGGGGTGTAAGCCTCGTCTCCAGCAAGCTTAAATTCCAATGCTGCACTGGTGCCTACAATTTGCCCATCCTTATTGTCGGCCGTTGTTGGTGCTACACCCGTAAGTCCTGCCGGCACAGCTTCGAGCCTGGAGAATATTTTATCCAGTGCTGTTGTAGTGTTATTGTATCTCGCTCCGATTGGGTAATTAGCCTGCACGTAATCCGGTTGGATATTCGTCCAGCTGTACATAAGTTCAACATGCCCTAGAATCGGTGTGTTTTTGCCTCCTGCATCCTTGTTGTCCTTGTTATAAGTGAACAGATATGGAACCTGAAGTCTGTCTCCGCTCACAGTGTTTCCAAGTCCGTCTACATAACTAATTACAGTTGGTTTAGCAGCTGTATTGTTTTCGGTCTTGATATTGGTCAGATAAGTACGAACCAGATCAACATAAAGCTGCGCATACGGATGATTGGTGGTTCTAATCTGAAGCTCATTATTATTATGCGGATTCGCACTGCCCTTAGTGCCGCTGTTGTTATTAGGCTCAGCAACGGTCACACCAGCATCCAGCTTAGTGTCGAAGAAGTAGATCTTATGGATATTATGTTTTTTGGCATATTCGTTGATATATTTAATCACCGCTTGCGTGTTAGGGCACCACGAGCCGCCTAACAAAATCGCATAGTTTCCCTCACTCGCTAAAATTTGCTTCAGCTGATGATAGGTCACATGTTCATAAACAAGCGTGCCATCCGCTTCGTTGAAGATCGTAGGTTTGCCCTCATTTTCCCCTTCATAGTTCTTATTAAATGCCGCCTTGATATAAGCCGACTCGTCGATAGTGTCATATTGGGTAGCGGCACCCAGCACCTCACTTACTGATGTTTTATACGCATTAACCTTCGCCGCATCAAGTGTTCCGTTCGTCAGGAACTCATTCCACGAATAGCTCTTATCCAGGTAGGATACGACAGGAGCACTATTTCCCTGTGCATCCTTGTGATCCTTGTTGTATACCAATAAGAATGGAGACTCGAGCTTGTTAGCAGTCACAACTTCCCCGTTTGTATTGGTATAGCTGACATTGCGTTCTGGATCATCTTTGGAAGACAGATTTAAATTCTTCAAATACTTGTTGACCAGATCAACATATTTATAGGCAAATTTATTATTGCTGTCTGCAATCTGAAGGGTGTCCCCGTCCAGCTTAGTATCAAAGTTATAAATCGTAGAGATGCCATATTCCTTAGCTGCCTCGTTGATAAAGCCGATATCAGCCTGTGTATTCTCGCTCCAAGCACCGCCAACCAGAACAGCGTATGTGCCTTCACTCTCAAAAAGATGAACGATATCTTCATACGTCGCTGTTTTAAATACATGGTTAGCATCATTTAGACGGTCATAGACATGACTGAAATAGTCAAACTGGTTAACGCCGCCTTGTGAAGAGGTTATCGCCTCTGCGGTATCCGGATTAGCATAAACTCTTCCTGCCTGAGTAGGCAGGATTAGCAGGGAGGCTGCCAGCAGCAGCGTTACAATTTTTTTGAAGGTTAATGGTCGTATCATTATGTGCACCTCGCCTTAAATAGGTTTATGGGAAGAATGGGCTGAAAGGAATCCTGAATGAGCCTGCTGCTCATCAAGGACAAACCTCTTCCTCAGCGGCTGGTGCCGGTGCGGGTGCCTGAACCGTTTCCGCTGGAGCAGGAGCTGGTGCGCTGACCGTGGATGCAGGTGCAGAAGACGATGTTTTCGGTTGAGAAGACTCAACTACCGGAGCCGGGGTCGCTTTAACTACCTCTGTGGTAGAGAAGGTTATAGCTTTTTTGGAAGGTGTCTCCGTTGCTTTTGATACGGGAGCGGCGGTTTCCTTAGGCTGTTCAGATAAAACAGGAGCGGCGGTCGGCTGAACGGCTTTAGCGGTTACGTTTGCTTTTGGAGCAGTCGTAGGCGCAGCAGTTGGCACAGGCGTTGCCGCGCTGGTTTGCGGTTTAACAGATGCAGATACCGTTGTTGCAGCTGTTGCCGTCTTAGCGGTGTCCGCAGCCGGGGATGCAGCTGCTTTAGGCTGAACTGCACCCGCTTCTGGAGCTGCTGAAGCCACAACCTTCGCCGCAGAATCAACAGCTGCGGCTGGGGCCGCAGTAGCTTCTGCCGTGACTGTCTCAGCTGCTGGAGCCGAAGCTTCCGGCTGGACAGCTTCTGTTACAGCAGCCGCAGTAGCTTCTGCCTGAACAACAACTGCTGCCGCAGAAGTAGCTGCTGGTAAAGCTGCTGCGGTTACTGCTGTATTACTACTCTCTTGAATGGGTGCTGCCTCTGCTGTTTTTTTGTTAGCGGATACCGCGGCATACGTCAATGCGGAGAAGACGATAGCGGCGGCAACCAAAGAGATCGAAAGCTTTTTCATATGTGTACCATCCTTTTCAAATAAAATAAGAAACCCCTTCACTACATTCTTGTACCTTAAATCCGTAACTCTCCCTTCTCTAAAGTAAAAAAAAAGAGACTCAACGGGACGCAATTTACGCGTCTTTCGTTGAATCTCCGGCTGTCCAGTCGATTCCAATTGGCTTGTGATTAAGTTCCATATTATTCATGCCATAGTGCCTTGTCAATCAATTTTTATTTTTCACATGGTTTTTATCGGAATTAATTATTTTTAACATATAATTACATTGACTTTACTATAAATTCTATATAGATTGATCTCAATAGGATTAATCACATTAAAAAACTAGGTTTAAGGGGGTATTGGTAGTGAACATAGATAACAACTTATTATCCGCCATCGAAACGAACTGGTATGGATTTGTCGCCTCCATATTTGTGTTTGCAATTTTGTTTCTACTGGCACGTAAACGAATTGGATTTGGTACCCGGGTACTCATCGGACTTGGCATCGGACTTATTGCCGGTATATTCTTTCAGTACTTCGATTTAGAGACCAAAGCTATTAGCACATTCGGCAGCATTTATGTCAGCTTGATCCGCATGCTCGTCATTCCTTTAGTATTCGTACTCGTATTAAACAGCATTTCTTCCTTAACCAATCTGGAGTATCTACGCAAAATCGGGATCAAAACCTTCGCCTGGTTCCTCGGAACAACGGGCATCGCTTCTATTATCGGCCTATCCGTTGCGCTGCTGTTCAATCCCGGCCAAGGTATACAACAAGATGTACCCGCAGATTTTGCAGCCCGTGAAATCCCGACCTTCTCCCAGGTTATCCTCGATCTTGTTCCATCTAACCCTGTTAATGAAGCAGCTACGGGTAAGGTTGTGCCTCTACTCATTTTCGCGATCTTCCTAGCAGTGGCTATAATCAAGATTGGCTCCAAGAAACCGGAAGCCGTCAAGCCTGTACGTGATCTTATTGAATCCCTGACACTGATACTGCATCAGGTTGTGAAATTCATTATTCGCCTGACGCCTTATGGCGTATTCGCACTGATTGCCGGAATCACCGCACGTTATGGCTGGGAGACGTTGCAGGAGCTAGGCAGTGTAATTATAACCTCGTACGTAGCAATGATTATACATTTTGTACTTATCTTTGGCGGATTGGTTCTATTAGTAGCGAAGGTGAATCCAATTCGTTTCTTCCGCAAAGTGTATCCAACCATTACCGTTGCCTTCACAACCAGAAGCAGCTACGCAACCCTACCGGTCAATCTAGAAGTGATTACGAAGCGGCTTCATGTCTCCCCGCGGATCGCGAGCTTTATCGCACCGTTAGGGGCATCTGTGAACTTTAATGCGTGCGGTGGGATTTGGCCAGCTATTGTGGCTGTATTTACCGCCCAAGTATTCGGTATTGATCTGAACTGGACCGACTATATTACACTGGTATTAGTAAGTATTATTTCTTCCATTGGTGTAGCTGGCGTACCTGGACCAGCCGTAATCTCCACCACAGTAGTCTTAACTGCTCTCGGCCTGCCGCTTGAAGGAATCGCTATCGTTGCAGGTGTTGAAGCGCTCATCGATATGGGCCGTACCGCTGTAAACGCAACTGGAACAGCTGTAACAGCTCTGTTAGTAGCTAATTCCGAAGGTGAATTTGACCGCGAAGCGTTTAATAGCAATGATGACGATGATATTCTCTTGAGCACCGTGTAAAAGCTGAAACTGTAAAAACCTCCGGAATCTGCGTAAAGCAGAGCGCCCGGAGGTTTTTTTTGCATAGATTCCTATTGGATTCATCTTCTTATAGCATACTAATTCTTTCCCGCTTTTTAGCAGAAGCTAGACAAGTCTCGATCAATTGCATGCCCAGCACTGCATCCTCAGGTGCAAAGAATTTTTTTCCTGTAAATACTGCGGCGGCAAAATCATCGACCTCCCGTGTATAGGGATTCGCCCCGGTGGCATCAACCCGTCTTACCCCTTCTCCCGTATGCACAAAAAATTCAGCATCCTCATCTCTAGCATTAAAAGGCATAGGCACTTCAACCATTCCATCGGTCCCCAGAATCTCTAACAGCTGGCGGTTATATGCCCACATCCCGCAATCAAAAATCAGGCTTAGCCCCTTCGGAAACTCTACCAGTCCTGAAGCCATCATATCTACGTTGTCATGCTCCGGAGAGAACATAGCATGTACTGTCACGGCTTCCGGCTCAGCTCCGAACAGCAGTCGTGCTGCACTTAGCGGATAACAGCCGATATCATAAAGCGAGCCGCCGCCCCAAGCGGATTTAAAGCGAATATTAGAGGTATCTGTAGCGTCATTATAAGTAAAAGTGCCTCGAATGGAGCGTAATTCGCCAATTTCACCGCTAGCTATAATCTCTTGCAATTCCGCAATCCGAGGATGATGCCGATACATATAAGCTTCTGCCAAATGGACTCCAGCATCATTACAAGCTTTTACCATCTCAGCCGCTTCTTCACTGTTCATCGCGATCGGTTTCTCACATAAGATATGTTTTCCAGCTTCCGCCGCACGGATTACCCATTCCCGATGGAGGTGATTTGGCAGTGGAATATACACCGCATCAATATCCTTATCCGCCAGTAATTCCTCATAGCTGCCGTAAGCTTTATCTATTCCGAACTCTGCGGCTACAGCGCTGCTTTTTTCTAAACCGCGACTGGCTACCGCTGTAATCATTCCCGTCTCCGAATCCATTATAGCCGGCATCACTGAACCTGTCGCAATCTGCGCACAGCCCATGATTCCCCAGCGAAGTTTTTGCACCATCGTTGCTAACCTTCTTCCTTATAGATTACTTACTATACTTAAAGCCACCTTATCATAGAATGAAACGTTTCTCTAACAGAAAGAAGCCTGCAAATTGCAAAAAAACAGTGCCAAAAGGAGCTCCAACCCCGATAGACACTGCTTTTATATAAAATATGAATGTTTATATTAGTGCATTTAACAGCACAGCCGCACCCAGCACAACTATACGCGCAAGGTTCATCAATACGAAGTTTTTGACGGCAAGAATAAAGGTACTCGCCTTCTCCTGTTTCTCTGTGAACAAGGCAATATTTCGGCGAAGCGGGATCAGCGTAAGTAGAATCAACAGAACCAGAATAGGGTTAATCCCTAAGATCAGCAGCACTACAAGATCCAGATAAGAGACATAGTAGAGATATTTAAAAAGCACAAGCGCATTGCGGCGGCCAATGTACACCGGAAGCGTGTACCTGCGATTCTCCACATCCTCATCAATATCACAAATATTATTAGCGAGCATAATCCCTGCGATCCCCAGAATAGCGGGCACGGAAAACCAGAAAAGGTACAGCACTTCCACGATGTTGATATTCAAGCTGACCCAGCCGTTCTGAAGCAGCAGTGAAACCACATGCTCATCCGTATGGATATAGGCAGAGATAAAAATAATAACAAAGCCCATAAACAAACCCGAGAACAGCTCACCTAACGGCATACGCGAGATGGGAATCGGCCCGAACGAATAAAGTATACCGATCAAGAACGACAGTCCACCCAGCAAAAAGACCAGCAAACCCGTCTGAGTGACAAGCGCAATCCCGCCCCCTGCTGCCAGCGCCAGCAAAATAACAATCGTCGCCACGACGGTGCGCTCTTTTAGCTTAAAATGAACAATCGGATTATGCGTTTCGTAGCCGTAGCCGTGGGTTTTGGAGGCTTTTTTGAAATCGTAATAGTTGTTAATCGCCGTCGTCGCCATATCGAAGCTAAGCAAAGACACGAACATCAATCCAAAACGCAGTACGTAAAAATCCTCAAACCGGTACAGGGCATACAACGTTCCCATTAGAAACGGAATAATACTGGCTACCTTCGTCGGCAGCTCCACAAATCTTAGAAAGCTTTTAATATTCACACCATACACCCTTATCTGTCAAATGAGCCTGCAAGGCATTACTGTTCAGTTGTTGTAACCGTCACTGGGGACCATTCTGCAATAACTGTTTGTCCATGTACAGACACACTGCCTTCAGGACTCAGATCCTTCTCTGTCATAATTCCGAGCGCTACAGTGAAGTTATTGAATTTAAGCGGTATATTTTTCTCGCGGCGTACTTCCTTGCCGTTCAAATAGAATACAGCCTCATCATTGCCACGGTGATAGGTAATACGGTACGTATTGAATTCCCGTGGTTTGAAATCCGTATTTTCTTTAAAGATGCAGAAATATTTCGTTCCAGTGCTTTCTGGCACTTGTACACCCGGGAACGGCAAAATACCATATACACTAGCATATTTGTCATTTCCCGCGAAGAAATCGAGCGCAGCGCCTGTCGTGAAATCCAGCAGGTTCAGCGATACATATCCATCATACAGATCTCCAGGTGCAGTTCCTTGTGTACGGCAACGAATTTGCAGCTCAATGCTAATCTCTCCAGCTTCCGGAATCTCCACTGGCTTGGCTGAATAATACATGTGCTTGGCATTGTCCAGAATTTGCACTTGATGGTTCTCACGAGATAACTTCGCACGTACATACAAGGTATCATTACGAACGATAACTACAGCCTCCGGCTCACGGTAAGCCCAAAATGATCCGTCAGGCAGTGTAAATCCACCCGTCTTCCAGACCTTTCCTTCTTCTAAAATGGAGTGGAAATCCCCAAGAACCATGCGATTGCCTTTAACTTGTTGTTCTTCTGCCATCAATTCCTTGTCCTTCTTTTCCATGAAAGCTCACTCCTTCTGTAGTCCATCTATTAGTATCAGATCAAGCCTTGAATTAATAAAGTTATTGCCATTACTACTCCGCAGCGTACGGAGGCTTTTTGTGAAGCGCCCATCAGCGGGATATAAGCCGGCGAAGCATTATGTTGCTCGAGACTACTGTAAATGCGCAGCGGCCAGAAAGCTGTAACCAGCGCCAGCAGTGCGTAAACAGGAAGTACACCCAACAGCACACAGACTATCACCGAAGCGTAGCCAGTGAAAAGAAGTACCCGTGAGAATACAAGTGCCTTTTGTTCTCCCCATACTACAACAAGCGTAAGCTTACCCGCCTGCTCATCCGCTTTCCAATGTAGGAAATGGTGATTAAACAACAATAATGTAGTTAAAAATCCGACAGGCAGCGAGAGAATTACAGGCTTCATGCTAAACTGACCGGTTTGTACGAAATAGGAGCCTAATACAGGCATAATCCCAAAAGCAATAAAAATGGCCATCTCACTATAACCTTTGCCGCGATAGCCATAACGCAGTGGCGGAGCCACATAGAAATAAGCGATTAAAGCACCAACAAGTACAAACCAGAGGATATTCCAACCGCTATATATACTAAGAATCCCACCACAGATAAGGGCAATCGCCAGCATACTCCAAGTCATCCTTGCATAAAAAGACTCCGAGAGAATCCCACCTGTCAGTAGCCCGGAGTTTGTGCTGATTTCACCAGCGGAATTCTTTGCTTCTGTATCGGTTCCGTTGCGGAAGTCCCACAGATCATTCACCATATTGGAGAACAAATGCGCCGAAATCGCCCCTATTAAGGTAAGAATAAATAAAACCGGATGGAATGTCCCTTCCCATACATATGCCCCAACGGTCCCCAAAACAATCGGGATGAGCATAACAGAAAAACTCCAAAACCGGGTCGCCTTGGTAAATAATGTCCATTTGTCCACTTCAAGCTTACCGCCTTTTTCATATGATTTGATAATAATTATCACTGACTATTATACATCAATTTTCGATAGATTGTGAAGATTATCACTGCATATAATGTCTATTCTTGACATAATACTTCCGTTTGTTTGGTTAAGTATCTTGATAATGGAAGATAAAAATGTAAACCATTCCTTTTTTTCACGCAGGACCCCTATTTTACGACAAAAAATGAGTGTTGTTTTATAGGCAAGCACATACCGATATGATATGATAGGCAAGCCTATGAACAGTGCCCCTTACGGGCTGTTTTTAAGAGCGTAAAACTATATATAATAATGGAGGCTTTTACTGTCATGTCAGCGCAATCCCCTAACACCCAATCTGTCAAAATCGTCACTGCCGACCCTAGCGCCATCGGGCTATTCGGACTGGCTATTGTCACATTGGTCGCTTCTTCACAGAAGCTTGAATTTACAACAGGACTTAGCTACGTTATTCCTTGGGCTATCTTCCTGGGAGCATTCGCGCAGCTATTCGCCGCCATTCAGGATGCTAAGCACAACAATACCTTTGGTATGACCGCCTTTGGCGCCTACGCTTTCTTTTGGTTCGGCATGGCTAGCAGCTGGCTAATCAAGCTTGGCGTATTTGGTCCAACGCTTGCGGAGGCTGTAGATCCTAAGCAGCTCGGATTTGTATTTCTGGGTTACTTGATCTTCACACTCTTTATGACGATTGGTGCCGTTGAGGCAAATAGAGTTCTGCTTATCATTTTTGTATTGATAGATTTTCTCTTTATCGGACTAACCTTTGATTCCTTTGGGATCGCTCCAGAATTCTTCCATAAGCTAGCTGCTTGTGCTGAGCTTGGTATTGGTATCGTGTCCCTTTACGGATGTGGAGCATCCGTGCTAAACGCTCATTTCGGCCGCAGCTTCTTACCGATTGGAGCTCCGCTGGGCATCTTCAAAAAATAGAAATTGTTCTGATCTGAAACTAATACTTTTGCAAGCCGAAAGGATGCTGAGACTATGCATGTCCTGTCCTCTTCTGAATTAGCGGTAACTGCTATTTTCGCCCTTATTCTCGCAGTTATTGCCTACCTGATCATTCGGAATATCCCGAAGATGGTTGGCGATATTGCGGCTTTTCGCAAAAGAACACTGGTTTGGACCCAAGTTTCACTAGTACTAACGGTGCTTCAGTTGAATTTTAAAGCAGGCGATTGGCGCTTTTCTATCGTCCTTGGACTCATTGTGTTATTTACCGGAGCTATTTGGCTGTCCGCCCGTTATTACGACATCAGTCGCAATGCAGGTCCAGAATCTAAAGATCCTGAAGTACATTAGTAAATCTCAAGCTCCCGAAAGGGGGCTTTTTTTTATAATTTCAGAAAGCTTCTTCGCATAGTTCTCCCCCTCACAACCATACTAATGACATTCTAATAAAAGTAACGGGAGGATTATCAGGGTGAGCAAAAAAATCAATCTGCTAATGTTCAGTGGGGAATACGACAAAGCGATGGCTGGACTGATCCTAGCGAATGCCGCAAGAGATATCGATGTCGAGGTTACTATGTTTTTTTCATTCTGGGGTCTATTTTTAGTGCGTGATCCGGAGAAAATGACTCTTGAGGACAAGAGTATCTACGAGAAGCTGATGGATGTTATTACACCGAAGGGCCCTGGGCAGCTGCCGCTCTCTCATCTGAACTTTAGCGGGCTGGGACGAATGATGCTGGAGGAAATGATGGAGGAACAAGGCGCACCGAAGCTGATTCATTTTCTAAAAGGGGCTCGTAAAAAAAACATCAAATTCTATGCCTGCAAGCTCTCTGTGGAGATCATGGGCTTTAAGCCCGAGGAACTGCTGCCAGAGGTCGAAATCATCGATGCTGCGGCATATTTAAAAGATGCTTTAGAAAGTGATGTACAGTTATTTATTTAAAGTCTGACTAGGCTTTAACCCAATCCCCCATGCAGGCATATACTGTTGCCATAGAAACTACTGGCACGCCGAAAATACACCCCATTAACTTAACACTGACGGCGTACGGGCTGGAGGGAATATCCGTGCTAAACATCATCCACGCCTCTTCTGCAGAGACGCCCGCTTCATTACAAGACCATTTTGATACTTTTCGTGGTCACACCATCGGCATTCGGCATCAAATCAACACCCCTTATGGCAGACAGCCGCTTCTGTATGCCGATTGGACCGCAAGCGGGCGCTTATATGAACCGATCGAACGCAAGTTGCAGGAAGCCTTCGGTCCCTACGTCAGCAATCCACATACAGATTCCAACACCACCGGACTAATCATGACGCAGGCTTATAATGAAGCTCGCCAAATCATCAAGAACCATGTAAATGCTGGCCCTCAGGATGTACTGCTCTTCTGCGGCAATGGAACAACAGGAGCCGTGAACAAGCTGCAGCGTATCATGGGATTAAGGCTCCCGGAATGGCTACTGGAACATAATAACCGTGCACTGGAAGACCGCCCCGTTATCTTCACCAGCCATATGGAGCATCATTCCAATATTCTTCCTTGGCAGGAGGGACTTGGTGACGTCGTTACCATTCCCGCCGGAAAGGACGGAAATATTGACCCTCAACAGCTTGAAGACCAACTGCGACTGTACCCCAATCGCCGTTTCAAGATTGGTTCATTTACAGCTTGTTCTAATGTGACTGGAATTCAGACGCCTTACGCAAAGCTAGCGGCTACTATGCATCGTCATGGGGGCGTATGCTTTGTGGATTTTGCCGCCAGTGCTCCCTACGAGCCTATCAATATGCACCCCCCTTCTCCACTGGAGAAGCTTGATGCGATCTTTTTTTCTCCGCATAAATTTCTGGGTGGGCCGGGCACAAATGGCGTTCTAATCTTTGATGAAGCACTGAGCAATGGACGTATTCCTGACGAACCGGGTGGAGGTACAGTAGCCTGGGTCAACCCTTGGGGAGGACGCCGCTACACCAATGCGATTGAGATGCGGGAAGACGGGGGAACACCGGGGTTTTTACAGGCTTTTCGCACGGCACTTTGCGTTAAGCTGAAGGAGCAGATGAATGGAAAAGGTCAATATATGGTGATTAGAGAACACGAGCTGTGTCAGGAATTAATGGCAGGACTCCGCAGCATCCCGGAATGCGCGCTGCTGGCCGGAGATCATACAGAACGTCATGGAATCGTCTCTTTTACACTTCGTGATATCCATTACAACCTCGCTGTTCAGCTGTTGAATGACCGTTTCGGCATACAAGCTCGAGGCGGCTGCTCTTGTGCAGGTCCATACGGACATTACCTGCTTGGATTAGGGTGGACGCAATCCGCTCAGATTGCCGGAGCGATCATGAGCGGCGACCAATCCTTCAGACCAGGGTGGATTCGCATCTCCCTACATCCCATTATGACTAATCAGGAAGTAGAGAGAATTGTATCCGCTGTAAGGAGTATTGCGACCCATGTCCAGCAATGGAAGCAGGACTACCTTTACGATACTTCCACGAACAGCTGGAATCATATCTACGCGCAGCATTCACCCGAGATGAAGCTCCAAGAACTCTTCACCATGTAACAATCTAACTTATCACACGTTGCCCTTCACCATGTCCAAATCGGCAGCACTGGCATTGGAGATGACCTGTTCTACATTTTTGCAGCCCGGAATTACACTGGTTACTGCGGAATGCTGGAGACACCAAGCCAAAGCCCACTGCGCCATATCCAGACCTGACGGCACTTCATTAGCAGCAATTTCTGCTACTGCGCGCAGCTGCTTTTGTCTTACATCCTCTTTATGGTTAGCTCGCACATCACCCTGAGCAAAAACCGCATCTGGCTTATACTTGCCGCTCAAATAACCACTGGCTAACGGAACGCGAGCTAACACACCTAATTGATGCTCGATGCACAGCGGAAGAATCTCTTCTTCAGGTTGACGATCCAGCCGATTATATACTACTTGTATGGCCTCTGCTTGCACATCCGCTGCCGCAGAGGTCTGGTGCACCCCCGAGCCGGATGCACTGATCGACACGCCCAAATGACGGATTTTTCCGGCTTGCTTCTGTCTGTCGAGCATACTCCACAGCTTATCATTATCGAATTGCTCATCCGTTCCGGAATGGAATTGATAAAGGTCAACATACTCTGTTTGGAGTGCGCGGAGGGAGTCGTCCAGCTGCTTAAGCACATCCTCAGCACGCCATAGCTGTTCCCGCTGCAAATGCCCCTGAAAATGATGGCCAAATTTCGTAGCTACAACCCAGTCCTCGCGTTTGCGGCGCGCCAGATAATCCCCGATGAACTTCTCCGACAAGTGATCTCCGTAACATTCTGCCGTATCAATCAGATTAATACCCAGCTCTCCAGCCTTATCCAGCATGGCATCGACTTCAACCTGAGTGAAATCCTTGCCCCACTCTCCGCCAAACTGCCAAGTCCCTAGGCCAATCACCGAGACATTCATTCCTGTACTGCCAAGCTTACGATATTTCATCATCATTTCCTCCTTTATTCTATTTAAATTTAGGGATTCCAGTTAATTCGGACTCTATGCTAAGCTATCTTGTTCCCATCCTGTGCTGTTCTAGCAAAACGCGCTTCGATGGCTTTGACTCCCCATAACGACAGCCCGATAAACAACAGAACATAGATAATCTCCCACGGCTGGCGAATGAAACGTTCCAGATCGTTGCCAATGTATGAAACTGCGAATACCATAATCGCTTTGCCTACCGTGAGCGCAAGAAGATACGAACGGAACCTCATCCCGGCAAGCCCCGCTGCCATATTAATCACAACAAAAGGCCCTACCGGAAATATACTAAGCAGAAAAACATAGCTAAATCCGCTTTGCCGCACCCACGTCATGCTTTTGGCTACTTTGGGCCGCGCTGCCCATTTTCGTAAATAACGATGGGAGGCTACTTTGCGGATAATCCAAAAGGTAGTCACACAGCCTGCAACCAGACCGATCCAAGAATACAAAAAACCTAACCATAAACCATATACGGCCCCATTTAACCCTACGATCGCAATAGTTGGCAGTGGTGGTATAAATGATTTCATAAACGTTAACGCAATGCCCGGAAAGGGCCCAAACGAACGATATTGTTCAAGCAGATGCCGCAGATTATCCTCTGTCAGCCAAGACATAATATCAAGAAAATACATAACCAGCTGATCTCCTCATCCGATTGGAATTCTTAACACTTGGTCTCAATTATACACGAAGTTACGTTCATTCCTACAGTGCCGCCAATATAGAGTGAGCAACCGGGACTAATTAAATGACAGGGAGAAAATTCTTCGTTACTATAGACAAAAATACATATTAGACGGGGGCATAAGGTTATGATCATTCATTCAGAAACGTTGGATCTGCAAACTACCACTGAGCAGGATTTAGCGTTCGTTCTAGCCATTGAACAAAGTGAGCTTAATCGTGCCTATATCGGACAGTGGAGTAAAGAGGAGCACATTACGGCTATCCATGATCCAGATATCCTGCATCTTACAATTTGGGAGAGGTCCGGGAAAAGAGTCGGCTATATCATCGTATCAGGACTTCAAGATATTCATCTTACCGTTTGTATTAAACGAATCGTCATCCATTCCAAGGGCTTTGGGTATGGCAAACTGTCGCTTCGTCTCGTGAGCGACTGGATCTTCCAGCACACCGAGACGCATCGGCTATGGTTGGATGTTAGAGATCACAACCACAGGGCTCGCCATGTCTATGAAAGCTGTGGCTTTACACTGGAAGGGACTCTACGTGATTGTATGAAGGTTGAGGGACATTTTGAATCTCTGCATATCATGTCCATATTACGGTATGAGTATATAGAGCGTGAGCAGCAGCGACAGAAATAGATTAGGGGAAACCTCCCCTAATATTCAGCGAATTTGAGCAAAATCGGCGTATTTCAGTAATTTTTAGGGAGGTTTTCCCCAAAAAGTGTATGCCGCGATGATAATCGGCTATTTTCAGGGAATTTATTTCCTCGCCCCCTTTCAGGAGCACAATAAAAAGCCGAGCAGTAGGCCCCCCCTATCCTGCGCAGGCTCACTACTCAGCTTTCAATTCCATTTCCCTCAAACCTCTCCACTGTAACAACCCGCCTGCTCACCTTCCGCCTTCAGCCCCGCAACCACAAGGGTTGTCACGTACTTACGGGCATCCGCTGTGAGTAGTAACAGCTCTACCGAGCTTTTAGCCGGCTCCCCTCTGACAAACTTTATTCGGGCACCGTCCAAACCCTCTTGGATGCCGGCAATCGTATATCCTTTAAAAAGCAGCCCATCAATCTCCTGCTGTTCTTTGGCATATTCCGCAAAAGCAGACACTAGACAACACCTCCGCTGATTTCTGCCTTAGAAGGAAGAGGAGCCTCCGCTGCAAAACGTTTGCGTTTCAAATATTTTCCCGAACCTGCTTTGCCGACAAATTGTTTGTCACGAATAACAAATTCGCCTCGACTGAGAACAGAAACAGGCTCTCCCTTCACTTCAAAGCCCTCAAACGCATTATAATCTACGTTCATATGGTGCGTGTCCGCAGAAAGGGTTCTTTCTACAGAAGGATCAAAAATGACCAGGTCAGCGTCACTACCTACTGCGACCGTGCCTTTTTGCGGATACAAGCCAAACAGCTTGGCGCTAGAGGTAGCAATAATGTCTACGAATTTGTTCAATGAGATCCGGCCTTTCTGCACACCTTCCGAATATAGAATTGTAAACCGGTCCTCAATGGTCGGCCCACCGTTCGGGATTTTGGAGAAATCGCCTAGCCCCAGATCCTTTTGTCCTTTGAAATCAAACGAGCACTGGTCAGAGCCAATCGTCTGCAAGCTGCCGCTCCATAACGCATCCCACAAAACATCCTGATTCCACTGCTCACGCAGGGGCGGAGACCACACGTATTTAGCACCTTCGAAATTAGGCTTTTCCAGTGCCGTCTGATCCAGCACTAAATACTGTGGACAAGTCTCGCCGTAGACGCGCAGTCCCTTTTTACGCGCTTCAGCAATCTTCCAAGCAGCTTCCGCACAGGTCACGTGTACAACATACAGCTGAGAATCTGTCAGTTCGGTTAGATAAGCTGCGCGTCCCGTAGCTTCACCCTCCAGCTCCGGCGGGCGGGTCAGCGCATGAAAGATCGGATCAGTGTTGCCTGCGGCCAAGGCCTGCTCAACAAGATATTCAATGACATCTCCATTCTCCGCATGCACCATAACGAGTGCACCTTCTTTTTTCGCAGCTTGAAGGGTCTTAAAAAGTGTGCCGTCATCCGCCTGAAAAGTATTCTTATAAGCCATAAATACTTTGAGCGAGGTAATGCCTTCATTCTCAATTATCTCCGGAAGCTCACCCAGTACTTTATCGTTTAATTCTGAGACCATAAGGTGGAAGCTGTAATCAATCACCGCTTTATCCTGCGACTTATGATGCCATGTATCTACGGCTTGCTGTAGCGGTTGTCCTTTGGTGGTTAAGCAAAAATCAATGACTGTGGTCGTTCCGCCATATGCAGCCGCAATAGTTCCCGTCTCAAAATCATCAGCTGTAACCGTGCCGCCAAAAGGCATATCCAGATGGGTATGAGGATCAATGCCTCCAGGAAAAACATAACACCCCGAGGCATCTATAATTTCCGCACCAGGGGCATCCAAATGAAGGCCAATCTCCGTAATAACCCCGTTTTCAATCGCCACATCGCCTGTATAAGTATCTGCTGCGGTAACGATGATGCCATTTTTAATAATCTTTTTCATCCTTACACCACCTCCACTTCCGAATAGGTGCCATTCAAACTGCCGATCACTTTCTGCCGCTGATTCCAGGTCAGTGGAGCTGCCCCGGTATCCACTGGAACCATATCGATCGCGCCGTCTGCTGGACAGACAATAGAACAAAGATTACAACCTACACAATCTTCCTCGCGGACCTGTAGAATAGCTTTCCCATCTGCATTAGTTAACATATCAATACACTGATGTGAAGCATCTTCGCAGGCAATATGGCATTTATTACAGTTGATGCAGTTGTTCTCATTAATACGGGCAACTACCTTATAGTTGAGATCCAGATCACCCCAGTTGGAGTAACGGGATACCGATTTACCGATTAACTCTGTTACGGAAGCCAAACCTTTGTCATCCAAATAGTTGTTCAGGCCATCGATCATTTCCTCTACAATCCGGAAGCCATGATGCATGACCGCTGTACATACTTGAATGCCCGTAGCACCCATCAGCATGAATTCAACAACATCCTGCCAGGTCGAAATCCCTCCAATACCGGAGATAGGAATGCCTACTCCCCGGTCACGGGCACACTCGGCCACCATACTAAGCGCAATTGGTTTCACAGCCGGCCCGCAGTAACCGCCATGTGCACCCTGACCCCCAACATTCGGAATTGTGTTCCAGCTATGAATATCTACACCAGCAAGACTGTTGATCGTGTTGATCATACTAATCGCGTCTGCTCCACCCTTAACCGCATGGCGGGCAACGACGGTGATATCCGTAATATTAGGCGTCAGCTTCACAATCACCGGGGTCGTTGCAACTTCTTTTACCCAGGTGGTCTGTGCCTGCACCAGATCAGGCTGCTGCCCCGAAGCAGCGCCCATTCCACGCTCAGCCATCCCGTGCGGACAGCCAAAGTTAAGCTCCAGACCGTCTACACCCACATCCTCTACCCGCTTAACAATCTCATGCCATTTATGCTGCGATGGTTCTACCATCAGGGAGGCTATAATCGCATGATTCGGGAATCTTTTTTTCGTTTCATAGATTTCCTTCAGATTAACTTCAAGCGGACGGTCGGTGATCAGTTCAATATTGTTAAAGCCCGCAACCCGTTGCCCATTGAAATTTACTGCCGCAAAACGCGATGAGGTATTAATGATCGGATCGCCGAGCGTCTTCCACACCGCACCGCCCCAACCTGCTTCAAAGGCCCGCTGCACTTGATAACCTGTATTCGTAGGCGGCGCGGAGGCCAGCCAGAACGGATTCGGTGATTTGATTCCTGCGAGATTAATACTTAAATCTGCCATGATGTTCCCTCCCTGTCATGTAAAATCCAATTTGATTTCTACGCTCAGCCCGCTGATCTAACAACGACCTCCTGCTGGCCTGAGAATTGTTTAACAATCGCATGGGCTGCATCTTTTCCCTGCTGTGCCGCTGACACAACCATGGCCTCACCCTTACCTGAACCAAAAATAATGTCCCCAGCGGCATAAATCTGCGGATCGGAGGTTTGGCAGGTGACCTCATCCACCTTAACAACCCCACGGTCATGCATAAGACCTAAGGAATCTATTAGATCCAGACGACGCTTTTGACCAATAGCTATTACAACCGCATCTACAGGAATCAAGAACTCAGAACCCTCGATCGGCATAGGTATTGGACGCCCATCTTTGCCCAGCTCCTCCGTCAGCTTCATCTGCACACATTCCAGTGCGGTTACATTCCCAAGCTCATCACCCACGATACGTTTCGGTAAGGTAAGCCAGCTGAACTCCACACCTTCCTGCTTCGCGAATTCATATTCAAAGTCATATGCCGTCATCTCTTCGCGGGTCCGGCGGTAGACCATTTTCACATTGGTGGCTCCCAGCCGCACTGAGCAAGTCGCTGCATCAATAGCCGTATTCCCTGCCCCAATGACAGCGATCCGCTGACCCATCAGCTCTAGCAGAGGAATGCCCGTCTTAGTAGATTCTACAAGCGCAATAGCGTCATAAACTCCAGCCATTTTTTCACCTTCAATCCCTATTGGAGGCACATATCCCATACCCGCTGCCAAAACGATAGCATCATAATTCGACTTCAGCTCATCTACAGAAACATCCACTCCGACTTTTACACCTGTACGTATTTCCACACCCAGCTTCTCTACCTGCTCTACTTCCCAAAGAGATACAGACTGCGGGAGCCGAAACGATACAATCCCATGTGTATCCAGCCCACCCGCTAACGCCTTTGCTTCGTAGATCACAACAGCAAAACCTTCACGGGCGAGCTCCCTAGCCGCAGACAATCCCGCAGGACCACCACCAATTACGGCTACCTTTTTCCCATTAGGGGTGCCAGCCTTAAATAATTGAACTCCGCTGTTCATCGCCCAATCTGTCGCATAACGCTGCAGCAGTCCGATTTGGATCGGCGCCGAGGCATCATTTAACACACAGGCTCCTTCACACAGCTCATCTGTAGGACAAACACGAGCACAGCTGGCACCCACAGGATTGGAATCCATAATCGTCTGTGCCGAGCCTTTCAAATTGTCAGTAGCGATCCGTTTGATAAAGGAGGGAATATTAATGCTGGTCGGACATGCTTTTATACATGGGGCATCGTAGCAATATAGACAGCGATTAGACTCATCCAAGGCACCTTTATGGGTCAGAGGCGGCTCAGCCTCGGCGAAATTGCGCATGAACATATCAGGTGTAAATGCTGTTAACGGAGATGAATGCTCCATCACTAGTCCCTCCTTATGGGTAATTTTTCATATTAGTGTTATATAATATAACATTATTTCAAGTTTTGTCTGAATATTTTGCTTACATCTTTAATTTATTGTAGTAATATAAGCATTAACAGAAATTATCTCTCAACGTTCTTCCTGACTAGGTTATATATACTGACATCCGTTAATCAAACTATAGTCATTTCGAATTTTCGTTGCATTAGACACTTTGTCTAATTTCAAAACTGTATTTTTTACGTGTGAGAATAGGCTGAGAATAACAAGGCGTTAGCCGAAGGCCAGAGCGCAGAAGATCGAGGGGGAGTAACTATGGACTGGGAGCTTGTATTAACCATTCGTGACGCTTTAAAAAGACCACTATTCGCAGAAGCCGAGGTGATCGGCGGGAAAAGCGGCCTAAGCCGTGCCATTCGCTGGGTGCATGTGCTGGAAAGTGCCAACTTCGAGACTCTGATTCATGGCGAAGAAATGATTTTGACTACGGGGATTGGTGCAAGTGTCGATCTCCCTTCCTCCTTGGAGTTTATGCAGAACCTGATCGACAAAAATGCAGCTTGCCTATGTATTGAGTTAGGTACGTATTTCAGCACCATCCCGCAAGAGATGATCGACTTAGCCGACAGGCATGACTTTCCGCTAATCATCTTCACCAGCACGGTTCGTTTCGTAGATATCACGTTGGATCTTCACTCGATTATCATTAACCGGCATCACCGGATGCTCCAAGAACTTGAAAAAATCTCACGTGAATTCCACCGCCTGACCTTAACTTCACAAGGAACGCTGAAAGTGCTGCAATTATTGTGCAAAAGTACCCGCACACAAATTGTCTATATGCAGCTGCAAGGCAAACCCTTATTTTTTCCGGCACTTCCGCCGGAAGAGCAGGCTCCATTGCTGAATTTTTTCACCGCCTTCGGCGACGAGCTGGAAGGAATTCAACCTGACGTTGCCCCCTATATCCGGGAATATGGACAGAAGACCATCGCGCTCAAGCCTGTAGGTGCGCTGGATCAGACCTGGGCTTACATTCTGATGGTATGCAATCACAAACCACAGGAGTTCGACTGTCTGCTGCTGGATTCCGCCTCTTTGTCCATTGCACAAGAGCTGCTGCGGACGCGGTATATGGAGGAGCGTAAGCTTTTTTCAGAAAATCTATGGGTCGACGAGCTGATCAATGGCCGCATCGAAGATGATAACCGCTTAAAGGGCCTGATCGGCTCCAATTTCAACGTGGTCAACGAGCTCCCTTACCGTGTATGCCTTATAGAGATCAAGAATCCCAGAGATGTAAAATGGAACAGCTCGGAGAACGAATGGGAGTCCATTACCTTCCACCTTTCGCTCATCCTGCGTTCCATCTTTGAGAAGTATTCTTTACGTCCGCTGATCACCCTTAAGAACAATCGCCTCACCGTCATCGCCCTCGATATCCAATCGAAAATGCCTGGAAAAATGCGACTTCAACAAGCACTTGAAGCCCTGCAGAACATCCGCTCCGATGAGAAGCTCAAGGATTTGCAGCTCGTCATTGGAGTCAGCAAATCGCATAAGCGCCTAAAACGAGCCTATTCCGGTTATAAGGAAGCCCTACAGGCATTGTCGTTATACTCCTGTTACCAGAAGTCACTACTCTTCTATGAAGAGTTGGGTGTATTCCAGTTGCTGTTGAGCTTAAATGACGGAAAAACGTTGCAGAACTTCATTCGCAGTTATCTCGGCCCGCTAATCGACCACGACCAAACCAAAGGCAGCGAGCTGCTGCTTACCCTTCGTGTTTATCTGGATCATGATGGTTCCAAACAAATTGCCGCTCGAAACCTATTCATTGTCAGACAGTCCCTTTATTATCGCCTGGACAAAATAACAGAGCTACTGGGTGAAGACTTCATGCAGCCAGAGAATCGGATCTCCATTCAAGTCGCCCTGCGCGCTTACCAATTTCTATATCCAGACAAAATCACTTTACCTAGCCCCCGTTCAGCACAGATTTAAAGGTATCGATAATAAATTCTATATCTTCATCCGTGGAGGATAACGGCGGGGCGAAGGTAAGCACGTTGTTGAACCCAGCTACGGTATCGCCATTTTTGCCGATGATAAGCCCCTTGGACTTACATTCGGCAATAATTCCTTTCACAATACTCAGATCTACCGGTTTCTTACCGACCTTGTCTTCAACCAGCTCAACCCCTGTCACCAAACCAAAGCTGCGGACATCACCTACAAGCTTGTGATCAAGCAGCTCAGTAAATTCTGTATTTATTCTTTTACCTAAAAGATCCGCACGTTCCACCAGCTTCTCCTGCTCGATAATTTCCAGATTACGCAGCGCCAGCGCACAGGAAGCAGGGTTACCACCAAAAGTATTCACATGGCGAAAATGCCCATAGTCATCGCTATTGTCCTTAAATACCTCATAGATATCCTTACGAACAGCAGTGGCAGATAGAGGAAGATAAGCGCTAGTCAGTCCTTTAGCCATCGTTACGATGTCAGGCTTCACATTAAAGTTGTGATGACCAAACTTACGTCCAGAACGTCCGAATCCACAAATCACCTCATCCATAATGAGCAACACACCGTGCTTACGGCAGATTTCCTGCACCCGATCCAAATAAACCTGATGCGGTACAATGACGCCACCACCCGTAATTACAGGCTCCATAATCACCGCAGCTACCGTCTCCACGCCTTCCCAGATGATCATATCCTCTATGGACTGTGCACACTGGAGGTTGAATTCTTCCACAGTCATCCCGGCCGGGCGGCGATAGCTGTCCGGGGGAGCTACATGCAGAAAACCACCCGCCAACGGTTCATATTTATATTTGCGCTGGGCCTGGCCCGTTGCAGATAATGCCCCAAGTGAACTGCCATGGTACCCACGATAACGGGCAATGAATTTATGGCGATAATGCTGGCCGATTTGCTGCTGGTACTGGCGGGCCATTTTGAAAGCAGCCTCATTGGCTTCCGATCCACTATTGGAAAAAAAGATCACATAATCGTCTCCGAGCCACTCATTCAGCTTCTCCGCCAGCGCAATCGCCGGGAGATGACTTTGTGTCAGAGGAAAATATGGCAGGGCCAGCAATTGATTGTAAGCAGCTTCCGCCAGCTCCTTGCGCCCGTATCCCACATTTACACACCACAGGCCAGACATCCCGTCCAAAAATTGATTGCCCTGTATATCCGTAATCCACGACCCACTTGCCGAGGCGGCAATCATAGGCGGATTCTTTTCACTATAAGGTGTAATGTTGTGCCATAAATATTTCTGATCCTTCTTCACCGCAAGCTCACTATCATTCCCCAGACTCTGCATAACATTTTCTCCTCTCAGCAGCTCATTTTCTCTAATAACGGGCAGTGATCATCTTTTTACGCGTATAGAACTCCACCCCATCACGCCCATTGGCATGCAGGTCTCCATAGAACGATTTCTTATAACCCGAGAAGGGGAAAAATGCCATGGGGGCAGGCACACCCAGATTCACACCCAACATCCCTGCATCAATTTCTTCCCGAAATTCACGGATCGCCTTTGCGCTATCTGTATAAATACACGCCCCATTCGCGAATGGGGATTGATTCGTTACCGCAATCGCTTCACTCAGACTTTTTACACGAATCACAGACAATACCGGCGCAAAAATTTCATCCTTCCAGAGGGTCATTCCCGGCTGCACATGATCAAATATCGTCGGCCCGATAAAATAACCCGCACCACCCGTAGCCGCATCCTTCCGCCCATCTCTCACAAGCTTGGCTGCCTCAGCTTCACCAGTCTCAATGTAATAAAGCGTCCGCTCCTTATTCGACTGGCGAATTACCGGACCCAAAAACACCCCGTCATCCGCGCCATTACCAATCTTAAGCTCATCCGCAGCCGCAGCCAGACGACCCACTAGCTCGTCAGCGATATCCTCATGAACCACCACAACCGAGCACGCCATACAACGCTCACCTGCCGAACCAAAGGAAGCCGCAATGATATTTTTGACCGTATTGTCCAGCTCCGCATCAGGCAGCACAATCGAGTGATTCTTGGCTCCAGCTAGCGCCTGCACCCGTTTTCCCTGCGCTGTCCCTGTCTTATATACATATTCCGCAACCGGCTGCGAACCCACGAACGAAATCGCCTTCACTTCATCATGCTCCAGCAGCCCATTCACAACCTCGTGCGCCCCATGTATCACATTCAGTACACCTGGAGGAAAGCCCGCTTCGGCAAATAACTCTGCCAGTCGATTAACCAGCAGCGGCGTACGCTCAGAAGGCTTCAGCACAAAGGTATTTCCACAAGCGATGGCAAGCGGAAACATCCAACAAGGAACCATCATTGGAAAATTAAACGGGGCAATTCCCCCGATCACCCCCAATGGATAACGGTACATCCCGGATTCAATACCGGTAGCAATGTCCGGAAGCTGACTGCCCATCATCAACGTGGGGATGCCTGCGGCAAATTCCACACACTCAATTCCACGCTGCACCTCACCTTGCGCCTCTTCCAGACTTTTGCCATTCTCCAGCGTAATCAGCTCGGCCAGCTCATGCCAATGCTTTACCAGCAGCTGTTGATATTGAAAAAAGTAGCGGGCACGACGCGGCACAGCGACCCTTTTCCACGCTTGAAATGCCGCCGCAGCCGCTTCTACCGCCGCACCCAGCTCTTCCTTACTGGAAATGGGCACATAAGCAATCACTTCACCTGTCGCCGGATTATAAACCTCTTCATCTCGCCCGGACGACGATTCTACCCAAGCTCCATTCACATAATTCTTAACTCTTTCAGCCTGCGTTACTAGGAGAGACATAGCTCGCACCTCTTTCTCTGTTTCAGATGCACTGATGGACTGCTGATTATAATAGATGACCGCCAGATCAGGCGGCCATCCACTATAACATTAAGCTCAATTGGTTATTTTGCCGCCATTTCTACGATTTCGTTCGTATAAGCCTCATCTACCTTAACCGGTTCTTTAATGACACCAAATTTAAGCGAAATATCAGCGGTTTGCTGGAACGCCGCCGCATCGGTATATCCCATCTTGGCACTGTCAAAGCCTTCAGGCAGAATCAGCTTGGCAACCTCAGTCATCATTGTCAGCTGATGTTCCTTCGTCGTACTGCCGTCTTCCGCTTGTTTCATCACACTGTCCACGGCAGCTGCAGGATCAGCAATTGCATCTTTCCAGCCCTTCAGGGAGGCACGCACAAACTTTGCCGCAGTCTCTTTGTTCTCCGCAAGCCATTCCTTATTCGCGAACAAGTTATCCTCAAGCATTGCAACGCCTTCTGTATTCATGTCAATGACATTCAGATCCTCAGCCTTAATGCCTGACTCCAACACCACTTGGTACTCGTTATAAGTCATCGCTGAGGCCGCATCGATCTGATCGCCCAAGAACTGATCCATCGTGAACCCTTGCTTCGTAAAGCTTAGATCCTTATTCGGATCGAACTTATATTTATCGAATAACGCTAATAGTTCAAATTCGTTGCCACCCATCCAGTTGCCGACTTTTTTACCCTTAAGATCAGCGGCTGAATTAATGCCAGCAGTTTTTTTGGAGACCAGGACCAATCCGCTCTTTTGATAGATTTGCGCGATCTGCACCAGCGGCATTCCCTCTTCAAGACTCGGCAGCAAGCTGGCTACCCAACCCACACCGATATCTGCGGAGCCACCTGCCACTTGCTGTTCCGGAACGATATCAGGCCCACCCGGCAGAATTTCTACATCCAAGCCTTCTTCCTTGTAATATCCTTTATCCTGCGCCACAAAATACCCAGCGAATTGCGCCTGCGGCACCCATTTCAGCTGTAGCTTCACTGTAACTGGATCAGCAGCCGGTTCAGTAGCAGCACTTGCTTCAGGAGCTGCTGAAGCTTCAGGGGCAGTCGTAGCTTCAGCTGCCGAGTTATTATTGTTGCCACCGCAACCCGCCATTAAAGAAACACTCAACATCATCACGATTGCCAACAAACCACCACGAAATTTGCGTTTTTTCCCGTTCATCAATCGAACTCCCCCTATCGTAATTTAAGTTTGTAACAAGCACAGTATGGACAATCATCGTGGTGCGTTTATGCATACAGCCGTGGGCGGTTTCTCTTTTCCATTCCCACTATGGCCGGATGTAATGAGGGGAAGATTAAGTACGCTGCGAAGGATGCCACTTAATGAATACTTTCTCCAGCCGCTCAACCACTAAATAGAAGAGCACGCCTGCAATCGCAGCCAACACAATACAGGACCAACCCAGTGGCATTTTGGCAACTTTAATGGAATTGGAGAGCAGATATCCAAGCCCTTTTGAGGAGAAAAAGAATTCCCCAACAATGGCGCCAATCATACTGGCAGTAGCATTAATCTTCAGTGCTGTAAATACATAGGGCAGACTGCTCTGAATCCGCAGATAACGGAACACTGCCGGTTTACCTGCCGCATAGGAATGCATCAGATCCAGCGCCAATGGATCAATCGCCGCCATACCTTTATAGGCGTTGATCGCCATCGCTGCCATTGTAGTTGCGGTTACTATGGCAATTCTTGAGCCTATCCCATCTCCAAACCACAGATTCATGATGGGCGCGAGGGCGACGATAGGCACAGCATTTAGGGCGGCAACCAGCGTCAAGCTTCCACTCCCCCAGCGCGGCCAAGCTGTCGCGACTAAAGCGATCAGGAAGCCGATAGCAGAACCAACCAACATTCCCAGCACAGCTTCAGCAAGAGTGTATCCGGTATAGGACAGCAACAAGCTGAAATTATCCCGCATGGTTTCGGCGATGGCTGTAGGCAGCGGGAGTTGATATTTTTTCAGATCAAAGATCTTATGGAAAAATTGAAATTCCCATAGTGCAAGAAATAACAGACCTGCCAGTACTGGCAGCAGCACCCCTGCGCTAAATATCCTATTCAGCATTCGTGAGCCGCCTCTACTCGCCGTAGCTTCCGCAGGTTTCGGAACGGCTACAGCATTCTTGGGTGTAGCCGTTAGCGCCGGCTGAGCCATTTCTTTACCAGTAGAGCCTATAAACGTGGTCTCCCGAACGGAGTTAGTTTCCATTAGCGGCTGCCTCCTTTCGGACGATATTCAGGCTGCCAACGCGTTACCAGGCGTTCTATCAGACTGATTAACCAGTAGCTTACGATTCCCAGCAAGGCACCCACAATCACCGTAGACCAGAACATATAGGTGTGAGAGCTTCCATAATAGAGATTGCGCAGCATAATTACACCAATGCCATGCTGGGCACCCATAAGCTCCACCAGAATAGCTCCAGTCACAGCAAGTGGGGCAGCTATCTTAAGCCCACCGAACAAACCCGGCAAAGCCGCCGGGAATCTGAGTTTCCAATAGACCGCCCAAGGTTTCGCCGCGTAAGAATGCATCAATTCGAGCGCTGATGGATCTACACTCCGCAAGCCGCGCAGCATGTTCAGAGCCACCGGGAAAAAGGTGATATATCCCGAAATAATAATCCGTGAGGTCTGTTCATCGCGCACAATCCCGTAGATGATGGGTGCCAACCCCAGAATCGGAATCATCTGCGAGGCAATAGCATAAGGAAAAGTTAATTGCTCTATTGTCTTCGACAAGCTCATCAGCACCGCCAATGAGGCACCAGCTACCGCTCCAATCAGGAAGCCAACACCAGCATTACCGAAGGTCGCAGCCCCCTCCTTCAAGAGCGTGCCTCCATACTGCCATAAGGTAGCTAACACCTCATGAACATATGGCAGCTTGGACTGTGCTAACGGCGTCTCCACCACATGGAGCAGCATCCAGGAAGTCCCTTCCCAGACTAGCAGCAGGCCAAAAATCCAGACGAACAACGGCAGCAGACGACCTCGCACAAAGATACTGCCCCCTTTCATCACTACACCCCTTCGAAGCTGTCGCGAATACGTGCGATCAGTTCGAAAAACTCTGGGCTATTTCTCATTTCCGCCGTTCGCGGACGTGGCAGAGGAATTTCGACCACAGCGGACAAGCGACCTGGATGCGGGGAAAGAACAAACACCCGGTCAGAGAGGAATATAGATTCAGGAATACTATGAGTTACAAAAACAATTGTGTTCTGCACTTTACTCCAGACAGACAATAACTCTTCATTCAATCGCTCACGCGTAAATTCATCCAGCGCAGAGAACGGCTCATCCATGAGCAGAATTTCCGGCTCCATCGATAGCGCTCTGGCAATCGCTACACGCTGCTGCATCCCGCCGCTGAGCTGCCACGGATATTTATCCGCAAAGCTCTGCAGCCCCACCAGATCAAGAAGCTCCATCGCCTTTTCCTCACGGATTGACTTCTTTACCCCCATCAGCTCCAGTGGCAATGTGATGTTATGCTTCACTTTCCGCCAGTCGTATAACACTGGACTTTGAAAAACAATGCCATATTTTTGCGCCAGCCTGGCTTCTCTGGCACTTTTCCCAGCTACCACAATGTTCCCGCCTGTTGGTGCTATGAGATCGGCCATCAGTCTAAGCAGCGTCGTTTTGCCACATCCGGAAGGTCCGAGCAGGGAGACGAACTCCCCTTTTGCAATATCAAGACTCACCTGATGCAGGGCAAGCACTTCCGCAGCTTCTGTCCGATAACGCATTTCAACATTCTCCAGCTGAATCTCAGGAATATTTGTCGCTAGTGATGACATCCTCAGCCCCCCTTTTCAAAATAAGCCATGTTTATAATGTTATATAAACTGACGCTATTTAGATAAAATAAAGAAAACTTCTGTTGCATGTAGTATTAACTAACATGTTACACGCTGCTCACTGGACTCTCACTAGACAATTAGTAAAATAGCTCCTGTTAAATTGCGTCATTTTGTCTAGGAGACATTTTTTTGACCACAAACCCGAAGTATTTTTTTTATATCCGCAGATATGTGGTAATATTTATCCATATCTTTCCCGAGTAGGTGACAATAGACCCATGGGATCTATAATCTCGAATTATATTGTAATTGTTGCTATATCAGGTGTGCTGAGTGTCTTACTAGCCCTTTTCGCCTATTATAAAAAAACTGATTTCTTAGGAATCAGGGCTTTTGTTATAAGCTCCTTTACCTCTGCTATTTACACCTTCGGTTTCGCATTAGAATTATCGGGGAAAACTCTGGAGGAAATCAGCTTCTGGATTAAGTTAGAATATCTGGGGATGCCCTTTATTGCCCCGGCTAGTCTAATCATGGTGATCCATTTCGTTGGGCTGGAGACGCTGTTTAAAAAAGGCATACGGGCGGCGTTATTTATCATTCCATTCATTACAACGCTGCTGGTCTGGACCAATGATTACCATCATCTCTTCTATAAATCCATTTATTTACGGGAAAATACGCCCACCCCACTCGTTGATGTTGTGATGGGACCTTGGTATATCGTTCACGGCAGCTTTACTTTCGGCTGTCTGCTGGCAGCCATTTGCCTCATGATATGGCAGTGGAACCGGATGAAAAGGGTATACCGCAGGCAGATCATCACAATAATAATCGGGTTAAGCCTTCCAACCCTCGGCGCTTTTTTGTATCTGATAGGCTTGACTCCTTACGGAATGGATCCCGTCCCGATCATTATGAGCCTAACCTCCTCCCTATATATTTGGGCTATTTTATCCCGGGGCATGTTAACGGCTGCACCTATTGCTCGTGAGAATCTGTTCGAGAGCATGCGGGAGGGAGTGCTTGTCACCGACCGCTCGGACATGCTCGTCGATTACAATCGTGCAGCCGCGAATATGATAGAGGGGCTCAACTCCTCATCGATTGGCAAACCGCTAGCACAATTGTTTCTTAACGCAGGCAAAGATGCCTTGTCCTATGTGATGGATGCCGAGCCACTGTTGCGCGAAGAACGGGAAGTGGCTTGGAACAAAGCAGAGGAGATCTGCTATTATCAAATCCGCTCCTCTCCGGTACAGAAACAAGAAGGGCACATAGCAGGACAGATGATCATGCTGATTGACGTGACTGAACGAATACTGCTTCAGGAGAAGCTGCGTCAATTGGCTACGATGGACAGCCTTACGGGTATCTATAACCGCTCCTATTTTTTGGAGCTTAGTCAAGCATTGCTTGCCCGGGCTGGCAGCCTGCGAAGCTCATTATCTATGATTTTGCTGGATGTGGACTTCTTCAAGAGCATTAATGACCGCTATGGCCATCAATATGGAGATCAAGCTCTACAGCATATTGTCCAAGTGTGCAGCAGACATCTGCGGGAGGGAGATCTCTTTGGCCGTTATGGTGGCGAGGAATTTGTGATCTGTCTGCCAGAGACGTCGCTGAAGCAAGCAGCATTGCTCTGCGAAACTATCCGCGCGGATATTGAACAAAGTACCTTATTTACCGTCATCGGGCCCATTAATGTGACCGCAAGTTTTGGAGTTGTGGAGGCCCTAAATCCAGAGGCCACTCTAGAAGAACTGCTATCTGAAGCCGACCATGCTCTGTATAGCTCTAAACGGAATGGACGCAACGCTGTGCATCTCTCCCAAAGGTCAGAAATCATTCTTTTCAAGCCTGTTTAATGACAATCATGTCCCTTCCTGCGCATTCAACAACTGGCCTTATTTTTCATAGTCTGTTTTTAAGTTTAATAAGAGTTATCTGAAAAACTAATCAGAGTGTTGAGAGTAAAATTTGCTTGATGGGATATGGAGGCGTAAGAAATAATGAGGAACCATACAATGATGCAGTTTTTTGAATGGCATGTTGCTGCGGACGGGAAACACTGGGATCGCTTAAAAGAAACTGCACCCGCGCTAAAAGCCGTAGGCATTGATTCTGTTTGGGTACCTCCTGTGACAAAGGCCGTCTCCGCTGAAGATACAGGCTATGGCGTGTATGATCTATACGATCTGGGCGAATATGACCAAAAAGGTACGGTACGCACCAAATATGGCACCAAACAAGCACTGATCAACGCAATTTCGGAATGTCAAAAGAATGGCATCGCCGTTTACGTTGATTTGGTGATGAATCATAAGGCTGGCGCGGATGAAAAGGAAGTATTCCAAGTCATCGAGGTCGACCCCAATGATCGGATGAAAGAAATTTCGAAACCTTTCGAGATTGAGGGCTGGACAAAATTCACCTTCCCTGGCCGCGGGAATGAACACTCTGCCTTTAAGTGGAATCACAATCATTTTAACGGCACTGACTTTGACGCCAAAGAAGAGCGAACCGGCGTATTCCGTATAGTAGGCGAGAATAAAGCGTGGAATCAGAATGTTGACGACGAGTTCGGAAACTATGATTATCTAATGTTCGCTAATATTGATTACAGCCATCCGGAAGTCAAAAAAGAAATGATCCAATGGGGAAAATGGCTGGTGGACACCCTCCACTGCAGCGGCTTCCGCTTGGACGCCATCAAACATATCAACCATGAGTTTGTTAAAGAATTCGCGGTAGAGATGTTTAATAAATGCGAGAAGGATTTCTATATCGTCGGTGAATTCTGGAATTCCGACTTAGAGTCCTGTCGACAATTTCTGAATACCGTCGATTATAAAATTGACCTCTTCGATGTATCCCTTCACTACAAGCTGCATTCAGCTTCTTTGGAGGGCAGAAACTATGATCTGACCAAAATTCTTGATGACACACTGGTGCAGACTCATCCCACCAATGCTGTAACCTTCGTTGACAATCATGATTCTCAGCCTCACGAAGCCCTGGAATCCTGGGTAGATGATTGGTTCAAGCAAAGTGCTTACGCGCTTATCCTGCTGCGACGTGATGGATATCCTGTGGTCTTTTACGGGGATTATTATGGGATCGAAGGACCAACACCTGTAGCAGGTAAAAAAGATGCGATTGACCCTCTGCTGTATACCCGCTATCACAAAGCTTATGGTGAACAGAAGGATTATTTCGATCATCCTAACACGATTGGCTGGACACGGCTCGGCGTGGAGGATATTGAACACTCCGGTTGTGCGGTTGTGATCAGTAATGGTGAGAATGGCCAGAAGAGAATGTTCGTAGGAGAACATCGCGCCGGTGAAGCATGGGTGGATTTCACCCATAACCATAAAGCCACCATAACCATTGAAAAAGATGGTTGGGCGACCTTCCCGGTCAATGGCGGTAGCGTCTCCGTCTGGGCTTTGCCAGATGCAGAAGCTGACAAGAAGTAAACCTGATTAAAAAGGTGCCCAACGCCGTTTGGCGTTGGGCACCTTTTTTTAGTTATTCGTTTTATGCTCCGGATGGCGGGATACAAGCCTCACCAGATCCAGCGTTAAGACGGGTAATGTTAGGGACGCTGGATAAGCCAAGTAACGCGGCTCCCACTCCGGATTGAACTTTTCCTTGTAACGACGCAATCTGGCAAAACCGTAACCATGCCCATGCCCACCTCTATTAAACACTTGATGAGCCAGCTTCTCCTCCTTCAGAGCTCCGGGGTCCTGACCCCCACTGGATGATAGAGGAGTGTTGCCTAGATTAAATCGCCGATACCCCTTGGACTTCGCCCATTCCAGCAAACAAACCAATAAATAATCTACCGTCCCGTTTGGCACATTCTTCCGCTGGCGCAACAAATCTACGGACAGGGTCAATCCTTGATCATACCCTGGGGCAATAGAAGCAAATGCCAGTATTGTACCTTTGGTGTTCCGCAGCACCACAATGGGAGCCCGTTGCAGATACTCGACCTTAAACCACCCTAACGAATAACCCTTTTCCGCTCGGCCATTCAACCACTCGTCCGAAATCGTTCGCAGTTCTCTCAGCAAACTATCAGCATGCGGCGCTTCTGTAATTTCAACAATCATGCCTTCCCGTTCAAAACGATCGCTTACCCTTTGCAGATCACCATTCTTCAGATCACTGAGTGCAAAGTTATCAAGGCTTATCACTGCCTCTTCACCCTGCTTAAAAAAGCGATAGCCCTGCTCCTGATAGACCGATAAAAAAGCAGGTGAAGCTTGATAGAAAACTACAACCAGACCATACTGATCTGCAGCTTGTCTAAATTCACTGACGGCTTCACTTATTAAGCTTCTCTCTCCCAGCGGATCACCCAGCACAACGAGTTTATCCCTAACCCTGGCGAAAGCGAGCAGCACTTTATCGTTCTGAGCCCAGAAGAAGCCCTTATCACCCAAAAACAAAGTATGAGTTAAGGTATTGCCTTGAACTCCATCTAGAAAATGTTTCAGCTTAGCTACATCCAAGGTCCCGAACAGCTCGTTCTCCTTATGATGGGGCCTGAGGTTTACCCACATTATGAGCAGTACCCAAGACAAGACCAATCCTCCCACTGCCGTAAATGCAACATGACTATATCGCTGCAACCATTCAGGCTGTACTCCCGGAGGCAGATGCTTCAGAAATCCACGATGTACATAACAGCCCATCAGATAGTAGCTTAGTGCAATTACTGAAGTGAGGGCAAACCACCGGATCGCGCTCTGTCTGCTGATTGGCGCACTAATCCGATAAAACCGCGATCTGGATATCCAAAGAATAAGCGCTACTATAAGTAGCAAAAGCGCCTCTTCATAATCAAAACCCTTAGTGACTGCAAACAATGATCCAATAAACAGAAGTATGCTAGTCCATACATATGCACTATGGACCCGCAATGTAATGCCCCGCGACAATAAAATCAGCATAAAACCAATAAGTACAGACAGATGATGAGAAAGCTGCATTACCGGAAACGGCAATATTTCCTCCGTAATCTTCAACCTATACAGCAATCCGGGTACTGCTGCAGATAGTAAGAGAATAAGCCCGCTAGCTAGTACCAGCTTGCCAAGAGCCCACATCCCAAGATCGCTCAGAAAGGTATACTGACCCGGCCAGCCCCAGATCTTCTGCCATTTGTTAAGAGCGGGTTCGAACCCTGGAACTGAACGATCTTGATCCTTTTTTCCTTGCAGACCAATTTCCAGTGCAGCCAGCACCAATCCAATCAACCAAGGAATGACATAATAAAACAATCGAAAGATGACAAGCACCGCCATCGCCTTATCGGTCTGGTAGCCAAGCTGTGTCAGCCCGAGCAAGGCGATAAGGTCAAATGCACCGATACCGCCGGGTGCCATACTCAAGATTCCGGCAATAGCAGCAATCGTAAATATACCAAAGATAGCTATAAAATGGACCTCATCCAAGAGATGGCTGCTGATGGTCCAAAACGTCACGCCAGCAAAGCTCCATTCCAGAAAGGAAGCACCGACGGAGTTAACGACTGTAAGCCAGGATGTTCTGCCTTTTCCCCGGTTAATCCATTTCGCATAAAGCGATGAGCGCTGCACAAACACAAAAACCGGCAAATAAAGCGCCATACCCCATACTGCAAATACCAGCCAGCGATGTTCTTCCAGCAAAGCCGTTGCCGGGAGTAAACCAAAGATATTCGCCCATGAAAGTAGTGATAACCCGGTAATCATAAGCGGCGACAGAAATACAATGGCGGGTGTTAGCACGGAGGTCGGCACTCCGCTTTTTTTATACAGCAGCGTCCTTAAACCAACTCCAGCCAGTCCTGCAAACCCAATCAAATTATTAAATGTATTAGCAATCCATGCATACCGAAAGGTACTCCACAGCCCTACTTTTAAACGAAAATGTGCCCGAATCAAATAATCATAAGCACTCATCACAGCTACGGAAAGAAGTGCAAAACCAATCATTTGCAAAATAGCAGACGTAGGTACTCGCCTTAGTTCACGCATTATAAGTCCTAAATGAACCTGCTTCAGCTCATGTTGCCCCTCCCAGTATACGAACGCTATGATAGCCACTGGAAAAAGAGCTCTGACCGCCCGGATCCGATAGATAGATAAGATCAGTCTTACAATTTTGAATCTTTCTAATGTCTGTTGCTTTGAATGCATGAGCCCACCTGCCTTTACCGCTGACACACGTTGTGCTAGACAATTTTTACAACTAGTCCATTATAGCAATTCTTGGAATAGAAGACCCGTGATAATCAACACCTACTCTATTAGACTGCCAGCAAATCCCTAACCCCTGCAACAGTTAAAGATTTTTTGGGAAATGAGGATAAGCATAGTTAATATATTACGAAGCTGGACAGATCAATATGACGGAACTTTATTTTAGGGGTATCTTTCTAGTATTGGCCAACAATGTGATAAAAGAACATTTAAATTGTAGTCTAAACTTAAAAATACATAACAAAAAGGACATCCCTCACGGCAAAGGATGCCCTTTTTGTTATGTAACACGACTTAGTATGGTTTATACACGAATATCAAATCTGCCTTGGCTATTCGTTGTTGCGGTAGCGATTTCTTGCGGGCTTGCCGCAGCAAGCGCGTTGTTTGCAGGTTTGGCAGGTGCTTCTGCACTACTGCTTGCTGCGGAAGCACTGCTCTGCGACTTCTGGGAAATCTGTGCCTCGATCTGCTTGATCTGCTGCTCAATTTGTTTCGTTTTCGTTTCTTTAGTCTTCGCGTCATCCGAGCTGGCATCAATCTTGTCCAATTCGGCTTCCAGCTTCGCTTTTTGTTTCTCGAGCGCGCTGGTATCTGTAGTACTAGACGTTGAGGTAGTATACGATGTAGAACCTGAGACTGCGGATATACTCATAATCATCCCTCCCTTCCTTACCTCCAATATAATCCTTTTGCAGATAAGGAACGTTAAAACCGGCTGAAAGTTTGCTGAAAGTATTGCTCTCTTTCAAGGTTATAAGGATAAACTGTTAGGAATTGGAATTCTCCCGTCTGACCAACAGAAGATAAGACAGAATAGAGAGAACACCCGTACAGGCAATCACAATCGCCATTGGAAGGGCTGAATCTACGCCTCCAAGACCCACAAGCGGTGCTACACAGCTACCAAGCAGCAATGGGATCAGCCCTATCAAGGCCGAAGCGCTGCCTGCGGCCTCTCCTTGGTCCTGCATCGCAAGTGAGAAGCTGGTCGCTCCGACAATCCCCACACTGGAGACAACGGCGAACAGACAGATTAGAATAGGGATCAGCCCTCCCCCTACCAGGATCGTAAGCAGCAGCAAGACGCCCCCCGTTGTACAGAGCAGCAACCCGCTAAGCAGTAACTTCGTCTCACTCACCTTACCAGCTAGTCTGCCGGCGATTTGACCTGTAATAATAATCCCAATCCCGTTCACAGCAAAGATCAAACTGTATACCTGCGGAGTAACTGCAAAAATATTTTGCAAAACAAAAGATGACCCTGAGATATAAGCGAACATAGACGCTGTAACAAAACCTTGGGACAAGGCATAACCCATAAACTTGCGGTTGCCAAGTAACACCTTAAAGGTAAGCAGAGTACCCTTCAACCCACTCTTGGAGCGCCGCTCCTTCGGCAATGTCTCAGGCAAGCGCAGGAGAATCGTCAAGCAGAAGATAATTCCGGCAGCAAATAATACGAGGAATATCCCCTGCCATGTAGTCACTCTTAAGAGCTGGCCTCCAATGACTGGAGCCAAAATCGGACCCAGACCATTAACAATCATCAATAAAGAGAAAAATTTCGTTAGTTCAGAGCCACTGTACAGATCACGCACAGCCGCCCTAGAGACAACTACACCCACTGAACCAGCAAGACCTTGAATAAACCGCAAAATAATTAAAAGTCCAATCGAAGGACTAAAAGCACATAGCACTGAGGAAACGGCATAGATGAACATCCCTATAAGCAGTGGACGGCGACGTCCATATACATCACTCAGTGGTCCAGCTACTAACTGACCTGAGGCCAGTCCCAATAAAAAGAAGGTGAGACTTAGCTGCACCAAAGCAGCCGTCGTACCGAAATCGTCGACAAGTGTAGGCAGCGCCGGCAAATACATATCAATCGATAACGGCCCAATGGTTGTAATGGAGCCCAGAATAACAGCAAGTTGCAATCTCTGCTTCCTTGAGGGTCCATCTGCAGCAAGTTTATTAGCATTTTGCATTCCAATCATGATCCTTACGTCAACCTTTCTAAAGCAACCCGGGGGCCTTTTTTTGTATTCTTCATACTAACGTAAAGGAACTCAAATGATCAATCCTTTTATAAGGCCTCATTCGGGGCTAATAACTTAAAAATAACCGCCAAAAGGCGGTTATCCTAATTGTTTTATGCATTTTGAGATGTACTAAACCCCTGTAGCCAATCTTTGGCGGCTTCGGCTTCCGCCATACTCAAGCGGTGACCTTGGTTGCCCCAATGGGTTGTAACCTCAGCGCCTGCTTTCTGCAGAATCCCCTCTAGCTCCTGAGTTTCCGTAGATGTTATTAGCGGATCATTCGTACCTGCCCCAATAAAGATAGACACCCCTTCAAGAGAAGGAAGCTCCACATTGCGTAATGGCACCATCGGATGCAACAGCACTGCCGCGCGGAAAATGTCCTTATAATGAAACAGAAGGCTACCAGCAATGTTTGCACCGTTAGAGTAACCAACCGCTACCAGATTGTTGGCATCAAACCCGTATTTCTCTGCCGCTTCATCCAGAAATTGCTTAATCTCATGGGTACGGAAAACTAAGTCCGCTTCATCGAACACTCCTTCTGCCAGCCGACGGAAGAATCGTGGCATGCCATTCTCCAGCACATTGCCCCGTATACCTAGCACCGATGAATCTGGGGATAACATCTCAGCCAGCGGCAGCAAATCCTGCTCATTACCACCTGTACCATGAAACAACACTAACGTAGGTTTAGTTATATCTTTACCTTTACGGAATACATGAATCATCCCTGCTTCACCTCAATTTCTCTTACTTGAATAGGCGTTAAGTTTTCTTCGATGGCCGCGCGATGCGGCTCAAACCAGGACGGCAGCATCAACTTTTCACCCAACGCATCCGGGGCTTCATCACGGGCAAACCCTGGAGGATCTGTAGCGATTTCGAACAGGATTCCTCCTCTTTCACGGAAATAGATCGCATTAAAATACTGACGGTCTTGAACGGGTGTAGGTCTATGCCCATGACTCTGTACATGGCGCGACCATTCCAGTTGCTCTGCATTATCCTTTGCCCGCCACGCGATGTGATGAACTGTCCCTGCACCTCCCGCTCCGAGCGGAACGGGTGATGTCTTCAAATCAATAATATTACCTAGCTCCCCATTGGTTCTATAGCGAGTATATCCATCTCCGTCAGCAATATGTTCCATACCCAGCGTATGAACAAGTGTCTCGGCTGTTTGCAACGGATTGCTGCTATATAGCACAGCCCCGCCAAAACCTTTGATCGCGTATTTAGTAGGAATCCCACCAAAGGACCACTTACTGAGCGGGCCTTCCTCACGTTCCACCAGTTCAATCCGCAGACCGTCGTAATCAGCAAAAGATAAATAGGGTTCAGAGATCCGACTTCCTTTTGTAACCGAAATTCCGTATTCAGCAAGGCGTTGTTCCCAGAATTGCAGAGCACCGACCGGCACTGCGTAGATCGTTACGCCAACTTGACCACTGCCGATTCTGCCTCTACGCCCTACAGGTGAAGGGAAAAATGTAATAATCGTTCCCGGCGCACCCTGCTCATTCCCAAAGTATAAATGATAGACCTCTGGAGCATCAAAATTAATCGTTTTTTTCACGAGCCGTAGGCCCAGAATCCCGGCGTAGAAATCAACATTGCGCTGAGCGTCTCCGACAAAAGCTGTAATATGATGTATTCCTGCAGTTTGAAGTGTCATTATTATAAACTCCCTTCTTAGTTAAAAAACAATGCATCTAGAGAAATCGAACCTGGTCCCGTAAGCGCCACACCTACCGCAAATACCAAAACCGTGAGCGGAAACTCAATCCCGTTCGAAGTGGACCAGAAACCATTTGGAGCATGAACCTTAACGATTGCCCCCAGCATCGTGGCAGCGATCAACACCGCTGCAACAGGCGTTAACAGTCCGGCCGCGAACATAAATCCGCCCACCAGCTCCATAATCCCTGCTAAAATCGCCATAGTCACACCCGGTTTGATTCCGATGGACTCCATCCAGCCTCCCGTACCCTTCGGACCGTAACCTCCGAACCATCCAAATAGCTTTTGTGCGCCATGTCCTATAAAAGCAAGCCCAATCACCAATCTCATTAATAACAGTCCTACACTTATCATTTTTACCTTCCCCTATTCCTTTGATTTAATTATCTTAATGTTAAGATATTTGGTAAAAAAGAGCGCCCGGCGAACCGGAATAACCTATGGGCTGCTCTCCTCTTCCCTCTTCTATCTACAACTCGGAGGCGTTAAACGTATCGCCGCCCTTAATCGTACCCGAGTTAAAACCTTTGTAGAACCAGCGCTTTCTCTGCTCTGAGGTACCGTGAGTGAAACTATCCGGCACTGCATAGCCCTGAGCCTGCTTCTGAATCGTATCATCTCCGACGGCGCTTGCAGCTGCCAGAGCTTCCTCTAAGTCGCCTTCCTCCAGCAGATTCATACCCTGAGCATGATTGGCCCAGACACCGGCCAAATAATCAGCCTGCAGCTCAAAACGAACCTGATATTTGTTGTACTCCTTCTCACTCAACGTCTGGCGAAGGGAATCGAGCTGTTTCGAGGTGCCTAGTAATGTCTGTACATGATGTCCAACCTCATGGGCAATGACATAAGCCATGGCGAAGTCGCCCGGCGCGTGGAAGCGTTGCTGCAACTCATCATAAAAGCTCAGATCAATATATAGTTTGGCGTCGCCCGGACAGTAGAAGGGACCAACTGCCGAGGTGGCTGTTCCGCAAGCAGAGTCTACACTCCCACTGTATAGCACTAAGGTGGGGTCCGTATAGGTCATTCCCTGCTGCTGAAAAATCTCACCCCAAACCTCCTCTGTGTCGGCAAGAACTACCGATACAAACTCCGCAAGCTCTTGCTCCTCTGCGGTCTGTTCATAAGGGGCCGTTGAACTGGAGCCTGTGGAAGTCAAACTTCCCAGGATATCCCCGGCATTGCCTCCACTGAGTAATGTGATGACCAGGACAAGGATAATTCCTCCGATTCCGCCACCAATCATCTTGCCACCACCGCTCATGCCTCTGCGGTCCTCCACGTTCGAACTCCCTCTTCTTCCCTGCCATTTCATGGCCAAGCCCCCAGTCGAAATATCAGGTAATCTTAAGTAAATGGCTACCTGGCTTCGTTAAGTTAAATATCTTATTAGTGATATACCCAAAAAAGCAGGGTTTCACTTATACTTACTGGAGTTGGGAGAATGAGGATGGAGCCGAACTACTTCCAACCTTATAGAAGCGCCTAGTTATTCGTCATGTTCGCAGCGCCTATACACCTTTGCCAAGCTTTTTCATTAATTCGATAGCCTGGACTTTCTCTTCCTTATCTAATCCACCCATCAAATCATGAATTGAGGCTACATGACGAGGGAAAATCTCATCAAACAGTTCACGACCTGCATCCGTAATCTCCGCATAAGTAACGCGGCGATCCTCGCTACAGGGTACACGTTTCAGCAGTCCCTTTTTCTCCAACTTGTCGATATTATAGGTAATGCTTCCGCTCGTAACGAGAATTTTCTCCCCGATCTGTTGCAGCGGAATCCGCGTTCTATGGTAAAGTACTTCAAGCACCATGAATTCAGCCGAAGCCAAGCCATAACTCTTCATATCCTTCACCGCATGATCCATTAGGCTCTTATAAGCCTTAGATAAGACTACAAACAATTTCAGTGAGGCGGCTTGTTCTTCGTCAGGTGCACTCTCTGTATTACGCAGATTTACTTGTTTATCACTCATCAATTCCACCTCCACTTCAATCAAACTTGTATTCAATCCATTTATTTGTCTTTACATTAAATATCTTTAAGTTAAGATAACTATACGACTTCCCATCCTCCTTGTCAACCTCATCGCTAAAAAAGTTACTTCCGTCTAGAGACCGGTAAGTTTTCCTATGACACTTTACAGGGAGTGATAAAAATCACCCCAAGTTTGACCTGACCTATAAAAGGGCGTATTCTTGTCTTTACGAATGACTCTTTAGTAAGCGATTTCAATACCCTAAAGGAGGCGACCTGATGAGTTCGTTCAATCCAACCCCTACCGAAGAAGCTATGGAGGGGCAGGCTGGTGCACGACGCGTGCTGATCGTGACAGCCGTAGACGCGGAGCGTGACGCGGTCCTGCGCGGCCTGCAAGGCAGCGACAGGTTCCATGTTATCGCTGCCGGCGCAGGGCCGGCAGCGGCGGCGGCGGGAACCGCCGCGGCACTCGCAGCCGGTTCTTACGGCTGCGTATTGAGCGTCGGGATCGGCGGCGGATTCCCGGGGCTGGCGCCTTTAGGCTCGCTGGTTGTAGCCAGCGAGATGATTGCCGCCGACCTCGGGGCCGAGACGCCGGAGGGCTTCCGCAGCGCTGCCGAGCTCGGCTTCGGCAGCGTGTCCGTGCCGGCTGACCGCGGCACGGTGCAAGCGGTTTCGGCCGCGCTGGCTGCGGCCGGGTTACCCGTAAGCACGGGCACCGTGCTTACGGTCTCGACGGCGACCGGCACCGCGGAGACGGCCGCCGCCCATCTCGCGCGGCATCCCCATGCCGTCGCGGAAGCGATGGAAGGCCACGGAGTTGCCGTGGCCGCTCAGGCGCTGGGGCTCCCGGTACTGGAGCTCCGCGCCATCTCGAACCCGGTCGGTCCCCGCGACCGGGCCGCTTGGAAGATCGGTGATGCAATGGAAGCATTAACGGCGGCAGCCGCTATATTACTGGAGGTGCTGTAATGACAACTGAGCTTAATATCGCTTTTTCCCCTTGCCCTAACGATACCTTTGTATTTCATGCCTGGGCGCACGGGCTTGTCCCGAATGCACCTAAGCTGAATGTAACCTATGCCGACATTGATATTACCAATACGCTGGCTGCTGACGGAGAAGGACCAGAAGTCCTCAAAATCTCCTACGCTGCTCTGCCTTGGGTTCTGGAGCGGTACAAACTGCTGCCATGCGGCGGTGCTTTAGGACGCGGCTGCGGCCCGCTGCTGCTTACAGCAAGTGGACCCCATGCGGTCAAACGCCCAGAAAAGCTAGCCGGACGCCGGATTGCTGTACCTAGCGAACGCTCTACGGCTTATTTGCTTTTCCGATTATGGGCAGCACAAAATGTAACTGGAGGCATCGGCGAAATAGTCGTAATGCCTTTCGATGAGATTATGCCTGCCGTGCGGGATGGCCATATCGATGCAGGGCTGGTAATTCACGAAGCCCGCTTCACTTACGCCTCTTATGGTCTTAATATGCTGACTGATCTAGGCAGCTGGTGGGAAAGCGATACCGGACTGCCCATTCCTCTCGGCGCTATCATTGCCCGCCGTGATTTAGATGCCGATGCTATCACCGGCTGGATTCGCAGCTCTCTTCAGTATGCGTGGGATCATCCAACGGATTCCAGAGACTATGTGCTTAGCCATGCTCAAGAGTTGGCTCCTGAAGTGGCTAAATCCCACATCGATCTCTACGTGAATGACTTCTCGATGAATCTGGGTGAGGACGGCTATGCCGCAATCTCTGCCCTGCTTAATCGTGCTGCGGCAGAAGGACTTGTGCCTGCAATCGATCCAGCACTGCTTCGTTAGCATTTACCAGATAGTTTAACAATCCCCGGCCACACCTATAAGGTGTTCTCCGGGGATTTTATTTATTCTACGTAACCTTCCAGCCAGACATTATTTGGCTTATCGAACCAGTGATTATACAATAGACCTATAAACATGATCTATGAGGGAGGATCACATGATACCTGAAAAAAACAGCAAACAAAACATCGACCGCTTTTTGGGCTTTCAAAATGAATATGACCGCTACCGTCCCGAAGCCCCTGAGATGATTATCAAATTGCTAACAGATTACCTAGGTACCACCCCTTCACTCGTCGCAGATATAGGCTGCGGTACGGGTTTGTCTACTTTTCTCTGGAACGATGTCGCAGAACGCGTAATCGGTATCGAACCCAATCCAGATATGTTGGGAAAAGCAATCGATAAACTTAGCAGATTAGAAGCACCCCAATCAATTACTTTTGTGCAAGGCTACTCTAACCAGCTTCCGCTTGCATCAGATAGTGTAGACATAGTTACCTGCTCGCAATCATTCCACTGGATGGATCCTGAAAGTACACTGCAAGAAATCTCCCGGGTCTTAAAAAAAGGCGGAGTCTTTGCCGCCTACGATTGCGATTGGCCTTTATCTCTTCAGCAAAATGTAGAAGAACGATACAACCAGCTGATCTCCAAAACAGAAGAATTGCTGGCTTCGCTTTTACCTAATGAGGAGAGAGCACATAAATGGGACAAAGAAGGTCATTTGTCACGGATCAAAGCTAGTGGGGCCTTCTCTTTTGCCAGAGAAATCGTATTCCACAACCTAGAGTCCTGCGATGCCCAGCGATATATTGGTTTAACCCTAAGTCAAGGGGGAGTGCAAACCGTAATGAAACTAGACGCTACCTTGCTTGAGCAAGACATCGCAGATTACACCGCCGCAGTTGAACAGCATTTTAAAGGCAGAACATTAGAGGTTCTGATCAGCTACCGAATGAGAATCGGCATCAAATAATCTTCGATCACAACCAAAAAAACGCCCCGCCCCCTCATATGAGGAGTTCGGAGCGTTTTCTTCTTTTTATTTAACTTCCTCCATGAATACCCTTAGGTTCTCTACGATTTCTTTGGATTTTGAATGATGTAAGTAATGTCCGCCTTCAAATGTCATTACTTTTCCATGCACAGAATCCTTGACTTGCCCTTCATGTAGAGGAATCCAGTCTTTCACGGTAGTATTATTCGCTTGTATAAAGAAGATAATGGGAAGATTCTTGTCAAATGTTAAGCCTCTGGAGGCAACAAAGTTAGGATAAATATGTTCCATTTCATTTAAGGTAGTGGAATTGTTCATATTTTTAAGCGAAATCAATTTCATTTGTTTTTTGGTTTCATCATCAAATGGCAGTCCATCATAAGGGTCACCGCTTAATTGCAAGCCCAATCTTATAATCCCTGAATCTTTAAGCAGCTTTAATTTTTTAATTGGGAATTTAACATCCATACCGCCTTGCTCCGGAACACTACTATCAATACCCACAAAAGCACTCACTTCGTTTGGATATTTCTTCGCATATTCCAATCCGTAAATACCTCCAATCGAGTGGCCCATTAGAATGTATTGATCAATGTTAAGATTCTGAACGGCTTCATGAATTTCATTAACGATATTCTCTGTAGTTCGTTCTTTTTTCGTTTCATCACTGAGTCCATACCCAAACGGTTCAACCGCCACCACTTTGTAGAATGGTGATAACTCATCAATCAACGGCTTGAAATCAAGCGCTGGCGCTCCTGTTCCAAAGCCTGGTATGAGCACGATCGTCTGTTTACCTTCTCCTTGAATCAAAACATTCATATTTTTCCCGTCAACAGGGACTAACTGACCATAGTGCTGTATTTTTTTCTGATCTGTTTTGTTGCTGATCACATTAACTGTATAGACAACGGCTAGAAAAAGTACGACCACGATCACTATTGCTCCTAATATTTTGAGCAACAGGTTACGCAGTTTATGTTTTTTCTGTCCATTCCCCGTTTTTTTGTCCTCTTGTTGTGTCACCCTCATCTTCTCCTGTCTTTAATCTGTTTATTAAGTTCCCTTAACGTTTCGCTAATGAGATCATAACTAACAAAGATGTACCCCTCATGACGACAATATGAACTGAAAATGAACAGGTAAAAAAAATGCTACGGCAGCACAAGACAAGAAAACTTGCCTGTACTGCTGTAGCATGAAAAATTCGGGATGCATTCAAGCCCTCGCAAGGCACCGCCTGGAAGCTAATTACTCTGTCGGCGCTATAATTGGGAGGGTGACAACGATGGTCGTTCCTTGGCCGGGTTCGCTTTCCACGCGGATATCCCCTTTATGAAGCGTTACGATCTGTTTAACAATGGCAAGTCCCATCCCGCTGCCACCATATTTACGGCTGTGGGATCGATCAGCCTTAAAGAACCGTTCAAATATACGTTGCTGATCCTCAAGTGAAATCCCGATGCCAGTGTCTGTTATCCGAACGGTCACGTTGTTGATATCTTGTTTGAGGCTGACGTTAATTACACTGTTATCCTTAGAGAACTTAATGCTGTTACCAAGGAGATTGGTCCATACCTGACTTAACAGGTCATAATCAGCCAGTAGGATAATAGGCTTCAGATCAAGGTCGAAGCTGATGTTACGAGCTGACCATTGCGGCTGAATCGCTACGATTACTCTTCTTATCTGTTCGTCCAGATTGAATGTAGTTAGCCGTAGCTGCTGGGACTGCGATTCTAATAAACTCAGCTTCAGCAGGCTGTCACTCATTTTAGACATCCGTTCTGCTTCAGCGATAATAATATCCAGATAACGATTTCGCTCTTGTTCTGCAAGATCTACTCGCTTGAGCGCAATCGCATACCCAGATATTGAGGTGAGCGGAGACTGGACCTCATGCGACACATTGGATACAAACTCCTTACGCATCTGCTCAAGCTGCTGCAGATCGTGCATCATTTCTTCAAAGCTGCGAGCCAAGGTACCTAGCTCACCGGTTTGCTTAATATTCAGCTCGACGTTAAAATCACCAGCTGCTATTCTTCTGGTCGCTTTGGTTAGCTTCTTGATCGGTCTGACTAAGAACATTGCAGCTACCAGAATCAAGAGGCTTCCAGCTATCAATGAATAGAGCAAGAAATTTAATACCAAGTTCCTTCTGGCAGTGACGGAAGGGGGATTAAGCGTCTCCACAAACATCGCTTTGGTGCCGTCTTCCGTTCTCAGTTGTAAGCCTAGGAGAAGCGCAGAAATATTCCTGTTATGAGGTTGATATACTTCTCCTGCGAGAACTTTTTTTATTTCTTCCATAGTTACAGGGACCGGCTTGTGCCCATTAAGCGTTCCGTAAGATTGGAATTTACCCGCTTCATCGAAAATTCGGATGTGGTAGGAATCAAGCTGCTTCATTCCACTTACGAAAGAGTTGGCTTCACGAAATGGGAAGGTCTCGTAAACCCTGACAATATCCTGCCCAAAATGCAATAAGGGAATTCGCGTGTTCTCGTTCAGTTTATCTTCGAATACCCAAGTTGCCACAAACAAAGCAATGATTGTGCCCCCGATTACGGAGGCTAGGAAGGTCAGGACAACGCGTGTATATATAGATCTGATCATTCATGCACCTCAAGCCTGTAGCCAAGTCCACGCACCGTCTCAATACGAAAATCAGGGGTAGTCGCAAACCGTTCACGCAGGCGTTTAATATGCACGTCAATCGTCCGATCATCTCCAGCATAATCAATTCCCCAAATTTGATCGATCAACTGCTCGCGCGTATAGACTTGTCCAGGGGTTCCAGCAAGCTTGTACAGCAACTCGAACTCCTTAAGGGGTAAGGCAAATGACTCCGTACCTTTCATCACCTTATAGGTCTGCCGATCAAGGATGACATTGCCAATTTGGATCATCTGCGTGGAGCCAATCCGATATCGTTTCAGCAATGACCTAACACGAACCGTCAGCTCTAACGGATCGAAAGGTTTAGTTAAATAATCGTCCGTGCCTAATTCGAAGCCCTTCACTTTCTCCCAGGTTTCTCCTCTGGCAGTCAATATAAGTAATGGAAGATCAGGATTAGCTCTGCGGAGCTCCTTACAAAGCATCCAACCATCCATATTTGGCATCATAATATCCAGCACGACAAGATCGACATGTGTTCCAGCATATACGGCGAGCGCTTCCTTGCCATCCACAGCTTCAACTGTTTCGAATCCGTCGTTGCGGAGAAATAAACAGACAAGTTCGCGAATGTTCGCATCGTCGTCAGCAACCAGTATAGTAGGCATTCGTTTCCTCTTTTCCTGTTGTCCATTCTTACTATTATACTATATTATACTTTCGGCTAAACTGTCTGTTGTCTTGAGGTTACACGATGATCAAACCGAAAAAGAGCGCCTAACACGGTTACCCGTATGTAGACGCTCTTAATGTCGTTTCGCTTTAGCTTTAGTCAGCTTACTTCTTATTCATCTTAAACATTAGGAACAACTCATTATAATGAGCGAGCATCCGTTTGCCAAGGTTATCGTATACTTCAAGCCGGTCCGTAATTTCAGCAGGTGGATAGAAACGGGTATCCTCAGAAGTTTCCTCAGGAAGCAGCTCCAGCGCAGGAATGTTAGGCGTGGAATAACCTACATATTCTGCATTCTTAGCAGCAACGTCTGGGCGGAGCATGAAGTTGATGAACTGATGCGCTCCATCCACATTTTTCGCTGTCCGAGGGATAACCATGTTATCAAACCACTTGTTCGAGCCTTCTTCCGGCACTACATAATCCAGCTTATCATTCTCGTCCATGATCTCGGAAGCATCGCCGGACCAGACAATCCCAACCGCAGCTTCTTCATTTGCCAGCAGCATCTTGATCTCATCACCGACAATCGCCTTCACATTAGGAGACAACTTGTTGAGCTTGGTCAGTGCTTCCTGCAGATGTGCCTCTTCCTTGTCATTAACGGAATAATGCAGGCTGTTCAAAGCCATGCCCATCACTTCACGGGCTCCGTCTACCAGGAAGATGTTATTATGCAGTCTGCTGTCCCAGAGAGAATCCCAGCTGGTGAAGTCCATGCCCTTGGTCATTTCCGGATTGAAAATAATCCCGACGGTCCCCCAGAAATAAGGCACAGAATATTTGTTACCCGGATCAAACGAGAGGTCCATAAAGCGTGAATCAATATTCTTTAGATTCGAAATCTTGCTATGATCCAGCGGAATGAGCAGATCTTCTTCTTTCATCTTAGCAATGGCATAATCCGAAGGGATTACAACATCAAAGGTAGTTCCACCCTGCTCAACCTTGGTCAACATAGCTTCATTGGAATCGAAGGTTTGATAAATGACTGTTAAGCCGGTCTCTTTTTCAAATTCCTTCAATAGATCGGGATCAACATAGTCGCCCCAGTTATAGATAGTCAGTGTGTTCCCACCTGAATAACCCTCTCTCGAATTCATCCAAGAGCCCAAGTACATGAGCGCAAATGCCGTGATAAGGATCGCCAGAAAAGCATTTATCAGCTGTTTCATCTAGGCACCCCCGCTTCTGCAACAGGCTCCGCCACAGCTTCTGCTGTGTTATGGCGATTTTTCTTAAGGGTCAGGAAGTAATAACCCACCACGAGCAGAATGGTGAACAGGAAGATCAGCGTCGACAGCGCATTAATCGATAGCGACACCCCTTGCCGGGCTCTAGAGTATATCTCAACCGATAACGTCGAATAACCGTTGCCTGTTACGAAGAACGTAACCGCAAAGTCATCCAGTGAATACGTAAGCGCCATAAAAAATCCGCTGAATATCCCTGGTTTAATAATCGGCAAAATTACTTTAGTCAGCACATCCTTACGGCTTGCCCCAAGATCACGGGCTGCATCCGTTAATGTAGGGCTCATTTCCTGTAGATGCGGCAAAATCATCAATACGGCAATCGGCACACTGAATGCAACGTGTGAGAGCAGAACAGATGCGAAACCCAGCTTGATGCCAGCAATGGTGAACAGGATAAGGAACGAAGCACCAATAATGACATCTGGACTGACGATCAGCACGTTATTCAGAGACAGCAAGGTGTTCTTGGCGCGGCGATTCTGCACACTTTTAATGGCCAGCGCACCAATAATAGCGATAAGGGTCGCAATAGCCGAGGATAGCAGCGCGATCACAAGCGTATTGATTACGATGATGATCAGGCGCTTATCTTGGACCACCTCACGGTAGTAATCCAGCGTGAAGCCCTCGAACTTATGCATCGTCCCCCCACTGTTGAACGAATAATACATTAAATAGAAGATAGGAGCATACAGAACAATGAACACCAGAACTAGGTAGAGGTTAGAGAATCCATTTTTATTTCTCATTCCGCGCCCCTTTCCGCGATCCGCCTGTGATAATCATAAACAGCGCCATAATGGCAATCAGAAACACTGCAACTGTAGAACCCATGCCCCAGTCCTGAGTGACCAGGAAATGCTGCTCGATTGCGGTGCCCAGCGTAATGACCCTGTTGCCTGCAATCAGACGGGTGATCATAAACAGGGACAGCGCAGGTATGAATACTGCCATACAGCCTGAGCGTACTCCCGAAATGGTCAGCGGAAAAATAACACGTCTAAACGTGGTCCAGCCCGAAGCCCCTAAATCACGTGCCGCATCCAGCAAGGATAAATTCAAATCCTCCAAAGCGCTGTATATCGGCAGGATCATAAACGGAATAAAAATATAGACAGATACAAATACAAAACTGAAGCCCGTAAACAAAATTTGCTGTTCTCCGATTCCAAGCAGATCAAAGAAATTATTAATCGGACCAAATGTACCGAATATCCCTATAAAAGCGTAGGTTTTTAGCAGCAAATTAATCCATGTCGGCAAAATAATCAGCAATAACCACAGCTGCTTATGTTTGGTTCTCGTCAACAGATAAGCCGCCGGATAGGCAACCAACAAAGAGAATGCTGTAATCAGAAACGCGTACCAGAACGAGGTCAGCGTCATTTTTAAATATACAGGGGTGAAGAAACTGACGTAATTATCCAGAGTAATATGGCCATCCAAATCAAATAACGAATAATAGATGACAAGCACTACCGGTGCAATTACAAACAATGCGATCCAGAGGTAATAAGGGATGAGATAGTACGATTTGCCCTTATTCTTCATGACTCTCCACCTCGCCATAAGCTTCCAGACGTCTGTCGAATTCTTCCTCCGTTTCACCGAAACGCATAACATGAATCGCTTCCGGATCAAAATAAAGGCCAATTTCACTGCCTACAGTCGCCTTACGTGTAGAATGCACAAGCCATTCATGCCCGGATTCATCATAACAGCTGATTTCATAATGCACGCCCCGGAATAGCTGGGAATCAACCCGCACACGTAGTTTACCCTGTTCCAGCGTAGAAATTTCCAAATCCTCAGGACGAATAACAATCTCTACGGATTCATTCGGTTTGAGCCCGGCATCGAAACATTCGAAGCGGCGGCCGTTAAACTCCACCAGATAATCCTCGATCATAACTCCCGGCACAATGTTCGATTCGCCAATAAAATCCGCCACAAAACGGTTAATCGGCTCATCATAAATATCGTTAGGGGTGCCGCTTTGCTCGATTTTTCCTTTATTCATGACAAAAATCCAGTCGGACATCGCGAGTGCCTCTTCCTGGTCATGCGTTACAAAAATAAAGGTAATGCCTAACCGCTGCTGCATTTCCCGCAGTATGTACTGCATCTCCGTGCGCAGCTTGAGATCTAGCGCCGATAGAGGCTCGTCCAGCAGTAGAACCTGTGGCTCATTCACAATCGCCCGGGCAATGGCAACCCGCTGGCGCTGACCGCCGGACATTTCATTAATCGCACGCTGCTCATAACCCACAAGGTTAACGAAGCTTAGCGCTTCCTGCACCTTCTTCGTGATAACATCCTTCTTAAGCTTCTTAATGCGCAGTCCGAAAGCCACATTCTCGAATACGTTCAGGTGTGGAAACAATGCGTAATCCTGAAATACCGTATTGACCTGCCGCTCATTGGCGGGAATGTGGTTAATTACTTTTCCATTTAAATAAATAGAACCGCTCGTTGGCTCAGCGAACCCGGCGATCAATCGAAGAATAGTCGTTTTACCACAGCCAGATGGACCAAGTAGTGTATAGAATTTGCCGCGCTCTATCTCAAAGCTGACTCCTTTTAACACCGGATCTTCGTCGTCATATTGCTTAGTAACTTCTTCAAATGAAATGATGGTACCTTCCTGAATAGCTATAGCTAACAACCTCCCTTACCTTAGTAATACAATACTATTTTACCCGCATCTTGCGGAGAACAATCGAAATGAGTATGCTCAGCGCTAATAAGCGACAATTTTCCCTCTCCTTCGACGCTCCAATAGATATAGCATATTAGATTGTACCATTATATGCGATAGCTTACATTGTTAAATGCTAAGCATAAACTTAACAAGTTTGTAAAAAGTCCAGTCTTCCCTGCCCTTTTTGAGGTGCTATAATGAAAACGAACTGAAAAGCCAGTGTGGTTTTCTTATTTTTGCGAAAGAAGATGAATGATAATGAACGAGGGGTTACTAGACCGCCTTGAAAAATATGGATTCTCGCTTTACATGATACGAATTACGCTTGCCGCATCACTATCCTGGGTAGCCGTACACAGTTTATATGGTGACCAATATTTATACTTTGCACCGCTTGCAGCCATTCTAATTACTCAAGCCAGTGTGAAGGCTTCACTTGAAAAAGGAATCTACCGCCTAATCGGCATTATTATCGGCGGAATTGTCAGCCTGATTGTAGGCCAATTCTTCGATGTAGGTGCATTTTCCATTCTGCTAATTCTGCTCATCGGGATTGGAATTGCCACAGCCTGTCGGATGAATATCCAAGCGGTTTCGCAGGTGGGGGTAACCTCGGTTCTGGCCCTTACCTTTTATCACAATGATTACGTGCTGTGGAGAGTCGCCGAAACCTTTATTGGTGTGCTCATTGCCTTGATCATCAATATGATTATCGTTCCACCGAACAGGTTCGTCAAGGTAAAAGCATTGGCACTCGATGGAAGCCTTCTACTTTCGGATGCTTTAAAAGGTCTCGTAGGCATAAGAAGAGATTCATCAAAGGATAATAATATGCTGGAGCAAGCAGGTAAACTGCTGTCTGCCAGCAATCAACAACAGAAGGAAATGTTCTATACCATTGCTCACTATCAGTGTCGTGGTGATCTAAAGGGACTTATACAAGCCACAGCACATCTAAAGACCATTCATTCCTATGTTAAAGAAATTGCCGACGATATTTGCTTGCTGCCAGCACATCATGCCAATTCTGACTGGATGCTGGAAGTGCTGGAGGCAACAGCCGATTGTATAGCTGTTTATGGTACCAAGACCTTATCCAAGGCTGAATGCCAACGTTCACTTACAGATTGTCTGCATCGTGCCCGCGACTTGCAGGCGGCCAGCTTCTCTGAACTGCAAGGACGGTGCTCACTGTCATCTGTTCGTGATCTAGGAGCGCTCTTCAGTCACTTAAACCGGGTACTCGAAGAAGTGGAACGTGCTAGTTCTGCTACTTACGTAGTTGCAGCTCGGCCTTCAACAGCTGAAATCACACGCGCTATACGCTTAATTAAAAAAGGACTCTCCCAGAAGCTCTAAGCTTGGGAGTGTCCTTTTTTTATGTTCAATCCCTATTAGACATAATGCCCTTTAGCACGATTGGTTACTACAACCATCCAACAAATTTAACTGACTGATTGTTTGGCAGCACGCCCTATCTTCACATTTACCAGTACAATACTGCTGACAATCAGCAATAATCCGATCACAAGGTTTATGGTAATCTGCTCTTTCAAAAAAACTACGCTGGTTGCTATCGAGATCAGGGGGATCAAGAAGGTGAATGAACCTACTTTTCCTGCTTCTCCTTCGTTAATCAGCTTGAAATAAATTAGCCAGCCCAGAGCAATAACAAAGATTGCGATAAACAAGGTATCCACAATAAAGGTTCCACTCCAGGTGATATCCGACCATTTCTCCGTAGCTGATCCCGAAAGTAGCAGAATGATGCCACCGATCGTGATTTGCATAGCCGTCATCCACAGCATATCCACACGTACAGCATTCCGTTTCATATATATTGTTCCTAATGCCCAGCTTAAGGCACTGGCTAAAGCCAACACAATTCCCCATATGGAGATACTCCCATTAATTCCGCCGATACTAAGAGAGGCTACCCCGAGAAAGCCAAGCAGCAAACCAGCCATTTTAAGCCCGTACATGCTCTCACCTAACCACAGCCAAGAAAAAACACCTAGCAATACAGGCTGCAAAAATACAATCGATGAGAACAATCCCGCCGGAACATACTGCAAGCCAATCGTCTGAAATCCATAATAGAACACAATACTAAGTACCGCCGAGATCAGATAGATCGGCCAGAGCTGCTTGAAGCGAAGCTCCTTCACCTTGGGCAGTGCAATTAGAATCAGAATAATACCGCCTACGACGGTTCGAATACCTGCAAATAATAGAGGTGGAGCATAGTCTAAGGCGATTTTGGATATAGGCCAATTAATGCCCCATACAATCACCAAAAAAATAAGAAGGATCATACTTTTCTTCTGCTGATTCATTTGTTCACTTCCTTGGTGTAGATTCATCACAAATGATACAATAAACAAGAGCATAAATGAAATGAATAATAATCATAAGGGGCATATCATATTTGTTATGAACAATACTCAAATTCGTTTATTCGTCAAAATCGCCGAAAGCGGCAGCTTTACTAAAGCTGGTGTAGAACTGAATATGACACAGCCTGCGGTCAGCCGGGCGATCTCGTCCCTCGAAGCCGAATTAGACGTAAAGCTCTTGCTTCGAGACCGGCGTAATGGCCTGATGCTTACGGATATCGGCAAACGTATTCTTGTTATTTTCCGTGAAATTCTAATGGGCTTTGATAAGGTCAATCAGGAGATTTACGCGGAGAGAGGTCTTGAAAAAGGAAGTATCCGCATTGGAGCTTTCCCTGTGGCAGCGGCTCATTTTCTACCGAAGATTATTAGCTCTATCACTAAAAAATATCCAAATATTACAATTAGCTTACAGGAGGGTTCTATCGCTGAAGTCAGAGAATGGCTGGATTCAAAAGAAATTGATGTTGGCTTATTGCTCGCTCCCAGTGCAGAATTCGAAACCATTCCATTATATAGAGAGAAATTGTTTGCCGTTTTTAGAGATGACCATCCCCTGCAAAAGCGATCCATTGTATGTGTGCAGGAATTAGCGAACGAGCCCATGTTGATTTGCAAAGCAGGATATGAACCGCCCGTTGTAGAGCTATTCCGCAGAAGTAATAGCCATCTGAATGTGAAATATGTGGTTAATAACTTTGCAACAGCTCTTAATATGGTTCAGGAGGGACTGGCGATCGGCGTGATGTCTGAGCTGTCCTTGTTATCTCTGCCTCCAAATGTGGTTACCCGTGAGCTGCAGCCGGATGCTTATAGAGATATCCAAATTGCGGTCAGCTCGCTTGCCGACACTTCAATTGCTGTAAAGCTCTTCATTGAGACAGCGCTGGATCTTTTTACTCAAAAATGAATGGATAAATTAATAGACGATAAGGAGTGCTGAGGATGAACTTTAAGAGATTAGGAAATAGCGGATTACAGGTATCCGCATTAGGACTGGGAACGAACGCTTTCGGCAAACGTGCGGATCAAGAGACCTCCATTCAGATTGTACATGCTGCGCTTGATCAGGGAATTAATTTCATAGACACTGCTAATATTTACGCTGGCTCAGAATCCGAGCGAATCATCGGTCTGGCCTTGGAAGGTAGGAGACATGAGACTGTTCTAGCAACTAAAGCAGGTTTAGTTAAAAATGAGGGTCCCAACGGCAGCGGCTCCTCCCGTCGCCATTTGCTGCAGGAGCTTGAAGATAGCCTTCGCCGCCTTAAGACGGACTATATCGATCTATACCAGATTCATACCTTTGATCCCTATACTCCGCTTGAAGAAACCTTACGAACCTTGGACGATATGGTATCCTCGGGGAAAGTCCGTTATATCGGGGCCTCCAACTATACAGCATGGCAATTAATGAAGGCGATTGGGATTAGTGAAGCACGCAACTTCACCAAGTACACTTCAATTCAGTGCAGCTACTCCTTAGCAGACCGGACACCGGAGAATGAGCTCCTTTCGCTCTGCCTGGATCAAGGTGTAGGGATCATTCCATACTTTCCACTAGCTGGTGGGATTCTCACAGGCAAATATAATACAAGCGACTCAGCGCCATCGGGGTCCAGAGCAGATACCGATCCTAATTTCAAAAGATTCCTTGATGCTGACCGGATCAAGCTCGGAAGCCAAGTGAGTCAAATTGCTGAGGAAATGGAAACCTCATCTACCGCGCTCTCCTTAGCTTGGCTTATGAATCGGCCTGCCGTCTCGACGGTTATTGTCGGGGCTACACGTGTGGAACAGCTGGAACAAAATTTGCTTAGTACCTCGCTTGTACTTAATGAAGAAACTTCGGCCAAGCTGGATGAAGCCAGTGATTCCTTCCGTTATCGCGAGCCGTTCGCTTTTTACCGGCTCCCATAGAGTCGTATGCTCTAACTTCTTACAAGGATGGAGGAAAGATTAATGACAACCTATACAGCTGACGGCATTCAAGGAATGCTTGAAGAGCATAAGGATTTTTTTAATAGCGGCGTAACTAAAGAGGTTTCTTTTCGTCTCCAGCAGCTGCTCAAGCTTAAGAATATTATTAAACAATACGAAGGACGTATCATCACCGCACTACAACAGGATTTAGGAAAAGGTGAGTTCGAAGCCTATGCCACAGAAATCGGCTTTACGCTGGACAGTATCGGCTACATGATGAAACATCTTAAGCGTTGGGCGAAGCCTAAAAAGGTTCGATCGCCGCTGCACTTATTTCCTGCAAAAAGTTATATTTTAAGTGAGCCTTACGGCACAACGCTCATTATTGGCCCGTTTAATTATCCATTTCAGTTGCTAATTGAGCCCCTGATCGGCGCCATTGCCGCTGGTAACTGCGCTGTCCTCAAGCCATCTGAGAGCACACCTGCCATCTCGTCCGTGGTTGAGCAGCTTATTCAGGAGACCTTCGAGCCGCAGTATATCCGCGTAATTCAAGGGGAAAAAGAGACCACTAATTTGCTGATCCACGCCAAGTTTGATTATATTTTCTTTACGGGCAGTGTGCCTGTCGGCAAAATCGTAATGGAAGCGGCAGCGAAAAATTTAGTGCCTGTAACCTTGGAGCTTGGCGGGAAAAGTCCGGTTATTGTTGATAAGACCGCTAATCTTGATGTTGCAGCGAAACGGATTGTCTGGGGCAAGCTGCTGAACGCGGGCCAAACCTGTATCGCACCGGATTATCTATGGGTCCACAAGGATATTGCCAAAGAATTGATCACCAAAATCAAACATCACATCACTGAGTTCTACGGTCAGGATGCACAGCCTAATACAGATTACGGCCGGATCGTGAATGATCGCCAGCTGCAAAGACTTGCCGACCTCATTGCGCGTGATCAGAGCAAGGTGATTATGGGCGGCACCATCGTGCCAGAAGAACGTTATATTGAGCCTACTTTAATCTATCCTGCCACTTGGACGGATGCTGCTATGGAAGATGAGATCTTCGGTCCGATCCTCCCAATATTGGAATATCATCAATTGGATGAGGCCATTCAGAGCATTAATGAACATCCAAAGCCACTGGCACTATACCTATTTACGGAGGATAAGAGTGTAGAACAAGAGGTGCTGTCCCGGGTCTCATTCGGGGGAGGGTGTATCAATGATACGATCTCACATGTGGCGAGCACTTATCTTCCGTTTGGTGGAGTAGGAAACTCTGGAATCGGGGGTTATCACGGGAAGTATAGCTTTGAGGTCTTCTCCCATCGTAAAAGCATCGTCAAGCGAGGCACACGGATCGACCTCGGAATCGTGTATCCTCCTTATGGCAATAAAGTGAAGCTGGTTCGAAAAGTAATGAAATAAACAAAGCAGCAAACCTCCCATGATCGGGAGGTTTGCTGCTTATCAGGGTAACTACGCAAACAGCTCTAACAATTTCTCAACACTTATCTCTGCGGTGGAAGCCAGACATAGATCCGCGGTCCCGGTTACGAGCGCCACTCCAGCTCCCACTGACCTCATACCAGCAGCATTAATTGCGGCTATTCCTTCCTCGGTATCCTCAATCGCCACACAGCAGTCTGGGGATATGCCCAGCATCTCCGCAACCTGCAAGTGAATCTCTGGATCTGGCTTGCTTCTACGCAAGTTGCCAGGGTCAGCCACCGCCTGAAACCAATGCCCGATCTGCAAGCGTTCGAGAATCAGCAGCGCATTCTCATTCACTGAAGCCAGTCCGATAGCAATCCCTCTTTGCTGCAAATCGGACAACACGCTGTGGATACCCGGATACAGCTCAGCAGGCGTCATTTGCTGAACCAGCTGTCTATACTTCTCGTTCTTTTTGTTGCAGAGCATTCCCTTTACCGGTTGCGGCAAATTCAGTCCACTACTCTCCAGAATGACTTCTAAAGATTCCATTCGACTTAGGCCCTTAAGACTCTTATGCTTCTCTCGATCAAAAGAAAGCGCAAGTTCATCCGCCAGATCCTTCCAAGCCTCATAATGATACTCTCCAGTGTCAGTAATTATCCCGTCCAGCTCGAAAATAACAGCTTCAAGCTGCTTCACATTCGAAAGCCTCAGCGGCTTCTGCGCAGACAACTGTATAAGGTTTCCCTTATGCATAATCTCAAGCTCTTCGCCCTCCAGCAGCGTATAGATCACTTCTGTATCACTCACAAAAATATCCAATAGCTGTCCAGCGCATGTTATTTTAAACCGATAGCTCTCCCACTGCGCTGGCACACTAGGATTAAATGATAACATCCCGCCGCATAAGCGCATGCCACCAAAACCATTCACAATCGACAGCCAGGAGCCTGCCATAGCAGCAGTGTGCAGTCCATCCTTTACGTTGCGGTTGATATCATCCAAATCCATCCGTACCGTGCGGTCAAAATAGAAATAGGCTCCCGTCAAATCACCAATCTCAGCAGAGATTATACTGTGAATACACGGTGACAATGAAGAATCATGCGTCGTCAGCGGCTCATAATAATTATAATTCCGGATCTTATCCGCCAAGCTGAATTGGTCACCCAGCAGAAACATCGCCATTACCAAGTCCGCCTGTTTCAACACCTGATGCCGGTAAATTACCAGCGGATGGTAGTTGAGCAGCAGCGGATATTTATCGGCTGGTGTATGCTCGAAATCCCATTTTTTCTTGGAGAGAAACGTGTCGTCTTGAGCATAAATGCCAAGTCCCTCATCAAAGGGGATAAACATTTTGTCCGCCGCTTCCAGCCACACTAATGTCTCATGCTCAGTCAGACCGATTTTTTGTTTCAGGCGTTCAAAATGCTCAGGATACTGCTTAGACAATATCCCTGCCATCTCGTGTGCATAATAAAGCTGATCCTGGACCATAAAGTTGGTGTATGCATTATTGTTGACGATAGCTGTATATTCATCAGGACCGGTTACTGCATCAATACAAAAGGCACCGCCCCTAGACGGATTAAAGTACCCCAAGTCCAACCAAAAGCGGGAAGTTTCGAATAAAATTTCTGCTCCCTTCGTAACCAAAAAATCATAATCTCCGGTAGACAGTACATACTGCTTGATGGCATACGCAATATCCGCATTAATATGCATTTGCGCCGTGCCTGCCGGGAAATACGCAGAGTTCTCTGCCCCGTCTATAGTCCGCCAAGGGAACAAGGCTCCCTTCTGCGACATTACCGCTGCACGCTCCCGTGCTTTGTCTAACGTGGCATAACGAAATTCGAGCAGCTTTCGGCTAATCTCCGGCTGTGTGAACGTAAAGAAGGGCAGCATATACATCTCGGTATCCCAGAAATAGTGCCCTTCGTATCCTTCACCCGTTAATCCCTTGGCTCCAATATTCGTAACCCCATCACGGCCTACGGATTGAAGCAGTTGAAAAGCATTAAAGCGAATGCCCTGCTGAAGCGCAAGATCACCATGAATCTCCACATCCGTATGTGCCCAGTATCGATCCAGATAAGCCTGCTGTTCCTGGGCAAGCGCTTCAAACCCGCTATGGTCTGCTAAGTGTAATATTTCAGTACTTCTACTAAGTAGTTCGTCTTCTGGATAATCTTTAGAGGTATGGTAAGAGATATATTTGGTTAGTGAGACGCTTTCCCCACGCTCCACCGGGACGACAAACTGCATGGATAATTTCTGCCCCTCATGCTGCACGGTCCTTTTATCCTCAGATCTTGAATCGAGCTTATGACTTACCCCTGTTAATAAGGCAAACCGGGTATGCCGCGTCCGCTGCTTCATCCATAAGAAGGACTGTCCCGGTTCATGACCGGTATCCTCCAGGAGCAGACTGGGCTCCTTGCCTCCCGAGCCCAATCTGGGATCATCCGTTACCTTAGGTTTTTGGATCTTGCCGTCGATGGATGAAGTGAAGGTAAGCACTCCGCTGAAATTCAGCGCTTTAACCTCATAATCTATCGCCGCCAGATGTTTGTGCTGCAAAGTCACCATCCGCCGGATATGAAGCTGTACCCGGTGACCAGCTGGAGATTCCCAATCTACCTGCCGATGCAGAACCCCGCTTCGCATATCCAGCTTTCGTTCATAATGATGCACTTGCCCACTGTTTAACTGAAAGGTCTGCCCTTCAATACTCAGTTCAATAATCTTGGCATCTGTTACGTTCAGCATCGCTTGATTGCGGGATGGATATCCGTACGCTCCTTCTGGATATACAATGGGCTCCGAATCAAAAAAACCATTCAAATAATTGCCTGTTACAGACGAGCCTGAGCTGCCGTGGTAACCTTCTTCGAAATTACCGCGCATACCAATATATCCATTGCCAAGCGCAAAAATACTCTCGCTTCTTTGATTGTTCTCTTCACTATAAGCTTCCTCATCAAGACTCCACTCCCGGTAAGGATATACCGCCGCCGGATGTACGTATGGTTTCATCTTCATCTCTCTAAGCTCCCCCTGATCACAGTTTCATTCGGGTTCTAAATCATTAACCTTTCACCGACCCACCCATAAGCCCTCTGACGAAATACTTTTGCAGCAGGAAAAAAATAGCGAGCGGCATCAGCATAGAGATAAATGCAGCCGAAGTAAGTAAATGCCAATCGTTGCCTCGTGAGCCTACTAAATCGGCAATTTTCATCGACATGACTTGCACAGACGGTTGATTGCCGATAAAAATCAATGAGACTAAATAGTCATTCCACACCCACAGGAATTGGAAGATCCCGATAGAAGCCAGTGCTGGCACTGATAGAGGCAGAATTAGCCTACTGAATATAGTGAAATGACTTGCCCCATCCATGAAAGCCGATTCGAACAAATCCTTCGGCAATTGACTGATAAAGTTGTACATAAAGTACGTAACCAGCGGTAATCCAAAAGCCGTATGCGCCAGCCAAATTCCCAGATAACTTCCGTTTAGCCCAAGTGCGGTATAATCCTTAAGCACTGGAATAAGCGCAACCTGTATCGGAATGACGAGCATTGCAATAATGATTACAAAAAGGATTCTGCGCCCAGGAAACCGCAGCCAGGCAAAAGCATATGCAGCAAAAGAAGCGATCAGCACCGGAATAACTGTTGCTGGAACAGCAATCGTTAGCGTATTCCAGAAGGCCTGTGACAATCCGGAGCCTTTTTGCACCGTTTCACTACCATCAGCCTGTTTCAGCTTGTATTCCTTACCGGAAAGCACATTATTATAGTTATCCAGCGTGAGATCCGGTGTCATCTTCCAACCTTGTATCTGTTCATTTACGGTACGCGCTCTACGATTCTCCCACATAAGCCGGCTGCCATCTGCCTTCACGCCAGCCTTCAGCTCATCATCTGTATAAGTTTTACCGTTCACCTCAATTGGCTCCCGAAGATCCACATCCTTGGATAGCTGAATCGTCTCTCCAGCCTTCCACTCCTGATGAGGAAAAGCTTTCCACCATCCGGTCTGCAGAATGTCAGCAGCCGGACGGAAGGAGGAAATAAATAGCCCAAGAGTCGGAAGCAGCCAAATAAAACAGATCACACCCAACACGATATTTACAACCGTTTTGCTGCCTTTTCTCTTCTTTTTGCCAGCCATTAGAATCCCCCCTGCTTACGGAACTGACGTAGATTGATTATGATTACAGGCAGCACCGCGATCAGTAGAACAATAGCCAGCGTGGAGCCGTAGCCGAAATTACGGTACATAAAGAATTGCCGGTAGAACTGTGTAGCAACAACCTCTGTATCGTATTGACCTCCTGTCATCACCATGACGACGTCAAATATTTTCAACGTAAAGACGATAATGGTCGTTGTCACTGTCAGAATGGTTGATGAAATATATGGAATCATGATTCCAAAGAAAATCTTCACCTCATTTGCTCCATCCACTCGTGCAGCTTCCAAAATGTCGTCAGGAACCCCTTTGATTGCTGCCGAGAAAATCACCATTGCAAATCCCGTCTGCATCCAGATCAAAATGATAATGAGGAAAAAGTTATTCCATGGCTGAAGCATACTCGTCCAGGCTTGGGGTTCTCCCCCAAAATAAGTAACGATTGCGTTCAACAGCCCGATTTGTTCGTCACCCGGTTGATAGTAATATACGAATTTCCAAATGACTCCTGCCGCTACAAAGGAAATAGCCATCGGCATAAAGATGATCGATTTGGCGATTTTCTCATAGCTGCTGCGATCGGCAAGAATAGCAATTAAGAGCCCGAATGCTACACAAGCAAGCGTGCCAACGAATACCCAAAGTAAATTGTTACGCAATGCCGTTGCCATCAGATGATCGCTAAAGATCGCTGCATAATTGCTCAGACCCACAAATTTTTCTGAAGAAGCATTAAAAAAGCTCAAATATAATGTTCGCAGTGCAGGCAGGACCAGTAACCAGCCCAGAATAATCACTGCCGGACCAATAAAGATATAAGGCAGCACCTTTCGCCGGATATGATCAGGGTACTGCTCAACCGCCCACGTCAGCGTATAGTAAATCAGATAAACACCTAGAACTCCCCAGAGGACAGCCAGAACCGCTGTTAGCAGCGGATTTAATGTGGAATCCCGGAAGAATAAAAAGATTGCGCCGTTAACAACAATATTCGCTAACAACACAACTAGGGACAGCATTACCGCCTTCAGGCTGACGGTTGGCCTAGCTTGTGGTTGTGTTGGCATTTGTGGCTGTGGCTGTGATTGTGCACCCATATTAGCTCCAGCTCCTCCTATAAGTTTTGCGGAGCAAAACTCTTATCATAAGCATCGAACTCACTAGTTAGAAAACAAAAAGAGGGGCAGACAATCCTCTTTTCTTACTGCCCCTCTTTTTACTGTGCGCTTTAAATATTAGGTTAGTTGTTCCAGCCGGACTGGATTTGTTCCAAGGCCTGATCCAGTGTCGCTGTACCGCTCACATAGTCGGTCATCCCTTTCCAGAAGGTGCCTGCACCCACTTTACCTGGCATCAAATCAGAGCCATCAAAACGCAGTGTGGAAGCATCTTGAACCAACTTCGCCATCCGGCGATCGGATTCAGAGGTATACCAATCAAGGGAAGCATCATTCATAGGAGCAATTACGCCGCCAGATTGTACCCAGCTCTTAATCGACTCTCCAGTGGTGAAGAATTCCATGACTGCACGAACCTCTGGACGATCGTTGAACATAGCGTAAATATCACCTGCAACCAGCACTGGTTTACCATATTGCGCATCAATTGGCGGCAAGTAGAACCAATCATAATCCTGATCAACCTTTGCCGTTTCAGGGAAGAAGCTTGTAATAAAGTTACCGAGCATATTAAACCAGGCTTTAGGCGGATCAGTGAACATTGGCGCTGGGGCATCCCCGAAGGATGTTGTCACGATAGACTTAGCACCACCGTAAACATAATCCTTGTTAAGCCAAATTTTAGACATGATTTCAACAGCATTTTTTACTTCTGGTGAAGTAAATGGCAGTTCACCTTTTACCCACTTATCGTAGTTCTCAGGCGTAGTCGTACGAAGCATTATATTTTCGACCCAGTCTGTTGCTGGCCAACCCGTTGCAGCACCACTCTCAATGCCAATAGCCCAGGCAGGATCGCCATCCTTGGCAATTTGCTCAGTGAGTGCCATCAGCTCATCCCAAGTTTCAGGAACCTTGTAACCTGCATCATCAAATTGTTTCTTTGGATACCATACCAAGCTCTTTACATTACTGCGGTTCCAAATCCCCGCCATGATCTTCCCGTCTTTTCCGTCCATCGTAGACATATCGAGCCAGCTCTTATTGTAATTAGCCGTCAATTTGTCTTGATCCAGCACACTGGTCAAATCGATAACCTTGCCCGTCTTAGCAATCGATGCCAGCAATCCCGGCTGCGGGAAGTCAGCGATATCAGGAGCATTTCCGCCGTCCACCCGAATATTTATTGTTGCTTCGAACTCCTTGGAGCCCTCGTATTGAATATCGATCCCTGTCTTCTCTTCAAATTCTTTAATGCTGCTCTCAAATTTCACTTGGTCAGCATCTACGAAGGGTCCAAACATGGTTACTTTAGTCCCTTTATATTCACCTTTCATCGCTAAATCTAACGGGGAACCCGAAGGTTCAGCACTAGGTGCATTTGTCGCTTCCTCGGTGTTATCTGCTGTTGGGCTGACTGTTGCCGCCGGTGGATCTGTAGGCGCCGCATTATTGTTGCCTCCGCCGCATGCGCTCAGCGTCATTGTGAAGGATAAACACAGTACTAAAGCCAACGACTTTTTACGTCCTGAGATCTTCTTCATCTTTTGTACATCCCCTTTAATGGTTATAGAGATAACATCTTATTCAATCATCCGGGCACCCTGGCATGTATTAGCAGCTTGTAGCAGATCACCTCCTTGCAAAGCTTTTCAGAAGACAGGTAAATATCCTAAAATCAAACTCCATCACAAATGTAATTTAATAATAGCGCTTACATTTTTTATATTATCATAATTAGTAACCGTTTCCAATCGGAAAATGAGATGTTTTTCATAAGAATTCATACTATTTTCTATCCTAACATTTAAATTTTAATTAAGACCGATACGTGGCTCTGAAAAGCTTTTCAGAAGAAGGTCACAAAAATAAAGAGCCTTTATTTTTCCCGCGTGGATTCCCGCACAATCAGCTTATGCTCCATCTTTTCATTCAATACCTGGACACCACCTGTTGTGAGCAATTCATGCAGCATCTCCGCCGCACGATACCCTAACTCATAAATCGGCTGTGCAATCGTGGTCAGCTTTGGAATGAACATACTCGACATCCGCAAATTATCAAATCCAATCACAGATACCTGCCCCGGAACTAGAATATTACGATCCTTCAGATAAGAAATCGTCCCCATTGCAAATTCGTCAGCAACACAGAAAACGGCGGTCAGCTCGGGATAATCAGTAAACAACTCATGCGCAGCTTGATAAGCGTGTTCGAACCTGTGATTGGCATATTTGCTCTTCACAATATTCTGCTGTAGTCCAAACTCTGTTAATGCCCTTACAAAACCTTCATAACGAGGCGGGCCGGATACGGAGTTATCATGGTTAAAACCAATCATGCCAATGTCCTTATGCCCTAAATCAATCAGAAACTTTACCGCATCGTAAGCCGCCTGTTCATCATCCACCTCCACAGATGGAATGTCGTACTCATCAGAATGCGAGGATACCAACACAAAAGGAATTCTACAACCGACTAATTTGTCATGTGTCTCAGGATAAAGGACATCACTGGCGAACACGATCCCATCCACCTGCTTCTCATGAAAGTTATCGATGTAAGACAGCATCCGTTCTTTGTCGCGGTCCGTATTGCAGATCATTAAACTGTATCCGAGCTTGATGCATGCATCCTGCATTCCCCGAATAACCCCTGCGAAATACAGGTTCTCAATATCCGGAATCAGCAGGCCCAGTGTAAAAGACTTCTTGTAGATCAGGCCGCGTGCAAACGCATTTGGTTGATATTGCAAACGTTCTACAGCCTCCATCACTCGATTCCGTTTGCTCTCTACGACCGTATTCGGTGCATTCATAACACGCGATACGGTGCTGATCGACACCTCCGCCATTCTGGCAACATCTCTTATGGTTGGCTTCATAACGATAACTTCCTTTTTTTCAGGTAACTTTTCGATGTGATTATAGCAAGCCCGTTAAGAAATAACAAGAGATATTTTAAAGCGCTTACATTTTATTTTAAAGACATACTTATTCCTTATCTAATCATTACAAAGTGCGTATAACTTACTTAAAGTGTGTATATAGTTTTATTACATGGTATACTAGTCGAGTAGCATTATTCGCAGCTACAAATACTGCTCTAGACTATCTGAGCGTTTATTATAGGAGGGATTACATTGAAGCAACAGCGCGATATTCGATTCTCCGTACTGGACTTAGCCTCTATTGTGGAGGGTGGCACAGCGGCAGACTCTTTTCATAACTCTTTAGCTTTAGCTCAACATGCTGAGGCATGGGGCTATCACCGGTATTGGTTTGCTGAGCATCACAACATGATTGGTGTTGCCAGTTCTGCTACCTCACTCTTAATTGGCCACATTGCTGGCGGCACAAAAAGCATACGCGTAGGCTCTGGAGGCATCATGTTGTCCAACCACGCACCACTTGTCATTGCGGAACAATTCGGGACCCTCGAATCCCTATATCCAGGACGGATTGATTTAGGACTGGGCAGAGCCCCAGGATCCGATCAACCGGCTTCCCGTGCGCTACGCCGTGGTCTCGGAAGCGACGGCAGTGACTTCCCCGAGCAGTTAAGTGAGCTCAGAGCCTACTTCGATCCTGCAGGTGCAGGATCACGACCGGCTGGGGTTCGTGCTGTTCCTGGTGAAGGCTTGAATATCCCCATCTGGCTGCTAGGCTCCAGCGGTTTTAGTGCTCAGCTGGCAGGGAAGCTAGGTTTACCTTTTGCTTTCGCCAGCCATTTCGCACCAGAATATTTACTACAAGCTTTACACATCTATCATAGTAATTTCCGTCCTTCAGCAGCACTCGACAAACCTTATGTGATGGTCGGAGTTGGCATTACAGCAGCCGATACCGTGAATGAGGCAAGACGACTGGCTACCTCGCAGCAGCAGCAATTCCTTAATATCATCCGCGGACGTACGGGGAAGTTACAACCACCGGTTGAAAGTATGGAGGGGCTATGGACGATGCAAGAAAAAGCAGCCATGCTTGAGAAACAGCGTTACTCTTTCGCTGGTGATAAAGCAGCAATTAAAGAACGGCTTCAAGAAATCCTGCAAGAGACACAGGCCGATGAATTGATTGTTTCTGGTGGAATTTATGATCCTAACGCTCGTCTACGCTCTTATGAGATTGTAGCCGACGCTATGAAGGAAATCTAATTTATCATCATAATTAAGGCAAGACGATAGGTCTGGTATCGGGGTTTGAGCCCTATTCCAGATGTATGTCTTGCCTTTTTATTTTGCATTCATAATCGTTCTCAATAAAACACAATAAAAACAATGAATTACATAAAAATAAAGAGTTAAATAGAGAAAACTGGTGTAAACCCATTAATGTTATTGATATTTGATCAAATATGATGGATTTCCTTCTAATATCCCATTTTTGTTTAGATATTATTTTGATTATACTTTAGTTATTCGCTATAACGAACGAATTGGCGGTATATCTCTACCCTCTCCTTCCGCTTTCACGGAGATTCCTATATACGCACAAGGAAGTGGTTCTGTGAGATACTACTTATTTCGACAATGTTTGATGAAAAATCCGATTAGAAGAGAAGAATTTGCCGGAAGCCCGCAAATGATGTCTACAAAATTTAATATGGGGTTCAGGAGAAAGGAGCGAGTAAAGTGAAGAAGAAATATCGCTCGGCTTTCATAGCTGCTTATATCCTGACTATTCTAGCAGGAGTCATCTGGCATGCTGGCGGAGTTAGTGCGCAAGATACCATTAAGCTTACGGTGAATTCGCATACGACAAGCACAGCCACCATGAACAATATGCAGCCTGGTGATGAAACGAACTCAGAATACACAATTATTAACGCAGGTAGTGAGGGCTTTAATTACTATGTGGACTTCAAATTCATCTCTGGAGACGCAGAATTATACGATATTCTCCAAATGACACTCGAAAAAGAGGGAGTAATCATCTATTCAGGGGTGATGAGTGAGGCTGCCGGAAGAGTTGCCATCGGTTCACTTGCCGGGGGAGAACAAAGTGTAATCCAAATGGATGTAATTTTCCCGTGGGAAGCAGGGAACGAATATCAAGGGAAAACCACCACTGTAGCCTTTGAGTTCTCCGCTTCTGGAGGACCGGAGCCATCCGCTCAACCTAGTCCTTCACCGACAGCGACGGCCACAGCTCAGCCTACACCGGAGCCATCACCTACAGCGACTGCTACACCTACTGTAGCGCCAACTACGACACCTACTGCCACGGCTACAGCTACACCTGAAGCTTCGCCGACCGCAACAGCTTCACCAACCACGACACCTACAGATCCGCCGACGACTACTGCTTCACCAACTGCGGCACCTACGAATACACCGACGGCTACTTCGCCAACGGTAACAGCAGCTGCCACACCAGGGCAATCAACGACGCCAACACCAACACCATGGCCAACACCTACAGCTTCACCAGTAGTAGATGAAATTAGTGTTACTGAAGCGCCGATCCCACTGGGTGGAGGCGATAATGAGCCGACAGCATCACCAAGTGCTGGCAGCCAAACTACCAGTGCAACACCGCAGCCAAGCAATGAAATCGCCCTGCCTGATGATGAGCTTCCACTGGGAGCACCAGAGGTTGGCAACAAGCTTCCAAATACCGCTGAGCCTTGGTATAACTTGATTCTTGCCAGCTTAGCCATTGCGGTACTCAGCGTGATTATCATGCGCAGATTGAAATCGAAGAAATAACCACATTTTGCAGCATAAGTCTGGAGGTGAGAGAGTATGAAGAAGCGTAATGGTGTCTTGCTAGCCGTGAAGCTAATCTTCATACTCTCTTTAGTTGTGTTGATTTACTCGGTTGTACAAGTGGTCAAAGCACCGCTCGAAGCTAAACAGGCTTTAAATGATTGGGCAAAAAAGAGGGAGGAAGCTGTCGCCCGCCCCCTTTCTGCCGAAGAAATCCCTCTTCCCATGGGAATGATCAGTTCAGCCAAGGAACAGCCGCACCCCGCTCATTCCTATTCAGAAGGTGAAATCATAGGAGAGATTCGTTTCCCCAAATTAAACAAAAAGATCGCAGTGCTAGAAGGCACGGAGAGCCCCGATCTAAAAAAGGGAGCCGGACATTATAAAGGCAGCGCAGCTATCGGTGCCACCGGCAACAGTGTGCTCGCAGGCCACCGCGATACAGTGTTCCGTAATCTGGGAGAACTCGTCGCTGGAGATCTTATCGAGCTGGAAAGTACCGATGGGACTTTTACCTATGAAGTAACAGGCAGCACAATTGTTGACGGGGACGAACGTGGTGCTATAAAGCCAAGTGATAAGGCCATCCTCACATTGATTACCTGTTATCCCTTTTCATATGTGGGATCTGCACCGGACCGTTATTTACTTTCAGCGAAGTTAGTGAAACAAGAAATATTGCCGCATTAAACTTAAATATTACCTCAATCTTCTTCCTCAGGGATGAGACCTTATATGGAAAGTGATACTATATATATACAATAGTAAAGAGGAGATGACCCAAGGTGAAGAAAGAGGTTGTAGAACGGTTTATTTCGTATGCACAAATGGATACCCAATCGAATGAAGATAATGAGACTTGCCCATCCACTCCGGGACAGATGGTTCTGGCCCACAAGCTGGTTGAAGAGCTTAAGGAAATCGGCATGGAGGAAGTCCAGGTGGACGAGCATGGCTATGTTATGGCGACACTCCCTGCGAATACGGACAAGGATGTTCCGACCATTGGTTTTTTAGCCCATTTGGATACAGCGACTGATTTTACCGGAACGAATGTGAAGCCACAGATTATCGAGAACTATGATGGTCAAGATATTCTTTTGAATAAAGAGCTGAATGTTGTATTATCCACAGCGAGCTTTCCGGAGCTGGCGGAATACAAAGGCCACACCTTAATTACAACCGACGGCACGACCCTGCTTGGCGCAGATAATAAAGCCGGTATTGCTGAGATTATGACCGCCATGCATTACCTCATTCAACATCCAGAAATCAAACACGGCAAGATTAGAGTTGCCTTCACACCAGACGAAGAAATCGGCCGCGGGCCTCATAAATTTGACGTAGCCGCTTTTAATGCTTCCTATGCTTACACTGTAGACGGAGGTCCACTCGGAGAATTAGAGTATGAAAGCTTTAATGCTGCGTCTGCCAAAATCTCAGTCTACGGCGTTAATGTTCACCCTGGGACTGCAAAAGGAAAGATGATTCATTCCGCCAAAATCGCCATGGCACTTCATCTCAGACTCCCTGCTGAGGAAGCGCCCGAATATACAGACGGTTATGAAGGCTTTTATCACCTAAGCTCTATAGAAGGCACACCTGAATTCAGCAAGCTGCAATATATCATCCGCGACTTCGACCGTGAGAAATTCGAGGCACGTAAAGCATATCTCTCAGCTGTCGTAGAAGAATTCAAAAACATCCATGGTGAAGAGAACATCGTGCTTGAAATGAAGGACCAATATTACAATATGCGTGAAAAAATCGAGCCAGTGCGTCATATCGTCGATATTGCCCATGAGGCGATGGAGAACCTTAACATCACACCGATCATCCGCCCGATTCGCGGAGGTACAGATGGCTCGCAGCTTTCCTACATGGGCTTGCCGACACCTAATATTTTCACCGGAGGCGAGAATTTCCATGGCAAATTCGAATATGCGTCTGCGGACAATATGGTAAAAGCGGTAAATGTTATCGTGGAGATTGCTAAGCTATTCGAACAGAAAGCCTAAAGTATTATCCGCATCACTCCTTTAAAACACCAAAAAATCCCTGTAGAGGCCGATCCAGACCTCTCAGGGATTATTAATGTTCATAGGCTATTCGATTAGCATCTTTCTTCCGGCGGCGTGTCCTTCCAGATCACGTTTTCTCCGTAATTTTTACCCCAATCATACATCAATCGAAGGACGGGAAGCAGACTTTGGCCATATGATGTCAGGGAATACTCTACTTTTGGCGGAACCTCAGCGTACACTTTTCTTAGAACCAGCTGGTCCTCTTCGAGCTCGCGAAGCTGATTGGTCAACATTTTTTGCGTGATATGAGGAATTAGCTTCTTCAGCTCGCTGAATCGCTTTGTCCCTTCAAGCCCTAGATGCCAGAGGATAATCAGCTTCCATTTCCCTCCGATCACCGCAAGCGTCAATTCCTTCTCACAGTTAATTTCCTTCAAGTTTATGCGATCTTTAATCTCGGTTGCCATACCTAAAGCGCCTCCTCTCTCCTGTTATCATACTAACACAAAAACGAATAACCTCCTTATAAGAAGGCATTCGTTTCTGTACGTTCACTCTAAATTAGCATGCTTGCCGAACATTTGCTGATTCGTCTGCCCCGTCTTCTCCATCATTCGCAGAATAATAGCATCATAAAAGACCAACATCGTCTGTTCGAATAAAGAAGCCATCGGCTGGATCGTGCTGTAGCTTCCACTGGCCGGATCTTTTGGAGATCCCGGCAGCTTCACTGTATAGCCCGCTAAACGTCCAACCGTCGAATCCGGCGCAATGGTAACGGCAACAACTTCTGCACCCACCCCTTTGGCTTTCTCAGCCATAGAGATCAACCCTTTCGTCTCACCAGAACCGGAACCGAGGACTAACACATCCCCCTGTTCAATCCCCGGAGTCACCGTTTCGCCTACAACATAAGCCTCTTTACCAACATGCATTAACCGCATAGCAAAGGCCCGTCCCATCAGTCCAGATCTGCCCGCTCCAGCCACGAAGATCTTATTGGACTGAAGCAGCAGCTCAGCCATTCGCTCAGTCTCTTCTTCATCAAGCTGAGATATGGAGCGCTGGAGCTCCTCTATAATTTGCTGCGCATATTTCATTGTATCCATTGTAATCTTAAGCCTGACTAACTAGACGTTTCATTTCTGCTGCGGCAGCCTTTTGATCCGCTTCACCTGTGATGCCTCCGCCAACGATGACAAGATCAGGGTTCGCGGCGATCACTTCTGGAAGTGTGCTTAGCTTGATCCCTCCAGCGATAGCTGTTTTGGCCTGCTTAACCACACTCTTAATCGCATTTAAATCTGCAAAAGAATTTTTACCTTCCGCTTGATGGTCATATCCAGAGTGTACACAGATATAGTCTACGCCAAGTGCGTCTACTTCAGCCGCTCTTGTTTGGATATCCTTCACATTAATCAGATCAACTAGAATCTCTTTATTGGTTTTCTTCGCTTCCTCCACTGCACCTCTAATGGTAGAATCATCAGAAACACCAAGTACAGTAACGATATCCGCGCCCGCTTCCACGGCCTTCATCACTTCATATCCACCTGCGTCCATGATTTTCAAATCTGCCAACACAGTCAAAGCTGGAAAAGCCTCTTTGATTGCCTTCACTGCATGTAACCCTTCATTTATAACGATAGGTGTTCCAATTTCAACGATATCTATAAATTCGGCAACTTTTGAGACAACCTCTTTCGCTCCCGCAATGTCCACTAAATCCAACGCTAATTGTAATTTCATATTTATTTGCACTCCTTATTAATATATTTTAGTAAGTCATGTACAAATTGTAGTTCCTTACATCCCTTTAGGGAAGTAGGCACTTTATTGTGATGTAGTTACCTGGAGGATACTAATGTGCGGTTAAAGGGCTCTTTTCGACTTAAATTAAAAACGTTTTGTCATTTTTCTGTAAAAATACTGCATTTCCATGAAAGCTGTGCTAATATTACAGTTTGTTTATGAAATTTTAGGAAGTACATCATAATATAAGAAGGTGCACAATGAAGCAAAATAATCACCAGGAATTCAACCTGGTCAAACTGACCTGGCCGATTTTCCTCGAGCTATTCCTCTTTATGCTCATGGGCAGTGTGGATACTTTTATGATCAGTTCAGTGTCCGACGATGCCGTGTCTGGTGTCGGCGCAGCGAATCAGATCATTGCGATAGCAATTTTAGTCCTCAGTGTAATTGGTAATGGCGCAGCTATTGTGGTCTCCCAATATCTCGGTTCCAAAAAACCTCTGGAAGCCGCTCAAGTGACCGGCAATGCTATTACCCTAAACCTGTTAGTCGGCATTCTCCTAAGTACGTTTTTGCTGATATTCGGAGGGTCGCTACTGACTGCGCTGAATGTAAAAGGGGATATCCTCATTTACGCCAAAGCCTATATGAATATTGTTGGGGGCGGTATTTTTCTGCAAGCATTAATTAATGCTCTGGCGACTACTATCCGTACTCACGGTTTCACCAAACAGACGATGGTCGTATCCTTGCTGATGAATATCATTCACGTAGTGGGCAACTACCTGCTCATTTATGGTCATTTCGGACTTCCGGCGTTAGGTGTGGAGGGTGCGGCTATCTCAACAGTGATGAGTCGCTTTATCTGCCTGATCCTATTCTTCCTGCTGCTCTACAGAGTGATGGAGGTACGGGTGAAAGTAACCTATTACATTCATCTTTCTAAAAAATACGTGCTGCAAATTCTCAAAATCGGCATCCCGTCCGCTTTTGAATCCATCACTTATCAGTCGTGCCAGCTTGTATTCACACTGTATATTACTTATTTAGGCGCTGAAGCTATGGCTACCCGCCAGTACGCGCTTAATATTTCCAATTATATTTATTTATTCAGTGTAGCTGTCTCTATGGGAACTTCCATCGTTGTAGGACATCTCGTGGGAGCTAGACGACCTGATGAAGCCTATAAGCGTGTGTTCACCAGTGTAAAGTGGGCGTTGCTGGTTACCGTAATAATAGATGCTGTGGTGATTTTCTTCCGGGTACCGCTATTCGGGCTTTTCACAGACAATGAGAACATCATTAGGATGGGGGCGCAGGTCATATTGCTTAGCTTCTTCCTGGAAACCGGGCGCACAACCAATCTGGTTATCATTAACTCTTTACGTGCCTCGGGCGATGCCAAATTCCCTGTATATATGGGACTGATCTCCATGGTCTGCATGAGCTTACCTCTTGGTTATTTCCTGGTGTTCCAACTTGATCTCGGGTTAGCCGGCGTGTGGATTGCTACTGCGGTCGATGAGTGGGTGAGAGCCGTCATTATGTATTTCCGCTGGAAGAGCCGAGCTTGGGAGAAACATGGACTTATCGAACACGAAGCTCCAGAACACTGTACACCTTCCGCTACTCCTGCAGCTGTAAATTAATATGTATATACAGAGGGTTCTTTAAGGTCATATCAGATCTTAAGGAACCTTCTATTTATTTACGCCAACATTACATAAAATTTGAGAATGAAGGAACCATTCTACGTTACAATAGATAGAACATAATTCACAAAGCTAAAGGAGAGAACTTCATGCCGGAGGAAACCGGAATCCATGAGTTACTGACGCTCAAAACGATTGCGGAGACTTTAAACAGTTCCAATGAGCTCAGACCCATGCTCGACACAGTCATGGGCAAGCTACTTGAGTTAACCGGAAACACTGCAGGCTGGATCTTCCTGAGCGAAGAATACATGGAATATGAGTGTGCCGCTGATCGAGGCCTGCCACCTGCACTACAGCGCGACAATAAACAACCAATGCAGTGCGGAAGCTGCTGGTGCCTAAGCCGCCTATGGGACGGTCGGCTCGAGCATGCCGTTAACATTCTAAGCTGCAAGCGGCTGAGTAACGCCAGGCAGTATAACTGGGGCGACACGCTGGGCATCACCCACCACGCCACCGTCCCGCTGCATTCAGGTGAGCGTTACTTGGGACTTATGAATGTGGCCGCACCAGGCAAAGCACATTACGCCGACAGCGAGCTGGCTTTGCTGCAATCCGTGGCTTTGCAAATTGGCAGTGCTATAGAACGGATGCAGTTATATAGCACCGAGCAGCGCCGCGCGAATCTGTACGCCAAATTAGGCGAATTCAGCGCAGCTTTAAATCTAACCGCCAACCAATGTATCTCGCCCAGTATTCTGATCGAGAAAAGCGCCGCCCTGATTGGCGACTATTTCGATTGGCCCTTTGCAGCGATTATCGGGCAGCATGAGGGACAATTCGAAGTCCATGCTGCCTATGCGGCTAATATAACGCCGGAAATAGCTCCCTTCGAGCTCTCGGATTCTTTTAAAGTACGTCTAGGAGATATCACAAAAGGACAACGCTTTGCGACATTAACCCCTGATGAAGAGCAGGAAATTACGAAGTCCTGCTGTTCTAAACAACCTGTCGCGGAGCGTGTCGTGATGCTCGCTGTGCCCTTTCGGCAGATTGCCGCACAAGGTGCAGGAATTCTACTGATCACCTCACCCAAAGCACTAGCCTCCGCAACTGCGGATGGAGAGGTGCTTGAGGCTGTCGCTGAGCATATTTCCGCTACATTGGAAAGTGCTCAGCTTGGAGAGAAACGCCGCGAAATTGCGCGTCTTGACGAGCGGAATCGTCTGGCCCGTGACCTGCACGACTCCGTGAACCAGATCCTCTTCTCCCTCTCAATGACCGCCAAAGGCGTGGAAAGTATGCTGAAGCAGGAGCATGTCTCCCATCCTGCTACTGAGGCTGTCCGCGATATTCAAGCTTTATCCCAGTCTGCACTCAAAGAAATGCGTGCATTAATTATGCAGCTTCGGCCTGCCGGACTGGAAGCCGGTTTATTGACTGCGTTGCAGGCTCATGGCCAGCAGCTAGGGCTGCTGATACAGACGCAACGGAGCGGTGTTCACGAACTTCCCCGCAACGTGGAGGAAGGGCTGTGGCGCATTGGCCAAGAAGCACTCAATAATGTACGGAAGCATTCCGGAACCTCTAAAGCGGAGGTATCTCTGCATCTGAATGCAGCCGAGGTGGTACTGAGCGTTGCCGACCAAGGTAAAGGCGGGGCCAAACGGCGTTCTAACACAGACACTAATGAATCTCTTGGTCTGCATATTATGAAGGAAAGAGCAGAAGCTCTCTCCGGTCGTATTCATATCCACAGTGTGGAAAATCAGGGCACAACGGTTGAGGCAACCATACCTCTGCCCATCCAATCTACATGAAGACGGGTGATCATAAATGACGATAAACTTATTATTAGTAGACGACCATGCAATGGTACGCCGTGGGCTGCAAGTATTTCTCTCCACACAACCCGATATCAAGGTGATTGGGGAGGCCTCCAACGGCCGCGAGGCTCTGGAAAGAACAGCTGATTTGAACCCGGATGTCATATTAATGGATTTGCATATGCCCATTATGGACGGCATTGAGACCGCTCAAGCACTGCGGATCTCCCACCCGCAGGTCAAGGTCATTGTATTGACCTCCTTTTCGGATCAGGATCATGTACTCCCGGCTATCCGCGTAGGAATCAAAGGTTATTTGCTTAAAGATATAGAACCAGAAGCGCTGGTAGTTGCGATCCGTAAGGTACATAACGGGCAAGTGGAGCTACATTCCGAGGCTGCCAGCCAACTGATGAATCTAATGGCGATTTCTACACTAGAGCAATTGAAACTTAACACTTCCGATCCGAACGGCCCAAACACAACACCTGCTGCGATCACCGGATTAGAGCTTCTTACCCCACGCGAGCAAGAAGTATTAGACCTGATTGCGCTCGGTATGAGCAACAAAGAGATTGCCAGCAAGCTGGTCATCACCGAAAAAACCGTTAAGACCCATGTCAGCCACGTTCTCGGAAAGCTAAACTTAGCGGATCGGACTCAGGCTGCCATTTTCGCATTGAAAGGCGGCTATAACGCCTAGAATCAAAACTCCTCTACAACTTTAGTCTTAGATGCTCAGCACAATGGCTGAGCGTTTTTATTATGTATGTTCATTCCATGTGCTGATGTTAACAGAGGCCGATTCAACTATCATTGGTTTATAGCAACTGACCTCACATAGGAGTGGATACAGATGAAAGTGATGATCCTGACAGGCAGTAATCGAAAAGAAGCAACCAGCACGAAGCTGGCAGAACATGCCGCCCATTTCATTAGTCAGCAAGGAGAAAAGGTTACCGTGTTTGATCTCTACAAACGCCCACTTCCCTTTTATTCACCAGACGAGGTTTACACAGAGCATGAACATTTAAACGAGCTTAAACAAGAGATGTTAGCAGCGGATGCAGTAATCTTGGTTACTCCGGAATATCACGGCTCGGTAAGTGGCGTATTAAAAAATGCGATTGATCATCTAGGCCAGGCGCATTTCAACGGTAAAGTTGTGTTATCCGCCAGTTCAGCCGGGGGAGCGGTAGGGATAAGCTCATTACTTCAATTGCAAGCCATCGTACGCAACCTGCATGGCATCAATACACCAGACTGGATCTCCATCGGTGGACTGCAACGCAAGCGTTTCGAGGTCGGGTACGACGGATACGAGGGCGGGCGAGAAATCGAAGATCGCATCCACCTAGTATTAGAAGCATTCCTGAACTTAGCCCGCAAAATCGGCAGACCGGCAGGTGCTATCCAATGATCAAAGGACTATATGAAGCACATTTACCAGTAAGCAATCTTGAAGTATCCATCGAATTTTATGAAAAATTAGGTCTGAAAATGGCTTGGCGGGATGAAGAAACTGTATTCTTCTGGATCGAGGAAGGTCGAAGCTGGATTGGTCTTTGGGAAGGCCAGGAGGTCCAAACCCCATACCATCCGTCCTTGCGGCATATTGCCTTCCGTGTCACTTACGAGGATTTGAAGCAATCACTGCAATGGCTGGAATCGATTGGTGTAGAGGCTGTTCCGTTCCGCAACCGGACTTCTGTTGAGCCTTTTATCCGGGCTTATCAAGGAAATGCTTCTGTCTACTTCAACGACCCTGACGGCAACAGCTTGGAATTTATGTGCCACGTAGAGGTTCCTGAACATCTGAAGCATATTTCAGAGAACATAACCTTAACGGAATGGGAGAAATTACTGCACAGTAAATAAAATACTCAAACAAAAAAAACAGCTGCTCCCGTCCAAGGGTCCAGCTGTTTGAGTATATTAGCTTCTTCGATTACTTAATCGAAATGCCCTTCTTCATGGCCTTCATGTCTGCATTCGTATTCACAAGCGTTGGCAGTATCTTCATACTTCTAGTCATGGGAGAGTTGCATTGCCAGCAGGTAGGTACATATTGAAAGGCGAAATTATCGCGCATCCAACCTGTGCAACCTTCCTTGGTACAGGACCAAATAGCTGTGTCTTCTTGCGGAAGTTCCTCCAGTGCTTTTTTACGAAAATACATAAGTACCCCTCCTTGGATCGAATCGAGACGATATCGCTACCCTATTAGGGGCAGATTCATACTATGAAAATAAAAAAAGCTGCCCTCAACTTGTGTTAAGGGCAGCCTGATTTTTAAACTACAGTTTTACAACGTTTTCGGCTTGTGGTCCACGAGCGCCTTGAGTTACGTTGAACTCAACGCGTTGGCCTTCGTCCAAAGATTTAAATCCGTCGCCTGTGATTGCGGAGAAGTGTACGAATACGTCGCTTCCACCTTCAACCTCGATAAAACCGAATCCTTTGTCTGCGTTAAACCATTTCACTGTACCTGTTTGCATGATATTACCTCCAATATTTTATTTAACACATGTCCTTTTATTCCTACGTAGTGTACGAACAAATAAAAATTCACACATTGGAAAAGGACTCATACGCACAAATGATAACCTTTTACAATATGTGAATTAAGGGTTAAATTTATGATTGATTTCATTGTACCACACTAAATCACTAAAAGCAATGCGTATGCCTATTTAATTTTCACTCCGGCTCTTATTGCCTATAAACAGCAGCAGCCGAGCCGGACGAACACCCATGTTAGTCGATATAACCTGCCAATCCTTTATCCATCAAGTAATCCATTTCTGCATCAAGAATGGTCTCTACTGTGATTTCATCCAGCTTCACATCACGTTGGGCAGTGACATAGTCGACCAGATCATCGCTGTCGATGTCTACCTCACCCTTGGCGTTCGCCTTGGCTTTATTGATAAAGGTCTGTTCATGCTTCAATACTAAGCGGATGATTTGCGGCTCCACTTTGGTTTTGGCAGATAATACATTTACTAGCTCCTGCTCATTTACTTTGTCACTCATTTTTTAAATTTCATCTCCTTACAATTATTACACAATCATTGTAGCATATTTCGCGCTTTAACGCGTCATTACGCGAAGTATACCGCGGTTTATTCACACTTTTCTTATCATCCCAGCGTCTATAACGTTCCACTTGAAGTAAGTTATTTAATAAAAACAGTTGTGAGGAACATTGACTTGTGCCAAAATATAAAAAAAGTGTTGGACCAAATGAATACTAGAAAAGGCGGTTGAATTCATGAGCTCTGTATCTACCCAGCAATTAGACACAAACAGCAACAAGGCACATCGTTATATCGAAGACGTATACGCACAGGTTGTTGCGCGTAATCCTTTTGAGCCCGAATTTCATCAGGCCGTAAAGGAAATCCTTGAATCTTTGCTTCCAATCCTCGCTGCTGAACCTAAGTATCAGGAAAATGCCATTCTGGAAAGATTGGTTGAGCCAGAACGTTTGATTATGTTCCGTGTTCCTTGGACAGACGATCAAGGTAAGGTCAGAGTTAACCGTGGATATCGTGTACAGTTCAGCAGTGCAATTGGACCTTACAAAGGTGGACTTCGTTTTCACCCATCCGTTAATGCTAGTATTATCAAATTCCTTGGTTTCGAGCAAATCTTCAAAAATGCTCTTACCGGCCAACACATCGGCGGAGGTAAAGGCGGCTCCGACTTTGATCCTAAAGGTAAATCCGAAGGCGAAATCATGCGTTTTGCACAAAGCTTCATGACTGAATTGCAAAATTACATCGGTCCTGACCAAGACGTTCCTGCAGGAGATATCGGTGTAGGTGGTCGTGAGATCGGCTACATGTACGGACAATACAAGCGGATCCGCGGAGGATATCCGGCTGGCGTATTGACTGGTAAAGGTATTGGTTACGGCGGAAGTCAGGCTCGGACAGAGGCTACTGGTTACGGTACAGTTTATTTCGTAAACGAGATGCTGAAAGCAAAAGGCCTTTCTTTTGAAGGAAGCCGCGTTGTTGTTTCCGGTTCTGGTAACGTAGCGATCTATGCGATCGAAAAAGCTGTACAGCTAGGCGCTAAAGTCGTAGCTTGTAGTGATTCCGCCGGATATATCTATGACGAAAATGGGATTAACCTCGAAACTGTCCGCCGCCTGAAAGAAGTCGAAAGAAAACGGATTAGTGAATATGTGAATGAGCATCCTAACGCTGTGTATACTGAAGATTCCACGCAAATTTGGACCATTCCTTGTGATATCGCCCTTCCGAGTGCTACTCAGAATGAGATTGATGAAGCCATGGCATTGAAACTGATTGAGAATGGTGTAAAAGCAGTAGGCGAAGGTGCCAATATGCCATCCACCCTTGAAGCTATTCATCAGTTCCAACAAGCTGGCGTACTATTCGCACCTGCTAAAGCTGCTAATGCTGGCGGCGTAGCTGTATCTGCGCTTGAAATGGCACAAAACAGCATGCGGTTGTCCTGGAGCTTTGAAGAAGTAGATACGAAGCTGCATGAAATCATGGTTTCCATCTACGAACAATCTGTAAATGCATCCGAGCAATATGGACAGTCCGGCAACCTTGTTGCAGGAGCGAACATCGCTGGATTCAAAAAAGTGGCCGACGCTATGCTGGCTGAAGGTGTAATCTAAATAAATTACCGGCGCTCTAGTCACGAACGCCCGACATACAAAAGTCCCCGTAACCGGTCAGCAAGAATCCGGTTACGGGGACTTTTTGTGTGTCTAAGCGTTCCATCCGGGGATCTTCCGCAAATCCCCGTCCCAAATCGATTGAGTACTCTCCACAGTCGTATCGTGGGGTGAAGAAGCCGTACGAATGTAACAGGAATCTATTCCTATCGTTAGCGCCCCTGCAATATCCGTACGGGGATCATTCCCGATCATGATGGCCGAACGCAAATCCGCTCCATAATGTTCAACTAAATAACGATAAAATAGCGGATCTGGCTTACTCACTCCTGCTTCGGAGGAGATGGCAATACCATCGAATAAAGGAAGAATACCCAGCATCGTTAATTCTGCTTCTATAAAGGTTTTCTGGCCATTGGAGAGCAAAAACACCTTTTTGCCATGTTCTCTTAATGTTTGCAGAATTTCAACCACACCCTCATAAAGTGAGATATGGATCATCGATAATGTCCGCAGCCATCTAACCGTTTCATGTAACCACGCTTGATCCGGTTCCCCACCCAATTGACGGGCCACAGAACAAAACACATCCTCCATTACGAAATCTGGATACTGACAATTCCGTGCGGCTTCGGTGAGCTGTAAATCCCTCTCCCGCAGAAATTGTGCCTGTAGCTCACTTCCTGTTATGGACATCCCCTGATATCCGAAATGGAGCGATAATCGATCCCATACCTCCTGCTTCTCCTCATCTGTCTGAATATCGATTAATGTGCCATACAGGTCGAAAATATAAGTCTCGTACATCCACCGTCTTCCTTCCTATTATTCTCTCTGTGTTTTATCCCTTAGTACCATTGCCATTGTCGGTGGTTGTCTGGCCCTCCTCCATCCGGTTTGACACCTTTTGATAGAGATAGGAGATGCCGAGCAAGCAGATGCCAAAGCTGGCATAGGCTATGATTTTGCTGCCAGTATTCAGCAGACCCAAATCATAGAGCAGCAGCTTGCCCGTGGCCAGCAGCGTTAATCCAAGGCCGAAGCGCCGGATGTACACATACCTTTTGCGGAAGCCATACATGATAAACAGAACGGCTAATAGTAGATAAATGAGACTAAAAATTAACCCTGCATCACTCAATTGCAATTGCACTCCTAGGAAAGCGGTGATAATGCCAAGTAAATAAATCGCCATGAAAACAGGATAGATCTCCATACTCTTAAACTGGCGATTCAGCGCTGCGATCAGCAGATCACGTCCGCTAAACCAAACGAAGATATTAAAGATAATCAGTACGGCCAGTGCGATATAATCAGCTGCTGTATTTTGCGCGAAATTATTTTGCAGACTTGGCAGACCTACTGTAATCACTATACAAATGACGTAGCCAATCCCAAACAGAAGTCTCACAAAATATTTAACAATCGTGTCATACAGGACCTTCACCTTTGGCAGCACGTAAGCCAGAACCAAGGTCCATACAGCGGACAGCAGCAAATAATAGAAGGTTCTATGCGCAAAATCCTCCGGTACAACCAGATGATACAATCTTCCCGATTCATACAAGCCGTAAATCCAGAAATTTAATAATGCCGCATATTTAAACCACAACGCTAAGGTGATTTCATAAGGTTCGCTGCGCTGAAGAGCATCCTTACGGTTATGCTGAACAGCATACAACACCGCGACAATCAGCATGCCTGCTGTGATAAAGACATATTTTAGCGGGAAGTAGACATCTCTAAAATTCGTCCATTGATAGTCTGCAACCCACTGCGTCGGTACATTTAGACAGAAGAATACTACAAGGCAGAGCATCATAATGCCCCAGCCCGCCCTTTCCATCCCCTTAAAGCGGTTCAGATTGCCATACAGCGTAAGAACGACGCCCTCAATCAGCCAACCGATGGACCACCAAGCCGCTCCAAATTGAAATGGAATCATCAATATGCCGAAGGTCAGTGAAGTGGCATAGAACAGCAGCATGCTTTCTTTTTCCTGTGGCATCAGCTTCTCAAGCCCTCGACCCAGACCGAGATACAGCAGGCAGAAAAGCAACGCCAGTGCACCATTGTAATCCTTCAGTCCTGCATCCATAAATAAAATATACAAGGTGAGACAGCTAATAAACGTATTACATCCTAAGAGAGAGAAATCCCACCAGGACAGCTTGGAACGATATTTGAACGGGTACCACAAGGTAATTCCCAGATACATCGCAAAAGTCAAAACAGCATAACACATATTAATTCCGTTGCTATCCGACAAAGCTATTAATATGAGCATGGAGGGTGTATTAAATAAGTAGCTGATATAATTGACAACGTTCCAGCGTTTGCGGAAAGAAATCAATAAGATGAATAAATTCAATAGAAACAAGTAACCCATAGCCACATAAACCGCGTTGCCCGAAAGGCCAAACGCCCCCAGATAAGAGTATAAGGGCAGATATCCTCCGATTAAGCCCAGCGCACAAATACTCCGTGATTCATACCTTAAAGACAGGAGTACCGCAGTTAAAGTAACGAGTACAGACAAGGATAACCCTACATATATACTAATAATATCAAGCAGAAAATAGCTATAAAAAATAGAGCCATACAGCACCGAAATCCCGCCGCCAAGCAGCCCTAAAGCGAAGGTGCCCTTTCCTTTGCGGTATAACCACTCCCCGCCTCCCAGCATCAATAACCCCAGTAGAAAAAAAGCGCTTCCCTTCATATAACCTGTGAACCAGTTGGAATAGGTATACCGGAAGCCTGCCCCCACCGCCAAAATCAACAGCAGAATACCCAGCTTGTTAATCCAGCTTAGTCCAATCTTCATTTCGATCTGATTTTGTTTTCTTCGGCGCTTAAGCACCTCTTCACTGATCTCTTCCGAAGCAAAATCATGTAATCCATTATCCATGCCCGAGTTGAGGCGAAGCTCCGCTTCCCTCAGTCTCTGCCGCTGTGCCAGCACACGCTCATTTAATTCTGCCGCCAACGCCCCGAGTCGACTGGATATCTCTGCTTGTTCCTCACCCAGCTGCCTGGAGGCTGTGTGGTACAGCTGCTGAATATGGCGTTTCGTCTCCACTTCAAAAGCCGTCAGCCGATCCGTATGAGCGTGGCTTCTAGAGGCAAAATAAGTTTGCAGCTTCTGCCTCGACACTTTAAGAATGCCCAGCTTTTCATCTAAAATTTGTTCCGTTAGCGCAACTCTTAGCTCAGTATTCTCTTCTTGAAGCTTACCTACCTGAGTCTTTAGCTCGACCAAAGCGAGCTTATGCTTCTCATATTGCTTCTTCAAGTATTCATTCTCGTTGACCAGATCGTGACTTTCATATTCCGCGATCAGAGCCTCATATTCCTTAATCAGCCCGTCCTGCTGTACCTTCATGAATCTCAGTCGATCTTTGAATGACTCCATAGCGCCTCCTTATGTGAGCGATTGTTAATACTTACATATTACTACATATAGCTGGGGGGTCTTATGCTTTTTTTATATTTGCAGTGAATGAAGATTACAATCGGGATGCAATAAAACTGCAACATTTTGGAGGGGTGTCCCGTCAGAATAATAACAACACTAACAAAAGATTTTAAAAGGAGCTCACAACCATGAACAACATTTTAAAAACAAGTACAGTTCTTTTAACTTTGTCCCTAGCACTTTCTACAGGAGCAGCTTATGCTGCACCCAACACAACTTCTGCTAAAAATGAGGCTACACAAACCTCCGCTAGCGTTAATCAAAAGACGTTTGCGATTGAAATCAACGGATCGACTATTAAAGAAACAGGCTTCCAAAGCACAAGCGGCAAAGAGCCGATGGTGCCACTACGTTCAATTACTGAAGCCCTTGGATTTGAATTAACCTGGAATGCACAGAATAAATCCGTTGAACTTATCAATGGCGCTGTATTCACTACAGTCAAAGCTGGAGAAGACCGTTATAGTATCAACAAAATGAATACAACACTTGGAACTGCACCACAATTGGTTGACTCCACTTTGTATGTCCCAGCTTCCTTTTTAAGCGAAGTAATTCATCAAAACATGACTGTGAAGGGAGATTCCATTGTGATCAACACAAATGCCGCCGAGCAGCACATGACTAAGACTGGTGTGATTACAGCAGTCTATGATGGTGGTAAATACCAATCCGTTCAAATCCAAGGTGTAGGTACGGATGGAATCGTATTAAATGTAGGGGAAGATACGGCTATTGAGATGGCTGACGGCACTAAAATTGCACTCAAAGATCTCCATATCGGGATGACAGTAAAAGCAGAACACTCCATGGTCATGACTATGAGTCTTCCGCCACAAACACCAACTTACAAAATCACCGTTCTGGATAAGCAAAAACAAGATGATCTTCTAGGTACTGCTGGTACTATTGAAGAAGTTCAAAAAGACGATAAGGGAAATATCAGTATCACTGTTAAAGGTAGTGGCCTGAGCGAATTGTCACAAAAAGAAGTAGTACTGCGCATTAGCGAAGACACAGTGCTCATTAACAAAGACGGCGAAGCTGTTAAAAGCAGCGAGCTTGTTAAAGGCACAAAAGTTATCGGATTCTACAGCCCAGTGCTGACCAGAAGCCTGCCACCCATCGGCACAGCTGTCAAAGTTGTAGTAGATTCTGCACAACAATAAGAGAGAGACTGGAATCTTATTAAAAATATTCCAAAGAGACATTAAAACAGCGATCCTTCCGTTATGGGAGGATCGCTGTTTTGCGTTATAGACTATAGGTTGGCTGACTCGCTTCAGCCGATTTGTGAGGTAAACGAAGGCCGGCTGAACGCTTGGTCACACTTTTACTTGCCTTGCTGCAGAGTTTGGGATGATCATAATCGCGAGCCTTACGGACCCAGCTGACGTTATTTGTGAATTTTCTGCCTTCAGAGCAGCGTTTCGGACTCCAGCGCCACTATTCATTAAAAAGAGGGGCATATTCGATGTTTTTTATGCCAATAGCGTCAGTGGGGTCCGTTAGAATTACAAATGTGGTAAAAAGCTGCGTTAACGGTCAGCTGTGTCCGATAGCAGAGCAGATTATAGTTACTTCGTTCGCGCAACTTCACTCGAGTTGTCCGAAGTTGGAGGTCTAGCTCATGAATCGCTAGCCAGTATCAATTGCATCAACGCTAATAAACGCTCCAAGTTAACAGGCTTACTGAGATAATCTGTTGCCCCAGCCTGTAGGATTTTAGCCTTATCTTCCTTCATCGCTTTTGCAGTCAGTGCAATGATGGGAATATCCTTCTTCGCGGGCATTTGTCTGATCCGATTGATTGCCTCATACCCGTTCATCACTGGCATCATAATATCCATAAGAACGATATCTATAGAAGCCGCTTGCTCCAGTTCATACAGGCCGCTCTCTCCGTTAGTAGCTGTAGTTACATGCAGCCCGCGCTTTCTTAAAGTATTTGATAAAGCGAACAAATTCCGTTCATCATCATCCACGATAAGTACATGCTTTTGATTCAGAGAAGTGAAGTCAGTAAGTGTATCCTCAGCCGTTGTAGCGGCAAGTACCACTCCACTCCCGATCTCTTGAATAACAGTCGCTTGATCAGCCACTTCCTCAAGGCTTGGAGCCTCAAGCTGCAAAGGCAAATACACTGTAAAGACACTGCCCACACCCTCTTGGCTCTCCAGCGTAATTCTACCACCAAGTAAGGTTGCCAGCTCTCTGGATATGGATAAACCAAGCCCAGTTCCCCCATATTGACGTTCTGTATTTCCATTCGCCTGTTGAAATGCTTCGAAGATGATGGACTGTTTGTCTTCTGAAATCCCAATTCCAGTATCCTTGATGGCGAAGGCAATAAATACCCCAACACCCAAATCTGCCAAATCCAGCAGCTCGTCCTTAGTTGCTAAACGGATTTCCAGAGTGACTGCACCTTCCGCTGTAAACTTAAACGCATTGGACAGCAGATTTATAATAATTTGCCGCACCCTTTGAGCATCCGAATAAAACAACGGGGGTAAGTCCTCTCCTAGCTGTATGTGCAAAGGAATCTCTTTTTTATGAGCAAGCTGGCTGAAGTTCTGAGTCATCGCCTCCGGAATCTCCGATATATTTATCGCTTCAATTTCAATATTCAGCTTCCCCGCCTCAACCTTGGACAAATCCAGAATGTCATTAATCAACGCCAACAGATCTTGTCCCGAAGAATGAATAGCTTTTGAGAATTCAATATCCTCTTCACTTAAGGCTCCCGACTGGTTCTCCATAAGAAATTCCGAGAGCAGCAAAATGCCGTTAAGCGGAGTTCGCAGTTCATGAGACATATTAGCCAGAAACTCCGACTTATATTGTGAGCTTTGCTGCAATAACTCTGCATATTGACTAAGCTCCGTTCGTGCTTTTTCTGCCTCAACTGACTTTTGTTCTGCAAGCAGATTCTTATCTTCCAGCTTTCTATTCGTTGCATGCAGCGTCTCTGTCTGGATCTGCAGCTCCTCTGACTGAGTTTGTAGTTCTTCCGTATATACTTGAAGCTCTTCGTTAAGACGTTGAGATTGCTCCAGCAGCTGATCGATTCTCATACTGCTAATCGTGCTGTTAATGGCAGAGCCAAACGCATTCGAAATAGATTTCAAGAACCTGATCTGCAGTTCCGTAAGTGGAGCAAAGGAGGCGATTTCCACCACAGCAACTACCTCACCTGAGAAAGAAATTGGCAGCAGCAACAGCGACTTCGGTACAGAGGCGCCTAGCCCGGACTCAATACTGATATAACACTCCGGCAGCTCCTGTACATGCATCAGACGTGCCTCTTTAGCACATTGTCCAACTAGTCCTTCACCGATATAGAAGGTCTGCGAATCCGGGAAATTGCTGTTTCCGGCAAAAGTAGAGACTCTTTTTAAAAAGTCCTGCTCATGTTCTTGTGTCCGCACATATAAGGAACCATATGGGTAATCAATAACTTCTGCTGTTTTGCCAAGAAAAATGTCCCCCAGTTTCGGGATTTGTGTTATACCCTGATACCTAGCCAATAAATCGTTTGCGTTATCTTGAATCCATATCCGCTCTTGTTGCATGTCTATCAGATGATTCGTTGCTATGCTCAGATCTCTAATTTCATCATTTGTGGTAATCTCTATCCTTGTCTTCTTATCCTCGATAGAATCTAAACCCACAATCGTATGGGTAACTTTATGAATCGTACTAACGATGGCGCGTGAATTGATCCATGAGGCAATTATGGAAGTAACTGCTATAAATGCCCAAGCAATATAAAGAAGCTCAAGCAGAAATTTATTCTTGTCTGCTTGTCTAGCTATCAGGCTGTTAGTGTTCTCATTCATCGTCTCGCGGTAAGCGCTGATTTGATTACGAATCCGGTCCATTTGATCTTTGCCATCGTCTGAATTGAAGTATCTTAGGATCTCAGCTTCCTGTCCCTCTTTTTTTAACTGGATCAAATAATCACCAGATTGCTTGATCCACTGTTTAATATCACTTTCGATACCCACAAGTCGCTGAAGCTGAAAGGAATCATTAGCAGTCAGCACGTAAAGCTTATCATAATTAGCTTCCCATTCAGCCTTACCCAAATTGTAGGGCTCCAGATACTTGTTATCGCCAGTGATGACATATCCACGTTGGCCCGTTTCCATATCTAAAACATTCTTTTCGATCAGATTAGCCAAATTAGTAATCTCTCGGTCCTGATGAGAAATAAAGCTGGTCTCCCGCTGCAGCTCATTAATTCTTCCATGCATGACAAAAACAAATCCTAATAGACAGATCACGATTAAAACTGTAATTGACAGTATTTTATACTGCAATGTAAATCGGCGTTTGTTCACAACTAGCCCCCGTCCTGTCTTCTAACTATAAACCCCTTCCTATTCTACATCATTACAAAGGATTACTTGAACTACGGCTTTATTTATTCTTCTATGTAAGTTTTGGCTGTGGCTAATTTAAACAATTTCAGCAGGGTTGAAACACTTGTTTTTCCCGGAATAAAAAAAAACCCACAAGTGCCTTTCACCTTGAAGGGTTACCTAAATATCTAACTTAGCAAATACAAGTTTTCTTCTTCACACCAAGCTTCCCAGCCTGTTCAACCTTAGCAATATAATCAACAGCCATGGGAACTTTACAAGCGGTTTGTCCCATGTTCACCTGGACCTTACCTATACCTGCTGCGATCTTTGCTGTCTCCTCATGCAGTTCTGTGATACTGCTGCCCACCATAATTACGAAAGTATTCATCGTATAACGGACACGATTTCGCTCCTGATGAATAGTAGCACCCACTTGTTGTAACAACTCCCTAATCTCAGCAATGTCCAGCTTATCATCCGGTGTAATTGAAATGTAATTGGCATAAGTGCTCCAGCCGCAAATAGCTATTAGTTCATCTGAGGAACGAATCCACTCTCTCGCAAGTTCCAATCCATATGGACTCTCTGCGGCGAGAGGGGATACTATATATTCCACTACCGCATGCCAGTTGGCCGCCGAAGCCCAGCTTTGAAGCTCTTCCTTCGTCATAGTCTTAGGATTGACCGTTAGCCCAGCCAAATACATTGCATCGTAATTGCCTGTCTGATACAAAGCCCTTGCCAGACTCTGATCTTTTTTCACATCCTTAACCAGCTTCTTCATATCTCCTACCTTTACTCCAAATAAAGGTTCCACAGCGCCATGTCGTAAAAAGGTATGTTTCGTCTGCTCTGTACCCATCTCCTCAAGCTTGCTCATCACTTCATCAACAGTCAGATTCATTAGGACACTCCTTTATCTTCAATGTTCTTATCCCTTTACTGTTTCTCTTATGATCGGTTCACGACCTAACGTAACTCTGTTCTTCCCTGTATTCTTAGAGTGATATAACGCTTCATCCGCTTCCCGATATAAATCTTCGAAAGTCACCTCTCTACGCTCCGTAAAAGAGATTCCGATACTTGCGGTAAGATGAATGCTATCCTGTTCATTCAAGATTATCGTGTAATCACTCATCATTGTACGAAAATCCTCTGCTTCTTTTAAGGCTGCACGTTTATCTTCAGCGAAAAAGCATACAGCAAATTCCTCGCCACCTACTCTTCCAGCAATACCTTTATTCTGGTATACCTGAAGGATTTTATTCGAGAAATCAACTAACGCCTGATCGCCCGCTAAATGACCATAAGTATCATTAATTAATTTAAAATCATCGATGTCAAATAGCAGCAGAGCCAACCCTAATCCATCCGGGATCGTTTGAATCTGGACCCTTTGCATGAAATGCCTGCGATTATAAAGCCCTGTCAGATCGTCAACCGTTGCCTGATAGACCAGTTCACGCTCATATCGCTTTTTCTCACTATGATCACTAAACACAATAAGCATACCCTTATTCTCTGTTGCCGCATGTTCCGTAGCAATTAAAGAAACCCCATAACAGAGCTCCCCTGCGCCAGAACAAACTACCTCAAACTGTCCTTCTGTCCTCTGACTGTAATGAGCTGCAATGTCTTTGTGAGATTTCATAAAAAGATCAATGTTTTTTCCCATCCAGTTATCGTTCGCTATTCGGGTAATGTCGTATAAAATAGCAGTCGCCGCATCGTTTATGCCAATGATATTATCATAACGGTCAGTCAGAACTACGCCGTCTTTCATGTGCTCTAGAATTTTGTTTTTGGTTAGAGGGAAGATGGTTAATTTGGAGCTAACAAAAAGTGCGAAATAAGCCGCTATAATCGCAGGCAAATAAGTAAACGCCGTAAAACCTGTAATGGTAATCTTCAAGAGGGGAAGTAAAAAGACGGAAATAACCGGAACCAGCAAACCCGCCAACAGCAGGATATTAGTCCGCAAATAAACTCTCGGGGTATTCAGTAGGGAAACTGCCAGCAAGCAGACCGCATATAGCCCAAAAAGCTGATCATACGCAATAAAAGCCATACTAAGGAGCGTAGGCTTTACAGCAATTCCACTAACACCCGCGACCGTCAGGACGGACACTTCACTGCGCATCAGATGATGATAGCTATCCGTAAAAATAAGAAGTACATCCATAACAATAGGGATAGAGAAGATGGCAAGCTTCACGGGCAGGCGCCCTGTGGAAGGAGATACGTATTCTTTTACCACAGCATAAGTAAAGAGCGCACTAAAAAAAAGCGGAGCCTGCTGCACATTCTTCCACCACAGCTTAGACTGAAAAGAGGGTGACATAATCTCTCCCGCCGTTGCAACAAATATAAGGCTGACTAACAGCATTAAGATCCACAAATAGCGTCTCCCTGCTAACTTACGGTGCCGATAGGAGCTGACGCCCATGTACAGACTTAGAACACTGCCCATTAATAAGTAATACGGATATCCCTGAATCCATGGCATGCCATATTTCTCCTATTTTTCAAGTCGCTCCTATCATTATAGCCTAATCCTTGGTACAAATGAATCAACAATAACAGCACATCTTATGCTTTAAATTTCACCCGATTGGAGAACATATATTTTCTGGCTAAATCCTTAAATGTTATTTTATCTTGTGCCGATTCAAAGAAACGTTTAGGGATAATCAGCGCTCTCTGTGTGGACACAAAAAACACAAACAAGTTCGTAGTTTCACCTATCTTATGTATCTCTTCCCACTTCACTTGCCCAGTGCCCGCTTCGGAAAGATAAGATATGCCTTCATCTGAAATCGTATAATTTTGCGGTTGCTGAATTAGGTTATCTGTTTTGAACGCCTTTTTCGATTTTTTGATCAAGCTTGCCTTGGTCATATACCATAAGACAGCGGCAAGAATTATAGCAGTCACAGCCAGGATTGAGATGCTTTGAGTACTGTAATCCTTAGTAATTAATAACAAAATCATAAAGTAAGCGACTACGCTAAAAGAGTTGAGTATAATCCGGCTATTCAAGCTGAACCATAAGTTAAACTCCTGAACGTCTTCACTCTTTAGGACTGTATCTACTTTTATTACATTTTCCATCACTGATCGCTCCCTCGACGCCATGTATATTTTAAATTCATCTCATTTTAACATGCCTGAACACAAAAAAGGGACATCCCCGAAGCGATTGCTTCTACATGGGTTGTCCCTCTTCAATCCGTAAGGATTCTTATTTCTTTTGTGCAAGACGTTGTTTGAACTTGTCAACACGGCCGCCTTGTTCTGTATCTCTTTGTTTACCAGTGTAAAATGGGTGGGATGCGGAACTTGCGTCCACACGGAGCACTGGGTAAGTGTTGCCGTCTTCCCATTCCATAGTTTCATTGGATGATTTAGTAGATGCACTCAAGAATTTGAAGCCTACGCTTGCATCCAAGAAAATCACTTGGTTGTACTTAGGATGTATGCCTTCTCTCATTCTGATCGTCCTCCTTCTGAATAAATTCGTGGAGCCTTTATGGTAAATTATCCAAATGATCTGTAGGTTTATATATAGAATAACCTAATAAACGTAGGAAAATTCGTAAATCTTACGATTTAGACCACCGCTCCATCATACGCTTATTTAGAGCACAAAGCAACTAATATTCAAATTACTAATTTTTCCATAACCTTTCAAAGCCTACCCATAACGCCGGAGGTTAGAGCGATTTCACCATTCCTCCATCGACTAAAAGAGATTGTCCCGTAACATAAGTATTCGCAAAAGAGCCTAGAAAAACAGCAGCCTTGCCGAATTCTTCGGGCGTGCCCAATCTTCCTAACGGGATTTGCAGCAGCGCTTCCTCTTGAATCTGCTCCATAGGGATCCCCTCTGCTTGTGCACGTTTGCCGTCTAGTTGAAGAATCCGGTCGGTTGCAATACGCCCTGGTGCGATCGTATTAATTAAAATGCGATCCGCAGCCAGCTCAGTAGCCAAGCTCTTGGTCAAGGCATACACGCCAGCGCGAAAAACATTGGAAAGAATTAACCCCTCAATAGGCTGCTTGATAGAAATCGAGCTTATATTAACGATTCGCCCTGCCCCAGAAGAGCGCAGATGCGGCAGTGATTCACGGATCAAACGAATGGTACTCATCAGTGTGAGCTCAAACCCCTGGTTCCAATCCGCGTCAACCATATCAGCGAAACCTCCGCCATGAGGCCCCCCCGCATTGGTCACTACAATATCAAGCCCACCGTTTAGGGCTACAGCCGTTTGAATAGCATGTACGATATCCTCTGGGACAGTCACATCCATCTGAACCATGTTCACCTGCTGTCCTGTGGCTGCCTGAATCTCTTTCTGTGCGTCTACAAGCTGCTCCATACTCCTGCTGGCGATCATTACCTTCGCTCCCTCACGGGCGTACTCCAGCGCAGTTGCGAGTCCTAACCCTTTACTTGCTGCGGCTACAAAAACTGATTTCCCACGAAGTCCCAAGTCCATCATTAATGCCTCCTTCTTAATTAAACTCCCAACAGCTAAGACTTAAATTTCCATACTGATAACTTCGGTGCAGCAGCTTCGCTTCTTTCCCTTTATCGCCAGTTCCCATAGCTATTATCAAGGGGATAAAGTGCTCATTAGTCGGCACTGCATCAACGCCATAAGGAGCAAGCTCCTGATAGTTAAATAGCGACTCTGTATCCCAAGCTTCCAACCTGTGCTGCAGCCAGTCATCGAATGTCTCCGCCCATTTCTCGACGTTCTCCATTCCCCACTTCACGCTACGCAAATTATGGACGGTTCCACCGCTGCCAATAATCATAATATCCTGCTCACGCAGCTCAGATAAAGCCTTACCCATTAAATATTGCTGTTCATTGGACAGCTCTCGATTAACTGACAAAGACACGACAGGAATATCTGCATTCGGATAGATTAATTTAAGAATAGCCCAAGCTCCGTGATCTAGTCCACGCTCTGTATTAAATTTGCTGACAATCCCATTCTTGTGGAACAAAGACATAATTTGCTGTGCAACCTCATTGTCCCCTTTGGCAGGATAAGTCATTCGATACATCTCATCTGGGAAGCCATAGAAATCATAGATGGTGTCGAAAGTCTCCATAACTCCAACCGATTGTGTGTGTTCTTCGAAATGTGCAGAAAATACAACTATCGCTTTCGGTTTGACATTCCTCTCAGCGAGCTCCCCAAGAAATTTCGTATATGCATTGTTATCAAGTACCAGAGAAGGAGCACCATGGGCAATAAAGTAAGAAGGTATCATAGTTTATCACTCCCTAAGTTCTGCCGTAACCAAGCGATCAGGTCCTGCTGATTCTGCGGTAATACACCATGATCCGAAGGATAAGCTTTAAAGGTTAATAATGGGGTTAGACCTTCGAAATAAGCGGCTGTTTCTGTCCCCACTGAAATTGGAAATACAGAATCATATTCACCATGCGAGATGAAGACCGATACCTCCTGCACACTCTTCAGCTCATAATCCGTCTTCACAAACCCCGGAACATAACCGTTCAGCGCTACAATTCCCCGAAGCAAATTCCCCATAGTAAGCGCGAGAGTCATGGACAAAATGGCTCCTTGACTGAAGCCAAGCAGATAACGGTGTTTAGCATCTATAGGGTATTTGTCGGTGGCGTATTCGATAAACTGCTGCAATTGCGATACAGCCTGATCAAACTGCTCGCGGATGGGATGACCTAGACTTTTGAGATCATAATATTGAAATCCTGCCCCTAAAATCATATTTCCCCGAATCCCGATAATAATAAATTCTTCAGACAAGGACTCAACAAGCCCGAACATATTCTTCTCATTGGAACCTTTGCCATGCAAGGTGAAGATAACCGGATAAACCCGATTCTCATCGTAACCGGAAGGTAGACTGACATCATATATATAAGGTGCCTTCATAACTAAACACTCCTTCAAAATATTTGTAATACAAAAATAATATTTGTAAAGATAATATTATAAACCTCTAGCTAGTATGTCAATTAATAATTTGTTAATATAAAAATATATTTGCTATTACTAATATCAAAAGGGGCTTTACTAATGAATATAGGTTCAAACATTCGTACAATCCGTAAAAGAAAACATATTACGATTGCCCAAATCTGTGAAACTACTGGCCTGTCACAAGGTTTTATGAGCCAAGTTGAGACTAATAAGACCTCTCCTTCGATTGCAACCCTTAGCCTGATTGCGGATGCGCTGAACGTTCCGTTGGCTTATTTGCTGTTAAAAAAGGAAGAGCGGATGCAGGTGGTACGCTCCAAGGAGCGGCAAATCACCAGTAGCGGAAGTGATAAACTGCAAGTTGAGCATTTAAGCTCGGCAGGTGGTGTACGAATGGTGCTTGTCCATTTCCCTCCGGGTACTTCTACGGGTGAAACTCCGCAGGCGCACGAAGGCAAAGAGGTCCATTTAGTAATAAAAGGTGAGGTTTATGCGGAGCAAGGTGAAGATTTCGGGATGTTCCAAGCGGGGGATTCCTTTAGCTGGAATGCCTGTGTGCCACATCTGGTCATAAATAAAGGCGATGAGCCGGCAAGCGTGCTCATCGCCATCCATACAGAGGCTGATAGTGAAACCGTTGATTTTTAAGCTGGCCTACACGTCGTACTCCAGCTGTTTTTTGGCCTGAACAATGAAATCCAGCGGATTCTCAATCGTGCCGGCTTGGTATTCGACCGCCCCAATCTTAAGACCCAGGCTGACCTTATATTTTCTGGAGAAATTATTGTCATTCAACTCCTGAAGCTTGAGCTTAATCCGCTCGATCACAATCTTCGCCCCATCGCTGTCCGTGAACAGCAGCAGGCCCCATGTTGCTTCATCCTTATCTAGCAGATAGAGTGCATCATTGGTACGAATACTCGCCTGACTAAGCTGAGACACGTCATAGATAGCTTCTGCCAGCTGATCTTCAGGAATGATCCGTCTGATCTCTTTCCAATACTTCACCTTCACCACTAGCAGGGTGAGCGGAATCTGATAGCGGGTCGAAATGCTTGTAAATAATGTAGCATCCGTCTGAAAAGAAATACTGTTCCGCAAATTTGTGTTTTCATCTACGATAGCCATATTGGCAGTCTTTTTGCGTAGCTGCTCATTCTCCACCTGCAAATCACGGCTGCTTAAAGTGAATACCCATAGAACGACCGTTAATAGCGGAGTCATAATTAACCAGAAATAAGTATTCAGGCTAATCGTTTCCCCCAGCGTTATCGTCTGGTACATCGTGTAGAATCCGTAAGCAAAGATAAACACCAGATTCAAGACCAGCCCCGCAGTGACCGTCGTAAAATACGTAACAATGGCCAGAATAAAAGCCACCGTTAAAATGATAATATTCTGGAGGTAATCATCCGGTGCACCTGCAATAAAGACGATACAGAGGAACGATAACACCAGGAATGATAAGAGAGCGATGTCCGACACTAAGCTGCGATTACGTCTCACGCTTATCACCACGTTTCTTCATGTGTTTGCGAAGCAGTAGGATCAGCGATAGAACTACCAGCGTCAGCACCAGTAAAATCACGATGATAAAACTGAGTACATCCGACCGTTCCATTATTTTCTGGGCCACAGAGTCCTCGGCTGCTCCAGTGATTGTTTTGAAGCGGTGTGCGCTGACATTACCGTCTTTATCAACGATTGCGCCATCGCCAAACACCTTCCATTTATCCCGCTCTGTAGCGAGCAGCTTCGATCCTAAGTAATACTCTTCCGAGCTGACCCCCGTAACCGCGAGCAATGCACGTCCCGCCTCAAATGGCGAATCAATCAGCTGCAGTGTTCCGATTCGTGCGCCGTATTGCTCTTCAATACTCATTTTCTCATTGGAGCGAATTGTGGTTCCATCTCCGTTATATTGAAAATAAAGCTTAGCATTCTGATCACGGATCACCTTATTATTCTTATAAGCACCAATAGCGATGATATTATTATTTTTCAAATGATCGGCGTTGACGGTATCGGTATAGAACTGGATATTCCCTATATTTCCGCTGGCATATTTACCAAGCAGATTAAAGATATTCGATACACTTAAATAGGCGTAATCATCCATTTGTTCGGGCAGTACAACCGCCACATGATTATAGATCCCATCGCGAATGAACGGATATGGATAGTTATTAAATAAGAGATCCGTGCGATCCTTCGTATTCAGCTGCATTACAGAATCTTTACTGATATAAGCCCACGGCATTTGGTCCCGATCGATAATACATCTGGCTCCTTCGATCTCCAAATCAAAAGCCACTGTCACCGAGAAATTTCCGGAGATATTCAAATTCTGAGGCACCGAGAGATTAAGAATATCGCCATTCGCCAGTTCCTTGGTCAGCTTCTTACTGCCAATCGGAGTATTATTGATGCTCACGGTAACCAATGAACGAGTAAAATCCAAATTCTGTGCATAACGGAAATCCAGGCTGATTTTACCGGAATCGGCAATCGAGCGGTTCGCTGGCAATGAAATAAAATACGTCTGCTCCTGATGATGTGCCCCGGTCAGTTTATCACCTGTCTCAGTGAACGTGATGTTAGAGCTAATCGAAAGCGCAGGTGCTGATACTTCTGTAGCATCCGTTACTGTTTTCAGATCACTGGTGATCTGCCCGATCAGCTCTGGATTAGCAATCAAACGACCCGCTTTAATCAGCAAGTTCTCATCCTTCGAGGTTACAACCAAGGTGGGCTGGGTATCCTTATTCACTAGCTGGAGCAGCGCGTGCGTACCCAAATCTTCAGTGGAGCTTAGCTGAGCTTTCAGTTCGCTTGGTACTCTGTCATACATAGCTACCAGTACAACTGCGGCCTTATTCTGCACAGTGTCTGCCCGGTAGGGAAGCAAGGGAATAGTCTCATCATTTAACGTAATCCCCTTAACAAACCCGGAGAGAGCATAAGTGGCTGCTTCCATTTCTGCCGCCGTGCTTTTGTCCGGTACAGTCAGAATACTCTGATTCTTTGTTAAGGTATCTATCCCGGCGAATCGCTCGCTGAAGTCACTGATCCCTCCACTCAAGGGCTTTGCGGTATAAATCACGTTAACACTGGACGTATTGAACAGATGCAGCCAATTATCCGACGTTTCATCGACCGAACAAAAGAGGTCATCTTGACGATCTGTCTTCAAATAGCCCTGAATGCCCAGCGTATTCGTCCCTTTTTTCAGAAACCCCTTGGGCGCCGCAAGGGTCAACAGCTGTTCGCCGTTGTCTTGTAGTGACGGACGAAACGTATAGAACGGGCTGCCGTTTAGCGTTAAGGTAACACTAGAAATCTGCTCTTCGGTAATTTGTGAAATTTGAAAATGCAGTTTGATCTTTACTTGATCCACATTCCAATAATCCAGAACCTCAAAATATTGCTGCTGGGCACTCGAACCAGTTAAGGACGAGTCTGTTCCCGTAAATGAAGTTGTATAAGTGGACTTATGATCCTGCGGCAACGTCTCTGCGGCAGCAGGATGGGTTGGAATTAACAAAAGGGAGAGGCAGGTTAACAGTATAACCAGCTGTTTTTTTATCTTCATGTTCTGTTTCTCCTGTGATTACATTTTTCTCATATGACTTTTTGGTGCCCCGTTAGTAGCGCTCCGTCTTATACCATTTGGCTTCTCTTTTGAAGATGAGGTCTTTCAGATATAGATATAATCCGTTAGCCGCGACAACCATCCACAGCTGGCAATAAGACACATACATCAACATTACAATCCCTAGATTGGACAAGCTCATCTCGCCCTTTTCTGTCGTTAGCGTGATGAAGGTCCCCACAACGAAAAGAATAATAGCGAGCAGCCATAAGAAATTACTAAGACCTGCAATAGTAGTATGCACATAACCCAAAGCATGCAGGATCAGCAGCACATCCGAGGTGATTAACGACAGCAGCAGCAAGAAGTAAATGGATAGAAAATAAAGAATATCGAACCGCACCTTTGCGGCCGATTTATTGAACAGCAGCGGAATATTTTTGACAATGACATAAATATTGCCCTTCGCCCAGCGGGTTCGCTGCTTGAACCAGACCTTCAGGGTCTGTGGTTCCTGCTCCCACGTGACGGATTTCGGCTGGAACTTGATTTGGTAACCCATCATATAAATCCGGAAGCTGATTTCTGTATCCTCGGCTATCGCTTTAACATCCCAACCACCGATGCTTTCCACAATTGACCTGCGCATAATGAAATTGGTTCCCGGAATAGTGCAAAGCTTGAACAGCTTCCAGCGTCCCGCTTGAGCCATCCATTGAAAGGATAAGGTCTCAATATTAATGAACCGGGTCAGTAAACTTGCATCACGATTACGGGTCCGGAACTTCCCAATCACCGCACCGAGGCTGGAATCATGCATGATCTCAGCAACCAGATAACGCAAAGCTGTTTTCTCCGGAGTATTGTCGGCATCATAAATGGCGATTAGCTCCCCTTTACAGCTGGTAAAGCCTATATTCAAGGCATTGGATTTGCCTTTGCCTCCTGTAACTGCATCCGTATTAATGACTACCAGCTGACGCCCCGGATTTCGGGATTGTATGCCCGCAAGCAGCTCGGCACTGTTATCAGAGGAGTTATCATTAATCACAATAATCTCATACCGATCTTGCGGATAATCCAGCGCCAGCAGAGATTCAACCGTCTTACAAATCACTACCCCCTCATTGTGAGCGGGAACCATAATTGAAACAAAAGGATATTCGCCCTCTATCTCTGGTATATCCTCATTTTCGGATTTAATGTAATATAGATAGCCCGCGATAATGAGGGTCACATTCACCAGCAGCAGAGACCAAATACAGATCACCGCAATCACCATCAGCACGTCTGAAATCGTCATAGGGTCCTCCAAATCACGATTAGTTGTCTCATTTCAAAAACTTTCTGCGATATAACCGGTATCCGATCATTAACAATCCGCCAAACAGCAGCAGAGAAATCATGATCACAACAATAAAAAATTGATTCTGAATATTAAAAAGTCGGGTGAAGCTCTTTTGCTGCTCCTCTGTGTAGCGATAATCGCTATCCACTGTTTCCGGTGTATAGTCCAGGCTTAGAGGTTGTCCATTAATAGAAATCATTCCATCTAATGAGGAGATTGTGTTCTGATCAGTAACGACCTGATGCTCTTCTTGCTTATAATCGGCAAAAGAAACCCAATTCCGTTCCAGACTTCGCAGCATTTCTTCAAGCTGACGCTCATCCTCGGGCATGTCGACGGTGATTACAGTATCCATCGGCAAATGCGGTATCACTTTATTGGATGTATGCAAAGCTTGAAGAAATTCCAGCGGAACGCTATATAAAGAGGATGGAAAGGATTTAGAGGTGTCGCTCTGCTCCATATAATCAATCTGTTCATCCGGATACAACACCACGGAATCAAAAAAGCTCATCCCCGATTCTGAATACTCTTTGTCATACGACCAATGCATTTCCGCTCCGACTCCAAGCGGCCCAAGCCCGTTTTCGGCCAACAGATTGATGAAATCATTCATCTTTCCTTTAAGCGTATGGTCACTGGAGCTTATCGTTGGCATCACCACTGGAGCATTGACCAGAATGCTTCCATTGCTGGATTGCACACTTTTCATGGCCACTAAATAACGCTGCATGGCCGGATAATCGGTATTGCTGAACACAGGCCGCACACTTGCAAGAAACGGAATCCCCAGTTGATACAGCCGCTCACCCGTTTCTGCCAGCAGTTGCAGATCGGAGAAAGGATAGATTTCTTTGATCGCAAGGTACATTTTAGGAGCAGTAGTGATATGGAGCCAATCCTTCAGAACATACGCCATCCCCAGCGTACTGACATTCCCTTGTTCAAAATATGGGGCATATGTATCATTCCCCTTACTCACAGCGTACGGTGCTTGCAGACCCTCCTCCGCAAAAGAGAGTTGACCGAAGGATTTGACCGCCTGACTCGCTACAATATAAGGCATATCCTGCACCTTAGCTTGAATTCCGGAGAACTGTCCGATTTCGAGCTCAGCACTCCCGTCATAGATCACATCAGTGGTTAGCTGTAACGCCTTCGTTAGACTAGCGGGTGGGTTGTACCCGATATGCAAATACTGCCCCTGATAATGCTCCCAATCCTCTATATAGGATTTATTCGTGATCGAAATATCCGCTTCGTTACGGACCATGATCACTCTGGAGTAATTTTTCAGCATCCCCTGCTCGTATTGATCTAGGCTTCGAAGTGTAACCTTTGTCGAGTAAGCTGCCAGCAGACGTTGAAGTTCAGTCACATTTCCATCCTTAGAGGTCCCCTTGGCAAGGCTGTCATAGAGCAGTAAGACTTGTTGTGGCGATGCAGCAGATTGAACAGGAGTGGCGGGCAGCAATAGGATGGTTAAGCTCAGCGTCAGCAGCAATATACAGTATAAGATCCCTCTGCGCTTCAAACACTCACATCCTTTTGAGGCTTTGTAAATGGACTAGACATGGTGGGGCTCTCGTTAACCGGCTTTTTGCGATTTTTGGAGAATCTGCGTCCGATCACACTAGATACTGTCAAAAAGGTCACCAAATCAAAAGATAAAGTGAACAAGAATTCATGCTTGGAAATGTCGGCATCACCGGCACCGATAATCGATACAAAAATGCCTGAAAGACCAATGCCTATCGTAGCGACAATCAATACCATCCGCTGCAATCCTCTAAAATTGCGTGCCTTAATGGCTGTTACAAAGGAAGGCATATACAGACCGATGACAAGCACTGTCCAAAGGAAGATAAAACCTATCGTTCGTGGTGCTAAAGCCTTTTTCAGCTGACTGTATCCAGTAAAAAAGTGACTCTGTGCTCGAAATTCCTTCCCAACAGATTGCTCGTAATTGCCCATCGCCGCTGGTTTAATCGAGAATGCACTTTGAGCAGCTACATTAAGAATCGAGTTAAGCTGATCCGGATTCGATATATAGTATTTAAGGATCGAAACAAATCCGTAACGACTGTAAAAGTTCTCTTGGAGGATCGGCGAATTCACATCAATAGTTCCGTATTTCTCGTAGTAAATGCTATTTTTCAAGATGGCATATTGTTCATCAATATCGAATGACTTCAGTGCCTTCTCCGGATCGGAGGAATCCTTCAGCACCCCTCGGGTCATGGCATGGAACTGGTTAATATTCACGAACTCATCCGAGATATTCAAATAAGTGAACACACCTGCGAACAGGATCAAAGCAAGGGAAACCAGGGTCAGAATACGAAAGATCTTATCCCTGCGAATCCAAAGGATTGAACACCCCAGAACCGCAATGATTATACCCACTGGCGCATTTTGCTGCTTGGAAGTAGTCAGGATAATCGTACTGATCAAGAACAGGGCCAGCAGCACGTAGTCATTGTATCTTTTTTGATATAACAACAACCAAGCTGCGAACATAGTAATCATCGTGATCATCACGACGCTCTCACCGTAAAAGGAGTTGAAATAAGCGGTATACCCGGTATCTCCAAATATAAAAATAGCAATACCTGCAGTGACCCATCCCTGCTTGCGGGTCATCCCCCATGTAATAGCCTCTATTAATAAGTAGATCGCCGCAACATATAAAATCGTGTAAATGACTGCTTGAAACCGGATATCGAAAACCTCGCTGCTAAAAAACAGCTTATTAAGTCCAATGGCCAGCTGGATAAATAGGGACTGTGAAGAAAATAATGTCGCGCCATTCTCATTAAAATATTGAAAGATTCCATATTGCTTTACAAAATAACCAAAGTATTGCTCGTCATAATCCGGCAGATTGAAATAAATTCCGTTACTATAGATGCTGCGAAAAAAATCACCATTATCCGCCATTCCGACATACGGGGCGGTAAATAAGGCGATGATGGTTATAAGCAACACTCCAACAGCAGTGATAAAAGCCGGGGACAATGGCAACGGTAGGTTAGCGAGTGTCATCCCCTGCCTCAGAGGTGATTTCACCGTGTTGTTTATCATGCAGATTCACCTTCGTTACTATAGGTTTAAATTAATAGACATAGGCCAATGATGCCATCAGATTGTCAAAGGAATAGGCTTGGCCACTAGCTACATCGCCGAAGCCTCCATACAGTGAGCTGCCGGCATCGGTTATTCTGAACTCGTTCATTCTTTCAATGCTTTTGCGATAGAGTGCATCGTCTCCGATCTCGGCACCAATCATAGCCGTAATGGCGTAAATGGCTGTTGAGCGAATATCGTTAAGCGGCTTTCCCTCACGCGAATATTGTCCATATAATGTGCCAGCCTCGACCTGCTGCTTGATAAAATTAATGCTGGAGGATTTCTGCTGGTCTACCTCTGCCAAAGCCAGAATAGACAGTAGCGATTCTACTGTATTGATATTCTCCGAACTATAGGTTCCACTCTCATAATTAAACCTTGTTTCATAGAAGGGAAACTCATCTGATAAATATCCATCTTTCAGAATAACGCTCATATTATTCAACAAAAAGTCACGAGATTCTCCAGAAACCGACAATTTTTGCATTGTACCTAAATCAATATAACATAAAGTAACGAATGTGTTGGTTTTTTTGTAATTTTCATCATAGAAGTCATACATATATCCATTTTTTACATTATAGTTATAAAACCTCTCACCATACTTAGCCGCTTCTTCTGTATATTGTTTATCTCTAAACGTATCCCCCGCTTCATAAAGCGCACGAATGATACGTAAGTCATCAACGGCAGCATTCACAGGATATAATTTCTGCTGTTTAGGGCTATATCGGTAGCTAAAACCACCCTTCATATCAAAGGTTTGCTTAGCCAGCGCCCATTCTTCTGCAAATCGCTCTTTCTCACCACTCCGTACGGCTGCCAGCATCCTCAGAGAGGCAGACTCACTTAGAATCTCATGGCCGCTTGCTGCTTCCCCGGATTGCTCTGTTTCAATTAAATTCGTATAAACACCGGACGAGCCGGTAAGCTTCGTAACAATAAATTGCTCTAAAGCATCCAATTCCTGTGAAAGGTCCCCCATATCATTATTAGCCGAACCCGTAGGATTCGGTGGCTCTGTTGTATGAACATTCGCGGAGGGCGAGGGTGTTGATGCCGGCATTGCTGTTTGCTCGCATGCTGTTAATGCTGTAAAACCTGTAAGTACCACTACAGCAACAGCTATCTCTTTCCTCAAAAAATCACCTCTCTAAGCATCTGCTTATATTGCCTAGTATTATCTATAACGGTAATATACATCACATCCTTAATCCAAATGTTAAATTTATGAAACCATTAGATGAAAAAAAAGAGGCATCCACACGCCTTCTGACGAGCAGATCCTCCTTTTTCTGTCATCTACTTACTTTATTCCATACGTTCCCAAAAACGATGGGCAGTAATGGCTGCAACGAAGCTAGCCGCGAAAACTTCCCCACCATCGCCTATTATGACTCCCGGACTGCTTCTATGTTCATCTGTTGCAAGCAGCTCAGCAAGTATTGTCGTCATCGCGATAGGTTTAAAATGTGCATAGGCTTGGTTGAGGAATAACGCTGCATCTTTATGGAATTTCTTGCGTTCCGCATTTCCACCAGCCGCATAAATCGCATCGAAGAGCACCGAATCTGTAGTGGACAAGGTATGGATGACTTCAAGCTCTGTGCCGCTTGAGCCTTTAATAAATCCAAGCTTATCACTGATTAGCTCCGGTTGTATCCCAGCTCCCATAAGCGTGTCCAACACAGGCATTACCGCAGCTTCATCAAAACCATCTCCGATAATCACGCCTACTTTCCGCGTGTTGGGATGTTTTTTCGTATTAGCCTGACTTAAGGCAGGGGAAGCTTGAGTGACCTCGGAACCGCCAACTTCTGGAGCCGCTACTCCAATGGCTTCTGCCACAGGTACAGCAAGCTCGGAGGTAATGTTAGCAAGCATATTTACGACCTGCTGTCGGACCGACTTACTCTTAACCTTTCCAAGCTCAAAAGAATAAGCTTCGATAATATGCAATTGTTCCGGAGGGCTCATACTATTCCAGAATAACTTGGCTTGTGAAAAATGATCCTCAAAGCTTTTACTCCGGCTCCGTACCTTACGGCCCTCAACCTTTTCTTGATAATGCACATAACCGCCTTCAGCCTCTGGGACAGGTCTCGGCGTGTTTTGGGCCAGAGAATTATTATGATAACTCACAGTGCCCTGATTAATCGTCTGCCGCCCATATCCGTCACGCTGGTTGTTGTGAAAAGGACAAACCGGTCTATTGATCGGCAGTTCGTGGAAGTTAGGACCTCCAAGCCGAATCAGCTGGGTATCCGTATAAGAGAACAATCTGCCCTGAAGTAGGGGGTCATTGGTGAAATCAATCCCTGGCACTACATGTCCGGGGTGGAAAGCCACCTGCTCCGTTTCGGCAAAAACATTATCCACGTTGCGGTTCAAGGTCATTTTCCCAACGATCTGCACGGGCACGTCTTCCTCTGGCCATAGCTTTGTAGGGTCCAGCACATCGAAATCAAACTTGAATTCGTCTTCTTCACTAAGAAGCTGAATGCCCAGCTCGTATTCCGGAAAGTTGCCGGCTTCAATCGATTCCCATAAATCACGGCGGTGAAAGTCAGGGTCCGCTCCGGATATTTTCTGTGCTTCGTCCCACACCAAAGAGTGTACACCAAGCACTGGTTTCCAATGGAATTTAACAAAATGCGCTTTCCCCTGTTCATTGATCAGACGGAAGGTGTGAACTCCAAACCCTTCCATCATCCGGAAGCTTCGCGGAATGGCGCGGTCAGACATCAGCCACATCGCCATATGGGCCGATTCCTGATTATTGGCGATGAAATCCCAGAAGGTATCATGGGCTGATGCTGCCTGAGGCATTTCATTATGCGGCTCCGGCTTAAGCGCATGCACTAGATCAGGGAACTTAATCGCATCCTGTATAAAAAAGACCGGCATATTATTGCCTACCAAATCATAATTGCCTTCTTCGGTATAAAATTTGGTCGAGAAGCCCCGGGCATCCCGCACAGTTTCGGCTGAACCCCGTGATCCTGCTACCGTTGAGAACCGGACAAACACCGGGGTCTTCACGGATGGATCTTGAAGGAATTTCGCCTTCGTATATTCTTTCAACGATTTATATACTTCAAACTCCCCGTGGGCGGCAAATCCGCGTGCATGCACGATCCGCTCAGGAATCCGCTCGTGATCAAAATGGGTCATTTTTTCCCGAAAATGAAAATCCTCCAGCAAGGTTGGCCCCCGGTCACCGGCTTTTAGGGAGAACTCATCCTCGGACACTTTCAATCCCTGATTGGTTGTTAAAGCGTGACCTTCGTCCTTACTGCGAAACTGTTCCAGTTGCTCATTTTTGCTATTTCCGTTCACTTTTTGCTGTTCACTCATTAACAATGGCTCCTTCCGAAAGGTAGAGTAACGATAATATTCATCTCTTACCCTTAAGGAAGGAACGGCAAACAAAAAGAAGCGGAATTCCGAGAAGCCATTCTCCCGAAAATCCGCTTTACTCGCTTATCACTGACCTAACCTTTAATTCTCCGATACGTCTCTTCATCCGAAACAATATATAATCTAGCCTCTTTAGGAATAGGCTGGTCCAGCTTGCGATTGATGCTAAGGTCACTACGATCCGAGAGTAAAGTTGCACCTTGAAGGAGCAATTCCTGAAACGCCTGCCCATAGGTCTTCCATGCACTATTCACTGGAATCTCATAAATATCATCCCCATACTGGCGGCTCAGCAGCTGCGTAATCACCTCTGAATTCCCCTCTTGCAGAGCGGATCGGACAGTCAATCTAGAAATGGCATCATGCGACAGAACGAATTCATTGACCTGAACATGCCTGAAATTCTGTATATTCTTCTCCTGCATAATTTCTACGGTAGTATGTACTTGTGGCGCTATGCGCTCAATGCTGGAGGCGATAAGCAGAGATTTCCCGTCAATTAGCGATGCTTCATCAATCCGTGTGTCTCCGAACACAATGGCTGCCCTAGCTTCGTGTATGTTAGCTTTAAGGAGAATCTCATCGCTGGAAGCATCACCGCTTACAAAGTGGACCTGTTCCATATGCTCCAGCGGATGCCGTCCTATCTCATCAATGATGACGATATGACATTTAGGTGAATAGCATAACACCTCATCTACCGCAGCTTGCGCTTTCTTACTCCAATTGATTAATATCACATGATCCTTTCCCCGGAAGCTCAAAGTTCCTGCTCCTCTCCTTCTCTGTACCTCTGCAATAGAGTCAATGACCTTGCCAATAACCAAGCTGAGAAGACCAATCCCAAAAATATATAGAAACATGGTGAATAGCTTACCAACTACCGTCTCGGCAAAATAATCCCCATACCCAACGGTGGCCATCGTTGTCATAACCCAATAGAAGGCATTAAACCAGTTGTGGAATGTACTCGGTTCAAGCAGGTAAGCTATCGATGCGCTAAGAATTATAAAGATCAAAATAATCAGACCGATCGACCGTTTGCGTAAACGCATCATCCTGTTGGATATTCTCAGAAAAAAATGCATCTGCCATCCCTTCCTCACATTAATAAAGCTGCCTCTCGAGGTTATTACTGAGGGCAGCCTTATCCATGTCCATCTGCGATTTGTGAACTAAACAATCAAACTGCTGACTGCAAATGCTGTGCCGATAAACACCAAGCAGAGCATGGTGCCTACTGCCACATTGCCTTTTTCCAGATGTTCTGAAATTTTAAAGCTTGGGGTCGCCAATTCAAAAATCCAATAAGCAGCGATGAGGCACACATAACCGACAGCAAACCAAATGATCATATGCAGAATAGAGGTATTCGTATACGCCGCTACTCCAATGATAATTGCTGTAGCGAGAAATTTGCCGCCAAGCGCTAGAGCTACAGCCACATTCCCTTTTTTCAGCTCTTCCATATCCTTGAACGGGGTCATCAAGCCAAAGATAACCATACCCAACAATTGCAGAAGAATAATCACAAATATACTGACTATTAAATTAACAACAATCGTCACTTTGCCCACCCCCGAAATTTCGCATATGCCGAGTCATAATCGGCGAAATCATGTACTTCCTCAAGGACTACGGAAGCGGTCTTTTCTTTCTCTAATGCTGCATAACGCTCATCGTCTATCGGCTGCTTGATCCGGTTGCCGGAAGGCAGCTCGAGGACGGCAAAGTTTCTTGTCTTCTCATTATATTTTGTCTTGTATACTCCTACAAGATCAACATCTGTAGTTACCGATACCTTAAGGTTGGTAAGATCCTCGACTGCTGTTTTTTCATCGGGATACGATTTAATGGTCGTCCAGGAAGAGAGGCGGACTTCATTGCGTTGGTCGGCATCTGTGATCAGCTCAGCGTCCATGAACTGCAGTGTCCATATTTTATCGCCAGTAGCATAATTCTCATCATTCGGCAGCAGCTCATTATCCGGCAACACCGTCATATCGCTACCAATTAGATCACCTACAGTACTCTCCACAACCCGGTAATCCCAAGGTACCCGTGCAACACTGTCAGAAGTTTCGGCAGTGCCTGAATCAAACACACTCCCCTGATTACTGGAACATGCACTAAGCAGCAATACCGTTAGAAGCATCATACATAAAGCCCCGATCCGGGCCTTTACTAATCTGGTAGACGACTTGTTTATAGCCTTACTTTTATCCAACTATCTCACTCCCAACGCGATAAAATGACTGGCATTGCCCGTAATCAGTCCGCCAGCCCGGCCGAGCAGCCCACACGGCTTCCCATTAATGACGAACATGCCTGTCAGTAGGTGGAATTCACCTTTGGCGGTGTGTATTCGGGCTAGTTCAGCTCTTTTTTGATATACAGAGGGAAAAAGCTGACTGCTATCATAACCCTCTTCGTCCTCAATTTCTAGAGTTCCACTATCGTCAAAGAGACGTACAGAACCGCCTTCGCGGCCAAATACAGATTTGGACACAAAGCTGCCAGAGAACACAGGCTTATTATAAGTCGGCAAAATATAACGTGAGATCGCCTCACGCTCTTCATTGTCAAATAATAAGCCAAGCTCATACATTCCCCACACAGCTGCAATCAATCCCTTAGACTGCAACAGGATACTGTGCGGTCCATTAAAAAGCTGAAGATTTCCCTGTTCAACAGCATAGGCAAGTGCATCTCCACCCTCATCGACGGCCATCCACTCTTTAGGATATAGGGCGAACATCCGCTTTATCACCCGGTCCTCCCCGTCCTTCAAAATGCCCTCATCGACCCACAGATCGAGACAATCCACACACTGAATAGTAAGCCCGCTATGTCTGGCCAAGGCTTCAATCGTACCCGAATCTTCAAGATGAGAGCCATAAGCAACACAAGCTGCGGTATCTGGTCGTTCTATCTGCCAGGCTGCGGCAAGTTGTTCCTTCATCGCATGATTTGGACTAGTCACACCCGCCTGTTCACAGATCCAAGGTGTTGCTATGGAAGCCTCCACATAACCTGTAGGTGTATCGGCATTCAGTTCCAGAAGCTTGATGGTTCCATCATTAGCTATCGCAAAATCGAACCTTGCATACCGACTGATTAGACCTTCTTCCGGAATAGAAAACCCGTCAAGCATCTCCCAAAGAACAGGAGGAATGCCCAGCAGCTCATACAAATCGCGTTTTAGATGTATATACCGAACCGCTTTATCGAGGATAGCCCACAGCTTTGCGGAGGCTTCCTCAAGCTCTTTATAAATGTCGCTGCGCATCACAGCTATTGCATCCATCCAGTACTCTTCTTCCTCTAGATCTGCCCAAGTGAACCCAAGCTCATGCAGCGCTTGTACCCGTGGGCCCCGCTCCAGATCAGACAAATCTAGAATCTCAAACACGCTCTGCTGATCACTCATCCGCCGAAACCACTCTTACTGGAACCAGATCTCGATGAAGATTTCGAGCCTGAGCTTGATTTAGAGTTCTTCGAAGAGTTTAAGCCACTGGAAGTGCCACCGATTCCGTTCTTTGAAGAGGAACCTCTTCTCGTGATGGAACCCGTGGATGAGGTTGAGGTTTTAGGTTTCACTACAGAACCGGGCACCTTTTTATTCTGAAACTTTTCGCTGCTATAAGTAGGTGGTTTATAAGTGGTTCTCGTGCCTCCATAATAGGTAGGACGGTCCTTAGCCCATCCTCTGGAGGAGTAATTGGCACCGCTGTTAAACAACATGTGATACAGAAGCAAATCCGTCCAGCCAAAACCTGAATGATAACCGCCATAGTTATTCACTACCGTTGTTCCGTTTGAAGTTACTACGCCTTGGCCTTGCTCCTCTACCTCTTTCGTACCTTCTTCGGGGTAGGGAATATTCCAATCCACATTTTTATCAAAATAAGCTTTAACCTCTTCATTAGACCAAGAGACTAGCTGTGGTTCGCCCGCAGAAGTATTCGCGCTAGCCCCCGCTCCGCCAGGAATAAACATAGCATTCGCTAATAAGGCTATGCCTAGCGATGTTGATAATACACGGATGGGTTTGCCATCTGCGGTAAATAATTTTGATGCAGGCAATTCCTTATCCCTTTCTTCTTTAGCCATCGTAAGGTTCTCCTTCCCTGATGATCTTCTATCCCTCAGTGTGCATCGGAACAAGCAAAAGCTCCAGCTTGCCTTCATCCACATTCAGTCGTCCTTCAACCGCCTCATATTCCTTACTGCCCACCACTATATAATTGACATGTTCAAGTGCAGTTATCATATTCATGCTCCACGTACGCTCTTCAATCACTCGTAGATCACCTTCTGGCATTTTTTCGATTAAAACTACACTCATCCCGTTATCCATTATTACCATTCCTTCCTTATATCTGCTATAGCATCTGATACGTTTTTATCACCTTTTCGTTTCAGTTCTAAGCTTGTATAGATTGCCCAGCATTACTTTTGGAATAAGAACGTCTATATAAAAGGAGAACTCCTAACGAACACAAGCTGACAACGAGCAACAGTCCGTATACATGCTCATATGCTTTTGCCGGCGCAAGATCACGCTGAGCATGCAGCAACAGCCCACAGACCGCAACAGATACAGAACCTCCAAAGAACTGAATCAGTTGTAAAAGCCCCATACCTGAACCAATCCAAGTTCGCGGAAGAACCCGAGAAGCTTCATTATTTAAGGATGCCATTGTCGCCGAGAAGGCCGGAGAGAAGCAAAGATAACCAAGCAGAAGAACTACAGGAGATACAGAAAGGTTCAGCGCAAATGCAGCCATAACAGCGGCAAGAATACAATGCCCTATGATTAAGAAGCGCAAGTTGCCATACCGGTCAATAAAACGTCCAACAAAACGGGTAAGAAATGCAGATAATAACGCACCTGGTGCGATAAACAAACCAATCATCAACGCGGATTTACCAAACAGATTAGCGAGTACAAGCGGCATCAGGAACAAATTCCCCAAGTTCAGCACCAGAATACAAAAGCCTATGGTAACTAGCTTCAAGTATCCCGGCATTTTTAGCAGCTGCGGGTTAATAAAGGATTCCTTCGCCTTCTTCAAATACCAAGCGTGCACGATAATAGACACTACGCCCACTGCCAACCATACCAGAGATTGGGTGGTTACAGCTACCAGCAGACTTGCTGCATTTACAACGGTCAGCGCCGCCCCAATAACGTCAAAGCTTGCAGGCTTCGGCTGTTCCTTAGGTAATAACCGCAGTAGTACTGGCAATACAACAAGCACAAGGCAAGTAATTCCGAATAACCCGTTCCAGCCAAAATACTGACTGATGACACCACCAAAAATCGGGCCCAAACCAAAGGCCATTGCACTCCCTGCGGAGATCATGGCGATAGCCGCACCACGTCTTTCAATAGGCACATAACGGCTAGCCAGTACGAGACCCAATCCAGCCATCGCACCCGCGCCAGCAGATTGTACTATTCTCGTTATCAATAATGTATTAAAGTCATGCGCAAATAATCCAAACACTGAGGCCAACCCGAGAGTAATTAAGCCAACGGTCAAAAGTCTCCGAATCGGCACCACGTCTGATAAGCGGCTATAAATAACCGTCGATAAAGCATATCCAATCGAATAGCTCGAAATTACCCATGAACCTAGATCAGCAGAAATTTGGAGATCCTGAATAATGGTTGGAAGTGATACATTAAACATCGTTGTGTTCATCACTACGATAAAAAGGCACATGGTCCATAATGGCATGACTACTTTATCATTCATTACTACTTTCTCATTCATTCCTATCCATCCCTGTCCTAATTTATCTATACAAGCTTATCTAAGTTTATGCCTATAAAATCAGGATGGCAATTGGAATAGGGGGATTTAGACTACTTACGCCACATCAATCCGCACAACAATTCAAACAACTCCATGTAGTTGCGTGGATTTTTGCCCGTTAATGTATGAATGCGATTAAGCCGGTAGTTCAGTGTATTTCGGTGAATATTCAGCTTCTGTACAGTACGATTATGGTCCCCATTCTCAGCAATAAATACTTGCAGTGTTTCAATCAGGCCTGTCTTATCGCCCGACTGATCCAGTAGAGCATAAATCGTCCCGGGCCGTTCTGCCCCGTCATAGGAGAGATGAATTAAGAATCTTAGTTCTTCATAAGTGTACAGTATCTTGAGCGGGTCGACTCTACTACCAACACTAATCGCCGCCTGGGCCTGTTCAAGTGAATAAGCAGCTAACTCCTCTGCTTCGCCAGAACCTATTCGCCCCACATTCGCACATGAATTTAGTTTTCCTATGAGCTCTTTATAAAGAAAAACATCCGTTATAAAAAAAACCGCCTTATCATTCTCCAAATTCCAGTAATGTGGATAGGACCTAAATACATTTTTGAATTCTTTTCCGTTCACATCGCCTTCCACTAGGATCGCCCAGCATTTTTTCTTAAGATCAAGCCCATAACTGCCCGCCCGTTCCAGAAACTCAAGATCATATGCTTCTTTACGATAAGACAATTCATGATAAAATTTCACACGTTTTACTCGCTCATCCTGTTCCAGCTTGTTCCTTGCTTCCTGCTCAATAAGTAATATAGTAGTGACTCTGACCAGCTTACTAAACGGCCTAACCTCATCTGGATGTCCCGTAATACCTACCACACCCAAAACTTTATGATCTATAATAATGGGTTCATTCACCCCCGGCTTCATGCCGCTGCCATCCTCGTACACTTCAAAGACATGCCCACTTTGAATGGCTATTCTCGCTCCCTCATGTAAGGTTCCGACCCGTTTCAGATCTCCGCTCCCCACAATAAAGCCGCTCTCATCCATAACATTAATGTTATAAGGAACTACGCTCATCATTTCTTGTGCTATTTGTCCTGCAAGTGATTTCGATATCTTCATGTCTGTACCTCCTGTCCCTTTATATTCTACTCAGAAAGCTTCTACCTTAAAAAAGAAAAAGGGGCTGACTCCGTTCAGTCAGCCCCTCTATCACTTTGTATAATTCAATCAGCTTCCTTGGTTCAACATGACTAACCTAGCCACATTCTCAGCCGTTCTTTCCAGATTCTCTTGCCCTTTATTCAAGGCATCCTCCAATGAAGCTGCACCTGGCATGATCCCAAAAATAGCATCAATCCCTTTATCATACAGCACTTCCGTCTGATCGCCGATCCGTCCCGCAAAAGCAAGCACAGGTTTATTATATTTCTTAGCGACCTCAGCAACGCCAAGCGGGGTCTTGCCATATTGGGTCTGGAAATCGATGCTTCCTTCCCCGGTCCACACCATGTCCGCCTGCTGCACTTTTTCTTCAAGTCCAGTATAGTCGACCACAAGCTCAATGCCCTTTTTTAATATTCCGTTTAAGAACACCACCAGTCCTGCCCCAAGGCCACCCGCTGCACCAGCACCAGACATATCTATAATATCGAAACCCAATTGCTCTTTGATGACACTCGCATAATGATGCAGATTGCTGTCCAGCTGTTTGATCATATCCGAAGTAGCCCCTTTTTGCGGACCAAATACATTGGAAGCCCCAGTCGGACCACATAATGGATTCGTAACGTCGCAGGCCACTTCAACCTGTACATCCTTAAGGCGAGGGTCAAATCCACTCAGATCAATACGGGCTAATCTGCCGAGCTCCCCACCACCAAACAACAGCTCATTGCCTTCGGCATCCAGCAGCCTGCCGCCTAATGCCTGCACCATCCCGGCGCCTCCGTCATTGGTGGCACTGCCACCGATACCGATCAGCAGCTTGCTGACCCCACGATCCAGACATGCTTTGATTAATTGTCCTGTCCCGTAGGTAGTTGTAATCAACGGGTTACGTGTCTCTGGGGATACCAGCTGAATGCCACTCGCACTAGCCATTTCCAGCACCCCTGTCAGCCCGTCTCCTGTGATTCCGTAGGATGCGCTAACTTCATTGCCCAGTGGCCCTTTAACTTTTGTTATATATACTGTACCTTCCGTTGCATCGACCAAGGACTGCATCGTTCCTTCGCCGCCATCTGCCATGGGTACATGAATACAAGTAATATTAGAATTTACTTTATGAATGCCTTTTTCCATGGCTTCACAAGCTTCTTTGGCTGTCATACTTTCCTTGAAAGAATCCGGTGCCAATACGATGACAAAGTCTTTATTCATAGAATATCCGTCCCTTCTAGTTGCAAATATAAATTATAGGATGAAGCCGTATAATATAGTGGCGACGATAGCCATCGTCAGACCCACGAGACTTTCATAAGGAATCAGTGACATCCGGTCCTTAATGTTCATCTTAACGGAATCAGCGGTCACGTGGAAGAAGTTACCGTGTGGCAGATGGTCAATGACTGTAGCCCCGGTGTGCACCATAATTGCTGCATTTAGCGGCGCTGTGCCCATCGAAAGAATAGCGGGACCAAATGATCCGGCAGCCACGATAGAAGCCGTAGAGGTTGATGCTGTAGCAGCCGCCATCAGGATCCCTGCAATTGGCGCAAGGAACGTTCCGGAAATCCCCATAGCCGTTATTGCATCTACAACAGTAGCACTCAAATCCGATTTTGAGATAATACCAGCGATAGCACCAGCACCAATCAGGATAATGGCTGTACCTGTCATTTTATTTAACCCTGAGGTTGTAAATGAAATGATGTTCTTCGTTTGTTTCATAGCAATCAATCCAATAATGCCGGCAAGAGGCAAGATGATCATAGAATCGACTTTAAATGATTTCAGCAATTCAATATTTAGAATATTTCCGATTGGGTTAATGGCTAGAAGTAAAATAGCGACAACTGGAGCGACGATGGCACGGCCAAAGCTAGGTTTAACCTTAGTACTGTCTTCCTCTTTAGTTACAACGTCACCCTCTGCAATTTTCACACCTTTGTTGACCAGCAGATTAGCAATAATAACAGTGACAATCAGACCCGCAATGGCTGGGATGAATCCATGAATCATGACCTGAGCCAAATCTACATCAAAGCCTTTAGCTACGGCAATGGTGTTCGGGTTCGGTGAAATAATGTTACCGGCTTTACCGCCACCGACCAGTGCGAGCAGCAAAGCGGTTTTGGAAATGCCGATCTTCTTACCTACGGACAAAGCGATTGGAGCGACAATAATGATAGCAACTGTGATGAATACGCCTACCGCTGTAATAATCATAGTTGCCAGCGCTATAGATAATAACGCTTTCTTTTCGCCAAGCTTATCTACTATGGTCTCGGCCATTCGTTCGGCTGCCCCTGATTCAATCAATACCCCGGCCAGCACACCAGCTGCGAGAACACGTACAACTGCCCCCATAACACTATTCGTTCCGTCGATGACATATTGTACTGTCTCTGCAATGGATGCCCCGCCTAATATTCCTCCGGCAATCGCGCCTAAAAAGAGTGCGTAGACCGGGTTAACCTTTTTGAAAATCAATACGACGGCCAGAATCAATCCCGCAATCGCGCCCATCCAGTTAATTACTGTGCCTTCCATCTCTAGTTGCCCCCTAGTATAAGAATTTGACACTATACAGTGTGTAATTTGATAACGCTTTCTAAACTGAGTATACTGCGCTTACAAACCCAATAATATTGACGGGACAACCTATTTTTTTGTGCATATGCACAAGCTCTGAGCATGAGAAAAAGACCAAGCTTAGGTTTCAGCACACCAGAGCTTGGTCTTTTAACATGAATTAGACGTATTAAGAAACTTGAGTTTCTTTCGTTAGAATAGGGGCAGCAGGATCTTCTGCCAGAACATTATCCTTTGTCTTGGAGAGGAAGATATTCAGCACAATCGCTGTAAGGGAACCGGATACGATACCGTTTTGCAGCAGCATCCGAGCGAATTCAGGCAATTGATCGAACATTGCAGGTACAGTTGCCGAACCCAAACCAACAGCGATACTACAAGCGGCAATCAGCAGATTACCATCCTTACGCAGATCTACCTCTGACAGAATCGACATCCCGGAAACAGCAACCGATCCGAACATCACGATCATCGCTCCGCCCAGTACGGCATTGGGAATAACTGTTGTCAGAGCCGCCAATTTAGGCAGTAGTCCAAGCACAACCATAATCCCGCCGGCTGCAAAAATAACATTCCGAGTTTTGACCCGAGTCAGCGAGACCAGACCTACATTTTGCGAAAATGCTGTGTACGGAAATGCATTAAAGATCCCGCCCAGCATAATCGCCAAACCTTCCGAACGCAGCCCGTTTACGATCTGCTTTTGTTCCACTTTCTGATCCGTCACTTTACCAATCGCAAAGTAAACACCTGTGGACTCCACCATACTAACAATATTAACAATGATCATAGTGAAAATAGCCGTAAGATTGAACTGAGGCCATCCGAAGTAGAAAGGCTGTGCAACACTTACCCAAGAGGCTTCACCTACTGTAGAGAAACTAACAATGCCCATTCCATAAGCAATAATTGTACCCACTAAAAGACCTATCAAGACAGAGACCGAGCGAAGAAATCCTGTAGTAAAACGGTTAACCGCTAAAATGACCAGCAGCGTGATCAGTGCAAGCAACAAATTGCGGGGATTCCCAAAATCAGCGCTGCCTTCTCCGCCAGCTACGCTATTCATAGCTACAGGAATAAGAGATAACCCAATAATGGTCACGACTGAGCCCGTTACTATCGTTGGGAAAAACCTCAGTAGCTTCCCATAAAGGGGGGCCGCCAGTACCACGAATAAACCAGATAAAATAATTGCTCCGTACACCGTCGCCAAATTGTTGGCACTGCCGATAGCGATAATCGGCCCTACTGCCGTAAAGGTACATCCAAGAATAACCGGCAGCCTGCTGCCAAAATACTTTGTGCCCATAATCTGCAGCAAAGTAGCTAACCCGCAAGTAAACAAATCAGCTGCGATAAGATAGGCCATTTGGGTGGCATTCAGGTTCAGCGCGTTCCCTACGATCAGCGGAACAACAACTGCTCCGGCATACATCGCCAGTACATGCTGAAATCCTAACGCAAATACTTTTTTCTTGCTTAACATCTCGCACTCTCCTTGATTGGCTCTTTTGAACTTTCATTATCAATGAAGTGAATTTCACCTGGTGACATAGATGTAATCCGGGCTAAAGCATGGACTTCTATCCCTCTATCCTCGAGTAGACTCCGGCCTTCTTGGAAGCATTTTTCAATCACACAACCAACGCCAAGGAGTTCAGCGCCAGCCTCTTGCACGATATCAACCAGTCCAACAAGAGCAGCACCAGTAGCCAAAAAGTCATCTACAATAAGCACCTTATCGCTTGGTCCGATATATTTTTGCGAGACACTAACCATATAATCCTCTTTGCGTGTAAAAGAATGTACCGGCGCGGAATAGACCGCTTCAGATAAGGTCACTGCTTTCTTCTTCTTCGCATATACAAACGGTACGCCTAAGGCGATGGCCGTAGCCATGGCAAATTGAATGCCACTCGCTTCAATAGTGATGATTTTAGTGATAGGCAAATGTCCGAACAACCGCTTGAACTCCTGTCCAATTTGTAAGGCAAGCTCCGTATCCACCTGATGATTCAGAAATGAATCTACCTTTAGTACCGTATCTGATAAAATAAGACCCTCTTGTCTGATGCGCTCTTGAAGTACCTTCATAGTAAACTTGATCTCTCCTTCTGAATTAAAAACAAAAAAAGGACAAATCCCTTGAGTCGTTTCTCTCAAGTGAATTTGTCCTTCTGGGTTTTTGTCCCTTAGTGGTGTAACACTGCATAGTGTCCGCATCGCTCGGTCCAGTCCTTCCATAGTCAGGAAGCGGAACCCTAGATGCGCTATTTCACTCATAGTCGGATAATTACAGTGGTTATCCGGTAGAAACTTATGGGCCATATTCCCAAGATTATATGAGTTGACAAGCAAATATAAGGATAATGTATAATGTGAAACTTATATTTTTATAAATGTTCAATATGAATACCTTGTATATCTTACACGCTCTGTCTGGTGCTTACAAGCAAAATTTTAAGCAATTTACATGCCATTTTCAGGTTATTTTCACGAAATTCAATTGTTTACATTTAGTAGTTACTACTCCAATATCTTCTGCGCTGTTTCTTGGGTCGTTACAAGTACATTCATATAACCCCCATTTAGTGCCCCAAGGATCCCCGTTACCTTCTCAAGTGACTCCGCTACACCAATCGAATACCGTGCTTGCTTAATTTGCTCCAGCTCAATGGTCAGTGTTCGATCCGATATTCCGGTATGCACGGGAATCCCGTTGCCATCATAGAAACGTGAACAGATGTCACCAGCGACCTTTCCATTCTCCAGCTCAGCAATCACTGCATCGCCATAAAAACCGCGCCACGCCTCTTCCCCTTTCATTTCCGGCGATCCGATGCCGAACACAGCGATATCCAGATGGTCCCACGCCTTGGCAATGGTCTGATAATACTGGGAATTCATCAGTTGATCTCTAGTTTCCTTTTGCTCCGTGATCGCTGGAACATCAATCATTAACGAGCGCGCACCCCATTTTAGAGCAGCTTGATAACAGATGTTATTTACATGGTACCCGCTCTCCATCTTTCCTGATGGGCCGCCGACCGTAGGTACACAGGTTACAAATGGTCTCTGGGCTTGTGTTAGGCTATCTACGACGGCAGCTAAACTGCTTCCCCAAGAAAATCCAATCGTATCTTTCGGGAGAAGCACTTGCTCGAGCCATCTCGCACAGGCTTGTCCTATAGCTTTGCGTTTAATCGTGCTGGACTGTGCAGGATCTACCTCGACAACAATGGCTTCCCGTAGCCCGAACCGCTCCTTCAGCTCCTGCTCCAATGTAAAATGATCGCCAGTATCGTAATTAATAGTTATTGTAACGATCCCTTCTTCACGTACCCTCTTTAGCATCCTGCTGATGGTGGTACGATATATACCAAGTTTGCTGGAGATTTCACTCTGCGTTAAATTCTGTTCATAATACATTTGTGCTATTTTAATAAGCAGCTTCTTATCTTCTTTTCGATCCATGTTACAACGCCCCCGCGTATTCAACAGTTTGACGGATTTAGACCCCCCCGCTATACTGTAGACGATTGTTTTGCACATTTATTATTATATTGCACAAATGTGCTTAATATCAAAACTTTTATGAAGATGAATGGTTCAGATGGAATCAAGGTATCTCTAAATAAAAACAAAAAATCAAACAAGTGAGGTGCTGGAAATGAACCCTTTAAAGTGGGCAATTGTCGGTCCAGGAAGTATAGCTGCCGAATTTGCGGCTGCGCTGAATGAAACGGGAGGAACGTTGTATGCGGTTGGGTCGCGAAGCTTGGAGAAAGCACAACAATTCGCTAATCAATATGGAGCCACGAAAGCTTATGGCAGTTACAGTGAAATGCTGCAAGATCCTGCAATTGATGTAGTGTACATCTCTACGCCACATAGCAATCATTATGAATACATCATTGAAAGCTTACAGAATAACAAACATGTTCTCTGCGAAAAAGCAATCACGGTGAACAGCAAACAACTTCAAGAAGTCACCCGACTTGCCGCTGAAAAGGATCTGGTTGTGGCCGAAGCTATGACCATCTACCATATGCCACTGTATAAGAAACTGCGGCAGTTCATTGATGACGGCATCATCGGGCGCCTCAAAATGGTGCAGGTCTCCTTTGGCAGCCATAAAGAATATGATGTGAACAACCGTTTCTTCAGCAAAGATCTGGCGGGCGGAGCACTGCTGGATATTGGGACATATGCGCTGTCCTTCACAAGATTCTTCCTGTCCAAACAGCCCCATGAGATTCTTACTACGGTAAAACAATTCGAGACAGGAGTGGACGAGCAATCCGGTATTATTCTTAACAATGCGGCAGATGAAATGGCGGTAATCTCCCTTACAATGCGCTCCAAAATGCCTAAACGGGGGGTGGTTGCAGGAGAGCTCGGATTTATTACCGTAGACAATTTCCCGCGGGCCAGCAAAGCCACCATTCAATATTTGGATGGCACAGTAGAGACGATTGAAGCTGGAGATACAGCCAAAGCTTTGCAATACGAGATTGAAGATATGCAGCGGTATATTGCAGATAAAAGCCATAAAGAGACCCTCAACCTCTCCTTGGATGTCATGGACATTATGAGCAATGTCCGGGAGCAATGGGGGATCAAATATAGCTTTGAATAAATAAACCGTTTAGTAGGCAGCTAACTTAGGCAAATGATTGTTTTTCGAGGTAGATCGCCCGTATTCATCACTTATTCCCCCCATCTGCATTAATGTTAATGAAGTCAAAGTATGGGAGAGTGAATATGGGTGGCCTATAAAAGAGACCGGATCGTTGTCATTATTCAAAAAGGAAAACGGCGCATAATTACAAGGACCCCCCTCCACGGAGTGGACAGATTAGTCTTTGTCATCAACAATCAATATACGAACGCCCCCAACACTACACAAATTGCAAGCGGTGCAGGGCGCAGCAGCGCAAGCGGCAATAATGCCGCCATTGCTTCTCCCTATACACGCCAACAACAAAGTGTCGGCGCAGGCGGTGATGCGACTAACCTAGGCAGCGGGGGCTACAAACGCGGCAAAGCTAAGCCCCTCTTATTATATCCCTATCGCAAAGAAGTTGTGGTCGTTATCAATACCCAGACGGTTAAACTGCCTAAACGGAGCCAGAATGCCTCCGCAACTCAGGTAGCAAGCGGAGGCGGAACGTTCAGCACCGGCGGAACAAACTCCGCTATTGAAAGCCCAGGAACAAGACAGCAGCAGGCGGTTGGTGGAGGATCGGGTGGGCACGCCACTAACAAAGGCACAACTAAACGGCGCCACCTCAAACAACGGTCTCGTTAACCCTATTGGGACTATATAACAAGCATAGCAAAAAGCATGGGCAAACCTGACGAGATCAGGGTGCCCATGCTTTTTGCGGTTTGGCGAGTTGTGCTATAGGTACTTTTTAGTACCTATAGCACTTTAAAGTACGTACTATACTTAATGGACAGATCTCTTCATAATAGCACTTACCGGCCGGTGATTAACACAGCGTAGGAGTGAAAGAAATGTCCTTAGATAAAAAAAGAAGCACCTTGGCGCTCTTAGCTCTAGCCATTAGTGCCTTTGCGATTGGTACCACTGAGTTTATCAGTGTGGGGCTGCTGCCTCTAATCGCCACGGATCTGCATATACCGGTAACCACAGCCGGGTTGACCGTTACTTTATACGCTTTAGGAGTAACTTTTGGCGCACCCATCTTAACGTCGCTAACCACGTCGATATCGCGCAAAACCTTACTGCTAAGCATTATGATCGTCTTTATTATCGGCAATAGTCTTGCGGCGGCTGCGGACGGAATTACATTGCTGTTAATCGCGAGAGTAATTTCCGCTCTGGCCCATGGCTTGTTCATGTCGATTGCTTCGACTATTGCCGCCGATCTCGTGCCTGAGGATCGTAAGGCCAGTGCCATTGCCATCATGTTCACTGGACTTACAGTAGCTACTGTTACGGGCGTTCCACTAGGTACGTTCCTTGGCCAACAACTCGGCTGGCGTGCTGCATTTGTTGCTATTATTGCTATCGGGCTTATAGCACTCATCGGCAATCTGATCCTTGTTCCTTCATCCGGGCTGCGCAAAGGCACCCATACACCCCTTCGTGAGCAAGTTAAGCTGGTCACCAATGGGCGTTTACTGCTTGCCTTCGCAATTACGGCTTTGGGCTATGGGGGCACATTTGTAGTCTTTACTTATTTATCACCCCTTCTGCATGAGATCAGCGGCTTCAAAGAGAATACAGTCGCCGTAATCTTGCTTGTATACGGCATTGCGATTGCCATCGGGAACGTGATTGGAGGTAAAGCCGCCAACCGCAAACCGATGAATGCTCTATTCTATATGTTTGCAGTCCAAGCTGTCGTCTTATTTGTCTTAGCTTTTACCGCACCTTACAAGGTTGCCGCACTGATTACGATCTTCTTTATGGGACTGTTAGCTTTCATGAACGTGCCCGGCTTGCAAGTACATGTCGTTACGCTTGCAGATCGATATGCGCCAAGTGCACGAGATGTAGCTTCTGCATTAAATATTGCTGCTTTTAACGCTGGTATTGCCATTGGTGCGTACCTTGGCGGCATCGTCACAGATCATATGGGACTGATTCATACCACTTGGGTAGGTGCCATCATGGTTCTGTCCGCTGTATTACTAACGGCATGGAGCCGTGCTCTGGAGAAGAAAGATGAGGCTCCTCTCCAGACTAAAGCTGCTTAAAGAGCAGTCCATTAACAACCCAAACAAACTTTTAAATATCTTAGGAGGTTACTTTATTATGGCTCAACATCTACAGGATACAACTACATTACACAACGGTGTAAATATGCCTTGGCTAGGGCTTGGCGTATTTAAAGTGGAAGAAGGCGCAGAACTGATACAAGCGATCAAATCCGCTATTAGACACGGTTACCGCAGCATTGACACTGCCGCAATTTATGAGAATGAAACAGGCGTGGGACAAGCCATCCAAGAGGCTCTGCAAGAGAACAGCTTGTCCAGAGAAGAGCTTTTCGTAACCTCAAAGGTCTGGACCGCAGATATGGGCTACGAAGAAACCATTGCCGCCTACGAGGCTAGCTTAGCTAAACTCGGACTTGAATACCTGGATTTGTACCTTATTCACTGGCCTGTAAAAGGAAAATATAAAGAGTCTTGGAGAGCGCTTGAAACGTTGTATAAAGAGGGCCGGGTAAAAGCCATTGGGGTCAGCAACTTCCAGATTCACCATCTTGAAGATGTACTGAAGGATGCTGAGATTAAGCCGATGGTCAATCAAGTTGAATTACATCCTTATTTGAATCAGCAAGAGCTGCTCGACTTCTGCAAAGAGCAAGGAATCCAATTAGAAGCTTGGTCTCCGTTAATGCAAGGTCAATTGTTCGATCAGCCTGTACTGAAACAAATTGCCGTCAAACATGACAAATCCGTCGCTCAGGTTATTGTCCGTTGGGACCTGCAACGGGGGATTATCACCATTCCTAAGTCTACTAAAGAACACCGGATCATCGAAAATGTAGACGTGTTTGATTTCAAATTATCTGACGAGGATATGACTCTAATTAACTCTCTCAACCAAGATCAGCGGGTAGGTCCAGACCCAGATCATTTTGATTTCTAAGGGATTACGCACCTTGCACTAACACTATAAGCACCGGCAACACGAGAAACGAAGCAAGCGTCGTCCACAAAATACATTTGGATACCAGCTCCGGTGAGGCATTAAAACGCTCGGCTAGCACGACGGCGTTGACGGCAACTGGCATAGAAGCCAAAATCAGCAGCACAGAGAACAAGGTTCCGGTAATTTGCAGGATCGATAATCCGAGGTAAGCCACTAGCGGCGCTAAGATTAATCGAATCGACAGCCCAGTCCAAAAAGTAGACTGACCCTTGCGTGCGGATGGCATGTTTCTCACTTTAACCATCTGTGCGCCAAGGATCGCCAGTACCACCGGTGAATATCCTCCAGCTACCAAGGCAACCCCTGTAGCCACCTCTGCAGGCAAATGCAGGCCAAAGATACGGAGAAGAAGGGCCAACAGAGCTGCGTAAATGGCAGGAAGTGAAAAGACCGATTTCACTGCATTTTTTACCGAGAACTGAGATCTTGCTGCAAAATAAACGCCTATCGTATTCACGATAATCATCTGTCCGATCACATATACAGAGGCCTTATCGAGACCAAGCTGTCCGAAAGCTAGCAACACCAGCGGAAGTCCATAATTCACGCTATTCGTAAACGTTGAAATCAAGGTCAGACCGGATACTTCGGATGGATCTAGCTTCAATAATTTGCCGACTATATTCGCAATCGCCCATAAGAAGATTAGATTTAGAAGCGAAAAGGCGAGCGTCTTATAAATATCATCCATGGATATCTCTGCAGTAGCCAATGTATTTAAAATAATTGCCGGCGTTAAAAAGTATAGATAAAGCGTCAATAACGGCTTCGTATCCAGATTCTTAAACCGCCCAAGTAGGGCACCCACGATCACAGGAATGGACAAAGGCACGATGACTTGGTATAACGTCGATAACACACTTTGGATCATGAATAGAACTCCTCTGCTGTAGGTTACTTCAAACTATAAGCGTAACAGCGCAGAACGTCTAAGATATGAAATCAATATATCTCATAGCCAAAACCTATCATACCAGCAAAAAAGCTCCCAACCCTTACAAAGGGTTGGGAGCTTTTCGGTATATTGTTACATCATTTTGATCTCAAGCAACTCATATTTAATGATGCCCATCGGTGCATTTACACTAACAATATCGCCGACCTTTTTACCCAGCAATTCCTTGCCTAGCGGGCTTTCATAGGAAATCTTGTTATTAAGAACATCTGCCTCAGCAGCTCCAACAATTCTATATTCGATCTTCTCCGAATATTCGATGTCATTCAGAATAACAATACAACCCATACTAACCTTTGACAGATCCATTTGGCTCTCATCCACGATCTTGGCTTTGGTCAACATTTTCTCCAGAATCATAATACGAGTCTCCATGAACGATTGATCGTCCTTGGCCGAATGGTACTCACTATTTTCCTTCAAGTCTCCATAGCTGATCGCCAATTTAAGCCGTGCGGCCAATTCCTTACGCCCTGCGCCTTTCAATTCCTTCAGCTCTTCCTCTAATTGAGCCAACCCTTCTTTGGTCAAGAACACTTCTTCATTAGACATGTATACAACTCCTATTTTGGATGCTTTATAATATTTTAACCGATATATCCCAAACTTGCGAAAGATCTTACAAGAAGAAACAACATTGTCGTCCTTAAAGGACGACAACCATTTCTCGTAGAAATATAAAGATACTTTAAAGTACAAAACATATAAATGCTTATATTTTAAAAAAATCCCTGCCACAATGGAACATTGGGCAAGGAGGTCAATGCTGCTTAATTATTCTGGCAAATGCTCTTTACAAAAAAGGAGTAACGCTTCTTCCTCGTCCTCTTCCATATCGAAATCGAGCAGTTGACCTGAAGTTGTCTCCTGTAGATCATAACTTACGATGCTGACTTGATCTTCATCCACCTTAATAATCGCTCTAGCGGATACTCCGTTCTCTACATACAGCTCATCATCCTCTGGAACGTCCAGTTGAACGACAAATTCATACCGTTTACCGGTTAGTATACCGAAAGGATCTTTTACATTCTCCACATTGTAGCCCGTAAATGTCAACATAACTCAATCAACCTCTTTTCCTAATACCTGCCACGTCATTGTATCACAAAAAGTAACATATTGTTGTCGAGGTAGTCCGTCAAGCCATGGCTTTAGATTTCTTGATTTGTTTGCTTCGCAGCTGTCCGCAGGCAGCATCAATATCCACACCATGCTCCAGACGAGTGCTTACGCTGACACCCTGCTTCTTCAAGGTATCAAAAAAGGCCCGCACCGTCTCCCGCTCGCTTCTTTGATATTGGCTGTGTTCATCCACCGGGTTATAAGGAATCAAATTCACATTGACGAGCGGGCGTCGATCGCCAATCAGCTCGGCCAGTTCAAGCGCATGCTCTCTGCCGTCGTTTACATCCTTCATCAGAATGTATTCCAGCGTAATTCTCCGCTTGGTTTTCTCCAAATAATAATCTATAGACTCCATTAGCTTCTCTATTGGAATGGCCTTGTTAATCTTCATGATCTGCGTCCGCAGTTCATTATTAGGGGCATGCAAAGAAACCGCCAGGTTCACCTGCGTATTCGCATCCGCAAATTCAACGATTTTGTTAGCCAATCCGCTCGTTGATACGGTAATCCCTCTGCCTGCAATTGCTAGTCCCTTGTGATCTTTGACAATCGCCAGGAAATCGAGCAGGTTCTTGAAGTTATCGAATGGCTCGCCAATGCCCATCACTACGACGTGACTGACCTTTTGATCCAGGTTCGCCGCATCCAGATGCTGCTGGACCTTCATAATCTGCTCCACAATCTCTCCGCTGGAGAGATCCCGGCTCTTCGCCAATAGCCCACTTGCACAGAAGCTGCAGCCGATATTGCAGCCCACTTGCGTGGTTACACATACAGACAAGCCGTATTTCTGTCTCATAAGCACGGTCTCGATCAGGTTGCCATCCTTTAGGCGGAACAGGAACTTAATCGTCCCATCCGCAGATTCCTGCTTCACATGTTCTTCCAAGGTATGAATGACAAAATTCTGCTCTAATAATTCTACACAATCTTTATTTACATCGAGCATTTCCGAAAAGTCTGTAATCCGCTTCCGATAAAGCCAATCCCAGACCTGCGTAGCCCGAAACTTTTTATGTCCACGTTCTAACAGCCATGCCGCCAGTTGATCAAAAGTTAATCCATAAATGGATTCTATATTCATTCGTTATCCTCTTTTCAAAACGTTAAAGTTCAGACCATCACTACTCATTGTCTCAAATTTTTTTTATTAAAACAAGGGGAGTTATTGGGTTGTGTCGAAGTTTACACCATTAAAGTCTGTTCTATGAACATGTATCTAAGGAGCGATGGAATCATATGGGTTCAACAAGAATAAAAGCAATCAGCCTCACCCTTCTAGCTGCCGTTCTAATCCTTGGCGGTTTTTTAGTGTATATTACTCTCACTGACTATAAACCACAGGAGATTACTACACTTACTGTAAACAATAATCCGCAGCAAGTAATGAAGCAGGGAGAGTCCTTTTCTGTAACTACCTTTAATATTGGCTACGCCGGGTTGGATAAAGGCCAAGATTTCTTTATGGATGGCGGAACAAAGTCACGCTCAAGCAGTAGGGAACAAACGAAGATAAACCTTGAGGCCGTAGCGTCCCTTATGACAGCTACAGACTCGGACCTGTTCATGCTGCAGGAGGTCGACATCGATTCTTCCCGTAGCAACGGTATAGATGAAGTCTCTTACTTGTCGAATAAATTTGCTGATTACAGCAATGTTTTCGCGACCAACTACAAGGTACCTTGGGTACCGCTTCCTGTTCTTGATCCGATGGGCTCGGTGAACAGCGGTTTATTAACTTTATCCCGTTTTAACAGCACAAGTAATATTAGATATGATCTCCCGGGCAAAGAAACCTGGCCCCGCCAACAATTTGATCTCGACCGTGCTTTTGTGGAGAGCAGATTCCCCGTTGATAATGGAAAAGAACTGATTCTAGTCAATCTTCATTTATCAGCCTTTGACCAAGGCGGAACGATTCGCAAACAGCAATTGGAGTATTTATCGGCTTATATCAAGAAGGAGAATGACAAAGGGAACTACCTCATCTTAGGGGGAGATTGGAACCATTCCCTTCCGGGTACAGCTCCTGATGCTTTCGAGACAACGCAGGATTGGCCGCAATGGCTGCAAGAATTCCCTGAACATTTTCAACAGGGCTTTCAGTGGGCTGTAGATGCCAAGGTACCCTCCGTCCGGACGCTCGATGTTGCCTATACAGAAGGTGTGAATTTCCGCGCAGTGATTGATGGCTTTCTAGTCTCACCAAACGTCAGCATAAGCGGCGTACAGGGTCATGAGTTATCCTTCGAACACAGTGATCACAACCCTGTAACAGCCACTTTTATTCTGCAATAACATGGATTCTCTGATTCTATTTAAAAACAACAAATTTTAGGTTTTTCTCTTGGAAATACTTAATGATAGCGGGCAAAGCTTCTACAGTAATCTTCTTTTCGTGAAATAGATAGACTCCGCCGGACGGATCGGCATGATGAACATATTGAAGAATATCCTCTGGGTTCTTGACGTTCCAATCCTCGGGATCACGATTCCACAATAATACCTTCATCTGCTGTTCCGTCACCTTGGCGGTTAACTTGTCATTGATCGCCCCATATGGCGGCCGAAAAATAGTAATCGGTGATTGTGTAATTTCCTCCAGCGCCTGATTAGTCTTCGCCAAGTTAATCCGGTTCTCCTCAACGCCATTAGCAGTCATTTTGCTATGATCCCACGAATGACTCCCAACCGACATCTTATGCTCATTAGCATACCTAACGGCTTCCGCATTATGAGCTACCTTATTCCCAATGAATAAAAAGGTGGCAGCCACCTTATGTTCTACTAGAATATCTACGATCTCTTTCGTATACTTTGACGGTCCATCATCAAATGACAAGGCAACATAACCCTTCGGCAAACTATACAAAAATTCATTCTCGGGTAATTCATACTTTTCGTACGGTAATGTCTGTTCTTGAGGAGGGACTGAAGGTTCTGGTGTAGGCTCAGCTTGCTGGTTATGAACCGATATCGTCTGCGCTAGGGTAACGAACGGTACCGAAAGTAATGGCTCAGAGTCGGCCCCTAATACGGGTTCCTCCAGCGCTTCAGCACTATCTACGAATTGTCCATCCATTCTCAGAGGTAACACAAATATCAAACAAGCGAACATGAGACACAGCAGTGCAACCAGTCCAATACGTTTGGTCTTCTTTCTGCTTATCCTATGCCCTGGTTCTGTAGAGGGAAGCATGGTCTGAACTACCCTCTCCTCTTCTGCTTGAGGATAGTCCTGCTGCTTTAATTGAAGAAGTTGGGTTACATAATTTTCAGAACAGGCAAAATACAATGTTTCGCTGTAAGCTCTGTTCATTATAATCAGCGTGCTGTAGTAACTATTCCGAAACGGATCCCACTTCGGATACAGCGACAATCTCATTCTCCCTCCGGAAAAGGGACCTAGCGCCTTCAATTGTTCGTATGTAAATTCATCTATGGTGAGCTTGCTTCTTGCGTACCCAACATTACGGGTTAGACCTACCTCAATCTGATAACCGGCCTGTTCATGCTCAAGCGACAGTAACTCAATCATTAGAATGGTGTCCGGTTCCTTAGATGCCATGAATCCTATGTATCTCCGTTTCCATCGTTTCGATCCGTCAGACTACTGCCACTCCCAAAAGGAACCGTCATCCGATTGGTGAAATCGCTGATCATACCCGAGAGATACGCCTTTTCTTGGCGAATCGTATCGTACTTTTGTTTTAGATGTGCATTCTCAATCTCAACCCGTCCGATTTTCTCTTCCAGATCATTCATCTTTTTGAGTTTCTCTGCATGGGCTTCGTTATGTTTTTGAATCAGATTTACATATTTTTGCTGCTCCAGCTCAATGGTACTCTTCAATTCCTCAATCTCAGCTGTGAGCGTAGTTTGAAGCTCCCGGTAATCCTCCAGCACTTGATCGACCTTCAAATTTCTCTCAATCAACTTATGCTCAAGCTCGCGGACATTCTTTTCTCTTTCCTCAATAACCTTATTGAGGTTCTTCATATCCCGGTTTAAGCGCTCCACATGACTGCTGGAATGGGTTAACCGATCCTGAAGCTCATTAATATTGGTCTCCGCATGTTGTCTGGCCTGAATAATCTGTTCCACGGAGAAGATCAAATCGAGTGATTTTTTATCAAGCTGAGCTTTGCCTGTAGTAACCAATCCAGCTAAAGTCTCGTCCGAGGTCTTTTCTTCTATTTCTTCGACCTGTTCATCTAATAATTGTACCTTTTGAACCATATCCGACTTGGATTGCTTATCCACTGAATCTTTCTTTTTAAAAAAGGGGGAAATCATCGATTTTATCACCTCAATTATAAAAAAATGTCAAAAAATGTCGAGTGCCCACGAGTCTATTATAGTTTACTTATCTTGTATGTAAGTGAGCCTTTATATCTAACTTTCTGAAATGCACCTAAAGACCTATTCTCTTCTGCAAAATAAAAAAAGCACCCCTTCGGGTGCTTTGATTTCAATTGAATTTATCGGGAAATTGTTTGATCAATCCCTCGGTTAAGATATCTGCGAACATGATCATATGTTCCAGCCCTTTATCAAATGCGGCAATTTCGGCATCCCAATCCTTTTTAACTCTAGCTGTCACGTCATCAGTAATCAATTCCAGATGTTCATGAAGCATTTCCTTTAATTGTTCATAAGAATATTTGGGGTTCTGGCTACTAAGAAACTTGGCAATGTCATCAGCGTTGGCATACCACTCTTTATTGTATTTTTCCACATCGGCCTGATTTCCAGCCTTTACAGCACCTAGAACTTTTCCGGCAATAAGAATATGCTCCCGCAATAATTGAGCCAGCTTATCTCCAACTGCCTCACCGTAATACGGTTTAAAGACATCCCCTATGTCCTGCTGATTCTGTAACAGCCTTGCCAGTACCTTATCCTTGTCCTCAGAATCTGCAAAGGCGCTAACAATGTAGTTCTTTGTCCATACCACATGATCGATCCATAACTTCCTAAGATTATCCTTAAGCTCAATTACGGAGGGGGTTAAGCATTGCTTGTGGGAGCTCTTTTTCTCTTTAGCTGCTGCAGCATCGGCAATTGTAGGTGTAACACTTACAACCAGAAACATACACAATAAGGTTAGCTTCAACATCAAATACTTATTTTTCAATATGACCTATCTCCTTGTGAACAGTGATGGATTTGAATATCTTGTATATTGTGCACCTTTACTTCCATTTCATTCGCAACTATTCTCAGAACACAAAAAAGCACCATCACGTGGACGGTGCCTGGGTCTTACTTTTATCTAAACATCACTTTATCTACGTTGTATTTAGATTTCAGTTCATTAATGATATAGGTTTCATAGATCTCTCTATGAACTGGACTTTCGATCAAACACACATCAATTCTGGTGACCTCGTCCCGATGTTGCTTGATGTCAGATACGGTGTCTTCAAAATGTTTTTTAATTCTTGGTCTTAGCTTTCTCGCTTTACCTACAAACAACAACTCATCCTGATCATTGTAGAACATAAAGATACCGCCGTAATCTCTCGGAATCAGGTGAAAGTCCGTAAATCCGTAAATATTGCTTAACTGCGGGTTAATTTGTTTAGTAATACTAACATCCGCTTTTGGAATCGTTATGTTGATCATTAGCTCACGTCCTCTTTCTATATAGGAGTAAATAGTATCATAAATCGCTAAGTAAGACCATTCAATCTGGCGCAGTCAAATAAATACAATAAAAGCAAGTTCGATTGATCTAATGGAAATATTACTAAAAAATATAGCATTATTCAAAACCTTCCTGCCCAAGGGTTGCGGTCTTAGACAGGAGAGGATTATAAATAAAATAGAGGCGTTTGCATCATGATATATAGATATTTGTCATCTAGGAGGATTTGATTCATGGCAGTAACAGACCGGCAAAAAATAGTAGATAGCGTCCCGCAAAAGGGTTTCTTCGGACATCCTAAGGGACTTTTCACCCTTTTCTTCACAGAATTTTGGGAGCGTTTCTCTTATTATGGCATGCGAGCTATCCTTGTCTACTACATGTATTATGAAGTGACCCAAGGCGGTCTCGGATTACCTGAAGATATGGCACTTTCTATTATGTCTATCTATGGATCGCTTGTATATATGTCAGGGATCATTGGAGGCTGGCTTGCGGATCGGCTTCTCGGGACTTCGAGGGCTGTTTTCTACGGCGGCGTTTTAATCATGTTCGGGCATATACTACTGGCTATTCCAGGCAATACCACATTGTTTTTTGCTTCGATGGTTTTAATCGTACTCGGAACGGGTCTACTGAAACCCAATGTTTCAAGTATTGTCGGCGAAATTTATAGCGAGCAGGATAACCGCCGTGACGCTGCCTTCAGCATTTTTTATATGGGCATTAACCTGGGAGGATTTCTCTCCCCACTAATTGTTGGCGCAGTAGGCATGAATAATTTCCATCTAGGTTTCTCGATTGCCGCAGTCGGAATGTTTGTTGGACTAGTCGTTTATATTATGACTCGCACAAAAAATCTGGGTCTGGCCGGTACGATTGTACACAACCCTATTCCTGCAGATCAGAAGAAAAAAATCTTTACTTGGATTGGTGTAGGATTAGTTGTACTTGCGATTTTGATTACGATCGGCATTCTTACCGGAGTGCTTACCTTTGAAACATTAATAAAAATAGTAGGGGTATTAGGCTTACTTATTCCTACGATGTATTTTATTATGATGTACCGCAGTCCCAAAACAACGGCCGTTGAACGGTCAAGAATTCTCGCATACATTCCTTTATTTATCGCATCGATTATGTTCTGGGCGATTCAAGAGCAGACTTCCACAGTTCTAGCTAGTTTTGCTGATAAACGGACCCAATTGGATTTTGCAGGCTTACACATTTCTCCTGCTTGGTTCCAATCGCTTAACCCGCTGTTTATTATCACTCTTGCACCTATATTTGCCTGGTTGTGGTTAAAGCTCGGTAACCGTCAACCCTCGATTCCGCAAAAGTTCTCGCTTGGTTTATTGTTTGCCGGTTTATCCTTCCTGGTGATTCTAGTACCTGCTTATTTCGGTGGAGCTAATTCACTTGTGAATCCATTATGGCTGGTACTCAGCTATTTTATCATCGTAATCGGGGAGTTATGCTTGTCCCCTGTGGGCTTATCAGCAACGACCAAACTGGCACCGGCGGCTTTTACCGCTCAAATGATGAGTATGTGGTTCTTATCGAATGCCGCTGCTCAAGCAATTAATGCTCAAATTGTAAAGTTCTATACCCCAGATACCGAAATGATGTACTTTGGAGTAATTGGTGGAGTGGCCCTTATCCTTGCGCTTATCCTCTTCCTATTCTCTTCCAAAATTCAGAATTTCATGAAAGGGATACATTAAAGACACCCAAAGGCTGCCCGAGATCTTCTCGGCAGCCTTTTTTTGGTTTCCTATAGTTATCCAGCCTCTACACCAGAAACATGGCGACAATCGTCGTGACTACCAGCCCAATCAATACAGGCTTAACATTCCGTCTCGCCAGCTCAAAGGGGCTTATTCCGCAAATAGCGGCCGCCGGAATCAATGCCCACGGAATCAGCGTGCCTCCACCCACCCAAATGGCAGCTACCTGACCCAGCGCAGTTAAAGTCGCCGCATCGGAATGTGTGGCCACCGCAAACAATTTCCCAATAGACCCGGCAAGTGAAATGCCCGAGAACCCTGAACCATCTAGGCCTGTAATGGCTCCGGTTATAGTTGCGGTCACAGCACCCACTGCGCCGTTCAGAGGAACGTTATGCGCTAGAGCGACCCCTAGATCATTTACAATCCCCTGAGATGCGGCGGGCAGCACTTTGCCGAATAATTCAGCAAACGCCGAATCCCCCAGATAGAAAAAAGCGGCAATCGGTATCACAGGACCAAATACTTTGAAGCCAAACGTAAGTCCATCAATCAGATAAGTAGTTACTTGCTCCAATCCTTTATTACGATGTGCCAACAAGGTTACTACAACCAGAATGAACACCGCAGTACCACCAACTAAGGCAGTTGCGTCTCCACCCTGCAAATCGAGCAGAAACATGCCTGCTACATCGGCTAAAAACAGGATGGGAATGGCGATGGCCAGCCATTGTTTCAATGCTGGATGAATCACCGCTGAATCTTCTGCCGTATCATTCTCTGCAGAAAACGCACTCACGGCACTTTTCCCGGCAATAAGCCCGTCTCGCCAAGTTCCCTTCTTCTGATCTCTGCGCATCATCCAATACGCCGTTATCGTAGTCACCACGCCCATAACAATTACAAGCGGAATACTCGCCTCCATGACACTGGTCACAGAAAGTCCGGCCGCATCTGCTGTTAGTTTAGGTGCACCTTGAATAATGTAATCACCTGAGAGCGCAATCCCGTGGCCAAATAAATTCATTGCCATCGCCGCTCCAAGAGCCGGCAGTCCCACTCGAATGGCAACCGGCAGCAGCACAACCCCGATCAAGGCCACTGCGGGTGAAGGCCAGAAGAACCATGAGGTGACCATCATAATCAGACCGATCCCCCAAAAGGCTATGAACGGTGTGCGCAAAAAGCGGGTAAGTGGAGCAACCATGATTTCGTTAATCCCCGTACGTGTTAATACCCGGCTCATGGCTACTATGATCGAAATAATCATGATCGTACCCATTAGCTCCTTGGTTGCATATACAAAAGAGTTGAATACACCTGTGACCGAACCACTGACAGTTTCTGTGGCTAACCACCCAAGTACAAAGATGCCCGCAATACAGATCATCGTTGTGTCCCGTCTCTTGATCAGAAGTGCCATTATAAATACGATAAATGCCAGATATACATAATGGAGCGCTGTTAACTGGATGCCCATCTCTGCACCACACCCTTCTCCTACTATCCGAGTGCTATATGGTATGCAGGGGTGTAGGCTAATGTTCAGTAGAATGGGCCTAAAACAGCAAAAGAAGCCGTCCCGCGCGTAGAGAAAATCTACGTATGGGACGGCTTCTTAATGTTTCTTAATTAGAGATTATTATTTAGCTACAACTCCGCCATCAACCGGCAGCTCAACACCTGTAATGTAAGAAGCTTCATCAGAAGCCAAGAACAATACAGCTTCAGCTACTTCAGAAGCACGTCCAACACGTGGCAGCGCAGTCTGAGACATAAAGAAGCTATGCATTTTTTCGTTATTTACAAATTCAGCACTCATTGGGGTTTCGATAAATCCTGGGTGAACAGAGTTCACACGAATGTTATCTTTACCAAAGTCTACAGCTGCTGCTTTACTAAGCATACGAACTGCACCTTTTGAAGCTGTATAAGCACCAGCACCGCTGCTGCCAGTCAAACCTGCGATGGATGAAATATTAACGATGGAACCACCTTTATTGTTCTTCATTTGAGGAACAACATGCTTCATGCCAAGGAATACGCTGCTCACGTTGATGTTCATTACTTTGTTCCATTGATCAACAGTGGATTCGAGCAATTGAACCGGGAATGAGATCCCTGCATTGTTTACCAAAATGTCGATTTTCCCGAACTTGCTAATCACATCTTCTACAACCTTGATCCAGTCTTCTTCGGAAGCCACATTATGTGCATAAGCTGCTGCTTGACCACCATTTGCTTCAATTTCCTTCACAACTGCTTGTACGGCAGCCTCGTTAATATCAGTGGCTACAACTGTAGCACCCTCTTTGGACAATAAAAGGGCTTCTTCACGGCCCATACCGCTGCCTGCACCTGTAATAATTGCTACTTTATTAGTTAGACGATTCATAATTAGGTCTCCTCTATAATCGTATTGTGATATAATATTTGAGTGATGATAGTCACACTATCACTGTGATATACATCATATCATTTTTACAAAAGAACTACAACCACTCCTTGCTTAATCCAATAAACGGTGGATATAATACTAATAATTGAAAATCCCAATCAAAAAATGGAAGGGTCTAGCCCTCATGAATCCTAAAACACGATACGAAAAAGAAAGATCCGATGGTAAGCAGCAACGATTAATTACGATCCTCGAATCCGCAGAACGAGTATTATCACAAAAAGGAATCGAAAAGTCGACGATGCAAGATGTCGCAAGCGAAGCCAATATCGGGATTGCGACGTTATTTCGCTATTTTCCCAGAAAAGAAAAACTCGTAGTGGCTGTAGCCACCCGAATGCTGGAGCCTATGCTCGATCATTTTAAATACGTAGCTGACTTGCCCCTTACTTGTCTTGAACAAATCGAGAAATTATTTGATTTCTTTATTCAGGATCAAAATCATCTAAGTATTATTTTTATGGTCAATTTCGAAAGCTACGCCTCACACTCAAATGAACCTGTTGAGGATGTTCTGAGCTTCAATGCACTCAACCGCAAAATTTGGCATGAATACTCCAGGATCATTCAAAATGGGGTAGAAGACGGCTCTATTCGTGCGGGTCTCCCCGTAAAAGAGACCTTAATTACGCTCATGAATAGCTTTGCCCTCTTTTCCAGAAAACTAACGATGAAAAAAAACATTCTCCTGCTGGAATCGGATCTAGACTCCGACGATCAGCTTGAGCTGCTTAAACAAATTTTTCTGGATCATTTAAAAGCCTAAAAAGCGCCAGTTTCCTTAGGAGGGGAACTTGGCGCTTTTTCTATAGTCAAAACAAAAAGAGACATTTCCAAGGAAATTGCCTCTATCCAGATTCAAGTTGCGACCTATATACTGCCTTCGTTAGCTAGTGAAATGGGCAGGTTGCGACGGGTGATTGTTGATAAAGAAAACGAGGGCTGAAATCATATTCTTTTAACGTACGATCATGCCAAATCGGTGTAGACGAGGGTGACATAGGCGGAATCAACCAGGACCAGCGCCCTGAGACTTGGCGCCCCTGCTCGTTCTCCTGTTGCTGGAATCGAACAAATTGATCTGCTGCTGTATGGTGATCCACAATGCTGACACCTGCTTGCTTGAAGGAATGCAGCACTGCGCGATTCAGCTCAAGAAGCGCCCGATCCTTCCAAAGCGTTGTGTTGCTGGAGCGATCCAGTCCCATCACATCAGCTATAGCTGGCAAAGTGTTGTATCGTCCGGTATCCCCCAAGTTACGCGAGCCGATTTCAGTCTCCATGTACCAACCGTTAAAAGGAGCAGCCGTGTACAGAATACCGCCAATTTCCAACTGCATGTCCGCGATAATGGGTACAGAATACCAACGAAGCTGAAGCTCAGCAAAACGTTCAATTTCAGGATGTGTTAACGGTACCTCCTGAATGAAGTGATCAGGAATAGGGAAAACGTAGGGATGCCCGTTGCCAATACTTATCACTAACGGCAACACATCATAATCGCCACCCGTTCCTTGCCAACCTAGTTGCTGGCACATTTTTGTGAATTCATCCGATGCCGGATCGCCTGCACGTCCGTGTTCTTCATCGCCAGGATAACCGGCATAACGAATCAATTGGTGGTTCCAGATCCGAATCCGCCGATTCGGATCTTCTCCGCTGCGGAAGACCGTAATGAGTGAACGAATACGTCCTCCGTTGTTCGCCTTTTCCAGATGTCGCAGCAACGCTTCAGCAACTTGTTCCTCAGTCTCTGCTTGGCGTTCATCGATTAGCTCAATGGATTGCCAAAAAAGACGCCCAATGCAGCGGCTATTATGGCGCCAGGCCATTCTTGCACCATGCGCTAATTCTTCCGTTGTATGTGTGTAACTGCCTGATTGGTTAATTTCCTCATGTACGGCTAGGATGCGATGATCCGTCTCGGCTTCAGACTTGTCTAGTTCAGCGTAACATTGTCGAATGAAAGCTTCCGCCTGCCGGGTTAATTCTTCGATGTGCTTGCCATTCATATCCCTTATCCCCCATCTAAACCCTTGCTTAAACTCTCAATCCAGTATAACATCCCTCTTCCTATGCCACATCTTTCAGGGAAAAGCGCATAAGAACAACCCGTGAAGCTTGGAGCTTCACAGGTTGTGGCAGGAACATTTAGCGCTCTGAACGTTTCCCTTGCTTATTCAATGAGGCAAGTCCGCTCTTATCCTCGGTCAACAGTTCTTCAGCCAACTCCACACCTTGAGGACCTAGCCAGTCCTGAGCTTGCTGAATCGCCTGCTCAGTATGTGCCAGGCGGTTCTCAGCCTGTGCCAAAGTCTGTTCTGTTGGATGACTAAGTGCCTGAGAGACAGAGAAATGAAGCTTGCCCAAAGAATTTTTGGCTTGAGTTACATTGTCATTCGCTTGCAGACTGGAATCGGGTTGTTTCATAAATGAAATACGCTCCCTTCTGAAATGCGCCTGTTCTCTTCTAGCATGGTTTGGGTGAAGTCATCTTATGCATTCTCAATATCTACTGGATAATGGATTGCATAAAGGACGTCATTTCATTACTCGCTTTATTCAGGCGCTCAATGACACCGCTGAATTCAGTGACCAATTCTGCTTGTGAGTGTGAAGAAGCAGAGATCGCTTCAATTTCTTGCTCCATTTGCTTAATGGACTTTTGAACATCACTCAGTGATTTTTCAATATTATGGGTTGCTTCTTTAGTGTTAACGGACAGTTTGCGTACTTCCGTAGCAACCACCCCAAAACCTGCCCCTTGCTCTCCTACACGCGCGGCTTCGATTGCCGCATTCAGCCCAAGCAGGTTCGTCTGCTCAGAAATCTCACGAATGAAGCCGGCAACCTTATTCACTTCTTGTGATTCTGTTACTGCTCTACGCGTATTATCTAATATTTGCTGCGAGGTTGCTGATAATTCCTGAGATTGGGCAGCTACGCTCTGCACCATCTCCATTAGATGACTGCTTATCTCATTAATCTCATCTGTGAATCCTTCAAGCTTATTCTCGTTCTCTAGTGTATAGGCAATGGCAAAAACCCCGATTACATCATCATCCGTTCCGTAGATAGGTACACATGTTGAGATTACAGGAGCTCCATAAATTTCTGCTGGGATTCGGTTAGAGCTTGCTATACCTTTCAGTCCATTTGAAAGCGACAGATCTTCAGGAGGGATAGGGTTACCCTTAACCAATCCGAGATCAATAACTTTACTTGGTGCGTAATAATGGAAGATCTCCCTGTCCGTGATTCCAATCATAATATCCTGCGAGTGAATCTTTTTGAAATAAGGTGCTGCGAGGACTAAGGCATCGATAATACTCATCTCTTCATCTCCCATATAAAAAAAATGTATATGTAGTTTTATCGTCACAATGGGTTATTAAATGAATATTGTCATAGTAGAGTAACAATCCCCGCGTATGATTTGTTTATGAATACTATTAGCAGACGACAATTTCTACAGAAAAGCGCTCAAGTAACTCTAGGCCTTCTTGGAACAGCTGGTGCATCCGGCATCTATTCACATTGGATCGAACCCTACTGGCTGGAAATCAAATACGTAGATATTACACTCCCTAGACTTTCTCCAGCCTTCGATAGATTTCGTATCGTTCATTTTAGTGATTTACATCAGGGGGTATATTCCAAGCCGCAAGCTTTAACGGAGTTAGCGCAGCAAATTCAACAGGTAAAGCCAGATCTGATCTGCTTCACCGGCGATTTGTTAGATCATTCAGCCGATTATATTTCAGAAGCCGTAGCCTTGTGCTCTCAGTTGCGGGCTCCTTTTGGACAATTTGCAGTATTAGGCAATCATGATGCTTTTGGGACCAGAAAGGTTGTAACGAAAGGGCTAACACAATCGGGCTTCCACGTGCTCCATAATGAACATATCGTCTTAACCCAAGGTACGGACAAGCTCTATATTGCCGGAATAGATGATCCTTGGGTCGGAAAAGCAGACATCGCCCAAGCGCTGCTTCATATCCCGGAAGAGGCTTGCACAATTCTCCTTGCCCATGAACCTGATTTCGCCGATGACTTTTGCAAGCTGCCTATAGATCTGCAATTGTCTGGTCATAGTCACGGAGGCCAAGTGCGGTTTCCAATTGTCGGAGCTTTATATACCCCGCCTCACGGAAATAAATATTCAAGTGGATTATATCAACTGCCCAACAGCCAACTCCAGGTCTATACCACTCGCGGGATAGGAGTAACTCGTATGCCTGTTCGCTTTAATTGTCGCCCCGAACTCACCGTAATTACTTTACATTCTTAATGCTAGTGTCTTAATCGTACAAAATGGTTAAAAAGTATATACCTTTTGCATATCTATGCAACAACACTGTAACCGCCTTTGTAATCAAATCTATTTGAGACCTAGGTATAATTGTAGGAGTGATAGAGGAAAAAATATCATATTGCAACTACATAAGCCCATCCTTGGGAAGGAGAGATTAAGTTATGAATAAAAGTATGAAATGGACCTCAGCCATCTTGGCTGCTGGAGTATTGCTTGGAGGGTCGGGACTAGTAGGAGGAACTTCAGTTCAAGCCGCAGCTACCGGAGGAAGTACAGTAAAACAAGCCGCACAGCAACCCTCTGTAGTGCTTAAATATAAAGGCCAGACCTTATCGCAGCAAGCGAAAATAGTAAACGGCAACACCATGATCCCTTTAACTGTACTACGGGATGCTTTTGGCCTCTCCATTAACTATAATGCAAGCACCAAAACTTATAGTGTAGGCAGCGATTCCATGAAGCTGGACATGGAGGTCTCAGATTACGGTGTTAGTACAACCCTGAATGGCTATTACATTTATAGCATGACCGGCAGTCATGATGTGAAGGTCATCAACGACCGGATTTATGTTCCGTTCAAACTGTTGTCTGACTATTTAGGAGTGCAAGGCGTTTATAATCCTTCATTGAAATCACTTGATCTAAGTAAAAAAGTAATGAATGACATCAAAATCACCTCTGAAACCTTAGATAAGAGCAATAAAAATGCTAGTATCAAAGTACAGTATCCAAAAATCAGTGGCTTAACGGATGAAGTGCAGACTAAGATTAATGCGATCTTCAAAAAGCAAGCTGAACAATTCGCCGCAGAGAGTGAAGAACAGGCTAGCCGTAGAGATGGTACTATAGAGAATAAATATGACTTCTCTCAAACTTTTGTTGTCTCCTTTAACCGTGAAGGGGTTCTGAGCATCGTGACTGATCAATATGGCTATACTGGTGGAGCACATGGTGGAGCCCTTCGTGAAGGATTTACCTTCTCGCTGAAAGACGGCAAACCAATTGAACTTAAGGACCTGCTGAAGGCAGAGCCAAACTACAAACAAAAATTAGATAAAATGTTGAAGGAAAGCACCAAGGAGCTAGCTTTTCCAGATACACCTGGCGGACTAACAGAAAAACCAAACTTCTACGTTTCCGAGAGTGGCCTTGCAATCTTCTACCAACAGTACGAAATTGCCCCTTATGCGGCTGGAATTCCTACGTACACCTTTAATTTCAGTTCAATATTACCAAAGGGAACTAACCCATTCGCTGCCTTCAAATAAACTTCTATTGTAAAAAAGAGCGTCACAGTCATTAGGACTGGGACGCTCTTTTGGTTTTACAGCTTAGGCTTCCAAACTTCCAGCCGGGCCGAAGAATTCATAATGAATTCTGTCTTCAGCCACCTTCCATTCCTTAAGAGCCTTATATATCGCCTTCATAAAAGGAGTCGGTCCGCAGAAATAGAATTCAGAGTTTACGTCTGTTACTTCTTGCAACCAAGCTAGATCAATATAACCTGTTTTATGGAACGTATCTCCTTCACTTGGAGTTTCATAACATACATAGGATCGTAGGGTAGGATGGGACTGCTCCAAATCCGCCACCATTTCTTTCATAGCATGCAAGCTTCCATTGATGGCTGCATGAATGTACGTTACCTCTCGTTCTGGCTGCGTAGCAATTAATGTCTCCAGCATACTTACCATAGGGGTTAGTCCAACCCCACCACTGATAAGAACCACTGGACGATCACTATCTTTATTTAGTACGAAATCACCTGCTGGCGAGCTTACTTCCAATATAGCTCCCACTTGTACGACATCATGAAGGAAAGTAGATACGACTCCAGCCGGTTTATCCGGCCCTTCACCTTCCCGTTTAACTGTGATGCGGTAATACGACTGTCCCGGCGCACTGGACAAACTATAGTGGCGAACATGGGTGTATTCCTCGCCCTCAGGCTGAACACGAACCGTGATGTATTGACCCGGCAAGTAAGAAGCTATAGCCCCTCCATCCTCAGGAGAAAGGTAGAAGGAAGTAATAAGTTCACTTTCTTTAACCTTCTTAGTAACCACAAAGTTTCTAAATCCACTCCAACCCCCGGGAATTTCGGCAGCTTCACGATACTTCTCTGCTTCGACACCAATAAAGGCATCTGCGATCACGCCATACGCCTTTGCCCAAGCATCAATAATTTCCGGCGTCGCCGCATCGCCAAGTACTTGCCCAATAGCAGCTAACAAAGTCTCACCTACGATGGGATAATGTTCAGGTAATACTCCCAATGCCCGATGTTTCTCCGCAATCTGTTTTACCACAGGCAAAATATTTCCCAGCTGATCAATATTCATTGCCGCCGCGAGTACGGCGTTAGCAAGTGCAGTCTGCTGTTTACCTTCCCGTTGGTTGGCATGATTAAATATATTTAGTAACTCCGGATGATTTTCAAATAACATGCCATAGAAAGTAGTTGTGATGGTCTTCCCATGAACCTGCAATACGGGCACCGTTGATTTTATGATTTCAATGGTTTGTTGATCTAACATCTAAATACCCTCTTTCCTGCAATAAATTAATTCCTCTATAAAAAGCATATAGAAGCTGCACATGCCGGAGTGTGCGTTCAATCACACGGGAAATTGAAAAAATGTGAACGATTCAACAATTGCAATGATATCCATCACAATAATGCACCCGAAATCAAAAAAAACTATCCAAGCAGCCATAATAGCTTCCGGGATAGCTTTTTATCTTATTATTTTGACAGCTCCACAAAACCTTCTCCGAATACATCTCTTACATCGTGGATGGTAATAAACGCCTCTTTATCAATGGATTTGACGATTTTCTTAAGCATAGTCACTTCCTGCTTGCTAATCACAATATACAGCAGCTCTTTAGGTGTCTTGGTATAGTACCCACGGCCATATATTACTGTGACGCCTCTATCCATAATTCCATTAACCTGTTCAGCAATTTTGTCCTGCTCTTGGGATACAATCGTAACAGCCTTCTTAGGGTTCACTCCCTCAATAATAAAGTCCATTATCTTAGTGGCTACATAGAGCATCACGATCGTAAACATCAGACTTTGTACTCCAATGATGAAATACGAAGCGAACACCACAATTAAATCGACGAGCAGTAGCGCGTAACTAACATTCCAGTCCAAATATTTATGTAGAATTCTGGCGATGATGGTTGACCCTGCAGTCGTTCCACCCACTCGTATAATTAGCCCGATACCCACACCTGAGAAGATACCCCCGAATATTGCATTAATTATCAACTCATCGCTGCCAATATTCCAATTTTTCGTAAGAATCAGGAATAACGAATTGAAAAACACCGCAATAATCGTGTATACCGTCGTAGTTTTGTCTAGAAATTTGTACCCCACAATTAATAATAAAGCGTTAAGAATCAAACTAACAATACCGGGTGACCACTGATACAAATAGTAAGTAATCATAGTCAGTCCCGTGACCCCGCCTTCACCGAACTCGTTCGGAATCACAAACAAATTAACGGCCAAGGAGAATAACAAAGCTCCTACAATGATGGAAACAATATCCGAAATACGCTTTTTCATACCATGCCCCTTCTACCCTAGATCTATATCCACAAATACTAACACCGCTTTGATATAGATGCAATCCATCCGAAAGAAGTCAACAGTCTATAGATACAGTAACCAGCCACCCCGCCGCCAGTGTTCAAAATAAGATCATCCACATCAAAGGTGCCGATATACAATACTAATTGTGTGAATTCAAAACAGAAGCTCAGCGCCAGCGAGAGGAAGAAAACTCTTCGAAACAGCCTTACTTTTTGCGATAACAGCATGGGCACCAAGATCCCAAACGGAATAAAGGCCAACAAATTCCCTACTAAATTAATCGATGAAAAAGGATCTGAAAGCGACAGATCGTCCATCCCCCGGGAGATCTCCTTAAAAGGGATATAGTTGCCTCGCCGATTAAAAATCCGGTCTGGATGTTCAAACATACGTCCCGCTTGCTCCCAAAGCGATAATAAGTTCACCGGTGCACCTTTAAATAAAATAATTCGGATTAAAAAATACATATAGACGATAAATATCGCTGCCAGCAAAAGGTTTATAGCAGACTTTTTTTTCGGCTCTTTAGTCATTAATATGTAGTAACAATTATGCCATCCATGTTATCGCCTGACGTCATATATTGCCCTTCCTGTGGAATTTTGATCGTAGTGTATTTGGATACCGGAAAATAACTTACTGTATAAGCTTTGCCGTCTACTGTTGTTGAAATCTCTTTGTTCTCTTTCAAGAAATCCAAATATTGTTCTAGCACAAGCCCCTTCTCATGAATAATGGCGCTGTGCGGCAACCCTACATAACGGAAATGCCAGGGTTCATATTTTATCCCCGTAATCTCGGTTTTGTCTTTCGGATAGCGGAGAATAAAGCCGTATTTCCAGGCATTTTTTTGCAGCCATTTTCCTTCAGGCGCTTTACTCATTTCTGATTGGGACGACCCGATATCCAGAGATAATCCTAAATTATGTTCACTATATTGCGCCGGTAAAGCATAGTCCGAACCTTTTTCCTGATATAATTTCTCTTGCTCTTCAAAGTCCCTGTACCCGCTGCTAATTAAAAAATGATTCACACCCTCTTTTTCGGCAGCTTTGACCATCTTATTGAATTTATGCGCTACACTTTCAGACAAACGAATCGAGGTATCCAGCAGCCCATAACCCTGCACCAGATCCGCCTGCTCATATAAGGTCACGATATCAGACTTCACACTATCCTCATGTACCGGGTATTGTTTGTTCACCAGCAACAAATCCCCTTGATACACTTGATCTTGTGTTACTACCTCTAAGCTATTGTTATTTCTAATAGATTCTTTGCGAATCTTATCATCGTATCCTAAATTACCCGTATTCGGTAAATAACGAGCCGCTGCATACCCAAGCAACAACACAACCAACGCCAAAAAGCCCCACTTCTTCATCAGCAATGTCCTCCCATTTCCTTGATAGGAATAGAATAACGAAGACACTTTAAAGAAAAAGCAGGACAAATATAAAGTTTTTCTTAAAATAAATAAATCTCACTGGCTTTACCCATTAAAAGTATATCCAACGCCCCAGATCGTCTTAATGAATTTATTCTTATTGATGTCTTCACCGAGCTTTTTGCGCAAGGTACGGATATGAACCATGACCGTGTTCCCACTCTCATAATAAGCATCGCCCCATACCTGTTGAAAAATGTTCTCCGCACTAAACACCTGCTTGGGATGACTGACCAATAAATGCAAAATATCAAACTCTTTTGGAGTTAGCTCAATAACCTCACCATAAAGAGTAACCGTATGCTCATCCGGTGAAATCATCAATCCCCGAACCTCTAGCACCGATTTAGGTATGGCAGCGGGCTGACTGAATTGTATAGAGCGCCGCAACTGGGAATTGACCCGGGCGACCAGCTCCATTGGGTTAAACGGTTTGGTCATATAATCATCTGCGCCCATAACCAGTCCGGTGATTTTATCAAGATCGGAAGTTTTAGCACTCAGAAAAATAATCGGCAGATGATGATGCTCCCGAATATGGCGGGTGACCTCGTAACCATCCAGCCCCGGCATCATAATATCCAGAATCGCCAAATCTATCGTTTGCGACTCAATGGCTTGTACCGCTGCCCTTCCATCGGACACTTTGAGGATATGATACCCCTCTTTTTGCAAATGCAAGGCCACCAAGTCGGCAATTTCCGCCTCATCATCCGCAATTAAAATGGTGATGCGCTTCATCTATTTTTCACTCCTATAGGTTGTGCTGTACACTCTTCATCCATTATACCCTAAACTCAAAAACCACTCCTAGAAAGAAGTGGTTTCCGATTAAATCTATGATTTATATAGTCTATTTCCTTTTATTATAGCTGTCTAACAATAGCTCTAATGAAATCCCATTTACTGTGACGCCTGAAAGATTGCAGTCTCTTATATCCACATTCGAAAGATCACAATCTACAAAGGATGTCCCGTTCAGCTGGCATCGCTCAAACTTATTGCCTTTACCGTACAAATGAATATCGTGGAAATAAGCCTCCCCTAGTTCACTATTACTAACCTCTATTTCCCACAGCCCCACTTCATTAAACTTAACAGAATGCATATTGATGTCATTAAAGGTAGTACTGCTCATATTAATATTATCGAATCCGGTCCCCTCCATATTTACATTGGAGAAGTTTGTTTTATGCATATCAATATCATCAAATTCACTCTGGCCCATAGCCACACGACGAAAATTCGTTTCAGTCATTCTTTCATCCTGAAAGACTCTCTTCTTAAATTCGTCCTGTAATTTGTTTTCACTAAGATTATTATTCACTGTACTCAACATCTCCCTTTTTAAGATCGCTCTTGATCTGCGGAGTCTACTCTCAACAGCTTCGCTGGATAAATCAAGGAAATCGGCGATTTCCCTAACCTTGTAATTGTCGATATAGTAGAGAATTGTGACTATACGGTTAGCTTCTGATAGGGTGTTTAAGGCTTTCCACACATCTTGCTGGAGTTCTTTTCTGAGCAACTGGTCTTCGGTAGATTCTGGCTGCGGAACCTCCATTTTTTGCATGAATTCGTAAGCAGTTTTCTTTTTATTTGACCTAAACCAATCCATGCATTCCCGTGCAGTAACCGCATATAACCAACTGGCGAGTTTCTCAGGCTCCTTTAAGTTAGGTAATTTGCGATAGGTTTTAACAAAAACCTCTTGGGCAATGTCTTGTGCGGTATGAAAATCACCCAATTTACCATAAGCAACCCCGTATACTGCATTGGAATATTTGCCGATAAGTACACTGAATGCATCCATGTCACCTTTACACACCTTATCTACCAGTTCTGCGTCCGTACAAGTCACTATTTTCCTCCTTAACATCAAGCTCATAACATAGACGGAAAAGAGACTCAAAAACCGTCTTTATGCCTGCAAATAAATTTTAATGGAGAGGGGATTTCAACTTTTCCACACCGTGATAATTATAGCCTAATTATTACCTAGCTAAAACAATCTGCGAGCCGTGACCAAACGTTTCTTCCACTTGTCACTTAAGGCTTCATAATGAACGCCAAGCTCCTTGGAGTACGTATGTAGGATCTGATTATTTCCCGCGTAAATCGCCACATGCCCAATATCGAGTCCTCGTGCACTGAAGAATAACAGGTCCCCTTTGCGCAGCTCGTTAATTCCAACCTCTTTGCCCTCTTTAGCCTGATTGTAAGAGACACGTGGCAGGTCAATTGCCAACACATCCTTAAATACATGTCCTACAAAGGAAGAACAGTCAAAGGTAGACGTCTGGTCAGTAGCAGCACCAAATTCATAAGGTGTTCCCAGATATTTTTCTCCGTAAGCAAGCAGCTCGCTTCCCTGCCGCTCTACAAGAGTCGTACTAGTATAATTGCTATATTTGGGTTTAGCAGATATATAGCCACTCTTGTTATCCTGTGTTCGTACTTCTAACCATAAAGCATCTACTTCTCTAACCACATGTACCTTATCTCCTGCTGACAACATTTGCTGCACCGTTGATTGGGCTGACGAGTCTGGCAAACTTCGCAGGTTAACCCCATACAGAATTGTCGTATCGTAATCCAGTGCCGAGTAGATACGAACGGCACGAGTAGTGGTATCCCACTTCACAGTGCTGCCCAAAGCTTCGCTGACAAAACGCAGTGGCATCATCGTATAACCGCCGGCAATCTGGCCGGGAACCGTTACACTTAAGGACTGGCCATTTTTATTCGCTGCCTGATCACCAATACGATAGGTCAGCACCAGGTCTCCCTTGGTTGCCTTAACGGTCTTGGTATCATTATTCCAAGTAATCTTTGCCCCCTGAGCTTCAAATAACTTGCGCATAGGGACTAGTACTGTATCGTTTACTAACAAGGGCTGAGCCCCCAATTGTAACTGTTGATCATCCAGATAGACGGCTGTAACCGGAGTCTGAGGCGTTGTCGCCGCATAGGCCGGAGCAGTATAGAGCATAGATGTAAGTAGTAAAAGTAACATAGCTTTCTTTTGAAATTTCATGATGTCATCACCTCGTTGATTGATATGTACACCTATTGTTACTAAAAAAAGGGCGATTAGTTTTGTTACAAATTTTGGGGTAAGCATCTACCTACGGCATAAGCACCTAAAAAAAAGAGGACTACGATCACCTTTCGGTATCATAGTCCTCTTTTTAAATATGCCTCATGGAGCCGGCTAGACAGGTTCCTCAACTTCAAAAATGGAATCAATAATGATCGGAAGATTATCCCTTACAGAAACAGCACCCAATACAGAACGAGCATGAACACCCTTGTCTCCGAACACCTCAAGCATTAAATCTGAACAACCGTTAAGCACTTTATGATGTTCTTCAAAAAGGGGATCTGCATTAACGAAGCCTTGAATTTTGACTACTCTTTTCACTTTGTCCAAAGAACCTAAAGCTGTCTTCAGGACGGCAAGGATTTCTATACCCGTTAAACGTGCAAAATGGTAGCCTTCCTCGGTAGTGTAATCTTGTCCCAGCTTTCCTTTGGGATGGCCCGCTGGTCCTTTTCCCGACACAAAACATAAACCATTAACAATTACGTAGTTAGCGTATTTTGCCGCCGGTTCACTAGCCTCGGGCAGGACAACCCCTAATGCTTCGAGTCTGCTCGCTATAGTGTGCTCTGTCATATCCATCTCCTCCTCCATTATCAACAGCTTCAATAATTAAGTAAGATCATAGTTACTACTTAGCTTCAACCTCTGCTTCCCATCTCGATATCTCAGCGCGAACAATGGGTGCTACTTGGGTACCCAATAGCTCAATGGCTCTCATTACATCCTTATGAGGCATTGTGCCAAGCGGCACATGCAGCATAAAACGTGTGATGCCTACTTGCTTGCGCAGGTGAATGATTTTCTCAGCAACGGTCTCTGGGTCACCTACATACAAGGCACCTTCAAATCTACGCGCCGCATCATAGCTTGCACGGGTGTATTGACCCCATCCGCGTTCCCGGCCAATAACATTCATACTAGCTTGTGTAGAAGGGAAGAACATATCGGCAGCCTGCTGATTGTCCTCTGCAATGAAGCCGTGTGAGTGCGAAGCAACGGGCAGCTTCGATACATCATGTCCTGCTTGCGCTGCAGCCTTCTTATAGAGCTTCACGAGCGGAGCAAACTGTAGCGGACTGCCGCCAATGATAGCCAGCACAAGCGGTAACCCTAGTAGGCCTGCACGAATTACGGATTCTGTATTTCCTCCGCTGCCAATCCATACTGGCAATGGATTCTGCACGGGACGCGGATAAATCCCCAGATTATTAATGGCAGGACGGTGCACGCCGCTCCAGGTTATTTTTTCGGATTCCCGTATTTTGAGCAGCAAGTCCAGCTTCTCATCGAACAGCTCATCATAATGATTCAAATCATACCCAAACAGCGGGAACGATTCAATAAAAGAACCCCGGCCTGCCATGATCTCTGCGCGTCCATTCGAGATTCCATCCAGGGTAGCGAAATCCTGAAACACACGTACGGGGTCATCAGAGGAAAGTACTGTAACCGCACTGGTTAGCCGAATCCGTGTCGTCTGTGAGGCCGCCGCAGCCAGTAAAACTGCTGGAGAAGACGCCGCATAATCTTTGCGATGATGTTCGCCCACGCCAAATATATCTAAACCCACCTGATCTGCAAGCACAATCTCCTCTACAACCTCGCGCAATCGCTGCGCATGACTTATCACTTCACCCGTCTGAACATCCGGTGTTGTTTCTACGAACGTGCTTATTCCTATTTCCACTTACAAATCCCCCTTAACTATAATTTCCTCTTTAAATTGTTTGTTTGATTATAACACAAGTTAAGGTTAAAAAAGCTAGTCATTCTGTCCAACCCCAGTTTCCCGGGAAACTCATCCTTAAAATTTGCAAAACCACGCTTACAAATAGAGGATTTTGAAGGAATATGTTGAAAGACTCTTAAACAAATAGCGGTTGTCGTAGAACAAATAATCATATGGCAAACGAATAAAATTCAAGGTAACATGAAAGAACTGTTAACCGGGTGGGAGAAGGTGTCACTGAAATGAATATCATGACATGGATTGATTTGTTATTATTTTTTGTTTTGTTCGCTTTGTTCATCTACATATTTGCGTCTGTAACTATCACTAACCTACATAAAGCATACTTAGTTTTTCATTTTACTATGATGTTATGGCCCTTCTGCCAATTCGCTATCAAAACGACCGACGATCCCAAGTTTCAATTGTTTTATGTAAAGCTCGCTTTTATCGACTCGGTTCTGTTAACGATTGGCTGGCTTCTGTTCACGGTACTACTCACCGGGAATTCACATCTTCTTCGAAAAAAGAACACATTGATCCTATACATTCTCGCAGCTTTGATCTTAGTAGGGGTGATCGCCAATCCAAACGGAAGTTTTGTTCTCCCTATGAACGGCAGATATATCGAAAGATATTATGGTCCGATTTTTTGGCTGCTTATTATCTTCTTAACCACCAGCGTAATGATTTCTCTGTATATCATCTATTCAGCGCTAGTCTCAAACACTACACAGCGGATCAAAAAACAAGTTGCTCATGTGCTCAAAGGGGTGCTGGTGCTAACGGTATTTATTTTATTGGATGTTTTTCTTAATGTGATATTGCTTAAATCTGATCCAGTTATTCCAGGGCTAACCTCTCTGGGGATCTTAATCTCGGCAATCTTTTTCGTAATTGCTATCCATCGGGATAAAATATTTGATCTCGTAACCATCGCCCATCAGGATATCATTGACACCATTACAGAAGGAATTCTTGTACTGGATGATAGTGAGACTGTAGTAGAAATCAATCGCTCGCTTTTTCCAAAAATCCATCTGCAAATCGGTGCTCACTTTGACGTGTCGACCATCGCACCCATAGAGCAAACTTCCGGAGCTTTCGATTTATTCCTTCATACATACTTGAACCAGCCCATGGAGAGGACTGAGGTTGAACTATTCTACACCTCACTCGATGCATACATTAACATTACTGCGGCGCCGATTGTGGTAGGTGGAATCAGGGTTGGACGCATTCTCACTTTTCAGGACAGAAGCGAGCTGCATCGCCTCATAGCCGAGACCAATCACCAGAACGAGACCCTGCAAGAGCGTAATGCTGCATTAACTGAAATCCAGGATGAATTATCGCAGACTAACCAAAAACTTAAGCAGATGGCCATAACGGACAGCCTAACCGGTTGTTATAATCGTCATTACTTAACGCTGCACTTAGAGCATGAGATCATAGAAAATATGAAACTCAAGCAGCCTTTTGCTATCATCCTTCTGGATATCGACTTTTTCAAAACAGTGAATGATAATTACGGCCATTTAATCGGTGATGTCGTCATTTGCAGCACGGTAGAGGTAATTAAGAAAACGTTGAGGGAGACGGATGTTCTGGCGCGTTATGGCGGAGAAGAATTTATCATTTACTTACCAAATACAGATCAAACACAAGCAAACCACTTAGCAAAACATATCAAATCTATAATAGAAGCTAATAAAGTACATGTAGAGGATGTTGCTCATTCCCTCTCGATTACTGTTAGTATGGGACTGCTGTCCATTAGTAATTTTGCAGCACAATATACAGAAAGCCTGACCAATCAACTAAATGATTTATTCGAATCAGTGGACAAAGCCTTATATCAAGCAAAAAATGCCGGACGAAATCAGATTGTTGAGATTAATAGATAACGTTTAAAATAAAGAATCAGCCTACTTCTGTTGAAGTTAAGCTGATTCTTATTTTTTAGATCTTTTTAACAAACTCGGACTTTAATTTCATAGCTCCAAAACCATCGATTTTGCAATCAATATCATGATCTCCGTCCACTAAACGGATGTTTTTCACCTTTGTTCCTATCTTCAGAACGGATGAGCTTCCTTTTACTTTAAGGTCTTTAATAATAGTTATAGCATCTCCATCATTTAAAATATTTCCGTTGGCATCTCTGACAACCTTGTTCTCTTCCCTGCTTTCAGCCTCTGTGTCGAGGCTCCACTCATGCGCACATTCCGGGCAGACGAGCAAACTACCATCTTCATAAGTGTATTCTGAATTACATTTCGGGCAATTTGGCAAAGTTGACATCAAAGTGTCCTCCATTCGTTAATGTAAATCTAGTTGTGGTTCCAGTGCATAGCCTCAAAAGTATATTTCATATTTGGTAAGGTTTCCACTAGATATCAGCAGTAAGTTTGTCTAGATTTCGACAGCGGACAGTAATTCTCAAATATTGTCTTGTATATTTTTTCCTAATTCAATAAGATGGAAATGTCGAATTTTTATGTAAATACATAGGAGAGTGAGTAATGATTAGTCGCAGAAGTGTTGCATTCGCCATTATTTTGTCATTAATTACATGTGGGCTCTATACAATCTATTGGTTTATTGTTCTAACCAATGAGGTAGGCGAACTGAGTGGAGACTATACATTTACAGGAGGAAAACATTTCCTTCTAACGTTGGTTACGTGCGGGATCTGGAGCTTCATTTGGGCCTATCAGGTAGGTAAACATATTGCTGAAGCTCAAAGACAGCGCGGCCAATACCCGTCAGATAATTCAGTGCTTTATGTGATCCTGACACTCTTTGGTCTGGGTATTGTCACGTATGCCTTGGTACAATCCGATGTTAATAAACTGGTATAAGTTTACGATTTATAAAAGGACACATCCTAAACTATTTTGGGGTGTGTCCTTAAGTCTCGTCGGCGTAGTTTATCTCAAAGCATGGATACCCTTAACCAATATTAGTATCCCTTGTCCATTTCATGAATGGACTGGATTGTATTGTCCCGGATGTGGAGTCACAAGAGTTATTCTTTCCTTGCTGAAGTTCGACGTTATTCAAGCGTTTAGATTTAACCCGTTGCTGTTTATTTTAGCACCTCTGTATATGTTGTATTGGATTACTAATAAAAAGCAAATCCGGCCTCTTAGCCAGGCAATTATGGCTATAATGTTGATTCTGACCGTTACATTTGGAATACTGAGGAATCTCCCGCTGTTTGAATATTTGGCCCCGACAGTAATTCGTTAACAGCAACAATTATTACAAAATAGCCTGCAGTCGCACAATTGCTTGGGCCCGATCAACCACTTCTAATTTGCTGTAAAGATTGCTAATATAATTGCGCGCCGTACCTTCCGCAATATGTAATGTATCGGCGATTTCACGGTTGTTCAGTCCCCGGATAATGAGCTGTGCCAGCTCCTCTTCCCGTTCTGTCAGACTGATACGATCCAGACCCGATCTTTGCCAGTGTTCATAGTCCTCTGTTAACCTGTTCATCCTCGATGCCAGTTTGGCTGCTACCGGAGCTGGCAGAATAAATTGCCCGGATAACGTATCATGAATCGAAGCGATCATTTTATCTGCATCCATGTCCTTCAGCATATAACCGCTTGCTCCGTAGGCCATTCCCTCTACAATATAATCAGTCTCTATAAAAGTAGTCAGAATCAGAATGAAGATGTTCGGCCGAATCTGCTTTATTCGTTTCAAGGCGCTAAGGCCATCCATAACTGGCATTTGAATATCGAGCAGCACCAGATCAGGCTGGAGTGCCTCAACCATCTCGCAAGCTTCTTCTCCATTCTTGGCAGCACCAACCACTTCCATATCATCTTCCAGATCCAAAATGGTGCGAAGTCCTTCCCGCGTCAACAATTGATCATCGGCAATTACAATTTTTATTTTACTCATGTTCTATCCACAACCCTTCGCATGGGCAGATCAATCTCCAGTAAACAGCCTTCATCCATTTCTGAATCGATGGATAAGCTGCCTCCCAGCTGCTCAACCCGTTCCTTCATCGTCCTAAGTCCAAATCCCATCACGATTGGACCCATCCCTAGCCCACAATCCTTGAGTCTAAACTGCAAGTTCGCTCCAACAGACTCCAGACTAAAATGGAACTCCACACTCTTCCCATGTCTGATCCCATTAGTTAAGCCCTCCTGCAAAGCATGATAGATTGCCTTTTTATAGGCTGTTGACATGGCTTCCGGCAGATCGTAAATAACTGCATGAACAACAACGCCTGCATTGCGTTCTGTATCTCGAATCAACTGCTTCAGCATCACGGTTAAATCAGAATACCTGTCCTCTTTCAGCATATGGACAGAGCCGCGGATTTCATTCAAGCTATGCCGCACAAGATCCTGGGCCTCAGCCAGACGCTGAAAGCCGCTGTCTATCTCCTTCTTCTGAAGCAGCCGCTTGCCAGCTTCAATCTGCAGAATCGTCGATGTAAGGGTATGCCCGACAATATCATGAATCTCTTGGGCAATACGATTGCGTTCCTCAAAAACAGTAGCTTCGGCCAAAGCCGCAGATGTTTCACGCATCGAACGCTCCAGGCTACGAGTTCTTTCTACCACCTGATCCTCCAGATTTTTTTTGAGATATTGGATTCCCGAATACAGCTTGGCATTAGCGATTGAGATTGCGCATTGTGAACCAAGCAGCTTGAGCACATCGAGTCTGCTTGGAGTAAATACACCCGGTGATAGATTATTCTCCAAATAGAGCAGGCAAACCAATTTATTCTGATTCATGATGGGGAGACATAGAACCGATTTCAGTCTATTATTCCTAACGTAAGTATTACGGGTAAATATTCCTTCACTGAGTGCATCATGTAATACAACCTGTTCTTGTGTTCTTGCCGCGTAAGCAATAATCGCTGCCGGGACCAACCCCGATTCTTCCCCAAGTGGAACAGATTCGATATGCTGGGTTTCTGAGGTCCCATAAGCTTCCACCATCCATTTGCCGTCATGATCAAAAATAACAGCCCCATATTCTGCCCCAGCATTGTGGAGCATGATTCGCATCAGCGTGGCCAATAATCGGCTCATCTCCATCTCGCCCGATAATGCTTGGGCAGACATTACCACAGAAAGGGAATCCACACGATCGAGCCCGGGCTCTCGTTTAATATGCAGCAAATGGCGATGCTGCTGCTCCAGGTCAGCCGCTTTAGCCTTTGCGCCCCATTGCAGATAAGCCTCATAGGCCTCAGTCATATAGATTCTTGCCAGATGCATTTTGCCATGACGAAGCCCATATTTACCGTAACATTCCGCTGCCATCGCTAAATCGTGAATATGACCGTGGACCCGAGCATTCTCAATGGATTGCTCATACAATGCTTCAGCTTGGCGGGGATCTCGCGATAGACGAGTTAACTCAGCCTTCATTAACAGATATTTATGCTGATAATTCCCCGGACAACGCCTGGCAAGCTTTTTCATTTTCTTCAAGCATTTACGCATTTTTGCCCGATATGTACGTTGCTCTTCAGCGTTATATTCCTCATACAACTGAGCCCAGACTAAACATTCATACATGATCTGCATGGGACTGTCTAAGCCATCTTCGCGTGATTTTATAATGGCCGCTGATTTGGCTAATGCCTCACTGGCTTCCCGGTATTCCCCAAATACATAGCCCGTCAAATATTGATAGATCCAGACCATTTCTTGTATAAAATCAAAGGTGTCCCCATGAACCGACTGTGCAAAAGCAGGCTCGCTAATCTCCGCGATGGGAAAGGGATCATCTATAGAGCGATAACCTGTCAAGCGAACAAGAATGGCCGCTGCTACAATAGCCTGCTTACAATGAAGACTGTTGTTATGGCGCAGCAAATCACCGGAATGAGTAATTAACCGCTCATAGATATCGCCGAGAGGATGACCAAATTGCAAAAGGGAGGCACAGTTGATCAACACATTCTGGTTGCCCTTCCATAAGTCACCTGATTCCAGTCCTACTTTACCAGCTTTCTCGGTAAACGTATGGAGCATAGCGGGATCATAATGCCGCCAGCTATCGTAGCACATGGCGAACGCGGCTAAGGTTGTCATATGCTGTTTCGGATAGGGTTCGGATAAGCTGAACGCCAGCATGGCCCATTTGAATGTCTCTTCATCATTACGGAAGTAATAGTATTGAAACATTGCATAACCTATGAATCCAATGGAAGCCTCCGGAGTCATCCCATAATCAAGCGTTAATTCAATCATGGTGAAGGAAGAAGCGAGCCACCCTTCTCGATTGACGTAGAAGCAAGCATTACTTGAATGATCTAAAGTAGACATTGCGATTCTACGTGCTTCATCAGTCATTGGAGGTAAAAGAGTAAGCGATTCGAGTGAGACCTTCTTGAGTCTATGCCGCAATCGTAACCATTGAAGCGTCAATTGAGCATAACCAGGATCAAATTGATGCTTCACTTTCAGTAACGATAAGGTATGCTGGCCTAAGGAGATCACCTCTTCATGGTTATCATTACTTGCTTCCAACTGCACCTTCATTACGTAGACGTAAGCCTTATCCATATTTGTCGTAGCTTTATCAATTAACAGATGGAATAATTCATTAGCCGTATCAAAATGGGAACATAAATATTCGAGCTCCGCCCTCTCACGGAATACCCGGAAGGTCAGCCCATAATGCGCCTCCCAGCTCTGCTCCTCTAATAATGACGTTGCCTGAAGCATATATTGCAAGGCTGTCTCATGTGCGGTTGTTTGCTTCGCTTTTATCCCTGCCTGTAAGTTCAGCTCTACTAGTTGAAGCCTCTCTTCAGGGCGGTCTAACCATGTAAGTGCCTGATTCAAATGATGGACAGCTTCGAATAGAGTCGTTCCTTCACTAAGCGGGCCTCGGCCTAGCAATAACAGACCAATCCTCCAATGCAGCTCGGAACGCTCCTCTTCGGAAATAAAAGTATATGCTGCCTGATGAATGCGGTTGTGCTGGAACTTATAATGCGGATATTCCTCCCCGTTAACGGGCTGCAACAAGCGCCCATGTACAGCAACCGCCAACGCATCGTTCAATGTCTCTATCGGTGTCTCCGTAATATCAGCAAGTGTACGTAAATCAAATAGGCTGCCTATAAATGCGGCTCTACTAAGTGCACATACCGTCTGTTCAGGAAATTGTTGCAATTTACTTGAAAGGTATGAAGCTACGTTATCGGGTACATTCAATTCAGTAATACGCTGGAGATCCCATTTCCAGCTTCGAATATTCTCATCAAATTCCACTCGCTGGTCATCTATCAAATCTTGAAGGAATTGCTTAATAAATAACGGGTTTCCATCTGTCTTATGAAGCAGCACGCGCGCCAGCTCGTCCAAGTCAGCTGCCTCGTAACGCATAACATCAAGTAGCAGTTGTTTTAAATCGGTGAGTTCAAGCGCTTGTAAAGAAATTCTGCTCATGGCTACGTTGCGGTCAATCAGATGTTTTTCCAGCCTACTGAGCGGGTGCAGCCTTGTAATCTCCCGATTGCGATAGGAAAGCACGATTAGCAGATGAGTCGTTGCCGTATCCTCTATAAGCGAAGTGAGATATTGCAGCGACGTATCATCAGCCCATTGCAAATTATCCAATACCAAGATCAAAGGATGATCCTCATGAGGAAAGAGTTGAATAAATCGGCTCATGATTAATTGAAAGCGATGCTGAGCTTCCAGCGGTGGCAGTGGAGGTACGGAGGGTTGTGGGCCAATCAAGAGTTCAAGCTTAGGAACAAAATCGATCAGCAACTGACCGTAATTGTCCACTGCCTGTAGAATACGCAGCCTCCAAACCTCCACCTGCAGCTTTGTTTCCATCAGCAGCTGACTAACCAACTCTTCTAAGACTTGATGCCAGATGCCATAAGGGAGTGAGGTATGTCGGGATTCGAATTTGCCTCTGGCGAAGAAACCATCCAAAGAGACTGTATTTGTAAGGGTCTCCTTCAGAAAGGTTGTTTTGCCGATACCACTCTCCCCGCTAATCCAAACCGTCTCTACGGCACCTTGTGATGCTCGTTGCAGTGCTTCCCTTAAGCTTTGTTGCTCAAGATGTCTTCCATAGAAGCGTCCTGATACCATCCAGCGCTCTGGGATATCCCAGCTTCCTAGTGGAAAAGGCTCAATATGCCCGGATTCTTCTAGACGGGATAGACATTCCTCAAGATCCGATTTAATGCCAAACGCGCTGGCATACCTCGCTTCAGGCATTTTCTCCATGCATTTACCAACAATATCAGAGACCGATAGAGGGATAGTGGGGAACCTGCGGTGCAGAGGCTCAGGTGTATCTGCAAGATGACGATATACAATATCAACAACATCATGCAGCTCAAAGGGGCGGCTGCCCGAGAGACATTCATACAGGATGATCCCCAGCGAATAAAAGTCAGAACGGTAATCCGGTTTGACTCCGGTTCGTCCCGTTTGTTCTGGAGCGATATAAGGAAGCAGAACATCGGGCCGGCCGCCTAACGGTGACAAAGGACTCGTGGTGTTTTCGGTAGAACACATTCTTATATCAATAAATTTCACTTCAAAAGTAATGGGATTGACGATTAGATGAGCGGGGGTTAGTTCATTTAGTGTTATTTTTTCACGATGAATTTGCATAAGACAATCAGCAATAGCTGTAGCGATTCGAATTAGCGCTGGAAGACCCAGTGAATTAACAGGCATACGCAGGATCTGCCCAAGGGTACTCCCCTCTATATCTTTTAAGAGAAGGACTGGTCGGTCCGCCATAATTTCCAAACTGTACGGCTCTATTGCACCACGACCGCAAAGTCGCTTAAGCATGTCATACTCATGACGAAAAGCATCGACCATGGCAGCTCCCGGATATTCTCCTATTGTTGTCTTAGCGATAACTCTTAGGCCGTCCTCTTGACGTAGGAGTCTGTATAACCTGATATCTGCGGTATTATCTATCAGATCTAAGGTTTGGTATCCTGGCAATTCAAACATCAACAGCACTCCCTAATTACAATTAGACAGAATACTCAATATCACAAAGTAGTTAAAGCCATTATAACATCTGATCTTGCCGTTCTACTCATAAGACATTTCATATTTCGTTAATCCTATCGCGTTCGCGCACAATGCCGCCTGTGTCCGGTCAGTAACCTGCAGCTTCGCTAAAATCTGACTGACATGCTTCTTCACCGTAAATTCACTGATAAAAAGACGTGTGGCAATCACTCTATTGCAAGCACCTTGTCCAAGCTGAATCAGGACTTCCTTCTCTTTTGGTGTCAATTCATCTGTTGGACTGCCGGCGCTCATTCGCATCTTTTCTTCCATTAGACCAGGATCATAGTATTTTCTCCCTTTGTACACCAACTGGATAGCAAACAGTAATTCCTCCGGCAGTGCCTCTTTCAGAACATATCCGTCTACCAATACTTCTTCAGCCCTCAAAAAATCCTCTCTGCTCGCAGAGGAAGTCAACAGTATGAATTTACTAACAATGCCGCGGGTACGTGCTATCCTAATGACATCCAGTCCTGATTCATCAGCAAGTTTAAGATCAATGAGGACAATGTCTGGCTTTGTCTCTTCAATCACATCAAGTGCTTCCGGACCATTCGTAGCTTCACCGGCAAATTGCATATCCGATTGCATTGCAATGACAGATGCCAGCCCTCTTCTAACTAAAGGATGATCATCTACAATGATGATTTTCACAGAAACACCTCCCTCTAAACCGCATACATTATTTACTTCTTTGTATAAAAAGCTTCAATTGGAGTATTCATTTAAATTTGGCGCATTTCTGATTAAGTATAGTTAAAAGACTACACCGCTTATAGTGAGCGTTGTCATTTCTTTTGTCATATGACAAAATGGATATTTTTACATAAAAACCCCTCATTTAAAAACTGGCGAACCATGGTTATAGAGACCACAATCCGCCTGCTTTCTTGGGAATTTAATTATTATCAATAAAAGAAATGATTTGCACGAGATTACCTGCGACTTGGTAAGTTAACCCCAGCATGTAAGTTCCTTTCTCCTCGTTTGATAGGTCAATAGTGAACACATCCGGATTAGCAGCCCATTCCTTCATATCAAACACAATTTCTTTAGATGTTCTAGTGTTTCTTACCCCAGCTGAATTAGGGATCACTTTGCTGCCATCGAGCCCTTTCACCAGATTGGCCACTTCAACTACAGGTCCCTTAAATTCTCCTACCTCTACCATTTGTGGGTCGGCCAATAAGCTCGTTAGTTTAGTTAATCCTTGTAATGGGGAGAAATCTGTAATTTCATTTCCAGTAATATCAAGTGTCTCTAGGTTCTTCGCGTACTGCAAACCTCCCAAGGATCTGGCTCTTCTGGTTTCGCTGGTTAACGTTGTAAGGTTATACATATCACCTAATGTTAATTCTCCAGTTACGCCCAATGTAGTCTTGATCGAAGCACTTAAATACGGGTCCGCCACAGTAATCAGTTGCGTAAGATCTATTTGGACCAAACCTTCGGTTGCTTGTTGCAACGCTGCTACAGCTTCGTCTACTTCACTTTGCGTAACAGAAGAGTTAGCCAACACTGTCTCTGCTGTCGAGAGGCTGGACGTAAATGCCGCGATGCTCTCAGGTGTGAAGCCTTCTAGAGAAATTGCTTTAGCCGCTGCAATCGCCTGTTCGAGATCTCTAGTGAATAAGTGATCTCCATTCGCGAAATGTAGTTTGGCTCCACCCCATGTAGCATGGTCAGATCCGTTGCCATTTCCCCCGTCTGTGACGACTAATTTCAGTTCTTTTGCTTCATTAATATCCAATTCGATGAATTTCTGCGGATCTCTCGAACCCATGACCCCACTATCGAATTTCTTCTCTCCATCGACAAAAACCTCAAAGCTCACCGAACCAACAGAACCGTACATTTGTCTATCTACACCTACATAGGAAGTGAAATAGTCCGCGTTTTTGTCGCTTAGATTGTATACAATCGTCGAGTTAGAGTGCGCTCCAATTCCTCTTTCATAGGACACTAACTGATTGTTCTCATCTGTTAATCTCAGCGTATTTGCACTAATAGATTTATCCTTCAAAGGTGCAGTATAGCTGTTCTGAGTAGAATTCCAGTCGTAATCCGTCAGATACGTAAAGTCCGTCATGTCTACTACGGCTATAGTTCTAATCTTCGTGGTCGTATTTCCATCACTATCTGTTACTGTGTAAGTGATTGGATACTTTCCAGCCCGGTTGAATTTAACTTGCTCTTGGCCTGTGACCTTCACTTGAGCCGTCAAGTCACCGTCTTCCGAATCCATTGCGGAATAGCTTTCACTGATATCAATCGCTTGACCCACTTTGGTTGAGACAGATTTAGGTATGGTAAGCTCTGGTGTATTGTTCAAGATCATAAACTTCGCATCAGCAAAATCACCGTGATCTGAAGCATTTCCGTTACCTGCATTATCTAACACCAGCCTCAATTCACTTACACCCTTAACAGGTATCCGCGCAAGCTTGGCTTCTGTACCAAATTTCATCAGACCGCTGTTATAAACCTCTGCCCCATCGGCAAAGATTTTGAAAATTACACTGGAGTTGCTTTGCTCAGGGATATTTCTGTCAACCCCTACATACGTTTCAAAATATTCATAGTTTGCACCTGCCAGATTATACACGATTTCAGAGCTGGCATGGGTTCCTAAGCCCTTAGCGAACTCTTTGACCTCGCCATTTACCAGCAGCTTAATCGGATTGTTAGAGCTAGCCTTATCTTTTCGAACCACATTATAATCCGTTTTTGCCGATTGCCAATCTATATCACTCAGGTATTTACTAGCGCTGTATATAACAATCTTTCTGGCCTGCACAGCGGAGTTCCCATCTGAGTCTGTAACTGAAAACTCGACATTGTAAGTCCCTGTTTTGCTTGATGTGAATCCATTTGAATGCACTTTAACGGCTCCAATTAAGTTACCATCTTCCGTATCAAAAGCTGTTACATCGCTCAACACATCAAATTCGCTGTTCAGCTTAACGAAGGTTGTCTCTTCCGGTACTGTAATGGTAGGTTTGCTTGAATTATTCGAGAACTTCGCATCCGCCCATACCGTATGGTCTGAAGCATTGCCATCCTTAGCATCTGTTGTAACCAGCTTCACCTCTCTTGCGCCAGTCACAGGGATTTTCACAAATTGATGTTCTGTTCCTGCCCGGAAAACATCACTCTCAAATTTCTGTTCTCCATCCACATACACTGCAAAAGTAGCCGAGGAAGGTTTCCCTTTCATGGCTTGATCAATCCCAATGTAGCTTTCAAAGAAGTCGTAACCCTTACCTTCAATATCGTAAACTACCTCAGAGTTGGCATGAACACCAATCCCTTTCGCGTATGTCGCAGCCAACCCTTGGCGAACAAGGGTTATGATTCCTCCGGAAACGGCTTTATCTTTCTTTAATACACCCCAGCCTACAACGACTGACTTGGCATTGAGATCGGAAATATAGGCGTAGTCGCTCGTTACCGTAACCTGTGTGGTTTTCGTTTCCGTAACCCCTTCGCTTTTCACTTCATATACAATTTCGTAGTTGCCTTTTTGCGTTACATCAACGTTATTGGCTTTCAGAGAGACATCTGCAGTAACATCGTTTCCTAGATAGTTAGCCGCTTTTACATAGCTCATCGGATCAAAGGTTTGATTAAGCTTTAAAGTGAGCTGATCTTCAACAGACAAGGCTGGCTTAAAGGCTTTAACCTGTACGGGCTTCAGTGGGTTCAGCTTTTTATCATAACCGACGATCTTGTACGTATAGTTGATACTCGCATCTACATTCTGATCCACAAATTGCTCAGTTCCTGTAAAACCAACTAACACATCATTTCTATACACTTCATATCCTAAAAAGTCTTGCTTAAGCTCTTTATCTATACTGAAACTTAACGTGTTCGTTCTATCCGTGGTGTTAGGTGTGATATTAACCTTAATGGCCAGATTTTTATCCGCCATTCCAGTTCCCTCATAATTAATCACCGAGTTATTTAAATACCATAACTTTTGCGGTGCCGGATACTTGGCTACTTTCGCTTTTGTCTCAGGATTCACAGTGAAGCCATGTCTGGCAAAATAGCTGCTTAAATCTAATCCCAGTACTTCGGAGGAGAACTCCACCAAATACTGCTGCTTGGAATTGTCACCGTTGGTAAGGGTGACCTTCCGCTCCCGATATAGCTTGGTCAGCTCTGTCCAGTATCCCGGATGTGCCAGCTCCAGCTGCCAATAGGCTCCGAGTTGTGCAAATAAGCCCTGCTGATTCATAACCACTTTATTTTCTTCGAGGACATATTTATAGATATCTGATTCATACGGTATACGATTATCTATCGAATTCGCTGCGACAGACATAAACATAGACACCATATTATTAGTTACTTCGCCATATTCCCGTTCACCCATAGCCAAGCGATGCCCAATTTCGTGATTCAGTCCCCAGCCCGGATAGGCTTTATTAAAATCACCTAACATGGTTCCTACTGTTCCAAGTTGGATCCCTGTATGATCTCCCGCTGCATACATCGCACCATAAGGCTGCATCAAGCGAATATTCTCACGAATTAGCTTGGCATCATGAATCTCGCTACTGCCATCCAAGCCATAGAAGGCAAAAATGCTCTTCATCCAGGTGTCATACCCAGTTACGGTGTCCAGCGGGTTATTTCCTTGCGTAATATATTTGTTGTACGCCTCCGTCGCCGTTCCTGTGAATATAACATGATCGCTGGCCATTTCTACCACATCTATGAGTTTACGATCTTGAACATTTGGATGAGCCGCTTTATCTTCGTCCAGTCTTTGTTTGTATGTGATTAAGAAGGTTTTGAATTGTTCTGGATCCGTGGTCTTGGTCATAAAAGGAATCTTTTCTAAACCTTCGAAGCGGATCAATGGCGCTTTCCCTTGTTCCTCAGCTGTATATGGATTGACGATATACACTGTACCGCCCTTAGTCACTTCATGTGCATAATAACTATTCGTAGCAAATTCAGGAACGGTTATAATGTTCTTACCTGGACGCAATTGCACACCTCTAGCCCAAACATTCCAAGCGGCCTCTTGTTGAGAAAAGACTAAAGAAGGTAGCTTATCATTAGAAGCTGCGTCCACATAAACGTTGATCGTATCTCCAGGCATTGCAACGAGACCTGTAGGCTGGTTGTTCGTACCAAAACCAATTCTCAGGTTTTCCTGCGCATGCTTTTTCATATCTCCACGTTGTTCCGCCTCAATGATGGTGCCTTCGGTTTGAACTTCACCATTCACTAGCTTCTTAGCTAAATCCAAAGAATCTTTCAGGATTGGATAGAGCGGATGTACTTTTGCCGCTTCTTCTAATTCGTTGATTGCTTCGACGCTATTATAAGCAGGCACAACCGCACTCATCGTTCCATCTGTGAAAATACCATTTACAGCTTCGCTTACTTTATCTTCTGTATAAAATCTAAATTCAGCCGCAAAAGGTCTGTTGATATTAGCTTTTGTGAACTTAAATTTTAATCTTTTAAACTTCGTCGGTTCGAATTTAAATTCCAGAAAGTCATTGGTACTAACCGCGGTTCCGCTAGATACAAGTTGGAAGGTCTCTCCTTTACTCGTCTCTGATGCATAGATTTCAAAAGCCTCTGGGAATCCTTTGCGGTTATCTCTAGCCAAAAAAGCCACTCTGTCCAGCACTTCCGCTTGCGCTAGTTCAAACACGACTTCATTCGTGAAGCTTGCATCATTGTTTTTGTTCGTTTCCCAATGCGTAGTGGGCTGGTCATCCAGCATATATTCAGGCTTCGTACCTGAGTAGCTTCCACCGTTCACCGTTACTTTTGATACGTTTGCATTCGGCATTCTATAAGCTTGGCTATAGGCATTTTCATAGGTTGTTCCATACCCTTTTAGCTTCGAAACCTTGGCTGTCGTTGCCTCTACCTGATGGTTCTTCAAAAGGATCTTTGCATTCTCTATCTCTTCTTTAAACTGCGCATACAGTGGATGTGCCTGCACTTCATTCTCTAAAGCTGTTAATTTCTCTGCCGTATCAAAGGCAGTACTAACTTGGCTCAAGGTATCATCTGTAAACAAATTTTTCATTTTAGCAGAGACACTATCCTCTTTATAAAAAGAAAACTCAGCCGCACTCGCCCAATCTTGGTTCGCTTTTTTGAAGACAAATTTAAGTCTCTTAAAAGCCGTAGGTGCGAACTGAATCTCCACTACATCACCGGTTGAGCCTGTATATTCTCCAGAAGACACGAGCGTAAAATCACCCCCATCGGTAGTGGAACCATAGATCTCAAATTCTTGAGCAAAACCTTTACCTTTCGCACCGGATTGCCTAGCCGCGTATACCATTCTATTTAATTCAGTGGACTCATTGAAAACAAACACAACCTCATTCGTAAACGTTGAACTATTCGGTTTGCCAGTCTCCCAATGCGTGCTCATATCCCCATCCATAGCCTTAGCTATAGGCGAGCCTGAGTAGTTGCCACCGTTATTTGTGATGGATTTAATATTTGCTGGATTCATTCTAAAAACCTCATTATAGGCATTTAGAGCATCCTTGCCGTACAGCTCAAACGGAATAACCGAAGCGTTGCTTAATAAGTTAACCTTACTTTGCGCCACTGTTTTTGTTACATTTACCTTGCTTGCCTCACTTGCTAAAGCATAACCTGCCTCACTCGAAAAACTGGCCAACATGGCCGCCGATGTAGCGATCGCAATCATTTTCTTCATCTCTTCTTACCCCCAGATGTCATATGAATCTCTCCAGTGCCCAAAAATGGGCACAAAAAAAACTACCCCAAAAGAGTAGCTTGATTGCGTATAAAGTCGCCTAAAAATTAAGACTTAATTTTTATTAAACCTTAACAAGCATAAACGCCTTCAGCGTCCTATAAGGACGGCAAGCGTTTAAGCGAGAAATATAAGATATTAAGTATAGGTGTATAACTTATACTTTCTTATATTTTAACAAAAAGCGTTACACACTCTTTGGCAGCTGGCTGACAATAGTTATGATAACCTTAGTCCCTTTAGCTTTGCGTCCCTACATTTCCATAGGTTTGCCTATGAAGTTTCGAATACATTCAAAGAGTAACATAAGCCTAGATCGGATCGCATGATTAATTGGTATGAAATGAATATAGGTAATTGCAATTAGTTTTTCTTATGTGATAGATATTATTTATCGACCATCCCGGAAGAGAAGGGCATCCTTTAGGACTGTAGGTCTACTTAACTCCCCGATCCAAACAACCGCCGGAACCAATTCCACACATCGCCCGTGATGGGAATTAATCCGAAACCATGTTCGCCAACTGCGATTACACCATATGCCCATTGTCCGATAGCTATGGCACCCCCAGCGATCCTGCCTATCGCTATCGCACCAAACGCCGTATCCCCTATGGCGATGGCCCCTAACGCTTTTTCCGCGATTGCGATCGCTCCTACAGCCACGCCTGCAATCGCAATCGCTCCCACTGCGAAGCCAAGCCAGCTAAGTGCTATTGCTCCGATCGCTAACCACATTCCCAGTGATATTGCTCCTAAGGATAATACGCCCACGCTTATCGCACCTATGGAAATCAAGCCGACAGCTACATCTCCAATAGCGATTAATCCAACGGCTGTCTTCACACGGGGTTTACCTCCACGACCATACGCTTGACCTGAGTATCGCCCTAGATTACTGCGAATACTGATGACCGGAAATGAGGGAGAAGGCCATTGATAATCAATCTCTCGTCCATCAAAGCCCCTAGAATCTGCCCAGCGCGTTACAAATTGATGCCATTTCATATCCATCCCGTCCCCCTTTTCAATTACCTAAATTATACAACCCCGGGGGTTGGCTGTACTCAGACTCTGACCTGAAATTCATCTCATCCTCTGGACGGATATATACTCATTAGGATTACTGTTTGGGAATAGGATCAGGCTTTCCAAATAAATATCCCTGAAACAACTGATAACCACTCTGCTTAAGCCATTCAAAGTCCTCTCTAAACTCCACACCTTCTGCTAAAGGAACGGATTGGATTTCTAAAGCTTTTTCTAAAAATTGCTTTGCTATTTTCTGTTTGTTCAGATCGCTGGACACACCCTGAACATATTTCATATCCAGCTTCATGTAATGGGGTTTAAGCTCCAATAACATCTCGATCGTGCTGAAGCCCTCACCAACATCATCTAAAGCGTATTCAAATCCCCGATCCTTGTAATATGTCAAAATAGCTTTCAAATGAGCGAGATCATCCACTTTCTCCGTCTCAACAACTTCAAAGACAAAAAGAGAAGGATCGACGCCTAATTGATTGGCCAGTTCAACGGTTGATCTTAAGCAGAACTCTGGAGCGTAGATCGACGTTGGGATAAAATTAATAAACGTTTTTTTATTTAAGGGTGCAGCATATTTTACAGCCGTCATTCTACATAACCGGTCTAAAGCATATAAACGCCCACGATTACGTGCCGCCGCAAAAATCTCATTAGGATAGATAAGAGATCCGTCTTCTTTTTTAAATCTGGATAGGAGCTCGTATGCAAAAATCTCTTCCCTTACGTTCACAATCGGTTGGAAGTAGCAAGTAACAAGACCCTTAGTGATAACCTCATCAATCCACTCCATATCAAGTACAGTGGGTAATTCGGATAGGGGTCTCCATGTTTGGTCATCTATACGGAATTCAACCTGCTCCGACTCCATATGGTCATTACAGAAATCCAGAAAATCCCGCACCCCAGCCTCCTTAATTGTAATCACATTTTCTTCCACCTTATGTATCGTATTACTTCTACTCAGGTGATGAATAACCTCAGGTAAAACCCTAAGATTAAGCTCACCATGAGCCTTGATTTCAAAATTCAGATCTCTTACTACACAATGATTACAAGCCACATTCATAACCCCTTTAATAATCAATTCTCTGAAAAAGATCCCGGAACGGCTCTTCTCAATCGAAATTCGTATACTCCAGTAAATACTTCGGGTCTAACACGGTGATCTGCTGATGTTGAATCTCAATAATCTTTTGCTCTTGCAGATCTTTAAGTACAAGGGTAGCCGTCTCCCTTAACGTTCCGATCATATCACGCGCTCTCGCATCATGAAATTTCATTTCATGTAATAACCGATTCAATAAAAATAAACGGTCCATTTGCAGCAGCATCAATTGCTCCTTAATCAACGGGTAATCGGCAAGCATCTGCTTAAAAGGCTCATGTTTAATCTCAAATAATACAGTATCATTCATAGCCACCGCAGCAGCACTGTTATATTGGAGGGATGGATCACTTCCAGATCGCCATAATCCCCGAATAGATAATGTAGGCATGATCCACATTCCATAGTTTTGTATGCCAACATACTGATAATAAATCATCATCCTGTTATATTCTATCGTAACGTTGTCACATAGGCTTGATGCCAATACGAATTACAAAGGAGATCCATTCATGAAATTCCGAATTCCCTTTTACAGCTTGAAGGGAACAGACATTTTAGAGCAATTAGAGCAAAGAGGATGTATCGTTTATAAATAACAAAAAAAGCCTCCAATTAAAGAAGCTTTTCACTCAAATCCATAATATGCGTAACGCGATTTCTCCCCTGTTCTTTAGAAACGTAAAGCGCTTGATCAGCTTTTTCCAGAAGAGTGATGTCTGTATCGGTTGCTTCAAAGGTAGCTATGCCAATGCTTACCGTAATGCTGCCAATCTCCCAAGTGGAGCTGGCTATGAATTGTCGTAAACTCTCAGCTATAGCCGTGGCATCCGATGAATCTGTATTAGGCAGCAGAAGGATAAACTCCTCACCACCATACCTAGCTACGATATCTTCTTTACGAGATTGGGACTTCAGGATACTCGCCAATTTCTCCAGGACATAATCACCCATCTGATGACCGTAGGTGTCATTCACATTTTTAAAGTGATCAATATCTAGAATACATAATGAAAAAGGCGCCTGATCACGGTGATACGCTGCAATCTGCTCTTCCAGCTTTTCTTGCAGGAACCTTCTATTCTTTAATCCAGTAAGCTTGTCTGTAGTAGATAGCTCTACTAAAACGGCATTCATCTCCAGTAACTCAGCTTGCTTTTGCTCGATTTCCAGGTGAATTTGTTTGAGCTTTGCAAGCGCCTGATCTTTTTCCCAATAAGCCTCTTCTATTTGCTTCTTCGCAGATCGTAGCTCTAGCTCATAATCAATACGTTTGCCCATCTGTACGAGAATACAATCAATGACCTCTACACCTTCACACTTAAGGCGTCTGCCATTTAACAAGTAAGGCACGGCTTGCCCCTTGCTGTCCTTCAAATTGATAAATAGCTCTTCTACATGTCCATTCAGATTGATAAAAGGATAGAAGTATGAATGAAAAATAAGCTTGTTTGCCGTAGACATGATAGATTCAAAATGTTTATTTACCAAATCAACCTGCTGATATCCCATCCCATCCAAAAAGGTTTGATTCACATCGAGGATCATTCCTTCATGGGTAATGGAAACATATCCGCATGGCGCATATTTTAACCGGTCATCCATTGTCTAAATATCCTTTCAACACCATAATCTTCTCCATCTCACCCAAGATACTCATTAATCAAAGTAATGGTCTCCTGGGGATGGCTAATATGTGGATAATGGCCCTTGGCCTCCATTAACCGGAACGTACTATTATTCATATGTCTATGTAAATATTCTCCTACTTCTATAGGAACGATACTATCATCCGAGCATTGCAATATGAGGGTAGGCACTGTCGCTTTAGGCAGATCTTCTCGATGATCCGAAAAAAATGTAACTTCCGCAAATTCTCTAGCGATAATAGGGTCGGCCGAAATAAAACTTCGTTCCAGCTGTTTAGTCAACATCGGGTCAGGGTTATTCATCGCAAGTGGAGCCATAAAGCTAGCCCAGCCCGCGAAATTCATCTCCATCATATCCAGAAGCTCAGTAATATCACTTTTTTCAAAGCCCCCGAAATAAGCATCTCCCTCATTTAAATAACGTGGGGAAGGTCCGATCATAATCATTTTATCAAAATAATCCGGCCGCTCGATTGAAGCAAGCAAACCGATCATAGAGCTAATAGAATGACCTATAAAAATAAGATCCTTGAGTTCAAATGTTTCGATGACATCTAGTACATCCTGTACATAACCATGGAGAGTATGATATTTATCCGATGTATAGGCGCTTAAATCTGAATGGCCTGAGCCTACATAATCAAATAGAACGATTCGATACTTTTTCTCAAATGATGGCGTGATAAACTGCCACATGCTTTGATCACACCCAAATCCATGCGCAAAAAGGATAGTTTTTTCTCCTGCTCCAATGACTTTTACATGATTCCGCACCATAACATCGTTCATTTCATATAACTCCTCTATAGTTAGCATTCTCTCTATTTTGCAGGGTTCCCCTGGAAATATCAAGCGTAGAAAAAACTCCGCTAGATTAATCTCTAGCGGAGTTTTATGTAGCCTCCCGTTTGGGTCATCATTTGGCAAAATGGTAGCGTGCCGGGGCACCCCTGCGTTCAATCCGATAACATTTTGCCCCAAAAAATTGGTTAGAGGACCCAGAAGACCTTAAATGCGCCATTATTCCACATTTGAATTGCTATCGGACTCCACTGCAGCTATTGGCGCGAAAACACAAAATATGGGCCGATTTATATGAAATAGCGTCTCTGGAGTCCGAATCCCTTCTCAAAAGGCTGAAAATTTGCGAATAACGTCATCTGTGTCCCTAAGACTCCGTGGATAAATTGTTGAGGCAGAGGTAGACAACCAACATTTAGAATGCAGAAGTCCAACCCGCATCAGCAGCGATGATAGCTCCGTTTACAAAACTGGAATCATCCGAAGCCAGGAATAACGCAACTTGTGCGATTTCTTCAGGTGTACCTACACGAGGGATCACAGCCTGTGTTAATTGCGTACGGCTCACGCCGAATTCATTTATATTTTTCATTGAAGCACTGATGTTTGTGGCAGTAGCTCCTGGTGCGATAGCATTACAACGAATCCCTTTGTTGGCATACATAAAAGCTGTGTTTTTCGTCAAGCCTACTACAGCATGTTTAGAGGCAGTATAAGTTGCTCCCGCATGGGCACCACTTACGCCACCTGTAGAAGCGGTATTAACGATAACCCCTTTTCCTTTTTCCAGAAAAATAGGCAGTGCTTTACGAGTGGACCGCATTACACTTTTGGTATTGATATCAAAGATAAGATCCCATCGTTCATCTGTAATATCACCAACTGGCTCAAAGCCATCCATAATCCCTGCGTTATTCACTAAAATATCTAGCGTGCCATATTCTTTTACAGCGGTATCAATCATGCTATCAATATCTCCAACCAGGGCAACATTTACTTTCAGTGCCTTAGCTACTCCACCGTTACTATTGATCCCTGCGGCTACTTGTTCAGCACCTTCTAGGTTCAGATCGGCTACAATCACTTTTGCCCCTTCTTTAGCGTACAACTCTGCGATAGATTTCCCCATACCCGATGCCGCCCCAGTAACCACTGCAACTCTGTCTTGAAGTTTCATGTTGGAAGTCTCCTTTACGTTTATCTATAATGTAAATATCAATATATAAAATCTCTTTAACGCTTAAAATTTATACTACTCAAGTTTAATCCTCTAAAATTTAACTATCAATATACAAATGAGACACCAAATGTTCATAAATATATATAACGTGGGATTCTGTTCAAATAGGATTAGAAAATAGACAGTTAGGTGGTCTTCTGTTGCTTAAAAATAATCGGAGAACTAGCAAATCGCGTAAAGAGCTTAAAAACGCATTGATATTACTCATGGAAAAAAAGAATTTCCGCACCATTACGATAACCGATATCGTTACCCTTGCCGATTTAAACCGCGGAACCTTCTATAAACATTATCAAACCAAAGAAGAACTTCTAAATGAGCTAATTGATGATGTGTTGGAGGATTTAATTAAGGCTTATAAAGAACCCTATCTTCATACCGATAAATTTATAGTTAGTGAGCTGACCACCTCGAGCATCAAGATTTTTGAACATGTGGTCTCTTACTCTAATTTTTATACCATCATTATAAATTCCAATGTTCTGCCAGGGTTCCAAAATAGGATTTGCGACCTCTTAAAGGAGCTCACCAAGCGGGACTTAGTCGCAGTTAATAACACTAATACCAATGTAAATATCGAATTGTTTTCCAGTTATACCGCCTATGCTCTATTTGGATTAATCATAGAGTGGGTAAAAGGCGGATTTAAATATACAGCTAACCATATGGCAGAGCAGCTGATTGAAATTCTGTCTTTTAATTCACATAATGTGATCATCAACACTTCAAATCAACCGATTAAACAGAATTCCATCCCTATTAACGGCGACTAATTTATCTCAAACTAAAAAAAGCCACTCCAAAATAATGCTGGAGTGGCTTTTGATATGCAATTTATAACCTAAGGTCTTCTGTTTCCACCACCACCGCCACCTGGACCTTGATTAGTGTTTGCGGTTGTTACTCCGGATTCATTTAGCCAAGTTACGCTGCTTGTAATTTCGAACGCTACTACTTTTGTTCCTCCTGTATATTCACCATCCGTATACAGTCCGTTCGCTTCACTACCGGTCGAGGTACCTCCCGAGTAGAGGGTGTAAGAACCGCCGTCCTTCAGATCCGGTGAACTAATCACCACCGTTTGATAGCTCTTCGAAGGAGCAAAGGTCAGGATCGAGTTGCCTTCGCTGTCCTCTAGATGAACCAATGTTCCAGCCTCCTGGGTCTGAGGGAAGGTCATGCTGACTGCATGTTGGCTAGAGGTGTCAGACGGTGCTTGTGCCATGCCCGAACTTCCCGCAGCCACCAAAGTTCCTCCACTCTGTTCAAAGCTACCGTCGAAATCAAGTGCACCGTTACCGCTATTGGTAGGTCCATTGACAATAACCGTGCCACCCGACATTGTGATGGAGCCGTTCGAATCCAGCCCGTCACCTGAAGCATCGACCGTTAGTGTTCCTCCACTAATCGTTAGCATATTGCTAGCAGAATCGCTGAATTGATCCTGCTCCTGAGGGCCGCCGCCTACAGTCGCCTCATCGTTACCTCCTGCTACATTCACTCCATCATCAGAAGCAACCACATGAGCTTCGCCACCGGAAATCTCGATGTTTGCTCCTTCAATCCCTTCGTAGCTCTTCGTAATATCAATTTTACCACCAGATATCACCACCAAAGCATCCGCATGGATTCCATCGTCGCCAGTTTTGATGTTGAATTCTCCATCAGCTATAGCAATGTTACTGTTGCTGTGCACTGCATCATCAGCAGAATCGATGGTAAAGGTTCCGTTATTTAAGCTTATATCTCCTCCAGCCTTCAAGCCTTTAGTACTTGGTGTTTCAGATTCTGTAGTTGTTGCCGTTGTTGATGCTTCCGTTGTTGGTATCTCCGGTTTTGTTTCTGGCATCGTCTCTGGTTTGGTTTCAGATGTTGAGGTTCCTGTTGTTCCTGTTGTTCCTGGTGCTTGATCCCCTGTTCCCTGACCTCGGCCACCTCTCATGCCCATACCTTGCCCTTGATCACCTGTTTTCACTTCACCCTTCTCGTTGCCCCCACCCGTAACTAAGGTGTATGTTCCGCCATCTATTACAAGTGAAGTCTCAGCTTGAATTCCATCATTACCAGCCGTAATATCAAATGTTCCTGCTGCTATTGCTATGAAGCCTTTGTCCGTCTCAGTATCGTTGGTTGATTTCATTCCATCGCCTTCTGCCGTTATGCTGATATTTCCGTCTTGTACAGCGACAAGATCTTTACCTACAATCCCGTCATCGGCAGCCTTAATTTCAATAGTGCCACCCATAATTTTCAGATCGTCCTTGCTCGTAATTCCGTCATTATAGTTAGCGTAAACAGATAGCTTCCCGGTCCCATTAATCGTTAAATCCGCTTTACTGAAGATAGCCGCACTCGGTTCATCTGTAGTTTCATCGGCATACACGTAAGTTGCTCCATCAGATACGGAGTTCTCCGTCCCGTCTTCCAAGGTAATGATCACTTTCCCCGCTTCTTTAATATCAATTGCTGCACTATCGCTGTTCGTGATGTTCACACCGTTCAGTACCAAGTGCACAGTACCTTCATCCTGATTATTAACTACAATCTGTCCATCACTCAGCTTACCAGACAGCACATAAGTTCCTGCTGCAGTAATTGTCACTGAGCCATCCTTAGACTCAGCCCCGGTGCCGTCAACAAGCGCACTTGTTCCAGCCAAAGCAATTTCCGTCGATTGGTCAGCCGTCCAAGTTGTATTAGAATCCTCTTCATCGAACGTCACCAGATCGGATAGTTTGGCGCTTGCCAGTTGCACTCCCGTGACAGCCCCGTTCTGAGTTATCGTTGTTGCCGAGGCTGCTGCTGTACCCGCGGCTTCAGACTGTGTTGTTGTGGAATTGGTGCTGCAAGCCGACATAAGTAATGCACACAATAGCAAGATTCCTACTTTACTTCCGGTTATATATTTATCCATTTTTCATCCATCCTTTCGTTATCTTAATAGTCATTAGCAGTTGGAGTCATGGTCAGAGACAGGTCTAAATTACCGTTCCGGGTACGAATCGCATCCAAAAATTCCTTCTGGTTCACAGCCTCACCCAGCGTTACAGCGTAGACCAGTTCATATAAACTGCCAAGCTCAGTCGTTCTAATCTTTTTAAGCTCATACCCAACGTTATATTTATTGAACACTTCAGCGAAGGCTTCCTCATATCCCAGACTCTCCGGGATGGTTACCTTTAATGTTTTTTGCGACGTTGTTCTTACGCCAAAGTTAGTCCGGTTAAGGATAAACATAAGAGCGCAAAGGATAAGGGTGAACAAGACTGCATATCCAAAGGAACCCACTCCACAGGCAAGTCCAGAAGCCATGGTGAACAGAACAAATGTGATATCCTTCGGATCGCCCGGCGCACTTCTAAACCGAATGATGGAGAACGCCCCGGCAAGACTGAAAGCTCTGGCAACATTACTGCCGATAAGCAAAATGATGATGGCCACAATTACGGGCAGTAGTACCATTGTTAGTGTGAAGCTTTGCGAATAGCCGCTGGCATTGGTCTTCATATAGGTGTAGCTAATGATCCCGCCAAGAGCAATAGCTATAAAAATAGTTAGCAGTGCGTTGGTAAACGTTAACTCTGTACTAGTTGCTACGGTAAATAATGAATCAAGCATAGAGGGCACTCTCCCGTTCTGTTTTACTGTTCTTCAGCATTTTTTTATATTCGTTGCCATACTTGGAGAAGCTTGTACGGTACATTTGATGCTCTGAGAGCATTTTGGCCAGCCAGACCGGAATCGTGTTCTCAGCTTTTACTTCCATAAGCCACTGCCCCGGCTCCAGCAAGGGTTCGCCATGAACACCGTGCTCCATCTTCAGATCGTACCGGCGGCTGCGAATATTTGTATCGAATGTAATTCTTAGATCGCGATTGTTTTTACAGAACAACGCTTTTCGGTCATAAGACAGATACACCTTGGGCTGTAAATCAAAGCGTGTCAGAAAATATTTGATCTCTTCAATGACCTGTTTATTCATGTAATCCTTGAATTCCGGTTCCATGCCGGTGGCGACAAAATCATAAGCCTCGTTTAATTTGAGCGACGTTCTTCTTTTATTAACAAGACCAAATACCTTCTTCTTGATTTCCAGATACACCTTCGTATCTTGATTTGGAACACCGTAAGCTCTTAAACGAAGCTTCTCTTTGTACTTGGGCTTCGCAAGACTGTTACGAATCAGGGTGTTGTGCTCCGTGTCATAATATAAGTTGGTTATGGAGTAAAACTCATGTTGCTTGTTGAAATCGTCTAGTTCCATGTATTCAAGCAATTGGTTATAAAATTTATAGTAGGCTTCGTTGTCCAACAAATATTTGTTCTCATAACGGTTGAATACCTCAATCGCCATATGTGATCAATCCTTTCTGTTTATCGTTGTCTCGTGTGCTTATGAATGTATCTTAGATCCCAAACCTTTAATGAATCTTAAATGGTTTTACAAATTATTGATTATCTTTTACATTCCCTTAACACAGGTGTAAGTCGTAACTGCGGTGAATGTTGGACTTCCGGCCGCTGTTGTCTGCAGATTTCTTGATTTCAAACTGCTGTTCGCAGTCACTTCTATCTCAACCTTCATTAAGGTTCAATAAAGGTAATCCTGATATAATGACCTCAATAACAAATACTGGTTCTATGTAGGGGATGGCAAAACCATGAGAATATTAATAGTAGAAGACGAGCTTCATCTCGCTGAGGCCTTAACTCAAATATTAAAAAAACATAATTATTCGGTGGATGCAGTCCATGACGGCAGGTCGGGTCTGGATTACGCACTAAGTGGAATCTATGATTTGCTGCTGCTCGACATCATGCTGCCTGAGATGGATGGGGTCAGCGTCCTCAAGACGCTGCGGAAAAAGGGGATACCCACTCCCGTTATCCTGCTTACCGCAAAGGGTGAAATTACAGATATGGTCACTGGGCTGGACTATGGGGCTGACGATTATATCGCCAAACCTTTTTCCTCGGAGATCTTATTGGCAAGAATAAGGGCTGTACTAAGACGTAAAGGCGAGGTGATACCAGATGATGCTTTAAAGTTCGGGGATATTGAACTGAATACATCCAATCTGAAGCTTACCGTGGGTGGCAAAGAGATCAAGCTCAATCTAAAGGAATGCGAGCTATTGGAGCTTCTGATCTTGAGGAAACAAGCTGTAACCTCCAAAGAACAAATTATTGAGAAGCTGTGGGGCTTTGATTCAGATGCTGAGCACAATAATGTAGAGGTGTATATTTCTTTTTTGAGAAAAAAACTGACCTTCTTAAATTCGACCGTACGCATTAGTACGATCAGAAACGTAGGGTATGTATTAGAGGTGACGACCTAATGTTCACGAAGCTCAGAAATCGGTTTCTTATTGTTAACTTAGTCACCATCTCGGTGATCATGCTTGTGGCCTTCATCTCCATATATGTAATTACGTACCGGGATGTCCAAAACGATATTCAGATGGATCTTCACAGAATCATGGAAAACTACAAGTCTCCCGGTGGTGACACAGGACGATTAGGCAATACCAAAGGAGGAGCCACGTTACCACGTGTGGATAATAAACGTACGGATAACGGAACACCTCCTCCAGAACGCTCAATCTCATTTATGCTGAAAATAGATACAGCGTCCAACCTTACGGGGAAAGATTCCAAATTTACTATGGACGATGAATTTTATAATACGGCTCTGCAAGAAGCACTAAGCGCCGGTAAAGATACCGGAAGGTTCACCTTGGATAGCAGCAAATGGATCTTCAACATCCAGCATACGAATGATGGGGCGATGCTTGTATTTCTGGACATCACTGCAGAGCAAAAAATCCTCACCAATCTAATCTATACCTTCTCTGTAGTTGGCTCAGTGATGCTGATTATCTTGTACTTCGCTAGCCGCTTTTTTGCTAATCGTTCAATTGCGCCGGTAAAGGAGGCTTTTGAGAAACAGAAACAATTTATTGCGGATGCTTCCCATGAGTTAAAGACGCCGTTGACTATTATTAACACCAATGCGGATGTTCTCCTGTCCAACAGTGATGACACCATTCACAATCAGTCCAAGTGGCTGCACTATATCAAATCGGAAACAGAAAGAATGACCAGCCTGACCAATGATCTGCTGTACCTGACCGAGATGGACGATTCCAGATCGAGAATGATTTATTCGAAATTCAATCTGAGCGACGTGGTTGAAAATATCATTTTAACGATGGAAGCTGTAATCTTTGAGAAGCATATCTCCCTTGAATATGATATCGAGCCTGATCTGACAGTGCTAGGCAATAGTGAACAGATCAAACAAGTGATCATGATCCTCTTGGACAATGCTGTAAAATATTCGAACCCTAAAGGTTCAGTCACCTTATCCCTTAAAAAACAGCATAATGACATGGTATTAGCGGTCACCAATACTGGGGAGGGCATTGCGCCGGAGCACTTAGCGAGCATCTTTGACCGATTCTACCGTACAAATGCTTCCCGGGCGCGTAAACAAGGGGGATATGGCCTAGGGCTGGCGATTGCCAAATCCATTATCGAGCAGCACAAAGGAAAAATTTATGCCAAAAGTTTCGTCGGCGAGTCCACCACGTTTTACGTACATCTTTCATAACTACCAAGTAAAAAAGACTCAGACCCTGTTATCTCAAAGGTTTGAGTCTTTTTATTTACTTTACACTTCGCCCCAATAAATTTCGGTATTATAATCAAAAAACACTTGCCCACCCTGATTATTTCGTTCAAAAATATTCCGCAGCTCGGCCATCATATTCTCATAGCTTGGATCTCCGGGGACCGGAGTGTAGGAAGACGATCGAAGCCGCCCGCTTAATCCCTCCAAATCAAATACCTGCTGATTGCTAAAATGCGCTACTTGCATCTGTCCTTTCTTGAAAAAGGAACTAAGGATCTCAGGAGTAATGTTCTTATGATTAACTTGAGTGTAGTTCGTCCCGAAGGACTGTAGCAGCTGCTCATATTCCTCCAGAAATGGGGTACCGTAAGTAAGCCGGGAATTCCATATCAGAACCACTTTTCCACCCGGTTTTAGAATCCGCTTGAATTCCAATTGCGTTGCGTCCCTATCAAACCAGTGAAACGCTTGGGCGCATACGATAAAGTCCATGGACTGGTCGGATAATTCTGTATGTTCAGCAGACCCCGGCGATATAGAGAAATGGTTAACCTTTGCGAAATTCTCTTCCGCAGCTCTACGCATTTCCGGATTGGGTTCAACGGCAGTCACACGACTCCCGCGCTCCAGAAGTAATGCTGAGAATATTCCTGTTCCTGCACCAATATCAGCAATATCACAATTGGGTTGGAGCCCAATAGTATTGTACAAATAATCAATGGCTTCTCCAGGATAGCTCGGCCGATATTTTACATACGAATCCACCCGATTAGAAAATATTTCTTTGCTATTCATCCTTCGTCTCCTCCTAGGCGCTCAGGTTCATATTCACTTAATTTACCTTGGTAAACCAATCGCAGCCGATCACTTTGGCGAAAATCATCCGGAGTAACGAGTGCGGGCAGCTTATTCCATAACTTAATGCCCGACCGCTCTAGAATTTCCGCTACAAATTGCGAACAAAAATAAGAGTTGCTGAATTCGACAGGCTCCTTCAGGGCAATGCCAATTACGCCGAGAATATTATAGAGATACTTTTGACGGCTTCGGATAAAGACTTGCAAGACCCGCTCCATTTTCTCCACTTCGCGGGCTGTAACTTGAAGTTCATATAGGACACATGTTGTATTTGGATATTTGCTAAACGTACCTGTCTTAATATCCTCCTTCACAAACCCTCCATTCAGGGGGTTGCTCGGATGCTTTCTGCCAAAGCTATACAGCTCGGAAAGCTCCCGATTAAAGGAGATCGAGGCATGATTATAGGGTGCTTTTGTATAGCCTTGAATGAGCTTCGTAAAAAGCGTCCCGGTATTCGTCAGTAATATAAAGACCGATGGATCTGCTGCCATTTACAATTTTCCCCTTATCAAGTTTGAGCGTTTCCTTCATAATAACATATGAACCCATTAATGGAATCTACTCTAGGACAAGTTGGTGATCAATTATCGACCGCTCTTTATTAACTATAATTCTTATCTTTGCGGCCTTATCGGCCATTCACTTGATGTATGTAGTTATAGGGAAGCTACAGCCAAATAAGGATTATACGGGCATTGGCTTTCGTATCAAGACGTGGTGGGGAATGCTTTTTATCTTTTGCCTAGCTACCCTATTTAATCCCGTCGTCTCTCTGCTGTCTCTCATGGTGCTCTGCTTCTTTGCACTGAAAGAGTATTTCTCTATGATGAAATCACGAAAATCGGACCGCAGGCTATTTCTGTGGGCTTACTTATCCATCCCGTTGCAGTTCTACTGGATTTATATCGAGTGGTACGGAATGTTTATTGTCTTCATCCCGGTTTATGTATTCTTGCTCCTACCGCTGCCCAGAATGATTAATAAGGGCACGGTTGGTTTTATGCGTAGTGTCAGCTCCACCCAATGGGGGCTTATGCTGATGGTATTCGGACTTAGCCACTTGGCCTACTTTCAATTTGCTACACCGGAGTATGGAGCGGGGCTTGTGCTTTTTCTAGTAGTGCTAACGCAGCTCAATGATGTGGTCCACTATCTCGCATCACTTTATGTAGGGAAGCGGAAAATAGTTCCCACCGCCAATCCGTATTTGACTTGGGAGGGTTTCGCTTTCGCATTTGTCATCACAACAGGAGTTTCCTATCTAATCTATCCCTACCTGACGCCGCTCAACCCAATCTTCGGGTTACTGTCAGGCATGTTGATCAGCTTGAGCGGCTTCTTTGGCAGTTTAACGGTTTCCGTGTTAAAGCGGGATCTGCTAATCGGCGATGGCGATAAATTCGTGGCATTGAAGCAAAGCCATTTAAGCCGGATCGATAGCTTGACCTACACTTCACCGGTCTTTTTTCATGTCATTCGTTATTTTTTCGACTTCATGTAGATCATCTGATGGGAAGCTTGAATCAGCCCCTCCATGAATGATTATGCAGTATCTTCACCATTTGTTCTTGCTGGCTGGCGAACTGCTTATATCGATGTCCGTTGGCGCCCGAGGGGTGGGGAAATCCCCATAAGCAGCGTTGTTTATCAAGCTCACCTGCGGACACAAGGAGTTGAAGTATACTTTCCACTGTTTTTCCTAAGGGAATAATTAAGGCCCGGCTCAGTATGTTCAGCTCCTCACGCAAGGAAGATAATGCCTGCGCCCTGAGGAGTGAATTTGAAAGTAGCTTGGGCTGGGCCCCACTATAATTTTTCTTATCCACGAACACGGGAAAACGCAATAAAGAGCTAGTGTGCAGGATCGTCTGCTGCTGAAATAGTTCTTCACAAGAGGTTAGGTTCAAGTGTTGATGCAGTTTAAGTGTATCTAACATATGAATTAACGTGTTCCGCATGGAGCCTGCGAATCTGGCCGCTTCCTTCGCTGTCCTACATACCTCTTCATCTGACAAACCAGCTTCCAGACTTATGATCGCTTCTTGTATCGCTATGCCCATTTGTGTGAACCCGGGCGTTAACCCTATAATGATCACCTTAGCAGAAGGATTAATGTACTCATTATGGGGGGCATAATACATTTCCACCTTGCCATTACGCTCCATTAGAAGCTTATCCACCTGCAGATCCTGTTTAGTTAGCACTGTACCCTTCGGGAGTGAGAGGATCGCAGATTTATACTGTTGCAGATAGGTAGAGAGGAGCATATCATCTGCCTCACAGGTCTCTATTTGTTATCGAACCACTCACCAGTCGGCCTTCGTACCAGACGGCTTGGCGCTGCGCTCTTCGGGCTACTGCTTCAGCCGAACAGCTGGCATGCAGCAGCACAAAGCTAGCAGTGTCGCCAACCTTTGGCCATACCTGCTCGCCTTTTGGATCAAGGGGTGTTAATCCTCCTGTTATAAATCTGAGAGATTGAGATAATGCCAATTCATCATTGCAGCCGTACAACTCCGCGTAACGCCCTGCCTTCTCCAGTTGATCTCCATTTCCAAAAGGGGACCAGTGATCGGTAAGGCTATCTGTTGCCAGCTTCACTTTTACCCCTTGGCTGTGCAGCATCGGAAGTGGCATCATCATTCTTCCAATAGGCACTGTGGATGCAATAGTCATACCCAGTGATGCCATCCGTTTAGCTACCTCTTCTGCCTCTTGCTGCTGAGCTCCTGCGAACCAGAACGCATGACTGACCGTGACCTTTCCTTGCAAGCCAGCTTCTTCCGTCAGATCAGCTAACCGCGTCAGTGTTTTCTTTCCCGCTTCTTTTCCATCATGTAAATGAATATCAATGCCGGCATTACTCATCACTGCTAATTCCACCATCGTCTGAAGTGACTTCTCGATATCTCCATCCACCGTATAAGGATCTACTCCGCCTACAAAGGTTGCTCCCTCTGCCAGAGACTGTTTTACCAGCTGTACAGAATCCGAGCGCAGCAGGCCATGTTGCGGAAACGCCACAATTTCAGATGAAATTTTACCCGCGAATGCATTTAATGCTTGTACAGTCGCTTCTAATCGTTGCAAGCCGCTGACAGGCTCAATATTGCAATGGCTGCGCACATGTGTGGCACCAAACCCCTGAATAAGCGTCAGGATGCTCTCTGCTTGTTGTCTCGCCATGGGCAGCAGCTTAGGCAATAATACCTTCTCTTCCTCAATCCGTTCGAAAACACTGGACGCAGGCTTTACCGCTCTCCAAGGTCCATCGAAATATGTTTTATCTAAATGGATATGTGCTTCTTCGAAAGAAGGCAGCATCAACAACTCTTTACAGTCGTATTTCGGGAGCTGGCTCTGAAGCTCGATGTCTGCTCCAACAACTTCTGAAATCTTATCCCCGTCAATGCGGAGATGACAAACCTTCGTATTCGTACCCGCTACTTGCCCATCCTCAATAACATAACCTTGTTCTAATCTTATATTGGTTAACCAATAAGAAGCATTCAACATGCTACCCCATCCTTTTCTCAACAATTTATATAGGTACGGACCGCTTTACTCTAAATGTTACCATAGCCCTTGCCATATAAAAAATGATTGAGAAATTTCAATAGCTACAGATCAATCTGACCCCTATGTTTGACTCTGGATCTAGCTTCTCTACTATAACTAACTTCCTTGTTCAGCAGTTCATCCATCCGCAGACACTTCAGACCCTTTTTATCCATTTCTTTTAAGACTTCTTCTAATCCAGTGATCATATTCAAGGGCGCTTCTTCATCTGCCCACGGTGTATCTCCGCTGTCGTGTAGAACAATGATTGAGCCTGGTTTTATTTTTTTTATTAAGGCATCCTTTAATTGTTCTGCACTCAGTGACGCTTTCCAATCTCCGACCATAACAGACCACAATACGATTCGATAAGATTCTCTTAGCAAAAAGAAATCCCCTAGATTGAGAAGCCCCCAAGGTGGGCGGTAAAAGATAGGCCGCTCTCCTGTAATTCGCTCAACAATGTCTGCTGTGCGATCTACTTGCTTCCGTCTATTGGTCCAGGGGAACTGGATCCAGTTGGGTGTATGAGTATAATTATGAATGCCGATTTGGTGCCCTTCTCTGTGCATACGCTCGATCAGTTCCGGATATTTCTGCGCTTTTTTGCCCAATACGAAGAAGGTCGCCTTTATGCCATGCTCTTTTAATAGATCTAGAAGTTCAGGTGTATAACAAGGATCCGGACCGTCATCGAACGTAAACGCAATTTCTTTCTCTGCACCTACCTCCGAGTGAACCCCCCATCCCAATATTCGGGTAAGCGCAAAAGGAACGATCATATAAAGAACAATCACATCCACTGCTAAAATTATGAAGGCCCACATTAGGAAGCCGCCTCTGTCTTACGCGGGGCAAACCGCGCTTTCAAGGACTGCTTGCTAAGCACAAGCATCATGGGAGATAACTTCTCTGTGCTGTCCTCTACACGATGTTTCCCTTCCGGATGCAGCATGCGAAGTAAAAAACGAAGGTATATCCCGAACCAGTGCCGCTGCCATTTGGACTTGATAGGACGCTGCTCAAACCCTATTCCATGAATAATCCCCCGGTGAAGCAGTGTAATCCCGGTTAGCGCGTTTACTTTGCTTAGTTCCGGATTGCTGTCTAGATCACGACTGATCTCCTTCATAGCCTCGCGAAGCATGCGTGCCGTACGAATTCCGGCCCGATCTGCGCCAAGCGTACGTGTCAGCTGCACAATCTGGCGATTGTCCAAATGAAGCTCACCCACCCAATCTCCCGGAAGTATCCGTTGCCCATCTTGGCAGACCAAACTTTCTCCGTGATATTTCAACACTACCAACTTACATATCCCATATCTACGCACGGACTGACTACGAAATTTGGTGATGACAGCAAATATGTTCTCCCACATCATCCAAAGGGATTGTGAGAATAATTTTATAAATGGAACTGAGGTTACCATCATTTTTCCTTCTTCCTGTTTAAGTTTATCTTCTAGCAAAATCCTTCACTAAACGCCGCGTATACCTGCCGATCATCTTTACCAGACTGTTTCCGAGATAAGCACCTATCCATAGAGACACTGCACCTAACAACATGAAGAAAAGTGAGATGTTGAATGTTTTATTTTCAATCCCAAATAGCGATATAGAGGACACATCTAATAAATACAGGACAGGTGACAACAAGAGAATAATAGGGGTCAAGTAAAAAAGAGTGGCACAAATGAGACTGACCATGCCGATTCCAAACTGCAACATCAACCCTAAAATCGCTCTCCAGTTATGTTCATCCAGAAACTCTGCCTTAACCCTTTCCCACAAGCTGCCTTCTTCTTGAGATCGGGTTGGAAGCGTGCGAACCGAGATATCCGTATAGACTTTAGTTCGAATTCGCTCATGCTGTAAAAAAGTCTCGGTAGAACGCAAAACATAATAAAGGATCGGGATCCCCACTAAGGTGAAGGACATCGAAACTCCAAAGGTAATGCCCACCAAATAAAAACAAAAGTAAAATAGCCCTGTGGCAAAAGTAATTAATAAGAAACAAAAATTCCTCACATGTTTCCGGATTATTTGATTCATGTTTTTCTCTCCCTCTCTGCAATAAAAATTGTTCATTTCTAAGTAACTCCTATGCTAGTGCTTTTGGTGTAAAATCGACCAGTGCCATAATGTCATATGACAAAAAAAACACCCTACTGCCTACTCCCACAAGGGAAAGCAAACAATAAGGTGCTCATCAATTTCAAATACTTCGGTCAGGATTAATCCGAAATGCCAAAAGCCTTCTCGACTGCCTCCTCACGGTTTCGTACCCCGAGCTTGGCATAGATGGTGGACGCGTAATTCCTCACCGTTCCATCGGACAGATATAGTTTAGCGGCAATAGTTTTATAACGCATTCCCTTCGAGAGGCATTCTAGAATCTCCAGCTCACGCGGAGTCAGTCCATATTCATTACTCTTCTCTGTCGGTGGCGCCTCTGAAGCTGGATGCATCTCATAGTGATCAATTAATACATTCGTAATATCGGGTGTAATCATCTTTACGCCCCGATGTACGAGACGTATTCCTTCGAACAGCTCCTGCGGCTCGGTAGACTTTAACAAGTAGCCATCTGCCCCGTTTTGCAGTGCTTCGACTGCCATATCTGCTTCTTGAAAAGTAGTCAGGATCAACACTCGTACCCCTGGCCACTTTTGCTTAATAAGCTTGGTCGCTTCCGCACCGTCCATGCCCGGCATATTTAAGTCCATCAGCACCACGTGAGGTTGTTCCTGCTCGCAGAAGCTTATCGCTTGTTCACCATTCTCAGCTAACCCATTGATCACAAAATCCGGCTCCTGCTCTAGAATAATTCGCAGACTATCCCGGATATAGGGTTGATCATCTACCAGCAATAAACGAATCGTTTCCTCCTGTATCTCTTCAAGCCTTGGTAAACTGCAGGTCACTAAGGTCCCTTCCCCTGGCTTAGAGTAGAAATACACTTGTCCTTGCAAGTTGGAGGCACGCTCCTTCATCGCATTCACACCAAATCCTGCTTTTAAATCTTCAGTGCCTAATCCATTATCCTGCACATCCAGCCGAATCAGCTTCTCTTCATAATGTAAGCTGATGACAATTTCACTGGCTTGACCATGACGTACAGCGTTGGTTATCGACTCCTGCAAACATCTGTATAATGTCATTTGGGCCTGCTTAGATACTGTATACGGCTCTCCGAATGTTCTTAAGCGAATCTTAACCTTGGAGAAGGTCTGGAAATCATCCACTAATTTCTGTAGGGACTGCATTAGCGTCAATGAATCCTCCGAAGCGCCCACATGGTGCAAATATCGCCGAACATCATCCAAGCCATTGCGGGTTAACTTTAACAAGGCATCTATTTTGTGCTCCCCTTCAGAAGTATTCACCTCCGAACGTAAAGTCTCTAGCCCCATAATAATTGAAGTATAAGAATGCCCCACCGTATCATGCAGATCTTTGGATAAACGATCTCGTTCTTCCAGAAGTGTCATACGTTCAACTTGCGAGATGTACTGCTCTAAAACAGCATTTTGCTCCTTAATAATTCTGCCCTGCTTGTGATTCACCACCAGTAAATGAAAAGCGAACCCAAGCGTATACACCAAACCCATGTTAACAATCATCGATACAGCATCCATTTGTTGTGACAATCTAGATAACATAATTGGAATCAAAATGACCGTGATCGGAGCTGTCCAACGATAGGACTTCTGTGCACTATTGCTGGCGATCATAAAAGCGATAGGCAGAAAAGTTACGTACGATTCAGGAAACAAAGCAGCCAAATATAAACAAAGCCCACCCGAAAAAAGGATCTCCGCTATCAGATAATACTTGTAATGCAGCTGCAAACAAAACCAAGGCACAGAAAAAGAGACCACGCCCCAAACAAACGCGATCCAGAAAGGAATCGTAAAATCCTCCGAAAGATAACACATGGTGACCAAAAAAGAAGTAGAAAAACAAATCCGAAACAGGAGGACGAGCCAATCGTACCAGAACCACTGTTTGACCAGATTAAACAAGGCATTTCCCCCTATATACTCTGCTGACTTAATCTTTATTATAGTGTAACCCCTTAAGGGCTCACTAGTTACAAAAAGTCATGAGTTGAGATGACATTTTTACTAATGGTGTAATTAGTGTAATTAATCATTCAATGCCCTCTGAATAAGCAGCTTTTTAAATCAAAACACAGACTGTATGATAGTACATATTATTTGTCCATAAAATTGTAGTAAACCAATTGAACCAATAGGACAGCCAATTCTATAAAGTATGAACACTATCGGAGGAATAATAAACTATGTTAGCCGCACTACTTCATGGCATTGCACTGGCCTTTGGATTAATTCTTCCACTTGGTGCACAAAATGTCTTTGTATTTAACCAAGGGGCCTCGCAGCCACATTTTAAAAAAGCCATTCCCGTTATTGTTACAGCCGCTTTATGCGATACCCTGCTTATTTTATTAGCCGTATTAGGTGTTTCAGTCCTTGTGTTTGCCATTCCCGTTCTGCAGACCGCTTTATTTGCTGTAGGACTTTTATTTCTTTTGTATATGGGCTGGTCTATCTGGAAAAGTACACCTACATCGTCAGCGCAAGACGCAACGCCTCTATCCTCCAAAAAACAAATCCTGTTCGCGCTGTCCGTTTCTTTATTAAATCCACATGCGATTTTGGATACTATTGGCGTCATCGGCACTAGCTCACTTAGTTACACAGGCGTAGACAAAGTTGTATTTGCTGGCGCGACTATCCTAGTGTCATGGATTTGGTTCTTTGGGCTGGCTGTAGCCGGAAAAACCGTAGGACAAATCGACTCCAGCGGCAAAATCATACGGATTATTAATAAGATCTCCGCGATCATTATTTGGATTGTTGCTGCTTATATTGCCTTCAAGCTTTTTTAAGTGGAGGAAAAAGAATGCTGTACACCAATTTGCCGTATAATTATGTCCAATTTACACCATAATGTACTAGAATTTTGACTTACGGCGCAGAATGAGGTACATTACAATTTGGACGAACAATTAACAAACCAAAATACTATAATGTTCGCATTTAGAGGTGTAAATTATGAAAGAAGTATTCGATTATGAAGATATTCAATTAATTCCTGCAAAATGTATCGTAAACAGCCGTTCGGAGTGTGATACATCAGTCACCCTCGGTGGGCATAAATTTAGATTGCCGGTGGTACCTGCCAACATGCAAACCATCATTGATGAGAAGATCGCTATCTCCTTGGCGCAAAATGGCTATTTCTACATTATGCATCGTTTTGAACCGGAGAAACGTACGTCTTTCATCCAAGACATGCACTCCCGTGAATTAATCGCATCCATCAGCGTCGGAGTTAAAGAAGAAGAGTATGATTTCGTCGAACAATTATCCAAAGAACAGCTGGTTCCGGAATTCATTACAATTGATATTGCACACGGCCATTCCGAAGCAGTTATTCGGATGATCAAACATATTAAACAATACCTGCCTGCTAGTTTTGTTATTGCAGGAAATGTAGGAACACCTGAAGGCGTTAGAGAATTAGAAAACGCTGGAGCTGATGCTACTAAAGTTGGGATTGGACCAGGGAAAGTATGTATCACTAAGATCAAAACTGGATTCGGTACAGGCGGCTGGCAGTTAGCTGCACTACGCTTGTGTGCCAAGGCTGCAAGCAAGCCAATTATTGCCGATGGAGGCATTCGCACACACGGTGATATTGCTAAATCCGTACGATTCGGCGCTTCTATGGTCATGATTGGTTCACTATTTGCCGGTCATGAGGAATCTCCGGGTGAAACCATTGAAATCGCTGGGAAGCTCTATAAAGAATACTTTGGCTCCGCTTCAGAATACCAAAAAGGTGAAAAGAAGAACGTCGAAGGTAAAAAAATTGCGGTTGAGCATAAAGGGGCTTTAGCAGAAACCCTAAGAGAAATGGAGCAGGATCTTCAATCCTCCATCTCTTATGCAGGTGGCAATAAATTAGAGGCTATCCGTAATGTGGATTACGTTATCGTTAAGAACTCCATTTTTAATGGAGATAAAGTCTATTAATTGAATACACAGGTGGACAGGATGACTTAGGTCAATCTTGCTCACCTTTTTTTATGGGAACGAGTTCCACTTGCCTACTTTGGGGTAATGGTAAGAATAAACTTCTACTAGATCACAATAGAGAGGATTATCCTTATGCGGCAAGCTATGATTATTATTAACCCCTCCTCCGGCAAAGAAGAAGCCAGCCAATATGTCAGATATGCAACAAGAGTTCTAAGTGATAAAGACTACTCCGTTACGATCAAGGAGACGGCAAAAGAACTAGACGCCACTCGTTATTCCATCGCTGCTTGTGAGGAAGGTTATGATCTGGTGATCTCCATCGGCGGGGATGGCACGCTTCACGAGACCATTAATGGTCTTATCGATCAGGAACACCACCCAAAGTTAGGTGTGGTTCCTTTAGGAACGGCTAATGATTTCGCCCGTGCATTACAAATTCCACTGAATCCCGAAATAGCCATTCAAACCCTTGCCTCCTCAAATTTAAAAACAGTAGATATCGGTCGCTTAAATGACCGCCTATTCGGCAACGTGGTTGCTGTAGGTTCAATTGCCGGAGCATTATCCTCTGTATCCTCCGAAGATAAAACCAAACTCGGCTCATTGGCATACTTAAAAGAAGGTCTTAAACAACTTACAAGCCCTACAGCCCACCCCCTTGTCATTCACCATGATGGACAAATGTGGCAAGGAGATTCCTTACTCTTTCTCGCCGTATTAACCAACTCAGTCGGCGGGTTCGAGAATCTAATACCGGATGCTGCGGTTGACGACGGTCTGCTTCATTGTTTTATTATTTTGGACCTCAGTATATTCAATACCATTACAGCCAGTATATCTTTACTGCTGGGTACCCTCAAGGATCATAAAGATGTTGTCTATTTCACAGCCCACAGTGTAAGTGTAAGCTCTCCAGAAACCGTAAGAACCAATGTAGATGGCGAAGAAGGTCCAACTTTGCCTATTACGCTAAGTGTTCTCCCTCGTCATATCCAAGTCATTGTGCCAGAAGTGGACTAACAAACAAAAAGCAGTCCGGAACTCAAAAAGTTCCAGACTGCCCTTAATTTATGGACGCCCCGATCCATATCTTACTAATCAAATGACTAAGAAGTTATTTCTATTCCACTACAATAAATTTTTTGCCTAATAACCACATTCCGCCGCTAATCCCTAAGAAATAAATAGGCATCGTCAGTAATGAACCATTATGGAGAGCGCTCATTCCCCACGTCGCCAAGCTAACAAGCAAATAATAACCCAAGCTGAATATCGCACCTGCTGTTCCTACAACATCCTGAAATTGAACAAGAGCAAGACTTAGACAATTAGGTAAAGCAATCCCTGCACCCATTAATAGGACAAACAGTGTTATTAGAATACATACGATCACTATCATATCCGGCAGCGAGTCAAGACTGCTTGCGATTGTTAATAGCAAGGCTCCGCTCGCCATTACTAGACAGCCGATATGGATTATTTTTTCTGGGGCATAGAGGGTTAATAATCTTTTGGAGATCATTGCGCCTACAATCGACGCCAAAGCCACAATAATGCCGAGAAAACCATAGACTCCTGGCGAAATCTGAAAGTGTTCAATAAATATAAAAGGAGCTTCAGCATAATAGCTGAACAAGATTCCGTTAATGCCTCCAATTAGTAACCCAAACACCAATACACGTGGCAATGCGAGCATTTTTTTGACTATAGGCAGAATAGCCACCTTTTTTCTCATGGAAACATCAGTGGTTTCTGGCAGCTTCCAAAAAGCATACATAAATAACAACACACTCATCATTACTAATGTAAAGAAAACCGCTCGAAAACCAAAAGCTTGATCCACCCATCCGCCAATTAACGGACCTACTGCGGGAGTAAAAGCAATGACCGCCGAGATTTGGGCAAACATAACATGCCGTTTATTCCCGGAGACACTCTCACGAAGAATGGTTTGGGTAATAATCGAACCTGTTGCTGCTCCAAACGCTTGTATAAACCTGCTGACTAACAGCAAATGAATGGATTCTGAGTAAAAACACATCAAGCTTCCCATACCGTATACAAGAAGTCCAGCCAGCATGGAAGATCTCCGCCCGATGAAGTCAGACAACCAACCCCAGCTAAAAACACCTAAAGCAAATCCAATAAAATATATACTTAACGTTAACTGTACAGAACTATTGGTGGCCCCAAGTGCTACTGCGATATCCGGTAACGATGGGGTGTAAATCGTCTCACTAATTTGCGGAAAAGCCACAAGAACAATCATTAAAAGTAACGATGGTGCTGCATATTTTTTCATCTTATTTTCGCCCTCCTACAAGCTTATATCCTCGAACAACTACAAGAATATGAGCCTAGCTAGGGAAATGGGGGCATCATTATGGCAAGACGACTATAGATCATCATGTTAGAAAATCACCTTTCATTGTTATGCTTTCATTTTTTTATAGGAGGGCTTACCCGAAAGATATCGGGCAAAGATTTGAGTTTCAATTATTCAACCAAAACATCATTATACACGGTAATAGAAAAGCTCTCAAACGAATCGCTTCGCCTGAGAGCTTATTTAGGTTAGGAATTTTGTTCTGATAATCCATGTATAGTTACGCCAACAGCGCTGGATTTCTTTTTGTCCTGAGAAGCATGTAGCTTTACCATCACAAATCTTGCAAACGGCTGTATCAATATACTTTCAGCGAACAGTGCAATCAGGAAATTTCTTGGCCAATTGGCTAAGAAGTGATTAAACGTTTGAGAACTCAACCCGTTTCCGATAATGTCTCCAATAAACGTCATACAAAATGACATTCCCAGTACGGTGAATAGGATACGGAATAGGATTTTGGCGTTGAAGCTATCTGTAGGTTCTGTGAATATAGCTGTCAGCTTTTCGGCAATACGGCCAATAACAACAGGCTCAATAATCATGACAATTACCCAAATGATCGGAAACACCTTAAGAATCGTTAAGGCAACCTCACCATTAAATTCTCCAACCCCAAAAATGATATTTATTGAAGACATAAACAGTACCGTCAGTGTAGAAATGATTGCACCATATAATGCCCCCTCCTTAGCGTTTCTTGGTAATCTTGCTTCTTGATTCATGATGTTCTTCCTTTCAATATTGTCGGTAATAGTTTGGCGATAGTTTTTAAGGGAGTTGTAGATTTTTGCGTTAGGCACAACATCATCGCCCCTTCGATCGAAGCCGTCATCCACAATGCCATCTCGAAGGCTGATTCCTGCGAATAACCTTCAGTTACAAGCTTATCGCAGTAAATTCGTTCCATGTTCTCATAGAGCAAGCTACATGCCTGGCGAACAGGTTCACTCACCGTAGCCATTTCACTGACAATACTGCTAAAGGTATATCCGGTAATCGTGCCCTCGGTTTCTAAGTTGTGAATCAACTTGTCGATCATGGATTGTATAGCTTCTAACGTCGATGGATGCTTTTTAAAAATATCCTCAATATCTATCGTAATTGCTTCATTTAAGCCCTTTAAACAAGCAATTAATAGTTCTTCTTTTCCATTTGGAAAATGATGATAAAGCGCTCCTTTGGTCACATTACAGGCTTTTAAAATTTCATTCACGCCTACATTTTTATATCCTTTTTGCTGAAAAAGAAGTGTAGCTGTATCAATCATTAGCGATTTTGTATCCACAATAACGTACTCCCCCTAACATACCAACCGGTCTGTTTGTTATTATAACAATATAAAGTTGATTAATGTAAGTCTTTTTTGCTTTTTTTCAAAAAATATTTCATTATTTTCATTTATAACTGAAAACAGGATATGATCTAGTAAGTCTAGAAGTTAATGTGGAGTTCAAAACATAATTGTCGTTATGAATAAAAAAGAATAGGGTGTATATATGAAAAAAAACGCCTTAGTAATTATGCTGATAAGCTTGATTACTTTAATCTTTATCGCAGCTTGTAATGGTAATCAGAAAAAAGATGACTTTTTGACGCCATACCTTACTCAAGAAAATAAATCTTTTTCAATCCTAATTTTATCGGAGAACGATCGTTTTTTTGAGCAAACTAAAGAGCTTGAGGATATTTACAAGGAAAATATGACTTCTATCAGCAAAGCAGGTGTTATCAAAAAAGATTCGAAAGAGGGGGACCGCTTAAAAGAGGATTTGAAGACCAACACTTACCCTTCATATATCCTATTGGACAATAAAAAAGTGCTGCTTGTAAGCGAAAATATTGAGCAGTTTAAAATAGAGTCAAAACAAATCATAGAAGAAATTCTCAACAAATAATGCATAGACATTTAAGTGCCTACAACAAAAAGGGCTCAGTTTCCTGAGCCCGCAAATACTTACCCTACTATGTTTTTATCTCTGAAGAATTGTCCCAACATTCCACGTTCTCCAGACCCACTATGCTATCTTTATAAAAGACAGGGTCCTTCCCTGCGCGCTTCTGGCGCTTATAATCCTGCAGGGCGGCAAAGGCAACCTTAGATAATAGAAGAATAGCGATCAAATTCACGATGACCATGAAGCCCATAAATAAATCAGCCAAATCCCATACCAATTGGACCTTAGCCACGGAGCCAAAAATAATCATCGCCAAGACGCTGTATCTATAGATCAGTAATACTTTTTTATTGGAGTTCAAAAATTCTATATTGGTCTCACCATAATAATAATTTCCGATTAACGTACTGAAAGCAAACAACAAAATCATGATCGCTAGGGATCCAGAAGCCCACGAACCAATATGTTCGCTTAATGCCGCTTGTGTCAGCTTAATTCCATCCAGCCCTGGCTGTTTATACGCATCCGATAACAAGATAATAAAAGCAGTACTAGAACAAATAAGTAACGTGTCTGTAAGTACACCCAGCGCTTGCATCAGCCCTTGTTTCACCGGATGACTAGTTGTTGCAGTTGCCGCAGCATTAGGAGCACTACCCATCCCCGCTTCATTGGAGAATAGTCCTCTTTTCACCCCTTGCAAAATAACTGCCCCAAAAGATCCCCCTGCGATTTGCTCAAATCCAAAAGCACTTTTCACAATAAGCGCCAGAATCGCCGGTATTTCCGTAATATTAATTAACATAATAATAACAGCAGCCCCAATATAGATCCCTGCCATTACCACTACAATATATTCGGACATTCTAGCAATACGTTTAACCCCACCAAAGATAACAGCAGCAAATGCAGCAGCGACTACAAGTCCAAGAATCACCCGATTAGTGCCAAATGAATTCTCAAAGGCCACTGTAATCGTATTGGATTGAACTGCATTAAATACAAGACCAAAGGATAACGTGATCAGAACCGCAAATACCGCGCCCATCCAACGTTTTTTCAGGCCTTGCTCCATATAATAGGCGGGCCCCCCACGAAATCCAGTCTTGTCCTTCACTTTATACACCTGTGCCAGAGTACTTTCAATAAATCCGGACGCTGATCCAATAATAGCTATGACCCACATCCAAAAAACAGCCCCTGGTCCACCTATTGCGATAGCAATTGCGATCCCTGTAATATTCCCTGTCCCAACCCTTGCTGCCATACTGATACAGAAAGCCTGAAATGACGAAATGGAATCTTTTGACCTTTCATTGGACTCTTTAAGGACCCTAAACATTTCTTTAAACATGCTAAACTGAACAAACTTCGATCGAATGGTGAAATAAATTCCACAAACAATAAGCAGAACCACCAAAATCTTCGACCAAAGAAAGTCATTTGTTGCGCTAATCATACTGTCTAACATTTGTTGCATGTAAATCCGCCTCTCCATTGTGTCGATACCCAGTTGCTGAACCTTAAGTTACATAGTATTTTCAAATATAACAGCCCTTATTTCAAAAGCCAACAAAAAAAATTAGCCAGCAACAATAAAATGGTTCTGGCTAGTCAAATATATATTTGGCATTTAACATTTAGAATTGGTGACACAACTGTTCAGCCGTATTTCATTAATCCATCGGATGAAGCCTTGAACCACTTTACGGATTTTTAGTACCGAGTTAAAGAAGACTCTAATATTCGGGTCGTTCACCGGTTAGTCGTGAACCGACACTGTACCCTATAAAAATGGCAACCAATTCTTCTTCCGAAGATTTAGTTGCCATTCTATTAATTGATGATTAAAACAATAAGAAGATGCCAGTTCCCTAAGGACAACACGAGATAAAAGTTGAACTCACATATGAACTGCAAGTGGAACACTTGCCATCACAATAAGATCCACCAAAAGTAACACAGGTTACTGTTGCTGCAATCTCTGAGCATCTGTACGTTTGTCTATACTTTGAACGTCTTCCACTACACGGTGTATCATAACAATCTTCATATTCTCCGCATATCGGTCCCATCTTCTCACCTCCTTTCAAGATTATTATTTCACATTTAAATCAAATGGCTCTTTTTGAGCAGTGAACATAGCAGCATACACTCCTCTTGATTCCAACAGACTAGCATGATCTCCAAATTCTACAACTGCCCCTTTATCAAGAACAATTATTTTATCCGCTTTCTTACAATTGGCTAAACGATGAGTAATAATAATTGCTGTCTTCCCAGAGCACATCTCAAAAAAAAGATCGAACAGCTTTCTTTCAGATAAAGGGTCCATTGCAGATGTAGGTTCATCCAATAAGAATATATCCGCCTCTTTGATAAGTGATCTTGTCAGAGCCACTTTCTGCCACTGCCCTCCAGAAAGCTCGGTTCCATTTCCGTATACTCTTCCTAATAATGAATCTTTACCTGCAGATAATTGTTTAGAAATTATGTTGTAATCTTCGAATGTATTTTGCCTCTCCAATTTATTCAAATCATTCAACGAATTACTTCGATGAAACAACACATTTTCTACCAAAGTAAATTCATACTTAACATAATTTTGAAATAAAACAGTTAATTTACTCCACACCTTATTTGCATTTTTCTTAGTCACTTTTTTGTGGTCATAGAAAACAGAACCCGAAGTCGGCTCATAATAACCTATAAGACATTTCGCTAAAGTGCTTTTTCCTGATCCGTTTTCTCCTACGATTGCTACCGTTTCTCCAGCTTTTATACTGAATGATATATCTTTTAATACTGAATTAGCCTGTCCGGGATATTGAAAAGATAAATTCTTAACGGTAATTTCATCTTGCAAGTTTATTTCGTATTGATCAGAAGCTTCCTCTATATAATCTTTTTCCTTTGAGCAGAAAACAAAATCATAAAACTCTTCAACTACAAACGAGTTCCCATAGATAGACCCGGCGTCATTTACTAATGAAATGATTCCTGCCATGCTAGACGTAAACAAAGAGGAGTACGCAATATATTCACCGATTGTCATCCCATCATGAGTTCCAAAATAAATTAATCCAAAAAAATAAAATGTATTAAATAAATGGGTAAGGTTAGAAAATAGTCTTTTCTTTGATGTAACACTTTTAGTTAACTTATACTGGTCATTTGATGTTTTCCAATACAGCGATTTCCATTTATCCAGAAGAAACTGACCATGATTGTATATCTTCAATTCCTGTTGAGCTTCTCTATCCTTGAATAAATTAATTAGATACCCCGCTCTTCTCACGTCTAATGACTGTGCAAATCCTTGAAGATACTGATCTTTTGAGGCCTTAAGATAAATAAAGAGACTAGGAATAATCAAGATAACAAGAACAATTCCTAGGCTCCAATTAATTCTCACTAACAAAATTAAATAAGAGATTAAAATAAATACGTTTTTCAATAATCCCAATAATGAAACAAATGTACTTATACATTTTGATCCTAAACCACTGATTCTCTCAAGCAGGTTATAATTGTTAGTATCCTCAAAATAAATTACAGGTGTGTCCATTAACTTATGAGCCTTCATATCTTCTAAGTAGTAATCGGCATTTTGGTTAAGACGTTTAATGAGTAGCATTTTCCAATCAATAATAAAACTAGAAATAACCAATAATGAAATATTTAAACTAAAAAAGAAAATTAAGTTCTCAGTTAATTTTCCAAATTGGAACACATTGCTTATAGAATCAGTTAGTTTACTGATAATATAAATCTGTGCTGCCGGAATACAGCTTTCAATGAAAAAAAGAATACTAAGAATTAGAACTTTCTTTTTCTGATTTAAAGTGGCCTTATGAAAAAGGACGCAATGCTTATGAACATTTTGATATACATTATTCATTCCTATCCAGACCAATATAAAGTGGATATTCTGCAATGACTTGTCCATGTATGCACATTTTATATATGTAATTCCCCTCTTGGACTATAGGGTAATTCACTTGAATACTAGTATCTCCACCTGGAAACATGTATTGGGGTCTATAATTTTTTATGGGAAAGAGAGAAGAATTCATATCAATTTTCCCATCAGGTGCATAGACATCTAAATATCCCTCTTCTTCATACTCAGGAAACGGCAGCTGCAATTTAATTAAAACAAACGTTTTGATAGAGCAAGGTAGATATGAAACGTTAACTCTATTCAAAATATGTTCCATTGTATGAGAGCCAGTATCGTGACTATAAAAGCCAGAGGATGCTACAAATAGACTTGCCTTCACTGAATCCATATATTCCTCCACACCCTTTAGATAGTACTTTAATCAAAGTCATGTAAAAATCTTAATAATTCATCTATATTTTCCGTATACTGTTCTCTGATAACCTCACCTGCAGAGTTTACTTGCACACATGTAGGAGTATTAACAATGCCTAATTGAATATAAGGACTTGTATAAGATATTACTGGAAAATCAAAGCCCAACTCATTTATTAAAGTCTCATTATCTGCTTCTTCTCCATCGGTTACCAATATAAACTCACCGTTTAATTCAACTTGTGATAATTTGGGTATAACATCGACACAATGCAGGCAGCTGAAGGAAACCATACAATAAATTGTTTCCTTTGCTGGCAGAGGGATTTCTTCAAATATCTTTTCAAATCGTTTTTCCGCAGTTACTACTTCATCTTCTAAAAGAGTAGCTCTTTTCAAAACGTCTTTTAAAATCATCTCAAACCTCCTTATAAAAAAATTAATAATTTAAGAGGATCTTTCTGAGGGGCTGAGTCAAGATATCTAACATAAAATCCGCCCCACAGTTTTCAGCTTTTAAGATTTGCCCGAACTTATTAAGTGTAAATGCCTTTGGATAATTAAATATTAGTAATTCTTCTTTCATCCTCTGTTTACTAAGAGAGAATACACGAGCTCTATTTTGAAAATAAGAATTTAATTCCTTTACTGTATTTGCATCGACATTCATAAAAATCACTACATTAAGATTAGAGTGTTGGTTGATGTAGTCATCAATAACCTCCATAGCAACCTCGCAAGCTTTACATTCCATACTAAGAAAAACGGCAAGAATATGTTCATTGCGGATTAAATCAAGCAGTTTCCAGTCACTATTGTCAATATCAAAGTTCGATAAATAGTCTCCTACCTCAGGACTAAAGTTTCTAGGAGGCTTGAAAAGTGAATCTATCATTGATGTTTGCGTATTCATTAAATTTTCCTCCTAATTACGAGTAAATATTTTGTTCTTCAAGAGATTTATCTGCCAGAAAGGAGAATACTTTTTTTGTTTTTATTAAAATAACTGTTTGTTCTAGCGCTTCAATTAGGCGGTCGATATCTTCATCAGTAATTGACTCATGAAAGCTGAGTCTAATACTGCTGGAAGCTATAGCCTGATCATTGCAAATTGCCATTAGCACCCGACTTTCTTTACTCCCCTTAGAAGAACAAGCAGACTGTGACGATGCAATAATCCCCTTTTTGGCCAATATAGATAAAAAAATAGCTGAACTTGTAGCTGTATATGAAAAATTCAAAATATGGGGTGAACCTAAACCAGGACTTGGGCTATTGATGTGCAAACCGTCTATATTATGTAAAACTGAATAAACCCGTTTATATATCATTGTTAAAGAATTTAATCTCTCTTCTTGTTGGTTAACAGCTATCTTAATGGCTTCTTGCATACTCAGGACACCAGTAATGTTGGTTGTTCCTGGTCTAATACCAAATTCTTGATTTCCTCCAAACATAATAGGAGAGATATTGACATGTCCTTTCTTCATTAAAAGCCCCATCCCTTTTGGGCCTCCAATTTTATGTGCTGATATGGTATAAAGGTCTACGTATTCTAAAGAAATAGCTATTTTTCCAAATCCCTGTACTCCATCAACATGAAAATAAATGTGAGGATAATTTTTCAACAAATTCCCTATGTCTTCGATAGGTTGTATAGCACCTGTTTCATTATTTACTTGCATAATACTTACTAAAGCAGTGTTTTCTTTAATTGCTTCTTTCAAAGATTCAATATTCACCATTCCATTACAATCAACAGGTAAATAAGTTACGTCTACTCCCTGGTCATTTAAAAATTCTATACAACGTATAACAGAAGGATGTTCAATTTTAGTAGTGATGACATGGAGTCGTCTATTATTATTTTGTAATGCCCTTATAACACCAAATATAGCTAAGTTATTACTCTCAGTAGCTCCAGAAGTAAATATTAATTCAGAGGAATTCACACCTAATAAATTTGAAATAGAAATTCGTGCTTCATTAATTAGCTGCTCAATCTCTAAACCCATCATATGTGTCGAGGAAGGGTTTGCATAATATTCTAATGATGAACTCATTAAAACTTGTGAAACCATAGGATCAATTGGTGTAGAAGCACAATAATCAAAATACAGTGGAGTTAAGTTTATTTCTTCTGAGCCATTCTTTAAAATACCACTATTCAAACTAAATTCCTCCAATCCTATTATTTAAAATTAATTGTAATAATTTACTTTAATTCATATATATAAATATACATGCCATTTTTTGGTGAGTCAATCCAGGAATTACATCTATTTTTCACTTGCTTGGTTTTCAAATAACATGACTAAATTAAAATCATTATTCCATTCAGTAGCTTGAGGTTTTCACAAAAATTGGCCAGATCTCATAGTTACCGTACTGTGGACGTCCAATAACCGCTCAACGCTCCTCAATCTAGTACTTTATTTTTTCTATACACTGACTTCTGAATTCAAGCGAAACTAAATAACCAGTCACCGATTGATTTCCGGTGACTGGTTATTTTAAACTTATATAGTATTCTGATACCTCTCTAACAAAATGAGTAAGTCCTATGCAGTATGAATCAAATTTATGAATTTAGCATTTTTAGAGCTATATATTCGGCATTTAACATTGATGTTTTTTTTAAGAGGGACCTTTATGACGAGTCCAAATAATCATACAGCAGATATCTTTGAGGTATTAATTAGCCACAGCTTTAAAATATTGGTACACCTGATTTAACTTCTTATCATGTTTCCCTTTTGGACTCTCCATATTCCCAAATTCGAAAAACTTCACTTTCTTGATGCCACAATATTGAAATAGTGCTTTTCTCATCAGCACTTTATGGGAATTATTCAGCCAATATAAAGGATAAAGGGTCGGCCCCTTCATGCTGGAAATGCAAACCACAGACTTTCCTTTCAGCAGCCCTTCGGGGATGAGACCACCCTTTTCTCTGTAAGCGAAATTAGAAGCAAACATTTGGTCAATATAACCGAGCAACATCGCGGGAGGACGTCCCCACCAGATTGGATACACAAACACAATTTTATCGGCCTGACGAATCTGCTCCCGATACTTCTCGAGCTTGGGATCGATATGCATGTCTCTTCTACGTTTATTTTCATTAAATACCAGCACAGGATCAAATTGCTCTTCGTAAAGATCAAGGACCTCTATCTTCGTGATCTTTTGATTCTCATTACTTCCCTGAATGACTTTATTGAAAAAAGCATAACTTAAACTTTTATGATTCGGATGTGTATAGATGACTAAAACGTTCATTGCTCCACCTCTTTAATTATCATTTGATAACAAAATGGTATCACAACCGTTATTTAGTTGTCAAATGATAATTGTATTATGATAATTATTTTGTTAAGGTTTACAATAAGAGGTGATCCTTATGGACAAACAAGCGTTTTTTCAGAAAATTGTTACCTTTACGACAGCAGTCCATGAAGTAACATTTGACTTTACCAAAGATGTTAGACCGGAAGGCATTACTCCCGTTCAATATAGTATTCTGGAATATATTGCGGTTAGCCAGCCTGTTACCCTCAGCCAAATCAGCGATTGTAAGAATATCTCTATGCCGAATACCAGCCGTGAGCTGAAGAAATTAACAGAAAAAAACCTGTGTGAGAAGCTTGATGTCGCCGAGGACCGGCGTAAGCAAATGATCCGGTTGTCTGATGCTGGACAAGCGATGATGAACGAGGCTTTTGAACGGATCGGTGAACGTTTTCTAAACCGGATTAAAGAGGTTCCCCCAGAGGAATTAGCCGAGATTAACCATGCCCTCGATATCCTGCAATCTAAGGTGTTTAATACCCAGCAATGATCCGAGAAAAAGACAATAGAGCAGCGGTTCCCCATTAATGGGAGCACCGCTGCTCTGTGTTTTGGGTCGTTGGTTAGCTGACTCAAGAACGATTATTGGCTAGTTAAAGCCTGACGACTTCGAATCAGCCTCACCTTCAGCTAAATCGCCGAATCGTATTCGTCCACTGAGGCTTTCGGACCCAGATGACGTTATAGGCATGTTTTTAGCCTTTTGTGCGTAGTTTCGGACTCCAGCGACGCTATTCCTATGAATCGGGTTCATATTGGGTGTTTTTTATGCCAATAGCTGCTATACGGTCCGTTGGCATTCCAAATATGCGAAAAAGCTGCATTTAAGGTCAGCTGAGTCCGAAAGACGCTTCCCTAATAATCCCCTAATAGAAATAGGCACTCCTCTTAAGGAATGCCTTGATTGGATTATAAGTATTCTTAGCCAGCGAAACGGACTATTTCACCAGTCCGCTGATAAAGGTCTCAAAATTGTCAGCCAAACGTGTGATTTTGTATTTGTTATCCCGATCTACATGAATAACCTCAGGTTCGCCATCATTTCCGAATTCACGGTAATCCAGCATCACCACTTCATTCTCAGAAGGACAATCACAAATCACCACACCAACTTCAGGATAACGTCCATTTTCAATCACAGTCCGGCTGCCTGAAGCCCCACACAGCGACTTATTCTTATCTCGTCCAATTCCGAGGATACCAGAAATCGTAATAAATTCTCCTGTTCCCGGAATCGGATAACGATTGTTATGAGGAATTCCCCCATTATGTAACTTCATCATATCCACATAGGAAGCAGGCAGCTTGAAGACCAGCTCTTCTTGTACAGAAGTAATCAATGCATCTGAAGGCGGGTCAGAAATATATTCTGAGAACGCATACTCGCTGTCATCCCAGAAATTAGTGGCATCCAACGCTATTACAGGCTTCTTAGCAGGTTTGTTTACAGGCTTTTTCGCAGCTTTTTTAGCCAATTTACGTTTGATCCAGCCCAGAAACTCCAATGTGTCTTCATCATCAGGTTCCAGCTGATCGGCAATCGTAAACGCTTTTAAAGCTTCGTCATATCTTTTCAGATAATAATAAGAAACCCCGATACGGTAATGCCAGAGCGGGTCACCTTCACCCTCATCTTCAATGCTCAAATACTGCTCTAAAGCCTCTTCATATTGCCCGAGATTATTAAGCGCCCTGCCCAAATGACTAGTTAGAACATAATCTCTTTCCTCTTCAGGAATTTCCGTGATTGCATCCACGATTTCTTGAAATTCATCTTCCTCATGCCATTCATCCAATTTTGCCAATAACTCATCACTCATCATTAATACCTCCTATTAACGATCACTCAAAATACCTATTAGAAATTATACCATTTCTAACCTATGCCCAGCCAATAACGCATGTCCTAGCCCTATCAATCAAAAAGCAACTTCCCTTTTTGCTGTGAAAAACAGACCGCAGCGTTTATCTGCGGCCTGTTTTTCGTATACAGAAAACCATTTTAATTATGGTAACTATAATTGCTGCTTTCTATCCTGCCTTTACGACTGCATCCCGTTTTCGATCCTCTGCAGGAACTCTTCAGCGGCACTATAGCCAAGCTGCTTAAGGTACCAATTGTTCGCAGCCGCTTCGATCAGGCCAGCCACGTCACGGCCAGGCTGAAGCTGAATTTCAATATGCGGAATTTGCACGCCAAGATAGTCTGTGAACTGGGGTTCGATTTCGAGCTCATTATTCAAGGAATTCTCCCGCCATGGTGACAACTCGATGTCGAGTACAATTCGTGTCTCTTCCTGAAAAGCTCTACGCCCGTACTGCCGTACAACATTGATCAGACCAATACTGCGCAGCGCTAGGAATTCACGGGTCGTTTCATTATGCGTGCCGAGAAGCGTCGCCGGTCCCAGCTTCTTAAGCACAACTACATCATCGGCTACAAACCGATGGCCTCTTCTAATGAGCGTGTGAGCGGTTTCGCTTTTTCCGATCCCGGACTTGCCTCTCAATAGGACACCTATGCCAGACACGTTCACACACACTCCATGAATTGAAAGTTCTGGCGCCAGCGCCTTCACCAGATAAGTATCAATCTTTGCGATGAACTCTGACGTCGTCTCTTCCGTCCGAAGTAGTGGTATACCTTCTTGGTCGCAGAATAAAGTCAAATAGGGAATCTCCTGCTGACCCGTCGTCACAATAAAACATGGGGGATGATACTTAACGATATTGCCAATATGTAACTTGCGTTGCTCAACGCTTAGCTTTAGCAGATAATTGATTTCTTTACGGCCCAATACTTGTACTCGCTTCATGGGGAAAAAGTCGAAGTAACCCACGAACTCCAGGCCAGGTCTATGTGTCTTAGAGCGAGTGATCTCGCGGTCCATGCAGCTAGCACCCGCAAGCACTTCCAGCTTAAACGTTTCCGTAAGGCTTTGAACGGTAATCGATTTCAATGTTGTTCTCCTCCTGTGGCTACGTATTTTGAATACGTAATACGGTTACCGGGATATATTCAACGACGAATAGAATGATTCCTGCAAAAGAAATAGACAGATCATGAGATATTAACAACTATGTTCCTTCAAGAAAATTAATCAGGTATATCTCCGGTTGCGTGAGAAAATCTGCAAAACTACATAAATCCGCGTACGTCTGATGTTCCACGTCGTAACAGCCTATCAGGCCTTTTTTCTTCGGATTCCACATAAGCAGCAGATCAGAGTAATTATCTATATCGGCTGACAGACGGAGCAGCTTTTGCCGGCCGATTTTTATTTCAATGGTATCAGTTAATGTGAAAAAGTCGATATATCTAATTTCATATTCATTTTGTGTTAGCTCAAGACGCAGTTTTGTTCCAGTAAGAAAGCTAACCAATTCATCAGACAATTTATATTTTCTCAGCTCAAACTTCTTATTCTCGATATCATGAAATTCAGCCGGCTCTAACGATTTCAAAAAGTCAGCCAAAGCTGTATTCTTATTGCTCACAGCAATGGTGTAAGGGCGATCGCCATCTTTTTCCGCCAAGGTAACGTCTGCGCCACGTTCAATCAAATATTGTACCATCGCTTGATTACCCATTCTTGTGGCAACCGTTAACGGAGTGGCTTGATAAGGATAGACCATATCGGAATTGTTGTAATTAATGTCCACCCCATGATCCAATAAATAAGCAACGGTCTTAAGGTCGTGATCTGACACCGCTTTGCGTAATACAGCCCCACCATGCTGCTTAATATCTAATCCTAGCTCATGTATGAGCGGGATATTGTTTTTGTTGCCATAGTAGGCCTGCGAATATGCACCTGACTTGACCTGATTAAGCTTGTCCAGTTTGGCCCCTTGTGCTGCAATATAGCGGACGATATCTTCTTTGCAATAGCGAACCGCGAGCAAAAAAGCCGGATTATTCTTCACATTCAGATTTACACCGTGCTGTACCAGCAGCTTTATGACATCCATTCTCTCTGATATAAGCGCCAAAGCTAACGGGGTTAACGTAGTATATTGGCTAAGGACGATTCCCTCTTCAATATCCCAGCCTGCTCTAATGGCAGCCTCTAATTCCGGAATATTTCCATTGTAAATATGCATGGCCATTTGCGGCAGTTCCTCGAACTTCCCTATATCCTTCAGACGGATCATCCATTATCCACTCCTACTTCAAGTATTATGAAGAGTATAGAGAACCGTATAGTAAAAAACAATCCAAACTAAGGATGTTGTTCTAACAAATAGTCCTCATAATGTTCAGATCGGCAAGATTATTGCTGCTATTTTTTATAATAAAAAGAAGCTCCGTAAATTCACGAAGCTCCTGTTTACGCAAATAATACTCTTTTACGTTCAATTCCCAATTACAAACACAGAAAGACGGTCTCAATTCCCTACAATATAGGACGAAAACCGCCTCCCGCGATCTCTGCAACATAAATTAGAAAAATGCTACTGCCTTTCCTGATCCACCAATTGCTGCTGTGCGAGACGAATCATTTCGCGGACCATCGATCCACCAATTTTACCGCCGATCTGGCCCACCGATTCTGTGCTCAAATGACCATTTTGACCGCGCTCCAAAGGGACACCCAGTTCTTTTGCAACTTCGTATTTCACATCATCAGGCCGCTCTGGATCTACATCATACCCCTCGCGCCGCATCACTTCCGCTTTAAAAATTTGCATTCCGCGGCTGGCTCCCGGCACTGCATATTTCCTGTTCCTTCTAGACATCCTTATCCCCTCCCAAACCTGTTTTAAATAACATGCCCGGAAAGCGGAACCTCCACCCTTATTGACTTGCCCCGATTATTTCCAAGCAGGGCGCCGTTGCAACGCGGCATTCGTAGCACGCAAGGTTAAAGCCCAAAATAAAATAGCCACAGCACTAACAGAAGCCCCGAGCCAACATACCCCGTTCCAGCCATAGTGAGAATATATTTGAGTGGAAGCAATCGATCCGGTAGCACTTCCAATGGAGTAAAAAACCATATACCCTGCGGTGAGCCGACTACGTGCCTCCATGCGCAAGGTAAGTATTATACTTTGATTGGTGACATGCACCGCCTGCACTGCCAAATCAAGCAGAACAATACCAATGACCAATGCCAACAGCGACTGCTCCGTAAAACTGATAAACCACCATGAAATCAACAATAGAAGTAAAGCTATGCCTGTCGTTCTCTGTCCATGACCCTGATCCGCTAGCTTTCCCGCCCGTGCAGCAGCTAATGCTCCCACAATTCCCGCCAGACCCAATGCCCCAATTGCAGTATGTGAAAGTGATAACGGCGGAGCACTAAGAGGCAAGACCACAGAAGTCCACAGAATACTGAAAGCAGTAAAAATCAGCAAAGCCAGAATAGCGCGGATACGCAATACTCTCTCTTGTACAAACAACATAAACACTGAGCTAAGCAGCTGAGCGTATGACAGTGTTTTTACCTCACGTTTCACATTTGGCAACACCCTAAATAATGTACACACCATACAAAGCATTAAAGCAGCAGAAAAAAGGTATACGGAACGCCAACCTGCAAGATCTGTAAGTATTCCTGAAATGGATCGCGCAAGAAGTATTCCAATCACAATTCCACTTGTGACCATGCCTACGACTCGCCCGCGTTCGGCAGGGGCAGCCATTGTCGCCGCGAACGCAACAAGCGTCTGCGTTACAACAGCGAGTAGTCCCACTGAGGCCATACCTACGAATAGTACCGTGCTGGAAGAGGCAGTACCCACGATAATCAAAGCCACCACAGATAATAACATCTGGCCGATAATCAGGCGGCGCTGATTCAGTAAATCTCCTAGTGGCACGAGTAGTAACAGCCCCACTGCATAAAAAATCTGCGTGATAGTAATAAGAATACCAATGGTTGAATAATCAATACCAAATTCTTTCGACAAATGATCAAGCAACGGTTGAGCAAAGTAGATGTTTGCAACCGACATCCCGCAGACAACGGCAAACAAAAGTGTCATATACCGAGGCATCGAGGAAGCATGAATAGAATCAGATGGCGTATGCGTCTCTTGTGACGAAAGCTTCTCTTTAGTCCCCTGCATTTTGGAAACACCCTTTCTCTGTTAAATTTAAATCGCAAACAAATTTCATACTGATCAGTATGTTATTATGCTCAGTAAATTTATCTTACAAAACGGTGTGTGTCAACATAAATGTTTGATGCTACCGACTTTGATTTGACAATATAGACGACTAGTTCTAGTATTATAAAATACTGTTCGGTAATAAATCATTGAAATCAAATAAAACGAGGGGTGTTAATAATGGCTCGAACCCGCGAATTTGACGAGGAAAAAGCATTAGAATCAGCTATGGAGCTATTTTGGGAGAAGGGATATGAGGCTACTTCATTAAGCGATTTAACTTTCAGAATGGGCATTCAACGCCCCAGTATATACTCAGCTTTTGGAGACAAAAAAGAATTATTCGAAGCTGCGCTACGTAAATACACGATGTCCCATGCTTCCCGTGTCCGAGCCCAACTTCAAAGCAATCCATCCGCGAAAAAAGCCTTTCGTAGTTTTTTTGAAGATGTGGTGGCGGAGGAGTATGCAGGCAGTGTGAACCGAGGATGTTTTTGCATCAATACAATGGTCGAGCTGGCACCTCATGATGAGAAGTTCGAGATTCTTACAAGAGAACACCAAATGTATCTATCGGTTATATTTCAAGAAACTGTTGAACGCGGTATACAATCAGGTGAGCTTAAGGGTGGTGTAAATGCGAAGGCCTTGGCACAAGCACTAATCGTATCGCTAATAGGGCTTACTGTACTCTTGAAATCCCGCCCGGAGCGATCCTTTGTTGATAACGCAATAACAGTGATACTTACTTCGCTTGATTAAATTCAGAGTCTTGATTTAAGTCAATGCCCGACATAGTACTCCTAATTACAATGAAATAAAAGTCCTTTAGGAGGCTATCTTATGGCTATCTCAGAAAAAGACCTAACGAATCAGCGTAAGTCCGCTTTAACAGCTGGAATATCACTGATCGTCATGACCCTCGCCTCATTTTTTTCATATGGCTTTGTCCATGGGACTCTTGTTGTGCAAGGCGATGCCAGTGCCACATTTATTAACATCGTATCTTCCAACAACCTTTTCAAAGGGGAAATCTTGGGCTGGATCATCATTATGATTACTGACATTCTGGTCGCCTGGGCGTTTTATGTGTTTCTAGAACCCGTCAACCAAAATCTTTCATTACTCGGCGCATGGCTCCGTCTAACCTATTCCGCTATATTGGCAATCTCTATATTAACCTTGATATTTGTGCTGCTGCTCACGGGAAACACAAATGGCTTTTCCTCATTAACAATCGAACAAACTCAAGCATTTATGATGTTATTTCTGGATGCATTTCAATTCATTTGGTCTATGGGGCTGGTCGTTTTTGGCGGGCATTTGTTAATAGTGGGCTATGTGGCTTTAAAATCCGATGTCATTCCTGAAGTAATCAGCATCTTGCTGCTGCTTGCTTCAATAGGCTATATTATCATTCATCTAAGCAAAATGTTTCTCCCACAATATGAGGCGGTCATTACAACACTTAATTTTATTTTTACTATTCCTATGATTGTAGGAGAACTAGGCTTTGGGATATGGCTACTGCTTAGAGGTGGAAAAATCCCCAAAAGTGTATAACGATTTTGCTATTCATCACCGGAATGAACCCGCTTCTTAATTCTACTTAATGACTCTGGCGTAATCCCCAAATAACTGGCTAATTGATGTTGGGGGACACGGGTAAGTAAATGAGGTCTTTTTTGTAACAAGGCTTTGTAACGTTCTTCAGGATTGGAAGCAATAAAGAAAGTCAACTCATCCTGAACCTCACCCAAGTTTTCCTCTACCATTTTGCGTATCATGGTTTCCAGCTGAGCGTGTTTATGGAGCATATCCTGTTCCGCAATAAGATCACCAACCACCAATATGCTGTCTTCTAGGCAGGTTAAGGTGTACGCTGAGGGTCTACTCTCCTGATGCCGATTAAAAATCGAAACCGCTTGCTCTTCCGTATAAAAATTAGATGTGACTTCTTTGCCCGATTCATCTATCGAGGACTGCCTCACACATCCCTTTAACACAAAAAAACATTTTGAGGGAACGTCTCCTTGTCTAAGGAGTACCGTTCCCTTCTTGTATTCCTCAATAGGAATACCTTCAACAATATCCTGCCGTTCCACTTCGTTAAGAGATGTAAATTTGCTCATAAACTTATACAATATGCTTCTCATTTATCTCTCCAATCTCATTGCACAACCTCATATAAAGATACCTCTAACGGCTGAATAAAGTGTGACCACTCACCTGTTGTGTACAGCAGAAGCCGATGCATCGCACGCGTACAGGCTGTATAAAAAAGCTTGCGTTCGCTTTCCCGATCATACGTCTGTGTGGAAGCATCATAAATCAGTACGGCGTCGAATTCAACCCCTTTTGCGAGATAAGCGGGAATTACTAAAATGCCCTTCTCAAAAGTGAGCGTCTCCTTCGTAATGAGCCGCAGAGCTTCGCATCCTTGTGACTTTAATTCTTCATAGGCCGCACGGCTTTCAGCTGCAGTCTTGGTAATCACGGCAATAGAGTCAAGCCCTTCAGCCATCAGCGCCGCGAGATCTTCTTTAATTCTTTTCGCCCGCTCTACATCGCTACTAGCGTTCATTAGGAACGGCTTCTTACCCTCTCTTTCAAAAGGTACGATCTCCTCATTAGGCAGCAACGCCTTCGTAAACTCCACAATCTGACGAGTTGAACGATAACTTCGAATTAGACGGATCAGGCTCGTTTCATCTTCACCATAAAGCCGGATCAAAGGTGAATCCACCTCGTGCAAATTCGTTGCTTGAGGGAAAATCGCTTGGCCGAAATCGCCGAGCACAGTCATGCGCGCGCGGGGAAACAGCTGTTTGAGAAACGCGTATTGAAACGGCGAATAATCCTGGCCTTCATCGATAAACAGATGCCGAACTTCTGTGTTCATACGAGTACCCTCGACAAGTTCTTTTAAATACAGGAATGGAGTGGCATCCTCGCAAAAGAGTTCATCGCGGCTCAGCTTTTCCTTCGTTTGCTTACAGATTTCCTGCCACTGAGCAGGCACCTCAGTCTCGTTCGCCATTTGCCGATAACTGGCATCGGCACTAAACAACTGATCGTATAACCCAATCGTATCTATGAACTTAAACCGTTTGACATCGCGTCTCAGCGGTGTAAAGTGCTCCTTCACAATCATGCGGCGCAGCAGTTCTTCTTCCTGCAGACCAAAGTCAAAAACATTCTCTTCCCCTTGATCCTGATTAGGAAAATCCCCATAGTTCTCAAGATACTGAGTCGTAAAATCAAAGACGGCTTCCTCCCGCCGATACTTCTTAAGTATCTCACTGTAGGCTTCGGCATACTGATCGGTATCGAGGTAATCGAGTTCATCTTGAACCCAGAATGCCTCCTGTTCCTGACGCTCCAGCGAAGCCAACTGACGCAGTAGCCATTCACGCAATAAAACGATGCGGTTAGCCAAACGGATGGAGCTATCATAGCTGTAAAATTGCGATTTCATCTGCTCCGCAGTAATCAACTCGCGGTCCCGAAAACGGATACTATGAAACAACATCCCTTCCTTCCCTAACCACAACGCATAGTTTTGCAAAGCATGCAGAAATGCTTCTGAAGCTTTATACTGCATTCCAGTTAGCCGTGCTTCATACTCTGGAGAAGCTTTGGACGTCAGTACATATTCAATCTGCTCGAACGGGTCCTCTAGACGAAGCGTAGATCCAAGCCAATAATCAATATACTCCTGAAAGGTTGTTTGCTGCATATTCTCCTCGCCAAGCTCGGGAAGCACCGTAGATACATAACTATTAAACATCGGATTAGGCGAAAAAAGAACAATCTGATCCGCTTTGAGCCTATCGCGGTGTTTATATAGCAAATAGGCTACCCGTTGCAGCGCTGCGGATGTTTTTCCGCTGCCCGCCGCCCCCTGCACAATGAGCATACGGCTACTATCGTTGCGGATAATAGCGTTCTGTTCCTTCTGAATAGTCGCCACGATGCTCTTCATTTGTGAATCCGCACCCTTACCAAGCACCTGCTGAAGTAATTCATCACCGATCGTTAAGCTCGTATCGAACACGTTCTGAAGCTGACCCTGACGGATCTGGTATTGCCGCTTCAGCATCATCGTTCCTGAGATTTGTCCTCCCGGTGTATCGTAAGTGGCGGGGCCTGGCGAATGGTCATAATACATACTTGCAATAGGTGTCCGCCAGTCATATACCAGAAAGTTTACACCTTCTGCATCGATGAAAGACGCCACCCCGATATAGATTTGCTCACTGGAGTTCAACCCATCTTCTTGAAAGTCCATTCGTCCAAAATAGGGTGACGGCAGCAGCCGTTTCATGTTTTTATAACGCAGCAGCCGTTGGCGGTGGCTACGTTCCCGTTCAGACAACAACGCTTCTTGCTGTTTTATACTGTAAAAGGTCTCCTCGAAATCCTCATGTGTGCTCGTATTGACCGTAACTTCCTCCCAAAACTGCTTGCGGATGTCCGTCACCTGTTCACGTAATCCTGTCACTTCCGGTTCCAGCTCGCCAATCTTTGATTGCAATTCTTCCATGACCGAATCTAGCCGTTTCTGTTCTCCCTGCCAATCTTTTTCGTTTAACATTTTTACTAACACGCTCCTTTTCAAGGTTGTTATCAAGAAGCAAAAATACAAATTTGACAAACTGCCAATCCGCGTGGTATTATTAATGTATAAATAAGATGTAATAAATCTGTCTGAAATACGCAGATTAACAGTGGTCTTCTCATAATATCACGTTATTTCATTGCGCGCAAATTATATATTAAGAAGAACCGGCAGCTCATGCCGGTTCTTCTTTTTTATTCCTTTCTGCAAAGAGTAGCCGTTCTCCCTAAGTATCCATTTCCCTAGCAAAAGGGTTGCTGCCTTTTGTTTCTGGTCTGCCTAACGGACCGAGGTGACTTTATTTACTGATTTTCAGCCTTTAAAGCAGACTTTCGGACTCCAGTGCAGCTATTCTTTATCCTGAGCCTCATTCTAGGCGTGTTTTAGGCTAATAGCGACTGTGGAGTCCGTTAGTATTCCAAAAGTGCGATAAAGCTGCCATTAGGGTCAACTGTGTCCGATAGCGGGTTCAACCGCGGATGACCAATTAAACAGGGAGACCTAACAGCCATTTGATGACTGTTAGGTCTCCCTTATTCCGTAGCTTATTTGTTTGCCAAGAAAGCATCGATTTGAGTTTGCAGTTCGGTTTGGATTTTATCAATGCCCGCGGATTTCAGTTGCTTGTTCAGATCTTCAAGACCTTTGTCGATATCTTTGATTACGCCGTATTCGAGCGGAATCGCATAACGGAGCATTACGTTACCAACGTTGGCAATTTCCGTTTTCACTTTGCTGTTATCGAATACGAAGGTTTCAAGCGCGTAGTGATAGACATTTGCTTCCCAGCCTTTAGCCAGATCGTTTGCTTCTTGCGGGAATGCTTCATTGTCACGGTTAAGTGGCGAGTTGAAGTTCCAGTTAGAGAAGCCAGTATAGTTCGGATTCTTTTCAAGGGCTTTATATTTGTCATCGCCAACCGCTTCGTAATGTACACCGCTAAGGCCGTACATCATTAGGTCGTGCAGTTCTTTATCATTTTGCATCAGATCGAGGAACATCAAGGAACGTTCCACATTTCTGGAAGTAGCGTGGATCGAAGTACCGTTTTGGGTGGAAATCGCCACTGATTTCTTCTTGCCTTGGTTGATGTCAGCCAATGCTACTTCATAAGGGGAATTCTCTTGGCGCATCAAAGCCATAAGTGCTCCAAGTGTTCCGTTGTTGTGCGTAATCGATGCTGTTTTGCCTGCTTTAAAATCGGCCTGATGATCATTTTTACTGTTTAGAACGTTTTTTGACCATGCATTGTTATCAGCGAGATCTTTGTAATATACGAGTAGATCTTTAAACTCTTGCGTTTCATATACGTTAAATACTTGCCCTTTTTCATCCGTCAATTTGAAAGCAAACGGAAGGTCGAGATCAAACATATTCCATTCGTTTTGTTGCTTCAGCAATACACGGTCCAAATTATGATATTTCCAGTCTCCTGTTTCCGGAGTGAACGGTGTAATTCCTTTTTCGTTTTGTGCTATGGTTTTCAAGTAAGTGGCATACGCTTCTGGGCTGTTGATCTCCGGAAGATTGTATTTCTTACGCAAATCCTCGCGGTACAAAATCAGTTTTTCAACGGATTCCCCTCTGTTTTGCGGAACCATATACAGTTTGCCGTTTACCTTAGCTTGATCCCAGCTCACATCAGACATAGCTGCTAAAGTCTGCGGCATATATTGGGTAAGCAGCTCATCGGTCAATTCCAGGAATCCGCCTTTCAGCGCCTGGTCATTGTAACCAGCCCAGTTTGCCGAATAGATGAGGTCAAAATCCTCATTAGCTGCCAGCTTCAGCGGATATTTTTGCGCCCAGTCCGACCAATCCAGGAACTCGCCCTCTACAGTAGCATTGATTTTTTCTTTCAGCTTTTTATTAATCTCAGCAAAAACGCTATCATAGTCTATCGGTTTAGGGCCAACAAAAATCATTTTCAGCTTCACTTCTTTAGAGGTATCAAGGGTGTCTGAGGTAGTTGCAGGTTCTGAGGTGTTCGTAGTGTCGCTTCCTCCCTCTGACGCATTATTTGTAGCCTGTGCAGACGTATTAGCATTGTTATTGCCACCACCACATGCACTTAGAATCATTACGAAGGTTAAAACGAGCGCTAGCATCATCAATCTATTTCTCTTCAGCATCTCAAGCCTTCCCCCTTGTGTTTAATTATATTGATAAACCGAGTTTCCCCGGGTTCATCCTTTCACAGCACCAATCGTCAAACCTTGGACAAAATACCTCTGCACGAATGGATAAGCCAGCAAAATCGGGCCAGTGGCCACAACTGTCATCGCCATTTTCAAGCTCTCGGTTGGGATCGATGTCGTTACGACTGCCCCTGCACCCATCATCGCTTTGCGCATGCCATCCATATTGCCTAGCATTTTATACAAATAATATTGGAGCGGCATCAAGTTTTCATTCGATACAAACAGCAATGCATTGTACCAGTCATTCCAGTAGGCCAGCGCTAGAAACAAGCCAATGGTAGCTAACGCCGGCTTGGACAGCGGCAGGATTAGACGAGCATAGATCTTAAAGTCTCCTGCGCCGTCAATTTTTGCTGATTCTACAATCGCTTCCGGAATGCTGCCCATAAAAGACTTCATAACAATGATATAAAAGACATTGAGCATCATCGGAACCACTAAGGCCATCAGCGTATCCTTCATATGAAGGTAGTTGACCATAAGCAGATACCACGGAACCAAACCGCCGCTAAACAAAGTCGTAAAGAAAAAGAAAAATGAAAATTTATTGCGCCACTTAAAATCTTTTCGGGATAGCGCATAAGCAGTCATCGAAGTCAGAAACAAGCCAAGCACCGTGCCGAGTATAGTAACTCCTATTGTCACTATATAGGCTTGAATCATCTGTTCGGGATACTTAAACAAAATGCTGTAGGCCTCAGTTGAGAAGGCAGTCGGTATAAATTGATAACCATCCGTTAGGATTTTGGATTCTTCCGTAAAGGATGAAGATACGACAAGTATAAAAGGAAAAATACATAAAACTGAGAGAAAAATCAGGGATACATAACCAATACCTGAAAATATTTTACGATCAAGCTGCTTCATATCGTTACCTCCATTATGAAAGACTTAACTCCTGATACGATTAGAACAGAGCGCGGTCTTTGTCGTATTTACGGACAGCATAGTTCACTGACATGATCGTCGCGAAGCCAAGAACGGACTGGAAAACACCAGCTGCAGCTGACATGCCGATATCATTCGAAGTAATCAGTGACCTAAATACGAAAGTGTCGATAACGTCTGTCGAGGAGAACAACAAGCCGTTGTTGCCGATCATGTTATAGAACATCCCGAAATCACCACGGAAAATGTTCCCGACTGCCAGCAGCACCAGAATAATAATCGTTGGATACAAATTCGGAATGGTTACTTTCATAATTCGCTGAAAAATATTAGCCCCATCGATTTCGGCTGCTTCATACATTTCTGTATCTATCCCCGTAATCGCGGCCAAGTACATCACCGTTCCGTATCCAAGACTTTTCCAGGCAGAAACGAGAACCAGAATATACGGCCAATAGGAAGGTGTATTATAAATATCGACAGGCTGGAGTCCGATACCTCTGAGCAAAGCATTCACGGTGCCAATATCATAATTGAGCAGGTTATAAGCAATCGCTCCGACAACGACCCATGAGATAAAGTAAGGCAGGAACAACGCCGATTGTGTGATTTTGCGGAACCATTTACCACCGACCTCAAACAACATAATCGCTGCAAAAATTTGCAAACTGTTATTGACGACGATAAACGCAATGTTATATAGTGCTGTATTTCGTGTTACCCGCCAAGCATCACCTGATTCAAAGAAAAAGCGGAAGTTGTCGAGCCCGTTCCAGGCACTTCCAAAAATACCGCCCGCATAATCGTAATGCTTGAAGGCAATAATAATGCCCGCCATCGGGACATAGGCAAACAGAAGGAAAAAAGCAACCGCCGGAGCCAGCATCAGCAAGAGAACCCTATAATTCTTTAAATCGCTCCAAAATGTATGCCCTTTCATCTTTGCACCCCTCTCTTCTCTATATCTCTTATTATAAAAGGGCGAAGGCGCTTAGATAATTCAGCGAAACAACTAAACATAATACTAATTCAACGATTCGACAAAAAAAGGTTAGCCGGCAGACCAAAAACACCCGGCAGCGATTCTCCAATAAACGAAAAATCATCGCCGGGTTTTCATTTTCACCGCTTTTTTGTTAGATTTTATTTTTCTTCCGGTACTCTCCGGGCGACATGCCCATGCATTGCTTGAACTGTCTGTTGAAATAAACAATATTTTTATATCCGGCTTGTTCCGCAATCTCATACACTTTCTTAGTCGGATCTTCGAGCAGCTCACATACCCGTTTCATCCGTAATTCACTTAAAAAATCGCTGAATAAACTGTTGGTTTCAACCTTGAATAAATGACCGAGATAGTTAGGCGTAAAATCGAAATGGGCGGCCACTTCGTTCAGCGTTATTTTTTGATCTAATCTTTCTTTCACATATTCCGTGATTTCATCAATTAACTTCCGCTTTTGCCTTTGCCGTTTCAAATAAAGCAGCTCCGACAACTCAAAAAATCTTCTTCTCAGCCAAGAGAGAATATCATGCACCGTTTCAAACTGAAACAGCACAAAGGGATGATGTGAATCCCAATTCAAAATCTCGTATAGATGCTCGTTCATTTGCTGCAGATCGGCATGAAGCTTGGAGGTAATTCGAATAATGATATCGTAGATGTCATTTTTCTGGGAGAGCGGACTGTCCCCGGCAAACAGCTGCAGCAAACAATCATCAATGGTGGTAAGGTCGTAATCAAGCATCGCTTTAAGCATCCGGTCCACTATAACCTCTAAATCTGAGGCGATCTTTTCCTTCGGGCTCCATTCCGAGGCATCTTGGATGATTCTATTTTTCCCAACAATCCATTTAATACTTAAAGCAGCCTGAGCCTGCCGATAGGAATCATGCAGCTTACCCAGTTCTGTTGTGTACATCCCTCTTCCAATCGTAATTGAACAGGAAAACTCCTGATAGAATGACCGAATGAGCTCTTCCATCAAAGCGGTAAAATATTGTTCCTGAACCGCAGCAAGGATCACAAAATGATAGTCATAGGTTGTGATGACCATGCCTAAATTTTGATCTTGCGCGAACTTCCGGATAAAATGATTGGCTGTGCTGCTCCATAAACTCCGCTCTTCTTCCGTCCAAGTTTGGATTTTCCGTGCCATATCGTCAATCTCGACGATAGCAACCGCCGACGCGCCTTGTAAGTAAGACGTAAGAACGTTGTGAATATGCGTCTCCACCTGCCCCGGGGCAGTCTCATTAAACCAGCGCAGCAGCAGCTCCTGATTCACAAGCGTCAGTGTTTCCGATAAGGAAATATGCTGCTTCCTCTCCTTCTCAATCTTGGCGCAGAGTTCAGTCAGCGTCTTATTTAACTCGTCATCATCGACGGGTTTAAGCAAATAACCGGAGGCATTTAATTGAATGGCCTCTTTGGCATAGTTGAAATCCTGATGTCCGCTAATAAAAAGCAGATGGACCTCAGGGTTAATCTCCTTCGCTTTCCGGGCAAATTCCACGCCCGACATAATCGGCATGCGGATATCGGAGAGAATGATGTCAATGCGGTGCTGCTCCATCATTTTTAAAGCGGAAAAACCGCTAGTTGCCGTTCTCACGCTATGCAAAGGCAAATGATCACTGCCCGCCACCCGCCGTCTCAGCCATTCCAAATCGATCACTTCATCATCCACCAGCAGAACGTTGATCTCCATCGCCATACTATTTACTCCCCCATAACTTCCCGGATTTCCGCATTATCCACCGGTAAGATAATTTGAACGGTCGTTCCTGCCCCAAAGTAACTGCCGATATGAATACCGAAATCATGGCCGTATCTCAGCTTGATTCGTTCCTCCACGTTTCTCAGTCCATAGCTGCTCGAATGGAATGAGCTCGAACGCATATTTCGCAGTGTCTCCGCCCGCATACCAATTCCGTTATCGATGACCTTGAGCTCGATGCGTTCACCCAGCCGTTTTCCGGTAATCCGGATCGCAATCGTCTCCCCAAACCAAGCATGCTTGAATATATTTTCTACAAATGGCTGCAAAATCAGCTTAATGATGGGAACCTGTAAAATATCAGGATCAATATCATAATAAACCTCAAACGCATCGGCATACTTTACCCTCTGAATTTCAAGGTACATCCTTACCTGCTCCAGCTCTTTTTCAAGAGAGATATAGACATGTCCTTCATTCAAGGTGAGGCGATAGAATTTAGAAAGACCTTGTACCATCTGTGTAACCTTCTCAACTTCGCCCAAATTGGCCAAGCTGCCAATGGTCGACAATGTATTGTACAAAAAATGCGGACTGATCTGAGCTTGAAGCACATCCAGTTCTGCTTGCTTTTTCTGAATCCCTTGCTCATAGACGTTCTGGATCAGGTCCTGGATACTAGTCGCCATCTGATTAAAACTATTAGCAATGTAGACAAATTCATCATTCCCGGCAAACCCAATTCTTTTATAAAAATTCCCTTCCTGAAAGGACCGGACCAAATATACGATCCGTTTAATTTTTTTGCCTGATATGCGGGCAACGAGGAAGCCGATCACCGCCATGACTAAAAAGCTGATCAGACAAACCGTGGTGATCACCTTCTGCATTCGGCTAGCATCTTTATTCAAGTAGGCATGCGGCACCCGTACCTCGATAGCATAGTCAGACAACGGAATATCTTCACTAATGATCAGATAAGCATCTTGCTTCGCATGTTCATCGACAATACCTTGTTCATAAAGCGTTAATCCACTAACCCGATCCACTAGACGAAGGTCTATACCCTGTTCAATCGGAAAGGTATCGAAATTGCCAAAAAGCTCGTCAATTCTCGCCGTGACGCGAATATAACCAATAATCGATGGGCCTCCCTTAGAAGAAACCAGCTTGCGGAAATACGAAATATTGCTTAGTTCACTGTCGCTGTCCGCCTGAAGCCACAAGCTGTCTTTGTTATTGGCAACAATCGACTTGAACCATTCCTTATCTTCAATAACCTGATCAGAAAGAATATAATAATCGCTTCTACCGATAGGTACAGACATATCATCACCGGGGATTTCAAGCATCGTCTCATTCGCGGTATAGAGCACAAGTCTCAAATTGTTCCCATACAATTGCAGAGGGGCTTTCATATAAGGAACGATATCATCCCTCATTTTGAGCATGTTTTCCAATGCATCTCCCCTAAACTGCAGAGCATTCTGAAAATTCGTATTGAGAAACAGCGAGTTAGTCATTCGTTTGATTTCATCTGTCTGATATTCGATATTGTTCCTCGTCTGCTTCAAAGCTGTCCGGACATTCGTTTCCGCCATTTCCGTTCTGGACTCTACGAGCATCGTATAAGCTATATAACCCACCAATACATCTGTCAGCAATACTAGAATGAGGTACGGTATCATCATCTTATAGGTGAACGGAATATACTTTTTACTGAATAAAAACCTCTCCATACCCATGCTCCCTTGTATCCGAGTTAATGCTAACGTTGTTTTCATCCATTCTACAACGGAATGAAAGCGGTTACTAGATATTGTATTTGGAAAATGGGCTTTAGAGCAACACCCTGTTTTCCAATATATTTTTTAGACTGATATGAGATTTTGAAGGTCCAAACTTTATAAGGTTGTCTTGGAATTCAGCTAACTCCTCAATCGACGCGGTTTGCACCTTTATGAGGTAATTATATTCTCCGCTAATCCGATATAAATCGGTAACTTCCATAGCATATTTGCAAAAATCCGTAATCTCTTGGCAATGTTCTGTTTTTAATAGAATAAACGTAGTTGTGCCCCGATCCAGATCTCGTAGATTAAAAGCTGTATGATACCCAGAAATGATATTCCTTTCCTCCAACTTGATCATTCGTTCTTTAACAGAGGGTTGTGACATCGAAACCTCTTTACTGATTTGTGAAATGGACATTCGGGCATTGTACTGAAGTAATTGCATAATCTTTTTATCAATCTCATCCACAAGCTGTTCCATAGCAAGCGCCTCCTAAACCCATTTTATAAAATAAACTTATTCCACTAAAATACCTTAAATTTAATAACCATATTACTACAAAACACTTATCTTATATATATATCTCATATTTTAATACAACTATAATAAGTATATATTAAAGTTGGGAGCGATTATAAATGAGTGTAAAAGGCCTTGCACATGTAGCGATTCAAGCTAAAGACTATAAAGCAACTATTTCATTCTATATTGACGTTTTAGGATTCAAGCTAGGTCATCATTGGAGTCTGCCATCCTTTCAGATCAAAGAAGCCTCCATGCTGATTTCGCCTGACCGCAGAACCTGTATTGAGATTTTTGATAATGATGCAGTCATCGCCGCTCAAGGAAAAAAAGCCTTGTCTGATGAAGATATAGCGCACGGAGCGTTATTACACCTTGCCTTCTATGTAGATAATGTAGAGGAGATGTATCAAAAAGCCCTTGCACATGGGGCAAAGGCTTTTATAGCACCGGACTCTCTGTCTCTGGGCGAACCGCCTCTTCTAATAAAAAACGCGATCATTCATAGTCCCAATGGAGAAGTTATTGAATTTCTTGAAGAGGTTGATTTTGATATGTCCAGCAAAGTTCATGTAGAATAAACGCTAGGGAGGGTTATAAATTATAAAACATACCATTCTCAGTAAAAAGTCGCTTTTCCTCTTAATTTTTTTGATATTTCTTATAGGAACCTACTTTTTATTCTTTGGACTTCCGTGGAAGTCTCTGGCTTTAAAAAAGCAATTTGAAGTCTATTTAGAAGATAAATATCAACTCGATTTCCAGCTGGGTAAGATGGACTTTGATTTTATACATCGCACTTATCTTTCTTATGCCCATCCAGCAAATGATCCCACTCTGATTTTTTATGTAGGTCAAGATATTGAAAGCAAGGAAATTCAGGATCTTTATCCATATGAAGTTAATAAACGAAATGCTGGGAGAAAGTAAGAGAATTTGAAGCCAACTTCTAGCAGATGAAGAAGGAATGGTAGTATTGATCGTGATTCAAGCCATCGCTTGGCTCATCGCCTTCGCAGCCTTGTTATCCATGGTGTCGATTGTGCTGGTGAGCTGGAGAAACGGGATATCGCCGATGCCTACGTCAAAATCTGTACGCTCGGCTGTTGCCGTTGAGGTGAATCGGATTCCGGGATATAGCAGCATTGTGGAGGCGGGATCGGGTTGGGGAACACTTGGCATGGATGTTATTCGCCAATGTCCAGGCAAAAGGCTGACCGGCATTGAAAATTCCAGTATTCCCTTGTGGACATCCCAGCTGCTTGCTAGGTTCGGCACACGTATGCTGCGAGCAGACGAAAGCCAGAATCTGCTCCGCGGAAGGCTTCGTTATGTACGTGGGGATATTTATAGCAGCTCTTACGAGCATGCAGATATTGTTCTTTGTTACTTATTTCCCGGAGCGATGAAACGGCTGGGGGACAAGTTCAAGCGTGAGCTACTGCCGGGCGCAGTGGTCATTAGCATTTGTTTTGCCCTTCCAGGCATGCAGCCTGTCCGTACCATAACATGCACGGACACACTGCGTACCAAGGTATATGTATACACTTTTTAATTCAGGATTACCCCACTACTTCTCTTCTGATAAGGTGGTAATTCCTGAATTTATTTCAGTTTATCCACTTGAAGTCCCCCCCTTTCTATTAACCTCTCCATCTTTGCCAAAAACAATGAATTGCATGGATTTTATACTACTACCGAGGTAAGTGATTTGTGCAGGAGAATGAATTTTATCCTAAATATAACTTTTTGGATGTCTTCTCCATCTAATTATACAGAGGGCCCTCAAGGAGGAAAAATCATTTGCTGGAAAACGAACTGGATATCAAAAAAGCGCAGAAAGGCGACCACGAGGCGTTTACCCGTCTTTTCAGGCAACTGGAATCCCAGTTGTACAGATTAGCCAAAACCATTCTGCTAAAAGATGAAGATTGCGCGGATGCTCTTCAGGAAACAACACTGAAGGTGTATAAAGGGTTGGCCAACCTTAAACAGCCTAAGTTTTTTAAAACCTGGGTTATACGCATCCTGATTAATGAATGCAATCAGTTACTTCGTATGCGAGAACGAACTATAGCTGTGGCGGAAATTCCCGAGGAACCGGTCGTTTCCTATGTGCATTTTGAAGATTCAGGCAACGTAGACCTGCAAAGCTTCATTAATCAGTTGGACGAATCCCTGCGGCTTGCTATCGTGCTTTTTTATTATGACGATTTATCCATTAAGCAGATTGCAGATGTGCTCGACATCTCCGAGGGAGCGGTCAGGGCACGACTTCATCGCGCACGGAGATTGTTGTCCAAACAGATACATCCTGTGCGGGAGGAGGGTCTTGCTAATGAATAATAACAATTTAGAAAAGCAGATCAGGGAGCTAGGGAAAGCTAATATACAGGAGCTTCCTCCTTTACTACGATCACGGCAGGATTCGATTTATGCATCGCTGGCCACCATTGTCCAGGATCCTGTGGAAAAGGAAAAGAAAAAGCGGATATATCCAAAAATCACAGCTGCTGTGACTGCGGCGATATTGTTAAGTGTTATGCTAACGGCTATCTATCCGCCTACGTTGGCCAATGCGCTCAAGCAGCTTCCCTTGATAGGCGGTATTTTTGAACGGGCAGATGATATAGGGTTACAAGCGGCCCAGCGTCTGGGACTGACTTCCCGTCTAAACAGCAGTGATACCCATGAAGGGATCACCTTGTCTGCCGAAGAGGCTGTATTTGATGGCAGCCGGTTGGCATTCTCGGTGAAGCGTGAGGGAGAAAAACTGGAAGGTAAGCTAGCCGGAGTAACGATTGGAGCGGATGGGAAGCCTTTTTTAGCGAAAGGTGCAATAACCTCTGCAGAAGTATTGATCGACGGCGCTTCCCTGGAGCAATTTTCTGATGGTCTCTGGAAAGCTATGCCGTTTCTAAGCTGGATAGAAGGTGCGGAAAGCAACACAGCTATTTTTAGACTAGTGGATTCCTCGAATTCCGGAATCTCCAACAAACCTTTTCCTGATCGATTTGTATTGACCGTAACTCTTGGCTTAAACGGTATGGATGAACCGTTTGTTCTCCAAATTCCTGCGCGGAAGGCTACGATTAATAAAATTTCTACACCTGATATACGCGCACAAGTTGGAGGATGGAGTTTGATCCTGAAAAAGCTGGAATATAGTCCATTAACGACACGCCTGTCGCTCATGCTGGAACAGGATACAAACGAAGACCATGCAGCATTGAGTTTAGTGGGCTTTGAAGTAAAGGATCAACAAGGACAGGTGCTGAAAGATATTTCACAGAAAGTCCTCTCGACTTCCAATAGGTCACTTAATGTCGATTTGCTTACTGAGCCATTTGAGAAACACCCTAATATGCTCACAATCCGTGGCTATCTTTATGAGTTTGAGAACCCACAAAGTAAGAATGGAGCATTTAAAACAGACAGTTCTGGAAACCCAGTGAAGCATTATATTGACGGTCTAGAGATAAACGTGCTAGTTAAATAAAAATTAAGGAGCTTGATAATATCATGAAAAAAATGACTAAGAAGATGTCTGTAATTTTAAGTGCTGCTGTATGCCTAGGAGCGTTGGGAATGCCAGCTTTAACCCAAGCATCCAGTGCTCAACCCGCTGTTGAAGCTTCCCTGAATACAACAAAAATGGCCGATTCACACGATCAGCTTACTTTAAAGGGCAGTGCGCAGTTTGATGGTAACTATATTAAGATCGACCTGAGCCGTGAGGGATCGTTATTTTCAGGAATGCTCGCAGGAGTAACTTTAAATGATAAAGGTGAGCCCTATCTTGCAGAAGGTACTATTGTGGGAATAGACGCCAAGCTCACTCAACCAGGAGGCATGGATTTAAAAACACCTCGCTGGATCAGTGACGGTGATGCCAACAAGGCGGTTGTTGTATTGCAGACCGGATGGCTAACTGAGCAACAAAAGGCAAACCTGGCTTCCTCTGAATTGAGTATCCATGTGAAGCTTAACGGAATCGATGAACCGTATGTACTTAAATTTTCTCTCAAGCAAGCAGCATTAGTGCGTAACATTCAGCTGCCTGCTATAAAGAAAGACAACCAATTTGAAATCAAAACCACCCGTGTTGCTGCGGGAGAGACTTCTGTGCGTATCGCTTTAGCGATTAAGGGGGTTGCCACCCAAGCGCAGGCTTTAGGATATGACATTTATGATAATCTGGGAAATGAATTAGAATTTATTGCAAGGGATTCTGTTGCAGCAACTCAAAATACGGTTTCTGAAGATTTATTGTTCGAAGCACCTAGCTCAGCGGCAGAATATCTGATTATCAGACCGTATCAAGCCGTATTTGAAAAAGGCAACACCGGGGCTTATAAAGTAGATGCCAAAGGCAATGTAGTTAAAAATTATAACAAGCAACTGGAGATCAAAATCCCTCTAAAATAATCGTTAGCGCAGCAAACATAAACATATTTATCTAGGAAAAGGGGATTACCTCTCCGGCCGAAGGCTTGAGGTAATCCCCTTCTTTCAACGGAAAGAATGTTCCGTTTTACTGGTCATTTATAGATAAAAAGCGGATAGTAGCTGTTGTCCCCTTACCTTCAGAACTACTATAGTAAATTTCCCCGCCGTACTTTTCTACGATATTAAAGCAAATCATTAATCCTAAACCTGTTCCATTACTTTTTAATGAATAAAAAGGAGTCCCTAGCGACTTAACCTCAGCTTCCGACATCCCGCTTCCTTCATCGATGATTGTTATCTCAATAAAATTATTGTTCCTATTCGCCATAATAGAGACAGATCTACCAACATCCGAAGCCTCTAAAGCATTTTTTATTATATTAATAAGCAGCTGCTTAAATTCAATTTTATTAATAGAGATCTTGCAGTCTTCTTCTACATAGGTAACAATTTGATTATCAGATAACATTGCGTAGGAATGGAGCAATCCTGTGACACTCTCAATAACATCCTTCACATCTACTTTTTCTAGTTTTTGTTCTCCATTTGGCTTTGAAAGGGTTAGAAATTGCGAGATAATCTGTTCTACTGTGTTCAATTCATCAATCATTAATTTAAATTTTCTTTTCATAGGATCATCAAATGAAGGATCCTCATCAAAAAACTGTAAAAAACCTCTAACCACTGTCACTGGATTTCTAATTTCATGCGCAACGGCAGCTGTCAATTGTCCAACCATCTTTAAGCGCTCAGATTGCTGTAATTGTTCATAATAAAGCTGCTGTTTTTTCATCCGTTTAAATGATATTTGAAAAATGAAAAATAATAACACTTGAACCGCTATTATATTAATGAAATTCCCTAGAATATCATAATGTAAATATGTATATAGATCCCCTCTATCAATCAAGAGGATATAGCCAAATGTAATTACCATCAGTATTCCATTTATAATGAAGGAAAAATAGAACAATTTTAAATCAAAAAATAGAATAGAGAGTGCAGGAATAAGACAAATGAGGATATAGGTAGTCCAAGTTTGAGGATATAAAAAGAATAGCGTATAAAAATACGCAAATCCAAATAGAATGATAATCTTTCTAAAAGTATGTGTCTCATGCTTAGGGTAAATCCATAAACAAACCGTTAGAAACGCCACACATAAAAAATGAATGATATAACCAAAATCAATTCCATCTAACTCTAGAGTAGATAGTATTAATCCAGACATCATAAGAACGATGATCATTAACATTAATATGTAATAGGTTTTTCGATTCACCCGACTGTAGAACTCTCTCATGAATTCACCACTTTTAAATTGATTGTCGAAATAAGAATTATATCAGCTGAAATAGTAATAAACAATAACTGAAAAAAACTGTAAACTCAATACCCCATTTAATTTCTGAAACTAGTAATTATTGCTATAATTATTGTATTCACTTTAGTTCTGATATCTAAAGCATTAGGATGGTGTACCCTATGGTATTTGCATTTTTATTTATATTCGCTATGTACGCGGCAACTAACTATTACATTGCGAGAAAGATTTTTAAATGGTTACAACATATATTTTCACATATAAACGGGATCATATATGGAGTCATCTACAGCTTATGTGCGTTAACCATCATTATTAATTTACTATTGTCTTCTTCAGCTATGACGACCGATTCAAATATTGTTAATTTTATTGGTCAATTCGGGGACTATTGGATGGGTATCTACTTCTATTTGTTCTTGCTTTTGATCCTTTCAGATGTAATCTTACTAATTAGTAAATGGATCAAGGTCCTCCCTTCTCCTACACCAGCACGTGTTATTTTTCATACAAGGTTCATAGTATTAATTCTAGTCATAGGATTGGTGTCCTATGGGATTTATAATGCAAATCATTTAAAAGAAGTCACCTATCCGCTCCAAATACATAAAAACACTTCATTAGATCAGTTAAATATCGTCCTGATCAGCGACTTACATTTAGGCTACGTAAATGATGTAAAGTTTATTGAAGACGTTGTTGATCGTATTAATGGACTACAGCCGGATATGGTGTTGATGACAGGAGATATATTTAATGGTAACTACTATGCGCTCTCTAACCCTTCCAAAGGAATAGAGTTATTAAGTACTATTCAGTCAACCTATGGAGTTTATGCTTGTTTAGGTAACCATGATGCAGGACGCTCATACGATGAGATCGTGAACTTTATAGATAAGAGTAATATCAAACTTCTAAATGATGAGCATGTCGTTATTGATAATCAATTCGTTGTTGTTGGCAGAAGGGATTCATCACCGATTGGTAATCAAGGGAACCCCAGAGCAATGACTTCAGAAGTGATGAGTGACATTGATACAAATATGCCCGTTATCGTAATGGATCATCAACCAACCAATAGGATTGAATACGCAGATGACGTTGATTTGATACTTAGCGGACATACGCATCAAGGACAAGTATTCCCTGCAAATCTGATCACCAATGCTATGTTTACAGTAGATTATGGCCACTATCAGAAGAATCCTAACAGCCCTCACGTCATCGTTACATCTGGTGCAGGGACTTGGGGACCGCCATTACGAATTGGCACGAATAGTGAGATAGCACAAATCAAAGTTGATTTTAAATAGAGGATAATTTTAGACTGATTAAAAAACATGGAAGAATATCCCGATAGCATACATAAGTTCGAAAAAGAGCATCGACCTCATTAATGAGAAAATCCACCACCGTATACGGTGGTGGATTTCTATGTCTGCCTATCCAACTGTAATATCACCAAGCATCCTCACCGACTAATCATGCCGAATCTCCGTGTTAGTCCGAATACCTTCGAGACGTGCTCTTGGATCAGGCGTTATTCTTTCCCTCTTTCTTCTATTTATCGAATACAAAACAAATAATAATATAAACCATAGAGGCGTCAACAATAAGGCCGGACGAGTTTCATCAGCAAATAGCATAATTATGAGTATGATTGCAAACAAAGCTAGAACAACATAATTCACAAAGGGTGTAAACGGTGCTTTGAATTTTGATTTGGCCTGCAATTCCGGCTTCGTCTTTTTATATCGCAAATGGCAAATTAGAACGACGCCCCAAACCCAGATGAAACAAATGGCACTAATTGTTGTCACGATGCCAAAAGCCGTCTCCGGAATCAGCTTACTCAACAAAGCGCCTACAGATAAGACAAGTGTGGATATGAATAAAGCATTACTTGGTACATGATTTTTATTAAGCTTTGCAAAGTTGGCTGGAGCCTGGTCATTTCTGCTTAGATTGTATAGAATCCGGCTTGTTGAGAACATCCCGCTATTACAAGCGGACGCAGCTGAAGTTAATACAACGAAGTTAATAACCCCCGCGGCAATCGGAATCCCCACTAAACTAAATGTTTTAACAAAAGGGCTTTCTGCCGGGTTTAGTTCTGTCCAAGCGTTGATGCATAATAAGGCAATAATAGCACCCACGTAGAAAAATAGAATTCGCAAAGGTATTTTATTAATCGCCGATGGGATAGTTTTTTCTGGATTGGAGGTCTCTGCTGCCGATACGCCCACCAATTCCACACCCACAAAAGCAAACACAACCATTTGAAATGAAAGCAGGAACCCTGAAATGCCGTTTGGAAATACTCCCCCATGTGCCCAAATATTACTGAGCGCAACGGTTCCGGTAGTTGTTTTGAATCCAATCACCAGTAAGACTACCCCGATAGCAATCAAAGCGAGAATAGTGATTACTTTAATTAAAGCAAACCAAAATTCCAATTCGCCAAAGCTTTTTACCGTTAATAAATTGAGTCCTAATAAAATAATTAAACAAATGACTGCGGGTATCCATTGCGGGATATCAAACCAATATTGTACATAGACCCCAACAGCTATAATATCGGCCATAGCCGTCATGATCCAACAAAACCAATAGGTCCATCCGGTTACAAACGCCGCCCGCGGTCCAAGATAGTCTTCGGCAATGTCTGTAAAAGATTGATAACCTGCTTTAGACAACAGAAGTTCTCCTAATGCCCTCATCACAAAAAAAATAGCGATACCCACGATTAAATAAGCAAAAATGATGGATGGTCCTGCCAGCTGTATAGCTTTACCTGATCCTAAAAATAATCCGGTACCGATGGTTCCACCAATCGCAATGAGCTGAACATGCCGATTCTCTAAATCTCTCTTTAATTCTTGTGCTGCCATTTCAAACTCCCCCTTATGTGAAAAAATGTACAAGTAAAAATGATAACAAAAAAGAGATTGGATACGCTCCAATCTCTTAGGTCTAAGAATAATAAATAAAATACATTCCTTTATTCTGACGATGATCAGAATAACAAATGAATTATCTAGTACTCTTCTGTCCTTTTGCCTGAGATTGTGAACCCTTCGGCGCCGGGGGAATCCCCCACGGTCTCTCCAGAAGCTGCTCCTGCTATAGTGTGATCCATAGCAATCATAGCTTGCGAATTATTTAATTGTTATGCCGCTAACTTCATTTTTAATATTTTTCAATACTAATCATTGTCAAATATTTTGTCAATAACATTAATTACCGCTGGATTTAAACACATAATACGGATTTTTAATAAAAATGCGAGAAATTAATAGCCTAAACGAGGGTAAAATGCTCGTTTTTAAAAGCTTCTCCTCTAATTGCGATTTACTTTAAGACCCAAAAGATTACTATTTGGAGTACGTATTTCATTTAGATTTTGAAAGCGTTTTATTAGAGGAGTACAGGTAGCTTGTTATGCATGGCAACTAAGTGAGGGGGAATTTATTTGAGACAAAAAACAAGCAATAGGTTTATGAGCGCACTCAAAAAAGACGGGCTTCTTTATATGATGGCACTGCCCGGCATATTAGCGCTGTTGGCCTTTTCCTACTTGCCAATGGCAGGGTCGATTTTAGTGTTTAAGGAATATCGCTTTGACGGAGGTATTTTTAACAGCCCATGGGCAGATCCCATCTTTAAAAACTTTCAATTTTTCTTTAACAATTTTGATACTGCAATGCGGGCGACATTTAATACGATAATGTTCAATATTTTATTTTTTGTATTTGGCACCATCTTCGCGGTAGCGATTGCTATTATGCTCAATGAAATTTCTAGTCGCCGATTCGTCAAAGTTAATCAAAGCATTATGTTTTTTCCGTTTTTTATGTCTTGGATGGTTATTGGCTCCATTCTAAATGCAATTTTGAATAATGAAACAGGCTTTCTAAATCAGATTATTAAAAGCATCACCGGTTCAACTTATGATTTTTATGCTACGCCGTGGATTTGGATTCCGATTCTGGTCATTGTGGTGATTTGGCAAAGTACAGGTTATAACTCCATTATTTATTTTGGTGTGTTGACTGGCTTTGATTCCTCCATGTATGAAGCCGCCGAGGTAGATGGCGCCAGTAAACTTCAGCAAATTTTTAAAATTACAATTCCTATGCTTAAACCGACCATCATTATTTTGTTTCTATTATCGGTCGGCAATATGCTGCGCGGTAACCTAAATATGATTATCGGCTTGACGAATATGAACCCGATTTTGTTACCCTTCACGGATCTGATCGATGTATTTGTTTATCGCAGCGGCGTAAGAAATGGTGAGATGGCGTTTGCGTCGGCGATTTCGTTATATCAATCTGTTTTTGGCTTCTTCCTTGTTATTATCGCTAACAAGATTACAAGCTGGTACGACAAAGATTCCACATTATTTTAAGGGGGTGTCTATTTGAAACGATCAAATGCTGATAAGTTAACTAATATAGCCTTTTATGTCTGCTCAGCAATATTTGCACTATTCTGCTTGTTCCCGATTGTTTTAGCGATTTCCGGTTCACTGTCTGATGAAATGGCGATCACTATGCAAGGTTTTTCGATTATTCCACGTCATTTCTCATTGGATACTTACCGTTATGTATTTTCCAATCTTGATTTTATGATCTTAAAAGCCTACAAGATAACATTGTTTACGACAATATTTGGCACACTACTATCGGTGTCGATAACAGCATGCTTTGCCTACGTCATTTCCGTAAAAGATTTTAAGCACCGTAATAAACTGGCGTTCTTCGCTTACTTTACTCTGCTGTTTAACAGCGGTATGTTGCCGTGGTATTTAGTGACCACACAATTTTTCGGCCTGAAGGATTCGTTGGCAGCATTGATTTTGCCTTATTCAATAAATGTATTCAATATGTATCTGCTACGTAATTTCTTCAAGTCCATCCCACAAGAATTGCTGGAAAGTGCACAAATTGACGGCGCTGGTCATGGGCGGATTTTTATGCAAATGATGCTGCCGTTAGCCAAACCGGGGCTTGTTACGATCTCATTATTTTATGCACTGCAATATTGGAATGACTTCTATTTACCATTAATGCTCAATAATAACCCCGAGCTATATACGATGCAATACATCTTGTACAAAATGATGGCCAATATTCAATACCTTGCAGCCAATCCAAGTGGCACCATGGCAGGCCATGTTATTCTGCCCTCGCAAACGATTAAGATGGCAATTACCTGTATTGCGATTGGTCCGATTATCTTGCTGTATCCCTTTGTACAAAAGTACTTTGTTAAGGGCGTTACTGTTGGCGCTGTAAAAGGATAATAAGAAAAAACAATAGTAGTTAGGCCTATTTGAATTTTAGTAGGCTAAATATAAATTTGGGAGAGTGTTCTTATGGGCAAATCGAGAAAAGGGTTCACCTTACTGCTTGCATCTTTACTGCTGGCGGGACTTTTAAGCGGATGCGGCGGCAAGTCGCAAGGGGACGAAGCTGGTAGCAACAATAACAATAATGGCAGTGGCGATCAGCCGACCAAAGCAACGTTAGTGCTTTACGGGGAGCAGTCAAAACGTATGGCTGATTTTGCGAAAAATGAGTTTCATGACAAGGTTCTGCAAGCGATTAACGTCGATGTAAGTATTCAATATTTACCATGGACCGAGTATGCAACTGGTAAAACCGAGCTAATGCTTTCATCCGGCGAAAAATTCGCCACATATACCGATACAGCATTTATGGCAAAATCCGTTGCCAAGGGCTATTACGCTGATTTGACTGAAGCTGCTGAAAAATATGCTGGCGATTTAAAAAAAAATACGGGCGGCGATGAAGCGTTTGACATCTGGAAGGTCAACGGAAAGCAATATGCATTACCTTTCGGCAATAAACCAAATGCTGGAGAAAATTATGTGATTATTGCACGAGAGGATCTGCTGCAAGAAGTCGGTATGACCGATTTGAAAACCGTTGAGGATGTTGAGCAATTTTACAAATTGGCAAAGCAAAAATATCCTGATATGATTGGCTCAGGACGCGGCTGGAGCTTGAATATCTTCAATGGCTCGATTAATTCGAACATTAATATTTATCAGCCGTATAGCTTTATTATGACCGATGGCAACAAGCCGGAAGATCCGACTGTCTACAGCTTTTATGAATCGGATGAATACAAACAAATGGCGGATATCGCCCGCAGATGGAATAAAGAAGGTCTTATCCCAAGCTACGCCTTGTCAAATCCTGCACAAGCAGATTCATCGTTTTTTGCAGGCAAAGCATTATTCGGCATGGGTGCAAGCTATCGCGTATTTGAGTATATGGATGCCATACGCAAAGCTAACCCTAATGCGGTGTTCAAAAACTACTATTTAGGTGATCCTGCGAAAAAACCACTAATGTCACGCGGCACATATTCTACAGCGTTTGCAGTTGGGGCTAATGTAAAGGGTGCTGAACTCGAGGGTTACGTGAAGTTAATTAACTTACTGCAAAGCAGTCAAGAATGGACAGACTTTATTCTGTATGGCGTTGAAGGCAAAGATTATAACCTAACTGCTGATGGACAGATTGAGTTTATTAATCAAGATACATTGTTCGACACTTGGTTGCCTGATAACATTCATTTCACAAGATTTAGAGATTATATTACTGAAGAACAAATCAGTACGTATCAAAATTGGAACGAAGGCTCGATACTACAAAAAGATATTGGCTTCTCCTTCAACATGGAGCCCGTAAAAACGGAATACGCTCAAATGCAAGCCGTAGAACAAGAATATATACAACCCATATCACAAGGTTTTAAAGACTATGACTCCAATATTGACACTGCCTTGAAAAAGCTGCGTGATGCCGGTTTAGAAAAATTTATTGCTGAATATCAAAAACAATTTAGTGAGTTCATTTCCAGCAAAAAAGCAACTAATTAAGCTTATATGACTATCGGAATAGCCTGATTCATCAACTCACAATTAGGCTATTCCTTCATAATTTCATATAAGGAGGGAATGAAGCTATTGAAGCTGTTGAATCCAGGCAAACAATTTGTAAGTAAATATGCCAATAGATGGCGCAAAAGCTTTAAGTTCAAAGTCTATATGAACTTTTTATCCATTTCTATTATTACTGTAATTATTATCAATGTTGCGGCCTTCCAATATTTTAATGTATATATGAAAAATCAAATTAACGACATGTTGCGAAATAAGCTGGAAAATATCAGTACCGTATACAACAGCAAACTAGATCAATACCGTCGCCTGACAGAGCTTATTAATAAAATGCCCAAATCTATTTCTTACATTTATGACTATGAAAACACCAGCGTATTGGACGCGATAGAGATAAGCAATAACTTACACCCGATTTTGAATGCGAACGAATCCGTCAACTCCATTTTCTTTTTTAATCAGGATGACATTATTTATGAACTGGATGACTACTATCTTAATCGAAATGAAAAACAAAATATTTTAAAGCAAGTACTGCAATCTAAGACGGATCGTTATCCTATTCCGATTACATTAGCAGATGGCAGCCAGCGACTCGTATTTTTTCAAACCTCGCGCACAGCCTTATACGGCACTAGTCAAAGTGGTATTATCATAGTCTCCAATACGGAAACATTACGTAAGAGCATTCTTTCCAGCTATGAAGATCAGTCTGACAGTATATTAATCGTAGATAATCAAACAAGCCAAATTATAACTGAACAAAACAATAATTATCCCATAGCACCAACTACACTAAATGAAATAGCGCATGCCACAGATGGCTATAACAGCTATTCATCAAAAAATAAGGGTAAAGATGAAGATATAGTAATTTCGTATGTAAATAATGGGCATGAAGGATACAGTATCGTTTCCGTCATGGACTATCAAAGCAGTATTGAACAATTACTTAAGGCTAGAAATGCGATTATTATCTTCTCCATCTTCATTATTTTCATTGCGCTATTATTAAGTTATGTGTTCACTAATAAAGTTTACAAGCCAGTTAATCATATGCTGCTCAATATTTACACAGCCTTCAGAAACTCGGAGCAGGATGATGAAGAGGAGCAAGAACATGGAAACCATTATGATGAGATACAAACAGCATCACTGACAATCTCGAAAGCGCTTTCTAAAATGAGTGCCTTGGAATCACGGCACAGCAGCAATGAATTTATAGATTTTCTTCAAAAGCGTAACTATAGTCAACAAAATGCAGACCCGCAACTGCCGCGAGAACTGAAAAGCCTGCAAGAAAAGCTAGGAGATCAAGGACATTATCGCGTTATCAGTGTAGAAGTTACTGCACCTTCTGCTCTAGATCTCGATTATAATCTCTTACTTCTTTTGCAAAATGTCGGGCAACAAATATGGAGCCAGGAAATAGATTATAAAGCCTATCCTATAAGCAGCAATCAGTTCATTCTAATTGTCAGCGAAGGGAGGTCGGGTATTTTACTAAACGATCTGCAAGTTGTGGCGCAATACGCTGAACAAATGATTCATAAGCTTGCCGAGAACTATAAAGTTCATATCACTATAGGCATTTCACAAATAGCATATAACTTGCAGCAATTACCGGATTCCTATGAACAAGCCCAACATTTGATAAGAAATAAATTGTTTTGCTACAAGCAGACGTACTTTATCTTTGACACCTTTACACCAAGTAGTCTATCCAAAGGGCAAGCGAATGAGTTGACACAGAAGATTTTGGAGCTAATTAAAAGCAACCAATTGCAAACGATCCCTCTTGAAAATATAGAAGCTTTACTTGAGCTTGTGAAAAATATTGAGTATGAAGCAGGTTTAAGTTATTTAGCCAATTTGCTTGCTGATGCTGCTATGCTAGCGCATAACTCCATAGTAGAAAATAAGGAATACCGTAGCATCTATCTGGATGTCTATGTGAAGCTGCAAAGCTGCAATAATATTGATGAGCTTAGTACCCTGCTAAAAACAATGCTCGACAGTGCTTGTTTAGAGTTAAAAACTTCCCGTTCATTAACGGTGCAAAACAACATTATGAAGGCGATCGAGTATATCCATGAGCATATTAACGATAATACGCTATCCATTGATGCCCTTGCTGAAAAATACAATATGAGCTCATCGTACTTTAGCAAACTGTTCAACAGCTATACGCAGAAGACCTTTCCAGATTATATAAATCAATTAAGACTGCAAAGAGCCGCAGCTCTACTGGTGGAGAAGAAAGATTTCAATATTAACGACATTGCCAGCGAAGTTGGCTTTAATAGTAGTTCTTATTTTGCTGCTGCCTTTAAGAAGAAATATGGGCTGTCACCGTCGCAATACAGGATCAATTATCTTGATGTTACTGCAGAATCAGCTGGAGAATGACACATAGAACACATGGCGGCGAACCATCTCCAAAAAAACCTAAAAAGGCACCCGAAGGGGCGCCTTTTAGGTTTGGAATACACGTTGTATTAGTGGCTTGTCAGCCAAGCCGCCAACTCTTCTGTCTGACTCAGAATAGCTATCGGGTCCCAGTAGCCGGAGCGATCGCTTGTCCAAAGAAATACGTGATCATTTTTGACTGCTGGCAGTGCGCCCCAGATCGGGTCGGCTTTAAGTTCATCCAGCTTTTTCGAGTCGGAGGTAAGAATAATATAGTCACCGGCATACTTTGGTAAGACCTCAGCAGAGAATGAAGCCCAGCCCGGATCGGCCATTTCGGCGGCGATATCCGCAGGAGGCTTAAATCCCAATCCATTATAGATTGGTTGTCCACCTTTGCCGAAGTCTGTTCCGACGGCCATCAAGCTGTTTTCAGACCATTCAATAATGGAAAATGTGCTATCTGCTGGCACAACCTTCAATACGCTCTCCTTGGCATTGGCCATACGGCTGTCATAGTCTGCAAGCCAGGTTTTGGCCTTATCTTCTTCACTAAGCAGCTCACCGAAATAAGCCACTTCCTCATGTACCGTTTTTAAGGAAGCGTATGGAATAACGACCGTAGGTGCGATTTTTGACATCTGCTCATTTAGCTCAGGATAGAAATCATCCATAATAATCAAATCGGGATTAAGCGACAGAATTTTCTCTACATTTCCATTTCCGTCCCCTATATTCTCAACGTCTTTCAAATACTCCTGAAAATATGGATTTTTAATATGATGTTCGGAGGTTCCGATGGGTGTAATGCCCAGCGCAATTAAGCTGCCGAGATATTCACCTGCAACAATTCTTTTGGGATGAAGGGGGATCTCCACCTCACCGTTAACCGTTTTAACGATTTTGGTCTTCGGCTGCTGTGAGGCAGCATTCTCCGTAGCACCGTTTGTACCACATGCGCTCAGTACCAAAATGAAACTTAACAGCAATACCGATGCCAGCGTAGGCCTTGAATGTTTAAACATGAATGAATCTCCCTCTTGATCAAAATGATACTGATAATCGTTATCAATATAATCAGTATAGTCAAATGATTCAAGGGCAACAATGGAGGATTCTATGTTTGTGGCAGGACTATCTTCTAGTTTGTTCTTTCTGGAATGCAATTCTCTATAGCTAATCGGGGAAACACCCTTATACTTTTTGAACAGCCTGCCCAAATAACTAGGATCTTGATAACCGACGCCCACTGCAATTTCTTTCAGCGTAGCATCTGTTTCCAGCAGAAGTGCCACCGCTTTTTCGATGCGCACCTTAATTAAGTAATCAATCGGGCTAAGTCCAGTACGGATTTTGAAGTAGGAAGATAAATGGGGGACGCTATAGTTCAGGCTTTCCGATAATGATTCCAGCGTAATGTTATCCGTATAATGTTCATGGATAATGTCGGCGATCCGGGCGGCCAGATCACGCTTAGTCGTATTAACACCGTGCACCGACATTTGATGGAGTAGCTCATACACAAACTGATGAAGTAAAGTGCGAACATGCAACCGCGCAAGCGGCTGCGGCTTCCCCCACTCCTTAAACATCTCGCTCACTATGCGATACAGCGCTACCGAATTGTCAGGCGTCATGCTGTACGAATGATCAAAGGATTTAGCGCCCTCGTATAGCGTAGCAATCTCTAAGGGTAGTGAGGGATGCATACTCACTTTATAATAAATGCTATAGTAATCCAGCCCCTCGCTGCCTGCGTCAATGTTGAGCACAGTTCCTTTGCCTACATGAAGCACTGTAAAGCGCTGTAAACGGTGAACTTGGCTTCCCAGGTTAACTGTAGCATTACCGTGAATCGACATAAGAAACAACCTTGAGGGGACGTAATAGGAAGGTATAGATTCGCCAGGTCTAAGGGTCATCCGACGAATATCAACTACTTTGCAATTCACGTGATTCCATACAGCAATAAGGTCATTGATGTCCATGATTGACTAACACCTTACATGTTTTCGTTTGAAGCCGAGCTGCGATTTATCAACTGCCTTTTGAATATTAATTGAAGCATTCAAAATCTTGCTTTTTGCACTACCGGTATGGACTTCCACCGGGCCAACGTCCTTTGCAATCTCAACCGCTTTATCATGAAGCGGCAGATAGGATACGCCCACAGTGTAGATGAAATTGTTCATTGCGTATTTCGTTCGCTCAGGAGCATCATGAATCGTATTTTTAGCAAGCTCCAACATAGCGGCCAATTTTTCTGCGGAAAATTCACTGTCCGGGCGATTTCCGAGCAGCCAGCAGTAACAGTTCCAGCCCGCCGACATTTTCAGCTCTATCTCACTTGCAATCCATTTATCAGAAACCTCTTGCGCAATATCCGTCTCCGCCAACGTTACTGCCACCACAAAGTCCGATAGCATATAGAAATAAGCGCCAGCAATCCACCGCTCAAAATCCGACTCTGACATTGCTTTAGGCTCCGCGATCACCCCGGCAAAATACATAGCGTCGTAATTTCCCGTAGCATAAAGCTGCTCGGCCAAGGGTTGATTATGTTTTATTTTTCTGAAGATGGGCTTCATCTGGCCTGTGGCCACACCAAAAAGCGGTTCGTGCGCGCCATTGGATAGATATATTTTCTTGGTGCGTTCCTTGCCGAGAGCTTCAAGCTCTTGCATGACCGTTTCTAAATCCATTGTTCGCACTTCCTTTTTAGATTATTGGCTAGGGACTCAAACTTTACTTGAATATATCATAAAAGCCCTTATAAATACCTTCTTTTATACATCAAGGTAATTTGCCCCGCTATGTATTCAGCGCTATATTGGTTGCCATCCTTAATCCACCACATAATAATCCCCAGTAGTGAGGCTGCAATAATATCAACGGAGACTACCTCCTTAGTAAGGTCAATGTTCCTCGCGTTTCTTCGTTTTTCGACAGTACCTTTTAACAGGTTGGTCAAGTGTTTTTTGAAGCCTTTATGCTCAATCAATACAGCAAAAACTTTCCGGTATTCAAAAAAATAATTTAAAAAGGTGACCAGCTGCTCCTGTTCGTTGTTACTCTTCATTTGTAATAGCGGTTCAACCTTCATGGACAGGTCATCGAAGATTTCATGTACGATCTGGCGCAATAAATCGTTAATATCCTCATAATGCAAATAAAACGTTGCACGATTTAGTTCCGCGCGGTTGGCGATTTTTTGGACGGTCAATTGCGAAATCTCCACATTGTCGGCCAATAATGAAAAAACGGCGTTCTTAAGCATCTTTTTTGAGCGAATAGCTCGTGGGTCAACTCTTTTATGTTCAGTCATTTCATCCCTCTATTATCGTTTAAATGGCATTTCATCAACTAATTTGCCTATTCTGTCGATTAGTCGACATTTTCAATAAAATTGCAAATAGGAATACTATTTAAATCCTGATATGATTTATTTTATTGACACTATGTCGAAAAAGCAATGAAGAGAGGACTGCAACATGCAAGAAGACATTAAGAAAATAAATAAAGGGATCTTACTAACCATCTTAATCTTTGGTTGTTTCTTATCCACACTCAATCAGACGCTTTTAAATGTCGCCTTAAGTAGTCTGATGGATGTATTTGATGTAACGGCAACAACCGTACAATGGATTTCAACAGGATTTATGCTGATCAACGGGATTTTGATTCCGATTACGGCCTATTTAATGAAACGTTTTACAACACGGCAATTATTTATAAGTGCCATGTCATTTTTATTAATCGGTTCTATAATTTGTGCAGCAGCGCCGAGCTTTAGTCTACTCTTAATCGGACGAATGATCCAAGCTGCCGGTGCTGGCATTATAATGCCGCTCATGATGAGTGTTGTGCTGGCGATCTTCCCCGTTGAAAAACGTGGCAGCGCTATGGGACTGCTTGGACTGGCGATGATATTCGCTCCTGCTATTGGGCCAACGCTCGCGGGTTTTGTTGTCGAATACCACTCTTGGCGCTGGTTATTTATCGGGCTTATTCCACTTGTCCTCATTGTTATAGCGTTGGCACTCAAGTATTTAGTGAATGTATCTGAGACGTCTAAGTCGAAGCTTGATGTCATAAGTGTTCTTTTATCAACCGTCGGATTTGGCTTAATTTTATACGGCTTCAGTAGTGCAGGCAGTAAAGGCTGGGATGATGTAATCGTGATCCTGACCTTAGGGATTGGGGTCGTGGTAACAGCCGTATTCTGTCTTCGACAAATCAAATCGGATGATCCGCTGCTAAACCTGTCGGTCTTCAAAAATAAGGTTTTTACGATGACATCTCTTATTAACGTATTAATCACGATGATGATGTACGCAGATATGATCTTATTGCCTATTTATCTGCAGAATGGCCGCGGGTTTACAGCATTTGATGCAGGACTACTATTGTTGCCGGGCGCACTCGTAAATGCGTTCATGTCACCCGTCACCGGTAAATTATACGACCGTTTCGGTGCGAAGCCGCTGTTCATCATTGGTCTATTGTTTATTATTCCATCTATGTGGGCGGTAACAGATTTATCTGAATCAACTACGTATACGTATCTAATGATTCGTACTATTGGCCTGCGAATTGGATTAAGCTTCATTACTATGCCACTCAATACAGCCGGACTAAATGCGTTGCCCAAACAACTTGGCACTCATGGTACAGCTGTGAACAATACCGTTCGCCAAATTGCCGGGGCCATTGGTACTGCTGTCGTAATTACAATTTATACAGTGCAGGCAACAAGTCATGCAACTACAGTGATGCTGAACAATCCCTCCACTACTCCTGAGATTCTTAAATCCCTTACATCAATTCTTGGGGCAAGTGACGCCTACTACTTCATGATGATTTTATCCATTGCCGCATTTGTTATAACCTTATTTATGCCCACGAAAAACAAGCTCATGATTGAAAAGAAAGCAAACCTAGTTAGCAAAGAAGAACCTCAGTTGTAACTAGTAATTGCAGAGTAAATGAAGAAAAGCCATTCCTTAGCGGAGTGGCTTTTGTTATGAATGGCTTGCTTTGGATCATTGGAGCACGTATTCCTACGAGTATCAATATTTTCTTATCCATATCAGTATCCCCCTCTCCATATCAAATGTGTAGACTCTATTATAAAAACGGAAAAATATTTAAACTTTACACATAAGTTAATATATGGTATTTTAATAGTGTTATTAAAAGGAATATTAATCCATAATAAGGAGCTGATTCCATTCATGAAATTATCTTTAAAAAAGAGATTGATGCTTGTTGGAACCTTTGTTTCAGTCTTTCTTTTTTCTTTTGTTTCCCAAGCATATGCGACTAATTTAATTGGCTACCCTACAGCTACACAAGCTAAGAATAATTGGTGCTGGGCTGCGACTAGCGTTACCATACTTCAATATTACGGAATCTCTGTAAGCCAATGTTCTTTTTATGATCATGTGAAGGGAACCTCCGGCTGTACAACAGACGAGAGTGAATCTTATGGAACTGTTCAAGAAGGCATTCATGATTATGGTGTCTCCAGTTGGAATCATACAGGAGCACTATCTTACAGCGATGTAAAAAACCAGATTGATAATGTTGGCAGTCCTATATATGTAAGCTGGAAATGGAATAGTGCTACCGGTGGCGGGCACGCAGTAGTTATCTATGGGTACGACACATATAGTGGAAATGATTGGATTCAACACATGAACCCGAGTGGGGGCACAAAAACCTCCATGTTATACACCAACGTTAAAGGTGGCTCCAGCTACGATAGAACCTGGAGATGGGGACTTCATGGCTTCAACAAATATATTTAAGGAGGGCTTCCCATTAAGAAAACGCTGCTGTTAACTGTAACTTCATTCGTTTTATTTCTGACTTTTTTCTCACCTGTATGGGCTCAGACCGTAACTGAAGATGTTGTTTCTTTTGCAAATACAGAAGGATTAACATTGATTAAAGAAGGACTATCTAAAGATCCTGAAGGGTATGGTTACAACAATGAAGCAGAGATTAGTGAAATTACCGTAGGTCAAGGAATGCAGATTCATTTTATTGATGGCGCTAAGCTTAGGGCGGCTTCCGATAGTCTGATTGAAACGGTCACACCCCAAGACAACTGGGAGTTTCTTATTTTATCGGGCGGAATACCCAAATCTAAAATGATCATTCAAAAGGATTCAAACGGGTCCTATCAAGTTACTGAGTTTGGAGGAAATCCTAATACTTTGGCCTATGCTATTCATTCACTAGAAGCTGAGGGTGAAGTGAGTGAGCCTACACTTATCCGTGAGCGGGACGAATATATAGCTGCCTTCAAGAAAGACAATCAGGAACTAATCATCGCCCCACAACAAGCCTCATCAGCAGAAACAAAAGGACTAAGCAATATTTCGGAGCCTCAAGCACCCGGGCATTTAATTGATGTGTTACAAACGATGCAGAACGATTCTTCCGATGACGAGCAGGATGGGTCGGGAACCATTGCTTCCGCATATTATGCGGACGATAATAATCATCTGACAAGGTCTATCACCATTAGCGCCATTATTGCTCTAGTAGCGGTATTTGTGTTCTGGGCCTATCTCAGAAGACGTAAACAACCTAAATAAATGTAAAAATAAGTAGGCCGCCCTCCTTCATTGGATTGCGGCCTACTTTGATAGATAGTACCTCTAAAAAGCCTCCCTCTCCCCATATGATTAGGACATAAAGGCTGCCAAAGACCTCGTTAGCATAACACCATTTGTAATGGTATCTTGCGGCTAAACATCTCGTCCAGTACCCATGCCCCTTTTATACATTTTTTCTGCTTCAATAGGACTTTCTTTTGCCGTGATATGATACGGAATTACCCGATAAACTTGAACCGGACCGCCAAATACAGCCGATCTATACTTTTCCACATGCTGCTTGGACAAGGGTCGATTATAATAACCCGGTACGTATTTATTGATCAATTCCTGAAGTACATGTGTGGCTTCATCCAAATCTGAAATCGGTTCTGCTTGTCCAAAAATCATTACGCTCATATAAGCTGTATCCGTTTTGGCTGGTACCGGATCTGTAATAGTTCCGTATTCCTCACATACCGTAAAACATACCTCCGGATTATCACGCATGACCTGATTACGTCTTCCATCTCCAGCCCCATGAATATACAGTTTCCCTTCAGTCCATACATAATTAAGTGGCACAACATAAGGGAGGTTCCCATCAACCAACCCCAGATAACCTAATCTCGTTTGGTGAAGGAACCTTTCAATCTTCTCTTGATCTAGGCATTCCCTGGTCTTGTAACGAACCGAATTCATATCGAATCTCTCCTTTTATTTAAATTGCGGATACCAGCGTTGTTACGGTAGTATATCAATGAATGGATTGCATTAAAATATCCATAATTCGCTGTTTAGAGCAATCCATAATCAGCTTTTTATGATTGGAGTTTCTATTTGGAGGTATGTACGATGATGAAAGTAATTCGTAATGATAAGCGACCGATCTGGCAGCAATTGCTTGATCAAGCGATCCATAATATTACTAGCGGAGTCTGGGCACCAGGAGAACTACTGATTCCTACCCGCGAACTTGCGCACATCGTAGGTGTCTCCCGCTCAACTATACAGATCGTCTATGAGGAATTGTTAAGTCGGGGTTATACAGTTACCTCCCGCCGGGGAGGGACGCGAGTTAGTACATGGAAGCAAGTCGCTATATCAACGAAGGAAATAGAAACAGAGGGCCCCACACCTCCTTCACTCTCCTTGCTAGACTCAGCTGTTGATCAATTACATGACTGGTTCAGAGGTAAAGAACCGCTAGAAGTGGATATTGATTTCAGTCCCCATGAACCCTATTTGGATGAACAATTTCAAAAAAACTGGCGGCAATCGCTGCTCCAGGCATCCTCTGAAATGGATTTATCAAGCTGGGCTTACGGTAACTGCTACGGGTACACACCATTACGTGAGCAAATACAGCGTTATTTATCACTTGAACGGGGCATACATGTCCAAACCAATCAGATTCTGTTGACCTCAGGAGCTCAGCATAGTATTGACTTAATCGCACAGTCACTTTTAGCTGATGGGGACACTGTCTCAGTAGAAGATCCAGGTTTCCCAGCTGCTTGGATGGCAATGAAATACCGCCGTATGAATGTGGTACCCGTTCCTGTTGATGAGTATGGTCTAGTGGTTGGGCATATTCACCCGCAATCCAAACTGGTCTTTGCCACCCCTTCCCACCAGTGCGCAGTAGGGGTCGTTATGTCGGAGCCCCGCCGGCAACAATTGCTGCATAAGGCCGTTCAAGAACGATTTTGGATCATTGAAGACGATTATGATAGTGAATTTCGATATCGCGGCGAGCCGCTGCCAACGCTGTTTAGTCAGGCATCTAATAATACTTTGTATCTCATGAGTTTCTCTAAAATGATTGCACCAGGCATTCGTATTTCGGCTATTGTTGGATCAGTCGAGGCAATTGCTCAACTAGCGAAGGTGCAGGAGCTGACTTACCGTCATCTTCCGATTATGGATCAGCTAACACTAACCCACTTCATTAAAAATGGTCATTTTATGCGCCATATGCGAAGAGTCAGAAACGTATACCGGCGAAGACACGAGGTCATGGCAAAAGCTATTATGGCTAGCGGTTTAGGGGAGCGCTTCACGCTCAGTGGAGTAGAAACTGGATTACATATGTTATTAGAAGCTGAGGAAACATTCGACGAAGAAGCTGTGACAAAGTTAGCCCTACAACATGGAATACGTGTGTACCCTCTTGGACCCTATTGTTTGGATAGCAAAAGAAAAGGATGGGTATTAGGGTTTGCAAAAGTAGATGAGGCAGCAATTGAGCAGGGCATTTATCGTCTTGCGGAGCTGATCCTATAAAATCATCTCCGCAGCACTCACAAAATTTGTTGAACAGTCCATAGACTATTTTAGATTTATGAAACCATTGCTTCCGCGTATTATCCGGACGATAATAATCACCTAACAAGGTCTATTACCATTAGCGCCATTATTGCTCTAGCAGCGGTATTTGTGATCTGGGCCTATCTCAGAAGACGTAAGCAACCTAAGTAAATGTAAAAAGAAATAGTCGCTCTTTTCATGAAGTGCGGCCTATTTTTCTCTCATCTACGGCTCCCGAGAAATATTCAAACACTGCACTCTAATACTATTAAAAACTTACCAAGAAACTACTAAAAGGCATGTTGATTACTACTTCCGGAGACTATTTTTTATATGAAGGAATCAATCCTGGATTGGCTCAAACAGACAATGTAGTATTTGAAATCCCAGAAGATATGACTGGCTTTCTTTTGAATGTCCAAACTGGGTTCTGGGGAACCGAACAAGGACAGATTGAATTGAAATAATACTATATGGATCGTAAACCACCAATGTAAGTTGGTGGTTTTTTGTTACTTTTTCGACGTAAAAATTCTACTTTATGATCAAAATAACCGTCAACGAAGTAACTGGTGCTTTAAAACGTAGTGGTTAAGATACTTGGCAGTTAACAACTGAATATTTAAAAATCAATGCAAAAGGCACTACCTTGAGGCAGTACCTTTTGCATTGTTAAGTGAAGAGATCTCCAATTTAGGGGGGTTAATACTCCACACCGATTCAATCAGGTCGTATGTTACATAGCTTTTTCAGCCAGATCACTAACTAAATTTCTCATCCACTTACGGGAGTAAATCCGGGCGTAGCCGAAACCAAAGCGGACAACCTCCTCCAGCGAGATGACGAGATACACAAGGTAGACTGGTTGCTTCCAAATGTATGACAGCAACAGCCCGGATGGGACACCTATCAGCCACGTTGCGGTAGACTCCATGCCGAATACGAACTTGCTGTCTCCTCCGCTGTTTAGAATACCGCCGGCTATAATCATATTGGATACTTTGACCCAAAGAAATCCAGCAAACACGATAACGATATACATGCTCATTTGCTTAGCATCCTCGGAGATATTGAACGCAGAGACATACAGCTTCGAGCCTGCCGCAATGATAACCCCGACAATCAGAGAGATAATGATGCCTAGGCGAATGAACCTTTTCGCATGATCGAGTGCGATATCAGATTCATTCGCACCCAAACGGTTGCCAACCATTACCCCTGCTGCACTAGCCAGACCCGATAATAAACCGATGCAAAGACCCTGAAGTGGGAAGGTAATGGTCATTGCAGTCATTTCCATCGTCCCCATACGGCTATAAATGACCGCATATGCCGTTTCACCCAATACCCAAATCAATTCAGTCAGTAGCAGCGGATAGGTCGTTCCAAAAAACTTGCGAATGAGCGGTTTAGGAACGATGAATAAGTTCTTTAACCCGACAGCTCCCGGTAAACGATACCGGTACACGGCACCAATGATCAACAAGCATTCGAAGACCCTAGAGATAAGAGTAGCAATGGCAGCGCCCTTCAGACCAAGCGCAGGAGCACCGAAATGACCGTAAATAAGTACGTAATTCAGTATAATATTCAAGCCAACTGCAATTAGACTTACATACATCGGCCATTTGGCATGGCCAGTACTGCGTAAAATCGCGGAATACATCATCGTGAGCATGACAGGTACAAAACCGATCGACATTATCTGGAGAAAAATATAACCCTCATCTATTACATTCACGTCTGTAGTGAACAGGCTCAGAAAGAGCGGCGAATCGATGAAGACAGCCGCAGAGAACAGGAATGAGAACGCAAAGCCGGTGATCAGTCCGAGACCCAGTACTTGAGAGACGCTTTTGGAATCTTTATTTCCCCAAAACTGGGCTGCATATATGGATACACCCGTCGATAAACCGGCCAAGACAACCGCGATGATCCCGTATATTTTGGTCGACATCCCCACCGAGGCAATTGCCACATCTCCCAGCTGCCCAACCATCAATTGATCCGTCAAATTAAGCAACGCCATCAGCAAGCTTTGAAGCGTAACGGGCACAGCGATTTTATACACACTTTTGTAGAAATCTTCTTTCTCTGACATGTATCGTTCACAACCCCCATATTCTCGATTTTTCCAGAACTCATTGTCATTCGCAGTCTATGACTTAGTGTGAGGCTAGATCACCTTTTTGTAGCGCATGAGCGTGTAGTTATCTTTTGGTTGAATTTCTACAACCTTGAACTTTTTCGCAAAGCTCAATTGCTGATACCCGTCTCCATCCACTAAAGTAATGTTTGTGGAGCCGCCTATGATGATTGGAAGCTGCATTAGAATAATCTCATCGACGATATCCTGATTGAAAATATGCCAGTTTAAGAATCCGCCGCCTTCGACCAGCAGACTGGTAATCCCATAGTTCTCCTCCAACTGACGTTCAAGCTCCACAAAATCTACTTTATCCTCGCCGCAGATAAGGCACTCCTTTCCTCTTTGCCGGATCTGTTTGATTTTTTCTTCATCCCGTCCTTTCTCGGTCGTGACAATAATCGTCTTCCCTTGGTCCGAGAGTACATTGCAATCTAGCGGAATATCCAAGGTAGTTGTCGGAATGATACGAATTGGATTTTTATTTTCCTCATACCGATTAGTAAGGAAAGGATTGTCCGTCAAAATTGTATTTTTGCCGACCATAATTCCCTGCACCTTCCCCCGGAATAGATGAATAAATTCCATATCCTCACTGGAAAACAAAGAAAAAAGCTCTTTACTCGAATTACCAGCGCCCATAGTAAGCTTTCCATCAATAGAAATTTGGCTGAATATCGTTGTTTTCATTTGGCTCTCCCCATCTCTAATTAGCTTTTAAATGCGCCCCAAGAGGCTTGAATAGTCTGTTCTATTTTGTTCAATGCTTGTTCAGGATTGCTCAAGGGCAGCTCGATAAGACCCGCATTTAACGCCTCCCATACATGGATCATGAAGGGATAAGTCGGCATCGGCCGTGAATGATCTAGAAGCGATAAAATCATCTTTTTGTTAGGCGCAGCAGAGGCAGCTAGACGGTTCAGCACCTCTTCCTGAGCCGGAATCCGCTGTACACCCAGCGTCCACATCGATTGGCATTCGTCACTCAGCATAAAGCGCGTGAATGATAAAATATCTTCCCTCTCCTCGGACGTTAATGAATGATTAGGGTAGATCAGGCCGATAGAAGAAGACATGGATAACGATTGCCGCCCTTCGATGCTCGGAAGCTGGCAAACCGCAAGCCTATTGTTCATATGCTTATCTAGATGGTTATAAATCCACTCGCCACAAATAATGGCGCCGATCTTACCGTCAATGAACTGCTCAAGCAGTCCTGTGGAGCCGTCGAGACTAACGAGCACGCCTTGATCCATCTTGTCGCTAATAAACTGAAGCGCCTGCTTCATTTCAGAGGTGACGATATTCGGCTTTCCATTCTGTACAGGCCAGCCGCCGAAAGCTGTAAGGAACGGAATAAACCAATAGCCTTGCTGTAAGTCTGCTCCAATCGGTACGATACCTTGGGCGGATAACCTTTCTGCTGCCTCTTCGAACACGTCCCATGTCGTCGGCGCACTAGGGTAAATCGACGGGTTGTAATACACAACCAGATGATTGCCCCGCAATACCGGGATACCATACTGAACACCATTCATTTGCATCGTTGAAAGAGCACCCTCAGTCAGCGTATCGTCAAATAGCCCGCCCGGCACTTCGGAGTAAAGACCGTTCTCAACATAGGAGGACATGTCGGCAGGAACCATCGCCAGATGTGGACCTTGCTGGGTGTCCTTAATTTGGTTCAGGCGCGCAGTCAGCTCCTTAATATTCATGACTTGTGGCGTAATTTGTACCCCAAAGCGCTCAGTATACAGCTTACAAATTCCCTCCAGCACCTCAATCGAGGTATCTCCCGGACCATCAAACTCATGCCATACCACGACTTCCTTATTGTTCTTTTCCATTGCAGCCTCTCTCCCTTACCTAAATTGTCTATCATTGTTTACGAGCACTAAAGCCTGATTAGGCGCAAGCAGCAAGCAATCGAACGCCTGACCTACGCTGCTACCCGTTAAGGAACTATCCAGTGTTACCGTCATTGGGCATCGGCCAGGTACGGCAACCTTCAAATCAACTTGGCAGAAAGCAGCAGCACTCAAGTTAAAGCAGCACAGCAGCGTTTCATCTCCTTGCATATACCCATACAGAACAATACCTTCCGGGGATTGAGCCACGAAAAAGTTTTCCGGCTTCACTAGGTGGCGCCAATCTTTCTTGAGTTCACTTAGCTCTGCCAACAGCGGCAGCATCGGTGTAGGATTGGTCCAATTAATTTGCATAACGTTAAAAAAAGCTCGGGAAATCTCCTCTCCGTTCGTGTTATCTCCAAGACCACAGTTGAGCGGCTGCTCCTCATTCATTTCATACCCCGTCGTCACGTATGGAATTGCGTTCGGAAGAAATTGATTAAATACCGCGATCATCCGAGCAACCTCTACACCGCCACGGCTGGTGATCCGAGGAGTATCTGCTGTTTCTGCACAGGCAAACACATGTATATTCAACTCAGGCAGCTCTTCTAAGAATGAAACGAGATTCTCTTTAGTAATTTGTGTCATGACGTTCCACCCACTGCCAAGCATAATGTTATAGCCGGTGTTTGCCGCCTTCTTGTGGTTGCGATTGAACAAATCTTCGCTGATTAAGATCGCATTTGGATTCATCTCTTTAATCGTGTCAAAAATACGAGTCAACAACGGAATAGGAAGCACGTGTCCGATGTCGATGCGGAAGCCGTCAATCCCATATTTTTCGAGATTAACCCGTACTGCCTCCTCCAGAACATCCCACAGCTCCAGATTCGGCTGCTCTCCCGGGTAGTCATTACATTTAATCGTATCAAAAAGGACATATGGCGCCTGATCCGGACTTATAAGATGTCTCACTTGCGGAGAGAAATCCTTGTAGAGGCGTAAGAACGTAATGTCTGTCCAAATCGGCTGCACATCATTTATCCAATCCGAATGCGCTGGAGCAGTCGTTATCCCCATCTCTTGCTCCACCAAAGTTAATAGCTCATCTCCAGTTTTAGCAGCTTTCTCCTTTAAGTGCTGCCAAAGAATTGGATGGAGTTCATTGGGCGGTGGCGTGAACTTCCGCAGAAATACTGCTGTCTCCTGGCTGCGGTAGACCGTCTCCAATTTGTCCGGCGTACACTCCTCAAAAAATCCAAGCTGGGGAATCGCGGGCGGCGCAAAGCCTTCTAATTCGTCCATTTTGATCCAATACACCCATTCAGGATGCTCGGTAATGAACACACTGTTTTTCGCCGTCACACGGGGAATGAAATCAACAACAGTCTTAATATCAAGTAAATGACAAGCCTCTACCAAAGCGCTGAGCTCATCGTGGATCGTAAACTCCTCCATATCATCCAATAGGCTATCGTGCAGGTTCTCGTCCAAATGGAATAACGATTGCACTGCGTAAGGGGACCCAATATCCCCCTTCAGATTCAACTTGCTGTACTGGTTAACTGGAAGCATGTACAGAATATTGATGCCCATTTTCTTTAGCAGAGGCAGAAGAATAAAGAATCTTAAAAAAGTACCTGATTCAATTTTTCCGTCATGGTTGTAATCCCAAGCCGTAGAATAGCGAATAAGCGAAGAATAGATCGCGCTATCGTCCAGATTTATGCGTTCCTTAAGCAGATATCTCCACGAAAGCCTGTCCACATAATTCAAATGATCAGTCAAAAAATCATACGGGTGTACACAAATTTCACCCTCTTTTTCTAAGAGAACACGTTCATATTGGCACTCATTCCACACTGCGGGTATCCAAATTGGCTCTACCTCTTTGGCCTTTTGTGTAGACAAGTAATCTTGAATTAATCTGAATTTGCTATCATTGCTCATCAACAGTGCCACCTCTCATTGATTGTAGTCTTACGTTTAGGGAACAAAAACCGTCTTTACGGTTTCACTCCCAACCACCTTCAAAGAGTTCAATTCATAGCCGATTAACTCATCTATCGCTGCTTCATGCTGACTGAGCTTAACTTTTCTAGTTACTAGTTTCTCCATTTCAGGAGTTTCAGCGGCAAACCGCAAAGCTTCCTCGAACATGTAGCGGTATTCACCTGCTGCTATAATTTTTATTGCATGCTGCACGAATTTAGTAGGGGAAAAGGTGTAGCGATACTTCGCATTAATACCAAAAGGAACGATGCGGCCTCCACGTTCAATCCACTTTTCCGCCACTTCGAGTTGAGTGCCCACCGTATCGATAATCACATCAAACTTATGTCCCGCACAGATTTTGTCTACGGTAGCTTGATTTAATTGGGCAGGGGTTAGAGCAAAATCTGAGATCTCTTTGGCAAAAGCTAACCGATAGGGATTAACTTCAGTCGCTACCGTGAGCGCAGATTTCGACTTACTCACAATTTGGCTTAACAGTCCCATTGGACCCGATCCAAGAATGAGTACCTTGTCGTCTGCTGTGACATTAGCTTCTTTGAAATTGTGCAGTACACAGGCAAGCGGCTCAATCAAAACCCCCGTCTCCCAGCTCATATGATCGGGAAGACGGTGTGCAAACGTTTGTGCAGTTGAGTAAAAAAAAGTGAATGTCCCATTTCGATTCAAACCCGCAATAGGCATCCCATTTCCATCGATGCCCGTACAGAGGTGCGGCTGTTTCTTCAAGCAAAAATAGCATTCATCACAGCTTTGATTCGGATCGATAACTACGCGGTCGCCTACCTTAACACGGTCAACGTTGCTGCCGATTTGGATTACAGTCCCTACTGCCTCATGACCACGAATGACCCCTGGAACCCCCTCCTCTTTCCCAGTTATGACTGCTAAATCTGTTCCACATACACCTGTCATCTCAATCCGGATCTTGACTTCATCCGGTGCTGCAATCTGCGGCTCTTCCCATTCGCAGAGCTCCAGCTTATGATTGGATGTCCACACCAACGCTTCCATACTCATTCCCCTTTCTCTTTTTTTGTTATCCATATTCGCCCAGAATATATCATAACTACCATGTAAAAGTAAGGTGAATGTTGTCGAAAAATGTTAATAATTACATTTTTATATAAACGCTCACGAGTAAGCGCTTTAATTTTCTTTCGCTTATTATGCGGATTGCACTGTCTGAAACGGCAAGTTTAAGGGCCATCCCTTGTGGGATGACCCTTGAATACTATCGTGATCAATCGAGCACCGCACGGGAATAAATCCCGAATCAACGTCTCCTATTTTGCAGCTTCCGCTTCCAGCCGTGCAATGACCTCTGAGCCGGCTTGATCTGTGAAGCTAAGCACCCCGTTTTCCTGAACGATCAGTCCTTCCCGTATTCGGCCATCCAGCCAATCGCTGATCCAGCCGGGAGCATACCCGCCTTGGCCGAACTCGCCGCCAAAAGCAATCATTTCTTCATATACATCCAGATATTGTTGACGGCTCGTATTTGGATAAGAGCTTGTGTATAGCCAGAACTGCACATCATACATCAGAGTAGAAAGCTCATCCGCATGAAAGGAGAAGTGTCCCTTCTCTTCAACGATTCGGGTACATACTTTACGGATCTTATGCTCAAGCTGATCTACTTCAGACACATGGCTGCACAGCTTCGCAAGCAATGGTGAGAATTGGCCTACGGCTACTTTGCGCAAATCCTCGTCTTTATCTTCTTCAGAGGTGTCGTATTCTTCATCACTCACCAGGCCGCGTATAAACGTCTCGAAGTCTGGGGCCAGAAACGTAATCTCATAATTATCTTCCTGATCCACATGAATCACCTCGGGTTCACCGTCCTTCCCGCAATTCCGGTAATCCAGCATCACGACATCATGACCTGCCGAAGGGCAATCGCAAATTACCACGCCAATGTCAGGGTATCCCCACTCCTCAATCATAAACGGACTGCCGAGATCGCCGCAGAGTGAATAGCTTTTCTCACGTCCGATGCCCATAATGCCCGTAATCGCGATATGATCCTCAGCCCATGAGGTCGCATCCTCCGTAGGAAAACAGGTATTATAAGGCACTCCCCCATTGTGCTGCCTCATCAGACTGATATAAGAGGCAGGAAGCTTGTAACCTAGTTCTTCTTCTACAGAAGCAATCAGCTCATCCGTAGGCGGGGCCGAAACATATTCTTTTAGCGCATAATCGCTATCTTTCCAAAACTCGGAGAGGTCCATCCCTTCAAAAGGAGTTGCAGTCGTCCCCGAATCATTATGTTGCTCTCTGATTGCCTGTCTGGCTGCGGCGTGTTGTTCTTTGCGTAGCTTGCGCTGGCTGAATTTCAGAAACATGGCCGTATTCTCATCATCCGGATCGAGGTCATGGGCAATACCCAGCACTCTCACCGCTTCCTCATATCGATTCAAATAATAGTAGGAATATCCTACACGAAAATGCCACAGATAATCATTCTGCCCTTGTTCCGCAATCTTCGCGAAGTGTTCAAGGGCTTCTTCATAACGTTCCAAATTGTTATACGCTCTTGCCAGACTGCTGACCATCTCGTAATCTCTGTCCGCTGGAGGAATCTCCATCAGAGTGTCTACAATCTTCTGGTGTTCATCATCTTCATGCCACTGTGTCAGCTGTGCGATTAGTTCTTTGTCCATGGTCTACCTCCCAAGCTTATAATCAAGTTACTAGAATATAGAGAAATATGGTTTTCCCTATTCTACCAGATGGGATGTAGGTATTGAAAATCGATAATAGAGCCTCACAAAGATTCTTAATTATGGGTACAGCCATATCCCTGAAACCGTCATCACCGCTGGCAGTGCAGCCTCGTCAACCGCTACATTGTCATACCAGCCGCCCACTGCAAGGTTCAGCACCAGATAAAATGACTCGTTAAAGGGCATAACCCCTGGCTCCAAGCAGCGCTCGGCAAAGCAATGTCCGTCTACCACCCATCGAATCGAACTGGCGGTCCATTCCAGTGCATAATCATGAAATTCATTAATGGTTCCGCTTTCAAAATGGTGTGAGAACTCCTCGACGATTTGATGTTCCCAATCCTTTCCGTAGTGCAGTGTTCCGGATATTTGCTGAGGCAAGCGGCCTTTGGCTTCCATGATATCAATCTCGCCGGAAGCTGGCCAAGGTCCGTAAGCCTGTTCCTGCGGAAGCAACCAGATGGCAGGCCAAACCCCTTGCCCCACCGGCAGCTTTGCACGCACAACTAACTTCCCATAGCAAAAGGAAAAATGGTCCTTTGTATCCAAACGAGCCGAGGTATATGCAAAATTGCGCCCATCCTTTCCAATGGATTCACTGCGTGCGCACAGATTTAAGCCAAATTCATCGATATACAGATTGCTGGAATGATCCGTGTAATACTGCTGCTCTCCGTTGCCCCAACCTGGGTCTATGGGATTACCTTCATTATCTAATAAGTCGTTGCCAAGGCGGATATTCCATAGCTTCAAATCGGCATTTCTATCTAAGAAATTCTGTTCCCATATAGGTTTATTCATCCTTTGCACACTCCCTTCATTTAATCACAGCATACTTAATTTTTGCGGCTGGTCAAACAAATCTAAAAAAATGGGATAGGGTCGATAATCATGGGCTTTTTTTCCTATGCGCTTTTTCATACGATGAAATAGAAAGGGGGCACGGAAAATGTTCCAATACAGAACGGAACAAATGAAAGCGCTTTTTAAGCAGTGGCAATTGCAAAGCATGGTTATCCCGGGAATCATCTGGATGTTTATCTTTTGTTATATCCCTATGTTTTGGCTCATTATTGCATTTATGGACTACAGCATCGCCAAACCCTTACTAGAATCACCGTTTGTCGGGCTGAAGCATTTTCAGGATTTTTTGACGGATGAGCGTTTTTGGCGTTCGATTCGCAATACTCTGGGGATGAGCAGCATCAAGCTGGTCCTGGGTTTTCCCATTCCTATCTTGTTTGCCTTGCTGCTGAATGAAATACGGAGTCTTCGATTTAAGCGAACGGTACAAACCATTTCGTACCTGCCGCACTTTATTGCCTGGACGATTTTTGGCGGCATTGCGCTCAATTGGCTGGGCGAGGGCGGTGTGATCAATCAGTTGATGATGGCGATCGGGCTCCAGGAACGCGAAATCCTGTTTAACAGCGACCCTAAGTACTTTTGGTGGATCACCTTTTTCACCGATACGTTAAAAGAAACCGGCTGGAGCGCCATTATCTACATAGCGGCAATATCCGGCATTGATCCGGGGCTGTACGAAGCGGCTGAGCTGGATGGCGCAAACCGGCGGCAGCGGATGTGGCATATCACCATTCAGAGCATACGCCCCACCATCGCTATTTTGTTCATCCTCGCTGTCAGCGGGATACTTGGCAGTAACTTTGAGCAGATCTTTATGTTGAAGAACAATATGAACATGAGGATGGCGGAAAGCCTAGACTTGTATATCTACAACATGGGGTTGGTCTCCGGGCGCCATTCCTTCTCAACAGCCGTCCTGTTCGCCCGCTCTATTGTGGCGCTAGGTTTGTTGTTTTTGGCCAATCACACATCCAAAAAACTAACCGGCGACAGCATTTTTTAGAAAGGAGAGGACAGAGGTATGGAAAGACGCAAAAGATTTCGGCAAATTGGAGTATTTGAGGTCTGCAACACCCTGCTGATGCTGGCGGTTTGCTTTTTAACACTGTACCCGATGTGGTTTGTATTCATTAACTCGCTTAATGCGCCGCAGCAGGCATCCCTGGGCACCGTCAACTGGTTTCCCAAAGAATTATCGCTGGCCAGCTATAGCGTTGTGTTCAATGATAAAACAATGATGAACGGTTTTTACATCACCACTCTGCGCACAGTGATCGGGACAGCAACGCATGTGTTGTTTACCGCCATTATTGCTTACGGAATGAGCAAGTCTAATCTAATCGGACGCAAGCTGTATCTTAAAATCGCATTGGTTACGATGCTGTTCTCAGGCGGGCTGATCCCTACATTTATTCTGATGACGAAGCTGGGATTATATGATAATTTTTGGATATTCATCATTCCCTCTATGTACACTTTTTTTAATATGGTCATTTTCATGAGCTTCTTCCGCACCATACCTGACAGCCTGGAGGAATCTGCGAAGGTAGACGGTGCTTCAGACTATGGTGTCCTGTTCAGAATCGTATTGCCCAATAGCATGGCTGTCATTGCGACTATATCGCTTTTTTCAGCCGTTTATCATTGGAATGATTATTACCAGGGGGTCATCTACATCCGTTCGCAGGAATTACTGCCACTACAGACCATGCTGTACAAAATCATTGCGGAGAATTCTATGTCCTTCATGCAGCAGCAAGCTATGGCGCAATTCGGCGCAAGACTTCCCGGCAACTCTATTAAATTTGCATCCATGATGGTGGCCACACTGCCTATTCTGATAGTCTATCCTTTCATTCAACGCTATCTGGTCAAAGGTGTAATGATTGGCGCCATTAAGGGATAAGAGTGTGAGTGTCTAGAAACTGGTATACAAAAATTCAGAAGCAGCAAAGAAAGGATGATTATGTCATGAAACGCAATCTCATTAAGCCGGGGTTGACCCTCGTTCTGGCCGCAAGCCTGATGCTAGGCATAGCCGCGTGTTCCAATTCAGCGAATAGTGAAAATAAGCCAACACCACAGCCTACAGATAGTACACAGCCGCCGCAGAGTGAAGCAAAGCTCAATCCCGATGATCCGGCATGGAAGCTGGATACCAGCCCTGTTGATTTGACCTGGTTCGTAGGTGCTAACTGGTATGCCCACACTTGGGGAGACAGCTTGACCTCCAAGTACGTAACGGAAAAAACAGGCGTAAACATCAAGCTTGAGGTACCTTCCGGTGAAGCGAATGAGCATATTACCCTAATGATGACCTCGGGCAAGCTGCCAGACTTGATATCAATGGGTTCGTGGGAAACCGCTGTCAAAAAGCTGTGGGAAGGCGATCATGTCTACGCCTTAAATGAATTAGCTGACAAGTATGACCCTTACTTCTTCAAGGTGGCCGGGGACGGTACACTGAAGTGGTATCGTCAAGAAAATGGCAATACCTATGGCGTTCCGAATGATTCATATAGCCCCAACCTGATGCATGAAACTGGCATGACGGCCGCCAACCAGACTTTCCTGGTGCGAAAAGATTTGTATGAGGAGATGGGCAGCCCGGACCTTAGCACTCCAGAGGGCTTTCTGAACGCACTGCAACTGGTAAAGGATAAGTACTCCCAATATAAAGGCCAGCCCATCAGTCCCTTTTTTGCACAAGGGAACGTCCCTTACGGGATGACCGAATATCTGCAGAACCTACTGGCCGTACCGCATGAGAAAGACGGAAAAGTATACGACCGCATTACCGATCCCGATTATATTGCCTGGCTTAAAACCTTCCGTACGGCTTACGAGCGCGGGTTGATTAATGTGGATTTCCTGGTGGATTCCGATACTCAGGTAGAGGAAAAAACAAACAACGCCCGCTATTTCATGATGGTCCGCGAGTGGACCGGTATGTCGGCTGTCAATCCTATGCTGGCTGCTAGCGGCAACCCGGACTCTTACTACATCGCAGTCGATGGGCCAAAGAACAGCAAGGGCGATAACCCTAAGTTATTCCCTGGCAACATGGACGGCTGGATGGTGACGATGATTAGCAAATCAACCGAAAACCCTGAACGAGCCATCCGCTTTTTGACCTATCTGGCCAGCGAAGAAGGCCAGCGAGATTTGTTCCTTGGCAAGGAAGGCGAAACATGGGAGATGGTGGATGGCAAGCCGCAACTGAAGCCTGAAATGGTAAAATTACTCGACACTGATATTGAGAAGCTGGAGAAAGAATACGGCATCATGGATACCTATTGGATGATGCGAAACCCTGTAATCGTCAACCAGTGGAGACCGGAGAAATCTCCTGTCATTAAGCAAATGGAAGACTTCGCCAATAAGCAGGCCGATATTGATAGCGGTATCTATAAGGGCTTAGATCCACAGGGCGATTCTGATGTGTCGGTAGCCTGGTCCCGTATTTCGCAAAATTGGGAGGAAGTACTCCCTGAGCTAATTACGGCCAAGAATGAGGCTGAATTTGATAAAATCTTCGACAATTTCCTTGACCGCCGCGAGAATTACAACTTTGGCAAGGTGATGGAATACCGCCAGGCTGAACTGGATGTGCGAAAATCCAAAATGGCAGAGTAATAATGCCCGTATAAAGATTACTGCCGGCCACCGAAAGGTTGGCCGGTATTCCCTTTTTCGCTTCTTTTAACCATTTAACAAAACAGCCTAGTTACCTACCGGGCAGTTTGTAATATATGGTATATTACAAGGGTAGGAGGCTACTTAAATGAAGTATCTGCTGACTAAAATGAAGAAGCTGTACCGTAATTCCCGCATCTCCCAAAAATTGTTTTTGGCCTTTAGCATGATGATTGCCATCCCTGCGATTGTGGTATCCTTTTTATTTATCCGCACACAGGAAAGTCAGCTATACAAGGACGCTATGGCTACCGGCAGCAGCCATGTCTCAAGAATTAACGAACAGCTGCGCAGCAAAATGGGCATTATTGAGAACGCTTCCTCTACTGCGCTGAATCAAAAGGCATTTGTAGATTTCATTCACTCCAATATGCGCGGGGATGGCCTGCGTCTCGTAAAATTTAGACAAAATCAATTTGAGCAAATGCATAATATCATTCAAAGCTACGAGATGATCAGCGAGCTCAGTTTCTATATCGATAATCCAAACCTATTTGAGATTTGGCCTGAAATCTACCATTATGACAAGTTCTGGCCGAAGGACTATTGGGTGACACTTCGTGAGGAAGGCGGTGCGGCATACCGCTTATTTGCTTTTAAAGATGGGGAGCATACGCTATCCTATTACCGGCTGGTACGCCTTCAGGGGCAACAGCAGAAGCTCCCTACCATTATGGAAATCCGCGCCCAGCATAGCGTCTTTTTCAGTGACTTGCTTGAGGATAGCGGGGGGGATTTCTTTTCTGTAGTGATGGATGGAGCCGACTCTTCCCGATCGGTATACAATCCTGAGCATATTTTTTCTCAAAATGCCGGTGAAGAATTGGATAAAATTCTAGGCAGCATTCACCAGCGGTTGGATGTGCTGCAGCAGAGCAGCCCCATTAAGGTAAAGGTAGGCGACCATACTTACTACGCGTTGTATCGCTACATCGCCCCACTGAACGCCTATGTAGTGGATATTGCCTCTCATCAAGCGCTGATGAAAGGCCCACGAAGCTGGTACTTGCTCGTAGTAGCGATCACATTGTGTGTATTGCTGCTGATGTTACTGCTCGTTTCACATACCACTCGGCGCATTTTTCGCCGGCTCGACAGGGTGCTGGTTTCTATGCGCAAGGTGCGGCAAGGCCAACTGGATGCGAAAATTGATACCGGCCTGGATAAAAACGAAACCGGTGACGAAATCGATGAGGTTGCCGTCAGCTACAATAATATGTTGGACGAAATCAAACATCTGATGACCCAAGTGGTAGATAAACAGCTGATCGCCAAAAATGCACAACTGCACTCGCTGCATTCGCAGATCAATTCACACTTTTTATATAACGCGCTGGAATCCATCCGTATGCTCGCGGAGGTTCAGCGCCAGCCGGCTATCGCCGAAGCGTTGGTGTCTTTAGGCTCACAACTGCGATACAGTATGCAATGGCGCAGCGATACGGTTGCGCTTAGCGAAGAACTTGCCAACATACACAGCTATGTCCGATTCATAAACTTTATGGAGGGTGGCAGCATTGAGTTGACGGCGGATCTCCCGCAGGAGGTACTGCGTTATACAATCCCTAAGATGTGCATGCAGCCCATCGTCGAAAATGCCGTTCATCATGCAGCGCCCTCGGGCGGCAGCGTACGTATCCATATTACCGTATCGGTAGAAAATGAAAGCCTTCTGCTAATTGAGATACGAGATGATGGCGGAGGTGTTGACCCGGAAATGCTGTCCAGTCTGCAGGCTGTGCTACGGGGCGACTCAGATTCACCGATTGTTACCAGCAAAAACGGACTGGGCTTGGAGAACGTGCATAAGCGCATACAGCTTCATTATGGTAAGGACTGCGGTCTTTGGATTGACAGTGTGCAGGGCGCCTATACTTGTATAACCATACGTTTGCCTTGGGAAAATGTGAATCTTGGAGGATGGTAGGGCATGATCAATATTCTAATTGTGGACGATCAAAAGCACATTCGTGATGGGCTGCAGGCGATGCTGCGCCAATTTCCGCTGCAGCTGGACAATATTTACTGTGCAGTAAACGGAATTGAGGCCTTGGATATATTGAGTCAGCACAACATCCAACTGGTGATTACTGATATCAGGATGCCCGATATGGATGGACTGACACTGATGGCGCAGAGCAAACAGAAGCACATCGAGGTAGATTATCTGATTATTAGCGGCTATAGTGATTTTGCCTATGCTCAAAAGGCCATCGAACTTGGAGCAAAGGGCTACCTGCTCAAACCTGTGAAACGTGAAGATCTGCAAACCGCAGTAGAACATGTAGCAAATGAGATAAAAACACGGCAGACGCTCTCGCGTAATATGGAGCATATCTCCCGCCGCGCCCAGGAGACAGACCGCAAGGAACTGAGTATGTTCATGCAGGGTGCAATGATTGATGAGGCGTGGGTTATCCAGACCCAGCAACAGAATCCAGAGTTGTGGAGTAATTACCGCCTGTGTCTGCTGCGGGAGGAATTATGGATTAACCAACCGGGGGCCGACAGTAGCCACAGCATGGAATCCCTTGCCTACCGAGTGTATGGCAGACGAGGGTGTATATGCCTGCAACACCGCCCGTACCTGATTCTCGCGGTTGATGCGGCCGTAGATACGGGAGCCTTCCCGGCCGCCCTCAAAGCAGGACAGATAGATGCCATTACTGCTATGACCAGCCCGCAGCAAGGATTGAAGGAGTTGCCCCGCAGCTATACACAAGCGTTGGAGCTCTATCGCCACAGTTACCTATTTCCAGAGAAGAGCTGCATCTTGCCAACACATATTGAGCGACTGGAGCAGCAGTGGGAGCTTCCCTATGAAGAGTTATACGCCCTGTTTCAGTTAATCGGCACCAAAAACAGCGGTACAATCACCCAAGGCATTTCTATGATATTTCACAAAGATACATTGCAACGCTATCACATCCAATACACACAGCAGCTATGCCGTGCCATTGTACAGATGCTGGAGGAATCTGTACGTGTGATCCGCCCGTACATGGGGGAAGAAGCGCTGGACATCGAATGTTTACGTAATCTATTCGATTATCCGGGTATTCGCGATTATATTCAGGCGCTGCAACAACAGCTGCTTCGGCTGAACCAATTTTATTATGAATATAAGTGCAGCTATCGCAACTCGCAAGATTTAAATGAAGCCATACGCTTTATACACGAAAGCTATCATAAACCCCTGGATCTCGCGATGGTATCGAATCACGTGTCGCTTAATTATGCCTACTTTTCTAACCTGTTCAAAAAAAATATCGGCAAAGGCTTTGCAGAATACTTGCGCGATGTGCGCCTGGATAAAGCCCGGCGGCTACTGGCCGAAACCGATCATAAAATTGTAGAGGTAGCCACCATGGTAGGGTATGAAAGCTACAAAAGTTTTACACGATCCTTTCGGGATGTCATGGATATGCAGCCCACAGAATATCGGCAAATGATGCGCCGGAAGCACGACAGCGGGGAAAAGTACCGTGACACAGCGCTATAAATAATCAAAAGCCAAAAAATTGGGTTAGAACAAAAATAATTGTACCTTTTAGCTGATTATTATATTCGATAGAATAGAGATGTCCCTAAATGTAAGCGGTTTCGTTTCTTCATTATTTTATTAAAGGAGGGCAAGTATGAAACGACTTTACAATACGGAGAGTGGTTTTAAGCAGAAGGTATTTAGTTTGTTCTTAGCAGTAGTACTGTTAGCTGGGGTTGGCCTATTGCCGACTTCAAAGGTGCAGGCAGCAGGAACCACAGTTACCTCTATGTCTTACTTTTCAGCAGCAGACGGTCCTGTCATCTCAAAATCAGGGGTTGGGCAAGCTAGCTATGGTTTCGTCATGCCTACATTTAATGGGGGCTCTGCCACCTGGAATGATGTTTCCGATGACGTCGGTGTAAAAGTAAAAGTTGCTGGAAACTGGGTGGATATTGACAATGCAGGCGGCTATACCTACAACCAAAACTGGGGACACTGGAGCGACGGTGGCTTGAATGGCTATTGGTTCACGCTCTCCGCAACAACGGAGATTCAGCTATTCTCCAAGGCTAATGGAGTTACACTTGATTATACCCTTGTATTTCAAAACATAAACAAAACGACCATTACTGCTATGGCCCCTACACAAGGGCCGCAGATTACAGCAGGATTTACAGGAAGTGCAGGCTTTACTTATCCTACCTTCAACAATGATCCGGCTGTTACCTATGAAGCCGTAGCTGAAGATCTGAAGGTATATGTAAAACCTGTAAGCAGCAGTACATGGATTGATATTGACAATAATGCAGCCAGCGGCTGGATCTACGATAACAACTTCGGACAATTCACCGAAGGCGGCGGCGGCTACTGGTTCACCGTAACAGAGTCTATCAACGTCAAGTTAGAATCGAAAACCTCAACGGCTAACGTCGTTTATACCCTCACCTTTAATAAACCTGTAAGAAATTCATATGTCTTAACTCCTTATGAGGGAACGACCTTTACCGCAGATGCAAAAGGTGTAATAGGTGTCCCGCTACCCAAAATTGATGGGGGCGCTCCAATAGGCACTGAGCTAGGAAATTACGTATACCAAATTAACATCAACGGACAATGGGTTGCTATGAGTGATTCCAGCCAGAGCGGATTTGTATACGCCGGCAATGGCTATAACAACATGTCCGATGCCAACCAGTGGGGCTATTGGGCTGACTACATCTATGGGCTTTGGTTCCAGCCCGTCCAAGAGGATGTGCAAATCCGTATTGGCTATCCATTAAATGGACAGGCGGGCGGAAGTGTCGGCAACAATTACGTCAACTATACCTTTATCGGTAATCCAGATGCCCCACGTCCGGATGTATCCGATCATGATGACATTGCCATCGGAACAGCAAACGACCCGGCGATAGAGGGCATGAATCTCATTTGGCAGGATGAATTTAACGGAACAGCACTCGATACGAGCAAATGGAGCTACGAACAAGGTTATTATATTACTGACGATCCGAATAGCTGGGGCTGGGGCAACGCGGAACTGCAGCACTATACAGACAGTACACAAAATGTATTTGTACAGGACGGAAAGCTGAATATCAGAGCTTTGAACGATTCAAAATCCTTTCCACAGGACCCAAGCCGGTATGCCCAGTACTCATCCGGCAAGATTAACACCAAAGATCACTTGTCCTTCCAGTACGGCAGAGTAGATATTCGTGCTAAGCTACCTACAGGTAACGGCGTTTGGCCAGCACTTTGGATGCTTCCGGAAGATGCCGCTTATGGAGCGTGGGCCGCATCCGGAGAAATTGATATTATGGAAGCCAAAGGACGCTTGCCCGGCACGACCAGCGGGGCCATACACTTTGGCGGACAATGGCCTGTAAACAGATATATTGCTGGTGAATATCACTTCCCTGAAGGCCAGACCTTCGCCAATGATTATCATGTGTACTCCATGATCTGGGAAGAAGATAATATGAAATGGTATGTGGACGGCAAGTTCTTCTTTAAAGTCAGTAGAGATCAATGGTATTCCGTAGCTGCACCTAACAATCCGAATGCCCCATTCGATCAACCCTTCTACATCATTATGAATCTGGCAATCGGCGGGCACTTCGACAGCGGCCATACCCCAGATCCGTCCGATATTCCTGCAACAATGCAAGTGGATTATGTTCGTGTCTATAAAGAAGGCAACAGCGAGAATCCGGTAAACGTACCGGTTACCGGTATTTCTCTGAATCAAACTACTGCGCAGGTGGAAGTCGGACAGACTGTGCAGTTGAACGCCAATATTGCCCCGTCTAATGCAACCAATAAGCAGGTCACTTGGAACGTATCAGGTACCAGCGTCGCTTCCGTGAATCCGAACGGTCTCGTGACGGGACTCACTCCAGGCACAACAACCGTAACGGCTACAACAGCCGACGGCAATAAAACGGCCCTCTCCACCATCACTGTTGTACCGGCATCATCATCCGGTGTTATCATCGTCGGCGATGAGGTGCGGGGTCTGAAGAAAATAGGTGACGACCTGCTGTTCTATGTGAACGGCGCAACCTTTGCCGACTTACACTATAAGCTAAATAACGGTGGGCAGCTAAACGTAGCCATGACCCCGGCAGGAAACGGTAACTACACCTACCCTGTAAATCACCTGCAACACGGGGATACCATCGAGTACTCCTTCACCTATAATCCGGGACAAGGGGCCGTCGATTCCCCAACGCTCTCGTATATCCATGGGGTAACCCAAGGAACACCAGAATAAAGTAGTTGAACCCTAGGCAAAATGCAAACACGAATAGGCGAGGAGGAAGTATGACGCTTCCCTCTCGCCTATTTTGTTGTTTCTACCGTGCTGCAGGTCTTCTCGGTGGAAGCTCGGCTAGCTAGCCTCATGATTATGGGCCGTCGGTTCATCACCTGACGCTTTCCGCACCTTCGCTCGCTTGCCTAAATTAACGCGTCGAAATGACCCTCCGCGTCCACCGTCGCCGTCCGGGGATCAGTCAGGCCGATGCCCTTGAGGCCTCCCTTTCCTTCATTTCCCCAAAGAGGGAGGTGATCCTGAAGCGGAGAAGCAGGCACAAAATTTACGGAGGTGCTGCTCCCGCTTTTCTGTACCAGTTGGGACTCCAGCAGCCGGATTTGCCGCTGCAGCTGCTCCCGGCGATAAGGCGTCTGCATCTCACTTCCTTGTGCCGCATTCACTTTATCCAGTTCCATCATCAGCCTGTTTCGCTGTTTCTCCAGAGAACTGACATCACTCTGTGTACCGCCGTAGGCCGCAATGGGCTGTACGGAGCTGATGCCTGATACTGTCTGTGCCGCCATGATCTTTCCCCCCGTTTCCTTGGCTCCCAATCCAAAATCAGCCAAATTTGAAAGTTCTAATCATCTTTATTACCCGGCAGGCCCCGTCATGACAACATCACAGCCTCAATTGGAAAATAATCGTCGTATAGTCTCAGTCGGCCGCTTGTTTCAACCCTACCAAAGACCCACCGAAGGCTGGCTAAAGTCCCTTCAGAGCTCCCTTACTCGTCCTTCAACCGCCGCTGATACAAAATGACAGACACTACTGTTAGCACAACCGTCCATACCAAATTAATGAGGAGTGGTTTCAATACATCGCCCGTCGTATAACCTGTATTGCTTAGACCCAGCAGATGCACAAGCTGACTGCTTGGCATGTAATCCAGCACTTTGAAGACCGGATAATCCTTCGCTAGTACTTCTCCCCACGGTGCCCCCATAAATATAAACGCCACAGGGAGTATAGATAATGAGGCTTCAAGCAACGTCTTGGAGAATAAGCCGCAGATCGTCCCAGCTGCAGTGTACAGAATAATCGAAAGAATGATTACTGCCACAAACGCCCATATATTAGCCGGCTCATAGCCAAATAATAATGTAGAAATAGCGAGAACAACAGTGGACATGACAAAGACCAAACTGCTTTTACCGATTAGTACATCCATGGTCGTAGCCGGTGTCATCATTAATGACCGTAAAGTGTTACGCTCCTTCTCTTCCGCAATCAAGCAGGCTTGTGCGAAACATGTTAGCAATACAAACGAACTATTAAAAAGAAAACCGCTGGCTCCAGGTAAAGACGCACCTGCCCTCTTGAAAATCAGAGCGATAATAATAGGAAAAATCAGCATAATGGACAGCGCGTAGTTACGTGAAAACTCTTTGTAATCCTTCACAAATATCGCCCGGGCACGTTTGTATGAGATACTCATAGTAGCTCACTTCCTGTCATTTTAATAAAAATATCACCTAGACTTGGTTCTTTCGTCTCTAACCGGTCAATTAGCCCCCGCTTCATCCAATCCGCGATTTGATCTGCCGCCCCCTCATCGATCGGGAGCTCGTAGGTTTCCCCATTGATTAAGTCCACACAAATTACGTTCTCCCGGTGCTGCCGCTTAAGTTCCTTTGGTGAGCCTATGGTTTGGATTTGTCCCTGATACAGAATCGCTACACGGTTGCATATCAATTCTGCTTCAGACATATCATGCGTAGTCAGAAAAATCGTTGTTCCTTTCTCATTTAAGTAGCGTAAGCCTTTATAAATATGTGCTGTGTTTACCGGATCTAAAGCCGAAGTTGGTTCATCCAGAAATAATAATTCCGGCTCATGGATAATCGCGCATGCCAGCATGACACGCTGACGCATCCCTTTGGATAAGAGGTTGGCTTTCTTTTTACGCTCCCCGCTTAAGTTTACAAACTGCAGCACCTTGTCGACCGCAGATTTGGGAAGATCATATAACTTACGATACAGCTCCAGATTTTCCTCAATACTTAACCTCTCATATAGACCACTGTTATCCGTCAAAATGCCAAAACGCATCTTCTGAGCAGACTGCTGCATCATCTCCGCTGACTGATCAAATACACTTGCCTGTCCACTTGTCGGATTTAATTGTGCCGTTAAAATCTTGATTAATGTTGTTTTGCCTGAGCCACTCGGTCCAAGGAAACCAAAAATTTCACCCTTAGGAATTGAAAAAGAAACATCTGCTAACGCATCTTTTTCTCCAAATCTCTTACGGATACGTTCTACCCGGATAACATTCATTAACTCCACATCCTTAGTGTTGATGGCTTAAACATATACAGATTACATGCTTCCTGCCATCAAAACGCGCCGAAATGTAGCTGTAAGCGCCTGAATGGTACCCTTTAAATGTTAAGAAGAGCTTTTAATTCAGACAATTTTGAACGGGATAACGGAACCACGGCATCTTGACCTGTATTTAATCGCAAGCTGTAGCTATTTTTCGTCCATGTAATAATCTCTCTTACTTTTTGCAGATTAACAATATAGGATCGGTGACACCTAAAAAAACCGAAATTTAATAATCTCTGCTCGAGCTCGGTCAGCGTCAGCGCACAGTCATAATTTTCACCGCCCACATGAACAAGGATTGACCCCTCTACACTTTCTATAAAATCAATTTCAGGCGGATTAAATAAAATCACTTTGTCATTTCTTTTGGTAGAGATCTTCTGCAAGGTTATATTGGCCTCGTCTTGTTTCTGTACTTCCTGCTTATCCTCGTCGAAGTCCCGAATATCCAATGGATGAAATCCCGATTCGTTCAACCGATAAATGGCATCACAGGAAATAAGGGCATCCTCTAAATTCGAAGTTAAAATTAAAATCTGCTTTTCTTGTGAAAGATCATCAAGAATCCGTTTGAGTTGACGACAATCTTGCTCTTCCAAGTAAAAATAGGGTTCCTCCAGTACAAGTGTAGGCTGATACGCGAAAAATACACGCAGCAATGTCACATACATTCTTTTCGATGAGCTTAGATCCTTGATCTTTACCTTCCGTTCTTCCTTTAAAGCAAAATAATCTATCAACGAAGCGGCACGCTCATACCTCTCCGTTATTCTGATTAGAAAAGTGATTAGTTCCTCCACCGATAAACGCATATACTCGTTTTGCCCAGCCCGAAATAAATAATATTGGGAATGATCCCCTAATTGATTCATTAAAAGCTGCTTTCGCTTCAAGTCCGTTATGATGCCAACCGATTGATTCGGTGTCATATTTAATTCGATCTTCGGTAGAAATAATTCCCCATTATAATAAATTGGTTGAAATTGCATGCCATCCTCCCGGTCAGTGCTGCTATAGGGTATACTTTTTCAATTTAGCTCCTGTTATTTCCTGCTCGATAAATACGATTTAGGTAATATTTAATGCAAATTTTAGTAGTCAAGGCATCTAGTTTACCGCATCTCTGGTGAGCAGGAATTCCCTCAACTTAAATTCCTCACTGAGATTTAATACATTTATTTTGAAAATTTCGGAAGAGTTTTGACTTTGTTACTAAATTCACATAATAAGTAGATTTAAAATTATAGAATAACATTGTTAATAAATGGGTTATTAGGGTATCTAAAGAATCAAGTGATGTCATTAGGTTTGGGTTAACAATTTTATCTAAAAGCATCTTTCTTCATTATTACGTCTTGATGGTTTCTGGGTACTTACAGATATCCTCGGAATTCCCAACCTGCATACTAGAAATTTTACATTGGTAAAACAAGGATTATTGGGATATGTATGTAGGAAACGACTTTTCCGCGAGAAATTCAGATTAAATATTATCAATATGAGCAGTACTTACAAGAAAGTGTTTTTAGCGTATTCCTCTTTATACTTAATTGTTTTTAGCATTGCTTTAATGTATATGTTACGTTTTATTTTTTCATTTACTTCCCTCTTTCATTCTTGGAACTGGACAAACTTCAAAGGCATTTTGATAGTGATTGTGATATTAATTCTTCAATTCACCATATTACTTATTAAAAAAATTAACAGAAAGAAGGAAAATTCAGTTGATTGTAGAACAACCGATTCTGGACATTCAAAATCTTAACAAAGAGTACGAATCCGAAGCCGGCATAATATCTGTTCTTACGGGAATAAATCTGAAGTTTTACAAAAGTGAGATTGTAAGCATTATGGGACCCAGCGGCAGCGGAAAATCAACCCTGCTTGGGATTATGGGATCCCTAGATAAGCCTAGTACAGGGAAAATCGCACTTGAGGGTAAGTCAATCGAATCTTTATCTGAAAAAAAACTTTCTGATTATCGCGCACAAAAAATTGGGTTTGTTTTTCAATCCTTCAATCTAATCTCTACAATGACCGCTCTTGAAAATGTAATGCTTCCCATGTTCTGCATCAAAGGCACCCGACATAGTGAAATACGTAAAAAAGCAGAAGAAATGTTGAAGCTTGTGGGGATGGGCGATCGGATGAAGCACCTGCCTAATCAACTATCCGGCGGACAACAGCAACGTGTCGCTATTGCAAGAGCTCTGATTAATAAGCCCTCTCTAGTCATTGCGACGAGCCAACCGGCAATTTAGATCGTGATTCCGGACAGAAAGTTCTTGACCTTATCTTCCGCTTAAAAGAGCAAATGAGAATGACCTTCATTATTGCTACCCATGATCCAGAGGTTGCTTCAAAATCCGACCGAGTGATTTACATTAGAGATGGACGGGTTGAAACTGAGGATCCTTGTCTGAGTAAAGGAAGGTGAATATCTGATGATATGGCTGAGCTCTGCCGGGAGAAGTTTATTACGTAACAAATTAAGAACAATTTTCACTATATTGTCTCTCATTATTGGAAGTGCAAGTTTCTTTAGTATGTTCCTATTATCTGAATTGGCGCCACGTTCTATTGAGAATTCTGCCAAACTGCTATTAGGTGGGGATGTATTAGTCCAGTCCTACCTTAAGCCACTACAGAGCAATATAGTGAATGATATATTCCAAGACATGGGAGAAATCGACAGCCATTCATCTTCATATGTCGGACAGAGCATGGTGCAATCCAAAAATAAAACAACAAGCGTGATCTTGAAGGGAATTGATCCGAAGACTTACCCTTATTATGGGGAAAATCAATACCCTGGCATCCGTTCACTTCAAGCGAATGAGGTCCTTCTTGCTGATAATGCAGCAGATCGCCTACAGGTAAAGGTTGGAGAAAAAATTTGGTTGCCGAGCGCGTCTGATGGAAGTCTGCATGAGTACAAGGTAAAAGGATTAGTACTTAATGTTCAAGAGTCTTACGGAGATGCGGATATTTTTGGAGCTGCTTATCTTACCTTGAATGAAGCAGCTAATCTGCTAAACGCTCCAGCCGGAAGCACAAATGAAATTCTTATCCATTGGAAAGCGGGCACACCAAAGACTTCTTGGCAAGCAGAACTTGAGAAGCATCTGCCAAGTGCTACGCTAACGGACACGAAAGAGCGGACAGACGAAAGCTTGGCTCAAGCCAAGACCCTTCTTTTACTTTTACAATTGTTCAGTCTGCTTGCACTGGGAATCAGCGCTTTGACAGTTTCAAATACAATGAAGCAGGCAATGAGCACAAGAATGCGCGATATTGCAGTTATGAAGGCAATAGGTGTACGCTCTCGCTCAGTTGCCGGTACCTTTTTAACAGAAGGTATTCTTATCGGAACGATAGGAACTATTACTGGAATAGTAACAGGTCTTCTAGTGAGTACTTGGTTAACTTCTTACGTAGGTAAAATGTTAGCTATACCGTTGTCTTGGGAGTTTTCATGGAAAGTCACAATTGTTACCTTCGCAGTAGGAATGCTAATGGCACTGATATCAACATGGATTCCTCTAAAAGGAATGCTCATCGTCTCTCCTATGCAGCTATTGCTTGAAGGAAACCATCAGATCCCTTCTTATCGGGTACGCTTTTGGAAAAGAGGACTCTTATTATTACTGATTTCGCTAGTTGTAGCATTCTACTTACAAAAAACACTTTTTCTGGGTTCAACCGAATCCATTAGTTCTAGAGTCGTTCTATCTTTTTTAGGGATTCTACTGATTATTATATTGGTAAGTATATTTGTGAAGGTATGTTCATCTGCTTTCTCTTTCATTTTCAGAGTGGTTGGAAGCATGAGGGAACTCATCTCTCCTCGTTGGTTTATCCCTTTTCATAATTTATCATCTGGAAGAAAACGATACGGACTATTGGCTCTTATCTTGAGTGTTGGTGTTGCATCAGCAGTATCATGCGAACTTTTCGCTGATAACTTAACTCAGTCTGTCAGTCAACAGTTAGAGAACGAGGCCAAAGGAAATCTACTCATCACAAGCTCCTTAGTAGAGTCTGAAGCAGTCAAGGAAGCTTTTCAATCTCTCGATATTAAAAAGTGGACAGAGGGTGTCCAGATGAACGGTCTTTTAAGTTCAATTAACGGAAGTGAAGCAACTTCTCTTTTTCAGCAAAAGTCAGACGGGAATAAGTTCTTCGCTTCCAATAAATTGAGCATTGAAGGTGTTGACCCTTCACTTGCATCAAGGTCCTATTCCATTATTGGCGGACGTGACCTTATAGAAGATGATTCATCGCACAAGACCGCATTATTATTGGAAGATTATCAACAGTTGGGAATTAAGACAGGCGATACAGTTGAAGTTACAATGGGAGAAAAGAAGATTCCTTTCAAAATTGTTGGCTTTTTTGAATCAGGGTTCGTAAAAACAGTAGGTATGAGAACAACTAAAGATATATTGTCTAAATATGGGGCGCCTAACCGGGTAATGTTTTCTATTGACGGAGGGACCCGGACTACGGGTTTACTATCTGAATTAAACGGTTTACTTCCAGCATCCGCTATGGCATATTCAGTATTAAGTACAGCCTCCGAAAGCTTAAATTCAATGATACGTATGATAAGTGTATTCTTCTCTATAGTGACTTTATTTGCCTTCATTACAGCGATACTTACCATCGGGAATCAAATTGTGATAAGCCTTTTAAGAAAACGCAGAGAAATTGCAATCATCAAAGCAGTGGGAGTATCCAATGGTAAGACATTACGGTCAATCTTGTTAGAGAACTTTGTTTTATCCTTAGTCTCAGGAACTGCTGGTACAGGGATAGCTTTGTTGTTAACGACTGTAGCTCTAAAACTTATGTTCAAGTTACCTGTCCTGGTTGATGTTAAATGGGTGATTTATGGGATTGGCCTATGTGTTATAACCACACTCTCAGTGGCTTGGATAGCGGCGAGGCCTGCTCTGCTTACTAAACCTACGCAGCTCTTACAGACCAACCAGTTATGATCTAATAAGGCTCTAATGAATTGGTACTTAAATAGTTACTGTCCCTCTCTATTACGCAGAGAGGGATTTTTTTATACCTTGTCATAACTACGTTTGGTGTAAAAATACATTAATTTTTGATACGGTTCACAGTATTTTAATTGCCTCAATACAAAGCTCGATCCTCACTTCATTTCCGACTATAATTCCACCCGTTTCCAGAGGCGAGTTGAATTTCAATCCAAATTCATTACGATCAATACTGGCTGTTGAGTGAAATCCTACACGTTCCCGTCCGCGGGGGTCCTTGTTTAGTCCTTCAAAAACAGTATGAAAAGTAACAGATTGGGTTACTCCATGCAGAGTTAGATTGCCTGTAAGTTCATATTGCCGCTCACCAGCAAAGACACAGTTGGTGCTTTGAAATGCAATGGTTGGATACTTGGCAGCATGAAGGAAGTCGTCGCCCCTCAAATGTCCATCTCGTTGCGCTTGGCGAGTTGTGATACTATTTGCGTCTATGGAAGCCTGAATGCCCATGGTCGTTAACTCGTTGGGATCAAAACTTAAAATCGCCTGGAAACGCTCAAATACTCCTTTGATTTTATTAATCATTAAATGCGTCACCGAAAACTCGACGGAGCTGTGGTCCGGATCCACTTCCCATTTGATATTACTCATGAATAGATTCCACCTCTATAATAAGATTATGAGCAAGGTCACCCTATATCCAAAACAATGCGCTACTCGCTATACACCTAATATACAAAAACGCTACTGACAACGTTGTGTCAGTAGCGTTTTAGCATTTTTGCGGCTTCCTCGTAAATCCGATTTCAGAATGGTTCCCCATTGAATCCGTAATTCCTTTTACCCGAATATCCACCATCGCAATAAACATCGAACTGTGTGTGAACAGTCATAATCTGCAACTAGTCGAATCTTTGCAGCGATTCAAATAAACGCCTTAAGTTATTCAATAAGCTGTTTTTTTCCTCCAGAGTCCAGTCATCCAAAGCTTCATGCAAAATTCGTTCACGGGTGAGGCTAATCATTGCATTGATTTCCTCCCCGCTTTTCGTCAATTCAGACACACGAATGCGGGAATCTGAACTTGATGGATACGTATGAACCAACCCGGCATTTTCTAACTTATCGATTTGCCGGCTAACACTCGAATAGTTTTTACCCATCATTGCGGCCAAATCACCAACACTAGTCGGTTGGAGATGCACGATGCCCACAAAGACACGAAAGGTTGCTGCCTCCAAATTGACGCCAGCATTAGCAATCATCTTCTTATCGCGGTCTGGTCTATTGATAATGGAAACTAAATCGATCAGCGCTTTAAAAATATCGTTTTCCATTTTATTTCACCCTTACAACAGGACGAGGCATTAGCGGGGCATTCCAAGCCTCTTCAATATCTTCTAGAGCGAACTCTTTTGTGGTAATTTTTATCTTCCCCACGGCAGCCATTTCAAATACACCTCTAACAGCGGATAGCATATCAGCTTTGGAAACACTCTTATCTCCGCTACCTACGAGTTCGATTGTTGATGAGCGTAAAAGAGATGAAGGTAAATGAATGCTTTCTTGGCCAGATGAAGTTCCAATGCTTACAAAACGGGTTGAACGATCCGTTTTCGTCTTAGCAAGAGCTGACATGATGGCGAGTGCGCTGTCGCCCCAAAGATAATCCAATATAACATCAACACCTTCAGCAATAACTGGCATTAAGGCGTTTTCAAACATTTTTTGACCGTTGTCGGCTGTCATATCAAATGCAAGGCCCTCATCAGCTTCAAGTGCTTGCAACTTTGATTCGTTGCGTCCTGTTACAATGACCTTCTTGGCCCCCAGACCCTTAGCAATCTGAACTGCTAAACTACCGGATGTACCAGTAGCGCCATTAATCAATACAGTTTGACCGGATTTAAAATCAGCTCGAAATACCAATGCAGCCCATGACGACATAGCAGGGTTGGCGATAGCGGCAGCAGTGAGATCATCAATACCATCTGGTAAACGGACAGTCAGCTTTTCGTTGACAATTGTTTGCTCAGCCAAACTGCCATATGGTGCAGTAGGCAGCGCAAAGTAAACACGAGACCCATCTTTCAAAGTTCCTACACCGTCGATACCGGCTACAATTGGAAAGTTATCTTCAGAAGAATAGTGCATACCCATTGAACGGAACTTGCTAACTCGACTCAAGGCCGTTGCCGTAACGTTAATTATAACTAGCCCCTCTGTCCCAACGGGGGAATCAAAATGACCCATTACGGGAATCGTCCCCTTATCCTTTACAATTGCTGCCTTCATATTTACACCCTTCTTCCATCCCATATTATGTGCATATTGCACATAATAAAGTATAACATAAATTATGTGCAATATGCACATTTTATTCGGAATCCATCTCCATCTTGTCGGTCTCATGAAGTGGGATAAAATCGAGGCAGTTCTGGTAGATAACCCCCCCAATCATTGAGGGAATGCATCACATTATCCTTAGAGTGGGTATCAGAGATAGCTCGTTGAACAGCCCATACACCGCGCAAACCCATTAGCTTATTTCCAAAAAAAACGGCTGGTCAGGTTCCCCTAATCCAGCCGTTTTTTGATTATTTTAATATTACATTATCGATTAGTATCAGTTGAACCATACCTAAGTCGAGCAGAGGGTTATGATAGCGATTTAATATTTCATCGTATAATTCTTCACATGCACTAAGATTTTACAATGATAAGCTTATAATGTATGCCTTATGACACTTTAGGAGGTAATATAATGAACAAGTACGACGAAGCCATGAAGCTGCTGGAAGAACAAGCGGGTAACAAGGACGCCCTGCTCTCTCTGTCTACCATCGCGCTGGAACCGGGGGCCAATGGCAAAAGCCGTCCCGCCGCCCGTATTGTGGACGCCTATTATGAGGACGGTGCGTTCTACACCGTCACTTATGCGACCTCAGGCAAGATGCAGCAGATCGCCCAAAACCCCGAAGTCGCCGTTTGTATCATCGTCGAAAACTTTACGGCCGATGGTATCGGTGAAAACCTGGGCTGGGTATGTGACGAGAAAAACGCGGAAATGATGACAAAGCTACGCACAATATTCGCCGAGTGGTATAACGAAGCCAATAACGACGAAGATCCTAACACATGCCTGCTGCGCATTCGCCTGACAAAAGGCCTGTGGAATGACGCCCATAAAGGGATCAGAAATGAGATTGATTTTATCAATAAGACGGCAAATTAAGTGGTCTATGTGGTTTCTATAATTGGATTAATGTGAGGTAGAAATTTGATAACAGACAATTTTAGCTCAAAGGGAGTGTCCGCAGACTCCCTTTTTTTCGCCGTTATTTATGATACGGTTCCCATAAACTTCTTATAATATTACACCGTATGTTGCGAGTTTGCAGGTCTCCGCCTGGAGTAAATACTGGTAGAGCAGATCTGTTTTGCTCATCTCCGCCTGCCGCTGTGTCTGTCTTGCCTTATCCAATTCACTGAGCGATAATCTGCCTTTTGTATATAGCAGGTTGGCGTCCTCGGCACGCTGGACAGCGCCTTGTTCCTCATCCATTGCGTCCTGCAATTGATAATATAACGCGGTCAGCTTTGCCTTCTGATCGGCCCATCTATTCTCCAGCCTAGACCATATGGCATCTCTTTGACTAACAGCATTAGACCAAAGCACCGTATAGTAGTGCTTCAACTCCGTTCCAGGGTCTGTTAGGCTGGTCAGGTTATCCTTGGCAAGCTTTATCTTCGCATCCGCTTCTTGAATTTCATAATTGCGAGATAAGTCTACAGTCTGCTCGTAATCAGTTAGTTGGGGAGTTGCAATTGTAATATTCTCAATCTCAATTGAGGTATTCAGGTCCAGCTTTAACTCTCGTGCCAACTGCGCCAACTGTGTTTTATAGCCTCTAACCTGAGAATCCAGCTTGCTTTGCTGAATACGCTGTTGCCGTTGCACCTGATCCCATTCACTCTTGGATGTCCTTCCAGCACGAAACAAGATCTGGGCATCCGAAGCTAGTGTGCTGGAATGAGCATACAAATTTTGTTGATAGGCGATTTGGGATGATAGAGCCGCTAATTGAATATATTGCTGTCTAACGGCATAGATTACAAGTTGTTGTGTCTTCTTGAGAGCAAGTTCTGCCAGTTCGTTATCATAGACCAAACTTCTAAGTTGAGCCTCGTAGGTTTGCAATTGCTTGTCTTTCACCTGCTGATTGTAGCTGCTTTGCATTTGGGACTGGAGCCCGATCCACTGGTTAATCGAACTATTAATGGCAATTTGCAACCCAATTGCTTGAAGAATCTGTTGCTGTTCCTCTTCACCTAATTGATTGAATTCCGGGATTTGCTGTAAAAAATCAGTTGTGTTTACTGGAAGATGACCCGGATTCACAGAAACGCTGCTAGACTCCAGTTCCTTTTTCTCCGAAGCTATATAAGCAGTATTAGCACTGCTCTCCGTAACCTTACCCTTAGCCTGCTGGATATCATCAATGTTTGTAAGAGCTATTTGAACCGCTTCCTCCATCGAAAGCTTCCTTACAGAAGACGACGAAATTGTATCATCTGCATAAGCAAATGGCACCCAGAGTACCAACCATAATCCTAGATATATAAAGATTAATTGAGTTTTTTTCAAGAATTCCATCCATGAACCCTCTCTATTCCTTGAGGTTGATCTTCTCCAGTACAAAGTCGAGAATGCGTTTGGAGTCGGTAATAATATAAGCCTCGGCGCTCATTCCCAGGCGGATTTCACCCTGTTCTCCTCGGCGATCGACTAAACTCTTGCCCGATAACGCTGCCTCCACTAGATAATAGCTGCGGCCGTCCTGCTGAACAACAGAATCACTGGCGATCGAGGTAACGGTTCCGTTCAAAGACCCATAACTCTGCTTGGGAAATGCAGCAAAATTAAAGTGGACCTTGTCACCGAGCTTAATCTGTCCTGCAGCGGAATTAGGAACGGCCAAGCTCATTTTATACATGGACTCGTTAGCCGGAATGATTGCAAGCAAGGCTTCGCCCGTCTGGATTACATCCCCTACGTTGACTTCTTTAAGAATGTTTAGCGTGCCGTCAATAGGGGCAAAAAGAATGCGGTTACTTTTCTCCAGCTTAAGTTGCTGAATGTTGTTTTGCAACAACTTCGAGTTGGCCTGCTCCTCTTCGATTGAGCTGCCGATCTGAACAATCCGGTCAGCCTTCAATTTATTCAGGGCTGTCTGCTCCACAGATCGTCCAAGTTCTTTACTGTTCTCCAAATCCTCAAGTTCTTGGATCAGCTTGTCCTGCTGCAATCGGGTTCCTTCCGCCTCTGAGTACCGGGCAGACGCTTGCCGGATCAGCGTTTCCAGATCGGTATGCAACCCTTTCAGCTGATTGCTCGCATCGGATACATTAGCGGCAATACCAGAAAGAGTCTCTTCTCTGAACTGCTCAACCTGAGCGGCCGACGTACCGGCCTCTCTCCACGCATTTTCAAGCTCTACCTGCGATACAAGCCTGTCGCCGAGTTCCTGCAAGCTATGATAGTCCGCTTCCTTTTCCTCAGCTACTTTCTTTAACTGTCCATACTTGGTCTCGTAAGCCGCATATTGTTGACTGTGTTTGCTATCGGCGGAAGCAGGCATGCTTCGATTCTCAGCTACAGAATACTGAAGAAGCTTCTCCTGCTCAAGCTCGGTTTGAAGCAATCCGAGCTTGCGTTTTAAATCGACTTGCTGCTCTGTAAGCTTGGATTGATTGACCTCCAGATCGTTCTTTAGCAACGCCTGTGAACCCATATTGTCATGAATGGCCGAGGCGATCTCTTGTGATGATGCAGACTGGCTCTGCTGAAGCCGCTGATTTTCCAGTAAAAATTGCTCTACCTCATCATAATATACCACTTCGTCCGGCAGTGTCTTCGAGAACTCGTTATGAAGCGAGGCTACACTATTCCGGTACCGCTTTAGCAGCGATAGCCTGCGGTTGCTTTTCTCCAGCAGCCCGGTTTGAGAAGCCAATTGCAGATCCAGATCCTTGGTATCCATCGCTATCAGCTCTGTACCTTTTTGTACGGTCATTCCTTCTCTGACTTTAACAGCGGTCACTTTCCCCATTGATGCGGTCTGCACAGTGCTGACCTTCTCGTTAGGCCGAACTATTGCAGCCGCCTTAGAAGTTATGTCAATTTCTCCATAATAGGACCAGATGGCTGCCGCACCCAGCAACACTAGCAAAAAGAGCAAAAATCCTGATATAAAGGGATGTGTCTTAGCTTCAAGCAGTTCGCGGCTGTCCGTCATTTCGCTTAATTCAGTTAACTTAACCTGCACCATTTATCGTTCACCCGGTCTTCCCGCATACGCAAATTGCTCCTCATCCTCAGGCAGTTGATCCTTCCAAAGACTGTAGTATTTCCCTCTTTGGTTCTGTAACTGCTGATGACTTCCGGATTCGATGACATGTCCCTTCTCCATGACGTAAATCCGGTCGCATCGCATAATTGTGCTCAGCCTGTGGGCGATAATAACCATACTCATATCTTCCAGACAGTTAATTGTGTCCGAGACGGCTCGTTCTGTGGTAGAATCCAGATTGCTCGTAGCCTCATCCAGAATTAAAATATCCGGCTTCCGCAGCAGCGCTCGGGCAATGGCCAGCCGCTGTCTCTGGCCTCCCGACAGATTAGCACCGTTCTCTTCCAGCATGGTTTGATACCGAAGCGGGAATTGATTAACAAAATCATGTGCCTGAGCCATTTGACATGCTGCTGCAATCTCCTCCAAGGTATAATCTACTACAGCTCCCAGACATAAGTTCTCACGGATAGTTCCGCTGAAGAAAAAGGTATCCTGAGAGATGTAAGAGATCCGGTCCCGCAGACTGTCTAAATGAATATCTTTAATATTATAGTTTCCAATAAGAATATCGCCATTCTCATGCGAATAGAACTGCATCAGCAGCTTGATGAGGGTGGTCTTGCCTGATCCGCTCTCGCCGACCAAGGCAATCTTCTCCCCTTGATTGATCGTCAAATGAATATTATCTAGAATCAGAGCACGGGTTCCATAACGAAAAGAGACTCCTCTAAATTCAATATCCCCTTTTAAAACCGCAGGCCGCATCTTTTGCTCCTCATTCGCCTGTTTTTCCGCCTCAAGGTCTAGAATCTCGCTCAATCGGTCGGCTGCTACCATCGCCGTTTGAAGAGTCGGTTGCAAATTGATTAAATTCTGGATGGGTTCCAGAAAGTAAGCCAGCAATGAATTGTAAGCGATCAATTGTCCAATGGAGAGATTACCCTTAATGACTTGAATGGCGCCCACCCAAAGAATTATAACGCCTCCAATTAACTGAACAGTCGCCTTGAGCGAACCCTGAATATTATTAAAAAGTCCCAGCCGGAAAACGGATTTCAACAAGCTGACAAATTTACGTTCTGTTTCAAATCCTGATTGCCCTTCGGCGCGGTATGCTTTTACTGTCTCAATGCCTTCAATTGATTCTACAATATAAGAGGTCAACTGCGAGTTGTTCTCCATCTGCTCACGGTTCAGCCGATCAAAAGGCTTATGAAACCCCCATACCAGCAGGAGATAAAACGGGATCATTAATAAAGTGACACCGAATAATAATCCGCTTTGGGTATAGAGAATGGCTCCGCCGGCAATTACCATGATTGTATCAATCATTACGGTGAGCGTTGCGCTGGAGATAGCATCCCGAACCTTGGATGCATCCATCAGCCTTGAAATAATCTCACCGGTTTTACGTGCACCGAAAAAACTCATCGGCAGCTTCAGGACATGATGATAGTAACCGAGGATCAAGGAAATATCGAGCTTTTGGCTCAGCGTTAGAAGAATATGGTTCCGGAAGGCACTCAAAATCACTTTAAATATGTAAAGTGCAATTACTCCAATAGAAACAATATGTAGGGTCTTGGTGAGGCTATATGGGAGAATTTCGTCGATAAGTAGCTGAAAGTAAAATGCTGATAGAATCCCCAGGATGGTAAAGAGCATAGAAGACAAAAATATACCGCCCAACATGCGCCGCTGCGGTATCAATAGACCAAAGAAGCGGGAAAACAATCCCTTTGTTTGATCTCCTCTTTTAAATTGGGGAGTCGGTACCATCAATATGAGAACGCCGGTCCACATTTGAAAAAACTCATCAGGCTTGAGTCTGACAATTCCTTTACTCGGGTCAGCTAGTATAATCTCTGTTCGGGTAACCTTGTGAATCACTACATAGTGTAGGAGTGTACTGTCAACTACCACATGAGCAATTGCTGGCAGAGGAAATTCACCAAAAAAAGATTCCTGACTTCCCTTAACGGCCTTAACAGTAAAACCAAGCTGCTCAGCAGCTTTAACTAAACCGTAGGCACTTGTTCCCTGATTATCGGTGCCCGCTGCTTCCCGCACTCTGGAAATCGGAATTTTTAAACCGTACTGCTTGCAAATAGTAGCCAGACAGGCTGCGCCGCAGTCCTTGATATCATGTTGTTTAATGCAGATCAGTTTTTTAAACAGATAAACCCCCGCCTAGAGCAATAATATGATTTTTATGTAACTGGACTGTGTGGTAGTGGAGCTTTCCCGCTATTTGGATGCGAAGCCTGAGTTTGTTGGCACTCCCTAGTTTAACTTTTATTTCACACTATTATTTTTAATGTTTTTCATTTCTATTGTATAAGCAACAACTTGAATTATAAACGCAACTGAAATTACAATAAGCAATATCCCAACTACAGGCAATTTATTATTTAAGTAGTTGATTCCTGATGTAATAATACATAGTATAGAAAAGAGCAGAGAAACTCTTAAAGTTTTAATTTTTTTCGCCATTATATTCATCACCTCCTAAAACTTAGGATTTTAATCACTCACAGACTAATTAATGTTAAAAAAAATTTGTGCAAGAAGGCATCTTTACCTTCTTGCACACAAACATATTAAAAAGTTTATTTCCAGTTTGACGAAATACTGGCAATACCTCCACCAACAGCTCCTATTCCAATTGATATCGCTGCTGCTCCTGCAAATTTGCTTGCCATTGTAGGTTCAGGGACGGCTAAAGCTGCTATTCCTCCAACTATTCCAGCTACACCACTAACTACCTCAGCTACGCCACCAATTATTCCCCAAACACCGCCTGCATTTATTTCGGACAATGCAGATTCATTTAGTTCAAAAAAACCATGGGAAATAGATAGTTCCATTTTTTACTCCTCCTTATTCAAATTATTTTTTTGTACCATAATCTAACATATATGCACCTGATGATACCATAGCAGCTGATGCACTAATTCCTGCTGCTACTCCTATCACAGGCGTACCCACAACGCTACCGCCAATCCCCGCAAGTACGCCCACAAGAGGAGCAGCTCCAATAGCGATGGCTCCCGCTGCCCCTACAAGGGCTTGCCAAACACCTCCGCCATCTACAAACATCAATTCATCATTTGTTAACTCAATAAAATTATTATTCTTAAGAATCAGTGCGCTTGTCATTATTAATCCTCCTTTACTATTTTTACTTCATTTATGTATTTCAACTGTAATCCTGATACATAGACTAGTACTATGAAGCAAAAAATTACAGCTAAAATCGTCATTTATACGATTGATGGATTTACTCCTACATAAACATCCACAATCATATCATCCATGGATTGCCCCGGGTTTAAGTCAACAACATTTACATTATAAGCTGCTGTTATCGGTTGCAGTCCCTTCTCACTAATATACTGATTTAATTCGTTATATGTATTCTGTAACGTATTGGGATTGCCTTCATGTCTAGCATAAACTGCATTTATGAGGTGAAAGACATCTTTAAATTTATATTTACCATACAAATTTGCAGGCTTATCTATTGGAACCAAAATCTCTGTATCTAATAGTGGCTGTTCATTTGATTGCTCAATTGCAAAGGTAGCAGTTACAATGGGACCATTTTTTTTAAAACTGTTTTGCTCAAGGAATTCACCAATACTCATCATTTCCTGTTGTATTTCTTGTTGAGTCATTTTCTTTCTCAAAGACAACACATTCTCAATTTTAAATTCTTTTCCTATTTCTAATATTTTCATATGCAAATTTATTCTCCCTTCAATGAAGAATCGAGTTTTGGCAAGTCATCCAACCTATCGTTTGCCAATAAATCATCAAATTTAAGCAATATATAAAATTTCTGTATAATTGTCGTTGAACGAACACCGCTGTGGAGACATCATAATTAGATCAAAGCCTATCAGCCTTCTACCTTCTTCACTCGAAACCACATATAACTCTTTTTTCAACTTATAGAAACATTTTACTAACCTCTAGGTTTTTTGTTAACTACCCCAAAGGGTAGGTTTCTAGAGTCATGTAATTGCCCGGGTGAACTATACTGCTAAACGACGTCAAGCCAGGTTAACTCTTATCAATTCCAGAAAACATTACTTTCTTCACAAACTCAACCTGATGGTTAACCCCTACCTTCTCATAAATATGTTTCACATGAAAACGGACCGTTTCCTGAGAGATAGTAAGCATTTGGGCAATCGCTGAACGGCTGTGGCCTTCCAGCCAGCAATAAGCAACTTCCTTTTCCTTATTTGTCAAATGAAAGTCCTCGAAATTCCGATTGATTCGTTTCTTTTGCGCAATGGGATTCATCCAATCCAAACGCTCCTCTATATTGCGTACGATCTTCTCCACCAACAGTACTGCAAAGATCACATCTTCTACTGAATCAAAGGACATATTTAAATAACCGAGAACTTTCCCCTCTGATTGAATAGGGGTACAGATGGAGGACCACGAGAAAAACAACTCGAGGCTATGCTCTTCCCCTTTTACTACTGTAGTACTTCCAGATTCCATCGCTATAGAAATAGCATTGATTCCTAAATCCTTCATAGCAAAATGTGTTCCAGGTGCTATATAATGCTCCTTCAACTGATTCAATTGTTTAGAAGAAGCAAATAATTGCAGGCACATCCCTTCATCATCTGCCAATAGAAACAAATGAGGCGGGGCAACAGAGGTACTTATGCTTTCTAGTTCCGTTTGCGTCACATGTACCAAATTGCCGTGCTTCGCTAGTTTGCGGCTCAGTTCCCGCCCTGCTGTTTTGGTTCTGGGGGACACTGGGCTACGCTTTGACTCTTGAAAGACACGATCCCACTGTGTCTGTTCCCGCTTTGAATACTCTTGAATTGATATCCAAGATCTAGGGACAATTGGACTTTCACGAAACAAATTCATGTTGAACACTTCCCTAATTATGAAATGTTTTCTTCACCCATTCTTTCAGATTTTCCATTCCAGATTTTCTATAATTTTCATCCTCTCCCTATTTGCTCAGCCACCTCAGGCGTTCTAAACTCTTCCAGAATGACCCCAAATTACTCTACCGTGAAAAACCTTTATTGGGATATGATGGAAGTTACTAAAAAGCGTTTTTTTCACATTTATCTGCTATATTACAGATTTTATATAAATTACTACAACTATAGGAAATGAAATTGGCTAACGGCGAAAATCCAACTTTTTGCAATCCGACGAAGATTGTGTTATACGCTGACTCTAATACAGTCAAGCAACCGAGTCCAAATCCCCTGCGATTTATGGAACTATCCACGACTGCACAAAAAAACATCCCGTCAGCTTCCGGGCATTTTTGCCTACAGATTTTAGGAGGGGATAGTCTGGTAAGCCAGGTAAGATCATCTCATTTTTTAATTGGTTTACCGTAATGTATCCAAGCACAAAGTTCAACTCGACCACAAAATATACATTTCCATGTAAAACAACGCCACCCCCGACACAAGGGGTGGCTTCTTATGTGCTCGGCACTTTGGGGTTGCTCATTATGCTTAGCCAACTCAAAGCGAGAGAACGCCGCAATGATGTAAGACATACCAGGCAAATGAGAGCCGTGCGTGAACATAATAGATTGGAAAAATCGAAGTTTAATTCGCATAAAAAACGTCCTAATCATGGAAAATTACTAAAGTGGAATAGCAAGGTTGGATGCCCCTCGATTACCTTAAAATAATACGACTGCATGATTATATTGAATAGACCCGAGTTTAGCCCTAAAGAATTGGGCATGCAAAAGACTGGAAGAAAGCAATAAAAGGTCAGAAGTTTAAACATTATCCTGAGTCACTAAAGGCGAGATTGTGGGGTTCCCATATCAGCAGATGTAATGACAATCCACTTGTATTAGATACATTTAAAAAGGCCTTTGAAACGCATAAAGACGTGACTGGACTGATCGTTCACAGCGATCAGGGATACCAGTACACGTCCCATGCATACCACGACATGCTGCCACAGATTGGAGCCCAAATCAGCATGTCACGCCGAGGCATTTATTATGACAACGCCTCAATCGAGAGCCTCTTCTCTCATCTGAAAGTCAAAGCACTCTTTTGTGGCTCCCCTTTCGTGGGAGTTTCCATGAAGAGTTCAATACATAGGATTCGTTGTATAGATGTGTCCAATTTATACTAATGGATGTGGTACATAAAGTTCTTCTAAACTGGTAATTTCTTCAGGTGTCAATTTAACTGACAACGCCGAAACGGCATCTTCGAGATGGCTGGTCTTGGTCGAACCGATAATTGGGGCGGTGATCTCTTCTTTTTGCAGCAACCATGCAAGAGCAACTTGTGCGCGTGGAATTCCTTGGTTAGCAGCGACTTCCGCAACTCTCTCTGCTACTTTACGATCAGCTTCTTCCGTTTTAATAAACAACGTTTTAGCTATCTGGTCATTCTCGGATCGTGAGGTCTGATCATTCCAATCCCTAGTTAACCGGCCTGCAGCCAAAGGCAGGTAAGGAGTGACGCCAACTCCCTCGTCTCTGCAAAGGGGGAGCATTTCTCTTTCTTCTTCCCGGTAGAGCAGGTTTAATCTATTCTCCATAGAGACGAACCGTGTCCAACCGTTGCGCTCTGCAACATGCTGAGCTTTCGCAAACTGCCATGCCAGCATGGAAGATGCTCCGAGGTATCTGACCTTGCCCGCCTTAACTAAATCGTGAAGAGCCTCCATCGTCTCTTCAATCGGCGTATTTGGATCCCACCGATGGATCTGGTACACATCGACGTAATCTGTTCCGAGTCGTCTTAGACTGTTATCAATTTCGGTCATGATGGCCCTGCGGGAAAGTCCCATAGCATTCGGACCTTTGCGCATCGGAACAAATACCTTTGTAGCTATGACGACTTCGTCACGATGAGCGAAGTCCTTTAAGGCACGCCCGAGGATTTCTTCGCTTGTTCCGTCGGAATACATGTTGGCGGTACTGAAAAAGTTGATGCCCAATTCGAGTGCCCTTTTAATAATCAGTCTACTTGGCTCCTCATCCAGAGACCATGGAGTATTGCCGCGTTCAGGTACGCCGAAACTCATGGTTCCAAGGCTTAACTTCGAAACCTCTAACCCGCTGCGTCCAAGCTTCACATATTCCATTTAATAACACACTCCTTATATATTTGTAGGGGAAGGCGTTACGCCTTTAGGTTTCGTGGATCTCTCGGTGATACGTCGCTCGTGATTACATTTCCAAGGTAGCTGACGTCTCTCGTTTAAAAATTTGCCTGTCGGACCGTCCTTGTCGAGGAGCGCAAGGCGCACGGTCGAGTTGATGCATCAACCTAAACACAATACCACTCCCTTAAGTTGACATATCAACCTATGGATACATAGTAACACCTTGTGGTTGATGCGTCAACCGTGATATTATATTCGTATGGATATAAACGAACTTAACGAAGATGAAATGCGGATATGGAATATGTGGAAAGGCTCCTTTAAACGAATCTTCGGTCGGGTTGTAAAAGAAATGTCTGAACACACAGGACTCTCAGAAGGTGATTTTGGAGTATTAGACCGGCTAGTCCAATTTGGCAATGGTAAGCTTCGCCAACAGGAATTAGCTGACTCGATGGACTGGGATAAGAGCCGACTATCACATCATCTAACGCGGATGGAAAAACGAGGTCTAGTTCTAAGAAAACCTCTAGACACAGATCGCGGTGTTCAAGTCATCATTACTTCCACCGGAAGGTCAGCCTTAGACGAAGCCCTTCCCATAGTCTCAAAGGCAATACGCAAGCATTTTCTAGATCTATTAACCGATCAAGACATTGAGTCGATTACTACACTTGCGGAAAGAACAACAACATCCTGATTACTGTTTTTGATGTAAGGAACCGGCCCCTTCCGCCAAAATAGCAGAGGGGGCATTTTCTTTCTTATCGGGCAGAGGGAAGATTCTCCGCAGGCATCCTTGTTATATGTTCCCCTTCCCGATCCGCCACGTGCTTGAACCCCGTTCTGACTATAATCCAAGTTTTTATCACTAAGACCACCAACCCAAAATGAAAGAAACTTGCCCCTACTTATGATACGGTTCACCGTAACATCTATAGAACGAAATTGAAGGCCTCACTGTTCCTTCATCCCTTAACTCTTTCGCTGTTCACTCCGCACTCTCCCCGCCCTGCGCCAATCTCTCCAAAAATCTTCTTTTACGATACAGCATCCGCGCGGCCTCGGCTGCCTCTTCCAGGGACACAAGGTAGAGCTGGGTTCAGAGATATCGTTAATTAATCTACACTACTATTCGATTTCTTCGTGATAGTTAACCTATCATGTTAGGACTACCTAAGCATCTTAACTAGAAGTTCGATGTTTTGGACCTAGTCTATCGTCCTTAAATTCGAAGGTTAATTCGATCCTAAGATTTCTACAACTAACCAATGTAGATTCAACGATAAGGGGATTTCTGCTGAAAAGCAGTCGCCTCTCCAAAAGACTTTTCCTTACTTCTGACACGTTCACTGCGATGGTTGAAGCGGCAAGTTTTAGAGCCGCCCGGTACTGGGCGGCTCTTTCTTGTTCTTTTATGTTAAGCTGAACGATTAGCAAGGAAGACAGCGTCATCCCTTTGGCTACCTACACAATCTCTTTATTAAAATGTCCTCTTGTGTCTGTTTCCTGATTAAAGACAGCATTATTCATAGAGCCATTTAATTTGCCTGACGCCATATTAATGACTTTCACAACCTGCTCTTTGGATTCAACTGTGAAGTTTAATCTGAGCGCCTCGATTCCTTTGATGTTTTGTAGCTCATCTAAAAGATTAAGCGTCTTCCCATTAAGGAGAGTCGTTGTACAATCATTATGGGAAATGATAGGGAACGTTCCGTGCTCATCTTTTAACTCATAGCTCTTCGTTTTGCAAATTCTGCATTGATTCATTTTTTTCATCGGACAATATTTTGTAAACATCAAAGGAACCTTGCCATATACAATCATTTCCAGTGCAGGATAGCCGTCATTTTCTTCATAATAGGCATTCCTTAAATCTTCAATTTGGCTCTTATTCAATTCATAAGATAAAGTGACTCGTTTTGCACCTAATTTATATAATTCATAGCAACTAGTAGCATTAACAACATTTAGAGAATAGTCCGTAACAAACGGATTCGTTTCTCTGTAGTGATAAATTCCGCCATATCCTCCGATTAGTAGCTGCCCTTCTTTTTCCTTATAACGATTCTGATTTCTTCTAACAACATTTTCATAATAGATTTCCTTAATTCCACAGCTCACGCAAGCATCATACTGCTCCTTAGTCGTTACAGAGGCCGTAAAGTATGGTTTTTCAGGGGCAAAGCTTATTTTTTCTTTTGCTTCCAAAGCCTTGGTTCTTTTCTTCTGGCTGTTAAGCTTTAAGTCATATAAGCCCAGTACAATATCTCTTCTTGCTGCATTTAACAGTTTAGCTGGAATAAAAGCATTGCATTCCTCAAAATCCACATGATTAAGTTCGAATATCGTATCATTTAATCTTGAAAATTGCTTGATTACCTGGTCTTTTGTTGTTGGATTATTAATGGCTTCGCCTAGTATTTCCTCGCTTTCATATGAATAATGACAGCCTAAGCCCTCCGCATCTATGACAAGCTTTGAATCTGGACGTGCATATACTCTAATATCGAGGTTAAACCGCTTAAATTCTTTTTCCAGTGATGATTCTAATTCTTTGTTATAGAAATAATCCTTCGTTTTATATACTAAATCTCCCGTAGACATCTTTTCTTTGATTTTGATATAGCAGACATCATCTGCTTTGTTGATTAATTCGCCCTCTTTATCGTACAGTTTTGCAACCGTTAAATTAACATCTTCATTGTTGTGACTGATTCGAATGGTATCGTTCTGATTTAAAGGACGTGTAAGTGTTATTTCATACCTATCTTTAACAATCTTGCTGATTGTTCCAATTTCATAACCAAAGTGATTAGGTCTTAAAATGTTTGTAATATTTCTCCTATCTTCGTGAAACAAATATCCTTTAGTAAATGTTCGATTGAATGTTTTTTTCAGATTTTCTTTATCTTCTTCGGTTATTTTATGATCTAAGGCCATGCGATATTTGGATACAACATTAGCAACATACGTAGGCACTTTCATTCGGCCTTCTATTTTTAAAGAATCGATTTCTTTTAAATCCTCGATATAGTCGATTGTGTTTAAGTCCTTGGTAGATAGAATATGGTTTTTCCCTAAAGATGTACCTGTTGTCTTATCCATGAGTTCATACTCCTTACGGCATGACCCCACACATCTTCCGCGATTTGCGCTTCGATTACCCATTAATCCTGACATTAGACAGTTTCCCGAGTAAGATACACATAAAGCACCGTGAACGAAAATTTCTAAAGGTATCTCAGCTTTTCTTTTGATCTCTTTTACTTTTTCAATCTCAACCTCACGAGACAGAACAACTCTTTTGGCACCAAGTTCTTTTAATAATAAAGTTCCGTCTAAATCGTCTATTCCCATTTGAGTTGAACAATGTGCTTCCATATCAAGAAAGTTTTTAACGATATAATCGAACGCAGTCAGATCCTGGACGATAATGCCATCCACACCGATTTTATTTAATTCGTGGATCTGCTCTTTCATCTCTTCAACTTCGTTTTCAAAAACGATGGTATTCATTGTAACATAGAGTTTAACGTCCCTCAGGTGCGCATACGTAACCGCCTCTTGTAACGATTCTAAATCAAAATTAGATGAGTATGCACGCGCACCAAATTTTTGCATTCCTAAGTATATGGCATCACAACCATTAGAAATTGCAGCTTTTAAAGCTTCCATATTTCCTGCTGGAGCTAGTAATTCAGTCATTTCTTCCTCCTTATGATCCATAAATAACGGCAATGCTAGTTTGTCCAAAGGTGTTCTTAAAAGTACATCGTCAGGTCTGCATGTTGTTGAAGAACGGTTAAAGGTCGTTTTCACGCTTTTGTTATTGCTTTTCTTAACAGCAGGTTTCCGCTTGCCGTACTGCGTTCTCTCTTCTTCTTAGTCCCCTGCTTCATCCCAGTTAAGATGGGTAATACGATAATAACTACTATAAATCCGATAAATGACGACATGGCCGCTCCCGTTTAAATTAATAAGATTATTAGAAAATTAAATTTCAGACTATTACCATTAATCATAAAATAAGAACTATACTTAAGCTGCAGCAAAACGCACAAGCCAATGGCTTGTGCGCTTGTTTTAAATGACCTCATTTGCTCTGAGGGACGTATCTCATAATAATTCTTTAAGTACATTTTTCGCCACGCGTATCTTCTCATCATTAGCGTCACGAAGCATACCTACAATATCCTGAATATCGCTCTCAGCTGAGGTAACCATAAACTCTTCACTCCTCATGTATAGAGAATTATTTGGCTCCTGGAGCCAAAATTGAGCAGGAATTATGGGTGCCTAGCATTGCCAAGTAGCAAACATTTAATTTTACATAAGTATGAGCGAGCATCTGGCGCATTGATTAGCAGCCTTAAAAGAGCCTCCACTAAAATCGAAGTGGAGGCTCTTTTTACATTTTTGTTATTTCAATTGTATTGGCTTTCAACCGTTATGCCGTGCATTTCAAGTCATTTAAACTAATATTGAGTTCTGTTCTCCGCTTTACCACTATTTGTGATAAGGTTCACCGCGCTGTCTATAACGGCAAGTTTTAAGGCCATCCTATAGTGGATGGCCTTATCTTGATTTATTCAACTACTATAGTAGTTCAGCAAAAGTATAAGCCAAAAGAGTGCTTCAGACCTACATGAAAAATTATAACTTTCTTGCCCATATAATAGCGCGATTTGTAGCTTCACCAATCGGCTCCGGAATTGGTTCAGCCGTATAATTTTGATAGGTACGCTCTATGGTAAACCCTGCATCTGATAGCCAATCGTAAACTTGCATATGCGTAGGAATGTGCTTATACCAGCACTTGGGTATATTGATTTGCTCACCACTATTTGTGGTAAGCTCCCAATGACCAGTTCCGGTACAAATTTGGGTTATGGGGTCATACACGCTCCCATAACTAACGGTTCGACCATTCGTGCCCAATTCGTCTGTCCCTTTGAAATAGCTGCTCTCTTTCAACCTATTGAACCGGGCCGTTGGATTATTATGCAGGTCAAAATCCATATAAAGATGTCCACCCGTGCGAAGCGCCGCAGCAGCATTTTTAATAAGAGTCTTTTGTGCCTCTTTGTAATCAATTTCGCTTTCAATATTAATCAAGATATTACCTGCCATGACTACGAGATCAAAAGCAACGCCCCATACGGAAATTGCTGCATCAGCTTGGTAACAGCGTATATTTGCTAAGCCCGACATCCGGCGATAACAGTTCAGGAGCATATGTTCATCGACATCAAAGCCTGTAACGAAATGATTCGCCTTTGCAAGAGGGACACAGATCCTACCACCGCCGCAGGCGACTTCAAGTATATTTTGTGGTTGGTTGCCTGTTTGCTCTGTAAGTACTCTTAATAGAAAATCGACGTCATGTGTTTGGTTTTCGAACTTTTCATACATACTGGCATACCAATGTTTTGCGATAAAATCACTTTTCACAGATTTACCTCCAATTTTAAGGAGGGTTAAAGTATAGTCACCCTCCAAGAAATTATGCGGGCGGACAATTCTGTTGTATTAATCATCTGGCATCATCCTTTCAACATTTAACAGATAGCGGGAAAACAACAAAAAGTAATAAAACCTGTGTTTCTCCATGACTATAACTGAAAAAAAATTCACTATCAATGTAAAAATTCTTTATATCTATCCTCCCCGCCCAACAAGCTCTAACAGGCTCCTGGCGTTTCACCCCAAAAATTTCGCCCTACTTGTGATACGGTTCCCCCCGATTGATCTTCACCGCGCGATACACCTGCTCCACCAGCACCAGGCGCATGAGCTGATGAGGCAGCGTCATACGCCCGAAGCTCATGCGTTGCTGCGCGCGGCGCATGACCTCGTCGGAGAGCCCATGGCTCCCTCCGATGACGAACACGACATGGCTTGTCCCGTAGGTGCCGAGCCGGTCAATTTCTGCGGCAAGCTCTTCCGAGCTCCACAGCTTGCCGTCGATCGCGAGCGCAATGACATGCGCCTCGCTCTTAATCTGTGCGAGGATGCGTTCGCCCTCGCGTCCCTTCACCTGCACCACCTCTGCTTCGCTTAGAGAATCGGGTGCTTTTTCATCTGCCACCTCAATGACCTGAAACTTCAGGTATGGTGTCAGCCGTTTTGCATACTCCGCGATGCCATCGATCAAGTACTTTTCCTTCAATTTTCCTACGCCAATAATTTGAATAAGCATAAGTGCCTCCTGTCATAATCCTCTATAGAAATAGCAAAAGGACGCGCACTGGGCGTCCCTTGAAGTTTTAGTAAGTCCTTCTGTTCTATCACATATTTGTTGGAAAAGAAACGACAATTAAAACGGCCTACTCTTGCGCATTCTCTAAATGGCCTATTTTTTATGCAATCCCTGGATCTCCTGATCCCCAGTATTCCTAGATTGCCTGAATCTAGAATTTCATGTATTCCCCGTCCTCAGCAGGTTCAATCCCCCCTACTTACTCTCCCCCTGCTCCTCCATCACAAAATCCGGTTGCTCCCCAGCTTCATAAGCACTCAATATAGAGTCCAGCAAGCCTGGGAAACGTGCATTAAGATCCTCAGTCCGCAGGGACAACATGCGCTGTGTTCCTTGAACTCGTGTAAAAACAACCCCTGACTCGCGCAAAGTACGGGCATGGTGAGACATGGTGGATTTTGCGATAGGGACGTTGAAGCCGTTGCAAGCCTGTTCTCCATTTAAGTGAATATCCGATACGATATGTAAGCGAATCGGATCGCTGAGTGCATACAATACGGAGGCAAGCTGAATGTCCTTGCGGTCCGGATGAAATAGTATTTTCACGGATGATTATCCCCTTTTGTCGTACGATGAATGCGAAAAAAATATTGGTGTTCCTAATTGCATTTTATATCAACGCATGCTATATTTCAATTGTTCGTAAGTAATCGAACTATTAAACAATAATAAAAGGAGCGCTTCGCACATGACTTCTGTAAATAACCTCTCCGCGAATGCGGATCATGAAGCCTCCGTTCCGGAAGCGCCTCTTCCACGAGAAGGCCTACTGACCCTGCTGTTCAGTGTCGCTGTGGTTCTCGTCATCATGAATACGGCTATGTTCAATCTGGCGCTGCCTGATGTGACCGAAGCATTTGGGATTACGGCTGCGTCCGCTTCTTGGATTGTCACTGGGTATTCCATTATGTTCTCGATTGCCTCAATCACGTACAGCCGGCTTTCTGATTTTCTGCCGATTCGCCGTCTGTTGGTTATAGGCTTGTTGACGCTGGGCCTCGCGGCTGTTGCCGGCTTTTTCAGCACCAACTTTATCTTCCTGCTTATCGTTCGCATTCTCCAGGCCTCGGGCGCGGGCGCGGTAATGTCCTTATCTCTTGTCCTGTTTACCCGCTATATCCCGCAAGCCCGCCGCGGCAAAGCAATGGCGACAATTATGTCAGCCGTCTCGCTGGGTCTAGGGCTTGGGCCGGTCGCGGGCGGAGCCATCGTCGAATATCTCGGTTGGATTTGGTTATTCTCTGTAACGGCAGCTATTCTGCTTCTAGTGCCGCTGTTCCTTATTCTGCTGCCCAAAGAAGTACCCACCCGTGGCTCCTTTGATGTGCTTGGCGGGCTGTTCTTGGGCGTCGGCACGACCGGGCTGCTGCTGTTCCTGACCAGCGGGCTGTGGATTGCCTTGATCGCCGGAATTGTCGCCATTGCTTTATTTGTTGGCCGTATCCGCAGCACACCTGATCCATTCGTGATGCCGGAGCTTTTCCGTAACCGCTCATATCTCGTGTTGGCTCTGATCGGAGTTGCCTCCTACCTGTGCAGCTTTGCCACGTTATTCCTGCTGCCGCAGATTCTGACTCACCGTTTCGGCTTCAGCGCAAGCCATGCCGGGCTTGTGATCTTTCCGGGTTCGCTGCTCGCCATCTTTGTCTCCCGCTCCGTGGGACGAATCATTGACCGTTATGGCAATGCGGGGATTTTACGTTTTGCACCATTGCTCGTATTGACCGCTACCATCCTATTCGCTTTCTTTGCTGGGCGGTCATGGATTGCCGTCATGTTCATCTATATGATTATGAGTCTGGCCTTCACGACACTGTCCAGTAGTGTATCCAATGAAATCTCTCGGATTCTGCCTTCTTCGCAAATCGGCTCTGGGATGGGCCTGTTCCAGCTGCTGCAATTCTTTAGCGGCGCCTTCAGCGTAGCTATGGCCGCAAGCGCTCTGGAATGGCAGCGCGGACTGCCGCTTTCTGCAGCCTACTCCAATATCTACTGGGGACTCTCTATTGCAGCATTGATCGCCATCATCTCAGCTATTCTCTACCGCCGAGGCAACCGAAGTAGCTTGCTGACCGACATAGTAGATGCAGCAGATGCATAAGACCTAATCGGCTAACACATATATTATTTCATGCAAAAAAACACCCTGCGGCCCATTTTCGGGACTGCAAGGTGTTTTTAATAAATTTTAACAGTCCTTTAGACCACTAAATATTCCGCATTCTTCTTACATTCCGCACATTTGGCCGGCGGGTCCCAGTCCGAGAACTCGGTCTCCTTCAAGTCCACAATATCAGGTGCATCCTCATACTCGTCCACAAATTTGTCGATGGCTAACTCTACATGTTCTTTACATACTACATACATTCAACCAAGCATCCCTTTCTGTGCCGCTGCGGCCTAATACTCCTTCTATTGTTCTACCATACTTCCCACGAAAATGGAACTCCTATCTATCCATTCCAGCAATCTGTTCATCCATTGTCTATATTCTTACCCTACCAAAAAAAAAGATTCCTCCCACCCCAAACGGGCAAAAGGAATCTCTTCACTAATATCTCTCTAATTTCTATAAATGTTATCTGCAAACTCTCCATCCTACCCTAGAAACTCCACTGGACGATCCAGCTCATACAATCTGCGGTAACGTGGTTCTTTTTCCATCAGCTCTGCATGGGTTCCACGCATTTCTACCGAGCCATTTTCCATAAAAATCACTTCATCCATCTGCTCCGCACCAACCAAATGATGCGTTACCCAGATCAGAGATTTACCGTCCATAGCTTCAAACATCGTCTGCAAAAGATCACGCTCCGTGCTTGGGTCCAACCCTACGGTCGGTTCGTCAAGAATGACGACAGGTGTATTTTGCAGCAAAATACGAGCTAACGCTATCCGCTGGCGCTCTCCACCGGAGAAACGTTGCCCTGCTTCACGGACAAAGGTATTGTATCCATCTGGTAACGAGGAGATCAGCGTATCCATTTTGGCTAATGCTCCAGCTTCTTTAATCGCTTGTTCGGAAGCCTTCGGATCACCCATGCGAATATTGTTCGCTACCGTAGTATCAAATAAGTGTGGGCTTTGATTTAGCACCGCTATAATAGACGGAATGTTATCGCCATAGGCAGCAGCCGCGATTCCATTAATCATAGCCGAACCTGCAGAAGGTTGGATAACCCCTTGAATAGCCTTTAACAACGTCGATTTCCCTGCCCCGCTACGGCCGATGATGGCAATTTTTTTGCCTTGTGGGATGTCGAGGCTGAGATCACGAACCGACCAATTATCCTCTGATCCATAGCGGTAACCCACATTTTCGAGCTTGATATGAGCACTTTTTATGGCCTGAGGTAGAACATCGACTACAGATGCCTGTTCGGAAACTATATTCTGCTCTTCTCCGACCACTCCAGACAACCGCTCCAGCGAGTTACGGTACTGCGGGATTTTCTCCACCGCTTCGGATACTGGCAAAAAAGCATCTGCTACAGGAAAAACAACCAAGACAAACGCCGCAATCAACGTACCTGCAATAGCACCATCCGCATACTCCCCGGCGGCCCAATATAACATCGAAAGTACACCAACCCCAACGACTGCTTGCCCGATGAACGCACGTAGACGCGCCCAGCTGCGCAGCGCTGCATCAGTTTTGGCCACTTTTTTCTCATCTGCTTCATAGGTCTCCACGAACTGGCTTTGCCGTCCACTAATGACCCAATCGCCCATACCGAGAACGGCGTCCGTCAGCTTTTGATAGAGGCGATTACGCTCTACCTTCACTTCACGTTGACGTTTCTGGGTGAACAACAAAGATATAAGCGGCAATACCACGACCAACACCAAAATATACAAAGCCATTAATAACGCAAAACCGATATCAAAGGTGCCCAACGCAATCACTGCAACCCCGTAGATCAATAAAGCAATAACACTTGGAAATACGGTTCTCAGATATACATTTTGCAAATATTCGATGTCATCAGCTAACATCCCGAGAATATCCCCAGTACGGAAACGCGACGACAGGAACAAGGCCTGTGGCTCCAAAATATTGTACAGGCGCACACGCATTTTAGAAAGAATCCGTAAAATGGTGTCATGCCCAATCAGCCGTTCCACGTAGTGAATGACTGCCCGGCTTGTTCCGAACGTACGTACACCAACAATCGGCACGTAGATCATCAGGATATTTTCGACTGGTGTAGACGCTTTTGAGATCAGAAATCCTGAAGTATACATCAATGAAGAGGCAGTAAAAATCGTCAACGCCCCAAGCACAATAATTAGCACAAAACGCCAAAAATACGACGATACATAGGGAGCAAACCATCCTTCACGTTTCAATGGATTCCCTCCAATTGCGACCCAATCAACTCATAATACGCACCCTTGCGGGCAAGTAACTCCTGATGGGTACCGATTTCTGCCACTTGGCCTTGCTTCATTACTACAATAATGTCCATATCGAGCATCCAGTGCAGGCGATGGGTAGCCAGAAAGACCAGCTTTCCTTCAAAAAGGGGCACCATCGTCTCCTTCAGCTCATATTCCGTTTCAATATCCAGATGCGCCGTTGGCTCGTCTAGAAGCATAATCGGACGGCTGCTAAGCAGTGCCCGGGCTAATGCCACCCGTTGCTCCTGGCCACCGCTGAACGAACGGCCGCCGCCACCAATCATCTCATCTAAGCCATGCGGAAGAGTATCCACCAAACCCGATAAACCAGTAGCTTTCACTGCCGCGGCAACAGCCTCCATAGAAGCCTCAGGGTAATAAAAACGTATATTATCAGCTAACGTACCGCTAAAAATATACGGACGCTGCGGGATATACGAGGTCTGTTTTCGCCAAGCCTCATCCGTTAATGCACTAACCGTAGTACCGTTAACCGTGATACTTCCTGAAGTAGGGTGTAAGAAGCCCCCTAATATATCCACTAAAGTAGATTTACCGGCCCCGCTCTCTCCGATAATCCCAATTTTGCTAGCTCCTTTAAATTGCAGGTTCAGCGCTTCCAGCGAAGAAAGCCCTGCTTCCTCATACTTCACGCTAACGTCATTTAATGTGAGCACGCTATTCTCATGCCAAGTGAATATTTGTTCCAATGTTTTTGCTGCAGAACTGACAGATAGATCACCGTTAGGGACGATTACTTCAGCCTTCACCTCATCTTGATCTATAATGCTCTTCATTGCTTCAGCGGCTTCTTTCCCATCCAAAGTAGCATGGAAATCTGAACCTACCAATCTGACAGGCAGGAAATATTCCGGAGCCAAGATTAGAATCGTTAAGCCCGTAACCAATGTCATTTGTTCATTTACAAGCCGCAAACCAAGACTTACCGCTACAGAAGCTACTGACAGCATAGTGAAGAAATCCAGGGCGAACGATGACAAAAAGGCCACTCGCAGCGTACGCATGGTCGCCGAGCGATAACGATCGCTGACAGTAGCAATGCTGTCGCTATGACTACGACTGCGTCCTAGAAATTTTAATGTTTCTAGCCCACGTAATGAGTCTACGAAATGATTAGATAATGTACGATACGATTTCAATTGCCGATCCATTTGCTTACGGGCCGTCATCCCAATCAAAATCATAAAAACAATAATAATCGGCATAGTTACCGTAAGAATAATCCCGCTCGTAGTGTCCATCGTAAAGACGTAAATAAGCACCAAGATCGGTGTAACAGACATCCCTACCATTCTAGGAATGATCGCTTCCAGATACGTGCGGAATTTAGTTACGCCTTCCAGCACTAGTGTAACAAGATCCCCGGTTCCACGCCCGCCCACCATTCTAGGGCCAAGCTGGAAGAGCTTGTCCATCATTTCCCTCCGCATAGTGCTGCCCGTTGCTTCCGCGAAGCGGTAAGAGACACGGCTCATCAGCATAGCACAAGCATGGCGCACAAGAAATGCAAGAAGGAACAATAGCGCAGTGCCCCATTGTTCCTTCAGAGGTTCTCCCGCAAATAGCGCAGAGATGACTTCTGCCAGCGATTTAGCCAGCAGAAGTATGGACAAGCTTTGCACCAGGGTAAGGAAGCCTACAATCAGAAAGACTGGCTTAACTCCTTTATACCCAAGCAAGTTTTTATCCATTAGTATTCAAGATGCTCCTTCTCGTGAACCCGTTTATGAAAGACAAAGTAACTCCAAATTTGATATCCCAATACGAACGGAAGGATAGTCAGTGCCACAATCGTCATTACCTTCAAAGAGTAATGGCCCGAAGCCGCATTGGTGATCGTCAAATTAAAAGCTTGATCAATTGAACTAATCATAACACGCGGGAACAATCCTACAAAGATAGAAGTTACCGAAAGCGCCATTACCGCTCCTGTCATTCCAAAAGCGTAGCCATCCTTCTTCTTCGTCATGAAGTAACCGGACAGTACAAAGGCGATAACTCCCAGGGCTACAATAATCATAAGAATCGTTCCACGTTGCTCGAAAATATCCGTCATATTATAAGTCATAATCACAAAAGCAGTAAATAAAGCTGCGAGTGGGATTAGCAATTTTTGAGCCAACTTGCGAGCGCGAACCTGTAGATCACCCACTGTACGCAGCGTTGTGAACATAAGACCATGCACCAGGCACAGAAGGACAACAGTAAGCCCTGCTACTACAGTGTACACATTCACGATATCTGTGAACCCTGCATACATTTGCATATCCCCATCAATAGGCAACCCTTTGATAAAGCTTGCAAATACTACTGCCAAGAGGAATGGTGGAAGGAAGCTGCCGATAAAGATACAAGCATCCCAAGTTCTTTTCCAAGCCAATGAATCACGTTTACCTCTGAATTCAAAAGCGACACCACGCGCTATCAAAGCTAATAAGGCAAATACAAAAGGAATATAGAATCCACTAAACAGCGTTGCATACCACTCCGGGAAAGCCGCAAACATTGCACCCGCAGCTGTGATAAGCCATACCTCATTCCCATCCCAGAAGGGTCCGATCGAGTTAATCAGAACACGGCGCTCTGTATCATTTTTAGCGAGAATTTGTGTTTCCATCCCTACGCCGAAATCGAAACCCTCCAGGAAGAAGAACCCTATAAACAGAACTGCAATCAGCACAAACCACAATTCATTAAGAGATATCATGGGAACCCTCCTCGTTATATGGATCATTCGAATCGCCGTGATCGTTATCCATCGCATAAGGACCTTTTTTAATCACTTTAATAAACAATCCGACCAACACTAATCCTAGAATTAAATAAATCGTTGTAAAAGAAATCACGGAGAACAGAACTTGACCACTTGTAATATTAGGCGACACACTGTCTTCCGTTGTCATCAGTCCGAATACCGTCCATGGCTGACGCCCGAATTCGGTCATAACCCAACCGGCTGTATTCGCAATCGGAGGAAGCAACAAGCCCCATAACATAAACCGCATAAACCAAGTGTTCGGACGGTCCATTTTTTTGCGCCACATTAAGTACATAGCGTACATTCCCAATACAATCATTAACGTTCCTGCTAGAACCATGATCCGGAAACTCCAGAATGTCGTACGTACAGGTGGAATATAGTCACCGGGGCCATAGGTTTGCTCATACTCCGCTTGCAGCTCAAGCATACCTTTAACTTCACCGGAAAATTTACTGTATGAAAGGAAACTCAGCATATAAGGAATTTGAAATTCTCCACTACTAATTTGATTCTTTGGATCAATGTTTGCCCATACGGTCCAAGGTGCCGGGTCACCACTCTTACCCCACAGTCCTTCGGAAGCTGCCATTTTCATTGGTTGAGTTTCAACCAAATATTGCGCTTGGGCGTGACCAGCAACAGCTACACCAATAGAAGAAATAATCCCTACGATGGCTGCAATCTGAAAAGACTTCTTAAAGAAAGAAACCTCTTGTTTCTTCAATATTTTATAAGCACTAATACCAGTTACAAGAAAAGCACCTGTTGCATAAGCAGCCAGTACTGTATGTGGGAATTCAACCAGCAATTGTCCGTTCGTAATAAGCGCGAAGAAATCATTCATTTCTGCACGTCCATTATTTATCTCAAAACCCACAGGATGCTGCATAAAAGAGTTAGCCGCTAGAATCCAGAATGCAGATAACATCGTACCGAATGCTACCAGCCAGATGGACAGTAAATGTACTCGCTTGGACACCTTATCCCAGCCGAATATCCATATCCCAATAAAAGTAGACTCCAGAAAAAAGGCTGCCAATGCCTCAACTGCAAGCGGAGCCCCGAATACATCACCAACAAAACGTGAATAATCGGACCAGTTCATCCCGAACTGAAATTCCTGCAAGATTCCTGTAACTACCCCTACTGCAAAATTGATGAGGAATAGCTTTCCCCAGAACTGCGCCATTTTTTTGTACTCTTCATTACCTTTTCTAACGTACATTGTCTCCATGATTGCAATCAAGAGCGCTAGTCCGATTGATACCGGTACAAAGAAATAGTGGAATATTGTCGTCGACGCAAATTGTACACGCGACAGCATTACTGTATCCATATTTGTCCCTTCCTTCTCCCCTTTTCGTTAATTATATTCTGTCAAAAATTTAAACTTCTTTTTGTGATAAATGTCACATAAAGATAGTCATTTAACGGTGAAATTCAAATGATTTGTGACAAAGATCACAATTTAGCATAAAGAAAGCAAAAAAAATAAGACGGTTTACCCGTCTTGAGTGGTTCGTCGTTCTATTAAATGCTTGACTCATTTAGGTATTGGTTAGATGGAAATACCCTTCTTCAGCGATTTGAGATCGCCATTCGAATTAAGCAATTGGGGTAGCATCTTCGTGCTGCGAACCATTGGAGAGTCACATAGACGGCAAGAAGGCGCATGTTCAAATGCGAAATTATCCCTCATCCATCCGTTGCATCCCTCATTGGTACATGCCCAAATTGCGGTATTTTCTTCCGGTATTTCTTCCAAAGGTTTCTTCCGGTAGTTCATTGCCGTTCCTCCCATCCTGTAAGTCAATAGTGAGTAACTAGATATAAAAAGACCGTCCCAACTTTCACAAGCTGGGACGGTTTCTTCTATTATTACAGTTTTACAACGTTTTCGGCTTGTGGTCCACGGTTGCCTTGAACAACGTTGAATTCAACGCGTTGGCCTTCGTCCAAAGTTTTGAAGCCGTCGCCAGTGATTGCGCTGAAGTGAACGAATACGTCGCTTCCGCCTTCAACTTCGATAAATCCGAATCCTTTTTCTGCGTTGAACCATTTAACTGTACCTGTTTGCATGTGTGTTACCTCCACAAATTTAAATTAATATGTTCTTTTTATCTTCAAACAAAGAAAAAATTCACACATTGAAAAAGGTTGTATTACCAAATATGACAGCCCTTTTCAATGCGAGAATTAGGGACTAAATGTATGATTGATATCATATTACCACACCTGATTAGCAAAGGCAAGCAAGCATCCGAATATATCCGTTTTTGCCCTAATAAGTATTACCTTCCAATGTAAGGGCTGCCACTTAGTGTTTATTCCCTAAATAGATCCTTTATTTGGCATAATTATCATGGTTTTAGAAAAATAGCTTTTCCAAAAACGTTACTTTTATCCGCTTTTTCAAGAAGGTACCCCCTCGGAATCGAAGGGGTAGTCCGCTCTACTTGTCGTAACTGCTATATCATTATATACCGACTTCCAGCATATTATTCCTGTGGTTTTTCAAGAAGTTTAACTGTTGCCTGTTTGGCCTCGCCGTTTCGATAGTAAGTAATTTTCAGATCATCACCGATCTTCGTATGATTATATAAGTACTTGCGAAGAGAAAGGGTAGATATGATTGATTGATCATTAAATTTGGTAATGACATCATTGAATTGCAGTCCAGCTTCCTTCGCAGGGCCAACGGCTTCTAGAACAACTACTCCATCCTTAACACTGTTCGGCAGGTTCAATTCATTGCGTTGATCTTCTGCTAGTGGAACGTACGGATTGTTCAAATCAACTGAATATACACCCAAGTACGAACGGGCAATATGTCCTTTTTCAGCCAGCTCATTAGCGATATCTATCACATGATTCGCAGGAATTGCAAAACCCAGACCCTCTACACCCGTATCTGAAATCTTCATTGTGTTAATTCCAATGACCTTGCCATCCAGATCCACTAATGCGCCGCCACTGTTTCCTTCATTAATCGCCGCATCGGTCTGTATCACTTCTTGTTCCCAGTCATATACTCCATCCTGATTAAGGGATACGGGAACCATCCGTTCAGTATAGCTAACAATCCCCGAGGTCAATGTATCACCAAGTCCTAGCGGATTACCGATAGCAATGACCGTTTCACCTAGACGAAGCTTAGAGGAATCACCGAGCTGCGCGATGGTATCGATTCCTTTGGCATCAATAGAGAGTACCGCAATGTCGCTTACTTTATCCGTTCCAACGAGTGTTGCCTTACGAGTCTCTCCGTTCACTGTAACCACTTCGAGATTACCGGAGTCTTCGATGACATGATTATTGGTAATGATAAATGCTTTATTCCCTGTCTTTTTATAGATCACTCCTGAGCCTAGTGCAGACTCATCCAGAATGTTTAATTCTTCATTATCTTCTTTATGATTGATAATACTTACTACTGCAGGGCGAACCGTGGCAGCAGCTTGAATAATCCGGTCAAATGGATCACTACTGCTTGGGGCAACATTTCCAGTTGCTACAACCGGCTTCTGAGCAGTCTCATGACTCATCTGGCCTGTAAACATACTGAATAACAAAACTGCCACCACAGCGCTGACTAAGGAGCAAACGGCGGATATTTGCCAGGTAGATAAACCCTTACGCGATCTGCGTACAGAATGTCTACGATTAGCAAACGATCCCTTTGATGCTTCATCCCCTCTGGACCGCGAAACTTTAGTTGAATAGAAATCATCATCAAACAATCCCACCGAAAATCTCCCCCTTCTATTGCCAAGCGTTCACTGTTGGTAAGACCTGAACCTATAGCAACCACGTCCGAACCAAACCTCTGTAACCATTAGACTCCAAATATCACTAAAAAGTTTCACTTTATCCATTAACCCCACAAGAGTTTCGGTCAATCGTTAGATTATGATAATCTTTTAATATATCTTCTCTATTAGGAATATTTTGCAACTTAAAAGACTACAATAAAATAGAAGTGTCCCTAAAATTTTAGCATTGCTCATCACGCTTTTAATTGTATCACAGGCAACCTGCAATTCGGGATTTTCCTCAGCTAAAACACCTGCGAATTTTTTACAGTTTTCAGTTCTAATTACACTATATATTCACACTATTAAAGGAGGATTAATTATGAGTTCTTTTTCAACAAGTATGGATTTAGTCGAGTTTATCGGTAAGCTTGGTGACTTAAAGGATGAACACTACCACATGACCCTTGCCTTTAGCGCAATGATCGAATTGATGATTGAAAAAGGTCTAATCTCCCGCCAAGAATTAGATCGCAAGACCGCTGAACTTGATCAGCTTATGACTGGCTCAGCTTATCCCATGGCGTAGGTTGATCATAATACGTATCACACAGTCTGAACTCACTATCTTTGAAAAAACAGCCCCGATCCTCCATTGCGCCGCGTACTGACATTTTTGCCAAATCCATCATATTGTGATCCCGGCTTAAATGCGCCAAATAGGTCCGTTTAGTCCGCCCTGTAAGAATTTCGCTAAGCGCAGCTCCAGCTGCCTCATTGGAAAGGTGACCCATGTCGCCTAGGATGCGCCGTTTCGTATTCCACGGATAACGTCCCATTCTCAGCAATTCGATATCATGATTCGCCTCCAGCACCAATACATCTGCATCTGAAATTGCATCTCTTACCTTATCACTAACATAGCCCAGGTCTGTAGCTACACATAACTTCTCTTTTCCATCATAAAAATTGTAACCCACTGGCTCCGCTGCATCATGAGAAATCGCAAAGGATTCTACTCGCATACTGCCGAAATCCTTGTGCTGGCCAGACTCCATGATCATACGGTTATACTCCGGTATTTTACCAATTCCCTTCTCGATAGCTCCCCAGGTATTGGTGTTCGCATAAATCGGAAGATCGTATTTACGGGCCATGGCCCCGAGTCCCTTGATATGATCGGAATGTTCGTGTGTAACTAGAATCCCGTCTATATCATTACCCGTTAGTTCACGCATGGCCAACAGCTCATCGATCCGCTTGGCACTAAAACCTGCGTCAATCATAAGTGTTGTCTCCCCGTTTCGTACCACCGTTACATTGCCGGTAGAACCACTGGACAGTACTGTAAATGAAATCCCCATTTTCCTTACTCCTTCTACTCTGTTGTCTTAGGACTGATGATGTCCGCACTAATAGCATCCACATAATAGGCATTGCCGTTCTCCAGCATAAACCGCCACATCGGCGAAGCTACCTGACTTTCCGAGTTGAACAGCTCACCGTAATATCCCAGCTCAATCTCCTTCACTACGGAATCTGCCGGGAAATACTTCTCTATCAAACTACTAAGTGCTTGCGATGCTGGAAGCACCTTCTGTTCTTTATCGCTGCTGCTTGTCCCTATTTCAATCTTCGGCCAGCGGTAAGCTACGATTTTTTGATCACTGTTAATCAACTCTAGCCTAACACGGAACAACGACCACTGATTTTGAACCAGCGGATGAAGAACGAACTTCCCAACCTCACTTTCCTGTGAATCAAAGCGATAATTGGAAATGTCAGGAATCTTATCTTCAAGCGCCTTGCTAAGCTCTGAGAAGGAAGAATAGATCAGCTTGCTGTCTATAGGTACATCTAATTTAATTGGTGGTTCAGTCTGTTCTTCAGCAGAATAACGATAAGTAATGTTAGGAAGCTGCGGGGTAGAAGCCGGAATGGGACACAATACACGAATCCCTTTCTGCTCCATTACGGCTTGGGTCTCAGCAGACAGGGAAGTAAAATCAAGATTAGCACTAACCTGATCGCGCAAATCGACCCACAGCTGGTAACATAGCAGCAGATTCAGACCTAAAAAGGCGCAAATCAGTACATTTTTAGCTCTTCCCCAATCCATACCCGAACCTCCTAATTGTTATATGAACCACTTGCCCATTAATTCAAAGTAAGCACGCTGCCATCACTAAGTGTAACTTTCCAGACAGGTATCAGCTCCAGATGATCTTCCTTCACCTCAGGCACATAAGCAGGCGTTAAATCCTTCACTGCCGAAGTTTTACTGACCAGAGACAACCTATACTCCAGATCCGCACCTCCAGATAGCTCCACTACCTTTTTTACGGCCTTACTTTCATCTATATAGATTAGAGAACGTTCATAAGAGGATACTGTTCCCTGCTGCAGTTCCAGATTTATTACACCATACTGTAATGATGAATGGCTCATTATCGGATAGGAGCCGTACGGGTAGGAGCCATAATATTGTTGAAAAGAGACCTTTCTCTCCTGTCTGCCTTCCTCTGTAGCCTCCAAACGGTAAGTCCCATTCCATCCGCCATGCTGGTTCACAAATTCTACAGCTTCCAAAGCATCCTTGGCAGGGGTACTTTCTCCAGCTGGAAGAGCCGCAGGGTCGCTATAGCTCATCCAGTTCTTACCCTGGTCCACCTGAAGGCTTCGTTTGCTGTCCGTATAAATCTCCGAGCCGTTTTTCTCCCGGATATATCTAGTACTTCCAACATCGAAGAAAAGATTACTCTGCATTTGCTCTATGGTGTACATCCCGGAAGGCATGTCTACCTGAACCAGAGAAATCTTACTGTCTGGCACATAATAATCCCCGCTTACGGTCTTGTAAGGCGTCCAATTCTTACCGAAATCAACATGCTGCTGCACATCCTGAACCGTTAAATCCGCTTTTGCCGCTTCGTATATGATGTCGCCTCTCGTACTGAAGAAAATAGCATGGGCCTTGGAATCGTTCTTAATGTTATAGATCCAAATGCGATCGATGCTTTCTCCTTCAAAAAGGGAATCTGGCGATAACTGCATCACCCGCTGCAATAACGTTACCGGAATGCCCGCTCCGAACGAAAGCTCAATCCCAGGATTCTCATTGCGGATCTTATCCCAATCATAATCCTGTACCGAGTGCCGCTGAAAGCTTTCAAAGCCACGACCTTTTAAGCGATTCATGATCAAGCTATAGAACGTAGAGTCCGGATAAAAAAGCGTATGCTTGCCTTCCCCCATATGGATGATCATTTTGTCAGGGTATAACAGGTTCTCTACCTTCTCTTCCGGACCCATATTATCTGTCTTCACATACAGGTTCTCAGAAAGCACCGCAGAATCAGCACCAGGCAAGCGGTAGATCAAATAATAGCTTTCAACCAGGCTTCCGAGCACGAGCAAGGCTAGAATGCATGATTTGATTCGTTCCTTCACGCCTCACTCCCCCTTTGCTCGTTCAAAGGCAGGGTAAAGGTTACCTTTGAACCTTCATTTAGCTCGGATTGCAGGGAAATGGAGCCTCCATGTGCCTTCACAATTTCCCGGGCAATGGAAAGGCCAAGTCCAGTGCCTCCCATGTTCCGCGAACGTGCCTTATCCACGCGATAAAATCGTTCGAAGATCCGCTCGATATCTTTTTTCGGAATCCCTATCCCCGAATCACGTACAGAAATGGAGAGCATTCCATCCTCATTCTTCAACGCTTCCAATTCAATTGTACCGCCTTCTGGCGTATATTTTAGCGCATTGGAGACCAAATTCCCCAAGACCTGGTCGATTTGATCACGATCAAGCCACGCCGTAGTAACATCTTTGCGGACCCTTGTACTGATATCGATACGCTTTTGCCGAATTTGAAAAGAAAAACGATCCGCCACATCCTCCAGCATCTCGGTAATATCCGTCTGCTGAATTCGAAGAAGAGCTTCCTTGGAATCCAGACGGGAAAGATGCAGTAAATCCGTAACCAGACGAATCATCCGTTCCGTTTCGTTGCGAATCACCCCAACAAACCGAACCGCCAGCTGCGGATCTTCAAGTGCTCCATCATCCAGTGCTTCAACATAGCTTTTAATAGTGGTAAGTGGTGTTCTTAGCTCATGCGAAACGTTCGCCACGAACTCCCGGCGTGATTCCTCCAGATTCTCCTGTTCGGTGACATCCTGCAGCACAGCAATTGTGCCGGCAATGCCACCCTCACGACGATGAATCGGAGTAAACGTCACTCTTACAATATTAGAATCTTCTCCACCCATATGGGTCAGATGAAGCATTGCAGATTGGGCATTGCCTTTAGCCAGGGATCCGCTTTGTTCGTAATCTAAGCCCAACAGTTTATCTAGAGGAGCGCCTTCCGGCAACGGACCTTCATTTCCGAGCATCAACGCTGCCCGCCGATTCATCAGAATCACTACTCCGTTCTCATCTGTAGCCACAACACCATCACTCATGTTCGTCAGAATAGAGGTAAGCTTCTCCTTCTCCTCTTCATTCTGCGAGAGTGCTTCCCGCAATCTACCGGTCATATAATTGAACGCCTGACTGAGTTGTCCAATTTCATCATTGCCCAATACGGGCATTTTACGATTGAATCGGCCTTCAGCGACCGCCGTAGCATGCCTCGTCATTTCCTTAATAGGCTGCGTGATAGTGTGCGCCAGAATGACGCATAAAACAACCGTTAACGCTAGAGCTAACAGCAAACCTGAGATAAATACACTATTGATCCGGCCCATCGTGGCGTATAGATCCTTCATGTCAGCAGCAATATAGATTGCGCCCACTACCTTGTCCCCCGAGAGCACAGGCTTAGCCACAACCTTTTTCCGCACATTATCATCCGCAATAATATATTCCTCGTTATCACTGATGCCCTGCAAGGCCCGATTCACAACTGTCTGGGTGTTACGCTGCCCGACATAGTCATTCTGCGAGGGAACAGAAGTGGTGATGATTTTGCCGCTGGCATCCAGTACCTGAATCTCGGCCCCGTTAATGTACAGATTATTGACCATCCCGCGCAGACTCTCCACAGCCGTTTCCTCATCAGCCGTTCCAGCCTCACTACCAAATTTATCAGCAGTCAGGATAGACAACATCTCAGCACGTGCTTTAAGGTCCTTGGTGAAATTATCTGTTAACGAGTTCTTCATCGAGCTCACAAAATAAACCCCGATCAACTGCATAGCTATCAGAATCAGCAACACGTAAATAATAATAAGTTTTGCCTGAATTGTCCGGATAAAGGACCGCCACTTCATCACAGTCCTCCATTTTTAGGGCTATGCATCAAATAGCCAAGTCCACGCCGAGTATAAATATATTCGGGCTTGCTGGGGTTCTCCTCAATTTTCTCTCTTAGACGACGGATCGTCACGTCAACGGTCCGCACATCACCGAAATACTCAAATCCCCACACTGCCTGCAGCAAATGCTCCCGAGTCATCACCTTACCGGCATGTTTGATCATATAGTAGAGTAGCTCATATTCACGATGGGTCAAGTCAAGCGGCTCCCCGCCCTTATAGACCATATACATATCTGTATCTATAAACAGATCAAAATGATAAATGCCCTGCTTATTCTCTGCTGGTTCACTCGCCATCCCCTGTGGTGACGGTTTATGCTGTCTCCGCATCTGGGCTTTAACTCGGGCCAGCAATTCACGTGTACTAAAAGGTTTGGTCACATAGTCATCAGCACCAAGCTCCAGGCCAAGTACCTTATCAATCTCTCCGTCCTTGGCTGTAAGCATAATGATAGGAATGTCCAAGTGCGCAGAACGCACCTCGCGGCAGACGTCCATGCCATCTTTGCCGGGCAGCATAAGATCAAGCAGCATAAGATCGGGCCTTTTGGACAATGCCAGCTCCACTGCGCTGTTGCCATCAAAAGCACAAATAACCTCGTAGCCTTCTTTTTCTAAATTAAATTTCAATATATCAGCAATAGGCTGTTCATCATCTACTACCAGAATCGTTCCCATCTGCATGTCCCAGCTTCACCTTCCTATCCTTACTTAATGATCATTCCTTTATTTTAACATACCTGTCTAACCGTCACATCCTACGAAATAAGCAATCCCCCTGCCCAGCAAAAAGAAACGGCTTTGCCGTCACTCGTAGATTAAAAAAAATAAAAACCGCCCGATTAAAATCGAGCAGTTAAAGGATTAAGTATGAATTATTGCAAATACTTCATTGGATTTACAGCAGTGCCATTCTTCCGAATCTCAAAATGCAGATGTGTACCCGTCGAACGTCCGGTGCTGCCCATTACGCCAATCTTGCCACCCTGCTCCAAGCGTTGGCCTGTAGAAACCGAGATGCTTTTTAAATGACCATAATAGGTCTGGTATCCGTTGCGATGATCCACAATAACTACATTCCCGTATCCATTCTGCACCCCTGCAAAGATTACGGTCCCGGCATCAGAAGCTTTTATATTCCGATTGCTAGATACCATATCAATACCCTTATGGGCACGGCTCCAACGCTCACCGAAGCTACTTGTCAGTGTCGCCCCGCTTACCGGCCAACTGAACATGCCTGTTCCTTCACCAACAACCTTCGTTCCCCGATAAACAACTTCTGGCAGCGAGGCTTTTATAACGGTCTGGCCTAACCATTCTTCTTGAACAACCGTGCCATTTTCCTTTGTTACCCGATACTCCATTTCTTTAAGTCCAGTTTGTCCTGGACGAACCACTTTGCTTTTGCCTGCCGCTAGCTGATCGCTCGAACGCACAACCACTTCCGGCTCAGTCACTATCTGCTCAGTCACTTTTTCCACAGTTACTACTGTAACATCTGGTTGGGGTACCTTCAGCTTCAGTGTATCTCCAATCTTCAACGTCAGCTCTTTCACGTTAGGGTTGTTACTATAAATCTCTTTTTGGGTGATTTCAAACCGTTTGGCAATCCCCGAAATCGTATCACCCTCTTGAACGGTATAAAGAAGAGGCGCCTCTTTACCTTCAGTAAGTGTCTGGACCGCTGCTTCCACATCCAACACTTTATTAGGATCTGCTTTGATAGGAACGATAGAAATATCTTCACTAATCTCTACCGACTCTACTTGCTCTGGAGCCTTCGCTTTTGCAGCAGATGAGCTGGAAGCAGCCGTTCTTGTTAGCTTACTAGCCGTCGTTGCTACTTCTGCTTGTGGGACATAATGATTTTTTACCCCTTCGAGCACAGCATTAGCAGTTTCCTGATCCTTAACTATGCCAACGGCCTTGCCATCTACCATCAATTGCACGCCTACCGCATAAGCTTTCAGCATTCCATCTAGTTTAGTAAGTGTCGCCTCACTATCAACTTCTGGCTTGTATGCCTTCTGCTCTTCTATTGTTATGCCCTCTGTTTGCAGCACCATGGTTGAATTCGGATATTTCTCCTGATATTCTCGTTGTTTCTTCTCGTATAGCTGGTTAAGCTGCGTTTGATCGGTAAGTCTTCCGACTTCTTCACCCTTCACCAACACTTGATAATAGGTAACCGTGTTAGCGGCTACATACTTTTTCTCTGCTCCAACCAACACCGTAGCTAGAAGCACAAGGCCGACAGATCCCAAAATCCAAGCACGCCGAAATCTGCGAGTACCTTTCTCTTGTTGAAAGTGTTTGGAGTCGTGATCGAAATTGTGGCTCTGTTGAACATTCGCCTCGGATTCTGCTGGATGTCCATCCTGCAGCTTGCTCATCCGACGCATGAACTTAAATCCCTTCATGAAACTCTCCCTTTCAGTCCGCTTTTACTTCCGACAAAAGCGGCCAAGCTAATTGTACGACCTCGATTATATAGATTACGTCCATGTAAATTTCTGCGTATACTAGTGCTTAATTCCTGCTTCTAATGAACCTATAAAAAGGTTGTTAAGGAGGTTACAAAAATTTAACCTCTTGAGGTCCTTGTTTACTGTACCATAGCTTAGAGAAAAATTTCAACTTTAGACATGACAAAAAACCCGCCAAATACGCGGGTTTTTTGCGCAAATATGAAATTTTAACCTTTTTCTTGTGTCTATAAAGTGACAATTATAAAAGCTATTGCGTAGATTGTGTAGTTGGTGTAAGCATTTTCATTATGCTCTCATATTCGTCTGCATCAACATATTTTGCAATTACCTGTTGCAGCTCTTTAACCTCATCTTCTGTTAATCCATCCTCCATCGCTGTTGAAATTTTTGCCATCTCATCCTGTGGTAGTTTGGACATCAAAATATTGAATATATTTACCTTCTCTTCCGATGGAAGATTATCTTTGAAGTCACTGAGTGCCTCAGGTGTCATTACTAATTGTTGGTCACCAACACTTCCACTTCCGTTATCAGCTGAACTTTCGGTTGTAACTTGCCCCATAACTGGTAAGGCATCAGTCGGAGTATTATCATCTACGGGCTCGCCCTTGCCTTTAGCTGGCGAATCCGTGCTTTTGTCGGTCTCCTTGCTAACTGTACTCCCTGTGGTTACTTCTTTATTGGCTGTATCCGAGTCAGATTTGTTATCCATGCCAATGATGCTCCGAATCATTCCCCCAAATCCCGGACCGGGAGTATTCACTTTAATATCGAAGCTAGCCAGTACCGACTGAATATAAGCATTTACAACCACGCCCGTTGTTAGAATTGAAAGAGTGCTGGCAAGTACCACAATCAGACATACGCTAAGTGCACGCTTCACGATCTTCATCTTCATTTCTCCTCTCACCTATGTTCAAGTCTATCTGGTAGATCATGTACATGTTCTTCTATACATCCAGTATTGACTAGAACCGGCCTTGGGAAACGTCTAGGTATAAATCTAGGCACCAAAAGAGAGAGAGATAGTCCTCAGAACAAAAAAAAGAGCCTCTAACGAGGCTCCTTAGTATAACTAGGTTTTAGATATAAATTGGCAATACTTGATTCGTCTGCTCACGGTTACGACCCACTGAGAAGATAGCAATCGGAATACCTGTAAGCTCAGATACACGTTCAACATATCTGCGTGTATTTGCTGGAAGATCATCCAACGTTTTTGCAGAAGTAATATCTTCGCTCCAGCCTGGAAGCTCCTCATATACCGCTTCACATTCTGCCAGCATTTTGAGGCTAGCAGGGTAATGAGTAATTACCTCACCACGGTATTTGTAGCCTGTGCAGATCTTCACAGTCTCAAGTCCGCTAAGTACATCCAGCGAGTTAAGAGATAGCCCTGTGATTCCACTTACACGACGAGCGTGACTCACAACTACACTGTCGAACCAGCCTACACGGCGTGCACGTCCGGTAACTGTGCCATATTCATGACCTGTTTCACGGATATAATCACCTGTTGCATCATTCAGCTCTGTAGGGAACGGGCCATCTCCAACACGAGTGGTATAGGCTTTTGCAACCCCAATAACCTGTTTGATTTTGGACGGTCCCACACCAGAACCTATGCACACCCCACCGGCAGATGGGTTGGATGAAGTAACAAACGGATACGTGCCTTGATCGATATCAAGCATTACTCCTTGCGCACCTTCAAACAACACTTTGCGATCCGCATCAATGGCATCATTAAGAATAACAGAGGTGTCTGTTACATAATTACGCAGCACTTCTGCATATTCCAGGTATTGAGTCAGAATCTCTTCTACGTTAAGAGCTTCGGCACCATAGACCTGTGTAATCACTTGGTTCTTCTCTTGCATCAAGGGGCGGAGTCTCAGTTCGAATTCCTCAGCGTCCATCAAGTCAGCAATACGGATACCGTTGCGTGCTGCCTTATCCATATAACAAGGACCGATACCTTTACGTGTAGTACCAATCTTGTTCGGACCCTTACGGTCTTCTTCGAGAGCATCCAGCACCATATGGTATGGCATAATGACATGAGCACGATCACTGATCACTAAGTTCTTAGTATCAAAACCGTTCTCGTGAATATAATTAATTTCTTGGATCAAGGCAGCCGGATTAATAACCATTCCGTTACCAATTACACAAGTTTTCTCTTTATAAAATACACCCGAAGGGATCAAGCTGAGCTTAAACTTCTCACCGTCAATCAGAATCGTGTGACCGGCATTATTGCCCCCTTGATAACGGGCGACCACATCTGCACTTTCCGCTAGAAAGTCAGTGATTTTCCCTTTACCTTCGTCTCCCCATTGTGTTCCCACGACGACTACCGTTGACATGTTCATTCCTCCGTAGGTGCTACTTAGCACCATTATTTTTCATAATATGGACCCTATACGTCATTCTTATGTACGTGGCCCTCCGGACGCCAAGCAGATTTAACCCGCTAAAGGACAATTCTCAGTGTAACAGCGGTTTTTTTCAAAGTCAAATAAAACGAACGATTACACAAAGAAATGTGCAATCGTTCGGGAATTATACATGTCAGGTTTAACCAGCAAATGGTTCCGCATGTGCTCGCTCGTAGTTAACGAACTTGTTGAAATTTTTAAGAAAGACCAGTTCTACCGTGCCTACGGGACCATTACGCTGTTTAGCTATAATGATCTCAATAATATTCTTCTTCTCCGTATCCGCATTGTAATAATCATCACGATACAGAAACGCAACAATATCGGCATCCTGCTCGATAGAACCCGATTCACGCAAGTCACTCATCATTGGACGTTTATCCTGGCGCTGCTCTACACCCCGGCTTAACTGCGACAGGGCAATAACCGGCACATCTAGCTCACGAGCAATCTGCTTCAGTGTACGAGATATATCCGATACTTCCTGCTGACGGTTCTCTCCGCCTTTACCGCGGCCCTGAATGAGCTGCAAGTAGTCGATGACGATCATGCCAAGTCCTTTTTCCTTCTTCAGTCTCCGGCACTTTGCACGAATATCGGTTACCGTGATACCTGGTGTATCGTCGATATAAATCTCCGCTTCAGATAGAGACTGAATACCCATCGTCAGCTTGGACCAATCATCATCACTCTTGAAGTCACCGGTACGCATAATATTGGCATCTAAGTTGGCTTCAGCACAAATCATCCGCTGTACCAGCTGTGGCGCTGACATTTCCAGACTGAATATCGCAACAGTTTCTTTAGCGCGTACTGCCACGTTCTGTGCAATATTCAGGGCGAATGCAGTCTTACCAACAGATGGACGAGCCGCAACAATGATCAGATCGTTACGTTGGAATCCGTTAGTCATATGATCTAAATCCACAAATCCGGTTGGGATACCTGAGGTACCCCCCTTATTTTGATGAAGCAACTCAACCTTGTCGAACACTTCCATCAAGACATCGCGGATCGCAATAAATCCACTGCCGCTCCGCCGGTTGGAGATTTCAAGAATGCGCCGCTCTGCATCACTCAGCATATCGGCTACATCTTCACCGCCAGTATAACCTTCGCTCACAATTTGCGTGGCTGTGCGAATCAAACGGCGCAGCATGGCTTTCTCTTCGATAATCTGGGCGTAGTATTCTACGTTAGCAGCAGTAGGCACGGCATGCGCCAGCTTAGCTAAGTAGCTAACCCCACCAATATCTTCAAGCTCTCCTTTGTCCTGCAGTCTGGACGTAAGTGTAACAAGATCAATCGGCTGGCTCTCTTCTCCGAGCTGCACCATCGCCTCAAAAATCATTTGATGCGCTTTATCGTAGAAGTCTTCGGTATTCACCCGTTCCATTGCAGTAATGAGCGCTTCATCCTGCAACAGAACCGCACCAATTACCGCCTGCTCGGCTTCAAGATTCTGCGGGGGAACCCGATCGAAAAAGAGATCTCCACCCATGTTACTCCTCCGTTACCTCAACCTTAAGTGTGGCCTTTACTTCAGTATGCAATTTTACGCTTACTTGAAATACTCCTATATGGCGAATTGGCTCACCTAATTCAATCTTGCGCTTATCAATAGTAATTCCTTTGGTGGAAGCCAGTGTCTCAGCAATCTGTTTGCTTGTAATAGCACCGAATAAACGTCCGCCTTCACCTGATTTTGCTTTCATTGTCAGTGTTAGCTCGTCAAGCTTCTTACCCAATTGCTGTGCTTCTTCTTTTTCGTTATCTTTACGGCGTTGTTCAGCAGCCGCTTGATTCTCCAGCGTCTTCACGTTACCTTCCGTTGCCGGACGAACCAATCCACGTGGCAATAAGAAGTTAGAAGCATAACCTTCGGATACCTCTTTAACCTGACCTTTTTTACCTTGACCCTTAACATCTTTTATGAATATGACCTTCATTCGAATAACCCCTCTTTCGATTCGATTTCAGCCAGCACCTGCAGTAATCTGGCTTCTGCTTCTTTACATGTTCCTTCAAGCTGTACCGCGGCATTGGACAGATGCCCTCCGCCGCCTAATTTCTCCATCACGACCTGTACATTCATACGTCCTAGTGATCGGGCACTAATGCCAATCAGGCCGTCAGGCCGCTCGCTGATGACGAATGAAGCGACTACGTTGGTCATCCCAAGCAGCGTGTCCGCAGTCTGAGCAATAAGAAGCTGCGGAATTTTCATGCCTGGTGCCGTAACTACGAGCGCGATTTGGTCATACACCATCCGCGCATGTTTGATAATTTCGGCTTTGGAAATATACTCCTGTAAATCCTCCTTGAGCATGCGCTGAATAAGTACGGTATCGGCACCATTCCGGCGCAGGAAGCCTGCGGCCTCAAAGGTACGCGACCCCGTATGAAGCGCAAAATGCTTCGTATCCACCGTGATCCCCGCTAACAACATTGTAGCATCCAGCGGACTGATCTTTACCTTCTCATGAATATACTGAAGCAGCTCTGTCACCAGCTCACAAGTCGATGAAGCGTATGGCTCCAAATACACCAATACAGCATCGTTAATGAACTCTTCACCTCTGCGGTGATGATCCACCACTACAATTCTGCTGGCATATTGCACTAACCGCGGCTCCATCGTCATAGACGCCTTATGTGTATCCACAACAATTAGCAGGGTATGCTCTGTCATGATCTGTAGGGATTGCTCCGTTGTGATGAATGACTTATACAATTCATCGTCCTTACGAATCTGCTCCATCATGTTAGTTATCGATGGATTAGGAGTCTCCATCACAATGCTAGCCTCTACATTATACATCTGCGCAGCCCTTAACAGGCCGATTGCAGCACCCACAGCGTCGATATCCGGTGTCCGATGACCGAGGATCAGCACACGATCGCTCTCCTGCATCAGATCCCGCAAAGCATGCGCAATGACCCGCGCCCGCACTCGGGTACGCTTCTCAGCAGCATTACTCTTGCCACCGTAGAAGGATAACCGTTGGCCTGCTTTTACAGCCGCCTGATCACCACCTCGGCCAAGCGCCATATCTAGACTGGATTGGGCCAATGCCCCTAATTCACTTGCAGAGTCTGCGCCAAAGGCCAGACCAATACTCAGTGTCATGGGTACCTTAAGATCAGCAGTCATTTCTCTGACTTCATCTAGAATCACGAAGCGGCTCTCTTCCAACGCTTGCAGGCTACGATGATTAAGCAGCATTAGATAACGTTCCGAGGACAACCGCCGCAGATAAACCTCAAACTGCTTACTCCATTCAGTGATTTCACTCGTCACCTTAGCAATCAGCGAGGTTCGCTGTTGATCATCCATCCCTTGAGCAGATTCATCCAGGTTATCCATCATCACTATGCCGATCGCCAGCTTCTCATCCTCATACCGCTCACGTAACACCACAAGCTCAGTGATATCATACAAGTAAAGAATACGCTCACTCGGAATAATGACAGCTTGATAAAATCGTTCATCCACGGTGATCTCAAGACGGGTGTCATGGAGCACACCTTCTTTGGCGACCTCCCGCTTACCCGCTGCAGCACCTGTGAAAAAAGACTGCATATCAGGCAATAATTCTTGCAGTGATTCCCCGACTAAAGACTTGCGTGCGAAAATATCGCCGGCATAGCGGTTATTCCATTCCACCGTTCGATCCTCGCTAAACAGAATGATTCCAAGCGGCAGCATGCTGACTGCTTCGCCCTCTACCCGCTTAATGCGGAAAGATAGCCCATTAATATATTCCACCAGATTACGGCGGAACGAGATCTCCGCTTTCAACATATAGAAGCATAAAGTACCTGAGAGAAACAGGCCGGCGACCCCAAGCGCCCAGTTATAAACACTGACAATTATAATAAGGACCAACAGCAGCATGAACGCCCATACGGTATGATAGCCGTGCCAGCGTCTTTGCAGAAATTTAGGCATGAACTCTCACCCTATCGTTTCGATTTGGTCACATACTCCCGCAGTGGGAACGCAAGATCAATAATACCAATAATGCGCAGCGGCGGCAGTAAAATAACCGGTATCGCTAACAAAACGGCAGACATCTTGTTCCATTTGCGTTCATGCGCCAGGAAGAAGAAAAATCCGATGGCCTGAATCATAAAGCCAATTCGCAGCAGTGGCAGAAGATTGGCAGAAATCATGAGGATGAAATTGTTCTCCGACCCTGAGAAGAAGAGCTGTAGAACAACACCAATCAGATAGTACCAAATAAACGATCTCGAAAGTCTCCATTCACGTGCAGGCTTCATCTTAGGTACTGCATAATTCATACTGTTCAGAATCGGGCGGGCAATAGAATGCGTAATCACAGCAATCATGAAGGAGCTTACGATTAGAGTCATAGGGATCATTTGAACCGTCATATGACTTATCTTGTTTACATCCTCAGTTGAAAATCCAATATCAGTGAGCAGAGGATTGGTAGTTCCGAGCTCAGACAGAGGTGAATTAACCATTTGCAATACATCGTTCACATAGGTAGACAGGTCAAAATTAAATAATGCCGTACCCAGCAGCAAAAGCAGCAGGAACTGTGCAAGAATCGTAACCGTACCTGCGATCACGGTAGACATGGCCGGGGCATGTCTTTTATACCAGCGCCCCATAACCAGAGCCGGTATTAAGAAATACGCAGCTATCAACAGATAAATTGGTGTAATCAAGCCTACAATCAGCAACACCGGCAATACATGCAGCACAAATTGTCTCGTGTTCAGGGTAGTAAACAACACTACTGCCGGAACAATCATAAACAGGGTAGTGATGATGAGGAGTGGAGTCGTTAAACTAAGCAGCAAAAGTAAGTATGCTACGCTCCAAGCCACAGATGACCAGCGAAATTTCAACAGTATTCACCTCTTACGCATATGTTCTTCTAAAGCAGATATATCTTGGTACCAATCTTCCAGTTGATGCCCTTCCTGCTTGTGCTTTCTAAGCTTCTCCAGTAGCAAGTCATCTAAAGAACGATAAGGAATCCCTAGTCTGCGGCCCAAAATATAAGAGCTCATAATCAAGCTAGCCAGACTGTCACCGACACGGGTAGTACTGCCTTCCCATAACGCTTTAAATAACCTTGAAACTTGATCAATCACTTCGGTTTTCAGCCATTCAATTACCTTGGCGCGCTTGGCTACATCCAGATCCTTCGGCACATTGGACACGTCTCTCTACCTCCGGCAAAAAGCTTTATTCTCCATTATAGCATAAAAAATTCGGTGTCACACTGGACGCCCCGCGCCCCTTAAGTATGCTTCAATCCATGCTGACTATGCCTCTTTTTGGAGAGGAGCTTTCTTTAAAAAAGACCCGCATTCCGTTATCGCCGGAAATACAGGCCTTGTTCCGATAGCTTCTATAACCGCGAATACACTGGGACTATAATGATTCCTGTGATTGTCTTGTTACAAATTTCTCGCAATATTCTATGACTTGACTCCGGCGAACAATTCCAATAAACCGGTTCATATCATCGACCACAGGTACAAAGTTCTGCACCTTAGCCAAATTAATTAGATCTTCCATATCCGCATCAATTGAGACCGGCTTGTTATTCATACGTAATGGAACGTCCTTCAGCAAAAATTTTGAAGCGTTCTCAAACGAAACCTTACCCTCCGACTCTTTCATGTACCAGAGCAGATCACCTTCCGTTACCGTGCCGGCATACTCTCCATTACGGTTAAGAATCGGGACTGCTGTATAGCGGTGAAACTCCATCCTCTCAAGCGTTTGGCGCAGCGTAGAATCGAGCGTTACGCAGGCCACCTCCTGTTTCGGAAGTAAAAAAAATGCAATATTCATCTCTTGATCCTCCTCAAAGAGTTCCGAAGGAATTACGGTTCTTTAACTTCCTTTTACTGCCATGCCAATGTGATTATACGTAGCAGCTAAATAATAGTTCCAACTCATTATAACATGAAGACAGTAAGCAGCAGCCATGAGAATGTTTATGGCTGCTGCAATTTATTTATATGAGTTTAGCTTTCCAATTAGAATTACTGCGTAACTGCTGTTGCTTTGGGCTCGAGTGCATTACTTGCTTTTCCCGGCTCAATCAGTTGATCTACAGGTGTTCCTGCATTCATCCAATTATCAATCAGCGCCTTAGCTTCGCGCAAGTCCTCTTCATCAACGATATCATAATAAAGTCCGTCAATACGTTTTCCTTCGCCCATTACCGTAAAGCTTGAGATATCCATATCTTTGCCGCCCATAAATTTCTTGGCCAGACTAATAATCATTGAAGGCTCAATATCGGTCTTGAAATTATCGCCCATAATATCCAGCAGCTTAGGAATATTGCCGATTTGGCTGATCGATAACATTTTATTAGCTACGACATCAATAAAAACCTGTTGGCGTTTGGTCCGGTTAAAGTCACTATCTTCACGGTAGCGTGTATAGTTGAGTGCTTCTTGACCGTTATAATTCGACTTTCCACCCTCGATCGTAAACTTTTCATGGTCCTTACCCTTGTTTACAATGTCCTTCTTGATTGGCAGCGGAACGCCTCCAATAGCATCAACGGCATCCTTGAGCCCTTGAAAGTTAATGGTGGCATAATACTGAATATCATGCTCCAGCAGTGCTTCCAGAGTATCCTTAGCCATTTGCTGCCCACCAAAAGCATAAGCATGGGTAATCTTATCTTTTTTATTATCGTTATGCCCAATAATCTCGGTATACGTATCACGTGGAATAGAAATAAGCAGAATTTTGTAATCCTCAGGGCGAACAACAGCATACATCATAGTGTCTGAACGTGCGGTTTCATTGTCGCGTTGATCAGTCCCGAGCAGCATCAGCGAGAATGGATCGCTTTTGTATACAACCGGCTCTGGCTTAACCTTATTCTCATCCTTAAGTGGCTGGTAAGATTCTTCTTTCAGCTTGCTTTCTACCCGATCGGACAAAAAGAGGTCAAAGGCTAATACGGCCAAAGAATTCCGAAACAGAAAGCCTCCCGCTATAACAACGACGAGAACAATTAGCGCAATGTATCTTTTCTTTATTTTTTTCATCTTTGATTCCTTCTTTATTGTAGAATAATTACAAATACCATATATTTACAATGCCTCCTGATCGTTCTCAGGCAGTCATGGTTTTATTTCTCACGGCGGCGAATTTACTGTCCCTTATTCCATTATCTTATTGTCCCCCCTTTCAGGAAATTCGGGTCATTCTAAATTATAGAAAAAAGTTTTTTTGCGTTTCTAAAATAATATGGGATAAAACAATATTTCTATTGTAATCACTAAATGGATAAAAAGAAACAACAAATACCGACATGAATAGGGAAAAAGCACCATACCAAGTAATAATTACTGGTATGATGCTCCAAATTTAACTTCGAATTCCAAGGGCATGTATAATATGTTTTACCCGTTCTCCATAATGTAAACCGCGGAAAAACCCATAATCGAACAATTTAGCAGCACCCTCAAATCGGCTGCCATAGGTCTCTGCCCCCATAACGACCGCAATAAGCCGGTGCCCCTCTCGCTGGGCTGATCCCGCAATACAATATCCCGTCTGGCTATCATATCCAGTCTTCAACCCATCTGCCCCATCGTATGCGTAAGCGCCGCCCATACCTGGAAGCATAAGGTTGCTATTACTAACATATAACCCTTTATCCTTTAATTGCATCTGAGTACGACCGGAAATATTCAGTACATCAGGATGATTATGGATTAGCGCAGCTGCCAATTTGGCTGTATCCCTCGCTGTCATCATCGTCTGGCCACCGATATGCGTAGGCTGACGAATGATACCAAGATCCTTGCTCGACAATCCAGAGGCGTTGGTAAATACCGTATTAGGAGATAAACCTAAACTACGTGCTCTATCATTCATCATAAGTACAAAAGAATCCTCTGATCCTGCCATATATTCTGCCAATGCAACTGCAGCATCATTAGCAGAATAGATGGTAATGCCTTCGAATAGCTCCCTTACTGTATAGAAATCTCCTCGTTTTAATGAGAGACTCATACCTCCCATTTGACTGGCGTAAGCACTAATAGGGACTCTATCCTCCCACCTAAGGGTTCCAGAGGTTATGTGATCCAGCACAATCATTTCAGTCATTAATTTAGACACACTGGCCGGTGGCATAGGCACATCGCCGTTTATATTGACCCATATGTCTCCACTATCCATATCTAGCAGCACTGCTGAACCCGCGTCAATATCCGGTTTAAAGCCCAGCTCGATAGGCCTCCACACCGTAATTAAGACAACGACTATCAAAGCTGCACCAGCCCATATCAATATCCGTCTCTTCATCGTTGTCATCCTCCATAATATATATGACGAATGAAACAGCAATTTGATTTCACTTTTTGCGTAATTTTTTTTATTTTTTTTAATTTAGTCCTTTATCCACCATTTATTAGGCTCAATTATGGAGCCCAAAGAATCAACACGCACACCTTGTAGACGTTTATTAACAGCAGTAATGCTTTCTCTTTCCGCAAAAAAGATCATTGGAACCTCTTCATTCACTAGCTTCTGCCATTCATAATAGATTTGTTGTCGATAATCTCTATCATATGCCTTCATACTTGTGCCATCGCGAATCAATTCTTCATTCCGCTCCGAGGACCAACGTGGGTAGTTCCACAAATCATTCTCCCTCCAGAGACCTGAAGGATCAGGATCATTAGCTAATCCCCATACCCCGTTAAACAACTCAATGGACGGATCATCAGCCTCTACTGCTTCATAGAAGGTATTGAGCTCTTTTAACGCCCCACCATTAAGCTGCACATCGAGTCCCACATCTCGCCAATCCTCCAGAACAGCAGCAGTTCGTAACTCCGCTGAATGACTGCCTAGCATAGAATCATAATGAATAACTAACTTTTCTCCTTTTTGATCCTCACGCAGCCCATCTCCATCAACATCTACAAAACCAGCCTCATCAAGCAGCTGCTTCGCTTTTTCCGGATCATAGGGATACGTATTAATCTGACTGTCAGGGATCTTCGCCCAGCTTGCACTGGAAACCGGAGTTTCTATAGGCTTGCCTAACCCATGAGAAAATGATTGAATGATCCCCTCCCGATCAAGTGCATAATACATCGCCTGACGTAATCTTTTATCCGCAAATTTAGGGTTATCCATTACGATTTTTTCAGCTTCACTATCCCAATACCCAAATTTAAACCCTATATACTCATAAGCAAGCTCATTTGATTGTAAAATACTAATATTATCGAGTTCGCTCAGCTTTTCATAAGTATCTCGTGGGGCATTCTCTATATCAATTACGCCTTGTTCAAACAGGCTGATGATTTCCTTGTCATCAAATACCTTATACAACACACCATCCAATAAAGCCTTACCTTTATAGTATTGATCAAAGCGCTTCATCTCGACCCGCTGGCCAGGTTCAATAAGGCTCACCTCAAAGGGGCCAATCCCAATCGGATTTTTTCGCATCTGATCACTCTCAGGCATATCCTTAACAGCGACTCCAGTATAATATTTTTTATTCATCGGATACGGCCATAGATTATCAATCGTATTTACGCGGGCAGCTGTCATTGTTATTTTCAAAGTATAAGGATCTATAACCTTAAGACCTGTTATATTCTTCGCCTCACCTTTATGATAGGCTTCTGCACCTTGAATCATTTCCACACTATAATAACGCGATCCGGTGTAGTCTGGACTAGCAATAGTCTCCATCGCAAATTTCCAGTCCTCTACGGTCAGTTCATCTCCATTATGCCAACGGATTCCCGGTTTAATTTTAAAGGTAAATATTCTATGATCCTCGGACTCCTGCCAAGTGGCGATATTAGGAACCGTTGATAAATCATCATCTATCGTAAACATGGCCTCAGTAATAAACTCCAGCACATGAAAGTCATCTTCACCTTCATAAAAAGCAGGCTCAAAGAAGCCCATAAACGGCGATGAGTATCCATAAGTAACTACTCCGCCAGTCTGTGGCTTTTCGACCACCTCATTGTGATGTAAAGATAATGAATTACTGCTGGTACCTGCTCTGCTGCATGCTGACAATACAGTAGTCATCACGAGCATTGTTAACAAGAACCCGCATATCTTCTTATTCTTCATGTGTTCCTTCCCTTCTCTAGTTGAACGTATATCTACTTATAAGCTATGGAATAAATATTTACTGTAACAAAGTTTTAGAATGGTTACAATAACTTCTAAGCTTTAGGCCTATACTCCTGCTTGAATTTACGCATATTTCATAGTATTTATAAAAAAAGAGGGACCTACCTCATAGGCAGATCCTTTTATTACATTATTCTTCATCCTTATGCGTAATTCTCAGGCCTTCGACATGCTTACGCTGCATCAATTTCCGCTTTTTACGGGTATCCTTGCTCTCAAAAATTATATCAAAGTCATATTCCTCAGGATACAGCTCATCTTTGGATAGATATGGTTTTAAACGTTTATGATTAATCCGCATTTTTTGCTTCTGGATCATCACTCCGACCATTCCTAAGTGATCTCTTTTCTCATAAACAATGCCTATCCGCCCTAGTGAAGTTACAAGAACGGCATCACCAATTTCATATTGAGTCTGCTTCTCCTTATCGCTCAGTGATTCCGCAGACTTTTCTTCTTTTTCAAAATCCTCTATAACAGGTGCAGTCTTCCCTTTCTCTCCCTCTTTGCTAAAAACACTTGCCCATGCCGACCCATCACCTTTCTGCAGCCTTTGCTGCTGCGCCTCAACGATCTCCCACGATCGCTTGATAACGTTATCCTGGATACCCAGCTTTTTGGCAATTTGCAGAGCGTAACTCTCCCCCGCTTCTCCGATAGTCAGACGATACAACGGCTGCAGCGTTTCTTTGTCGAATTCCATTCGTGCATTTTGAAAACCGGCTGTCGCAGCGGCAAAGGCTTTTAGCTCATTAAAATGGGTTGTGACGATAATATTGGCCCCTTTACGGCTCAGCTCTTCCAGAATGGCGATTGAGAGGGCGATTCCTTCACCAGGGTCTGTACCTGCCGCCAGCTCGTCAATGAGCAGCAGCACCCCTTTAGAGGCATCTCTCAGCATTCCCTCAATACTCTTCATTTGTGCCGAAAATGTACTGAGTGATTGGGCCAAACTTTGTCCGTCTCCGATTACACTGATCACATCCGTAAAGACCGTAAACTCACTCCCCTCCTCGACCGGAATCAACAACCCGGATTGAGCCATGAGGGTCAGCAGCCCGAGGGTCTTGAGCACCACCGTTTTCCCGCCTGTATTTGGACCTGTAATGATTAGGGATTTATATCCCTTCCCTATCTCCAGGCTAATTGGAATCATGCCCTGCAGCATGGGATGTCTGCCTCCGTTCATCCTTAGAAAACCCCTATCATTTAGAGTAACCTCAGATGCTCCCAGCGTTCGTGCATATTTTGCTTTGGCAAAAATAAAATCATAGATGCCTGTAACCTCGATATTTAGGCGCAGTGCAGTTTGTTCCTGTTCTACCATGCTGGTCAGCATACTGAGGATCACAGCTTCTTCACGCGCCTCTTCTCCTAATAACAAATCCAGCTCAATCTGCATGGAGGCGATCTCATCTGGTTCGATGAACACCGTCTGTCCACTTGTGGATTGATCAAGTACCGATCCCTTTATTTGCTTATGATACTCCCGCTTTACGGGGATAACGTAACGTCCACCACGCTGACTATAAATATTCTCTTGCAAAATCGATTGATGGCGCGACATGATCCCGTCAATTTTTTTATGAAGACGTTCTTTAGCTACGCCAATCCGTTTACGAACCCGCTCTAACCCCTTACTAGCTCCATCATCAATCGCCCCAAAGCGAATACAACGATCAATTGCTTCCCGCACATGATTTAATTCCAGCAGCGAGGAAGCATAAGCAGCAATCCGGGGAGCACTTTGCTCTTTAGAAGCCATATATTTGCGCAATTGACTACAGCTCTTTAGAAATGTAGCCACTGCAGTGAAGTCTTGCTCACTGTACAAATATCCAGTCCCCATTAGTGACATGATCCACTCAATCCCCTCCAATGAAGGAATCGGTACACTGGACCCCCGCTCGAGCAGCTCTTTAGCTTCAGACGTTTCCTCCATCGCTCTTTGAATCGAAGACAAATAGGTCATAGGCATAAGCTCTTCTACAGTTTTCTTTCCTACATAAGATACGGCATGACGGCTAAGCTCGGTTTTAATAATTTCGTATTCCAACGTGTTTAGACTTTGTAAATTCACAGCAAATCCTCCTTATTGATCTAACTTTTTTTGGAACTAAATCTCCCTAACGCAAAAAGGACAAAGAATGCCACTATGGCAGTCCTTGCCCTTCTTTTTATGCTATTGTTCTCTGGCGTTTTAAGGTCCCCATAAAAGCCAGGGTGGCCGAAAAACAAAAAAACCGTGCTCTAAGAGCACGGTTAATTACAAAGAGAACAATAGCCGTAAAGAGGCCATATGACGCTTCGTGTGTTCTTAACTAAATCATCCACCGTTAGGAACAACAGACCTCTGCGCGAAACGAACTCAAATAGAGCACGTAAACGCCAAAAGACGAGCCTGCTAAAGCCTTCCTAATCCAGTGTTATGAAATTGCTAGTTAAGAACGGTCACCAACATCAATATTTCCCCTTTTGTTATAGGATAGCTGTAATTTAACACATTCCAGATGGAACGTCAACGTAATCCACACGCTGGCTTTTCACAACAAAAAAGCAGCCGGTTTCCCGACTGCTTCTATAAAACGTCCTATTCCGTTGTGTAAGGAAGCAACGCGATTTGACGCGAGCGTTTTACAGCAATGGTAAGAGCGCGTTGGTATTTTGCACTTGTACCTGTTACACGACGTGGCAAAATCTTTCCACGTTCGCTGATGAACTTCTTAAGAAGTTCAGTATCTTTATAATCAATGTGAGTAATCTTGTTCACAGTGAAAAAGCAAACTTTTTTACGCTTGTTGCGTCCACCACGACGTGCTGGTCTTTTGTCGTTGTCAGCGCCTTCTCTTGGTTTAAAAGCCATATTCTTTTCAGTCCTTCCTAATTAAAATGGCAAATCATCATCCGATATATCAATCGGTTTACCATCGCCCGAAAAAGGATCTTGAGTATTGTTGTTACGCGAGAAATTATTGTTGTTATTTCCGCGTCCAGCGTTACCACCGCCACCATATGCTGGCTCTTCAGGCATACTACTTGCACCACTTGAAGTATTTCCACCTTCACGGCTTTGTGAAGATTCCAGGAAACGAACATTATCAGCAATAACTTCAGTTACGTATACACGTTTACCTTCGTTATTCTCATAGTTCCGCACTTGGATGCGTCCTTCCACTGCTGTCAGACGACCTTTGCGCAAATAATTGGCACAGGTTTCTGCTAGCTGTCTCCAGGTAACAACCGGGATGAAGTCTGCCTCACGTTCACCGTTCTGGCCCGTAAAGTTACGATCTACGGCAAGCGTAAATTGAGTTACGGCAACACCAGCGGGAGTATAACGAAGTTCCGGGTCACGGGTCAACCGTCCGATCAAAATGATACGGTTCAACAATTCTGGTCCCCTCCTTTAGAGCGATTCATTACAAAGCTTGTCAAGATCTTAAGCAACGTCGTTCGTAATGAGATAACGAATAACTTCGTCAGAAATCTTCATAAGACGTTCTAATTCAGTAACTACTGCAGGTTCTGCATTGAAGTTAACCAAAACATAAACGCCATCACGGAATTTCTTGATCTCATACGCAAGACGGCGTTTACCTTGCACTTCGTGCTTTGTAATTTCCCCGCCATTGGAGATGATGCCTTGGAATTTATCGACTGCTGCTTGAACAGCTTCTTGTTCAATGTCAGGACGAATAATGTACATCACTTCATATTTGCGCATAATTTTCACCTCCTTATGGTCTGAGGCCCCTAATCACGTCAGGAGCAAGGAACGAGCACAAACATAGACTCGCACCTGATTAATATACCAAAACGAGCAGCAGAGTGCAAGCAATATTAATACCGGACAACCTTCCACCCTCTTTTTACATGAAAAAAACCCTACCTGCGCACAATAATCGGTGAATTCATCTGCACTTAAGGAAGGAGCGATAATGATGGGCGAAAAGACAGAATATGAAAAAGGCGACAAAGCCCCCAATCCAGGCATGTATACAGAGGTAGGTGAAGCGCGAAGCTTCCATACCGAAATTCAGAATCCACAGCATATTAAAATGGAAAAAGGGGACACCTTCCCCGAGACCAGTAACAAAAATCGGAAGTGGAAAAAGGTTGAAAAAGCACGTGTACATTAAATAAAAATAAATGTGTATAAAAAAAACGACATTACACATACTATACTCAGGCAGTACAAAAGAGAGGTGTGGTTCCGTTGGCCGTCGTAGACGAACACAATCACAGGATATCTGATTCAGCATCTATTGTTAGCTGGGAATAGTAGTGGGTTATTGTCTAAAAAGCAGTAACCTCAGCAACGCCTAAATCACTTTAGTCGCTATATACAGAGAAATTCCAACATCATTGATGTACTGCCTCTTGAAGAAGGACCCGAAAGGGCCCTTCTTTTTGCATGTTATGATCTTTTGCAAACAGCTCAGTGGACACAAAAAAACCTCCGTTACAGGAACGAAGGATTCATTAAAATGTTATATTATGCTGAAGTGGCGGAGAGGGTGGGATTCGAACCCACGCACGCTGTGACACGCCTAACTGATTTCGAGTCAGCCCCCTTGGGCCTCTTGGGTACCTCTCCGCAGCAAAAATAATTGTATCATGCAGACATGCCATTTGCAAGCTTAATTATTGTCTGTATTTCCCTCTGCAGAACGCAGTACCTTCTTCATATTCTTCTCGAATTTCGCCCGGGGAATCAGAACACTATGCTGACATCCTGTACACTTAATGCGGATATCCATCCCCATACGAATGATCTCCATCTCATTAGAACCGCAAGGGTGCTGTTTCTTCATCTGTACAATATCTCCAAGCTGAAAAACTTTACGTTCCACTACCCTTCCCCCTTTTTCCCCTCTTGTGTAGCTGCGATTTGGCGTCTTGATCCAGTGTCAGGCGTATCCGATACTTCCTGCTCATTTTCTGTTTTTGCCAGTTCAATTTCAGCCTTTGCTTCTTCTTCTTCTGCCTTCAAACGCGCTTCCTCTTCGGCTTGAGCAGCTTGGGCCTGCTCTAGACTGCTGAGTTTCTCTAGTGCCTGCTTAATATCATTCTGAATCTGTCTCTCCGCAACCTCTTTTGCATTAGGTAAACAGCTAGCCGCTATACGAATTACATATTCCGAAGTACTCATGGACTGTATACCGAGCACATTAGGATAAGCAAGAACATTAGAGTTACGCTCTTCTATTCCTTTTAGCGCTTCTCCAATCAAACCTAGCGTGGCCTCCAAGCTCCGCTCCATTTTTACAGGAACATCAACTACAGCCAATGCATTCGAGAGAGAATAATTGGTCACGTTCGTGATTAATCCATTCGGGATAATAAATACTTCTCCAGTTGTGCTTAACAGTCTGGTTGTTCGCAGTCCAATTAATTCTACCGTTCCTTTATATGTCCCCGTTTGAATTACATCACCCACTGCAAATTGATCCTCTAAAATAATAAAGAAACCTGTAATAACATCCTTCACCAAACTTTGTGCCCCAAAACCCACTGCTAAACCAAGCACACCCGCTCCAGCCAACAATGGTGCCAAATCGAAGTGGAACTCAGAAAGCACGAGCATGATCATCACAAAATTACAGATAACTGTCACTACATTTTTCATCAATTCCCCAACCGTAGTAAACCTTCGTGTGTTGGACAGAAGTCTGCCACCGGTTTTACGCTCAAGCGAACGATCAATAATATTAGAAACAATTTTAATAATAACCCGGGTTAAGAGAAAAATAACAAGAATCCGTAGACCCGCAAATAATACATCCGCCCACATATCAGCATCGGTAAACCAATTCCACACCTTATCTTTAAAGCGAATGGCATCTTTTAATGTATCCGCACCGGGTGTATCAGCCTCCAGTATCCACATATTCATCGCATGTACTCCTCCCTACCCCTAAATCAGTATGTAGTTCTCGTTGTGTTTTCCGTAGATGCCACGTATTTCTATTTCCTGCTCAACTATAATTCTTTTTACCTCTTCCAGCGCATTTTGAAAAAACTGAATTGAAATTGCACAGCCTGCGGTGATCTCCTTCGGAGTTGGAAATATATCAATTTCTATTTCAGCATACTCAAGCAGCATTTCAGCACGAAGCGCCTGCTGGGTGGAGTCAAACGCTATTAACATCTCATCCTGCATATACGTCAAGCCTCTCCATAGGTTTATCGTCCTATCTCTTGCTGCTGGAGTATAAAACCCCTCTTCTATCCATATACTAGATACCAACAAATAGAATCACCTTTAGAAAGGAAGATGGTATGAACTCCTCATCCAAGGCTACAGCAGCGCAAGAAACGTCCTGTTTAAAAATATCACATACAGATCCCGATATCTATTCCGCAATTACTCATCGGCTACTTTTTCACTTTTCACGCACGCGTCCAGAGACTCAAATTATCGTCATCTGTGTAGGCACTGATCGCTCCACCGGAGATTCTCTCGGTCCTCTTGTTGGTACTGCATTATCCCGTTTTCATAGTCCATTGTTTCATTTATACGGTACCCTTGAAGAACCGGTTCATGCCGTCAATCTTGAAGAGACTTTGTCTCTAATTAATGAAAAATATAATAACCCGTTTGTCATCGGAATAGATGCCTGCTTAGGTCACTCTACTAGTGTTGGCTGCATCCAAGTCGTTGAAGGTCCCCTCAGACCAGGAGCTGGCGTAAATAAACAATTGCCGCCGGTTGGAGATATCCATTTGACTGGAATCGTTAATGTCGGCGGCTTTATGGAGTATTTCGTATTGCAGAATACACGGCTAAGTCTAGTCATGCGCTTATCTGATATTATCGCTACAAGTCTATATTCTGCTTTAAAACAATGGAACCTGCATGCTACTTCTGCTGCAACGCGAGAGTTATAACTTCTTTTTCTTCAGGCGATAAGGCATATTGTGATTGCCCATTTTGCATAGGCTTGGAGTAAATATATGAGTTCTCACGATTATGAAGGCTGGTTAATACAATGCCACTGCTATTGTCATCCAGAATAGCCACCGAGAAGCTCAAATCATTACCACGTTCACCGAAGGCATTATAACGCTTCAGAGCGATATTTGACTTCATGCCGCGGATTTTGACTTGGGTAGCTTCTATCAACGCTTTTTGCTCACGTTGTTCTTCTTCCAGCATGTCGCTTTGGTTCTTCAGATCAACCAGAAGGCCTTCCAGATCCTCCACACCGCTTCCTGCCATCATGGCCTCATATTTGCGCCGTATAGTCCGCAGCTTAGCTCCCTGAGCGATTACAGTCACTATCAGTACTAGCATAATTACTACGAAACCAAACACAAACCACTGCAACTGTTCATTAATTAATTGATTCATTTCAGACATGAATGGACCATCCTTTTTATTTATCTGCTGCGGGCATCAGCCATATAACTCATCCATAGCAGCTAGCATTCTGCTTATATTATGCTCTGTTGTATCTACGCCTACACTCGCCCGAACAGCACCACTTTCTAGTGTATCAACAGCCTTATGTGCCAGTGGGGTACAATGCATACCCGCTCTGACGGCTATTTTATACTCACGATCTAGACGGTGGGCTATATTCGCCGATTCTTCCCCATCCACTACAAACGACACAATTCCAGTTCTCGGAGCCCCTAATGTGGGCCCTAATAGTTTAATGTTTGGAATATGGGACAAGCCCTCCATCAGCAGTTGAGTCAGCTTCCACTCTCTTTCGTGGATAACGTTTGTCCCTATCGATTTTACCTTTTGAACACCGGCTAGTAAACCAGCAATTCCTACCGCATTTTGCGTTCCCGCTTCATACCGATCTGGGCGAATAGAGGGTTGTTCACTATTCTCAGATTGACTGCCTGTCCCTCCATGCATTAAGGGCTCGAGATCCAATTCAGGTGATATATAGAGCCCACCAGTCCCTTGTGGTCCAAGCAACCCTTTATGCCCAGGAAAAGCTAATAAGTCAATATTCATTTTTTTCACATCAATATCAAGCGAGCCTGCACTTTGAGCAGCATCCACTAGAAATATAGCACCCTTTGCTTTAGCTAGATCCCCGATTTCACCAATGGGAAGTATACTACCTAGTAAGTTGGAGCTATGATTACAAATTACCATTTTAGTGTTCGGTCGAAACGCCTTGTCCAATTCGTACAAATCCAATTGACCCGCTCGATCCACCTTCAGATAATCAACACTTATCCCTAGTGACTTACGTAAATATTCCAAAGGTCTCCGCACAGAATTGTGTTCAGTCATTGTAGAGATTACATGATCCCCTGCTTTGAGCGTACCTCTAATCGCCATATTTAATGCCATCGTAGTGTTCTGGGTAAACGCTATGTCTTGTGCATTAGAAACCCCAAACAACTCCGCCAGCAAACTCCGGGCTCTCACCAACACCCGTCCGCTTCCCATGGCCAACGAATAATTTCCTCTGCCAGCATTTGCTCCCGACTGCAAAGCATTCATCATCGCAGCTGCCACCTCTGGAGGTTTAGGCCAGGACGTAGCCGCATGATCCAAATATACGAAGTCTTCCATAACCCCGCTCCTCGTCTCATACTCTTTTTCATTAAGAAGAAACAACGTTGTCGCCCTTTATTGATAATAACCTTATCTGTAGAAAATATAAGGATAATATTCAGCTGCACTTTATACATCCTTATATTTTGAAAAAACATACCCCTACTCATCCGATTACGGATAGCTCAGGATATGTTCTTGGCATAGATACCCATTTAGTTACCCAATAATTCTAACAATCTTTCTAAGTCCTGCGCACTGTAGTAATTCAGTTCAATCTTCCCTTTTTCCTTACCTTGTTTTATCTTAACCGTTGTTTTAAACCGTTCACGTAATACTTCCTCTACATTATCAATATAGGGATCACGTTTAACAACTTTAATCTTTGTACCGTTCGTTGGCTTTCGATCCAGATTTTTCACTGTTTCTTCAAGCTCTCTTACGCTCCATTGCTGTTCCACGCATTGTTCAGCCAATTGTTTAATAACTTCCGGATCTTTCAGGGCAACAATAGCTCGTGCATGTCCCATAGACATTGTTCCACGTGAAACATATTCTTTTACTTCTTCCGGTAAAGTAAGCAATCTTAGGAAGTTAGCGATGTGTGATCTGGACTTTCCAACTTTAAGTGATAGCTCTTCTTGTGTGAGTGAAAATTGATCCATCAAACCTTGATAAGCAACTGCGATTTCCATTGCATTTAAATTTTCACGTTGCAAGTTCTCAATCAGGGCGATCTCCATGACCTGTTGATCACTTAGATTTCTTACGACTGCTGGAATCGTAGGTTTACCACAATATTGCGAAGCCCGGAATCTGCGTTCCCCGGCAATGATTTCATACCCCTTCAAAACACTCCGTACAATGATCGGTTGAATCACGCCATGTTGTCTGATGGACTCAGCCAATTCCTGGATTGCTTCTTCATTGAAATCCTTGCGTGGTTGATAAGGGTTAGCCCGTAATTGAGCTAATGGGATTTCTACTACCTTATCATCTTCATTAATAGATAAAGAAGGAATCAGAGCATCCAGACCTTTTCCTAAACGTTTACTCATAAGAAATCACTTCCTTTGCCAACTCTAAATACACTTCTGCTCCCTTTGAGCGAGGATCATAAGTAATAATGGATTGTCCATGAGACGGCGCCTCACTTAAGCGGACATTCCGAGGAATGATAGTTCTGTAAACTTTTTCCTGAAAATACTTTTTAACCTCTTCGATGACTTGGATCCCTAGATTCGTACGGGCATCCAACATAGTTAATAGTACTCCCTCTATTTTTAAATGCGGATTAAGATTTTTTTGTACTAGACGCACGGTGTTTAAAAGCTGACTCAACCCTTCGAGCGCATAATATTCACATTGAATCGGAATGATTACCGAATCAGCAGCTGTAAGGGAATTGATCGTCAAAATCCCAAGGGATGGAGGACAATCAATGATGATGTAGTCATAATTATTTTTAACCGCATTTAGGGCTTTTTTCAATTTCAACTCTCTGGAAATCGTTGATACTAATTCGATCTCCGCCCCCGCTAATTGAATGGTCGCCGGGATGATGTGCAGTCCTTCATTTTGAGTTTCAAGTATCGTTTCTAGAGGATTTACTTCATTAATGAGAATGTCATATATACAATTCGCTACGTCCGCCTTGTTGATGCCAACGCCGCTGGTAGTGTTACCTTGAGGATCGATATCAACTAGAAGCACTCTTTTTCCTAATGTAGCCATACCGGCACCTAGGTTCACAGAGGATGTTGTTTTACCGACACCGCCTTTTTGATTTGCTATGGCAATAATCTTGGACACTAATTTCACCTCGAATAGTTAGGAAGAATCTTCTCGTAGATCGCAAGTACAAACGGCCAAACTATGTTACTTTATATGAGCTAAAACTCTAAAATGCAGGACTGAGCAATACATCCTGGTTTAAGTCACACAAAAGGCGGCCAATCACTTTAAGGCCGCCTTCAGCTTTTGAAACAATTTATCTTTTGGGGATCTGGATTACAATCTCGTAATGGTCACCACGGTCATTTTCTGACGTTTTGATTTCCATACCTGAGCCTGACACCATATCAATAGATTGACGAATTGTATTAAGAGCTAGACGAACATCCTTGGTATAGGAGACCCGTTTTGACTTTTTAGTTTGCGAAACTTGTTTATAGAAAGCAATACGAGCTTCCGTCTGTTTAACATTTAATCCTTTTGCAATAATCTCTGCCAAAACTTTTAATTGCATTTCCACACTATCCAGTGATAAGAGTGAACGCGCATGTCTTTCGGAAATCTGACGTTCCATCAACGCTGTCTTAACCTCTTCAGGTAAGTGGAGTAAACGAATCTTATTCGCAATAGTCGACTGACTCTTGCCTAAGCGTTGTGCTAAGCTTTCTTGTGTTAATTGATGAAGATCAATTAACTTCTGATAAGCGACAGCTTCTTCTATGGAGGTCAAACCTTCACGCTGTAGATTTTCTATGAGCGCAATAGATGCTGCCTGAGAATCATTGAACTCACGGACAATAGCAGGGATCGTCTCTAAACCAAGCTTTTTAACTGCCCGCCAGCGCCGTTCACCTGCGATGATCTCATATATGGAATCTCGCATACGTACAACAATAGGCTGAATGACACCATGAGTTTTAATTGTCTGACATAACTCATCAATTTTGTCATCATCGAATATAGTCCGTGGTTGGTAAGGACTGCTAACGACCTCATGAACTGGTATTTGTTTGATTTCTTCTCCGCTGCTCCGCTCGTTAAACCCAAATAGCTTGGTAAATTGTTCTTTCATTCCGTTCATAACCACCTAATTTCGTTATAGTACGATCTTCTTGACCTTCTTCACGGAAAGCATATCGTACAGCAATCTAAAACATTCTGATATTATGGAATTACCTGTAATGAACAGGCATCATAATCTCTCCTTCTTTCGAACAAGAGTACAGAGAAGGAGTTATATACAAAATTAAAGTCTACTATGCTATTCTATCACTTTTCTCCACATAATCATATTCTCCGTAAAGACCTATTTTTCCTGCATTTTTACAGGTGCAACAACCAAATCAGCTTATAAATCTAATTTTTATCTAATTTGATATTTATCGATTTTTGTTATCATCATCTTCATAAAAAAAGAGCATTCCCTTTGTTCAAAGAGAATGCTCCTAAAGGAACTTTGAGTATCGGCAATGTTTCACGTGAAACATTATTTTATCAATGGCATTTTGGCAGGAATTCCCGCTTTTCTTGGGTATTTAGCTGGTGTTGCTCCTGTCTTCCGGATCATAACAATATGTCGATCCGACTCCTCCACTGGTAAGCTGAACGACTCCACTTTGCTGAGTTCAGCACGAAGCTCTTTTAAGCTGTACTTAGCTTCGCTTAATTCCTCTGAAGGATCGCTGCCCTTCATTGCAGCGAACACCCCATCTTTGCGTGTGAAGGGAAGACAAAATTCATTCAATAAAGACAGTCTTGCTACCGCACGTGCTGTAACCAAATCATAGGCATCACGATGAGTGAACTTGCGCGCGACATCCTCTGCCCGCCCATGGATCAATTGTACATCAGTTAATCCCAATGTCGTACTTACATGCTGCAGAAATGAAATTCGTTTATTGAGCGAATCAACAATCGTTAGCTTCAAATGAGGAAAACATATTTTAAGTGGGATTCCTGGAAACCCAGCTCCTGAACCGATATCTGCGAGATTGGTGATCTCGTTAATATCAAGGAAAAAAGCTAATGAAATAGAATCATAGAAATGCTTCGTATATACCTGCTCTCGCTCAGTTATACCCGTGAGATTCATTTTTTCATTCCAGGTTACGAGTTCCTTATAATACAGATCAAATTGTGCTAACTGTTCTGCTGTAAGGGATATGCCTCGTTCCTGTAATAGTTGTGTGAATTGAACTTCCGTATTATCCATAGCTTATCCTTTCGCCGCGGTTACCCGGTTGTAATGCTCAAGATATACAAGAAGAATGGAAATATCAGCAGGTGTAACTCCCGCAATCCGAGAAGCCTGCCCGATAGAGATCGGGTGAATCTTAGTCAGCTTCTGCCGCGCTTCCATCGCTAATCCATGGATTTCATTATAATTAATGTCATCTGGAATTTTTTTCTTCTCCATCTTTTGCAGGCGCTCCACATGTTGAAGTTGTTTTTCTATATATCCGGCATATTTAATTTGGATTTCTACTTGCTCCTTCATTTCTGCATCCAGCATCTCTGGTGATGGTGATACTTGATCAACAAAACTATATACAAGCTCTGGGCGCCGCATCAGAACAAGCAAATTACTGCCATCTACAATAGGTGCCGATTCATATTGCGCTAGTACTTGGTTTACATCAACAGGTTTAACCTTTGTTTCTTGCAGACGAACAATTTCACGCTCCACCCGTTCTTTCTTATCTGTGAAGTTATCGAAACGCTCCTGTGTGATCAAACCAATGTCATAACCGATAGGTGTAAGTCTTAGATCTGCATTGTCATGGCGAAGCAACAAACGATATTCTGCACGTGAAGTAAGCAGACGGTAAGGTTCATTCGTTCCCTTAGTCACGAGATCATCAATGAGTACACCAATGTATCCCTGTGAACGATCTAGGATTACGGGTTCTTTGTCTTGCACTTTGCGTGCTGCATTAATTCCAGCCATAACCCCTTGGCCTGCTGCTTCCTCATAACCGGAAGTGCCATTGATTTGTCCAGCAGTGAATAGACCTGGAAGACGTTTGGTTTCAAGAGATGGCCATAGCTGTGTAGGAACCATTGCATCATATTCAATAGCATAGCCGTTACGCATCATCTCTACCTTTTCCATACCAGGAATGGAACGTAAGATAGCTAGCTGGACATCCTCAGGAAGACTAGTGGACAGACCTTGTACATAGTATTCCGATGTATTTTTTCCCTCTGGCTCTAAAAAGATCTGATGCTTAGATTTATCACTGAATCTTACGACCTTATCTTCTATAGAAGGGCAATAACGTGGGCCAGTTCCTTCGATAATACCTGTGAACATCGGCGCACGATGAAGGTTATCATTAATAATCTGATGAGTAACCTCAGAGGTATACGTTAACCAACAAGGAAGCTGTTCGTTATCGGATGATTTCGTTTCGAACGAAAAGAATTTCGGTTCATCGTCCCCTGGTTGAATTTCTGTCTTAGAGAAATCGATCGTATCACGATGTACACGTGGTGGAGTACCTGTTTTAAAACGCACCAATTCAAACCCAAGCTCCCGTAAGTTCTCAGAAAGCTTCACGGATGGCTGTTGATTGTTAGGTCCACTTTCATATGTTAGCTCACCCATAATCACTTTACCACGCAGGTAAGTACCTGTTGTCAGGATAACAGTCTTACTATGGTATTCGGTTCCGGTCTTCGTAACTACACCTACACAACGTCCATCCTCAACGATTAAACGCTCAACCATCCCTTGACGAAGTGTCAAATTAGGCGTTTTCTCCATAGTTTCCTTCATTGTATGTTGATAAAGAAATTTATCAGCTTGTGCACGTAAAGCATGTACTGCTGGTCCTTTACCTGTATTCAGCATACGCAGTTGAATGAATGTCTTATCTATATTGCGGCCCATTTCTCCGCCAAGCGCATCAATTTCACGCACTACATGTCCTTTGGCAGGTCCGCCTATGGACGGATTGCAGGGCATGAATGCGACCATATCCAGGTTAATTGTGATCATTAACGTACTGCAACCCATCCGGGCTGCAGCCAGTGCTGCTTCACAGCCAGCATGACCAGCGCCAATGACGATAACGTCATAGTTGCCTCCATCATAACTCATGTCCTGTTTCCCCCTTGAAATTATATTAAATCGTGAATCTTATTTTCCTAAACAAAATTGTGAGAATATTTGGTCTAACAAAGAGTCAGCTGCAGTATCGCCAATTATTTCCCCAAGCTGTTCCCATGCGAGCCGTACATCGATTTGAATCATATCAATCGGTATATACTGTTCTGCAGCATCGTATGCGTCTTGAAGTGATTTATAGGCTTTTTTGAGCAGGGCTATATGTCTCACATTACTCACATATGTCAAGTCACCCGATTCCAGCTTTCCACCAAAAAAGAGTGTCGAAATGGCATCTTCAAGTTTGTCTAGACCTTCCTCTTCCAGAACGGACATCGGTACAATGTTAGACTCTTCAAAAAATGAGAGCAACTTATCCTTATCCAGTTTGGGCGGTAAGTCCATTTTATTCATGATTACTAGGCACTGTCTACCGTGGATTTGTTCCATCAATGCCAATTCATCCTCATGCAGCTCTTCATTAGCATTCAGCACAAGTAGAATCAGGTCGGCGTCACTAACTGCCGCTTTGGAGCGCTCCACCCCAATTTTTTCAACAACATCCATCGTTTCACGAATTCCCGCTGTATCGAGCAGCTTAAGCGGTATATTATTTATCGTTATAAATTCTTCTATTACATCACGTGTTGTTCCTGGAATATCTGTTACAATCGCTTTGTTATCACGCGCTAATGCGTTTAGCAATGATGATTTACCAACGTTCGGACGTCCGACAATAGCTGTCGTAATCCCTTCACGAAGTATTTTTCCTTCATTAGATGTCTTAAGCAGCTTTGTTATTCCCTCCATAACCTCACTGCTTTTATCTTTAATAAATTCAGCTGTCATGGATTCTACATCATGTTCTGGATAATCTATATTCACTTCAATATGAGCCAGCATCTCAATAAGTGTATGGCGTAAAGCATGAATTCGATCCGATAAGGATCCGCTAACCTGTTTTAAAGCTACAGAAAAAGCCCGGTCAGACTTAGAGCGAATCAAATCAATAACAGCCTCAGCCTGCGATAAATCGATACGTCCGCCCAAGAAAGCACGCTTGGTGAACTCCCCCGGCTCGGCTAACCTTATCTCCTGCTGCAGAAGTAAGTCCATCACTCTTCTTACAGAAATTACACCGCCATGAGCACTGATCTCTACTACATCCTCTGTCGTAAAAGAACGTGGTCCTTTCATAACGGTTACCAACACTTCTTCCATCTTCTCTCCGTTATCAGGACTGACGATATGTCCGTAATGAACGGTATGCGATTCCGCTTCAGTTAATGGAACTCGGCTACGAAATAATGGTGCCACTTGGGAAATAGCCTGTGGGCCACTTACCCGAATAATAGCAATTCCTCCCTCGCCTAATGCCGTCGATACGGCAGCAATGGTGTCACTAAGCATGCTGTTTTTCACCCCAAAACTTATATTTTTTGAATAGAAACGTTCTTTTATTTTTAAAAAAACAATGACCCCTTACATTGGTCAAGGAGTCATTGCATCCATATAGTCTTTACTTCAAGGTTATAACGACGCGGCGATTTGGCTCTTCGCCTTTACTGAGGGTACTCACTTGCCGGTGATCCTGTAACCTGGAGTGGATAATCTTGCGCTCCTGAGGAGACATTGGCTCCAATACAACCTCTTTACGAGTGCGAATTACACGTCCGGCTAAACGATCAGCCAGCTCTTCAAGCGTTTTTTTACGGCGCTCACGGAAGTTCTCTGCATCTAACACAAGCCGTATAAAACTGTCGGAATAACGGTTAGCTACAATATTAGCCAAATACTGTAGAGCATCGAGAGTTTGTCCTCTTCTGCCAATTAACAGTCCCAAATCTGGACCGGAAATTTGCAGAATCGTGGATTCCTTGGTGTGGACGATTTCTACCTCCACTTCGAGCCCCATGCTCTTAGCGACATCCACAATGAAATGAACGGCTTCTTGGTAAGCTTCCTCCACCGGTTGTCCGGAATCTTGGCGTGGCACACCGCCGATGGCCTCCTGTTTGCTCTCTCTTGCTGACTGTTGAGGCAGTGACGGAGCACTCGCCGCTGATGCCGGTGCGGCTTCGGCTATCAAGGTTAGTTCAACCTTGGCACCTTTCGCACCGATCAATCCCAGGAATCCTCTTGATGGCTGCTCAAGTACGTTGACCGTTACCCGGTCCTTTTGAACTCCAAGCTGGGTTAGTCCCCGTTCTACAGCTTCTTCAATGGTTTTCCCTGTTGCGACGACTTTGCTCATTTTGACTTTTTGGCTCCCTTCGATGACTTGTTGCCGCCTTTGCTCTTCGGAGCAGGACTGGAGTCATCTGTACTTTTTACAGCACTTGCGATTGCCAATTTGTGTTTATCGTTGTTGCGGTATAAGAAGTAGTTCTGAATAATAGTGTAAAGGTTACTGTACACCCAGTATAATGGCAAGGCTGCAGGGAAGTTGTACGACATAACGAAGATCAGAACTGGATAGATCATCATCATGAACTGCATTGGCCCTTGTTGTTGCACTGGGTTCATTTTGGTCATCATTCTAGTTTGAATAAATGTTGTTAATGCTGCTAGTACTGGCAAGATAAACAGATGATCCGGTTTACCAAGCTCCAGCCACAAGAAGGTATGCTCCCGTAGATGTGGATTATAGTAGATCGAGTTGTAGAGAGCGATAAAGATAGGCATTTGTACGATCAGCGGTAAACAACCCGCCATTGGGTTAACCTTATTTTCTTGGAACAAACGCATTGTTTCTTGCTGCACCTTTTCAGGTGTGTCTTTATATTTTTTCTGGATCTTTTGGAGTTCCGGTTGAATGGCTTGCATTGCACGCGAGCTCTTCACCTGTTTAATAGTAAGCGGAAGAATCAACGTGCGGACAATAATAACCATCACAAGTACGGCTAAACCATATTCTCCGTTAAACCAATCTGCAAACTTGTCCAAGGCAATGGCGAAATAATACACTACATTACTTTGCCAGAAGCCTCCATTCTTCAAATCCTCCGTAGTGTGCGTGACAGCAGCCGACGGAGCGCATCCCGACAGAACAGCTAACGACAACACCATTACCGTGATGAGGAGAAACCATTTTCCTCGTCTAGTCTTCATTAGAGACACTTCAAAACCCCTCTCTTAAACATTCCATTCCACCGTAAATCATACCATAATTATGAATACAAATAAACAAGCCTCTTAAGCACCCTTTATTTGCGGGAAGCCTTGAGTAGCTTGGCTTTACGAAGCACATGCAGCACACTTTTTTCGAGCTCTGCATACTCCATGGAAAGCGCTCCTTTTCTTACGATAAACACCATGTCTAAGCCACCTGCAATCTCAGGTTCATGGTGACGGACGATTTCCTTAACTAATCTTCTCATACGGTTACGGACAACCGCGTTTCCGACCTTTTTGCTAACAGACACACCTACTCTAAATCGCTCTACCTCTTTTTTGCCAAACCAATACACTACAAATTGATGATTCGCAAATGACTTCCCATGGCGGTATACACGACTGAAGTCGGCACGGTTTCGTAAACGTAACTTTTTGTGCACGGGAATCTCCTTCATAAAAATCCGGTTTAAGTGTCCCTCCGAATTTTTTCTTCTAATAGTATAGGCATTTGCAAGCAGCCATAAACGACTACATTTGCTGTGCTGAAATTAAGCTTCTATATATAGTAGGAAAAATAATTTCAACTTCTCACAAAATATTTCTCAATATACGTTAAATAGCCCCGCAAAGTGTAGCTAGCGCATTAAGCGAGATCCTAGACTTTTGCAGAGCAATAATAATAAAAAGCAGTAAAAAAAGACCACCGCAGTGGTCCCTTAGTGGCCTAACTTACGCACTCAAAACTTTTCTGCCTTTCAAGCGGCGAGCTGCCAGCACTTTACGGCCGTTTTTCGTGCTCATTCTTTTACGGAAACCGTGAACCTTACTACGTTTGCTCACATTTGGTCTAAATGTCGGTCTCATAATTGCACCTCCCTTACAGGAACTTAATTACTGTCATATAAGCAGAAACGGACTAAGCCGTCCTTATAGTAGGGACAGTATCTACAAGAATTATCATTTTTATATATCGAGACATATCCTTACAGAAAACACCTTTATATATTTAAACATATTTTATGAGCAAAAGTCAACCTAGTAACCGGCTTGTTCCTCCCCCTCAAGCTCAGGTTTTTATCCACAACTCTCCCCAGGAAAAAAGTAATCCACAAGATATGACAGTTATCCACCTGTGATCAAAAAATAAAGTCGACTACTCACAGTTGAGCACAACCTGTGTATAAAATTATCGAACCTTTGGCGTAAAGTGTCGAACCGTAAACAAATTATCAACAATATGTAGTGGTGTTCCTAATAATTGTACACAAGTGCTTGAATTTGTGGATAAAATAGCCCTGCTCATTGAAAAACAAGGGGCGTTTTGCTATGATGGTATTACTTTTGAATGTGAATAGATTTGTTTGTTCTCTTAATTATCAACAAGCTGTGGATAAAGTTGTGAACAAATCAAATTTATCCATATTTTTTTGTCTCTTCATATTGCCTACTGGGGATAAATATCAGCACCAACCTATTTTCTTCGACATTTCCACTTCATGGCTGATGCCACATTTGGAAGATTTAAAGGAGTGACAGTCT